>JBFMBX010000006.1:0-201888 GCA_040754815.1 Chloroflexota bacterium
GGCAGGCGGGGTGGGGGGCGGGGCGGGTTCGGGCGTGCTTTGCAGGTACTCCATCGGCGAACCGCTGCCGCCTACCGGCTGACCGCAGCCGGCACAGACTTTCATATCCGCTTCCAGCGGCGCGCCGCAGAATTGACAAAATTTTAAGTCGTTAAACATGGGAAGCTCCTTATCTGAATGGGTGTGACCCCCTCGTTATAATCATTTTAACGAAGAATCTTCGTTTCGGTTGCGGATTATCTGCATCGAATTTATTTTTAATTTCTTCGCGTACTTTTCCACTTGCCCGGTGGCGGGGAGGGGCTTCCGAGTCGGGTTTGCGGGAGAGCGCCGCGCCGCCTGACCGAGGTTCGCAATGACGGCAAGGTGCTTTGTGTTACTCGGAATGCAAAGCGAAAAAAACGGCTTCTTTATTGCAGAAGCAGACGGCTGAATGGGACAAATGACCGGTCAATCGGCCGTGCTGGCGGCGCCGGCCAGCACGGGCTCATCCCCGTTGAAGCGGCGCAGCTGCGGCCAGCGCCAGTTGACCAGCCCCACGGCCAGAATACAGCCCAGTCCGCCGCTGATGATGGCCGCCGGCACGCCGAAAGCCTGCGCAACCACGCCGGCCTCAATTTCACCCAGCTGCGGCCCGCCCATGAAGAAAATCTGGTTGATACTCACCATCCGCCCGCGCAGGGCATCCGGCGTCTGCAATTGACGGATGGTGTTGCGCAGCACGGTGGAAACAGCATCGGCAGCGCCGATTAGCGCCAGCGCGAGGAAGGTCAGCCAGAACCAGCGCGAAATGCCGAAAACAATGGTTGCCGCGCCGAACACCAGCACCGCATTGAGCAAAATGATACCCTGCCGGTTCAGGTTGCTGCGCTGAGAGAGGGCAAGCCCGGCCAAAATGCCACCGATGGATTGAGCACCGGCCAGCCAGCCGTATTCCACCGGGCCGACCCGTAAAATATCCTGCGCGATGAACGGCAGCAGTGTGTTGGCCGAGGAAAAGAAGGTGGCCAGAAAGTCGAGCAGCATGGAGGACAGGATAATCGGCGAGTTGAGGATGAAGCGAATGCCCTGCCGGATGGCCGCCCAATCCATGCCGCGTGCGGCGGCGGTTTGGGCGGGCTGCTGCGGCACTTCCTTCATCGCAAGCAGGGCCCCGATCACCGCAAGATACGAAAGCGCATTGAAGAGGTAGGTGAATTCCTGCCCGGCATAGGCAATGACCACGCCGCTGAGTGCCGGCCCCACAATGGAGCCGGTGGTCATGGCAATGGAATTGAGACTGAATGCGCTGGGCAGGTCTTGTTTAGGCAGCAGGTTGGGAATCAATGCCTGCCGCGCCGGTGTATCGAAAGCGATGGCAGCCGCTTGCAGGGCGGTGAGCAGGTAGATGTGCCATAATTGAATGATGCCGAAGGCAGTCAGTGCCGCCAGCACCAGTGCGGTGAGCATCATCAGGGATTGAGTGGTCAGCATCACCCGCCGGCGGTTGTGGCGGTCGGCCACCAGACCGGCAAACAACGAAAGCAGCAGGATGGGCAGGAAGCGCGCCACACCCACCCCGCTGACGGCCACGGGCTGGTCGCTCAGGTTGCGGATGTGCCAGAACAAAGCCCACAACTGCATTTGTGAGCCGGAGACCGAAATCAACATGCCGGCCCACAGCAGGGTAAAGTTGCGGTGGCGCAGGGCAGGTGGAATGTGCAGGATGGGTTTCATGGTAGGCCGGTTTGCTCTCCAAAAAATTTGAACGCGCCAATCTTATCCCCAAACTTCCAGAATGAAAAGGCCTGACGGATTATAATTACGAAAGGCGGTTAGCCCATCTGACCTGAAAAGAGGATTGCGCTCCGGCCGATGACCACCCCATTTTCTTACCTCACTCATCTGGAATGTTCTCACTGTCGGCAGAATTTTGAGGCAAATCGGGTGCAAACCTTCTGCCCGGCCTGCCAGACGCCGCTACTGGCATGTTATGACTGGCACGCCGCGGCGGCTTGCCTGCACCGCGATCAATTTCAGACTCGCCGCAAGGGGATGTGGCGCTGGCACGAGTTGCTGCCGGTGCAGGATGAAGCACATATCGTTACACTGGGGGAAGGGGATACGCCCATCCTGCCTTTACCGCGGTTGGGTGAAGACTTTGGCCTTGAACGACTGTATTTGAAGGACGAGAGCATCAACCCCACCGGCACCTTCAAGGCGCGCGGGCTTTCGGCGGCTGTTTCGCGCGCCAGAGAACTGGGCGTGCGGTGGTTGACCATACCCACCGCGGGCAATGCCGGCGGGGCGCTGGCGGCTTACGCGGCGCGGGCCGGCATTCCGGCGCAAGTGTTCATGCCGGCCGATACGCCGCCGGCCAATATCGAAGAATCCCGCGTGGTCGGCGCGCAGGTAACGCTGGTGGAGGGATTGATCAGCGATGCGGCCCGCCTTTCGGTTGAGGCTGCACGGCAGAACGGAGCGCTGGATGTTTCGACTTTCAAAGAGCCTTACCGCATGGAAGGTAAAAAGACGATGGGCTATGAAATTGCCGAAGCCTTTGGCTGGCATTTGCCGGATGTAATTGTATACCCGGCGGGCGGCGGTATGGGACTTGCGGCCATCTGGAAGGCGTTTGGTGAACTGCGCCGGCTGGGCTGGCTGGAAGATGAACACCTGCCGCGCATGGTGGCCGTGCAGGCAAGCGGCTGCGCGCCGGTGGTGGCGGCTTTTGAAAAGCGCGAAGCGACGTGTGAATTCTGGCAAAATGCTCACACGCGGGCTTCCGGTTTGCGTGTGCCAAAGAGTTTTGGCGACCGGCTCATTCTGCAAACATTGTATGAAAGTAACGGGCTGGCGGTGGCAGTCAGCGACGAAGAAATCCAACAGGCGCAGCAGCAACTGGCCCGGCGGGAGGGGGTGTTTGCCGCTCCCGAAGGGGCAGCCAACGTGGCGGCCCTGCGTTACCTGCGGGAAAGCAACTGGCTGACGGCGGCGGAGAGCGTTCTGCTGCTCAATACCGGCACGGGGTTGAAATATCTGCGCTGAGTTTTACTGCTCTTGCCTGCCGATTAGTGGAAAATAATACTGGTAGGGGTAGTTGATTTTTGCTTCAATCAGAATTTCGCTGAGGACTTCGCCGCCGCTGTTCACTTCCAAAACGGCGCGGTGCATTCCGGCTGGCAGGCCTTGGGTATTGACCGTAACGGCGAGGGTCACTTCACCACCGGGCGGCAGGCTGCCGCTCTGCGGCTCAACCTGCAGCCAGTCGGCTTCCTGCCAGAGCAGCAGGTCATCGAGGAAGAAATTGGTGGTGGCGGAGGTGCTTTGCAGGGAATAAATCTTCAGGTGGTGGGGCTGACCATCGGCAAAGGCCGAAAGATCAATTTCGCGGCGGGCGTAATCGGATTCCCAACAATTTGACGCGCCGGCATTTTGCCGCCAGACTTCACGCTCATCCATCAAAATCTGGATGAAATCGGCAGGGTGGCCGCAGCCCTTCATCTGAAGGTAAAAACGCAGGTAAGCCCTGCCCGGTGGGATGCTGACGGTTTGTTCCAGCCAGCCCTCTTCGGGCTTGTTTGCGCCGCCGAACCAAGCCCACCATCGTTCGCTGTGAGGCAGGATCGAATCATAACCTCCACAGGTTTCTACCGTACACAGAGGCGTGCCGAACCAGCGAGAATACTGCAGCCATGGGCTTGCGGGCGAGTTACCCAACTCGAAGCCGCCATCTTCCAGCAGCAAGGGCTGGCTGACTGCCCGTTTGAGAATGGAAAACGGCGTTTCCTGCCAGCCGGGATTGGAAAGGGTGATGCTGCGGCTGGTTTCTTCTCCGCTGAGAAGTTCCACCTGCACAAGGCCGGTTTCGGCTTGCAGGCAGGGACGGGTGGAGAGCAGGTCGAAGTTCTGTAGCGCTGTTTGGCCGGCTGAAAGAGTGAGGTTCGCTTCCTGCGAGGCCGTGCCGCCGGCAGAAGCCGTCAGCCGGTAACTGCCGGGCTCTACTGTCAGGCGGTAACTGCCATCCGCGCCGGTAGTGGTGATGCGCAAGGCCCGGCCGGTTGATTGAGCCTCAAAAACCGTGATGGTAGCGCCTTGCAGGGGTGAAAATTGAGAAGCGTTGCAGGCCTGACTGCCGCGCACGATACCCTGCACGGTTGCGGCAACGGCACAATGCTGCTGGGCTTCCTGCACCGCCGCCAGTGCGTTGATCTCTCCCCATCCGGCAGCGTAATTGGGGAAGTTGGTGGGGGTAGCGGGTGAGCCGTCATCGTAAAGGATGGGGGTGGCGGTTTGCTCGATGATTGTTTCGGTGAGGGCGACATTGCCCACCAGACAGGGAGCCGCCTGCCACATCAGCGCCACCAGCCCGGCCACATGCGGCGCGGACATGGAAGTGCCGGTTAAATATGCATAAGCATTATCCGATCCGCGATGTGCTGAACGAATGTTGACTCCCGGCGCCAGCACCTGCGGTTTGAGATCGGCATACCCCAGACGCGGGTTGAGTGTATCGGGGTTGTCGGTGGGGCCCCAGTTGGAATAGGTAGCGTACTCGCCATTGCTTTTGCCGCTGGAGCCCACGCCGGTCACATTGCCGTAACGCGCCGGGTTGCCCACCGTATTCGGGCCGGGCGGAGATTCATAGCCGCAGTTGCCGGCATTGCCGTTGGAATAGACGGGATAGATGCCGGCGGCCAGCCACGCGTTGACCGCATTTTGAAACCAATTGTCATATCGTTTACTGCAATCACCCCACGAGTTATTGACCACCTGCGGGCGCAGGTCGGGGTTGGGCTGAGTGCCATCGGTGCGCGTGGGGGCCAGCACAAACTGGGCGCAGGCCAGCAGCTGGGCTTCGCCGCAGGTGTTGCCTTTGCAGCCGCGGCAGGCAATCCAGTTTGCGCCGGGAGCGACCCCAATTTGGTCGCTGCCATCCCTGCCCACCATGATTCCCATGGTGTGCGTGCCGTGGCCGTTCAGGTCAAAGGGCGCGGCTTCGTTTGTGTAAGGGTCGAACCAGTTGTAATCGTGCGAGAAATTGCCCCCGCCCAGATTGCCGCGGTAGGCATTGATCAGCGCGCGGTGGGTGTAGCGCACACCCGTATCAATATTGGCAACCGTCAGGCCGCTGCCGGTGATGCCGGTGTTCCACACTTCGGGTACCTGAATGTGGGTGAGGTTGCTTTCGACCGCCTGAACGGAAACAGCCGGGAAGAGGGGACGCTGAGGCTCATGCAGAACAATCTGACGCGGCGCGCGGATGGATTGAATTTCCGGAAAGTTCAACACTTCCTGAAGGGTGATTTCATCGGAGGATTCGACAAAAATGGCGTTTTGAATCCAGAAGGACTGAAAATTGACACCGCGGCGCTGCAGTTCGGCCTGCACACGGGCTTGCGTCTGTTGGGCTAAGCGGGTCAATTGCTCGTACACATACTCTCCGCGGCTTTCCCAATCCATCAGCAGGGCGGAAGAAAGATCCACGTCCGATTCGAAAGTGATCCAGTAATCGGCGCTGCCCTGTTCCTGAAATTCCTGCAGCACTTCGAGATCCACCGGCGGTTGATCGGCAGGGGAAATGGAATCGGGACCGGCCTGATGCGGAATTCCCGGCCAGCCGCTCAACAATGCAACCAGTAAAGCAATTACCCAAAAGAAACCTGACCGCCCTTTCATTTGTTTCCTTAAACAACTCAGTTACCGACAATTAAACTGTATCACGCTTGAAGCAGAATTACCTTAAAAAATATGTAAATTCTGGAAGGTTTCGATCATCAAAAAACCGCTGCGGTTTGGGGCAGCGGTTTTGCGTGTGTAGCAATCAGCCGGTTTCAGGCGTAAGCCAGTGCCTGATCGAGATCCCGCAGGATATCCTCGATATTTTCGATCCCAACCGAGAGGCGCACCAATCCATCGGTAATGCCGACTTTCAACCGTTCCTCGCGGGGGACATTGGCGTGAGTCATGCTGGCAGGGTGTTGAATGAGCGTATCGGTATTGCCCAGTGAAACGGCCAGCGTCATCATGCGTACATGGTTGAGTAGGGCTTCACCGGCGGCCAGTCCGCCTTTCAATTCAAAGGACATCATCCCGCCATAAGCACTCATTTGCTTTCTGGCCAGTTTGTGATCGGGGTGCGATTCCAGACCGGGGTAATAAACGCGCGCCACTTTGGGGTGGTCTTCCAGATAACCGGCGACCTGCATGGCGTTTTCGCAATGGCGCTGCATGCGCAGTTCGAAAGTGCGCAGACCCAGACTGGTCAGCCAGCAGTCGAACGGTGCGGCGGTTCCACCCAGCGTCTTTACCAGACTGGTGAGCGGGCCTTTCACCCAGTCCACATGCCGGCTGACGGCTGCCCCGCCCACGATGGTGCCGTGCCCCGAAAGGTACTTGGTGGTGGAGTGCAGGACGACATCCGCGCCGAGGGAAAGCGGGCGCTGGGCATACGGGCTGGCAAAGGTATTATCCACAAACACCCACGCATTGTGGCGATGGGCAATTTCGACCACCGCGCTCAAATCCACAATGGCCATGGTGGGGTTGGCGGGGGTTTCCACATACGCCAGCACGGCGTTTGGGTGCTGCTCAAAGGCGCGTTCCCAATCCTGTGGCTGCACATCATGCAGCCAGACCACCTTGATTCCCCAGCGAGCGGCGATCTGATCCAGAAAGGTGAAAGTGGCGGCGTAGAGGGCTTCCTGTGCGATGATCGTATCGCCGGCTTTGACGCGGGCCAGAATGGAAGTGGTGATTGCCGCCATGCCGGTGGCAAACACCTGCCCGGCCACAATTTCTTCCGGCTGACGATGCGGCTGGGCGCGGATTAAGTCCAGCCCTTCCAGCGCGGCGATTTTCCCGGCCAGCTGTACCTGATTTGGATTCTTGATGCGGGTGTAGGTGTAGCCGGGGTCTTCCCCTTTGAAGATGGCCGCGCCGGTGGCTACATCCGGAAAGCCAAAGGTGGAAGTTTGATAAATGGGAGAAACATGCGCATGATATGGATGTTCTCCCTCGTTGAAATGATTGACCAGCGTGCCGATGCCCTGTCTGGAATCGAAGTGCCCCATTCGTCTCTCCTGAGCAAGATAGTGTTAGGGCTATTATATCGCCGATTACCAATTTGCTTTCAGGTTGGCGGACACCATTGCCGGCAAACCTGCTCGAACGTTTGGGTATCCGCCAGCGCCAGCAGGGTATCTCCGGGCTCAATGACTGTACCGCCGCCGGGTATCAAGAATTCGTTCTGGCGGGCAATCAGGACTACCAGAAAATCCTCCGGCAGGTTCAGTTCTACAATGGCTTTGCCCGCCATGGGGGAATGCGGCGGAACGGCCATTGCCGCCCGATCACGCACCGCCGGCGCCGTAGAAGTTCGGGTCGGTGGGGGTCTGCCCGGAGGGGTCCCAGACATAGACCCAGTCGCCTTCTTTAGCCCAGTCGAACAGCCATTTGGAATCGCCGATGGAGAGGTTGACGCAGCCGTGCGTGCCGGCATAGCCGAACAAGGTGCGCCAGTAGGCGCCGTGCAGGGCGCGCGCCTGATCGAAATACATCGTCCACGGCACATCCTCTAAATAATAGAAATCGGAACGGTCGGCCTCGAACGCGCCGCTCATCGTTTCCAGTTCTTTCTTCTGGTAAATCTGGTGCAACCCGGGGCGGGTGAAGAACGGTTCGCCGCCGCTGGCAACCAGCGTGGCAAAAACCAGCTGACGGTTTTCATAGACGGCCAGCGTTTGCTCAAAAAGATTGACCTCGATCCAGCGGTCGTTGGTCACCCCTTCCGGCGGGGTGGTGTTGACCATCACCTGACGGATGTAGCGGCGCTCCACCCACTCATTCACGCCGATCATGAACCAGTCGGTATTATCGGCGGACTGCACGGCATAAATGGAAACCACATTTTCGCGGTAGAGGGTTTTGCCGGTTGTCGGCGCGTTATAACCGGGCGCTGCCCGCACCTCAACCGTATCCATGATCCAGCCGAAGTTGTGGTCGGGGGTGCGCTTGAAAACCAGCCCCTGAAAAGAAGAATACGCTACCGGAGAAGCGCGCATCCATTCGCCGGAGCGCAGGCGAATCCACGGTTTGTTGTTGTGGTACTGGACATCAATGTAAGAGACGTAGCGTAATTCGCCGGGGTCAATGTAACGGGTGGGATTCACGCCGTTGATGGCATCTTCAAAGGTGGCGTAAAGGGGAGCCTTTTCGTTTTCCGGCAGGTTGATGCGGGCAATGTTGACCGGCGCATGGGTCAGCTGCGGTTGCGGGTGGTAAGCCGGCAGGGAGGCGTTGGGGAAGCGGAATGTGGTATTCTGCGCCAGTTCGGTCAGGCGAAGAGACGGGCCAAGCGGCAGGCAGTCCTGCGGGTCTTGCAGATAAACGCCCGGCAGGCAAAGCGGCTTGCCGGCGGAATCGTCCGTTGTTTGCGGGAAAAAGGATTCTGCCTGTGCGGGGGAGGGTGATACGAACGCCAGCAGCAATCCCGTGCATACCAGTAAGAGCAGTTTCTTCATCACACTTATCCATCAAATCGGATTATTGATCTACGGTGTTCGAAAAGAGATTATACCATGCCGGCAGGGACAGCAACCGGTGCCGGAAACATCTCTCATCTTGGGCGAAATTTAGACCGTCTCTTCAGGTAGTCGAGTTGTTTGGTGAAGGTATCATCGGGGATAAATTGAATCCACAAACCCAGACGGATCATTCGTTCAAAGAAGAGCATATATTTTTCGGGGTTGGTTAAGGCTTCCAGCAGGCGGTTGACCCACAGGGATACTTTTCGGAAAATGAATAAAAACGGAAGCAGCGGTATGGTAACGAGTATGACCAGCGGAGAAAGCAGCCCGAGGAAAACAAAGAAAGTGATTTTCAGCAGGAGCAGCAGCGGACTGAGAAGCCAATCGGTTCGGGCGTGGCGGTCGGCACAAATTTTGCGGCGGTAACGGTAGGCGGGTAAATTAACCACCCACGTCACACCGCAGTAACCCACAATCAACGCAAAAAGCGTAAAGAAGAGTCTCAGCTCATCCGGCATTGGCTTGAATTATGACCTTTTGATCAGCGTGGTAAAAAAGAATCGAAAATCCCCTGACTGTAATTGATTATATCATCTTCGTCGAATCTTTATCAAAAAGTTGCTAAGCGTCCTCGTGGGGCCGAAAAAAGCATCCGTAAGTAAGGAAAAATTAGGGGTTGTAAAGAGAAACAGATGGTAGTATTATGATATATATGATAAAAATAGTCAATAACTCGACTGGGTTTATTACCGTCAAATGAGCGAAACACGCAGGGATAACCTGCGTGTTTTGATTCTTCACCCCCCAACTCCCCCCTTTCAAAGCAAAGTCGAGCATCTCAACTTTTTCACAGTTGAGAGGGCTATTTCCTTTTTGTCCACGAAAATGGAGGTCAATATGCCGTTTACCGATCATTCTGATCTGTTCGGCGCCGTCCATGAGGACGGCATCAACCGCGTGGTGCGGCACATCATGCGCCAGCGTCCATCTCTGTTCAATTACGCAACGCCATTTTTCCACAACCACGTGGAGATGTTTTGCGCAAAGTTCGAGGTGGATGACAAGGTGGTGAAGGCGAAAAATCCGCTTTTCACCGAGCAGGAGCCGCTGCCCATCTTGGGCGCACCCGTGCCAATCGGTTTGAATTTCTGTCTGCAATTGAGCGAGGCTGCCATTGATTTTCACCGCGGCAATGTGTTCGATTTGCCGCCTGAATTGGGCCGGCTTTCTCCTCAGCGCTTTGCCCTGCGGCTGAAAGGCTGCATGGGTATTGACTGCCCGCCAAAAGACCTGATTGACGAATTGGTGCCCCTCATTGAGCGGTATCTCGTTTCTCAACAACAACTGGCCGTTGGCGAAACAAAAGAACGCGTACCGGGGGTAAGCACCCACTTCACTCCCGCGGCCACCGTGGCTTTCGAGCCGGAGAGAGGTAGAACACGCACCATTCCCCTGCCCACACGCGAGCTGATCTGCTTTTGTCTGGAACTGTACGCGGTGGGGTATTTCGAGTGGGGTACGGTGCCCGGTTCTGCTCAAATCTGGCTCAAGACTCGTCTGGAAGGGTTGGAAGTTGTGGATATTCAACCGAATGAGATGGAAAGCGCCATTGAATGTTACCTGATTACGGTGTTGAAACTGGGCATTCTGCCGCGCCTGATCATCCCGCTGGAAAAAATGGTGCTGGATATTACCAAGGAATTCCGCGAGGTGGGTCTGACGCTGGGCAGAGATGTTCTTCTACAACCGTCTGCTGTTCCGGCAGATGTGCCCAACAACCCGGCGGTTGAAGATGATCAAATCAAGGCATTTCTCAAATTGACCGTGACAGGAGGTGCATAATCATGGCTGACCTGACCGCTGCCGTATCCGAAAGTGCATTTCAGCGTTTGTTTGTGGTGCTGCGCGACAGCATCCGCTGGGAGGCCCAGGACAGCACCAGTTTTGGCCCCTTTACCGCCGGTTATCATGTCAAGGGGCATTTGGAAGGGGGCAGTGTGGATTTCCGCGCCGACAATTCGATATTGATTGACGAACTGGATGTGCGCTGGGATAAATTCGAGTTTACGCTGGGGCTGGATATTCCCGAAATTTGTGTGGGGGGCGGGTGTATCAATATGCCGTGGCCGATTCCGGATATCTGCCTGCCGCGCTGGTGTGTCTTCTCCGATAATCCGGATGTTTCCATCTCGCCGGATCTGGCCGCATTTGTGGCGCAGGAATTGAGCATTGCCGGACGGCCGGTGGTGCGCTATTACGATGCCAGTGTGCCGCCGCCCTTGATTGACCCCTGCGGCCTGCTGAGGGATTTGCTGGTCAACCTGAGTGTGATTGACCCCTTCCCCGACTACAACCAGTGGCACCTCTACCTCGACCCCGATTTTATTGACCTTGACCTGTTCGACTTTGCCGATATCGTCGGCGACCTGATCGAAAATGCCCTGACCAGTGCGGTGACTGCCCTGATCCCCGGCGGCTGGGTGCGCGACCTGATTCTGGCGATCATCGGCGGTATTGCCGATTTCATCCGCTGGCTGCTGGATATCCCCGATGAAATTGACGAATGGCTGAGCGATTTGTTCAACATCAGTTTTGGACTGGGCGACCTGCTCATTCAACTGGTAGGTGAGTTCTTCGGGGCGTGTGTACCTTTACTGCGGGTAGATGACCCACTGGAAATACTGGCAAAGGAAATTAGCACTGCGGTGCTGTTGAGCGGTGCGCCGGTGGAACTGGTGGCGGTGACCGTGCCGGTTCGCAATCTCTCCGTTCGGGTAGAGGATGTCGAAATGGTCATTCAGGCGGATGTTGGAGGATAAATGATGAGTAGCAATCAAAAACAAGCCACCATGAATCGGGCGTTATTCACGCAACGTTCTTTTGATAGCGGCCGAATCACCGTCCTTTCCACCCTGATTCACCGCTTCGAAGAAGCGGGGGATTACGAGGTGTTCATCAGCCGTACCAGGGGTACTCCCTTGCGTCTGGTGGTCAGTGTGGTGGAGGGCGATGCTCCCTATCAGCACAACCTTGATCTTTCCACACTGCAAAAACCCGAAGAGCGCGAATGCTGCCGCGAAGAAGCCGACCTGCGGCTGCACACCGGCGGGGTGCTGGGTTTTTACACCTCGCAAGGCGTTTCCACGTTTCAGGTGCGGATTGTCCGACTGGGAAGTAAGGAAAAGGAAGTGCTGCTGAACCACGCCGAGCAAATCCCTGCCGGTGATTTTTTTACGGTAACTCCCCTGCGTCCCGGCCTTTACCGTGTGAGCGATCCGCTGAATAAAGCCGAAATGGCTTTGAAGGTGGTTATGCCTCCGCCGCCGGAAGAGAAGAAGGTGGAAAAAGGGACAAAAGCCAGAGGCGAACGGCCGGCTTCAACCTACCGCCCCGATGAACCCATGCTGGTCGGGGTGAGCAAGAAAGGTTTTGACCGCCGCGAAGCCAGCCTGTTCTCCGGTCAGACGCTGGTCTTTCAGGTGCAGAGTGCCGCCCGGCTGCGCGTTGAACTGGAAAAAGAGGATGAAGCCGTCACGGCCCCGCCCAAAAAACGCCCCGCTAAACCCGGCCGGGCAAAGAAGCAAACCTGAGCGGTTTACTTTAACCGTTCGGCAAACTGCTTGCGGAATTTGCTGACTTTGGGCTGAATCACGACCTGACAGTACCCGGCGTAAGGATTCTTCTCGAAATATTCCTGATGATATTCTTCCGCCGGGTAGAAAGCGTTTAATGGAACCACTTCGGTAACAATCGGTTTTTGCCAGATGCCACGCCGGTTCAATTCGGCAATCAGGGTTTCGGCGGTCTGACGCTGTTCTTCGTTGTGATACAGGATGATCGAGCGGTACTGCGTGCCGACATCGGCGCCCTGCCGGTTGGGGGTGGTGGGGTCATGCACGGCAAAGAATACTTCCAGAATCTCGCGGTATGAGATCACGGACGGGTCAAAGGTAACCTGCACCACTTCGGCATGACCGGTCAGGCCGGTGCAGACCTGTTCATACGATGGGGCGGCTGTCTTTCCACCGGCGTAACCCACCACCGCATCTTCCACGCCCTTCAAATGGGCGAAAACGGGTTCCAGACACCAGAAGCACCCTCCACCGAGGGTGGCCTGTTGCAGATTTTCGGCTCGGTTCATCATTCACGCTCCTGTTTCGATTATCGTTAAACAAACTTTCATTTGCCAGAGCAAAGGACTATTTGCATAAGGTTTGCCTCACGGGCGGGCTACCAGCGGCAGGTAAAGCGGCTGAGATGACGTGAACCAAGGGGCTGCGGCGGGGTCGCTGGTGAAAAACCGCATCAGCAGGTCGGCCACTTTCATCCGCCCCGCATCTGAGGGATGAGTGCAGTCACTTTCCAGATCTTCGGGCAGCCAGACGAAACCATCGCTGCGCGGCTGAGGGCCGTCAGCCCACAGGTAGGCTGCCCACATCAGGTATGGCGCACGCACCGGCCCGCGTTGGGGGTCAAAATTCAGGTCGGCTGCGCCGTTAATCTGTTCCTCGATCAGCCACTTGACGGCAAAACCGCTTTCAAAGGCGGCCGGCTCGGGGCTGAGACCGTTCCAGTAAGTGTAGGAACGCGTGCGGCTGGAAAGGAACACCATCTGAATGTTCGGGTAGAGCATTTTGAGGTTTTGCACCACTACTTTCAAATCCGCCAGCAGATTTTGGGTGAATTGGAGAAAGGTATTGCTGCCGGTGTGGGTAAGTTTCAGCCAGACGACCTGCACCTGCAAGCCGGTCAATCCGGCAGTGGAAATACGAGTGTTCAAAACCTGCCAGGTGGAGGCGTTTGGGTCGAGCCAGTGTTCGGCGGTTTGCCCGGCCTGCGCCCCGTTGACCAGCACCAGTTGCGGGTTGAGGCGGCTGTCGTTCAGGGCAAGCGAGCGAAAGGTGGAAAATTCCATGGCCGTGTTGGACATACCCACCGAAATCATGCCGATTTTACCGTTTTGCGAATCGGGGTTGCCATTTGAATCCCGCGGGACAATCTGTTGAGCCATGAGCAGGCCAGCAAGCCGGTGAGCGGCAGGGGGCTGGTTTTCGCCGTCCGGGTATAGCCCGCCGCTAAAACCGGTGGGGTTGCCGTTCATGCGGATGTATTCATTGTTGCCCAAATCGGTGAGCGGCGGGCTGACCGGCAAAAATTCACTACTGCACAGGGTTTCTTGCGGAAGGCGGCTGATTGCTGGTGTGGCTGTTTTAGCGGCGTGTACCTCTCCAATCTGAGCCAGAAGCGAGATGCCGATGGCAATGAACAGGATGAGAAAGTGAATTCTTCCTTTTAAGGTCATATTTGGTTCTTTATACTCTGGATGCGTTTTATATGCAACCTTTTGGCGTATTTTCGGCGCGGTGTTCCGCGCCGATATTTCCATCCAAAAATTCTTTGAATTTGTTAAGAAAACACTGGTTTACCTGCCCCTTCTCAGAAAGTAAAGGAAAATTCTGCGCCTGCAGAGCGGTTGTGAGAAAAACCGGCCTCAGCCGATAGCCCCTTGCAGGTACGCGCGGGTTAGCGGGTGGTGGGGGTTGGAAAAGATGGCTGCTGCTTCGCCGCTCTCGACCATCTCTCCCAGATACATAAAAGCCAGAAAATCGGCCAGACGGCGGGCCTGACGGACGGTATGAGTTACCACAACGATGGTGTACTTTTCGCGCAGGTCCAGCAAGCGCTGTTCGATGTTTTGTGCCGAGATCGGATCGAGTGCAGAGGTCGGTTCGTCGGCAAGGATGACCTCCGGTTCCACTGCCAGCCCGCGCGCCAGACACAGGCGCTGCTGCTGCCCGATTGAGAGGCGCACAGCCGGTTCCCGCAGGCGGTCTTTGACTTCCTCCCACAACCCCGCCATTTCCAGATAATGCCTGACGGCTTTGTGCAAATCTTTGCCGTCTGCCATGCCGTGAATCCGCAGTCCGTAGGCGACATTATCAAAGATTGACATGGGCAGTGAGTAGGGGCGCTGTGCCAGCAGGCCGATTTTGGAGCGGATATCAATGGGATCCACTGCCGGGTCATAAATATTATGACCATCTATGATGATTTCCCCGCGTATTCTGACATGATCGCTCAATTCCAGAAAGCGGTTAATACTGCGCAAGAGAGTGGTCTTGCCGCAGCCCGACGGCCCCATGATCACAGTGATCTGGCGGCAGGGAATATCCAGATTGACGTCTTTCAGTACTGATGTGTTACCAAAGGCAACATTGAAATTACGGATTGAAATACACTCGGACATAATGCACCTAACGGAGCAGAAACTTGTTGAAGTGAGAAACCAGCCAGCGGCCAAGCAAACTGATGAACAGGATGATGATCGTCAGTACCAGCGCTGAGGCATACGCCCGCTGTTGGACGGCGGGGAACGGGGTGCCCAACTGGAAAAAGACCGCCAGCGGCAGAGAGGCGGCCGGCTCGAATAACGATGTGGGAATGTGGTCAGTGTAGCCGGCCGTGAACAGAACCGAAGCGGCATCGCCAATCCCCCGCCCGAATGCAAGCAGTACGGCGGTAATCAAACCGGGCAGTGTCTGTCGGCTGACCACTTTCAAAGTGGTTTCTAAGGGGGTGGCCCCCACTGCCAGCGAGGATTGCACCAGTTCTTCCGGTGTGGTGCGGATGAACTCGTCCATGCCGCGAATCAGGATGGGTAATTCCAGTAATGCCAGCGTGATGATGCCGGCCAGTAACGATGCCCGCAATCCCAGCGAGAGCATGATGAGAAAGCCGAACACACCATAAACGATGCTGGGAATGCCCCACAATACATCCAGCATCAGGCGGATGAGAGCCGCCTGCCGAGAGCGGTGATGCAGGTAAGTGGCGAGATAGAAGACCACCGGCAGGCTGAAAATCAGCCCCAAGAGGGTGCCGCCACCTGCCAGATAGATCGAGCCGAGCAGGGCATTGAGGATGCCGCCTTTACCGCCAAGGTAATAGCCTCCCTGAGGGGGCTGGCTGATCAATTCCCAGTTGATTGCGGGCAGTCCTTTCAATAACAGAGTTGCCAGTATCCAGCCCAGCACAATAACCACCGAGAGCAATGCCAGCCGCATAAGAGTAAGCCAAAAGGCTTCTTCAAATTGTGCCAAACGGCGGCGGGTACCTCTTTTCGGATTCATTTGAGCATCCTGCGTAATACCAGTGAAGAGAGAATGTTGAAGAATAACACGATGACCAGCAGAAAAAGCGCGGCACCCATTATGGCCGAGTCGTACAGCGGTATGGACATCATTTCGCCGTAATTGTTGGCGATCAATGCAGGAATCGGATAAGCAGGGTCGAAGAGGGAACGCGGCAGGGTGGCAACGTTGCCTACCACCATCAAAACTGCCATGGTTTCACCCAGCGCACGGGATGTGCCCAGAATGAGGGCGGCGATCAGACCGCTGGCGGCTTTCGGTAGCACTACATACTTAATCGTCTCCCAGCGGCTGGCGCCGACCGCCATGGATGCCTCGCGCAAACCCGCCGGAACGGCCAGTAGAATCTCAACCATCAGGGCGATCAGAATCGGTGCAATCATGAGTGCCAGCACGATGCCGGCGGAAATGATGCTGAAGCCGGTAGGATTGCCGGACTGGAACAAACCGGCGTGTGGAAAGGCGCGGCTGAATGACGGTGCAAAGATGTTCTGCACGGCCGGCACAACCACCAGCACTCCCCACATGCCGTAGATGACCGAAGGTATGCCAGCCAGAATGTCCAGCACCGGTTTGATTACCGCGCGGGTCAGCGGACGGGCATATTCTGCCAGATAGACCGCTGAAAGCAGGCTGAGCGGCAGGGCGAAGGCGATGCCCAGTCCGGTTGTCCAGAAAGTGCCGAGGATGAACGGAAGCAGGCCGAATAACCCCTGATCGGGTTTCCACACCCTGCCGGTGATGAACTGCTGCGGACTGACGCTTTGCCAGAGCGGCAGGGAACGCTGTACCAGCATGGTTACAATCGCGAAAAAGACGAGGAATATGAGAGCCGCTGAGCCGGCAAATAACCTTTGCGCAGCGCGGTTGCGCTGTTTACGGGTCTGTGCACGGCTCTTAACCCGTTTTGACCAGCCTGCGGCAACGTTCATGGGCTATCCTTTGGTTTTCCTTGCTCTAAGGCTGGACATCCAGCCGGCTGCGCATTTCATGGAGTTGTTCGGGGTTCAGGGCGATGTAGCCATTGGTTTCTACATAAACCTGTCCGTCGTTGAGAATCCAGATCATGAAATCCTTGACTGCCCCGCCGGGACTGCCTTTGGTGATCAAATACAGGTCGCGGGCAGGCGGAGATGGATAGCGCCCCTCGGCTACTGCCTGAATGGCAGATGCTTTATCGGCAAAGATTTCGTCTGCCTCAATGGCGCCGCTGCCGTTCAGGTCGAGCGACATGATCACCACGCCGTTGACCGGTTTTTGAGTCTGCGGGTCGAATACATAGTTGAGGTTGTTGTAGCCGATGGCCAGAGGGTCTTTGATCACCGCTTCGAGGATGCCGGGGTCGGCATTCACTCCAATGCCTAGCAGATCGCTCTGCTTTTTACCGGCAATGTAGAGTGCCCACATTTCGGCCGCCCCGGCTGAATCGGAGCGGGTAAACACACGGATCTGATCGGTGACCCCCGGTTTCCCCAACACTTGCCCCCACGTGGTTATTTCGCCGGTGATGTAGATGCCTGCCAGAAGTCGCTGGTTAAAGCCCTTCTGCATGATCTGGTCAAGATAGGGGTTAGCGGCGTTGAGCGTACCAAACACGGCGTCGCGTGCTACCGCAACCGGAAAAGCACCCTGATTGAGTTCTTCCGGCGATAACTCGCGCGAGACCATGCCGATATCCACTGCCCCGGCCAGCGTATCGGATATGCCCTTTCCCGCTCCGCCGGCGGTCACATCAATGCGCACCGCCGGATTGACCTGCTGATAGGCTTCTGCCCATTGAGTCATCAACGGGTAAAGGGCGAAAGCCCCGGAAACGGTGATCGTTTCTGGCTTGGGGGCGCTGCCAGAACAGCCTGCCAGCAGGGTGCTGATGAGAATCAACCAAAATATCCAGCGATGGTGTGTTCTTATTTCAGATTTCATCGGTATGCTCCTGACTGAAACGGAAGGAAGCCCGGCGCTGGGCGATGCCGGCGAGGGTGGTATTGTCAAGAATAGCGGTTATGGCGTTGCGCACATCCGCCATGACCATACGCAGGCCGCAGGTAGCCTCATCGGGGCAGTCGCAAGGCGCGTAAGCGGTTTTGCTGACGCAGGTGACCGGAGCCAGCATGCCATCCAGAATGCGGATCACATTACCGATGAAGATATGTTCGGGGGGTTTGGCCAGTTTGTAGCCGCCACCCGGCCCTTTCTGACTGTGTACCAGTCCGGCATTGCGTAACTGGAGCATGATTTGCTCCAGAAACTTTAAGGGGATATGCTCTTTATCCGCCAGAGTTTTAAGCGAAACCCACGGCTGGTGTTCGTTGGCCTGTTCTGCCATCAAAAGCAATGTGCGAATGCCGTATTCGCCGCGTTTGGAAAGCCGCATCTTTCTTCTCCAGTTCGGGAAAATCCCATGGCTGTGGGGGGATTAAAAAAATAAGGGGAAGAATTGTTGATTTTCCCAGTAAATCTATAGGTTATATAGAGTATAGCAGGACGGAATAACGAATTCCAGCCCTGATCTTTTAGAACTTGTTTAGAAAAAGGTTGTGGAAGTTTTGTTGCGGGGTTTCAAAGTGGGCGGACGACTATTCCCCGCCCCGTGTATGCCGCGGCAAAGCGTTCGACCGGAATTCGGGCATTTTGCCGTAAAGTGTCACTGCGCCCGGAGGGGTTGTGCAGAAGGAAGGCAGCCGGCTCATCTTCTTCCAGCAGTGCGCCGAATACCAGCACGAGGTGACCGCCGCGTTTGGTGATGGGGTCATGCGTGCCGATTTCATGGGAGACCGAGGCAATGATCATGCCGCTTCCGGCGAGTATGGAAACAAAATCTGTCAGGGCAAGCGGGCGGGCTTCGGCCTGAAAACCTGCCCGCCGGATGAGTTCGGCAAGGGCGCTGTGCAGCCAGCCGCGTTCGGCGCGGGAGCCATCGGGGCGTTTTTCGCTCAGGTAGCCGCCAATGCGGACGCCGCGCCTTGCCCATTCAATGAGCGCCAGCCGTTCACCTCCCAGTGCTTCCACCGCCATTTTGACGCAGGCTGCCCCGCAGGCGCGGTTCGTCCAGTAAATATATTCTTCCAGCGAGTGCGCGCCGTTTTCAGCCCAATGCGGATCGAGTGCCGGGTTCATCCCTTTTTCGAAAAAGGCAACGGCCAGCCACGGGCTGGCAATTTGGGCGCAGTACGGTACGGCAAAGGGGACGGTCAACAGACGGGCGCTCAAGGGCGGGGGGTGCTCCGGTAGAATTAATGCGCGCTTTTACGCCGCAGGCCGGTGGCCAGCCACACAACCGCGAAGAAAGCCGTGCAGGTCAGCACAATTGCCGCGCCGGAGGCGATGTTGAGGTAATAAGAAAGATAAAGGCCGATCACACCGGAAAGGGAGGCGATTAGCGCAGCCAGTCCCATCATCACCGGCAGGCGGCGGGTGAGCAGTGAGGCAGCGGCGGCGGGCGTAACCAGCATGGCGACCATCAGGGCTACCCCCACAGTTTGCAGGGAAACGACAATGGCAACGGCAATCAGCACCATCAGCAGATAATCCAGTAAACGCCCCGGCAGGCGCAGGGTGGCCGCCAGAACCGGGTCGAAGGAAAGTACGACGAATTCTTTATACAGCAAAAAAATGATCAGCAGGATGACGACCCCAAAACCGGCGGTCATCAGCAGATCGGGGGTGCGCACACCCAGCACATCGCCAAACAAAAAGTGAGCCAGATCGGCGGTGTAACTGCGCACCGAAGAGATCAGGGCAATGCCCAGCGCAAACATACCGGCAAAGATGATGCCGATGGCCGTATCTTCTTTGATGCGGGCAGTGCGGCTGATGGCGCCAATGCCAACGGCGGCGAACACGCCGGTCAGCAGCCCCCACCAGAACAACGGCCCGCGGGCTCCGCCGCCGATCAAATAGCCGACGGCCACGCCGGGCAGAATGGCGTGGGCCAGCGCATCGCCGAAGAAGGCCATGCCGCGCAGGACAATGAACACACCCACTACCGCGCAGACGATACCGACCAGCACGGCGGCGAGCATGCCGCGCTGCATGAAGGCATACTGCAACGGCTGCAGGAACAGGTCAAATATGGTCATGTTCACCCTCGTCGCAGCAGGTATCACCCAGCGCCAGCACGCCCTGATCCGAAGGGAGCAAACGCAAATGACCGCCATAAGCCTGCATTAACAGCTCCGCGGCGAATACTTCTTCCGCTGTGCCCAGCCGGATCAGACGACGATTGAGCAACATGATGCGGTCGAAGCGCTCGGCGGCGGTTTTCAGGTCGTGCAGGGCGACCATCACGGTAACGCCTTGTTCGCGCAGGGTATCCAGAATGCGGAAGAGATCTTCCTGAGCGGGCAGATCCAGACCGGTCAGCGGTTCGTCCATCAGCATCAGTTCGGCTTCCTGCGCCAGCGCGCGGGCAATGAACATGCGCTGCTGCTGCCCGCCAGAAAGCTGGCCGATTTGCCGGTTGGCCAGATCCTGCAAACCAACGGTTTGTAACGCACGACGGACGATTTCGCGGTCGGCGGCAGTGGGACGGCGCAGTAATCCAATCTTGCCGACCCGCCCCATCATCACCACATCCTTAACCAGCAGGGGGAAATTCCAGTCCACCTGAGTGCGCTGCGGAACATAGGCAATGCAGATGTGACCATCCGGCTCGGAGCCGGCCACTTCCACGATGCCGCTGGTGGGACGCAGCACACCGGCAATCACCTTGAAGAGGGTGCTTTTACCCGCCCCATTTGGGCCGAGTACGGCCAGCCGCTCACCGCGCCGCAGTTCAAAGGTAATACCGTCCAGTGCCCTGCCGGATTCATACTGAACGGTCACATTTTCCAGACGCAGAATGGGCTTCCCGGCTTCGTGGGGATGAAGCCGGGTGAGGAACACGAATTTAGAGTTTTGCAGGCTCTTGAACACGCCCATTCGTTTGACTTTCACTTCAAAGCGTTGACGATCTGAGTGACATTATACCGCAGGTAGTCCAGGTAAGTAGCCGCCTCACCGCCCGGCTCGGAGAGCGAACCGTGATACAGACCGACCAGCCGGATACCGGTATCTTCCGCAACGCGCTGTGCCAGCGCAGGGTTGACGGTTTTGCCGACGAATACGGCCTTCACCCCCAGCGCGCGGATGGCGTTCTCGATCTCTGCTACTTCCTGAGCGGTGGGCTGGGCAGCCGTGCTGTAGGCGGGGATGATGGCGCCCACCTGTTCGAAGCCGTATCGTTCGGCAAAGTAACCAAACAGCAAGTGATCGGTAACCAGTTTGCGGTTTTGGGGCGGAATCTGGGTAACCTGTTCGCGAATCCAAGCGTCCATTTCATCCAGTTGTTTCAGGTAAGCCTCGGCGTTGGCGTTGTAGGCGGCTTCGCCGGCGGGGTCGGCGGCGGTCAGGGCGGCGCGGATGTTTTCCACCCAGATTTTGACATTGTTGGGATCTGTCCAGGTGTGGGGGTCGCCGTCAGTGTGCTCCGCCGCGGGGGGAAAATTGCCAGTTTCTTCTCCGGCGTGGGCACCAAAATCTTTGAGTTCAATGCCGGCAGAAACCTCAATCACCTGTTCTGCTGCTCCGGCATTTTCGATCAGCACGCGGAGGAATTCTTCTAAACCGGCGCCGTTGACAAATACCAGATCCGCATCGGCAACTCTGGCTACATCTTGCGGCGCGGGTTCGTAGTTGTGCACATCGGCGCCGATGGGCAGCAGGGTAGTCACGGTTACCCGCTCGCCGCCGATATTTTTCACCACATCGGCAACGATGGAGGTGGTGACCACCACATTCAAAGGTGAAGAAGATTCAACCGCCTCGGCAGTGGGGGCGGCGGACGGTGTGCAGGCGCTCAGCGCCAGCCAGAGGACGGATAGAAGGGATAATAAAGTTGGTTTCATGGCATTCTCTCCCATTTAAGAACAGTAATGATAATCATTTTCAATAATGACCATGTAAAAAGTTCATCTATGGCAGCGCGGGCACACCCCAAACAATTGCAGCCAGTGCTCCTGCACCTCATAGCCGGTGGCCTGCTCCACCCGCCGGGCCAGCGGTTCGATGTCATCACCGGCAAACATCTCCACCCGCCCGCAGCGGGTGCAGATGAGCAAATGCTGGTGGCCTTCAAAGGCACGCAGGTAGCGGTGACAGCCATCCGAGCTGTGAACGCGTTGAACCAGCCCCAGTTCTTCCAGCCGCTCCAGCGTGCGGTAAACCGTGACCAGCCCAAGACGGGGGTATTCACGCCGCCCGCTGTCGTAGATTTCAATGGGGCTGAGGGCATGATTGGATGCTGCCACCAGCTCGACAATGGCGCGGCGCGGTTCGGTCAAGCGGTAGCCGGAAGCCCGCAATTGTTCCAGCCAGTTTTCAATCAGGTCGCGTGTTGCCATGCTGAGATTGTAAATGAAAATGATTTTCAATACAAGAGATAAGTTAACAATTTCTAATCTAAGTGGTGGCCAGCCGAATTGTTCACGGATTTTCAAGTTGTGGCATCATCGTTTTGACGCTTTGTGCGCTCAACCGTTATAATCGTGCTCATTGAATCCAGTTGAGGAGATTTGTGCCATGGCGCTGACGATTGAATGGAAGCACCGCATCGAGTTGTGGGAAAAAGCCCTCTGGAATGCCTGTTATAAGCCGATTCAGCCTGTTGTTTTGGAAGGTTTTGCCACCACCGAACACCTCACCCCCCAGCAGGCCGCTCAGCGCGTTTTTCAACCCATGCCGCCCGGCACGGCGTGGGGCGCCAAGTGGGAGTACGGCTGGTTCCGCACCGCCGTCACCATTCCTCCCGAAGCGGAGGGCAAGCGGGTGGTCATCCGTCTCAACAGCGGCGGTATCGAAAGTGTGGTGTGGGTCAACGGGCGGGCGGCCGGTTCGTTCGGCTGGGGACACAGGGAAATCACCCTTGCGCGTCAGGCGGTTGCCGGTCAGCGCTATGAGATTTTGATGGAATCCTACGCCGGTCACGGTCACATCACGGTAGGGGATGGCCCCTACCCGCATGGGGTCGAATCGGTGCCGGAGCCGGGGCCGACCCAATGCGTGGTAGGTGAGTCAACCTTTGGCATCTGGCAGGAAGAGGTTTATCAGGCGGCGGTGGACTTCACCACCCTGTTTGACCTCAGCCAGCTGCTCGACCCGCTCAGCCTGCGTGCCTGCCAGATTGATGAAGCCCTCATGGATGCCACCCTGCTGATTGACCCCGAACTGCCCGAAGAGGAAATGCTGGAAACCATCCGCGCCGGGCGGGAACGAATGCGCCCGGTGCTGGAAAAACACAACGGCCCCACCATGCCGACTTTGTTTGCCTTTGGGCATGCGCATATTGACGTGGCGTGGTTATGGCCGCTGCGCCACACCGAGCGCAAGATGGCGGCTACCGTCCTGAATCAGCTGGCGCTGTTCGAGGAATACCCGGAATTCCGCTTTTTGCAAAGCCAACCGCACCTGTACTGGATGCTGCAGCAGCGTTACCCCGATATTTACGCGCGCTTCAAACAGGCCGTGCGCGAAGGCAAGGTGATTGCCGATGGCGGCATGTGGGTGGAGGCCGACACCAACCTGAGCGGCGGCGAGAGCCTGATCCGCCAGATCCTCTATGGGCGGGCGTTTTTCCGCGATGAACTGGGGGTGGACAGCCGCGTGTTGTGGCTGCCGGATGTGTTCGGCTATTCCGGCGCGCTGCCGCAGATCCTCAAGGGCTGCGGGATGATCGGCTTTGCCACGCAGAAAATCACGTGGGCCTATAACGGCGGTGAGCGCTTTCCTTACAACATCTTCTGGTGGGAGGGAATTGACGGCACTGCCGTTCCGGCACACATCTTCACCGATTACAACAGTGAAATGCGCCCGCGCAACCTGATGGAGCGCTGGAACACCCGTCTGCAAATGAACGGCATCCACTCCATGATTCAATCTTTTGGCTGGGGGGATGGCGGCGGCGGCCCGACCCGCGACCACCTTGAGTTCTACCGCCGCGTGCAAGACCTGGAAGGCCTGCCGCGTGTGCGCATGGCCAGCCCGGCGGAATTTTTCGAGGATTTATTCGCTCACGGCCTGCCCAGGGAACGTTACGTGGGTGAGTTGTATTTTCAGGCTCACCGCGGCACGTACACATCGCAGGCGCGCACCAAACGCGGCAACCGGCGCAGCGAGTTTGCCCTGCGCGAGGCGGAGTTGTGGGCCAGTGCCGCCCGCGCGCTGCGCGGCTTTGACTTCACACCCAAAACCCTGTGGGAGCAGTGGCGCAGCCTGCTGCTGAACCAGTTCCATGACATTCTGCCGGGCTCATCCATCGCGCGGGTTTATGAGGAAGCCGAAGCCGCCTATACCGAAATTCTGGCGGCCGCCGGGCGCATTGCCGGGCAGGCGGCTCACGCACTGGCCGGCAGCGGGCCGGGACGGGCGGCCTTCAACTCGCTTGGCTGGCCGCGGCGGGCGCTGTTTGCCACCCCGCAGGGTGAGGTGGAAGTGGAACTGCCGCCCTGCGGATGGGCAGCCGTTCCGGAACAGGCCGAAGGTCTGGCGCAGGCCGGTGAGGCGCGTGCCGAACAAACCGCCGAGGGCTTTGTGCTGGAAAACGAACTGCTGACGGCGCGATTTAACCGGCGCGGCGAACTGGTCAGCCTGTGGGATAAAGAAGCACAACGCGAAGTGCTGGCCGGTACGGCCAACCGTCTGTGCCTGTATAAAGATGTGCCGACCAAGTGGGATGCCTGGGATTTGGACAGCATGACCGAACTGCTGCCGGTGGCAACCGATGAGCCGGCGGAGATGGAGATCCTGACCGCTGGCGGGCCGGCTGCCCGCCTGCGCCTGCGCCGAAAACTGCACCATTCGACGGTGGAACAGGTGATTACCCTGCGGCGGGCCAGCCGGCGGATTGATTTTTCCACCTGCGTGGACTGGCAGGAACGCCACAAACTGCTGAAGGTGGCCTTTCCTTTCGATATTCACACCCATGAAGTCATCAGCGAGATTCAGTTCGGGCATTTGCACCGCCCCGCGCACCGCTCCCGCCAGTACGATGCCGACCGGTTTGAGATTTGCAATCACAAGTGGAGCGCGCTGGTGGAAGAAGGCCGCGGCGCTGCCGTGCTGAATGACAGCAAATACGGCCTGAGCGTGCGCGGCAACACCATCAACCTGAGCCTGCTCAAATCGGCCATGGCGCCGGATATGAACGCCGACCGCGGTTTGCAGTATTTTACCTACGCGCTGTATTTCTGGAACGGCAGCCTGCTGGAAAGTGACTTGCTGCGCGAGGCGTACGATTTGAACGTGCCGCCGCTGGTGGTGGAAGGCGCGGCAGTGACGCCGCCGTTTTCACTGTTCTCGCTGGATAAAGCCAACATCGTCCTCGAAACGGTCAAACCGGCCGAGGACGGCAGCGGCGATATTATTCTGCGTCTGTACGAGGGGATGCGCACGGCAACCCGCTGCACGCTGAAAACAGCCCTGCCGGTGCAAGCCGTCAGCCAGACTAACCTGCTGGAAGAGGAAGCCCACCCGCTGGCTTATGCGGATGGTGAAATCCGGCTGGACTTCCGGCCTTTCGAGATTAAAACCCTGCGCCTGCATTTGTGAAAGGCTTTAATGACGGACGAGATACTCTTTGAAAAAATCTGGGAAACCTATCAAACCCGATTGCTGGACTTCATTCACCGACGGGTTGGGGACAAAATGGCCAGTGAGGACATTTTACAAGAGGTCTTTCTGCGCATCTATTCGAATCTGCCTGCCTTGAAGGATGTCAATCGGCTGCAAAGCTGGATTTATCAGATCACCCGCCATGCCATTGTGGATTACTACCGCGCCAGACGCGCCTCTCAGCCCTTGCCGGAGTGGTTGAGCGCGCCGGAAGCCGAAGACGAGGAAAGTGTTGAGAAAGAATTGACCTGCTGTTTGCTGCCGATGATTGAGGAATTACCTCCCAAATACCGTCATGCCATCTTCCTTTCTGAAATCGAGGGCGTTCCGCAGCATCAGATTGCCCAAAACCAGCAGGTTTCCCTTTCGGCGGTGAAATCGCGGGTGCAGCGCGGCCGGCGGATGCTGAAAAAGATGTTCGAGGATTGTTGCCGTTTTGTCTTTGATGTGCGCGGCGGCTTGATGTTTTATGAACCCAAATGCAGCGAGTGCGGTGAAGAGTCTTAAGCCGTTGTTTGCGTCCATTTCAAAATCCCTCCGTCTTTAATTACAGAATAACAACCCTGCACATGGAGGAATTCAGGAATGGATGAAGATCGCAAAGAGAAAATCCGCACGGCTGTGCGGGAAAATTATGGAAAAATTGGAGCAGACAGCAGCAGCGGGTGCGGCTGTTCATCTTCGAGCGGATGTTGCAGCCCGGCGGGTGATGAGCGGGTGGTGGATATTTCCCTTTCGCTGGGTTATTCAACCGGCGATCTGGTGAATGTGCCGGAAGGAGCAAATCTGGGGCTGGGGTGCGGCAATCCGCAGGCGATTGCCGCGTTAAAAGCCGGTGAAACGGTGCTCGACCTCGGCAGCGGCGGTGGTCTGGATTGCTTCCTTGCCGCCAAAGCAGTCGGGCAGGAAGGCCGGGTGATCGGCGTGGATATGTCCGCCGAGATGGTCAGCCGCGCAAGGCGGAACGCGCAAAAAGGCGGTTTTACCAATGTGGAGTTTCGGCTGGGTGAAATTGAGCATTTACCGGTGGCGGATGAGAGTGTGGATGTGATCATTTCCAACTGTGTCATCAATCTTTCACCCGATAAAGATCAGGTCTTTCGCGAGGCTTTCCGCGTGCTTAAAGCGGGCGGGCGGCTGGCAATTTCCGATGTGGTGGCAGTGGCCGATTTACCGGCTCAATTCAAAGAGGATATGAGCCTCTACACATCCTGCGCGGCTGGGGCAGCCACCATCCGCGAACTGGAACAACTTTTAGAGCAAGCAGGATTTGTGGAGATCCGCATTCAGCCGAAGGATGAGAGCAAATCCTTCATCAAGGACTGGTCACCGGGCAGTAAAATTGAGGATTTTGTGGTTTCGGCAGTCATCGAGGCCAGAAAACCGTTCCGCTAAACCTGCTGCCGAATTTTTGAAAATTGAAGGGTACGCTTAACCCAAAATTGTGCTATTCTCAAATTGTCACAATTTTGGGTTTGTTTTTTTAGTTCGTGAAAGAGGCCGATGATGAAAAACCTGCAAAACACCGCCGCCTTTCCGCATACCCGGCGGGATGCGTGGCTGGCGATTCTGCCGTTTGCGGCGTATGGCCTGCTCAGTCTTACCTTTCATTATCCAAATTTACTGCCGTCCCATCCCTTCTGGCTCAGTCCGCTGCTCGTTTTCTTTGCGCTGACGCTGACCGGTTTGCTGGCGGGGGTGATGCTCGGTTTCCCGCGTTGGGCTTATGCCTGTTTCTTCTGGGCGGTGATCACCGGCTGGTGGCTTTCCGGCATGAGAATCAGAGGGGTGTTAATGGACAATCAATTGTGGCTGGCAGTGCCGGCAGTGTTTGGGGTGGGAATGCTGCTGCGCCGCTCCGTTCAGCCACTGCGGACAATGTTGAGCGGCTTCTGGCAGGATTGGACATGGCTGGCCTTTGGGGTGTTTACCTTCATCGGCTGGTTTGTGGTCTTGTTCGATGAAAATCACCACCCGTTTCTCTATGGATTTATTCTGCTTGCAGCGGCAATGCTGGCAACCGCCGTGTGGTTCTATTTTCACCTGCAAAACCCGCTCACCCGCGTCTTGCCGCTGATTGCCGGCTCGGGCGGGGTGGTGTTGCTCGATGTGATCAACAGCCTGACGTGGGACTGGCGCGCCTACTACAATTTGAGCGATGACGGTCAATTGACCTATTACAGCACGGCGGGATTGATGGCGATTACGCTGTTGCTGGGGTGTATGCTGTTGATAGGTTATCTCACCCTGCGGCGGATTTCATCCCGCCGTTCAGGCGGTGTTTAGGCGTTTTGCCTTGCGGTACCAGCGCCAGATGATGTAAGCCGTAACCAGCACCAGCACGCAGGCAATCACCACCGGCACGACCACCGCCAGAATGGACAGGACGGTGGAAAGGATATCTTCTGCGATGCTGACCGGCACGTTGCCGGCCCCGCCGGTTGCAGCGGTGACCGCCGGCCGGACGGCCAGCGATTTGGCGGCGTGAACCCCGCCGGCCACCAGCAGGCCCAGCCCCAGCGAAAGCACCGGATGCACCTCCGTGATCACATTGGCGCTGGCGGCAAAGGCAATTGCGCCGGCAGTGGGGCGCACAAAGGTTTGAATCAGGTCGTTGATGTGGTTGACGGCCGGCACTTTATCGGCAAAGAATTCGATCAGCGAGAGCACCACCAGCAGACCGATGATCCACCACGATTCCAGCGCATCCCACGGCGGGCGCAGGGTAAGCAGGTCGGTGAATTTTGCCAGCAGGGCAACCACCAGCAGGGGAATGTAGGCATTTAAACCGGCGCTGGCCGAAAGCCCAAAAGCAGTGAAAACTCCCAGCAACTCCATCATCTTGTTCTCTCCTCGGCTAGTTCAAAAAACAAAACCGCTCCAGGTGCCGGTCAGGGCATACCGCAGCCAGTCCACCGCGCCAATTTGCAGCAAGGCGGTAGTAAAGCCGGCGGTCAGCACTACCCAGCCGCTTTTCAGGCTGATGAACGAATTTTCCAGATGAAAAACGGTCATCCACAACAGTGTGTAGCACATGCCCAGCACCAGCCAGACGGTTGCCGCGCTCAACACGGCCAGTACGGCGGTGAGAAGGGGGATTTGCAGGTACATGACCGTCGAAACCGCCCCAACCAGCCCCAGCAGCACAAAAACCTGCCGGTAACTGGCCAGCGCCGGACGCGGGTCGGGCTGAGTCCAGAAATATTGATTGAAGAGGGGTAAGAACATGACTGCCACCAGCATTCCCAGTCCGCTGCCGCTGGCCAGCCGCAGAAGATTGCTGGGGGTGTAAAGGGTGGGCGCCTGCGGAAAAAAGTGCAGGTAAGAATTCAGACCGTCCACGGCGAAAGTGATCAGGAAAATACTTAGCGGTATGCTGATGCGCAGCGGCGGCAGAGCCGAGCGCCTGCCTTGAACCCACTGGAAAATGAAGCCGGTCAACATACCCAGATACATCCCCGAACAGCGGGCGCACAGCGGTGTTGGCCGCTCGCCGATCCAGAACGAGCGTAATTCAATGCGGTGGCAGACGGCATAGCCAATGGCATCGGCTTTGCCGAGAATGCCGGGCGGGGTGAGGGCAAGCCAGAGGGTGAGGGTCAGCAGAGCAACGCTGACCAGACCCACCTTCAGGGCAGCGCCCCCCTTTACGCCGATGCGCTGTGCAATCCTCATAGGAGTCATTATAACAGCAGGCGGTTTTTAACCTGTACAAATTTGCCTTTTTTACAGTATCATCACGCTATGGAATTTTGCCGGAGGCTCATCTTGACTATGAAGAAAATGGGAATACCACTCGTCTTGCTCGCGGTACTGCTGGGGCTGACTGCCTGCCAGAGCAGTACCCCTCAACCCACGCTGCAGCCAACGCAGGGGGTAGATCTGGCCGCCACGGCGACCCGTAAAGCACTGGATACGCCCTTCCTGCCCGCTACCCACACGCCCTTACCGACGGCTACCGAAACGCCCTCGCCGACCCTCACCCCCACACGGGATTATCCCCCGCAGGGATACGGCCCGACCGGTTTTCCGGCGGATGTCAATCCTCTGACCGGTTTGAAGGTGGCCGATCCGCAAATTCTCAACCGCCGCCCGATTTTGATCAAGGTTCAGAACCTGCCGCGCGAAGACCGGCCGCAATCGGGGCTTTCACTGGCCGATATTGTCTATGAGTTTTACACCGAATACGGCACCACCCGTTTTGCCGCCCTGTTTTACGGGCAGGATGCCGAGCAGGTGATGCCGATCCGCTCGGCGCGTTATTCGGATGTCAACCTGATCCGCATGTACAAGCCCATTTTTGTGTTCGGATACGCCTATGCGCCGGTTTTCCAGCGTCTGGTCAATTCCGAATTTGGCAACCGGCTGGTGCTGGAAAGCGGGGCATCCTGCCCGGCGGTGTGCCGCGTTGACCCGCGCGGGAAGAATTACCTGGCGGCCAACACCATTGAACTGCAAAACCTGATCAAAGCGCGCGGCATTGACAACACCCGCCCAAATCTGGATGGCATGATGTTCAACTACAACCTGCCCGCAGGTGGCAAGCGCGCCATTCAGGTGTTTGTGCGTTTTTCGTCGGCCATCTACAACCGCTGGGATTACATCCCCGCCACGGGGCGCTACGTTCGTTTTTCTGAAACCAAAAACGACCCGAACGGTGATGCGCCGGAGTACGCTCCGCTGACCGATGCCCTCACCAAACAGCAGATTGCCGCCGATAATCTGGTTATCATTCAGGTGCGCCATAACGAGGTTGACCCGCGCCCGGATGTGGAAGTGCTGGATATGAGCATTCTGGGCAGCGGCCCGGCCTATCTGTTCCGTGATGGGCAGGTGTTCGAGGTCAGGTGGCAGCGCCTGACGGAAAATGACCTGCTGACGCTGGTGGATGCGCAGGGCAAACCGGTGGCTTTCAAGCCGGGGAAAACATGGTTCGAGGTGATGACCGTCAACACAACGGTTGCGCAGGATGAGGACGCGGGGGTGTGGCGTTTCCGTTTTGTGAGCGATTGGTGAACGGCAAACGCCGAAACCGGCAATCCCGGTAATATCATGCGCCGCCTGAGGGCGGCGCATGTGTTTACAGGGGATATTTTCCTCCGGCTGCTGCCACAGCGGCGCTTCAGAGGGGTGATTTCATCGCCGGCGTTACATCCCTCCGCAACAGGTGCGGCGGCAGAGAGGTGCAACTTCAATCCCATTCTTGCGTATGTTAACTATGAGTATGCCGTATAATGAAATTACAGAAGCAACCTGTGGCGGCCGGGAGGTCACTCTCCACCTGCGATTCTGGCGAGGTGAGCGGTGAAGCGGGTGCTGCTTCCTTTCATTAGCCTGACCGGCATTCTCTGGCTGACGGCCGGCTGGCTGGCGTGGATCAGTCAGAATGGCGGTGGCATGACCAATATACTTTTGCTGGGCGGAATTGTGACGGGGGCAGCCATTTACCTGCTGCGCACGTGCGTGAGTTTGATGTCGGCGCGCATGTTTGTGGCTCTGTTGATTGCTTCTCTGTTCTTGTTCAACGGCATGATGCTGCTGCGGTGGGATTATGCTGTCTGGCAGTCCATCATGCTGGCGGCGGCTTTTGTGCTGGCCGTGGTGGGATTGACGATTGGTGTGGATAAACTGGCCGGCACAGGCTGGCAATTCAGCATTCAGCAGCTGCGCGGCCTGCTGGCGGGCAGTTTTTTGCTGATAGGAACGGCTTATTTACTGCCGGGTCTGGTTTTCCTCATCTCCAATGTGATTCATCATCAGGATTGGTTGTCCAGGGCCGGCCTGTGGCTGGCCACTTTTCGGTTTCCATAAATTTTCAAGGAGAGTGCAGGATGCGCGGTAATCGTTTGTTTTGGGGTCTGGTGCTCATTTTGCTGGGCACACTGTTTCTTTTGCAAACGCTCGGGGTGCTTTCGTGGAGTGTTTGGGCGTACTTCTGGCCGTTGATGTTGATTCTGGTGGGCGGGTGGATTCTGCTTCGTCCGCGACTTGGAGGAAAAGCATCCCTTCAAGCGGAAACGCTTGCCATTCCGCTTGGGGCCGCCAGCGAGGCCAGCGTGGAGTTCAATCACGGCGCCGGCCGGCTGCTCGTCAGTGATGGCGCGGGAGCGGGTCAATTGCTGGAAGGTTCCTTCGTGGGTGGGGTGCGTCATTCCGTGCAGCAGGAAGGTCCGCTGACGCGGGTTAAGTTGAGTGCGGATAATATTCTCACTCCGCTGGATATGCCGTGGGCAGGCGAAGAAGGGCTGCGCTGGGATGTAAAACTTACCCGTGAGGTGCCGCTGGAATTGACCTTTCACACCGGTGCGGGGGAAAACCGCATCAACCTGCGCGAGTTGAAGGTCAGGCGCGTCCTGCTGGAAACGGGCGCTTCCTCCACGGAAATGACGCTGCCGGCACAATCACCCTTCTGCCGGGTGGATGTGCGCGCCGGTGCGGCTTCGGTGGTTTTGCGGGTGCCGCAGGGTGTTGCCGGGCGAATTGTGATGGAAAGCGGACTGGTGGGCAGCAAAATTGACCCGCAGCGCTTCCCTTACAACGGAACGACCTATGAAACTCCCGGTTACGATCAGGCAGAGCGGCGGGTAGAAATCAAAGTGGAAGCGGGTTTGGGCTCCATTGAAATTGTGAGTGAGTAAATTTTCATGTAATTAAGGAGAGAAGTCATGTCGAAGTTAAACTGGCGTATTCTGGCAGGCGGCGGCTTGATTCTTTTGGGCGTGATTGCCCTGCTGGATGTTCTTTTTCAAATTGATTTGGGCGGAATGCTCTGGTCGGTCTTGTTCCTCGCCGGTGGCATTGCCTTTCTGGCGGTGCTGGCCAGTGATCGGAATCAATGGTGGGCGGCCATACCCGGTTTTACCCTGCTAGGCATCGGTACGCTGATCGGTTTAAGCCGGCTCGCGCCGGCGGTTACCGACCAGATTGGCGGTGCCATTGTGCTGGGGGGAATCGGGTTGTCCTTTATTGTGGTGTTTCTTTTGAACCGCAACTTCTGGTGGGCGCTGATCCCCGCCGGGGTGATGACCAGTCTGGTGGTGATGCTGGTGCTGGAACCCTTCTTCGGCGATTCGGTGGCGTGGGTCTTTCTGCTGGGTCTGGCGGCCACATTCGGGTTGGTGTATTTGATCCCCGGCCCGGGCGGGGAACGCATGGAATGGGCACTCTGGCCGGCGGGCATCATGCTCATCGTGTCCCTGATTGTTATGGGCGTCAGCGTGCAGTGGGCGGCTTATGTCATCCCTGCACTGATGATCCTTGGGGGGATTGTGCTGTTCGTGCGCGCCCTGCGGCGCGGGTGAGGAGGGTGTGATGAGTGAGATGAAACCGGTTAGCAGCCGGCGCAGTATCTTCTGGCCGTTGATGTTGATCATCATCGGTGTGGTCTTGTTGTTGAATACGCTGGGCGCTCTGCCCGGCGATGTGTGGGCAACCCTGCTGCGCCTGTGGCCGCTGCTTTTCCTGATCGGAGGGCTGGATCATATTTTGCGCGGTGAAGGCTGGGTGTGGGGAATCTTCTCCATTGGGCTGGGCACGGTCTTTTTGTTGAGCAATTTCGGTTACCTGCCCGGTAATGCCCTGAATATGCTGCTGCGCCTGTGGCCGCTGTTCTTGATTGCCGTTGGGCTGGATCTCATCCTGCGCGGCAGTTCGCGCTGGGTTACGGGCGTGGCGGTGCTGATCACCATTGCCGTAGTTGGCGGCGTTGTGTGGCTGGCGGCTGCCAGTCAGGGGTTGATGGGAGGGGTGGCGGTGCCCATCTCCCAGCCCCTGCAGGGTGCCGAACGGGCAATTGTCCGACTTTCCAATCCGGTTGGCGGGCTGACGGTGGGGGGTTCGGCTGCCGCGGGGATGCTGGCCGAGGGGCAAGCCGTGCTGGCCCGTCGAACCGCGCTGGAAGACCGTTACGCCGTTCAGGGAGGAACGGGCAGTTTTTCGCTGGGTACTTCGGGAACGGCATATCTGCCGTGGGGCGGCAGTTTTCAATCACCCACCTGGCAGCTTAAACTGAACGGCGAGGTGCCCATCACACTGGAAACGAACACCGGTGTGGGGGATCAGATGCTGGACTTGAACGGACTGGATGTGGAACGGCTGAATGCCTCGGTAGCGGTGGGGGAGTTGACCGTGCGCCTTTCTGCCGAAGATGCTTTTGAAGGCACCATCAGCAACCCGATTGGCAGCCTGACCGTGGAAGTGCCGCGCGGCGCGCTGGTGGAAATTCAGGTGGAAACGGCCATTACGGCGCGCAATATATCGGCAAGCGATTTTCGTGCAGAGGGGGATTACTTCTACTCCCCCGGCGCGAATGCCCAAAATGCTCAAATCCGCTTGAAGGTTGAACAACCGATTGGCGTACTCACCCTGCGATTGGTGCCGTAACTCCTGCGCGAATGGTGGGGAATATCCCATGCCGGGGAGATGGTGAGGCGAAAACCATCTCCCTGCAATTTCTTAACGGGAACTTTTCTGCCGTTCGAACGTCATTGAAATGTAACTAAACTCAAAAAAGGTTCGATAAGGAGGAACCATGAAGACGCGTTGGACTTTGTTAATTGTGGTTGTACTGGCCGCCAGTTTGCTGGCCGCCTGTGCGGGAACTGCACCGGCAGCCATCAATCAGCCGGTACGGCAAATCAATGTCACCGGTACCGGCAAGGTATATCTGGTGCCGGATATTGCGTACATCTATATTGGTGTTCGCAGTCAGGCCGATGATGTGGCCACTGCGCTGGAGCAGAATAACCGGCAGGCGCAAACCATAGCCGATACGCTCAAAGAGCAGGGCATTGCTGCCGATGATATTCAAACCACGGCGTTCAATGTCTATCCGATGCAGGAATACACGCCGGAGGGCACGCCCAGCAAGATCACCTATGTTGTGGAAAATACGGTTTTCGTCAAGGTCCGCGACCTGCCGAAACTGGGTGAAATTCTCAGCGCAGTTGTCGAAGGCGGCGCCAATACCATCAACGGCATCAGTTTTGATGTGGAAGACCGCGCTGCGGCTGAAGCCGAAGCCCGCCGGCTGGCTGTGGAAGATGCCAAAGCCAAAGCCGGTGAAATTGCCACCCTCGCGGGTGTCACGCTGGGCGAACTGCAAAGCATCAATGTATATTCCAGCGGCGGCCCGATGCCCGTTTATGAGGCTAAAGGCGGCATGGCGGCTTCTTCTGCCAGCGTGCCGATTGCTGCCGGACAAATGGTCATTCAGGCGGATGCCAACCTGAGTTACGAAATCAAGTAATCTGCTTTTGCGGGCATCTTTTTACCCCCGCCGCCGCCTTACTGCATCAAAACAGAAGGCAGCCGGCGGGGGTTTTGCTCTGGATGCACCGGCAGGCAAGGTGCGCGGTTGAATCAGTAATGAATGGCGCTGATCTTGGATAACTTGGTCAGCCGGTGGGTGGAGATGATGCGCCGGCTGGTGCCGGTCAGGCCGCGCAGAACGATGCTGTCGGTGGTTGCGCCGCCGGGGTAGTAATCCACCCCTTTGAGCAGTTCGCCGTTAGTAATGCCGGTGGCGGCAAAGAAGACATCTTCGGAAGAAACCAGATCGTCAATGGTCAAAACGCGGTTGAAGTCAAACCCCAATTCCTCACCTTTGCGCCGTTCTTCCTCGTTGCGGGGATGCAGTTTACCCTGAATCATGCCGCCGGTGCAGCGCAAGGCACAGGCTGCCAGCACACCTTCGGGAGTACCGCCGATTCCCAGCAGGACATCAATGCCCGTTTCCGGCAGAGAAGCCATCAGCGCGCCGGCCACATCCCCATCGGGGATCAGGATGATGCGCGCGCCGACTTTCCGCACCCGCCGGATCAGTTCTTCGTGGCGCGGGCGGTCGAGGATGACGCAGGTCAGGTCTTCGACATTACCGCCTTTGGTTCGGGCAATTTTCCGCAGGTTATCTTCCACAGGGGCTTCGATGTCAATGACATCGCGTGCTTCGGGGCCGACGGCAATTTTATCCATGTACACAATGGGGCCGGGGTTGAACATGGTGCCGCGCGGGGCAAGCGCTACGGTGGCAATGGCATTGGGCAGTCCGTAGGCGGTCGGGCGGGTGCCGTCAATCGGATCTACGGCGATATCCACCTGCGGGGGTTCGCCGGTGCCCAAACGTTCCCCGTTGTAAAGCATGGGTGCTTCATCTTTTTCTCCCTCACCGATGACAATCACCCCATCCATCTGAATGGTGTTCAACACCAGCCGCATGGCATCCACGGCTGCACGGTCTGCGGCAACTTTATCACCCCTTCCTACATAACGGCCGGCAGCCAGTGCTGCAGCCTCCGTAACGCGTACCAGTTCCAATGCCAGGTTGCGGGTGGGCTTGGAGTCAATCATCGGTTAAATCCTCCTTTTGAATAATTTTGGGGTTTAAGAGATGGTAAATCCGGTTACCATAACCAGAGGATGAGGTAATAGCCGATTGCTGCGCCCCATAACCACGAATCCATTCGGTCCAAAATCCCGCCGTGTCCGGGCAGCAGCCGTCCCGAGTCTTTGAGGTTGAATTGCCGCTTGAGCATACTTTCTCCCAAATCGCCCAGCGGTGAAAGGATGCCCAGCACCAGTCCGAGCACAACGCCGTGCATGGGGGTGATCAGCGGTGAACGCAGACCCCACAAAACCGCAAACAGCACCCCGCCGATGAGGGAAAACAAAATACCCCCCAGATAACCTTCGCGGGTTTTGTTGGGGCTGATGCGGGGCGCCAGCGGCGTTTTTCCAAAGGCTCTGCCGATGAAGAAGGCGCCGGCATCCCCCATGGCGATGGTGGGGATGGTCAGCAAGACCCACCATGAGCCGTCCGGCAAGAACCGCAAAGAGATGAGATACGAGCCCATCCAGCCGATGTAGAGGATGCCGGTGAGCGTGATGGCGAAATCCAGACCGGCGGTGGTGCAGCCGTTCTGGCAGGCGAAAATGTGGGCGGCCATGCTGGTTAAGATCAGTGCGGCAAGCCAAGAATCGCTGTATTGAAAACCCCAGTAATAACGGCTGAGGGAAAGTGCCAGAGTGCCGCCAATCAGCATCACCGCTGAGGGGAAATATCCCCCCGTAGAAAAAAGCCGCCAGTACTCCCAGGCGGCAATGACCAGTAACAACGAGATAAAAAGGGCGTAGGCTAATCCGCCGAGTTGAATAAAAGATACTCCGATCAGGATGAGGACAATGGCTACGGCGAGCCGGTTGCGCAACGATCCCTCGCTGCTCTTAGCAGCAGTTTTGCTCGGAAAGTTTTCCAAATCTTCGTTCCCGCTGGCTGTATTCCTGTAACGCTTTGTAAAATTCCTCGCGGTTGAAGTCAGGCCAGAGGGTTTGGGTGATGTACCATTCTGCATAAGCGGATTGCCAGATCAAGAAGTTTGATATTCGCATTTCACCCGAGGTACGGATAATTAAATCCGGGTCGGGAATACCGGCAGTAAACATGTATCGGCTGACCAGTTCATCGGTGACTTCTTCCGCAGGGATGCCGTCTTGAATGATGGAGCGGATAGCGCAGACAATTTCATCCCGCCCGCCGTAGTTCCAGGCAATATTGAGGATTAACCGGTCATTGTTTTTGGTTAATTCGACGGCGTATTTGACTTTTTCCTGCAATCTTTCCGGTAATCTATCGAGATGACCGATGTGGTGAAGTTGTACCCCTTCACGATGTAATTCGTCCAGTTCGCGGTCAATCACATCCTCGAGAATCATCATCAAGCCTTCGACCTCTTCTGCCGGACGACCCCAGTTTTCGGTCGAAAAGGCGTATATGGTGAGAATTTTAACGTTGAATTCAACGCAGGCGCGGATGATGGTGCGCAGGTTTTCGGTACCGGCGCGGTGACCGGCAAGACGCGGTAAGCCGCGGGCAGCCGCCCAGCGGCCATTGCCGTCCATGATGATGGCAACATGGACGGGGATTTTGGTGAGAGTTGAAGAGGCAACAGCCTCTGTTTCGGTCATAAAACTCTTTAAAACTCCATAATTTCTTTTTGTTTGATTTCCCCGAGGCGGTCAATCTCAGCGATCATTTTATCGGTTAATTTTTGCAGTTCTTCTTCGGCCTTTTTGAGATCGTCCTCGGAAATCAGTTTTTCTTTTTCAAATTCTCGCAAGTCTTTCATAATATCCCGCCGCACATTGCGGATGGCTACTTTGCCTTCTTCCAGCCGCTGGTTGACCAGTTTTACCAGATCGCGGCGGCGTTCTTCGGTGAGGGGAGGCAGGATGAGGCGTATAGTTTTGCCATCATTATTGGGGGTTAAGCCCAAATTGGAAGTAATGATGGCTTTTTCGATGGCTTTGAGGCCGCTGGCATCAAAAGGTTTGATCAGCAGGGTGCGCGCATCGGGAACGCTGATGGTGGCAAGTTGCATGAGGGGGGTTGGGACACCGTAATACTCGACCGGCAATTTTTCAATGAGGGCGGGGGTTGCCCGGCCGGTGCGTATGCCAGCAAGGTCATCTTCTAAGGACTGTATCGCTCCTTTCATGCGATTTTCGGCGTCTTTGACCGTTTCTTTGATCACCGCAACCTCCTTCTTTGATGGATGGAATTATTCAAAGCGTGTTGTGTGTGTTAAGGATACCTCAAATTGCTAAAAAATACCATAAGTAAAGTGTTTTTTTGGTTTATTGACAAAATAGAATAAATGTTCTATAATTGAAAAAATGAACCATAAGGAGCGTGTGATGATATCCCTCCCGATAGTTGATCTTCCCCTGAAAACAGTTGATCGAACTGCTCCGCGAATTTCTGTTGCTTTACCGGAAGTGGGTCGGGTTCAGGAGTTAAAGGTGCCGGAATACAACCTGCGCGCTTACCTAAACTCTCTGCTTCCCCTCCCCTTGCGTACCGGATTTTTAGGGGTGGATAAATCCGAAAGTCCGCTCCTCTTCGATCTGATGGATCCCCGCCCCGGCTCCATTGTTATCATCGGTGACCATGATTCGGGAAAAATTCGATTGCTGAAAACTTTGTTGTACTCGCTGGTTATGAACAACCCGGATTATGAGGTAAAGATTTCCTTAATCAGCGCCCGGGTCAGTCAATGGAAATACGAGTATGAGCATTTCCAGAATTACTTTGTTCACTTTACAAATAATTACGACCACCCGGCGGGAAAAGCCCTTCTGGATGTGGCAGATCTTGTCGAAAGCCGACAGCACGGCAGGAATGAAGGGGGATGTCATTTAGTCATTGTGGATGGTTTTGATACCTTGCCATACATGGATTTCGATATCCGCTTAAACTTCGAATGGCTGCTGCAGGAAGGACCTTTCTTCGAAGTCTGGCCGGTGGTGGTGATGGACAGCCGCACCGCCGCGGAGCAGAAGAAATGGCTGGAAAAATTCAAAACCCGTATTTTCGGCAGAATCAGAGACGCTGTTACAGCCGCCGGTGTTTCAAACATTTCACAATCACCCCTGCCAAACCTGCTTGCGGGTAAGGAATTTGCCGTAAAGATTTCCAGCCGCGAGCATCATTTCTATTTACCCGATTCCATTTAACATTCATGGAGGATGACCCGATGAATATTGGCATGTTATGGTTCGATAATGACCAAAAAGCCGATTTACTCACCAAAATCAAGCGAGCCGCCGATTACTACGAGAAAAAATACGGCGTCCGGCCAGATTTATGCTTTGTTCATCCCAGCATGTTGAACGAGGAATCGGTTTCCCGCAATGGTATCGTGATCAAGCCAAACCGCCGTATCCTTCCCAACCATTTCTGGCTGGGGGTGCAGGATCAATCGGTTAAGTCTTTATCCTCGGCGGCGGGATGATCCGCAGATGGGTGTGTCTGGTTTCGTTTATCATCCAACAGCATCTCTTCGGGGAGGATGCCGAGTTCCAGATCGGAGGCATCCTCCAATCCTTCCGCAATCAGACGGGTCAACCGGCGGAACAGGTTGATCAACCGGCGCACCGGATTTGGAGAATACCCTTCTGCAAAACTGCGGGCAGCGTCCTCTAATCGAACTTCCTGATGAAATTCCTCTTTCAGGTAATACAGGTGTTCGATAATCCAGAGGTATAAATCAGCCGATGTCCGTCCGGGAAATTCTTTGCAAATGCCCAGATCTTGAATGACCTTGACCAGCGGTGAGTACACTTCATCGTACCAGGAAGCCACGGCCTCTTCGAAGGGAACTTCTGCTTTCCGTTTTTCACCCATGTACCAGCGGTGGACGTGAATATGCTCCAGCAATTTCGGGTATTGGCCGGGCAGGGTGAGTTCGATGTTGGCTTCCGGGCGCAGTTCATGCAGGCGGGTGATCTGGTAGAATTCGGATTTTTCATGCATCCTTACCAGCCACTCGATATCCGTATTCTCATCAATGGGAATGTCGGTAACAATCTCGGTGATGTATGCGTCAATGAATTTCTGGCCCTTTTCACGCGCCACCGAAACCCGATGGTTGCCGTCCTTGACAAAATAAACCTCGCCGATTTTATACACTTCAATCGGCGGTAATTCAATTTCCTTCAACTTTGCCAGATCAATGCTGACCCAGCGGGGACGAATGTGCCGGTGACGGGGTAAAAAGGCACGGTCAAAGTCGTTGTATCTTCCGACACTGCCGACAATTTTTTCGATGGGAATCTGGCGCACGCCAACATCATACTGCCCGCGTATAGGCAGGTATTTGCGAACCTCATCAAATGCCAGCAATTGATTATTGGATTTGTTGAACCAGCCGAGCACCGAACGCCAAAACCCCTTGCGAAGAGCCTGTTCGAAGTCCTCGCGGGCGACTTTTTCAAAAAATGAAGAATTTATCGGTTCATTCATAACGAATCCTCCTCCCCAGATTGCTGTGAACCTCGGGCAGGGGCTTGTTAACTTGCTGAGGGTTGAATTGAATTTCTCGATAACCGTAGCAATTTACAACTGTGGTGTTCCCCACGCGGCTTTCTACCACCGTATCATTGCGGTAAACGTGGATGTGACCGTGGAGATGATAGACGGGTTGAAATACTTTAATCAACCAGTTAAACGCCTTGATGCCGCGGTGCGGAAGATCATCCATGTCATGAATACCCCACGGCGGGGCGTGAGTTACGAAAATATCCAGAAAACGGCCGAAACGCAATTTGTTAAGCATCAGGGCAGGGGTAAGCCCCAAAACCATCCACCACATTTCTGCCTGCGAATACTGGTGGGGGCCGTAGTTATACCTCAGACTTCCTTCAATGCCTGCCAGCAGAACCCCTTGGGGTGAGCGGACAACGCGGCGGTGCAAATCCACGGCGCCCCACGGCGAGTGCCGTTCGCCGGCGGTTGTAATTTCAACCCTGCTGGCATGGTTGCCGCGCACGTAATATAACGGGCGGTCAAGCATACTGATGATGAATTCGAGATAGTAATACGGAAGATCGCCGCAACTGATGACCAGATCAACGTTCTTAAAGCGTTGAGCAATTTGAACGTTGTAGATAAACCCCAGTTCAATATCACTTACGGCGAGGATATTCATTCCAATCCGGCATCGGCTTCCTGCTCCCGTTCCGGAAAAGGTCGTTCGGGGCTGTTCCCCAGCGCGACAGCGATGGCAACGGCGTGGGTGCGGGTATGACTGATGCTGACCGACCAGTGTTCCAGTCCGAGGTACTTAGCAATTTTAGCAGCATTTCCGTGCAAGTAAAGGACGGGTTCACCACGCTGACCGTCGAGGCACTCGATATCTTGCCAGCGGACGAAGCCGATGCCGGTGCCCAGCGCTTTGGAAACGGCTTCTTTGACGGCAAATCGGCCGCCGAGGTACTCGTTTTGATCGCCCGATTCGGCCAGTTCCGCCGGGGTGAACACTCTTTTCAAAAAGCGTTCGCGGATGGAGGGTTTGACCGTGTTCAACCGCTCAATCTCGACCAGATCAACGCCGGTGCGCAGAATCATGCCTCACTGCTCCCATCCGGCCCGGCGCTGACGATGACCAGACCGCCGCCGTTCAAATAACGCCGGGCGGTTTTGAGCACCTCTTCGCGGGTGATGCCTTGAATCATGGCGGGGTAATTGCGGTAGTAATCCAGTCCCAGCCCAAACCGTTCGATGTTCAGCAGGGCGCCGGCAACGCCGGAGTTGGATTCGAGCGCCAGCGGCAGACGGCCGATCAGGTTGGCTTTGCTGTCGGTCAGTTCTTCTTCGCTGACCGGTTCGCGGGTGAAGTGGCGGATTTCGGCGCGAATCAGGTCAATGACTCGCTGCAAGTTTTGGGGATCCACACCGGCGGATACTTCCCATGAGCCGGCGGCGGTGGAAGCCACCAGATTGGCGGCTGCATAATAAGCAAGGCCGTGCTGCTCGCGGATGACCTCGCCGATGCGTCCCATCATGCCCAGTTGACCGAGGATGTTATTGCCGACAATGGCGGGGAAGAAGTCAGCATCCGCCCGGCGGGGGCCTAATGTTCCCACCACCAAATCACATTGACTTTTCCCTTCAATGGACACATGACGGCGGATATCCTGCGCCGGCGGTTTCGGATCGGGAAAGGCAACCGGCAGGGGGTCATCGCTGGCCGTCCATGAACCCAGATAACGGTTCACCCAATCGGTGACCTGTGCGGGGTCTATCCCACCCACAACGGCCAGCACCAGCCCTTTGGGAGAATAATAATGCTGATGGAATTGCTCCACATCCTCGCGGTTGATATTTTGAATGGTGTGCGGATAGCCGTCCTCCGGTTTGCCGTAGGGGTGATCGTTGAACAACAATTCATCGAAGACCAGTGAGGCCATTTCAGCCGTATCCTGAGCGCGGATGGCCAGCCCGGTCAGGTGCTGCACACGCAGGCGTTCCAGCTGATCGTTTGGAAAGGCGGGTTGCATGAGCACTTCGCCGAGCATTTCCAGCAGCATGGGCAGATCTTCCGTCAGGCAACGCCCGCCAAAACTGACGGTGTGCACACTGCCGGCAAACCCCAAACTGGCACCGGCATATTCGAGCGTTTCGTGGATTTGCTGAAAGTTGCGCCGCTGAGTACCGCGCATCAGGGCTAAGGCGGTGAGGTATGCCAGCCCCAATTTATCGGGCGGGTCATACTGGCTGCCGGCAGGCAGGTAACCGCTGATCACCACCGAGGGGCTGAACGGATTGCAGCGCATCAGCAGGGTCAGGCCGTTGGGCAGTTCAACCCGCTGAATGTCATCGGCGCCGGGCAGGGCGTTCAGGTGAGCGGATTGCCGCTTGCTCAAGGTTGGTCTCCATTGAGGGGATAGAAAATGCCCACCACACGCTGATTGAACGGCAGCCAGCGCTGGGCAGCCTGCAATATATCGGCGGGAGTTACATCTTCGAGCCGTGCAAGATAGCCGCTGAACCAGTTGTAATCGGCAAACATTTCGGCAAAGCCCAGCCAGAAAGCCTGATTGGTGATGTTCTCGCTGCCGTAGGCAAACATGGCGCGCGCCTGCTTGATGGCGCGTTCGATTTCCTGCCCGCTGACGGGGCTGTCTTGCAGACGTTTGATTTCGTCATCCAGCACGGCCAGCACTTCGTCCGGGCTGCGGTCGGGGCGGAGGGTGATGGTCAGGTCGTAAAGGAAGGGGTCGCAGGTGGCCTGCATTCCGCCGGAAAGGCCGACAGCCAGTTCTTTTTCAACCAGCGCGCGGTAAAGACGGCTGGTTTTGTTGGAAATTCCGCCGCCGCCAAACATGTTCAGGCTGGTGGGGCCGGCCAGCAGGGAATCCAGGACGGTGAGGGAGAAAAAGTCCGCATCGGAGGCAGCCGGCGCGCGGTAGGCAATTTGCATGTAAACCGTTTCGCCCGGCCCGCTGACGGCCAGATGCCGTTCTTCCGGCAGGGGCGGTTCGGGCACAGGGGGCATTTCCGCCGGTTCTCCGGTGGGGATGCTGCCGTACCAGTCCTCAATCTGCCGCAGCACTTCGCGCGAATCAAAGTCGCCGGCAACGGCGATCAGCGCATTGGCGGGGTGATAATAACGCCGGTAGTGGTCGTACAGGTCATCCCGCCGAATGGACTGCAAGTCCTCCGGGGTGCCGATGACCTCGTTGCGGTAAGGGTGGCTTGTAAAGGATGCTTTTTGCACCGCATCGCTCAATAAAAACAGCGGTTCATTCAGGTTGCCGGCCAGTTCCGCAAGGATTACACTCCGCTCAGACTCAACATCCTGCGGGTCGAACAGACTGTTGATCATCCGGTCTGATTCCAGTTCCAACGCTAGCGGGAGATGATCGGCGGGCAGGGTTTCAAAGTAAGTCGTCCAGTCCATGTGGGTGAAGGCGTTCCACGTGCCGCCGGTGCGGGCGATGGCCCTGTCCAGTGTGCCGGCCGGGAAGCGCGGTGTGCCTTTGAACTGCATGTGTTCTACCCAGTGAGAAATGCCCCGTTTGCCTTCCCGTTCATACCGCGACCCAACGCGGTACCACACCCAATGGCTGATCAATGGGGCGGTGTGGATTTCTTTCAAGTGGACGGTTAGACCGTTGGGGAGGCGGGTACGCAGGATGTCATCAGCCATGGCAGGGACAACTCAATTATTCTCCAAGCAGCCAGAGACAAAGGGGTAAAGGCGGTGTGCCGCATAATGCTTCCGACCATGAATTGGGGGCCTGATTCAGCCAGTCCCGGTAGGGTGAAACCACCTGTTGTAAACCGGTAAAAGGCTGGTGTAAATCGGTTTCCCGCAGGGGAATATCCACATTTACATCCAGATTGACGGGGATTTCCTGATCCACCGGCACTTCAAGATCCAGAAAGATGGGCAGGTCGGTGCCGGCGCGGAGGACGATATCGGCAGGGGCGTTGTAGATGGTCAGGCCGCCGGTGTTCAGGCGCAAAACCTGTGCGTTGGGGAGGAGCGTATCTTCGGCAAGGGTTACGGTGGTGGGGGTTTTAATGTGGAGGGTGAAATTGGCACGCACTTTTTGATCGCGCACGGGGATGACTGTGCGGATGTGTGCCTCATCCATGCGCACAAAGTTTTGGTATAAACCTTCGATCAGTTGATCCGACACAAGGCGTTTGAGCGCAAACAATTGGCTGCCCAGCCCGATCAATACGGCAATGAGAACGGCATTGACCGCTAGCGAGAGGATACCGGTAATCGTCCAGAAGGCCGGTAACAGCCGGTTGGCCTGCAAGCGAAACAGAGTCCGCCGGGGGGGAGAAACTGAATTCTGATTCATATCCGATAAACCCATTCTGTGGTTACCTGTATACCAATATAGCACAGGCGGGAAAAAGAAGCCGATAAAACGGGGTATAATTATTCTGGTTGGTCACTTTTCTCCACCGGGGTATGACTCATGAATCAGGCTTACCACCATATCGTGGCAATTGTGGGTGCAGGACCGGCGGGGTTGTTCGCCGCTAGAGAACTGGCAAATCAGGGTGTTCATGTGGTGCTCTTCAACCGGGATATTAAAGCCGGCGGACTGGCAGAATACGGCATCTACCCGGATAAAATCAAAATGAAAACCGGATTGCGGGCGCAATTCCGCCAGATTCTGGATTTGCCCAATATCGAGTATTTTGGCAATGTGTTGATCGGCAATCAGGGCGATTTGAGCCTGAATGATTTGCGCGAGATGGGGTTTCAGGCCATTCTGGTGACTGCCGGAGCGCAGGGCACCAAGTGGCTGGGGCTGCCCGGCGAGCATTTGCGGGGGGTCTATCATGCCAAAGATGTGGTCTATCATTACAACAAATTGCCGCCGTACAGTCAGCAGGAATTGGAAATCGGCAGGCGGGTGGCCATCATCGGGGTGGGAAATGTGATGATGGACATTGCCCGTTACTTGATTTCGGTGCGCAAGGTGGATGAGGTGGTGGCTTTTGCCCGCCGCGGCCCGGCTGAAATCAAATTTGACCGCAAAGAACTGGAATCGGTGGTGGCAAACCTCGATCTGGCGGCTTTTGACCGCGAGATTGACCGCGTTGCCAGAGAAATGCGCGCCGTGGGGCAGCATCCCGAAGTTGCCAAAGAGTTCATTCATTCGGCTGCTGCGCGCGGTGTGTGGATGCAAAGCCATACGCTCTTCTGGATTCGTTTTCTTTCCTCCCCGCGCCGTATTCTGGATGACGGAAAAGGACGGGTTGGCGGTCTGGAGATCGAAGATAACCGACTGGTTCTGGAAGGGGGGGAAGTCAAAGCACGCGGTTTGGGGCAAACCCACATCTTTGATGTGGAAACGGTCATTTTTGCGATTGGTGACCGAGTGGATGAAAACCTCGGTTTGCCGGTGCACAATTCTGCCTTCGATAAAAACCCAAACCCGCGTTTCCCCGTCGAAGGCGAATCCTATGAGGCTTATGATAGTGAAAAGAACGAACCTATCGAGGGGGTCTTTGTTGCGGGCTGGTCGCGGAAAGCCTCCAGCGGGCTGGTGGGTGTGGCGCGCAAGGACGGTGTTAACGGCGCGCGGGCGATGCTGCAGTATCTGGCAGAATTGCCGCCTGCTCCGCCGGATGTGCTGGATAGGGTGAAAAAAGCGCTCTATCAACTGCCGCATCCGGTGGTCACCAAAGATGCCCTCAAAGTGCTGGAAATTGCCGAACAGGCGAAAATGCAGGAACTGGGGGTGGAGGACTTCAAGTTTGCCTCCAATCAAGAAATGCTGGAAGTGATGGGCTTGCTTAAGGCGGTTTCCTGAGTGGAGGTCGCCGTGGGTGAGGTTCTAACGGACGGGCGGGAATAAAAGCATTGCATTCTACCCGTCCGTTTCATTTTGCCAAAGGAGGATTAGCAGAATGGAGTTGAATGAGGAAACTCGATTGGAGATGTACTGGATGATGCTGCTGGCCCGCCGGCTGGATGAGCGCGCCTGGGTACTGCATCGGCAGGGCAAAATTGCCTTTCACATCTCCGGCATTGGGCAGGAGGCAGCCCAGGTCGGGGCTGCCTATGCCCTGCGGCGCGGCTATGACTGGGTGGCGCCGTATTACCGCGATCTGGCCCTGATGCTGTGCCTTGGCTACGAACCGCGCGAATTTATGATGAGCCTGATGGGCAAGCGCGATGAGCCCAGTTCCGGGGGGCGGCAAATGCCCAGCCACTGGAGCCTGAGGCGCGCCAATGCGGTCAGCCACTCGGCGGTGGTGGCAACGCAATGCTCTCACGCGGCCGGTATCGGGCTGGCCATTAAAATGCGCGGTGAAGATAAAGTGGTGCTGGTCAGCCTCGGTGAGGGTTCGACCTCGCAGGGGGAATGGTACGAGGCGGTCAACTGGGCGGCGGTGCATCAACTGCCGGTCATCTTTCTGGTGGAAAACAATCAATACGCCATTTCGGTGCCGGTGGAAAAGCAAATGGCCGTCCCCAGCGCAGCGGACCGCGCCTGCGGTTTGGGGCTGCGCGGGGTGAGTGTGGACGGGACGGATGTGTTCGCCGTGTATCGGACTTTTATCGAGGCCGTTGAGCGTGCCCGCAGCGGGCAGGGGCCGACACTGATCGAAGCCAAGATGTACCGCATCACTCCCCATTCCTCCGATGATGATGATCGTACCTACCGCTCGCGGGAGGAGGTGGAAGAACACAAAAAGCGCGATCCGCTGCTGACCAACCGCCGTGCGCTGGAAAAAGAAGGACTGTTGACGGCAGCCCGGCTGGAGGAGATGGAAGCGCGCGCCAAAAAGATTGTGGATGAAGCGGTGCATTATGCCGAACAGGCGCCCTACCCTGCCGGTGAAGAAGCGGCCCACCCCGTCTATGCCGAGGAGGTGCGCCATGGCTGAAATTACCCTCGTGGAAGCCATTCGGCAGGCGATGGACGAAGAGATGGCGCGCGATGAAAGCGTGTTCATCGTTGGGGAGGATGTTGGCAAGCGCGGCGGGGTGTTTCGCGCCACGGTTGGCTTGTTTGAAAAATATGGCGAAAAGCGGGTGATCGACTCGCCGCTGGCAGAACTTTCCATTGTCGGGGTTGGCATTGGCGCGGCGCTGTACGGTATGCGCCCCATTTGCGAAATTCAATTTGCCGATTTTATCTACCCGGCCTTCAATCAAATTGTCAGTGAAGCCGCTAAAATGTGCTACCGCTCGAACGGCGACTGGACGGTGCCGATGGTCATCCGCGCCCCTTACGGCGGTGGAATCGGTGGCGGTCTGTATCATTCGCAAAGCGTGGAGGCCTTTTTTGCGCACGTGCCGGGTTTGAAGGTGATAATTCCTTCCAATCCCTATGACGCCAAAGGTCTGCTCAAATCGGCGGTGCGAGACCCGAATCCGGTCATTTATCTGGAACCCAAGAAAGGTTACCGCCTGATTCGCGGCGAGGTGCCGGAAGGAGAGGAAATTCTGGTGCCGATTGGACCGGCAAATGTGAGCCGGCCGGGCAGCGACCTGAGTTTGTTTGCCTACGGGATGATGCACTACTACGCTTTGCAGGCCGCTCAAAAGGCCGCCGAGGAAGGCATTGATGTGGAGGTGGTTGACCTGCGCACGCTTTACCCGGTGGACCGCGAAACGATTTTGAACTCCGTGCGCAAAACCGGCAAAGCACTGATCGTTCACGAGGATAATCTGAGCGGCGGCTATGGTGCCGAAGTGGCGGCGACGATTGCCGAAGGGGCATTTACCTCTCTGGATGCGCCGGTGCGCCGTTTGTGCGGCCCGGATGTGCCGGCCGTGCCGTTCAGCCACCCCATGCAGGAGTGGTTCATGCCAAACCCGCAGAAAATTCTGCAGGCCATCCGCGAACTGGCGGCTTTTTAGGGTGATGAGGAGGAGCCATGGCTACCAAAGTGATCATGCCTCAGCTGGGTGAATCGGTTGTGGAAGGCACCGTCACCCGCTGGTTGAAGAAAGAGGGCGAAACGGTCGAGGAATTCGAATCACTGCTGGAAGTGAATACCGATAAAGTGGATTCGGAAATCCCCAGCCCGGCAGCGGGCACACTGTTGAAAATTGTGGTGCCGGAGGGCGAAACGGTCAGAGCCGGCACGGTCATTGCGTGGATTGGCGAACCCGGCGAGAGCATTCTGGAGGAAGGAGGAGCAGGCCGGCCTTCTGCCGCGGAAAAGCCGCAAGCAGCCCCGTCTGTTTCCCCGGCGGCGGTGCCCGCCCCGGGCAGAGACCGCGATTTGGGTTTCATTTCCCCCGTGGTGGCGCGGCTGGCGCAGGAATATCAGGTGGATCTGACTCAGATCAAAGGCACGGGGCAGGGCGGGCGGATTACCAAGAAGGATGTGCTGGCTTACCTTGAGCAAAGAGGAAAACAACCCGCCGAAGAACAACCGGCCATCTGGGAAACCCCCGGCGAAGGAGATTTGTTCCGCCCGACCGAATTGATGTTCCCCGGCGGTCAACCGCCGGCCGAAACCAGAGCAACGCCCGCCGTTCAGCCGGCAGCCGAAGCCCCTGCCGCCGGTCGTTTGATTCCGCATTCCAAAATGCGTAAAAGCATTGCCGAACATATGGTGTTCAGCAAGCGCACGGCTCCGCACGTGACCACCGTCATGGAAGCCGACCTGAAGAATGTGGTAGCCCACCGCGAAGCGAACAAAGCCCTGTTCGCCCGTGACGGCGTCAACCTGACCTACACGGCCTATTTTGCCGCGGCAGCCGTTGCCGCGCTCAAGGCTTATCCGCAGGTCAATTCCTCGTGGAGCGACGAGGGTCTCATCCTCCATGCGGAGATTAATCTGGGCATTGCCGTTTCACTGGGAGAAGAAGGGCTGATTGTACCGGTCATCCGCCGTGCGGATGGGCTTTCTTTGCTGGGATTGGCGCGGGCAATCAACGATCTGGCCAGCCGCGCGCGGGCGCACCGCCTGCTGCCGGATGAGGTGAGAGGTGGGACATTCTCCATCACCAATCACGGCATCGGCGGGTCGCTGTTCGCCACGCCCATCATCAATCAGCCGCAGTGCGGCATTTTGGGGGTGGGCGCCATTCAAAAGCGTGCGGTGGTCGTGGAGGGAGATGCCATTGCCGTGCGGCCGATGGTGTATCTTTCTTTCACTTTCGATCATCGAATACTGGACGGTGCTTCGGCGGATGGTTTTCTGGGCAAGGTGGTCGAAACCCTGCAGAACTGGCCGGCATAGCCGGTAATGGAAAATGTGCGACTTCTCATACAGAATGCTTCACAACCCCATTCTTGCGGGTAGAATTGCAGGAGAGAAAAAGCAGGATAACCGGGGACTGGCAAAACCTGACCCGAAAAATACTGGAACAAAGAGGATAGAACGATGAGTGACTATGATGTAATCGTAATCGGCGCCGGCCCGGGCGGTTATGTGGCAGCCATCCGTGCTGCTCAGCTGGGTATGAAAACCGCCGTGGTCGAAAAGGAATTTTTGGGCGGGGTGTGCCTGAATGTGGGCTGCATCCCCTCCAAATCACTGCTACGCAACGCTGAACTGGCGCACATTTTGCGCGAACGATCCGGCGAATTTGGCTTTTCGTTCGAAAATCTCAAACTGGATTACGCTGTGGCCGTGGATCGCAGCCGCAAAGTTTCCAAGCGTCTGGTGCAGGGCGTTGGCTTTTTGATGAAAAAGAACAAAATTGATGTGTACATGGGAACGGCGCGGCTGACGGCGCGGGATAGCGTGCAGGTCACCGATGCGGAAGGAAAAACTCAGACCTTCACGGCAAAGAACATCATCATCGCAACCGGCGCCCATGCCGCCATGATCCCCGGTGTGAAACCGGATGGTGAAAAGGTGCTGACCTACTGGGAAGCCATTTTGCAAACCCGCCGCCCGGAGTCGGTGGTCATCATCGGCGCCGGTGCAATTGGGGTGGAATTTGCCACCGTGTGGAACGCTTACGGCTCACAGGTCACGCTGGTGGAGATGCTGCCGCGTATTGTGCCGCTGGAAGATGAGGAAATCAGCGCCGAACTGGCCAAAGCCTTTCAAAAGCGCGGCATTCAGATATTGACCGGTACCAGGGTTCAGGCGGTTGAAACGACCGATAAGGGTGTGCGCGTTACCGTTTCGGACGGCGGCGGAGAAAAGGTGCTGGAAGCCGAGCAGACGCTGGTGGCCATCGGCTTCAAACCCAATACGCAGGATATTGGGCTGGAGAGCGCCGGTGTGGAAGTGACCGAGCGCGGTTTCATCAAGATTGATGAGCGCATGGCAACCAGTGTGCCGGGAATCTGGGCAATTGGCGATGTGACCGGTCAACTGCTGCTGGCGCATGTGGCCTCGGCGATGGGCATTGTGGCGGCCGAGAATATCGCCGGTGTCCCAACCGTCAAACTGGATTACCGCATGATGCCGCGCGCCACCTATTGCCAGCCGCAGGTGGCCTCGTTCGGCCTGACCGAAGCGCAGGCAAAAGAACAGGGCTATGATGTCAAAATCGGGCGTTTTCCCTTCCAGCCAAACGGCAAAGCGCTGGGGCTGGGTGATTACACCGGTTTTGTGAAGATCGTGACCGATGCAAAGTACGGCGAGATTCTCGGCGCGCACATGATCGGCCCGGAAGTGACCGAACTGCTGCCGGAACTGACGCTGGCGCAAAGCATGGAACTGACGGTGGAGGAAATTGCCCGCAATGTCCATGCCCACCCCACGCTGAGCGAGGTGATTATGGAAGCGGCCCATGCCGCAACGGGACATGCCATTCACATTTGATTTTCGGAATCCTGAAACTAAACGGGGGTGAGTGGTTAATGCTGATGCCTGACCGCCCTGTCTGCGCTGCAGGCAGGGCGGTGCCGATCTTGCTTCGCTCGGAATGTCGTGGTATACGTCACCGCGAGCCGCCGTGGCAATTGGGCGGGAGATTCCCGCCTGCACTGCACCCAACGCAATGCGGTGCAAATGCCGCCTCGCTGCGGATGATTTAAACCGGTTGGCGTGAACTGAGGTTAATAATAATAGACCGCCTCTATTTTTAAGGCGGTTGTCTATGCTATAATCCACCCGCAGAGAGGTGATTTTTTATGTTCAAGAAGATCGTCAATATTCTGGGCGGTGACCCCAATAAACGAGAAATCCAACGGCTGGCGGCGCGGGCCGAGCAGATCAACGCGCTGGAAGCCGAGTTTGAAAAATTATCGGATGATGCTTTGCGCGCCAAGACCGATGAATTCCGCGCCTACATTCGTCAGGCGACAGAGGGCATTGAAAACGAAGCCGAAAGACGGCAGGCGGAAAAAGCCGCGCTGGATGAAATTCTGCCGCAGGCTTTTGCCGCCGTGCGGGAAGCCAGCAAGCGCACCATCGGCCTGCGCCATTACGAGGTGCAGTTGATCGGCGGCATGGTGCTGCATGAGGGCAAAATTGCGGAGATGCGCACCGGTGAAGGTAAAACGCTGGTGGCAACCCTGCCGCTCTACCTGAATGCCCTGACCGGGCGGGGCGTGCATCTGGTCACGGTGAACGATTATCTGGCGCGGCGCGATGCGCGCTGGATGGGGCCGATTTACGACTTTTTGGGCCTCAAAGTGGGCGTGCTGCAAATGGCCAGCCGCACCGAAAACGGACGCAAGGCGTTTGTGGTGGATCTGGAAAAAACCTCGCCTTTCGAGGATCAGCATCAGTTACGCATGGTGGACCGCGCCGAAGCCTACCGCGCCGATATTACCTACGGAACCAACAGCGAATTTGGCTTCGATTACCTGCGCGATAACCTTGCCTACCGGCTGGAAGAACGCTCTCAACGCGGGCATTATTACGCCATTGTGGACGAGGTGGACAATATTCTGATTGACGAAGCGCGCACACCGTTAATTATTTCCGGACCGGCGGCGGATGAGGCGGAATGGTACATCAAAATGGCGCAGGTGGTGCGCGCCCTGCGCGAGGAAGATTACGAAATCAACGAACGCGACCGCACCGTGACCCTGACCGAAGTGGGCATGGCGCACGTGGAAGAATTGCTGGATATGCCGCTGGTAGATCCCGAACGCCCGGAAGATATCAACCCCGAACAGGCGCGCCTGCTGGGCTATCTGGAACAGGCTCTCAAAGCGCAATTCCTCTTCAAGCGCAACAAGGATTATCTGGTGCAGGGCGGCAAGGTGATCATCATTGATGAATTCACCGGCCGGCTCATGCCGGGCCGGCGCTGGTCGGAGGGGCTGCATCAGGCCATCGAGGCTAAAGAAGGCGTCAAGGTCGAGCCGGAAAATATCACCTACGCGACCATCACCATTCAAAATTATTTCCGCATGTACGAAAAACTGGCCGGTATGACCGGTACGGCGCTGACCGAAGCGGAGGAATTTGCCAAGATTTACAAACTGGAAGTGCTGCCCATCCCCACCAATCTGGAATACCGGGCGATTCAACCCAACCCGACACTGGTGGAAGTGCAGGCCAAAGACGAGTACGGCTATAAATACACCTACTACGCCCGGCGGGATGACCCGCTTAAAGCACCCGTATTCTGGAAGCGTAAAGACTACCCGGATGTGATCTACCGCACCGAAGAGGCCAAAATCCGCGCCATTGTGCAGGAAATTGTGCATTATCATGTGCGCGGCCGCCCGCAGCTGGTCGGCACGACCTCGGTCGAGCATTCCGAACGGCTATCGCTGCGTTTGCAGCCGGAGTTGCTGCGCCGCTTGATGCAGGTGATGCTGATTCGCCAGGCGTGGCTGCGCAAGCACAACCGGCAGGAAAGCGAAGTGGCCATTCCGGAATTGCAGTTTTTAAACAAACCGCTGCCGGATCTGAACACCGCCGAACTGCGTAATTTTGCCCGTTCGGTAGGGATGACCTCGATAAACCCGGAAGAAGGGGAAAATGTGGAGCGGCTGCTCGAACTGCTCAACCTCAAAGAAGAGGACCGTCCCCGCCTGATTAAGGTGTTGCAGGGCGGTGTGCCGCATCAGGTTTTGAACGCCCGCAAACACGACGAAGAGTCGCTGATCATTGCCCGCGCCGGCGCTTTCGGCGCCGTGACGATTGCCACCAACATGGCCGGCCGCGGTGTGGATATCAAACTGGGCGGCGAACTGGACGAGGATATTCTTGCCGATGTCATCCGTGTGTTGAGCCGTGCCGGGCACGACCCCTATGAGATGACCAACGAACAGCGCCGTAAACTGCTTTTGGAGATGGATGCTGCCCAGTATGGAATTTACGAAGAATCGGTGCGCGCCTTTTTGCAGTACATGGATGAGATGGAAAAGGTGCGCCAGCTGGGCGGTTTGCATGTCATCGGTTCGGAGCGCCACGAAGCCCGCCGCATTGATAATCAATTACGCGGCCGCGCTGCCCGACAGGGCGACCCGGGTTCTTCCCGCTTTTATCTTTCGCTGGAAGACGACCTGATGCGCCTGTTCGGCGGTGCGCAGGTAGAGGGCCTGATGGCACGCCTCAACATTGATGAAAGCCTGCCGATTGAGAATAATCTGGTTGCTAAACTGGTGGAGCAATCGCAGGCACGGGTGGAAGGCAATAACTTCGATATCCGCAAGCATTTGCTGGAATATGACGATGTGTTGAACATGCAGCGCAAGCGCATTTACGAACAGCGCGACCGTGTCTTTACGAAGGAAGACCTGAGCGAAGATGTGCGCGAGATGCTGCAGCTTGAATTGAAAGCCCGGGTTGAGAATGCACTGGCCGATGAGGAAGGGCCATGGAAACTGCTGGCCTATCTGGAAGATGTCCAGCCGCCGATTACCTATGAAGGGGTGGCCTATCCTTCCTACACCCTGCGCCTGATGATGAATGAAATCAGGGAAGAACTCGGAGAGGAAGCCGTCACCGCCGCGGAACTGCGCCGTGCCCTGCTGGGTCTGGCGCGCCGTGCGCTCGAAGCCGAACGCAATCACCTGCTGCGGGCGATTGAAAATTTACTGGAACGCAGTGAAGAAGCCATTCAGCAGCAGTTAGCCGAGCGGCTGGAAGCGGTTGATACTTTCTTCGAGGGACTGCCCGACAGGCTGGAAGAAGCCGGCGGCAGTTTACGCCCGCAGGAACTGGTGGAGGAACTTTCGGGCCTTGTGCGCGTTCCGTTGCGCTTTAATAATGATGAAATGCGCGCGTTGACACAGGGCGGCGATCATCTGGCCGAACGGGTGAAGGAACAGGTTGAATCAGCCCTCATGACGGTTACGTTGAACCGCGTCATCGGCGCGATTCAGCGGCGGGTGGAAGAACTGGATGCCCGTCTGACCCAGTATCAGGGCAGAGACTGGGAGGAGGCCGCCCGGCTGCTCTACGGTGAAGTTGAAAAACTGCTGAACGAGCGCGTGGAACGGCTTTCCAGCCCGGATGGCCCCATTGCGCGCGATCTGGATGCCGCCCTCGAAAAAGTGGGCGACGGCAAGATTTTGCTCCAGCAGAATCAGGCTGCCCTGTTGGGGTTACTGGGTATGATGACGCAAGGCACCCGTCTAACCTTTGACCGCCGCACGCACCGCCGCGGACGGCAACAGGTTACCCGCATGACCTACATTTTCCACGCGGCTGCTTTGCTGGATGGCCGCGAAGCAGAGGAACTCAGCGAGGAGATTCTGGAGCACCTGGAAGGTGCGCGGCTTGCCTTGCAGCGGGTGTGGGGCAATTACGAACTGCGCCGCCTGATTCAAACCGAAACACCGCTTTCCCGCCTGAACCCGCGCCTTCAGGAGCGGCTGCGGGCAGTACTGGGCAATGAGCGATTCGAAGAAATTGCCGAAAGCAACCTGAAAGAATTGCCGGTGGAAGATTTGCAGGAGATTGCCGGGGTGCTGGGCGAGCGGCTGCAAAACGAAATCTACCGGGAAATTTTACTGGGTGTCATCTCTCAACTGTGGGTGGATTACCTCACCCGCGTGGATGCCCTGCGGGTTTCGATTGGGCTGGAAGCCTACGCCCAGCGCGACCCGCTGGTGCAGTACAAGAGCCGGGCCACGGAACTCTTTTCCCAACTCCTCAAAGATATTCGGGCGGGGGTGGCTGCGCGGATGTTTACCTACCAGCCCAGCCGCAGCGCAACCGTGCAGGTGGAACGGGAGCGGAGCAGCCCAACAGAACCTGCCGCACCGGTGGAACGGGTTGTGGCTGCCGCTGATGAACGCAGTGGTGACGGATCGCGTTCGGCGCGTAAGAAAAAACGCAGGCGGCATTAATGCAGGGTTGTCAAGATGATTAATCGCCTTTATAATGGGCAGTAACTTTTTTCACTGGAGTATTGGATCGTATGGACCAAAACCACGCACCTCTCGAGCAGGAAACCCAGCCCGAGAACCATCAGAATGAAAATAACAACATGGCATCCCTTCTGGAACAGGAAGGTGCAATGATTGATTTCCCCCAACAAGGGGAAATTCGCACTGGCATGATTGCCAGTATCGCCCCCGGTCAAATTTTGGTGAGCGTGGGTACAAAGTCCGAAGGTGTCATCAGCGGGAAGGAATACGAGGCCATCCCGCGTGAGGAACTGGAACAATTGAAGGTCGGAATGGAAATTCCGGTTTATGTTGTTCGGCCTGAAGATGAAAGCGGCAATGTGGTGCTTTCCTATGTGCGCGCCCGCGAAGAAGCCAGCTGGAGAGAAGCCGAACAGCTGCTCGCCTCCAAGGAAACTTACCACAGCAAAATCATCGGCTACAACAAAGGCGGATTGATTGTGCCGGTAGGCGGGTTGCGCGGATTTGTGCCGGCTTCGCAGGTCAGTCTTTCACGCCGGGCAGAAAGCAGCGGTGAAACCCCCGAACAGCGCTGGAGCAAGATGATTGGCGAGGAAATTGATGTGTGCGTCATCGAGGTGGACCGCGAACGACGCCGGCTGATCCTTTCTGAACGGGCCGCCACCACCGAGACCCGCGAAACGATCAAAGAACGGGTGATTGACAGCCTGCAGGAAGGCGAAGTGCGCACCGGCAAGGTGACCAGCCTGGCCGATTTTGGCGCATTCGTCAACATCAGCGGTGCCGATGGCCTGGTTCACCTTTCCGAAATCTCGTGGGATCGCATTCAGCATCCCTCCGAGGTGCTCAAAGTCGGGCAGGAAGTGAAAGTAAAGATCATTTCCATTGACCGCGAGAAAAAGCGCATCGGCCTTTCCATCCGCCAGTTACAGCAGGACCCGTGGCTGGAAAAGGCTTCCCGCTATCAGGTGGGTCAGTTGATCGAAGGCAAAATCACCCGCCTGACCAAATTCGGCGCCTTTGCCCGCATTGATGACGATATCGAAGGACTGATTCACATCTCCGAAATCAGCGAAAAGCGCATCGAACACCCCAAGGAAGTTTTGAAAGAGGGCGATGTGGTTACCCTGCGGGTCATCAAGGTGGATGCGGAAAATCACCGCATTGGTTTGAGCATCCGGCGGGTCGAATCGATGGCGTATGCCGATCTGGACTGGATGGCACTGGAAGAGGTGCTTGAAGAGGATGAAAGCGGAGAAGAAAGCGATCAATCATCTGCCGGCTCTGCAGAATAAGCGATGAGGTGAGATCAAAAAACAGGTGTAAGATTAAAGAGACGCCGACTCCTGGCGTCTCTTTCACTCCCCCATGATATGAAACCGCTCATCTGGATTGATGCTCATCAGGACATTGCCTACAACGCGCTGACCTTTGGTCGGGATATTCGCCTTTCGGCTTACGAAACGCGCCGCCGCGAGGCAGGTACGCCCACCGTTCAGGTCAACGGCGAGGCATTATGCGGCTGGGAAGAATATCAGCGCGGCTATATTGGAGTGATTGTTGCAACCCTGTTTGTCATGCCGCGCCGCTATAAAAGCGGTGCATGGGAAAAACTGGACTTTGCCACCTTCGAGGAAGCCTACCGTCTGACCCGCGCTCAAATGGACTATTATTTTGACCTGTGCGATCAATCACCGGATCAGTTCTGCCTGATTCGCAGGCGGGGGGAGCTGCAGGATCATCTGCAGCGCTGGCACACCGCGCCGCCGCAGTTCTCGCAGCATTGTCAGCCGGTTGGACTGGTGTTGAGTATGGAAGGCGCCGAAGGGGTGCGCGACCGCCGCGAATTGGAAGCGTGGTGGGAGGAAGGACTGCGCCTGATTGGCCCGGTGTGGGCGGGGACGCGGTTTTGCGGCGGAATGTACGAGGGCGATGGTTTCAACGAAGAGGGCTTTCGCCTTTTGGGAGAAATGGCAGAAATCGGTTATACTCTGGATATTGCTCATATGACCGAAAAATCTGCATTGCAGGCGCTCGACCGCTACGAGGGTGCGGTCATTTGCAGTCACAGCAACGCCGCTGCTCTGTTGAAAGATGAAGCGGCCGTCAGGCGGCATCTTTCCGACCGCATCATCCGGCGGCTGGCAGAACGGGATGGCGTGATCGGCGTGGTGCCGTTCAACCGTTTTCTGCGCAGCGGCTGGAAGAATCACGAGCCGCGCGAATGGGTTACCCTCCAGCACCTTGCCGATCATGTGGATCATATCTGTCAGTTGACCGGCAGTGTGCGCCATGTGGCTATCGGGACGGATTTTGACGGCGGTTTTGGCTACCCCGCCGTACCGTTGGAGATGGACACAATTGCCGACCTGCCCAAACTGGCCGGTGTGCTGGTTGAGCGCGGTTTTTCAGAACAAAACCTGCGCGCTGTTGCAGAGACCAACTGGCTACGAATTCTGGAGCAAACCCTGCCCGCATGACCTCCACATCTGCTTCTTCCCCCTCATCGCCGGCTTCTCAAGCCGTTGAAAGCCGCCCAAACCAGTTTTTTTCACTGCGCCGGGTGCGCATTGGACTGGCGCTGACCCTGCTGGGCTTCCTCATTTTTTTGCTTGGCGCGCGCCCAAGCCTGTTTGGGCTGGATCGCAGCCCGGTGATCGGTTTTGTGCAAATTGCGGTGTTTCTGGTGGGGCTGGCCTTCATCTGTATCGGGGGATACATCAGCCTGATGTCGCTCTGGCAGAAACGCCAGCCCAGCATTCTGGCGGATATTGGCCTGCGCATGGTGGCAACCGGTTATGTGATTGCCGTGTTTGCCGGTATGGCGGATGTTTTTGGGGCAGGCAGTCATCCCCTGCCCGGTGTGCCGTACTTTGGCCCGTGGCAGGCGCGCGGTGTGGAAATCGGGCAGATCATCATTGCCATCGGCTTTTTGATGCTGATCCCATTTGGCGACCGCCATAAGTAAAAAAACCTCCGGTGCGTAGAGTATACGCAGGTTGAGCGTTGCTTGACCTTCCGTTTCAGATATGTTATATTGTCTGCATAAGGAAACCGATTCATGATAGAGACATCGCCACCGAACGATCCGTTCCGTGCCGATCTAAATTCAACCGAACAGGACGACCCAATTCATACCCCACCCACCAACGGCCGCGGGATAGGGGAGTTATGGCAAACCGTTGTGGAAATGGGGTTGGGAGAAGCCGCAACGCGGATTGGCAGTATGCTGGCTTCGCTGGCGCTGGTGCTGATGGTGGTGTGGGTGATGAGCAACTTTTACCTGAAAGGTGAGGTGGCCGCTCCGCAAACCGCGGCGGTGGCGGCTTCTTTGCCAACGGCTACGCCCTCGGTGGAACCGCCGGTTTTCGAACCTCTTGCCAGCCGGAGCAGTAACGGCATATTACGGCTGGCGCTGCTGCATACCACCCTGCCCAGCCGGCCGCGTTTTGACTTTGTGGAGTATGAAATTCAACCCGGTGATACCCTTTTCACCATCGCCGAGCGTTTTGGGCTTAAACCTCAATCGCTGATGTGGACAAACCCCGCCGAATTGGGCGACCCGCACTGGATCACCCCCGGTCAGGTGATTAAAATTCCGCCGGTGGATGGCGCCATTTATGAATGGCACGCTGGTGATGGGTTGAATGCCGTTTCGCGCTTTTTCAAAGTAACCCCCGAAGATATCATCAACTGGCCGGGCAATAACCTGACGGTGGAAAGTGTGGGTGATTTTGCCGCGCCCAACATCGAACCCGGCACGGTTCTGTTCATTCCGGGCGGGCAGGGGCAGTTTATCACATGGAACATGCCGCGCATCACGCGCGATAACCCGGCGGTTGCCAAAACGGTGGGACCGGGCTTCTGCGGCACGGTCTATGATGGGGCAGTGGGTACCAGCACGTTCGTCTGGCCGGCGGCTACGCGCTATATCTCCGGTTACCGCTATCAGCCGGAAATCAATCACTTTGGCATTGATATCGGCGGTTCAACCGGTGTGGGCATTTACGCGGCGGATAACGGCGTGGTGGTTTATGCCGGCTGGAATGACTTTGGCTACGGTAATCTGATTGTGATTGACCACGGCAACGGCTGGCAGACTTACTACGCCCATCTTTCCCAGATTAACGTGATCTGCGGGCAGAGCGTTTATCAGGGCGATCTGATCGGCCTGATGGGCTCCACCGGCCGTTCGACCGGCCCGCACCTGCACTTTGAAATGCGCAGCGATGTTTACGGCAAGGTGGATCCGCTGAATTTCGTGCAGTAGATTGTTACCCAATTATCAAGGTGGAAGCAAAACAAAAAGCCGCTTCAAAGCGGCTTTTTTGATTCTGGTGGGCGGTATAGGACTCGAACCTACGACCTCTGCGATGTCAACGCAACGCTCTAACCAACTGAGCTAACCGCCCGTTTGCAATCCCAATTATAATCGAACGCCTTTGAAAGTGCAAGAAAAAAACCGGCCGCGCAGGCCGGAAATTTCTGGCGGAGAGGGCGGGATTCGAACCCGCGGTACCTTGCGGTACACGCGCTCTCCAGGCGCGCGCGTTAGGCCAGACTACGCTACCTCTCCAAAACGGTATATTTCACCGAGCGCGGTGATTATACCATAATTCTCGCTTTTCCAATAAAAAACACCCCTGTTTGGCACAGGGGTGTTCCGGCTTTTGGTTTGAATTTTTACAGCAGGATCAAGCGGGCAGCCTGCAGGCCTTTGGGCCCTTTTTCTACAGAAAATTCAACTTTTTGCCCTTCGTTCAATGTGCGGAAGCCTTCGACCTCAATAGCACTGTAGTGAACAAAGACATCCGGGCCGTTTTCCTGAGAAATGAAACCGTAGCCCTTTTCACTATTGAACCACTTGACATTACCAACTACACGATCAGACATTTGAGATACTCCATTTTGTTACGAAAAAGATTTGATGATTTTTCGATCTGGTCATAAAAAAATCGCCTTTACCGAAACCGGAAGGCGATTGAACCATGACGCGATCTCTGTAACCATTGAGGATTTTCCCTCAACGGAGTTGATTGTAACACACTTTTGAAAATAAAACACGAAATAAAGCGGTTAAACATTAGAGTTTCATTAGAAAATGGAAAACCGCCGGTGTTTAACCGGCGGTTAACTGCTGTCCGAAATGAAAGGATGCGCCTAGGGGTTGGCTTGCTGCTGCAGGTAGCGGACGTAGTTGACCACATCCCAGCGCATTTCGGCGGTGGGCAGGTTCTCAATCAACGCCGGCATGCGCCCTTCAATGCCGTTGGTGATGGTCAGAAAAATGGCGCCGTCGCTGATCTGCCGGGCGTTGGCATCCGGCTTGATCAGGTTGGCGGGCGGGAACTGCACCAGAAAGCCGGAAAAAGCCCCGCCGCCGTTGCCCGTTTCACCATGGCACAGCGCGCAGGCGTTGTTATAATACTCCCTGCCGCGCTGAATGGACTCCTCGCTGGCTGGCACGGGGTTGACGGGGGCGCCCAGTTCGGGAATATAAGCCGCTCCCTGCACCGGCACCGAACGCGGCGGCAGGGGTAAGGGGGCTTCCATCGCGCGGTAAGAGGGCTGAATTTCCATGAACGAAATCCACTCGATTTTGATGATGTCGTAGGTGAAGAGCAGCCCAATTGCCAGCGGGCTGGCCAGCACCACCAGAACGATGATCAAGCGTTTGGCTACAGCCATAACTTTTCCTCCTCTACCTCATGTACCAGTTCTGCTCCCAGTTCGCTCAATGAGGTGTGGATTTTTTCATCCAGTTGTGCCGGCCCGCTGAACAGAATGCCGATGTGGCCGTCGCTGATTTTGGGGTGGTAGCCTTTTGGCCCAAAAGAGGGTGAGATGGTTTCGACGAACACACCGATGAAGGTGCTGATCAGCAGCCCCAGCATGGTCAGTTCAAAGGTGACGACGATAGCGGTCGGGATGGGGGTCAGCCCCATGGCGGCCACGCGGATGGGGTAAAGCAGGGGCGTGCCAAAGTTGAGGAACGCTGCCACCAGAAAACCCAGCACTGCCCCGGCCAGCCCGATGCGCCCGATGTTCGTCCACGACATCGGCCGCCCCAGAATGCGTTCCGAGTAGGGAATGCCGGAGATGACGGAGATATCCTGATCGCTGATGCCCAGTTCGTGCAGGCGGCCGATTGCTTCGGCGGCGTGGTCAATTTGTTCTTCCTTGAAAAGAGCCAGATGAACGACTTTTGCAGCCATAGATATGCTCCTTGATTACTCTTCCAGTTCGGTGACCGAGGGCATTCTGGCCTTACCCACTTTGCGCAGGCGGTGCGCCATTTGCCCTTCCTGCACTTCCCAGACCGGCACCAGCGGTATCAACCGTGAGGCCAGCAGGTAAAGGAACATGAACAGGCACAGCGTGCCCAGCGCAATGCTGATTTCGGTCAGGCGGGGGTTATAGATGCCCCAGTCGAACGGGCTGCGCTGATGCCCCAGCGTAAGGGGGATGATGGTGTACCGTTCGGCATACATGCCCACATTGATGAGCAATGTGATGATGAACATTGCCCACGGCGTGCGGCGGATGGTCTTGTTCCACAGAGTCAGCCACGGAATGGCGATGTTGCAAATCAGCATGGTGTACCACACCCATGCCGCCGGGCCGGTGGCGTGCAGGGTGAGAACCTGTTTGATGGCGGCATCACCGCCATACCACGAGACAAGGTATTCGTTGAAGAAGAAGTACGCCCACGCCATCGAAAAGACCAGCAGTAACTTGCCCAGCGCATCAAAGTGCTCGACACGGATGAAGTAATCAAAATGCTTCATCGTACTGCGCAGAACATACAGAATAGTCACTACCGCGGCAACGCCGGAGAGGATGGCGCCGACGATGAAGTAAGGGCCAAAGATGGTCGAATGCCAGCCGGCTACCATGCCCACCGCAAAGTCCCACGAAACGATGGTATGCACCGAGAACATGACCGGAATGATGGCAAAGGCAAAGATGCCGATTGCCTTGCGCAGGCGGTGCCATTCGGCTTCGGTGCCGCGCCAGCCCAGCGCGAGGATCTTGTAGATGGTATGCCGCCAGCCTTTGGTGCGGTCGCGCGCCATGGCCAGATCGGGCACCAGCGGCAGGTAGAGGTAGATGGTGCTGGAAAGCAGGTAGGTGGTGATGGCGAGGAAGTCCCACACCAGCGGCGAACGGAAATTCGGCCACAGCCAGCGGGCATTGGGATAGGGGATCATCCAGTAAAACACCCACACGCGCCCCAGATGGATGAGCGGGTACAGCGCACCGGCTGCCAGCCCGAAGGTGGTCATCAGTTCGGCGGCGCGGGTGAAGGGGCGACGGAACTCGGCTTTGAAGACGCGCAGGATGGCCGAAACGAATGTGCCGGCATGGCTGATGCCGATCCAGAACACAAAGGTCACAATAAACACGCCCCAGAAAACAGGACGGCGCAGACCGGCAATGCCAATGCCGGTCAAAATCATGTTGCCCCATGCGCCGAACAACAGCACGGCAACCGCCAGTCCCAGCCCGATCAGCCAGATCCAGTAGCGGCGGGTGGTGGTGGTCATTGCTTCCATGATCATGCGGTTCATCTCTTCGCGCGGGCGCGGGTCGAACATCAGATGTTCGCGCGGGTCTTCTTCGGCGTGTTCAACTGGCTTGGCGGCTTGCATCAATTCGGTTTCAGCTGCCATACCGTCCACCTCCTTTGAGATAGGTTACGCGGGGCAGTGTGCCCAGTTCTTCCAGCAGCTGGTAACGGCGCTGGTCACGCGCCGCCTGGCTGGCTTTGCTTTGCGGGTCGCTCACATCCCCAAACACCAGTGCGCCGGCCGGGCAGGCCTGCACGCAGGCGGGTTGAATTTCACCGTCTTGCACTTCGCGGCCTTCGGCGGCGGCTTTCTGTCGCCCGCGCACAATGCGCTGCACGCAGAAAGTGCATTTTTCCATCACCCCACGGCGGCGGACGGTGACATCCGGGTTGAGGTAAGAATTCATCGGTTCGGGCATTTCGTAATCGAAGTAGTTGAACTGGCGGGCGTGGTAGGGGCAGTTGTTGGCGCAGTAGCGCGTGCCGACACAACGGTTATACACTGCCAGATTGATCTGCTCTTCTTCGCTATGCACCGAGGCAAACACCGGGCAGACCGGCTCGCAGGGGGCATTGCCGCATTGCTGGCACATAACCGGCTCGAAAGCGGGTTTGACTTCGGGGTATTCGCCGACCCACTCGCGTTTGTTATAGAGCCAGTACATCCCGCGCCCGTAAGCCACATCATCTTCGCCCACGAAGGGGATGTTGTTCTCCATCGAACAGGCCGCGATGCAGGCGTTGCAGCCGGTACAGCGGTCAAGATCCACCACCAGTCCCCATTTTTGAGGTACTTTTTGTTCAGCCATGTGTCTCTCTCCTTGGTTATTCCGTCATTAACATTAATGTTCGCCGTAGATGCCTTCTTTGCTCTCCACCCGGGCGAGCGGGCGGCGTTTGCCGGTGGGCAGTACGGTTGCCACCACACTGCCAAAGGTCAGGTCGCCGGCGGCGTTGGTTGAAGTGGGCAGCACCTGCGCCGGGTTGCAGCCGCGTCCTTCAGCCCAGCGCCCCAGCGCGGTGTGTCCCTGCCCGAAGGGAATGGCAATGGTATCGGGACGGATGGCCGGGTAGCGGTAAACGCTGGCTTCTACATATCCAAAGGGGGTGCTGATACGCACCACATCGTCATCGTGCAGGCCGAGTTCCTCGGCAGTTTTGGGGTGAATTTCCACCCACGAATTCCAAGTGACGGTGGTCATCCAGTCGGGCAGTTCCTGCAGCCATGGGCGGTTTGCGCCGCTGCCATCCCCAAGGTGATTGGGGAAGGTAATCAGATAAAATTGCTTGCCTTCTTCCAGTTCGGCGGGCGGCGTGAAGGGGAAGGCTTCTTCCGGCGGGGTGGCTTGTTGTGGAACGGTAAGTTCGGCTTCTGCCTTCCACCAGCCGCCGTATTGCAGCCAGCGCGACCAGAAGGTGAAAATTTCCGGCGCGGTATAAAAACCGCCGGCATTGATGAGCGGCAGCAGTTTTTGCTGGATGTATTCCACCTCGTCCTGGTAGGGGAAGGCCTGCGCGGCCTGCACTCCCAGCAGTTTTACGGCTGCCAGCAACACATCGGCGGTGGCGCGTGTGTCGTAAAGCGGCACAACCACCGGCTGGAAGGATGAGTAAGCCGGGCGGTCACTGCCTGCCAGGACGCGCTGGTAGCCGAACGATTCCAGCGGGGTGTGGTCAGGGAGGATATAGTCACTGGCGAGGGCTGTTTCATCGGGGAATGAAGCAAAAGAAATGACCATTGGCACTTTGGCAAGCGCTTCGCCAAAGCCGAGCGCGCCCGGCAGTTCAAAGAGCGGATTGACGCCGTGAACAAACAGCACCTTGACTTCGCTGTCCATCATCCGGCGGGTCAGTTCTTTGACGGCCGCAAAATCGGTGGTGGAGGCCGCCGCGGGGGTCAGGAAAACACCGCCCGGCTGACCGAGATTATCCACCACCGCGTTCAGGTAAAGCAGCGAGCGGGCGGTCATCAGGCCATCCGCTTGCGCCAGCGCACTGCCGCCGGGAATGGCCAGCGGATGATCGGCAGCGGCGAATAACTGCGCCAGCTGGCGGATTTTTTCTTCGCTCACGCCGCTGGCTGCAGCCGCGGCGCTGACCGTCACCGTGCTGAAAGCCGGTGAGACCGGTTTGCCGCGTGCTTCGGCCACCAGCCGGTTGAGGGCGGCGGCAAGGATTGCCTCGCTGCCGGGACGGATGGGAATCCACTCATCGGCGTTGCCGGCGGTGAGGGACTGGCGCGGTTCAAAAACGACCAGATAACCGCGCCGGGTGGGGCGTCCGCGGCGGAACTCTCCATAAGCGCGGGTGTAGGCCACCGGTGAAAGCCAGTTTTCAAGGAAATTTGCCCCAAAAGCAAAGGTGACTTCGGCATTGGCCAGATCGAAATAGGGCAGGGCTTCCTCGCCAAAGGTCAGGCGCGCGGCTTCCAGCAGGGTGGAACGCCCTTCAAAGGTGGTCAGGGCATTGTAGCGAACGGGGGGTGGTGCGCCGATGGTTTCGCAAATTTCGCTCACCAGATCGAAAAGGTGATCGGGGGCGGCCCCCAGCAGGAAAGCAATTTGTTCGGGAGAACTGGCCAGCGCCTGCTGAACGACGCTGATGGCTTCGTCCCAGTTGATCGGTTTGGCGCGCGAGGCATCGCCGCGTGCCTGAAAGACAGGGCCGCGGATGCGGTCGGGGTTGTACAGGCCTTGCTGGGCAGTCACGCCGCGGGAGCAAAGCCGCCCGCGGTTGACCGGGTGCTGAGGGTTGCCCTCGATGGTGATGGCACGGCCTTCTTTGGTGCGGACAATGATGCCGCAGCCGGCCGGGCATTCGCGGCAGGTGGAGGCGTAGTAGGTGCTCAGTCCCGTCTGGTTGTATTCGGGCATGCTGGTATAGGGCTTGCGGACGATGTAGCGCGCCATGGGGCCGCAGCCGGTCAGCACGGCGGAAACGGCCGCTCCAATGCCGGTCAGTTTCAGGAAATCTCTTCGTGACAGGGTATTGCTCATGCTGTTTCCTCTCTCCAGATCAATAATGGCAGGTTGCGCAGTCGGAAAGTTTGGTCCACTGTTCGGGTGCCATCTTTTGATGACAGGAAAGACACCAACCCATGTTCTGGCGCGGCTGTGGTTCGGCAACGGTCATCTGGGTCATATCGCCGTGGCAGGTTTCGCAGGCAATGCCGGCGCTGACATGCGGTTGATGGTTGAAGTGGACAAATTCCGGCTGAATGGCAACCGGCACCCAGGGGATTGGCTCATTGTTGGCGACATAAGCGGCCAGTTTTTCCAGTTCGGGTGACTTTTTCTGGACTTGCTGGTGGCAGCCCCAGCATTTATCAATGCCCGGCAGGCCGGCAGTGGGTCCCCAGGCTGTGCCGGGGTGGCAGTAAGCACAGGGTGCGCCCAACCCCACGTGCCGGTTGTGCGGAAAGGCAATAGGCTGTTGGGGTGGGATTTGAGTCAGATAAACCGCGCTGACTGCTCCGCCAAGCAAAATCAGCAACAGCAGTGCAATGCCCACCCGAAAACCGGGTTGTTGCCACCATGGTTTGGGTTGCTTCATGCTTGTCTCCTTTCTCGATGTGCGATGTTCGTACAGGTTATTTGCGGTTGCGAATGGACCAGACAACCAGCAAGAGAATGCCCACCAGCAAACCGCCCAGCACCAGTGCAAAGCCCAGGCTGGCAGCCATGGCGCCCAATGCGGTGAGAATGCCGGTGATAATATTATTGGCGGGCCCGCCCGGTGCACTGACCGTTCCGGCGGGTTGCTCTCCTACCGAGGGGGTGAGGGGTTGTTCAAGGCCGGTGGCGAAGGTTTGGGCGTAGAGAAGGACATCGCGCCCTTCTTGCGGGCTCCAGCCGAGGTTCAGGCCAATGGTCATTTCGGGAGCGCGGGCAGTGCCAAAGCGGGTGCGGTGCAGGAAGCGCCAGGGGTCCTGCACGGCGAGCGTGCCTAAACTGACGGTTTGCCCTTCGTATCGAAAAGTGATGGTTTGCCCATCGGCACCGTGGCAGGAAGCGCAGCCCTGTTCATAAAGTGTTTTGCCGTTTTGCAGGTCGCCCCCAATGGGCTTGAGGCTGACGCGGTCAATGAAGCGGTTATCGTCAATGACCCCCTCTCGAAGGAAGACGGCCAGAGCGGTGAGGTCTTCATCACTCAGGTATGCCGAAAAGTCATGCTGGGGATCTTTCCCGCCGCTTAGAATGGCCTTCAATTCTTCCAACGGCAGGCTTTGGGCCTGGTAAACGCCCGGAAAGCCGGTGTAGTTTGCACCGGCAGAAAAGGCACCGTCTTTGCCCTGATAATCCCAACCGTGGCAGGAAACACAGCGCCACGTTTCCACGCCGCTGCGGGTGTTGGTGGTCTGACGAGACCAGATGGGATGACTGCCCTGTGGTGGAGTCGTCCCGCCGAGCTGGGTCCAGTCATCGTATAACTGCGCCCCGCGTACCAGTTGTTCATCCTGCTGGAAGAAAGTGTTGAATGCGAGTACAGGTTGGAATTGGAAAGCGATCAGACCGGTTGCCAGCATCAGGATTGCGATCAAAGGAATAAGGATGGTTTTGCTCATTGCCAGTCTCCCGATTTTCTTTGCCACATACACAAGTACGAGCCTTTCTTTTACTTTTTTCCCGCCCTGGCTCTTTGCTGGTTGAGTGAAAGTAAATTATGCTGAACGAAGTTGTCTGAAACAAATCATATTATTTGTTATAAATTATACGATATTGGTTAAATTAAGAAACAGGTTAATGCGGGTGATTTTTAAATAACCCAACAGCCTGAGTGGGGTGAGCTTGACAGCGGCACGCTTTTTATCATAATGAAATTATGCCCTTTTTAAAGGTTTGAAGACCCCCGGTGTTTCTTATATAATAAAGTTACCATTCGGAGTTGATTCCTGCAATTTTCGTCATTTCCCCTGTCACCTTATCCCTATCATACGAAAGGAGTTCAATTATGGCGACGGTCAAAAACCTGCTGAAGATCAAAGGCACGGATGTTTGGAGTGTGCCGGTTACGGCTACCCTGCGCGAGACGCTGAAGTTGATGGCTGAAAAGAACATCGGCGCGGTACTGGTGATGGATGGGGATAAGATTGCCGGAATCTTCTCGGAACGAGATTACGCCCGTAACGCCGCCCGGCATGAATCCCTGCTGCTGGATAATCTGGTAAGTGAGTTCATGACCCGCGCCGTGTATTACGTCAGCCCCAAACAAACCGTGGAGGAGTGTATGGCGTTGATGACCTCCAAGCACATCCGTCACCTGCCGGTTCTGGATGATGACCAGAAACTGGTCGGCCTGATCAGCATTGGGGATGTGGTCAAACAGGTTTTGGAGGAAAAAGAAACCACCATTCAGGGACTGGAAAATTACATTCTCGGGCGCGGATACAGCGGTTAGGTGGATCTGGCAGGCGCAGAAAGGATGCTGCAAATGGCGACAGTAAAAGATTTGTTAAAGGAGAAGTACACGCAGGTCTGGTATGTGACCCCTTCTTCCACCGTGCTGGATGCCTTGAAACTGATGGCAGAACAGAAGATCGGCGCAGTGCTGGTGGTGGAAGCCGGTAAAATTGTGGGAATTTTCTCGGAACGCGACTTTGCCCGCAAGGCTGCCGATGGTACGGCCAGTTTGCAAACACCGGTCAACGACCTGATGGTCAAAGCAGTTTATTATGTCACCCCTGAGCAGTCGGTCGAATCGTGTATGGCGCTGATGACGGCCAAACGCTTCCGCCATTTGCCGGTGCTGGATGGGGATAAACTGGTTGGCGTGATTTCCATTGGCGATGTGGTCAAGCAGTTGATGCTGGAAAAGGATATGACCATCCAGAGTCTGGAAGACTACATCTGGGTGCACATGATTTGAGTCCCGCGCGGAGTGAATTGCACGAGGTAGTCCTGCTGCGCCACACTTTTGGCGGCAGCAGCATGGGGCGGCTGTCGGACGGCCGGGCGGTTTTCGTCCCTTATGCCCTGCCGGGTGAGCGCGTGCGGGTGGAATTGACCGAGGAGAAGCGCGGTTTTGCGCGGGCGCGGCTGGTGGAGGTGTTGGAAGCGGCCGCCGGGCGCATTGCACCGCGCTGCCGCCATTTTGGAGTGTGCGGCGGCTGTCATTATCAGCATCTTTCCTATGCGGATCAATTGAATGTCAAGGTGGAGGTGCTGCGTGAGCAGCTGGAGCGGATCGGCGGCCTGAGCGATCCGCCGCTGGAGGCAATTCACCCTTCGCCGCAGGAATGGCATTACCGCAACACGGTGCAGTTTCACCTGAATGAAAACGGCCGGCTGGGTTACGAAGAAAGCGGCAGCAACCGGGTGGTGGCCATCGAGGAATGTTATCTGCCTCAGCCGCCGCTGGATGAGTTGTGGCGGCAGCTGGAATTTGAGGCCGGTTTGGGAATCGAGCGCATTGGCTTGCGGGTGGGGGCGGATGAGGAGGTGCTGCTGACGCTGGAAAGCCAGCAGTTGGAACTGCCCGCTCTGGAAGTGGATTTGCCCATTTCGGCGGTTCATCTCAGCCCGGCGGGGAGCATTGTGCTGGCCGGGGAGGACTGGCTGCCCATGGAAGTGAACGGCCGCCTTTTTCGCGTTTCGGCGGGTTCGTTCTTTCAGGTCAACACGGCGCAGGCAGGGGCAATGGTGCGTTACCTGCAAGAAGTTCTGCCGCTGGACGGAGAAACCACTTTACTGGATGTGTATTGCGGGGTGGGGCTGTTTTCGGCCTTTCTGGCGGAGCGGGTGAGCCGCTGCATCGGGGTGGAACTTTCGCCAACTGCCTGTGAGGATTTTGCGGTGAATCTTGATTCGTTCGACAATGTGGCGCTCTACATCGGTGCGGCGGAAGAGGTGCTGCCGGGGCTGCAGATCGAAGGCCGGCTGGCGGCAGTGCTCGACCCGCCGCGCGCCGGATTGGACCGCCGCGCACTGGACGCGCTGGTGGCTTTGCAGCCGGAGTGGATTGCTTATGTTTCCTGCGACCCGGCCACGCTGGCGCGCGATCTCAAACGGCTGGTGGCGCAGGGTTATCGGCTGGAACGAATCAAGCCTTTTGACCTGTTTCCGCAGACCTTTCATATTGAGAGCATCAGCCTGCTGCGGCGTGCCGATCAGGGGAACAGACGGCGGGCTTTAACTTCGGCAACGGCATCGGGGCGGTAGCGGTAGAGCAGGGCCGGGCGTCCTTCGCCAGTGCGCCGGTGGGGGGTGGCTTCGATGATGCCGGCTTCCAGAATGCGGCGGCGAAAGTTGCGTTTATCCAGCTTTTCACCCAGAATCAGTTCGTAGGTGTGCTGTAATTCGCTGAGGGTGAAAAATTCCGGCAGCAATTCGAACCCCACTGCCGTGTATTCCAGTTTATAGCGCAGGCGGCGCAGGGCATAGGCCAGAATCTCGGCGTGATCCATAGCCAGCGGCGGTAGTTCTTCCACCGCGTACCAGCGGCTGCCGTTCTTTTGTTCGGCGGCGGTTTTCAAACTATCGGCAGGTATCAGGGCAAAGTAAACAATCGAAATCAGGCGGCGCGCGGGGTGGCGGCCGGGGTCGCCGTAGGTGTACAGTTGTTCCAGATACACTTCTCCCATGCCGGTGAGCTGTTCGATTTGTTTTGCGGCGGCTTTTTCAAGGGTGCAATCGAGGATGGGAGCAGCGGGGAGCATCCACTTTCCCAAAAAGGGGAATTCCGTTGCGGGAATCAACAGAACTTTCAGGCGGTTTTCCTGCAGGGTAAAAACCACCACGCGGATTTCGAGGTGAGGCGGGGAAACATCCGTTTCACTCAAGTTGAGGCCTTCCCGGAAACAAGGCTATTGAAGTTCAAATCAATTATAGCGTAGAATATTAACAGCCAATCCCGATTCGTAATTGCTTGTTGCCATGGAGGAGAAAGGAGCCCCTGATGAACAGAAAAGTTACCATTGGCTCAGCCTTGTTGATGCTGGTGCTGCTGATGCTGGCCTGCAACCTGCCCGGCCGGGAGGCAGTGCCAACCCCCTCTGAACCCACCCCCAACCTTACCATGACGGCCCTGTTCGAACTGGTGCAAACCCAGATCAGCATCCCCTCGCCGATGCCAACAGCGACCTCTGCGCCGGTCATCAGCACGAACACGCCGCCGCCTACTTTACCCCCGCTGCCGACCAGCACCGCCGTTCAGCCGACCCGGCCGCCGGCTTCTCCAACGGTGACCAGCACCACCGCGCTGCGTTCGGCGGGGAGTTATACCGCCCCCTTCCTGAGCGAGGCGCCAAAACTGGATGGCGTGTGGGATGAATGGAAAACCACTGCCTATCCCATCAAACCGGTGGTCTTTGGCAAAGAAAATCACACCGGCAAAGAGGATTTGGAGGCATCCTTCCGCATCGGCTGGGATAATAATTACCTCTATCTGGCGGTTAAGGTGATTGACGACCAGTACGCTCAGAACGCCAGCGGCATTGACCTGTATAAAGGCGATACGGTAGAACTGCTGCTGGATGTGGACCTGCTGGGCGATCTCAACTCGCGTGAGTTAACCGGCGATGATTACCAGCTGGTCATATCCCCCGGCAAAGGCTCGATCAGCGGTGATAAGGAAGCCTATCTGTATTACCCCACCGGCAAGGCCGGCACGAAAAGCGAGGTGAAAATTGCCTCGGAAGGCGGCTCCGGGCTCTACCGCGTCGAGGCGGCCATACCGTGGAGTTTGTTCGGCATCACCCCGGCCGATGGCCAGCGTTACGGCTTTGCCGTTTCGGTTTCGGATAACGACCGGGAAAGCGAAAATATCCAGCAAAGCATGGTTTCGATGGCCCCGGCTCGGCGGCTGGCCGACCCGACCACCTGGGCGGTGCTGGTGTTGAGGAGGTGAAATTCCCTTAGAACAGGATGCTGGCCAGTTCGCGGCGGTAACTGCGGGTTTGCGGGTTCTCATCACCCAGCACTTCCAGCAGGCTGAGGATGGTCAGCCGCACCGTTTCGTTGCGCCGGTCCTGACGCAGCAAATCTAACAGCCCGTCCAGCGCCAGCGGAATGCGTCCGCGGGCGGCCAGCCGGATGGCATTCCAGTAGGCTGCGCTCTGTTCATCCGGCTCTTCACCCGGCTGGTGATGGCGCAGTTCTTCCATCGCCTTTGCCAGCGGCAGCAGGGTTTGGGCGGTGCTGAATTCCCGGCTGGGCGGGAAGGCGGTGAGGATGTTGTGCGCTTCGCGGGCTTTACCCTGCGCCAGCAGGGCGCGTGCCAGTCCCAGCAGGGCAGCCGGGCTGCCGGGCATTTGCTCCAGCACCTCACGCAAGATGGGTTCCGCCTCACTCCACTGCTCCTGATTCAACAGGCTGAGAGCGTGTTCCAGCGCCAGACCGGCCGGGCTGGGCGGCTGGATGCGGCTGAGAAATTCGCGCAGACGGGATTCAGGCTGCACACCGGTAAATTCACCGACAATTTGACCACCACTAAAAGCCTTAACAGAAGGGATGCTGCGCACCCCAAAACGAATCGCCAGATTCGGGTTTTCATCCACATTCACCCGTGCCAGACGGATCGCGCCGCCGGTTTCTTTGATTAGTTTCTCCAACATGGGTGCCAGCACTTTGCAGGGCTGGCACCACGCCGCCCAAAAGTCCACCACCACCGGCGTGTTTTGGGAATATTCGATCACCTCATATTCGAAATCGGCTTCGGTTACATCAATGATATTATCGGGCGTCATGTTACTCCTCCATCCAAAATGCCGGTAAACTCTGCCAGCGCTTTCATTTTACCCGTTTCATGTTAAAGTTTTATCGGAAAATTGGAGCAGTCTGTAAACATTTTTTCAGAATCATTCCCCTTCATCATCCTCGCCGGTGATGATGCCGGGCTGGTCAATGCGCACCACATCGCCGTGAAAATTGATGACAATACGAAAGCCCATCATTCCCATGTAGGCGCGCCCCTCTTCGGGAATGCCGGTTTTGAGCAGTTGTTCGAATTGCTGGTCAATGTTGCGGAACTGTTTTTCGATAATGGCTTTGGAAAAAATGTCATCCTGACCGAGCATTTTGGCGGTCTGTTCGGTGAGCAAATCCTCGTGTCCGCTGATCTGTTCTTTGAGGAAGTTCAACACCTGCCGGTCGACGTACTCGGCGGGGATATGGCGGCGGAAACCGGCATCGTTGACCACATACATCGGCTCAGAACCGACCATGGCGGTTTCTACGACCTGATCATTTTCGTCAACAACCAGCCCTGCAAAAAGCGGTTGCGGCATAGGCGTTACCTCCGGTGCAGGCTGCTTTGAAAGCAAAACGGAATAATCATCTCAAGCCATTGGCTCATCAATTATTTTAACCATTGTACCGGTTTTTTCGATGAGAGTCACGGTTTGCAGTGGTACCGGCGGATTGGTCCAGCGGTAGATCCACTGCGAATCGGGGATGGAAAGGTTGATGCAGCCGTGGCTGCGCGGTCTGCCAAAATTGTTGTGCCAGTATGTGCCGTGAAAGGAAATGCCGTTATCCATCAGGTAGCACACCCACGGTACGCCCGGCAGGTCGTAACTGTTGGGGGCGGCACGGTCGCCGGCGGCCATGTGACGGGAGGGGCGTTTGCGGTTGGTGATATAAACGCCCGGCGGTGTGCGATAATCGCCGTCAATGAAGCGGGCGCCGGTGGAAGTGCGCGCCATGAACACGGCCTGACCGCCCTCATAAGCGATGACGATTTGTTCGGGCAGGCGGATTTCGATGGTCTTTTCGGCGGGGGGAACTTCCGGTGAAATGGGGCGGACATCCTCCTCGCTGAGCAGGCGCAGGTGGGTGGCATCGGCGTAGAAATAAATTTTCCATTTGTCATCGCGGATGCGGTACCAGATCTTTCCGTTTTTATCCTGCTGAATTTGGTCCGCCCAGTAGGTGGTGCCGTAATACAGGCGGTAAGAGAACCAGTCCGGGCGGCGCAAGTCCCAAAGCGTATCGGTAAAGGGCACGCTGACTTCGGCCAGTGCGCCGCCTTCCGGCAGGCTGGCGGCGGGGGTCTGTTTTTGCAAATCTACCGGTTGAATATCGCCGGAATGGACATACGCTTCATCCGCAACGCGGTACCAGATGCGGTTGTGGCCCGAATCTTCAGCGCCGATGGTAACTTCGGTAATGGAAAGAACGAGGTCGCGCCAGTAGGTTTTTTTAAGTTCACCGTTGAAAGAGGGACGGTCGTACCCGTCAATTTTGGCGGTGCAAACCCGGCCCAGCCGCGGCAGTGAAACCTCTCTCTCCGGCAGGGTGGCCGCCAGCAGGCGGTCGAGCCGCAGCGGCAGGGTGAAGAAGGCCAGCGCGCCGATGCCGGAAAGTTTGAGAAATTCACGGCGGGAAATCTGCCGAAGATGCGGTGGGAAGAGGGAAAACATCGAACAGACCAGTCAATAGTGGATGTTGACCAGTGTGCCAACCGAGGCAAAGTCGAACAACCAGGCCGCATCCTCGGTGCGCAGGTTGATGCAGCCGTGGCTCATCGGCGTGCCGAAATTGTTGTGCCAGTAGGTGCCGTGCAGGCCGTATCCTTTGTAGAAATACATTGTATACGGTACATCGGGCAGGTAATAACCCGGCCCTGCCATATCGGTATACCGGTACTTGACATAAATGCGGTACTGCCCCGTAACGGTGGGCGTTTGCCATGTGCCGGTAGAGACCAGAAAACTGTTGACCAGTTCCCTGCCGATGTAGGCATAAACCATCTGTTCGGTCAGGTTGACATCAATCCACGGTTCGTCCTCGGCAACCTGAACCTCCATCCCGCCGCTGATGATGAGCGGCGTTGGGGTGGGCAGCGGTGTTTCGGTGGGTGTGGAGGTGGGTGTCTCGGTGGGGGTTGAGGTGGGGGTGGCGGTTGGCGTGCTGGTGGCAGTGGCGGTGGGGTTGAAAGTGGGGGTAAAGGTGGGGGTAAGGGACGGCTTGAACAGGGCGCCAATCGGCCGCGCAACCGAGGGACTTTCGGCAAGCGCGGTTTGCAGGTCGGGCAGAATCAGCCACAACAGGGCCGAGAGCGAAACCACCATCAGCACCGTCAGCAGGGTGACCCAGACGACTGCGGGGGTGCGGCGCAGCGCGGCAGGGGCAGGTTTGGAAAGAGAAGGGGCAACCGCCAGCGATTGAGCCGGGGCAGCAATACGCACCGGTTGGGTGTTTTCAGCGGGGACGGCCTGAATCTGACGGATGCGCAGCGGTAAGGTCTTGCCGCTGGAAATGTCGCCGGGGGTGGGGGCGGTGGAGGGCACTGCCGTGGTTGGCTGATGCCGCAAGCGTTGCACCGCCCAGTGCATGGCTTTGCGCGCCTGCCGGCTGGCGGGGTTGATTTGCAAGGCCCGCTTGATGTACTGGATGCTGGCCTGCGGTTCGGAGAGTGCCGCCAGAATCAGCCATGCTTCTTCTAAATCGGGTTGTAAACGGGCTGCTTCACCGGCCAGCTGGCGCGCCGTTCTGCGTTCTCCCTGCCGGAGCGCCCGGCGGGCCTGCGCCAGAAGTTGCCGCGCATCTGACCGGTAGGCTTCGTTCATTGGCCGGTTTCCATCATAGGGATTGGCTCGTTACGCACGTAACACAGGATGCCGTTGGTGATGCCGCGCGCAATCAGGTCGGGTTGTTCGGTGAGGATGCGCCGGTCGAGGTTGAGAAACCCGGTTTCGATGATGGCGGCGGTGGTGTCGGTGTGAATTTCGCGGAAGGTGTGGTAATAAATCATGTCGTTGGTGGTGGAATTGGCATGGAACTTCATGTTGGTAATTTTGCCGTAGCGGTCAATCAGGCAGCTGCTCAGCCGTTGTGCCTTTTCGGGAAAGGCACTGGAAGCCGCCGCCGCAACTTTATAACCGGTGGCCTCATCGTTGATGTAATCGCAGGAATCGTTATGGATGGAAACCAGCGCAAGAGCCTGATAGCCTTCCAATCGTTCGTCGAATTCTTCCAGCAGGTCCACTTCAAACCCTTCCTCCCGCAATTGCTGCTGAACGCGGTTGGCGATTTCTAAATTTACTTCCATTTCGGTCAGTCCATCGGGGCAGACTGCGCCGGAATCGTTCCCCCAGTGGCCGGCAACGATGCCGATGCGCGGGCGGGGCATTGCCGTGGGGGTGGGGTAGGTGAAGGTGGGGTTGCTCTGAATGGCCTGAAACATGCGGTCGAGCATCTGGTTGGAGAAAAGATTGGCAGGTGTCCACAGGGTGAAGAGTGTGGCAATCACCAGAGCAACGGTGAGTATCGTCCATAGCGCGCTGAAAGCGGGTGGGTTTTTGGCGTTATTTTCAGAAGAGGGTGTGGGTTCGCTGGTCATCATTGCTTGTGCTTCATCTTACCTTAATTGGAGTGGTTTTAGCAAATTTATTCGGCTGTTTCTTTAAGTATTGTACATCAAGTGGAACATTTTTTCGTTCGACAAGGGCTTGACGTTCTCAATTTCGGCAAGTATAAAGGGTATGCAGACTGGTGCAAGTTCGCTGCCAGTCGGCTAGATTGTTTGGAGGAAAACATGGACCTGGTATCAGGAGAAGCACTGCGCAATGCAATGCGCCACTGGACGACCGGCGTTGCGGTTTTGACCAGCCGTATTCCCGACATGCAGCACGGCATGACGGTTAATTCTTTCACTTCCATTTCGCTCGATCCACCACTGGTGTGTGTAACACTGGCCAACACCACCCGCACCCGAAATTTAGTGGAACAATCGGGGATTTTTGGAGTTACAATACTGGCAGAGGATCAGGTTGAAATTGCCAATCGTTTTGCGGGGTGGATTCCGGAGAATGAAGATCGAATGGCGGGTATCGAAACGTATACCCTTGTCAGCGGATCGCCCCTGTTGACCGGCGGTCTGGTCGGTTTGGATTGTAAAGTGGTTCACCGCTACCCGATGAAAGATTCGACCCTGTATATTGGCGAGGTGGTTGCCATTCAACATCAGCGAACAGAGCAGCCGCTGGTGTATCATAATCGTGTGTACCACAGGTTATGCGATGGCGGAGAACGAGTTAACCGAGCACGAAAAACAATTTCTATTGAAGATCGCACGCGAGGCGATTGAAGATGCCGTCAACGGCCGCCCGCTGCGGCCGCTGGATTGGGAAGCCATACCTCCCCGCTTGCGGGAAGAAGGCGCAACTTTTGTGACCCTGACGCTTGACGGCAAACTGCGCGGCTGCATTGGCACGCTGGAAGCTCACCAGCCATTAATCGAAGATGTGCGTGAACATGCCGTTGCGGCAGCGCTGGCGGATTACCGCTTTCCGCCTGTGCGTCCTGAGGAGGTGGCCCGTTTAAAGATCGAGATTTCTCGATTGACCACCCCTCAACCGCTGGAATATGAGTCGCCGCTGTACTTGATTAAAAAACTGCGCCCCGGGATTGATGGAGTGGTGCTGATGGATGAAGGGCGGCGGGCAACTTTTTTGCCGCAGGTCTGGCATTCGCTGCCGGATGCGGAGGACTTTCTGGATCACCTGTGCCTGAAAATGGGTGCCCCCCGCAAATTATGGCGGCTCAAGAAATTGACGGTGCTGACCTATCAGGTGGAGGAATTCCACGAATAAAAAAAAGCGGTGCTGGCTTTTTCCGCGCAGCACCGCTTTGCTGTGGGTGGTGAATCGCAAGCGGATTTCAGGCGCTGATGCTCACCGCTCGATTTTGAGCGGCAGCATTATAGGCCTGCCCGTAGAGATGCCCCATCACGGCGACGGTGTAGGTGTAAGTGAGGATGACACCCACTACACAAAGAATGGTGCCCAGCGGCGCAATCAGCCCGCCAACGAACGACCCCAGCAGTACCATCAGGTAAGCGCCGATATTGGCGCGCACCAGCCCGAAAACCTCGCCCAGTGCAAAACCAGCGCTCAGGCTGCCTTTGGCCACATAGTTGCCGTAAGCGGCCGGCAGGACAATGGCCAGCGCGATGCCGTAAAGGACGGCAAAGAGGCCGAAGCACAGCGAAAGGATGGCTATTAAGGTTGCTACGGCGTCCGAACTGGACTGAGCAGCGGCCACCGAGTCAAAAATGGCAAATATCAGGGCAAACAGGGTAATCGGCAGCGAGTAAACGAAGCCAATCACAAAAGCGGAAAAACCGCGCCCCAGATCACCGCCGAAATCCACCTCGGGGAGCGGTTCGGGGTGGCGGTCAATGACCCGTTTGGCAATGTTCAACGACCAGCCGATCAGCACCAGTTGACCGAGAACGGGGATCAGCGAGATGAGTGACACAATACCCACTTTTTTGAGCCAGTCCCTGTCCTGAAACACATACGAAAAAGCCAGACCGAAATCCATTATTTTCTCCTTTTTTACTTTTCTATGAATGCAGGGAATTGAATTGATCCGATGAGTTTAACTATACTCCACTTTTAAGAGGGTGCAATCTTCATGCCTTATCCATTTTGTGTGATTTTTCGTTCAAGCCGCCGCCTGAGCGTTGATGCGTTCAAAGTAATTTTTGACAGTCACATCATTGTAAAAGACGAGTGCCAGAATGCCGACAATCAGCGCGATGGCATTGCCGAATAGAATGCAAAGGATTTCGAGAATGGCAATGGTTTGAGAAAACTGCACCGGCACGGGCGGATTTGCCAGAATTTTCAGCGCATACAGAACTTCAAACACGCCCAAAATGGCAGGCAGGACGGTAATCGGCGCGCAGATCAGACCGATGCCCAGTGTTCCCAGCACCGTGGCGGCGGTGATTCCCAGACCGGTGAGGATGTTGATAATGCCGCTCACCAGAGTCATGACACCCAATGTGGTGACCATACCCGGTTTAACCGTGGCGCTCGAAGAATAGAGGTTGGTGTTTTGTTCCATCTTTTTTACTCCAATCATTTCATGTTGAGGGTTTTTTATAACCCTGTGTATTTATGCACAATTCATCTACGTCAGCCCAACCGAAAAGTTGCGCCCATTTTGCGGGTGAAAAGCTGGCTGGGAAATGCCGAATTCAGAAATGATCGAAGTGATCTACTTTGAGGACGAAAATGACCGCGCGGCTCTCTTTGCTATCCGCCGGCTGGGGTGGCAGGGCTGTGCGGATTTGCTCCAGTGCCTGCTCCAACTGTTCATCTTCCACGCCGATCAGCAGGGTGGTCTTTCCACGCCGCAGAAATCCACCGGTGGAGGCAATGCCGGTTACGCGGAAATTGTGCGAGGTAAGCGCCTGAGAGACTGCATCACTGGTTGTATCCGGGACGATGGCAAGTATGAGTTTCATGGCTATAACTCCTCGTAATGTTCAATTTCCATTTCGAAAATGGTTGCGCCGCCAATCGTAATGGGGGTGGGGGTGGGCAACGGCAGCGGTGCACTTTCCAGCGGGACGGCGATATATTCCACCCGCTGACGGCAGGTTTCGTGCAGAGCATCCAGCGCCTGCTGGCGGCGGCTGCTGTGCAGGGCAATCAGCAGGGTGGCGTTGCGCCGGCCAAGGAAACCGCCATAACTGGGCAGCCGTGTGACCGCGAAACCCAATTGGATGAGGGCCGTTTCGGCGTTTTCTGCGTCCTGTGCCTGCACAACAACCCACATACACAGGTCGGGAGGAAGAGGTGTTTTTTCTGTTTTTGTCATTCGATTGACTCCTTTCGTCCTTTGTGTTATGGGGTGGGCGTGGTGAAGAGAATTTCCTGCGGAGACTGCCCTGCATAGGTGATGATTTGACCATCCGGCAGAGTAAGGCGCGTGTTGTCGGATAAAAATGTGAGGGTGATTCTCCGATATTGTACTGTAACCGGGAAAGAAAAGGGGGAGAGATGGGTGAGAATTATGCGATTTTCACTTAATAAGCGCACCCCCAACAGGCGCAAAAAGAAGAGCACCGGTGCTGCGCCGCCCAGCACATTGGCTTCCCCTGATCCCTGTCCGCTGATCGGGTGGTAGGCTGCCCGAAAAGCCTGTTCTTTTTTCAACGAGTGAATGATGGCTTTCATCCAGCCCTCGAACAAATGAACCGCCTGTGATAAATAACCATACCGAATCAGCCCTTCCCCGACCAGCACATTCCACAGCAGGATAACCGGCGGGTTTTGCCCCCCGCTTTGTTTTGATGCCGTGATGGGGTGGCTGACCAGACCGAAGGTCTGTTGAAAACGATGCGGGATGGTCTCTTTGACCAAGCGTCCGGCGCGCCGGGCTGAGGGAATGCCAGCCCATAAGGGGAGGAGCAGAGTGATATCCTCATCCATGAAATTGATGGTAGCCAGCGTTGCCCGATCACCGGGATGAAGATTGATCACCTCAACACTTTTGAGGAACGAAAAGACCGAACGGCTGGTAAAACGCCCGCTGCCGTGCAGCCATGTAATCTGTTGCGGCGTAATTTCTTCCTCCACGGGGCTGCCGAAGCGGTCCAGCCCTTTCAGGCGCACATGGATGCGGCGGGTGAGTTCGGTTTGGGTTGCCAGATGCAGGCGTAAACGGGCCGGCGGCTGCAGTGAGCGTTTCAGGGGATACTCTCCGCGGGTATCAAAGGTCAACAGCACTTCGCCATGCCCCGAAAAATGAGTCTCAGCATCGCGGTGGGTGTAAATGCCCTCTTCCTCGTTCCAGGTTTGTTCAACCAGTGCTTTGAGGCGTTGATGTTGAGCATTGAGCCATTCTTTATCCTGTTCTTCGCCGAGCTGAGCAGCCATTTTCATAAGACAGTCGGCTTCGTTGTATAACATGCTGGCCAGCGCCGGCGTTTCGACCAGCGAAGGCTCAATCCCCTGATTGGGTGAGTAATTGAGATCGAAGAGGGGGGCATATTCCAAGCCGGACTGGTAGGGATGTTCCCACTCGGGAAAGCCGTCCTGATCGCGATCGTGTTCCGGCAGAAACCAGGCGCGGAAGAAAGCCAGCAAGGCGGGGTAAACCCTTTTCAACCAATCAGTGTCGGGGCGGACTTGATGAACATCCCACGCCAGCTGGGCGAGGAGCGGCTGTGCCATGCGACGGGTGCGCTGCCCGGCCAGCCCCGGTTTCCAGTCTATCTGCCCGCGTACATCGGCGGTAGAGAGAAAGTTTTCCACCAGCCCGGCAATGCGCCCCGCCATACCCGGCAGCACCACGCGGCTGAGGTACCAGCAATCCAGCGCGGTCACCCCGTTCCACAGGTTGTTGTAATCACTGCCATCGCCGCGCAGGGAGAAACCCTGATCCGGCTGGCGGCTCAGCACGATGGAGGGGTGGGGTAAATGCGGGCTGGCCGGAAAAAAGAGCGAAGCGGCCAGCCTTTGAGAAAGCATCAAAACTGTGTCCCACTCTGGATTTGCGGTGGTGATTTCGATGCACTCACTGCGGTGAGTCAGTTCAATGCGCGCTAGGTCGGCTTCCCATGAGCGGGCGCAAATTTGACGGGCAAGTTCGTAACTTTGGGTTGTTTCGGGCAGGGCAGCCAGCGCCCAGACGATTTGACGCATGCCGCCGGGGGAAAGGTTGATTTCTTCGGCAAGGCTGGGGTAAGGGCCGCTGCCGGCATGTAAACCGCCGGTCACAAAACAAACCGGTGCCAGTCCGTCGGTATTTCCCAAAAGGACCGGGTGAATGCCAAATTGAACCACCTTGATGCCCTCACCCGCTTTGAGCGGTGAAAGTAAACCGCACCATTCGAAGGTGAACTTTTCACCCAGCACCGAGGCGTTATGGAAGGTGAAACGCCCCCCAATCACCTGTGAATTGTGGACGCGGTACTCGGCAATCACATCCACCCCGCCAAAGGGTGAAAAACGCACTTCCAGGTCATTGGGAAATAAACGCGTGATGCGCGGTGGCTGAACAAAATCGGCCGGTGCGCTGATGGTTTTATCTTTGCGGATAAAACGCGGGAACAAGCGCATGGCGCGCACGCGCAAACCGAATGTCGTCCATAGAGTCAGGGCGTTCGGTTCGTTGCCGCCAAAAGAAAGCTGCCAGATATGATCGTTGAGGAAATCTGCGGCAGAAACGCGCATATCCGCGCACAGGGTCAGCATCAGTGGGTCATTCAGTCCGAGATTCCAGGTTCGCATATCTAGATTTTACCTGACTTGAGAGCAGTTTTCTTGTGCTAGAATGAAAATAATCCGAATGAACTTTCTGGTACAATGCTTGCAGCCTTAGCGGTGTTATCTTTAAGAGGTGTGCTGAAATCCTCTCAGCCATTTCTGAAGGATCACCGGCATGAGCCAAAATCTATGATTTTACTTTTGAAGACCGAAAATGAACGAAGAACCGCGAGAACCTGAAAAAGAAGAAAAACCCACAGAAGATACCCAGCCCACCCAACCGGGAGAGCGGCTGCGCCGTTTAGTGGCTTCGGCACAGGATGGAGATACTTCGGTGCTGAGCGGGGCAACCGGCCCGCTGAAAATACCTCCCGCCCCTCAGCCGCAAGAGGGTAAAACATCGCCGGATGCAAACCGGAGTGGCTCTCCGCCAGCTGAGGAACAGCCTGCGCCGTCAGAAGAAAGTGCGGCGGCAGAGCGTCACCCCACCGGTGAACCGGAAGAAACGGCCGGCTGGTTTGGGGAGGATCTGGAACGGCTGGAAAAAGGCGAACCTGCCGCCGATACCGCCGCGGTTTCGCGCCACCCAACCGGCGTGCCGGAAGAAACCGGCGGCTGGTATGGGGAAGGGCTGGAAGAGACCCTCCCGCCACCGGAAGAAGGGATGGAACAAACCCGCCCCAGCGCGGCACCGCCTTCATCCCCTCCGCCGGATGAAGCGGCAACGCGGGTGAGCGGCGCAGGCCGCCAACCGCCCCCGCCGCCCTACGGGCGGGATAAAACCTCCCTGCCCCGCCGGGTGGAAGAGGTTGACCCCGATGCAACGCGCGTTACCCCCGCGGCCTACCAGCGTTCGGCTCCGCCTGCGCAGCGCCCGCGGACAGGGGCGCCTGCCGGCAAACCAACCGCTGCCCCCCGTGCGGCGGGCGGGACTGCCCAAAAACCGCCTGCGGCCGCCCAGCGGAGTGCGGCTGTTTCACCCGCCTCTCAGCCGGTGGCAAAAAATTGGAAAAAGCCGCTCGGCTGCCTGCTGCGGGTGCTGATCGGTTTGCTGTTTGTGGTGGTGATTGTGATGGTGTTGATCGGCTCGTTTCTGGTGGTGCGTTACTTTTCGATTGCCGCCAGTTTGCCGAGCATCGAAGACCTGCCCGGCAAAGCCTCTCAATTCGAAACAACCCGTCTGCTCGACCGCAACGGTAATCTGATTTACGAGATCATTGACCCCAACGCCGGACGGCGCACCTACGTGCCGCTGGAAAAAATCTCCCCTTACCTGATTGCGGCGACGATTGCCACCGAAGATAAGGATTTTTACACCCACCCCGGCTTTGACCCGTGGGCGATAGCGCGCGCCCTGTGGCAAAACTACACCAGCGGTGAGGTGGTTTCGGGCGCTTCGACCATCACCCAGCAACTGGCGCGCGCGCTGCTGCTTGGCGATGAACGCTACGAGCAGACGGTGGATCGAAAAGCGCGCGAGATTGTGCTGGCGGCTGAAATCACACGCCGTTACAGCAAAGAAGAAATTCTGGAACTGTATCTTAACGAGAATTACTACGGTAAACTGGCCTACGGTGTGGAGGCAGCGGCAGAAACCTACTTCAACACCACCGCCGATAAACTGACCCTTGGTCAGGCAGCGTTCCTGGCGGGCATACCTCAATCACCCGCCATTTATGATATCGAAACCAACCGCGAGGCCACGCTCAACCGCTTTCGCACGGTGGTGGTATTAATGTATGAACTGAGCCGTGAGCGGAACTGCATTGACGTCAGCACCTCGCTGCGGCCGGTGTGTGTGGATGCTCAGGCGGCGGCCGAAGCCGTGCGGGAGATCGAAAACTACAACTTCCAGCCAGCGCGGCAGGTTTACCGCTATCCTCACTGGGTGGATTTCATCCGCGCCCAGCTGGAGGAACGCTATGATCCGGCCACCATCTACCGCTCCGGTTTTACGGTTTACACCACCCTCGACCCGGCCTTGCAGGAAACAGCCGAGCGGCTGGTTCGAGAGCAGGTGGCTCAGCTGGCGGGCAACAACGCCACCAACGGCGCGCTGGTGGCCATCCGCCCGGCAACGGGTGAAATTCTGGCCATGGTCGGCTCGCCCGATTTTTACAACGCTGCCATTTCGGGGCAGGTCAACATGGCCCTCAGCCCGCGCCAACCCGGTTCGGCAATCAAACCGCTGACCTACGCGGCCGCTTTTGAAAAAGGATGGACGCCGGCAACATTGATCTGGGATGTGCCCAGCGAGTTTCCGCCGTCCGGCGATCCGAACGATTTGCGCGAGCCGTACCGTCCGATCAACTACGATGAGCGTTTTCACGGGCCGGTAACGGTGCGCACGGCGCTGGCCAATTCCTATAATGTGCCGGCAGTCAAGGCGTTGCAGTTTGTCGGCATCTACGATAACCCGGCCACGCCTCAGCAAGAGGGGCTGATTGCCTTTGCCCGCCGGCTGGGCATCACCACCCTCACCCGGCCGGATTACGGCCTCTCGCTCACGCTGGGCGGCGGGGATGTATCCCTGCTGGAGTTGACCGCCGCTTACAGCGTGTTTGCTACCGGCGGCCGGTTGATACCCCCCGTTTCGATCACCAAAATTGTGGATTATCAGGGCAATACGGTGTACGAATACACACCGCCGGCCGGGGAACAGGTCATTCGCCCCGAACATGCTTATCTGATCAGTTCCATCCTCTCGGATAATGAGGCGCGGGCACCCATGTTTGGGGTTGATTCGGTGCTGAACCTCGGTTTTCCGGCAGCGGTCAAGACCGGCACGACCAACGACTTTCGCGATAACTGGACGGTGGGTTATACCCCCGATTTGGCCGTGGGCGTGTGGGTGGGGAATGCCGACTACACGCCGATGATCAACACCACCGGTCTGACCGGCGCGGCGCCGATTTGGGCGAACTTTATGCGGGTTGCCATTCAACAGATCACCGGCGGAAACCCAACGCCGTTTGCCCGCCCGGCCGGTGTGGTGGATCGGGTGATCTGCGCCATTTCCGGTACGGAGCCTTCGGAGTTTTGCCCGTTGCAGCGGAACGAAATCTTTGCCTACGACCAGCCTCCCCTGCCCAAAGAGGAAGATTTGTGGAAAAAGGTGCGCATAGATACGTGGACGGGACTGCTGGCTTCTTCGGCCTGCGCCGATTTTGTGGAAGAGAAATTTGCCCTGAATGTGACCGATAAAAGCGCCATTCGCTGGATTTTGGAGACCGCGGAAGGCCAGAACTGGGCCGAACAGATGGGCTTTGAACAGCCGATTTTCTTCACCCCGGAGCGGGAATGTACGGTCAACGACCAGCGGCCGTTGATTCTGTTTGCCGGTTTGAGCGAAAATCAGACGATTACCCGTTCGCCGCTGGAAATTTACGCGCTCATCAAAGTGCCTGAGCCGTATGAAGATTACCGTCTGGAATATGGGCTTGGGGAAGACCCCGCAGAATGGAAAGAGTTATACCGCGGCGGAACGCAGTCCGATCAGCCGCAATTTTTGACCGATTGGGACCTGAGTGATGTGCCGGCCGGTAAAGTGACCCTGCGCATCGTGCTGAACAGCCGGAGAGATACGTACGCTATCCGCACCATCCATCTCAATATTCAGGTGCCCACCTCCACGCCCACCCCCACCTCCACCGTTACCGTCACGCCCACGGTTACCAGAACCTCTACCGTAACCGTAACGCCGACCAGCACCCTGACGCCCACCATTACGCTGACGCCTTCACCCTCTTTTACGCCGGAAGCCAGTAATACAACTGCGCCGTAAGACTAGAACATTCGCATCTGAACGGCGTCCTCCCATTGCGGGGGGTCGCCGTTCAATAATTCTTCCCATTGATTTTCAGAAAGGGCGGCATATCCGCTCAACGAACGCAGATGACGGAACTTGAGCAGCCGCCAGCCTTTTTCAATAGCGGCTTTCAGGCGGGGGTCACGCTGAAGTTTGTAACCCAGCAAAGCAGTACGGCCGCCGGGCAGCACCAGCACACAGCGCTGCGGAGGCAGAGGCTGGGGTTTCAGCACATAGGGACTGATGATGCTGCTGGCCAGAAAATAGAAAAGATACACCCCTTCACCGCGTTCGTTTTGCCAGATGAGGGGCTGCTCACCACTCGCGCGGTAGCCCATTTTTTCACCGATGGCGCGGACGTTCTGCACGGCATCCTGCAAGTCGTTCCGCCGTTGAGCGGGTTGGTCTTCTGCGCGTAATTGCCAGACATGCTCTTCACCGCTGACCGGCTGAGCGTAAGATTCCAGCACCGCCGTCATCAGCGCATCCGAGGGCACCATCAAACCGGGAAACAGCGGATAAATGTCGGCTTCCAGTTGATACTGATGAACCTTCCTGGATTGAACCAGCCGGCTGACAATTTCCTTTTCCAGCCGGTCGGCCAGCGGCAGGCTGGATTGGCTATCATCAGCCAGCCACCATGCACCGGTTTCTTCGGCCTGCTGGTGAGTGGCGGCCAGCCGGATGAACAGACTGCGGTTTTCCAGTACCTCGCCGATGATTGCCTGTAAGCGGGTGAGAAAATCGGGTGTGATTTCTTCCAGCCGCCGGGGCAGCAGTCCTTTTTCCAGCAAGGCGCATAAAGCGGCGGAAAACAGAGTCAGGTAGCGGGCCGGTTCGCCTCGTTCGCGCAGGTAACGGGAGAGCGCCTCTTGCAAGACGGGTTTGGGGCTGGTGTTGCTTTCGGCGGTGGGCTGTTTTTGTCCGGCCTGCCAGTGAAATTGCGCCAGTTCACTTTCTCTTTCCAGAGCAAACCCGGTCAGCGAGAAACCCGCCGTGAGCGGGCCGAGGAAAGCCGCCAGCAAAAAGCCGGGCGTGGTTTCGCTTGCTATCGTAAAGAAAGGCAGCCGGGTTTGAAGTTGTTTGGGGAGCTCACGCAAGGCACGGTGAACGGCGTGAGTCATCCAGTACCAGTCGTAACGCCGCCGTTCCAGCGCGCCGCGCAGGGGCTGAACGGCCTCTCTGCCCCACAGCCAGCCCGACCACAGCGCGCACAGCATCCAGAAAGCCTGATTTGGGCGTGGCAAAATGCTGATGAGCGCCGCCGGCTGCGCTTCGAAAGCCGTGGGCGGCAGGGAGGTGACCCGCCCGCGGAAAAGACAGATGCCCGCCTCGGAGGGGAGTTGTGGAAAAACGGTCAACGGCAGTGCCTGACCAGAACCGGCCCACAGGGCAATGGCATTTTCCAGCGCCAGCCAGAGATTGTTTTCACGGAACTGGCCGGGTACGGTCAACTGGCGCGGGCGGGGGCGGGCGGCGGGGTGCTGCCAGAGGGTATTGCCTTCATCGCAGGCTTGTATGAGCAGAGCAGTTAGCAGCCGTTTGCGGTTCTCCTCAATGGAGAGGGTTTCAACCTTGTTGATGAGGGTGGTCAGCACGTAAAGCGGGCGGGGCAGGTAGGTTTTGAGGGCTTCACTGACCTGCTCGCGCTGGGGGGATGACATATCGCCGAGAACACGGGAGAGCGCACGGGCGCGATGCAGGGCATCATTACGCACGAGGTTGAGTCTTTCTACATCTGCGGGGGTGATGGGACGTTCGCCTTCGTCGCCACAGTGCGGGCAGCGGTACAGGCGTGCTACGGGGCGTTCGGGGTCGCTCTGCCAGATGAAAGCCTGCGCCGTTACCATTTGACCGCAGGCGGCGCAGGGGGTCTGATAAAGGGAGAGGATGTGGCGCTCGAACCGTTCTTCCCCGCGTTTGCTGGCCGCCAGCGCGGCCAGAGCGGCCTCGAACTCACTGCGCGGCGGGGCTTCGGCCAGCACCTCCAGCATGAAGGATAAAATCGGGTTGTTGCTGGCAATCAGCACGCGGTAACCGCTGCGGGCGGCTTCCAGCGCCAGCTGCGGGTGTGAACCAATCGGGTCGAGCAGCCACGCGCCCGGCCTGATATGCTGCTTCAACCACGCTTCGATCATGCCTGCCGGCAGGCGAGGCAGGTAACGTCCAAGCGGATAATCGGGTGGGTCGCCGCTTCCGGCAATGAAGGGTTGTGCCAGCACGTTCATTCTGCAATCAGTATAAAGATTTAAGCCGCAAAAATCCAGTGGGCAACCGAAAATGGGGCATTTAACTTGATCTTAACTTATTCTTGAAAAGAATTAAATCTTGGCTGATTACAATGAATTTAAAAAGATTTAATTGTACGAAATGGATGGGTCAAGATTATGCCCGAAAATGAACTCAAACCCTTGTTCGATGTAAAAGACCTTCAAACCATGAAGGTGCTGGTTTCCCGCCTTCGGCTGAAGGTTCTGCGGGTGTTGATCAATCAGCCCTCAACCATCCGCGAGGTGGCGCGGCAGTTGAACCTCCCCCCTAACCGGCTGTATTACCATTTCAGCCTGCTGGAACAGTGCGGTGCAATCCGTGTGGTGGAAACTCGCATGATTGCCGGTATCATGGAAAATCGCTACCGGGCAGTGGCGCGCAAGTATCAGGTTCGGCCCGATTTGCTGGATGAGGAACTGGAAAAGAACGCTCTTGTCGAAGAGAAATCCACCTCCCCTTCAAAAGAGCAGCAAAAAAACCTATAATAAAATGCAAATAGTTCACCCGACAAATCAAATCCGATGACATTCAGCCGGAATGTCCGCGCTGAAGCCTGCTTTCTCATTGAGGTAATTTTATGGAAAACGCCTATCTGCAAGCCGCTCAACAGGGCAAAAACGAGGTGTGGCGGTATGTGGTTGTCATTCTTGCCGTCATGACGGTGATCTTTTCTGTTCAGATCATTGCGATCATCCCGTTTTTCCTGATCGAAGGAACGACCGATCTCAATCAACTTTCCCCGATCTCGCTGCTGCTTCTGACCATGCTGCCGTTTCCATTTGCGGGCCTGACCATTCTGGCCGGCGTTGCATTCCTGCACCGGCGTCCGCTCAAATCCATCTTTCGGCCGGTGGGGGCTTTTCAGTGGCGGCGGATGCTGCTTTCAGGCGTGGTGTGGTTTGGACTTTCGGCGGCGGCCGACCTGGTGCTGGCCCAATTGCAGCCGGGCAATTATGTGTGGAACTTCAACCTGCTGGAATTTCTGCCCTATTTTGTACTGGCGGTGCTGTTAATTCCTTTACAAACCTCAACCGAGGAATTGCTCTTTCGCGGTTATCTGACTCAGTGGCTGGGCAGATACAGCAAAGGGTTATGGCTGCCGCTGATCGCCCCTTCGCTCTTCTTTATGCTGCTGCACGGCGCAAACCCGGAAGTGGGAACTTACGGGCTGTGGTTTACGATGCCGTTTTATCTGGGCATTGGCTTGCTGCTGGGATGGGTTACCCTGCGCAGTGAGGGTCTGGAACTGGCGCTGGGTTTACACGCTGCCAACAACCTGTATGCGGCGCTGGCGGTTACTTTTCCCTCTTCGGCCATTCCCTCGCCGGCTCTGTTCCGCATTCAAAACTACGATGCGGCCGCCGGGCTGATTGTCTTTGCCGTGATGGCCGTGCTTTATCTGCTCATCATCAACGGCTTGCGGTTGACTCGCCGTGTGCAGGTGGCGGTGAGTGTGCTGGTTGGCCTTGCACTGCTGGGCGGCCTTGTTCAACCCGCGGCGGCAAAGTCGTATTCTGCGGAACGCTTCGATGTGGAAATTCAGGTGCAGCCAAACGGTGATTTACTGGTGACCGAAACGGTGGTCTTTCATTTCGAAGGCGGACCGTTTACCTTTGCCTTTCGAGAGGTGAGCAAAAACGAACTCGACCGGCTCGAATTCATCTCGGCCGGCATGGATGGGATTGCCCTTCCCCCCGGCAACCAGCCCGGACAGGTGGAAGTCAAAGAAGGTGGCGATGCGATGGAGGTGGTCTGGCACTTCGAACCGACCAGCGATGCGCAGCGCACTTTTGAATTGACCTACCGTGTGATTGGCGCGGTGCGGCAAACGGAACTGGGCGATGGCCTGATGTGGGTTGCCATACCCCCGGAGCACGAGTATGTCATTCGGGGCAGTGAGATCCGCCTGATGCTGCCGGATGGCATTGCACCCCTCGCTGAGGTGAAATTGCGCGGTGAGGCGATTGAACCGCTGGCCGAGGATGGTTCTTTCCTCTTTCGGGTGGGCGAAATTTCTGCCGATCAGGAATTGACCGTTGAAGCGTACTTTCCGGCAGGCAGCCTGATTCAGCAACCGCCGCAATGGCAGGCGGTTCAACTGGAGCGGGGGCGCCAGCTGCGCGCGGCTCTGCCCTATGGGGCGGGGTTGGCAGTTTTGATCATACTGGCCTGCTTCGCGGCTGCCGGGCGCATCCAGCGCAAATACGCCCTGGATACCAGCACAATCATCCCCAGCGGCACCATCACCGATCCGCCGGACGATCTGACACCGGCAGCAGCGGGTTTCATCCTCTCCAACGGCAACATTACGGTGATGGATTTGTTTGCTGTGCTGCTGCAGTGGGCGCGCCGATCCTTTATCAAGATGGATCTGGTGGAAGGCAAGGGCATTTTCAAGGCGCGTGATTTTCGACTTTATCCGCTGCAACCGGTCAACGGTACGGAGCATGAATCTCTGCTGCACCAGCTGGTTTTCCCAGCGGAAGCGAATGCCTCACAGGCAGAAATTTTGCTGAGCAAGGCGGGGCAGAATCTGGCCCGTAAAGTGGCTCAATTCAAGCGGCTTATAACTGAGGAACTGGCCGGGCTGGGTCTGGTGCGGCAGGAGGTGATGAAGGTACGCGGCCGTTTGAACGCTGCGGCAGGATTCCTCTTTCTTTTCGCTTTTGTGATTGGTCTGATGGGCCTGTTATTGGGAGGAATGGCTTTTACTTTTCCCTTTATGGGGGTGCTGTTGATGGGCATTGCGCTGGGGTTGATGGTTGGGTCTTTCTTTTTATGGATAGCGGGGTACAAACTCAATATTTTTACGCCTGCCGGAATGCAACGCCTTCAACGCTGGCTGTCGTTTCGTAATTACCTGCGTGACCTGATAAAGCCGGAAAACAGCCAGTTACTGCGGCAGGAGTGGCTGGAAGCCTATTTGCCTTATGCGGTTGCCTTTGGGCTGGGCGACAGATGGGTAAAGGCCTTTCGGAACCGGGGATTGAGCACGCTGCTTTCGTGGGCCTACTCATCAGAAGGGGCGGGCGTCGAAAGCGCGGTGCTGACGGCGGTGATTACCACTTCCTCGTTGGATTCTAGCAGTGGCGGTGGTGGTGGCGGCGGAAGCGGCGGCGGCTCTTCCGGCGCCGGTTGAGGCGGGCTGACTAATAAAATTGAAAGCCGGAGCGCTGAATTCCTTTGATTCTGACAGAACGGGTATAATACTAAACAGGATCAGGGCGCATGGCCGTAAACTGGTATGCCATCCAGAGTCACCCGAACAAGGAAGCCGTTCTTGCCAGTCATTTGCAGGAAAGCGGCTTTGAGGTGTTCTACCCGCGCCTGAAAGTCAACCCCGTCAACCCGCGTGCGCGAAAGGTACGCCCCTATTTTCCCGGTTATCTGTTCATTCATGTGGATCTGGAAACGGCCGGCCTATCTACTTTCCAGTGGATGCCTCATGCCAAGGGGCTGGTGGCGTTTGGCGGGGAACCGGCCACCGTGCCGGACAGTCTGATTCATGCTATTCGCCGCCGTTTGCAGGAGATCAATCTGGCCGGCGGCGAACGCCTGGAAGGTTTGCAGCCGGGCGATGAAGTAATTATCGAGCACGGGCCGTTCAGCGGTTATGAAGCCATTTTTGATGCCAAGCTGCCGGGCAGCGAACGGGTGAGAGTATTGCTGAAAATGCTCAGCCGTCAACAGGTGCCGCTGGAATTGAACACCGGTAACATTCGCAAACGAAAAAAAGCGTCCTGAAATCTCTATTTCCAAAATTCACAAATCCCATTCCAATGAATCAATATACTGGCAATCCTTCTTCCAAACCTGCTACGCTTGATGAGCGCATACTGCGGCCTTCCCGTTCCTTGAAGATGAATCGCGGTGGTGTGATGATCCTCACCGCTCTTTTACTGGCGGGCGGTTACGCGCTGCTGGTGAGCGGATTCTCTCTTGTTTTGCAGCAGTGGCTGGGAGCAAATTCCCCATGGCTCAATGCACTGTTATTTTTCGTGATGGCACTGGCGTTCTTCCCCCTGCGCGACCGTTTGGAAAACGCATGGCCGGCCGTGAGCGGCCTTTCGGTACGCCGCACGGCCAGCCCGGAAATCAGCCGGGAAAGCGGCGGTTTGATGGACACGCTGGAAAAGCCGGAAATCATCCAGCGGTTTCGCCGTCAGTTGCAGGACGGTTTCGGGATCGAAAAAGCCCACCTGTTTTTATACGATCTGTGGAGCGATTCTTATCAGGCCGTTGAAGATCAAAGCGGGCAGAAGACCAGTGATCTCGTCTTTCAGGCCGGCAGCGCGCTGGTGCAGCGGCTCAGTAAAGCAGAGGGTATTTTGGAACTGGATGGTGCAGATGAAGGACAGAGGGCCGAATTGCGCCGTGAGCAAACCCGTTTGACCCTGCTTAATGCCCGCTGGTTCATTCCGCTGAAAGGCAGCCAGCGGTTGCTGGGCTGGCTGGCGTTTGGCGAAGCGGCCATGCGAAGTTTACAGGATGAGGAAAGAAAGGGCGTCATGGCTTTGTGCCGTGAGGCGGCGCTGGCACTGGAACGCGCCCAAATGGTGACCGAGATGCAGAACAGCATGCGGGAGATGAATATTCTCACCCGCGTGGCGCAGGGAGTCAATGTCACCATCAATCTGGATGATATTTTTGAACTGATTTATGCTCAGATTACCCAGCTGATTCCGGCGGATCAGTTTCGTTTGATCCTCAAATCGGTGCAGGGGGATGGGCTGGTGCAGGTGTTCTTCATTGATGGGGAAGACCGCATTACCGCGCAGGAAAATATGTACCTGCCGGCGGAGGCAAGCCTGGAAAGCGAAGTGGTGCGCAGCGGACAGGGAATGTTTACCGACGATTACGGGCGTGAAGCCCGTCAGCGGGGTTTACTGCCCCTCACCGATGCGGTTTACGCGTGGATGGCAGCGCCCTTGAACGCCGGCGCAGAACCTATTGGGGTCATCTCTCTGGGCAGGCGGGATGCGCTGCAACGCTATACGGACGAGCAGTTGCGTTTTTTGCAAGCGCTTGCCGATCAGGCGGCGGGCGGCATCTTCAAAGTGCGCCTGCTGGCAGAAAGTGAGCGGCGCGCCCGTCAGTTGAAGACGCTCAACGAGGTGACCCGGCAGTTGACTTCCACGCTCGACCCCGAACGCTTGTTGAAAAATATTCTGCAAAGCGCGGTGGATATTTTGAATTGCGAGGCGGGCAGCCTGCTGATGCTGGATGAGCAGACCGGTGAACTGGTTTTTCGGGTGGTGCTTGGGCCGGTAGCCCATGAACTGGAAGGGCAGCGGATGCCTTCGGATAAGGGGGTGGTTGGCCGTTCGTTTCAGAGCCGCCAGCCGTTGATCGTCAATGATGTGCGCTCTTCCAAAGACTGGTTTTCCAAACCGGATAAAATGACCGGCTTCGTCACCCGCTCGCTGCTGGTTGTGCCGTTGATTGTCAAAGACGAGGTGCTGGGGGTCATCGAAGTGGTCAACCGCAAAGATGGCTCGAACTTCAATCTCGATGATCAGGAATTATTGATTGCTTTTGCCTCACAGGCGGCGGTGGCGATTGAGAATGCCCGGCTCTATACCTTGACCGATCAGGCACTGGCTGCCAAAGTGGAGGAATTATCGGTTTTGCAGCGGATTGACCGCGAATTGAACACCAGTCTGGATGTGGGGCGGGCAATGACCATAACGCTGGAATGGGCGATGCGCCAGTCTTCTGCCGATGCCGGTCTGGTTGGTGTGGTTTTACCGGAAGGGCTGCGCGTGGTTGCTTCTCAAGGGTATGGGGATGAACTGGCCGTCTTTGAAAATGGCCTGATTCCGGCCCAACGGCTTGGTTTGCAACAGGTAATCGAACAAAAACGGCCACTGCGGGCGTACCCCCCAGCCGATTCATCGGCATTGTTTGCTCAGGCCGCCAGTCAGGTGCTGATTCCCATTCAGCGCGAACAAACCGTGATCGGTGTGCTGCTGCTGGAAAGCCGTCAGGCGGAGGTTTGCAACGAGGAAATGCTGCAGTTCCTGCAGCGGCTGGGCGATCATGCTGCCATCGCAATTGCCAATGCCCAGCTTTACAGCGCAGTGCAATCGGCCAATGTGGCCAAGAGCGAATTTGTCTCGTTTGTGGCGCATGAGTTGAAGAACCCGATGACTTCGATCAAGGGGTATACCGAATTGCTGGCGGCCAAAGCGGTTGGGCCGATTAACGATGCTCAGGCAAACTTCCTTGCGGTTATCCGCTCCAATATTGACCGGATGAACACGCTGGTTTCTGACCTGAACGACCTTTCCAAGATCGAAGCCGGCCGGCTGCGTTTGGAGTTTGCTCCCATTCACCTTGCGGATGCCCTGCAAGAGGTGGAACGCTCCACCCGCCGTCAAATCGAAGATAAGCAGCAAACCCTGACCATCAACCTGCCGGCCGATTTGCCGCCGCTCTGGGCAGACCGCACCCGTCTGGTGCAGATTCTGGTTAATCTGGTGAGTAATGCGCATAAATATACCGAAGCGGGCGGCAAGATCACGGTTGGGGCGTTGCGTTCCAAAAATGAATGGGACGAAAACGGCCCGGCCGAGGTGGTGCATATCTGGGTGCAGGATACCGGTCTGGGCATTGCACCCGAAGATCAACCCAAAATTTTTCAAAAGTTTTTCCGTTCAGAAGACCCCAAAGCCCGCGAAGCGCCGGGCAGCGGGCTGGGTTTGAACATCACCCGCAGTCTGGTTGAGATGCAGGGTGGGCAAATCTGGTTCGAGAGCGAATACCGCCGCGGCACCACTTTTCACTTTACCATACCCGTAGCAGAACAGTAAAGCGTTCATTGCCTGAGGAGGGAGGCATGAGTCTGGTCAGTGCAGTGGGGTACAGTAACGAAATCAACGCCCGCGAGGCGGCCCAGCAGGCGGCTCAGCAAGCCCTGAAAGGATTGCGCTCGGCCAGCCCAAAACTGGGGCTGGTTTTCTTTTCTCATCTTTTCGATGCGGCTGAAGTCAGGCATGGTTTGGCCGGTCTGCTGGGAGAAATTCCGCTCTGGGGAGCATCCACTTCTGCAATCTACGCCGGCCGCCAGCCCTGCCGGGTGGTTGTGGTTGTGCTGGGTGGGCCATTTGCAATGGACACGACCTGGCTCGGTCATTACGGACGGGATCCATTTGGCAGCGCGCTGGAACTGAACGCACGGCTTGAACATTTGAAAACCACGCCGCACTGGCACTCGGTTTTACTGGCCGCCGACGGGGTGAACGGCGATATCGGCACCCTGCTTTCTTCCTTTGAGCAGGCGCCGATTCGGCTGGGGGGCTTTCTTTCCGGGGCGGGTTTTCCGCGGGGGAAGAACTGTCTGCTTGGGGAGACTTATTGCGCGGCGGGCGGACTTTCTGCGGCGTGGTTTGGCCCGGGCATCCGGCTGGGCATGGCTGCTGCCTCCGGCTGGAAGGACAGCGGAATGACTTTTCTTGTGACTGCCAGCCGTGAAAACCGCCTGATTCAACTGGATGGCCAGCCGGCTGCCGGTACACTCGGCCAGGCGCTGGGTTACAGCCCGGCTGAGTGGAACAGGCCGCCGCTTTTCGAGGTGGTGCGTCTGTTCCCGCTGGGCTACCGGGATGAGAGCAGCGGCGAAACGGTGCTTGCCGCACCGCTTGCCGTACAGGAGGATGGGTCTCTGCTGATGAATGTGCTTCCGCCGGAGGGCAGCCGGGTGCGCCTGATGGTTGCCGAGCGTTCTGCCTGTCTGCAATCCTTGCAGGATGCCATTCAAACTGCGAAGGCCGGTTTGGTAAATCAGGAAGGGGGTGTGGGTATGTTTTTACTGGATAGCGGCTGGTTCGAGCTTTTCCGCACGCAGGAGAATACCCTGCTCGATGCGATGCACTCGGCAGCCGGTCAGATGCCGTGGTTCAGTGTGGCTACGCTGGGACATATTTACCGCAAAGGGGAGCAAATCAGTCCTCTGGCTACCAATCTGGGAGCGCTGGCGGTGGTTTTCGGTGATGAAGGTCAAAACGCGGGCTAGAACATACCATTAAATATCTGCTTTCGGGAACTTTCTGGATCTTTTTTCGTCATTATCTTATATCCTATTGTTTCGTGTAGCGCAATTTGCTATACTGATTTTGTCAATTTTTTTAGATCCAGGAGGGATCGAATCATGAGTAAAATAACGTCTTTGCAAACCGGCTGGCAGGGGTTACGCCTGTTGATCACCATACTGGTGATCGGCATACTGGCAGTGGGGCTGCCGCTGACGACAGCCAGCGCTTATTCCGGTTATCCGACTTTTGACATTTCGGAAGTCAAAAAAGATCAATCGGTTACCATTCAAATCAAAAACCTGCCACCCAATCAGACCTTTACGGTGCGGATGAATAAAATCGGCACCAAAGGCGTGGGTGGAGAAGTGGCCGGTAGTTTCAATTCCGAAAGCGGCGGCAGTAAGAAATTGACTTTTAATATTCCTGCTTCGCTCAAGGGGTTAAAACTGATTGCCATTCGGATAGAAAGCCCGCAGGGTTACTTTGCCTACAACTGGTTCACCAATGATCCATCCGGGGTGGATACCGGTACGCCCTCAAAGCCGTACACCGGCATTCCTACCGTGGATATTGTTTCGGTGGTAAAGGATGATGAAGTGAAGGTCAAAACCAACAACTTCCCTGCCGGAAAAACCTTTACCGTGCGCATGGGTGAATACGGCACCAAAGGGGTAAATGGTACGGTGGTTGGCACGCTGGAATCGGGCAGTGGTGGAAGTGTGGAAGCCACTTTCGACATTCCGGCCGGTTTGAAGGGTAAGGATCGAATTGCCATACGGCTGGAAGCCAGCGGAGGGTATTACGCCTATAACTGGTTCTACAACAGCACCGGCAGTGGCGCAACCCCACCGCCCGGCACCACGCCAACAACCACTCCCACACCGGCACCCGGCTACAGCGGCATACCCACCTTCAGCATCAAAGCGGTGGTGCGAGATGATCAGGTAACGATCAGCGCCAAGAACTTCCCCCCCAATCAGACCTTTACGGTGCGGATGGGCGCCTATGGCACGAAAGGCGTGGGTGGAGAGGTGGTCGGCACGAAAGAAAGCGGAACAGGCGGCAGTTTTGAAGCCACCTACGATATTCCGGAAAGTCTGAAAGGCAGTCAGCGGATTGCCATCCGCATGGAAAGCGCACAGGGATACTACGCCTTCAACTGGTTCTGGAACAACACCTACCCCTAAAAATTTCTCAATCATCCGCCCCTTGCTCCGGTCGCAGGGGGCGGATGTGATTATGATCTGAGGATGGCATCGGTCATACGGGCGGCGCGGACGATGGCGGCGACATCATGGACGCGGAGAATATCCGCGCCGTGCTGAATGCCGATCACACAGGCGGCCAGCGTTCCCTCCAGCCGTTGATCGGGGGGTAGGTTGAGGGTGTACCCGATAAAAGATTTGCGCGAAACGCCCAGCAGCAGCGGAAAACCCAGTTTCTTGAACTCTGCCAGCCGGCGCAGAATTTCCAGATTCTGCTCCACGGTTTTGCCGAAGCCAATACCGGGGTCAAGGATGATCTGCTCCCTGCGCACCCCGGCGCGCTGAGCCAGCCGGATGCTTTCCAGCAGTTCGGTACAGATGTCTTCGATCAGGTTTTGATACTCCATTCCCACATAACGTCCGCCCAGCCGCTCTTCCAGCCGGGCGTTGGAGGGTTTGCTGCGGTTGTGCATGAGAATCAAGCCTGCATTGTGACGGGCGGCTACTTCTGCCATCAGTGGATCGGCGCGCAGTGCCCACACATCATTGATCCAGTGTACTCCGGCGCGCAGGGCGGCTTCGGCTACCTCGGATTTGTAGGTGTCCACCGATAGAATGACATCCAGATTCAGGCGGGCAAGTGTTTCCACAACGGGTAGAACCCGTTGAAGTTCCTCTTCGCTGCTGACCGGCTGGGCGCCCGGGCGGGTGCTTTCACCGCCGATATCCAGAATATCCGCACCGGCGGCGGCAAATTCAAGCGCCTGACGGCGCGCGGCTTCCAGCAGGTCGGCTTCTTTCAGCAGTCCATCGCCCGAAAAACTATCCGGTGTGATGTTAAGGATGCCCATGACAAAGGTGCGCTTACCAAAGGGCAGTGTTTTCATTCGGTTTTTCTCCTGAGGAATATTTGCTTTTTACGGCTGGGGAGCGAGGGCGGTGAGCATGTTTTCGATGCGCTGGCGGCGGGTTTCCGGTTTGTGCGCCTCTTGAATGTGATTGAGCCAGCGCTGACGGTGAGAAGGCGGCATGGTGTAAAATGCGGCTGCTGCCGGGGCGTTATTTTCCAGTGCAGCGCGCAGGTCGGGGGGCAGGCTGGGCCAGCCGTCGTAAGGCAGTAGTTGAAAACCGGCCGGCAGTTTTTGGGGAATGATTCCCGCCAGGTCGGTGTTTTTGAGCAGGTGAGCAACACTTTGTTCCAGTACAGGATGTTCGAAATCAGGAATCAGATCGTTGAGAGGGAGTAGGACGAAGGCGCGTTCAGGCAGGCGCGGGTGAGGGATTTGCAGGGAATTATCCGAATACACTTCACGCTCATAAAACAAAATGTCCATATCAATCACACGCGGGCCGTAGCGGATGGTCTCCACCCGTCCCATCTGTTTTTCCTGCGCTTTCAGATACGCCAGCAACTCGAGGGGCGGGAGGGCGGTGGCGGTTTCGATGGTCATGTTCAAAAAACGCGGTTGATCCTCGACCCCCCACGGCGGGGTTTCATAGACGAACGAGGCGCGCAGGGGCAGTACGGCCGGGGGCAGCAGAAAAATGGCCTTCCGCAGGTTGTGCAGCCGTTCCCCCAGATTACTTCCCAAAGCGAGGTAAACCTTTTTCAGTCTCATCGTTTTTCAATCAGTAAAGCCAGATGCGGCGGGTGTTCATCAATCCATAACCCCGAATCGGGGAAACCGCTATGGTTATTGCCCACCACGGAAAGGAAGCCCTCGGTGAAGTTCGTTGAAGGGGAGGGCGAGAAGAAGCGGGCCTGCGGCAGCCATGTCAGCAGTTCGGTTTGCAGGGTGGAAGGGCAGACCACCCAGCCGGGCGGGCTTTCGTTTTCCGTTTCCCCTTCCAGCCATGCCTGCCAGAGGGCAAATTGTTTTTGCCAGTCATCGGTTGCGGCGGGGGGGAGCGGCAAAAGGCGGTACTGCGGTAAGAGGTTGTAACGGCCAACGGTGGCAGGCCCACCAAGCACCATGCCGGTTAACAGAGGGGCGGAGGGGGCTTCCACCCACAGCAGAGTGTGATGATGATTGTGGATGATTTCATGCAACAGAGCGTGGAGCAACCTCAGCGGTCGGCCGGCTGCAGGCCATTCGTATTGTAACGGAAAATGAGTGGCACCTTTTTCTGGCGGAGCGGAACAATTTACCCAGTGGATTTCTTCAATCCAGTTCATTTGAAAGCCGAGCGAGCCCAGCGCTGCGGAAAGATGTGCCGCGTCCGGCGCGGTAAAGAACCCGAACCAGTAGGCTTCACTCATTGCCCGCGCAGTGCGTTGATCAGGTCGGCCAGCAGGCCATAAGCGGTGGTGTTCGGGCCGGGGTTGTTTTCCACAATTCCCAGACCCGGCAGAACGTCGGATTGAAATTCAACGTACGAACTGGTGCCATTGATGGCAAACAATGGACTGCCGGCGGATACCCGCTGCGGCTTGACCGAGGCTTCCAGCAATTCTTTGCCTTTGCGCCGCGCCGTGCAGACCACTTTCCAGCGTTCGCCGGCCTGACGGGCTTCGGCAACCATCTCCGGGGTGATCTCGCGGATGCTGCTGCGTTCTACCTGCTGGGGTTTGAGCGGAATGCCCAGCACCACCGTGCTGAGGGCGGCCACTTTGATGGCGGCATCCCAGCCGTCAATATCGGCTGAGGGGTCGGTTTCGGCAATGCCAATGGCCTGTGCCTCGCGCACGGCTTCGTCAAAGGTCTTGCCGTTTTCCATCAGGCCCAGAATGAAATTGGTGCAGGAATTGAGAATGCCCTTGAAACCGTGAACTTCGATGCAGGGGAGCGGGCCGCGGAAAAGGGAGAAAATTGGAGCGCCGTCCATGACGGCTGCTTCAAACAGAAAGCGTTTGCCGCGCGCTGCAGCCATGTCCATTAATTCCTGATAGGCATGAACCACCGGCCCTTTATTGGCGGTGATGGCGTGCATGCCTTTGTTCAGCGCGGCTTTGATGTGATCAATGGCGGGCTGGCCGGTGTGGTGGTTGACCGGCGAGGTTTCCAGCATGGCTTCGGCGGAACTGGCGAACAGGAACTCGAGCGTATTTTTAGGGGCCGGCATTTCGGAGAGAATATCCAGCGATTGACCGCGGCTGATCACTTCCAGCGCACGGCTCAGGCTGATGCCGCCGGAACTGATGGCGCTGCCGTGTCTGCCGGTGACGATGCCGGTGACGATGAATTGATAACCGAACTGCCGGGCAATTTGTTCCTCTTTTTCCATTAACAGACGGGCAAATGCCTGTCCTACATTTCCAAAGCCGACTAAAGCCAACGCTACCTGTCTCATGGCATCTCCCTGTTATGTGATTTTTATCTATCTTATCCGTCTTTATGTCAATGGACAAGGGGCAGGCACTTTCCGTATAATTTATTCATTCTGTTGAATATTTTTAACAGAGGATTGGCCTCGATGAGTCAAAAACGCTATTGGGTGCGGGTTGACGAAACCGGAAAACTAGAAATTCCTTTGGCCGTTGCGGAGCGTTTTGGACTGCGTGCCGGCGAACAGACGATTCTGGAAGAAAACGGACGAGAACTCATCCTCTATCGTCCGATTACATTTCTGGAGCGGGTTTACATCGAACCGACCAATGTGTGTAATTTACACTGCCGAACGTGTGTCCGTAATGTGTGGGACGAGGCTGCCGGTTTTATGAGCGAGCAGACTTTTATACGGCTGATTCAGGGTGTTGAATCATTTTCTCCCCGCCCGACCCTCTTTTTCGGTGGTTATGGTGAACCGCTGGCGCACCCGCGTATTTTTGAGATGATCGCCACAGCGCGCTCCATCGGCGCAGAGGTGGAAATGATCACCAACGGCACGCTGCTGGGGGAAAGTGCCTGCCGCGCCGTGCTGAATGCGGGGGTCAGTATCCTGTGGGTTTCACTGGATGGGGCAACGCCGCAGGGATACATGGACGTGCGGTTGGGGGATGCGCTGGATCAGATTTTGAGTAATTTGCGCCGCTTTCGTCAATTGCGGCTGGAAACGGGTGCGACTACACAATTGGGCATTGCCTTTGTGGCCATGCGCCGCAACATTCATGAATTGCCGCGCCTGCTGGAAGTGGGGCGTGAATTAGGGGCAGCCCATTTTTCGATCAGTAATGTACTGGCGCATACCCGCGAATTGCGGCTGGAGTCGCTGTACGAAAATGCCCAGTATGAAACCGAAGCCCAGAAAAGCAGTCTGCTGCCGGTCATCAACCTGCCGCGCGCCGACTTTCCCGCGGAAGTGCAGAACGCGTTGGCTCAGGCATTGCACGATGGCGTGAGGTTGGAAATTGCCGGTTTGAACGCATTGCGGACGGGCAACCGCTGCCCCTTCATCGAAAAAGGCAGCCTTTCCGTGCGCTGGGATGGCAAAGTCAGCCCCTGCCTGCCGCTGCTGCACACGCAAGAGGGTTTTCTGGATGATCATGTGCGCCGTTCGGTGGCTTATTTCTGCGGCGACCTGGCGGCACAGTCTCTACCCGACATCTGGCGCGACCCCGCCTACCTTGACCTGCGCCAGCGTTTGCAGCGCTTCGATTTTTCGCCCTGTGTCATCTGCAATTCCTGTGAAATGGCCGACCAGAATCTGGAAGATTGTTTTGGCAACGTGCAGCCGGCCTGTGGGGGGTGTTTGTGGGCGCAGGGGTTGATTCAGTGCCCCTGAGAAGTTCCGGCACTTAACCGCGCGGTAAACCGTTATTAGCAAAACCTTAATGTGATTCGCTGCTTGGTTGTGTTATTCTTGTAAAAAAGATTTAAGCCAAATCCCAACGAAGCCGGAAAGAGGTGCCGATGAACAAAGTGCGGGTGCTTTTCCTGTGTACGGGCAATTCTGCACGCAGCCAGATGGCAGAGGCGTTGTTGAGAAAATACGCCGGGGATTATTTTGAAGTTTTCAGCGCCGGTTTGGAACCCAAGGGAGTAAATCCCTTCACCGTCAGGGTGCTGGAAGAAATCGGCGTGGATACGCGTCAGCATTATTCCAAAACACTGGATACCTTCATGGGTAAGGTGCAATTTGGTTATCTGATTACGGTTTGCAGTAATGCAGAACAGAATTGTCCCATCTTTCCCGGCATGGGTAAACGGATGCACTGGCCGTTTGAAGACCCGGCGGCTTTTGAGGGCAGTGAGGAAGAAACTTTGCAGAAGTTTCGCGAAATCCGCGATCAGATTGATGCGCGCGTGCGGCAGTGGTTAAAGGAAATGGACATCCCGGTGCAAAACTGAGATGGAGAGAGGACAAAGCAGCGGCAGGGTGTTATCACCCTGCCGTTTTTACATTCTTTTTTGCAGGCGGAGCACCTGCCAGTAATAAACCGCCATGGGAAAAACCGCCAGAAATGCCAGAAAATACCACAGCGCATCTACACCGGCTTGCGGGCTGCTGGTGATGGAAAGGATGATCAATGAAAGGAAAAGAACCTCCATGAGGGCAATGAAGGCGGTGTTGCCTGCCCGCCAGCGAATCATCTGAACCCGCTCATCCTTTTCATAAACTGCCCATTCCTGCACGTGGGCGGGGTGGTGGCGGAGCAGGTTGAGCTTGATCAGGTTTGCGCCGGCTATCGCCGCAAAAATCAGACCAATGGAGATGATCATATACGGATTGAGGTGCAGCTGCGGGGCAAGGATTCGAATGAGAATACCGGCGAGAATCATGTTCAAACTGACGATGAGCAGCAGCCAGTAGAGGGTGGTTTTCTGTTTCAAATCGGTGTGCATCATGGTTCCTCCGGCAGGTTATCTTCATAGAGGAATAATTCTTCGATTGGAACACCAAAAAGGCGTGCCAGCCGAAAGGCAAGCAGGATAGAGGGGTTGTAGCGCCCGTTTTCCAGCGAAATAATCGTCTGGCGGGTAACGCCGGCTTTTTGAGCCAGTTCCTGCTGAGTCCAGCCTTTTTGCAGGCGATATTGTTCCAACCGGTTCTTCATGGGGATTGATTCTGCTCAAAAGTAAAGTTTGCTTTACATTTATTCTAGTGAAATTTTGTGGTAATGTCAAGTGTGCTTTACATTTTGATCGGTCAAATCTTACTGAATTGTCTTTGATTCTCTGAGCGGCTTGTGATAAACTTGCAAGGGTATAAACTTTGCTTTTGGTTACCAGAGGAAAATAATCAGATCATGCCAGTCATTTACCCGTTTACGGCCATCGTTGGACAGGAGCGCATGAAGCGCGCTCTGGTATTAAACGCAGTTGACCCGCGTATTGGCGGGGTTTTGATTCGTGGTGAACGCGGCACGGCCAAATCTACTGCGGCACGGGCGCTGGCGGCTCTGCTGCCGCATGTGCGCGTTGTGGCCGACTGCCGCTTTGGCTGCGACCCCGATAACCCGGCCACGTGGTGTACAGAATGCCGCGAACGCAGTGTGCGCGGCGAGGAACTGCCGGTTGCCACACGGGCAACACCGTTTGTTAACCTGCCCATCTCTGCCACCGAAGACCGCGTGGTGGGCACACTGGACATCGAAAAGGCGATTCAAAAGGGCGAGCGTGCTTTTGAACCGGGTGTGCTGGCGGCGGCCAACCGCGGCCTGCTCTATATTGACGAAGTCAACCTGCTGGATGACCATGTGGTGGATGTGCTGCTCGATTCCGCCGCCATGGGCATGAACATCATCGAACGCGAGGGGATTTCTTTCAGCCACCCGGCGCGCTTCATTCTGGTGGGCACCATGAACCCGGAAGAGGGCGACCTCCGCCCGCAATTGCTTGACCGTTTTGCGCTTTCGGTGGAAATTTACGGCATCCGCGATGCCCGCGAACGGGTGCAGATCATGGAGCGCAATCTGGCTTTTGAAGCCAATCCGGAGCAGTTCCGCCAGCAATGGCTGCCGAAAGAAGAGGAACTTTCCCGCCAGATCGAACGCGCCCGCCAGCTGGTCAATCAGGTCACTTACACCACCCACGACCTGCTTTCGATTGCCCAACTGACTGCTTCTTTGAATGTGGATGGACACCGCGCCGATCTGGTCATCCTTAAAGCGGCGCGGGCGCAGGCTGCCTTCGACGGGCGCACGGCGATCAACAAGCGCGATATTGCGCTGGCAGCCGAACTGGCATTGCCGCACCGCATTCGCCGCGGCCCGTTTGCGCAGGAAGAGGTGACCATGGAAGAACTGCAAGACCGCATCGAGCAGCTGCAAGGTGCCAGTTCCACCGGTCAACGGCGGGAAGAGGTAGAAGCGCTGGAAGAGGAGAAGAACCAGCAAAAAAAAGCCTGAGCGAGGGAGCGGAAAGCCAGGAAACGCTCCCTCAAGGAAGTCCGCAGCCTGGTCAGGTGGATGAAATCTTCGGCAAACAGAACGCCCAGTGGTGGGACGGCGGCGAAAGAGTCAAAATAGGCCAGTCTTTCGAGCCGCGCCGGCTGGACACACCGCTGGATAAGATGGTGCGCCGTTTTGCGGGGCGGCGTTCGCGCACCCGCACCGAGCGCAAACGCGGCCGTTATGTGCAGTCGCGGCCATCGTACGGCAAAGCGGACGATCTGGCGTTCGATGCCACCCTGCGGGCGGCTGCGCCGCACCAGCATGAGCGGGAAGAAGACCGCAGACGGGTGGCTTTTTCGGTACGGCCGAGTGATTACATGCGCAAAGTTCGCGTGCGGCGAGCGGCCAACCTGATTCTCTTCCTTGTGGATGCTTCGTGGTCCATGGCGGTGGCTGAACGGATGCAGGCTACCAAAGGGGCCATCCTTTCTCTGCTGACGGATGCCTATCAGCGGCGCGACCGGGTGGGGCTGATCGTTTTCCAGAAAGATCGTGCCACGCTGGTACTGCCGCCGACCAATTCGGTGATGCTGGCGCAGCGCGCGCTTGCCGATATCCCGGTGGGCGGAAAAACGCCGCTTTCCGCCGGCTTGAAGCTGGCTTATGAAGTGTTGCAGCGCGAACGGATGCTGCACCCGGATGTGATGCCGTTGTTGATCGTGTTGACCGATGGAGCGGGTAATGTATCAATGAGTAAATTGCCTCCCCAGGAAGAGGCTTACCGTATTGCCGGACAGATTGCCGAAGAGCATATTCACAGTGTAGTCATCAATATGGAACATGTGGCTTTCGATCAGGGGCTGGCACAGGCGCTGGCCGATCATTTGCAGGCGCCCTGTTATACGATTGGCGACTTGAAAGCAGAAAATTTGTACCTGACCGTACGCCGCGAAATTCAAACCACCCAGCTCAACCCTCCGCTTGATGAACGGCGCTGACGACTGCCCTGCTTATTTGCCTTGTCACATCCATGACGCCGTGATATTATCGAGAAGTACTGGGAGATTTCTGGATGGCATTTCGTACCGAACGCCGCACTCGAATCCGATCCATACTGGTTTTTATCATACTGGCCACGATTCCCTGTTATTGTTTGGGGTTCTTTCTTCTTCAACTCAATCGCAATGTTCCCGAACCGACTCCCGCAGCCACCATCACGCTGACGGAGACGGCGGTACCTTCCTTACCCTCCACCCTGACACCCACCATTTTCATTCAGCCGAGTGAAACGCTGACCCTTACCCCAACGGTGACCTGGACACCGACCCAGACGTTCACCCCCTTTGTGCCGCCTACCCGCACGCCAACTCAGACGGTCACAGCAACGCCAACTCAGGTTCCGACGGAAACCGTTGTGCCGCCGACCCCCACGGAAACTTCAACGCAAGTGCCGCCATTACCCAGCGATACCCCTTCTTCATAACCCAACGAGGAAGTAAATAGAATATGACCAGCAAACTCAAAGAATTTCTCAAAGAGTTGATTTCGTTGCCGGGACTTTCCGGTTACGAAAAGCCGGTGCGGGAGCGCATCCAGCAGGAATGGCAGCCGCTGGTGGATGAAATTTCTACCAGCCCGCTGGGCAGTCTGCATGCGCTCAAACGCGGCAGCGGCGAGGAACCGCGCCGCAGTATTTTGCTGGCCACCCACATGGATGCCATCGGCATGATGGTTACGGAGATTGTGGACGGCTGGCTGCGTTTTACCTCCATTGGGGGCATTGACCCGCGCATTCTGCCCGGCCAGCAGGTGATTGTGCATGGCCGCGAGGACTTGCCCGCGGTGGTGGTTCAACCGCCGGCCCACTTGCTGCCGGAGGAGGTCAATTCGCGGCAGACGGTTGAGATGAAATACCTGCTGGTGGATACCGGCTTGCTGCCGGAGCAGGTGCAGGAACTGGTGCGGGTGGGCGATTTGATTTCCTTTGCCCAGCCGCCGCTAGATTTGAGTAATGACTTGCTGGCAGGCCACAGTCTTGATAACCGCGCCTCAGTAGCCGCGCTGACGGTTTGTTTGCAGGCTTTGCAGAGCATTCGCCATATGTGGGATGTGTGGGCCGTGGCTACCGTCCAGGAAGAAATTACGCTGGGCGGCGGCTACACTTCTCCGTTTTCTATCCGTCCCGACCTGGCGGTGGCGGTGGATGTCACCTTTGCCAGAGGCCCGGGCGGCCCATCGGATTACCGCACGTTTCCATTGGGCAAGGGGTTGACCATTGGTTGGGGGGCGAACATTCATCCCGCTTTTTACCGTGCGCTCAAAGAAACTGCCGAGCGGCTGGATATTCCATTTCATCAGGAGATTTTACCGGCCCGTTCCGGCACCGATGCGGTAGCCATGCAGGTAGTTGCCGAGGGCATCCCCACCGCTGTGTTGAGCATACCCCTGCGCTACATGCACACGCCGGTGGAAGTGATTTCGCTAAAGGATGTGCAGCGCACGGGGCATCTGCTGGCTCAATTCATTGCCGGCCTGAAGGCAGATTTTATGGATTCGCTTAATTGGGAAGATTAGGCCGTTATCAGGATGATTAAATACCTGATCACCCCCGATGAAGCACATTTATTAGAAGATGCCCAAAGGCTGGCATCTCAGTCTTTGGATTTTGCTTTACTGGTGTCGGGCGGTCTCTCCGTAGAATCATGGAAGTTCATTTACCAAATTTTAGATGAACTGACGCGCGCTTTAAAACCCGGTGGGTTATTATTCATCCAGGGTCTGCCGTTGCAGTTGCCCTCGCTGGGGGTGTATCTGGATCAACGGTTGAATTTCAAGTACTGGATTGTGCTTGAATCCCGCCTAAGCCGGTTGACGAATGGCCTACCTTCTGTGCATAGCGGATTGCTGATGTTCGTGAAAGGCACCCACTTTGAAATTAATAAAGTGAGAATTCCTCACGAGTATTGTTCAGCCTGTGGACGGACATTGAAAGATTGGGGCGGAAAAGCGCATTTAATGAATCCGGCCGGTGCGGCAATTTCTGATGTTTGGAAATCTCTTCATGGGGAGAATAACTATACATCTTTGGGGAATGCATTTTACCAGCGCATCCTTAATATGGTAGATTTGAATGGGAAAGAGATCATTGGCTGGGCTGGGCCGCAGCACGCCCTGCCTATCGGCCAGAAGCCGGGGGTCGTTCGGGAAAATAGAGTTCATTACCAGCCGAGCCTGTTTTCGGCGATTCAGCCGATTAAAAGCGAAGTGAAATATGAAGCAGGGGCTGGCGAATATCCTGCCTTCAATGTGATTTTGCAGGGGGATGCTTTAGAAATTCTCCGAAAATATCCAGATGAGTCGATTGATCTGGTATTTGCTGATCCTCCCTACAATCTGGATAAGTCTTACAATGTGTATAACGATGAACTGGCCAGCAAAGAATATCTGGACTGGTGTAACCAGTGGCTGGATGAATATATCCGCATTCTGAAACCGACCGGCTCCTTGTTCGTTCTTAATCTGCCGCGCTGGTCAATGTATCATGCGGATTACCTGAATCAGCGATTGTATTTTCAAAACTGGATCGTCTGGGATGCTTTATCTGAACCGCGGGGAAAATTGATGCCCGCGCATTACGGTTTGCTTTTTTATACCAAGAAAAAGGATGGTTTCACTTTCAATTACGACGCTATAAAGAGCATAGATAGTCGTACCTATTGTTTGCGGGCTTCGTGTGTGCGAAGCCGTAAATCCAGGGGTGAAAATAATCAGGAGCCTCTTACAGATTTATGGTGGGATATTCATCGGATCAAGCATCGGCGCGACCGGGATTATCATCCCTGTCAATTGCCGGAGGCATTGCTCAAGCGAATTATCTTATTAACTACCAATCCGAATGATGTAGTTCTCGATGCACTTGCGGGAACCGGCACAACCATTATCACGGCTGCCAAATTAGGCCGCCGATACGTGGGTATCGATATTGATCCTTATTATGTAGAACTGATGCAAAGAAAGATCGTCGAAGTACACTCGAGCGGAGATGTGATTCGTTCACCCATCAAACGCTCGAAATCAGGTTTGACAAAGAAAGAACTGCAGTTAGAATTGCGTTCGCTTGCCAAGAAATTAGGCAGGCTTCCGACCCCAGAAGATGTAGCAACATATAGCCGTTATGATTTGAAAGTGTACCTGGATGTTTTCCCCTCTTGGGGAAAGGCAATTAAAGCCGCAAAATTGGAGATCGCCAATGACCAAAGGTCTTGAAAAAATCTCTTTTGATCAAGTCTGGCAGACCGCAACGGTTTTTTATCTCAATCCTTCATTAGAGGATGAGATTGACCATGAAGTTGAAAATTTACTGAATATTGCCGGGCAATCTCATCTTTCCAGCGGCCAAATGCTAAAAGAAGAAGAATTGAGGAAAGAAATTGCTCAAAACCCCGCCGTTTTGGATGTTGTTTTGAGGGATTTGGAATTGTCTGAGGAAAAATTTTTGAGGTTGATTTCACTGCTGCGGCGGATGGGGAGAATCGAGGGCGGTTTTGATACGGAATGGTCACTGACGAAAATTAAAAATAAACTTTCGCAAGATTACAACTTCTTAAGTCAAGTGGTTTCTCTGCTGTATAACGGTTGTAATGATGAGGAATTGGCTGCCCGTGTCCCGCGATACTATCTGGAAAGTTTGAATTACGCCGAAATTGGTGCCAGTACGCAGGCCGCTCGCAAAGTGCGGTATAAGCGTTCCTTGATTGGGACATACGGAGCAAAAAAAGGCCATAAAGTCGAAGCGGAGATTGAAAACATTCTGAAAAATGTTCAAAGCAAGTACGGAATTACCTTTGCAAAAGGGCGTTCCCGTTTTGTCGAAACGGATATTGATTTTGCAGTGCCAAGCCTTGATGATCCCTGGGTGATTCTGATGTGTTCGTTTCAAGAAACTACCAGCAGTGGTCAAACCAATAAAGCGCGCGACATGCTGGCCATTTATGACCGCATTCGACATTCCAATAGCCGGTATAATGAGCGAAGGGTATTTGTCAATTTTGCCGATGGCGGCGGATGGTTGGCAAGAAAGCGGGACCTTTTCAGGCTGTGGGAAAATTGTCATTTCTTTTTGAATTTACACAATTTAAACGATTTAGAGAAAATCGTCTTGGAATATGTTCCGGAAAAATACCATCAACATCAATAAATGCCAATGAACGAATATTCTTCAATCTCACTTCCAATTTCTGAAAGTCAACTTGAACTCCTCGAACGGCTGTGCAATGCGGTGGCCGTTTCAGGCGATGAGCGCGAAGTACGCGCAATTGTGCTGGAAGAAATTCAGCCTTTTGCCGATGAGGTGCGGGTAGATGCGCTGGGCAATGTGCTGGCCGTGCGCCACGCCCAAGGGGAAAACCCGCTGCGGGTAATGCTGGCCGCCCACATGGATGAAGTCGGCTTTATTCTTGTCGAAGAAGAAGAAGGCGGCTGGTACCGTTTTGAGGTGTTGGGCGGTGTGGACCCGCGTGTTCTGGTCGGCAAACCGGTGCTGGTGGGCAAAGACCACCTGCCGGGCGTAATCGGCACGCGCCCCATTCACCTGACCACCCCGGATGAACGAAAAAATGCGCTCACCGTGGAACAGTTACGCATTGATTTGGGCAACGAGAACGGCAAAAAGGTCAAACCGGGTGAACGCGCCACATTTGCAACCCGTTTTCGGCAGACCGGCCCCAGCCTGATTGGCAAGGCACTGGATGACCGGCTGGGGGTGGCAACGTTAATTGAACTGGTTAAGAACCCTCCCGCAAACGTGGAACTGCTGGCCGCCTTCACCGTTCAGGAAGAAATTGGCCTGCGCGGCGCAGGGGTGGCAGCATACGCCTTTAACCCGGATGTGGCCATTGCGGTAGATGCCACACCTGCCAATGACCTGCCGCTGTGGGATGGAGAGGAAAACACCCGCTATAATACCCGACTGGGCGCCGGCCCGGCCATCTACGTGGCCGATGCGGCCACGCTTTCCGACCCGCGCCTGATTCGTCATTTGATTCGCACGGCTGAGGAAATGGGCATACCATACCAGATTCGCCAGCCCGGCGGAGGCGGAACAGACGCCGGCGCCATTCACAAGCAGCGGGAGGGTATCCCGGTGGTTTCGGTTTCGGTGCCGGTGCGGTATGCGCATACCCCGGCCTTGCAGGCACGGATGTTGGACTGGGAAAACACCCTTTCTCTGCTGTATCATGGACTGGAGCGGCTCAGCCCGCATTTGTTCTCGGAAGATCGCTAAAACAAATTGGGAGTACTGCATGAAAGAACTCATTCAATCACTGGTCGAGATGACAGCACCCTCTGGTTATGAAGCGCCCATTCGCGAACTCATCCAGCAGGAAGTGAAGGACTATGCCGATGAGGTGCGCGTCGATGCGCTGGGCAATCTGGTGGTGCGCAAAGGGCAAAAGAGCAGCAGCGGTAAGCGCATCATGCTGGCGGCTCACATGGATGAAATCGGCCTCATTGCCACTCACATTGACGAAAACGGTTTTGTGCGTTTTTCTACCATTGGCGGCGTGCGACCGCATACGCTGTACGGCGGGCGGGTGCGCTTTTTGAACGGCACCGCCGGCGTGATTGGCGGTGAACGGCTGGAAAACATGGAGCGCGTCCATGGGTTTGAAAAATTATTCATTGATGTGGGCGCCACCAGCCGTGAGGACTGCCCCGTGCGGGTGGGAGATGTGGCCGGTTTTGAACGGCCGTTTCTCGATTTGGGCAAGCGGCTGGTCGCAAAATCCATGGATGACCGGATTTCGGTGGCGGTGATGATTGAAACCCTGCGGCGGCTGAAAGACACCCCCCATGAGGTTTTCTTTGTGTTCACCACTCAGGAAGAAGTCGGTGTGCGCGGCGCAACCACGGCCGCCTTTGGGGTTGATCCCGAACTCGGCATTGCGGTGGATGTGACCGGCACGGGCGATACCCCCAAGGGGGTAAAAATGGCCGTTGCGCTGGGCAAAGGCCCGGCCATCAAGGTGAAGGATAGCGGCATGATTGCCGACCCGCGGGTGGTGCGCTGGATGGCGGATACTGCCGAACAGGCGGCCATCCCTTACCAGCTGGAAATTCTGGAGGGTGGTTCGACCGATGCGCGCGCCATGCAGTTGAGCCGTGCCGGCGTACCGGCCGGCTGTCTTTCGATTCCCTGCCGCTACATTCACACCCCTTCGGAAATGGTGGATTTCGATGATGTGCAGAATTCCGTGCGTTTGCTGACGGCGCTTTTGCAATCGCCGGTTGATTTGAAATGAGCCGAGGAATTCCCCGCATCGGTCTGCACCGTCAGGGGGAGGGAATGAGAAGGTTCACACCGGCACGGATGCGGCTTGCCGGAGCGCTGGTGATTCTGGCCCTGCTGGCAGGTTGTGTGCAGTGGCTGGAGCCTGTATTTCCGGGGTTGTTCAGCCCGGCCCCAACCCTGACATCTGAGCCGCAGGTAACGCCGGCGGGTGAGACCACACCAACCAGCACGCCGGAACCTTTGCCAACGCAAGCCGGGGTGATTACCCTGACCCTGTGGCTGCCCCCGCAATTCGACCCTGCGGCGCAGACACCGGCCGGGCAGCTGATGCGTGAAAGGCTGGATGCTTTCATGGAAGAAAATCCCGGCGTTCTGATTCATGTGCGCATCAAGGCAACCTCCGGCCCCGGCGGTTTGCTGGAATCGCTGACGGCGGCGGCTGCCGCGGCGCCGGCGGCGTTGCCCTCGGTGATTGCCCTCAGCCGCGGCGATCTGGAAGCGGCCGCCTTGAAAGATTTGATTTACCCGCTCGATGAAATCAGCGAGGAATTGAACACCGCGGATTGGTACCCCTATGCGCGTCAGATGAGTCAGGTGCAGGATATTCCTTTTGCCCTGCCGTTTGCCGGCGATGCGTTGATGCTATTTTACCGCCCGGCTGCGGTGGGCGGCAATCCCCCCCAGAACTGGGATGAAATTCTGGCGTTTGGCAATCCCTTGCTCTTTGCGGGGGATGACCCTCAGGCCCTGTTCACACTGACTCTCTACCGCTCGCTGGGCGGACTGGTGCAGGATTTGCAGGGGCGGCCCGCGTTGCAGGCCGACTTGCTTCAACAGGTCTTTGAACTGTTTTCGGCTGGGGCGCGGCGGGGCACCTTCCCACAGGCGGTCGCTCAGTATCAAAGCGGGGGGCAGGTGTGGCAGGCCTATCAGGAAGGACAGGCCGACTGGGCGGTCACTTTTGCTTCTTACTACCTGAGCGATTTGCCGGCGGATACTGCTGCGCTGCTGCTGCCCTCGCTGGGAGGCGATGATTTTACTCAGGCGGTTGGCTGGGGACTGGCGATTGCCGACCCCGACCCTCAGCGCCGCCAGTGGGCGGTTGCGCTGGCTGAATACCTCAGCGCGGCAGACTTTCTGGCAGAGTGGGCGCCGGCAGCCGGTTACTTACCCGTTCACCCCACTTCTTTGAGCGGCTGGCAGGCGGGTGAGTTGCAGGCAACCCTCAGCCGGGTGGTGCTTTCGGCCCAGATACGACCATCGAACGAGATTCTGGCCAGCATTGGCCCCGTTTTGCGCGAAAACGGGCTGGCGGTACTGCGCAATCAGGTTACCCCTGCACAGGCTGCCCAGTCTGCGGTGGAGAGACTGTTGACCCCATGAACAAATCCCTTCCGGAGAAAGTTCCTGTCCGTGTACTGAAAGGATGGGCGTGGCTCAAGCGGCAGAATCCACATTTCGTGTGGCTGTCGCTGGTGCTGCTGGCTTTTCTGGCGTCCATGTCGTTCAGCGAACCGGTTGCTCCCCGCCAGAGCGCTACCCCCTCGGCGACGGCGGCGGTGACCGCGCTGCCATCTTCACTGTCCGGCAGCGAAACTCCCGCTCCGCAGCCCGTTTCAACCCCCTTGCCGGCAGAATTGATTGCCAACCGCGAGCAGACTTTTGGGATTGTTTTTGGCTCGGTGATGCTGGTGTTGATTGTGGTCATTGGCACGCTGAGCGGCATTGCTGCCCGCCGGCGTAATCAAAAAGACGGCTGAGAAATTCCCCTGCTAGGGGGCTGCTGCTCTGATTGGCTGACGCACCTTCACCAGTGTCAGCACGGAAAAGAGAAAAAGCGCGCCGTAAATGCTGAAGATGACCAGATAGCCGAGACCGGGTTCAATGTTATTGAAGAAATCGGCAATCGGCCCGCCAATACCTGCCCCGACAATGCCTGCCCCCGCGCCTGCCAGATTGGAAATGCCCAGATAACGCCCGGCCTCCTGCGGGGGAGCCAACTCGGTACCCAGCGCCCAGTTGGAGGCGTAAAAAGTGCCCGTCCCCAATCCGATGATGCAGCCTGCCAGAATCACCACGGGGAAGTTCGGCGCAAATAACAATACCAGCGTGCCAGATGCGGCGATCAGACCCGCATAGAAAACCAGCCTTTTCGGGCCGAAGCGGTCTGCCAGTGTGCCGCCGTAAATGGCGGAAGGAAGAAGAAACAACGCCACGGCTGCCAGCAGCAGGGTGGTGCTGGTGGCCGGATTTGGCAGGTGCAGCACATCGCGCAGGTAAAACTGGGCAAAACCCTGAATTGAGCCAACCGCAGCAAGGAAGAGCAGGCGGTTGATCACCCACCAGATGAAAGAGGTGTGCTGGCGGGCTTCCCGCCCGATGCCGACCGAGGCGCCGAAATAAACTCCAATGAGGATGGAACCGGCCATGGCCGCCAGCCCGGCCAGCCCCACCAGCAGGATTTGCACCTCCCGGCTGACGCCCATTTGCGTCAGCCGACTGCCGCTGATGCTCACCAGCCAGACTGCCAGGCGGGTGGCGCCCACAAAAATGCCGGTCAGCGCCAGCAGGCGCAGAAAACGGTCGCCGATTCCATCGGCGGGCTTTTGGGTGATGGGCGTTTCGCGGGCAAAGCTCACCGTTACCGCCATGGTCAGCAGAAAGCCAACCGCCACAATTCCCATCACCAGCCCCACCCGTCCCTGATCAATGAGCGGGCCGATGAAGATGACCAGAAAGACCGGCAACAGTTCCAGCACGGCCTTGACGCCCGAAGACCGCCCGCGCTGATTTTCGGGGACGAGGTCGGGTATCAGACCCTGCAACGCGCCCTGAGCAATGTTGGAGGAAATTTGCAGCAGGACGATGCCCGCCAGTAGAACGGCATAGGCCGTGGAAATGCCCAGACTGGATTGAAAGACCTCATCCAGCGGCGAACCAATGAACAGGGGGGTGGCGCCGATGAGCGCGAGGAAAAGCACGTTTGCCAGCGCACCGCCAAAGATGAACGGCCGCCGCCGCCCGAACCGGGAAGTACTGCGGTCCGATAACATGCCGCCCAGCGGTTGGACCAGCATGGCCACCGTCAGGCCGATCACCCGCACGTTGGCGAGGTAGGTGTTTTTCTGCTCTTCCGGCATGAACAGCAGTACCAGATAGGGCAGCAGCAGCGGGGTGATGACCCCCGAGGCGATGTTGATCCCCAGCCAGTAGGCGTTGAGGGTGATGTGGTCGAGCCAGGTCAACTTTTTTTCTTGCATGGGGCTGCTCCGTTTGATTCAGGATAAGAGATGAGGGCGCAGGTTTTGAATGACCCGCAGGGAATCAAGCGCCTGCGGGACGGTCAATTCAAAAATAAAAGGCCCCTGAAAGCCGGCCTCGCTCAGCCGGTCGAGCAGGCGGGCGGTATCCAGACTGCCGCTGCCGAGCGGTTGATGGTCCATACCGTAGGCGGGTTTACCGCCGGCTGGCGGAAGGGGGCAGTCGTGCAGGTGAACCTCGCCCAACCGCGGCAGCACCTGTTCCAGTACGGTGAAGAAATCCAGTTGACCGGCGAAACCGGCCAGCACATGACCGGTATCCAGACAAAGCGAGAGGTCAAGGCGCTCGGCCATTTCCAGCGTCAGGTCGAAGGGAAACTCAATGGTTTCGACGGCCAGTTTTCGCGGCGGCAGTCCGGTTTGCCCCAAAACTTCCTGAATGGACTGCAGGGCATTCTGTTGAAACTGGCGCAGAATCAACCCCTTGCCGGCAGGCGGCAGGCGCATTTGATAAAATTCGGCCGCCAGTGCGCCGGTGGCGTGGAGTACGTAACATTCCGGCTGCAGCGGCAGGGTGGCGCGGATGCAGTCGGTCAGCGCCTGCACCGAGCCGAGCCGCACTGGTTGCAACGGGGTGGAAGGCTCAACCGACCAGAGCGGCAGGTGGACGGTGTATGAAAGCCCCAGTTCGGTTTTCAACTGCGCCAGTTCTTCGATGGCAGGCGGGGCAAAGGTGTGCGGAAACCACATGCCCAGATCGCCGCCCAGTTCGATGAGCGAGAAACCGGCGGCGTGCAGGCGGCGAATCAGCGCGGCGTGGCTGAAGGCGGCGGCGTGATGCAGGGCTTCCTGTGGGCTGCTGACCGGCGGGAGAACGGCCTCCATTTGCATTGCCATGATTCCAAATCTCATCTGTGACCTCGTTGGGGTGGAGTTTAAAGGATTAAACCCGCTACGCTTTCATTGTATTCAAACGGCTTCAATTGCAAAGCCAAAACAGGCGGTCTTAACCGGAAATTAACGGGTAAACAACAATGCCACACCGCTCAGGGCCAGCAGGGCACCGAGAACCGCCCGCGGGGTGATTTTTTCACCCCGCAGAGCAGCAATTGGCAGGATGAATAACGGGCTGGCCGAGAGAAAAGTCTGGACGATGCCGGCCGGCGTGAGGGCGATAGAAACCTGCTGCAGCCACATGGCCAGATAGGTGCCGATGAAGGTGGCCGCCGCCAGCGTGAGCCACAAGCCCGGCTGGGCCTGAAAAACAGCACGGCTGACGAGCGGCCGGCGGCGCACCAGCGACCACGCCGCCAGCACAACCACGGCGGCGCCGAGGCGCAGAATGGTGCTTTGCAGTGAATCCACAGCGGTGCGGGTCAGCGCAAGGCGTGAAAGCACCAGCGCCACCGACTGGGAAAGAGCCGCCAGAAAGCCAAACCATAAGCCGCGTTTGAGGTCGAAGGCGGGCGCTGAATCGGGGGTGCGCTCCAGAATCACCCAGATAATCCCCAGCACCGTCAGAAAAATGCCCAGCCACGCCAGCCACGAGAGGTTTTCTCCCAGTGCGCCCCAGGCAATCAACCCCACCATCGGCGGGGCAAGCGTGGCCAGCAGCAGGGTGCGCCGCGGGCCGAGGTGCTGAAGCGCTTGCAGGTAGGCACTGTCTCCCAGAGTGATGCCGATCACGCCGCTGACCAGTAGCAGCCCAAACGCATTGGCCGGTATGGCTTGCAGGCCGCCGCCGCTCAGGTAGAGGGTGAGGATCAGCAGAATCAGCGCCAGCAGCCCCTTGAGAAAGTTGACCTCGATCACCGAAAGGCGGCTGCCCAGCCGGGTGAACCACAGCGAAGCCAGCGCCCACAGAAAAGCGGCGGTCAACGCAGCCAGACCGCCGCCGACGGGTGAGATGAGCAATTGAGGGAGGGCATCCATAGGCTTGCGGGCAATCTTATCACATCTTTGCCGGGCGGGGTAGTTGCCCGTCCGGCCCTGCCCGATCTTCCGGGTGGGGGCATCCGCCGAACGGCAGAGGCAAACGGGAAGCCGCGCCGTTATACTGAAATCAGGCAGGCGGGTTGCCCTGCCAGAGGCATATCGTTATACTGAAACAGGAGGCATAGAATGACAAACGAAGAGCAGGATCAATTGATGGGAAAAGTTTCGCAGGGGTGGATGCGCGCAGCCGAACGCGCTTCGTCCTTTACGGTGCTGGTGGATGCCCGCAAACGACTGCCCGCCAGCGGCGTGGCTTATTCGAGTAGTTTGATCATAACCGCCGATCATGTGGTCGAACGGGAGGAAAATATCCGCGTTTTGCTGGCGGACGGCAGTGTGCATTCTGCTTCGCTGGCCGGGCGCGACCCCGCCAATGATCTGGCGCTACTCCGTCTGGAAGATGAACACCTGACCCCGGCTCAACTGGCAGAAGGAGAAGGCCGGGTTGGCCAGCCGGCACTGACCGTTGCCCGCCCCACCCCCGACGGCATTGAGGTGGGTTGGGCGTTGATTTCGGCCATTGGCGGGCCGGTGCGCACCCTGCGCGGCGGCCTGCTGCGGCGGTATTTCCGGCTGGATGCCACACCTTACCCCGGTTTTTCGGGCGGGGCGCTGATTGACCTGAACGGCCGCCTGCTGGGTATCAATACCTCCGGGCTGGCGGGGGGAACTTTTCTTTCCATTCCGGTGAGCATTGCGTGGGAGATCGGCGGCGTGCTGGCTCAGCACGGGCGCATCCGCCGCGGGTATCTCGGCATCCGCAGCCAGCCGGTTGAAATTCCGCCGGCCCTGCAGCAGGTGCTGAAACGCACGCAGGAACGCGGTTTGCTGCTGGTGGGTGTGGAGGAAGGCACCCCTGCTGCTCAGGCCGGTTTACTGGTAGGGGATATTCTGGCGGCTCTGAACGGTCAGCCGTTGAATGACCCGGAAGAGCTGGTTACCGTCCTTACGGCGGATGTGGTGGGCAAAGCGGTTACCCTTGAATTGCTGCGCGGCGGTCAGCGCGTGGAAAAGCAGGTTACCGTGGGCGAGCGTTGAGGGGGGTGGATGGAAGGCGAGGCGCCGCATCGAAAAGAAAATCCGGTTCGGGCTGTTCTGCTCAGTCCGGGCGGTGCCATCCGCACCGGTTTGCGCTCACTGCTGCAAAGCGGCGGATGGGTGGAGATCGTTCAAGAAATGACGCACCCCGCCGATTTGAGTGCTGTGGATGAAACGGTGGAAGTGCTGGTGGTTGTTCTGCCTCCGCGGGAGTGGATTGAACTAGACAAGCACCTGCCGCCGGGCAATCCGTTGGCCGTGCTGCTGCTGGTGAGGGATTGGGAAGAGGCGGGCAGTGTGCCTCTCCCGCCCATTTTTTACAATCGCGCGGTTGGGTTGCTGCCGCTGGAGGTGGAAGAGGCAACCTTGCTGGCAGCGGTCGGCGCGCTGGTTGAGGGGCTTTCGGTCGGCCTGCCCGGCTGGTTCAACCGCCTGACCCGCCCGGGCGGGATGCCGGCCAGCGCCCCGGCGGGGGAGGAAAAATTAACCCCCCGCGAGGTGGATGTGCTGGAGCAGTTAGCGCAGGGGCTGACCAACAAGCAGATTGCGCTGGCGCTGGGCATCAGCGAGCATACGGTCAAATATCACATCTCGGCTGTGTATGCCAAACTGGGGGTGATGAACCGCGCCGAGGCGGTGCGGGTGGGAGCGCGCCGGGGTTACCTGAAAATCTAGTGGTGATGGGCGTGTTCCTCGCTGCCGGTTTCGGGGCCGAGCCAGCGCCGCCACCTGCCCAGCCGCGGGGAGTTGACGGCTGCCAGACAGGCCAAAAAAGTGGTGATCGGCACGGAGGCGAACAGGCCGATGGAACCCACCAGCGTGCGCACCACCTCTTCGGCGATGAAATCGAGGTTTAGCAGCAGGGCTGGATTTTGATTGTTGAGTGAGAAGAGCAGCAGCATGGGCAAGGAAGCGCCCGCATAGGCCAGCACCAGCGTGTTGACCGTGGCGGCAACATGATCGCGCCCGATGTTCATCGCCCGCCGGTAGAGAAAACCCAGTGAAAGGGCCGGGTTTGCGCCGTGCAGTTCAAAAACGGCCGAGGACTGGCTGATGACCAGATCATCCAGCACGCCCAGCGCGCCGATGATCATGCCGCCCAGCAGCAGGCCGCGCAGGTCAATCGGTGTGGCGGTCATCTGGGCGAGGAACATCACATTTTCATCGCCCAAACCGCTCAGGCGGGTGAAGTTGATCGAAAGCCACGCCAGCGTGCCGGTGATGATCAGCGCGATGAGCATACCCAACACGGCGGCGTGGGTTTTCAGCGTCCAGCCATAGACAATGTAGAGCGAAACTGCCAGAAAGCCGAACGAGCCGATGATACTGACCAGCACGGGGTTATTGCCCGCCAGAATCTGCGGGATGATGTAGAGGACGATGACCAGCAGGCTGAGGACGATACCCAGCAGGCCGCGCAGCCCCTTCCAGCCGCCGATCAGCACGCTGACCAGCACGAACAGCAGGAACAATTGCAGGATGCTGCCGGTGCGGATGAAATCGGTGAAAAAAGCGACGATTTGCCCGTCCGGCCTGACGCCGACGGTGATCAGCACCACCTCGCCGGGGCGCACATCGGCATCGTTGGAGCGGACTTGCTGAAGGCCGTACTCGATTTCGACGATGCGGCCACTGAATTCGCCTTCCAGCACGCGGGCGGTAAAGACCTGATAGCGCTGGGGGCGTTCGCCCAGCGTGATCTGCCCGCTTTCGAGGATTTCCAGCACCTCGGCGCGCACGGTGCTGGAATCATAACCGACCTGACCGGCCGGACGTTCGGTGCTGAACAGCCCGCCCAGCCGGGGGGTGAGCCAGATGATCAGCCCAACGCCGGCGATCAACGCCAGCAGGCTGAGCGCGAGGGCAAGGCGGTTTTTGGGGTGGTGAAAAGACATGGTCAGGGGAAGATTATAGCATAGGGGGATGGGAGAGCTAAAGTAATCAACGTTTTTTACTAACACTTAAAAACCCACTTTTCTTCTGGCATGGAATATGCTATGATGATGTCAGATTATCCGTAATGACGAGGCTGTTTACTATGGAAGACCGCTTATCCCCCAATACTGCCAATACCCGCCGCGCCAACCGCATTCTGTGGGAACGGCCGGTGCTGATCGTTGACCCCGTGCGCGCCAGCGGCAAGACCATCAACGTCAGTGCCGTGGGCATTCTGCTTTCCACCGACCGCCACCTCAACCTGCCGCTGGGGGCCGAAATTGCTCTCTCTATCCCCCATCTGGAAGGACGCGATTCGATGGTGGTGCACGGTAAGGTGGTGCGGGTGGAACGCACCGCCCGCGATATGCGCGTGGCGGTCAACCTGACCTGAGGTTCTGCCGGTTTATTGAAGAGAAGGGGCGTTTTTCAGTCTGCCTGCCGGGAGCGGGCAGTTTTTGTTTTATGAAAGGGTGATACCTCAACTCGGCGGGGTGATGGCGAGCATCCCCCGCCTGTACGAAACGGATATGAAATTTACCGGCTTGAATTGACTCCACCTATAAATCGTAGTATTATTATCATAATAATATAAATAAATACCCCGAACGGGTGGGGATATTCACGAAAAAAATAAAAGAAAGGAATTGAAAACATGGCAAAAGTATTTGAACTGCCTCCCCTGAAATATGCCTTCAACGCACTGGAGCCCGCCATTGATGCCCGCACGATGGAGATTCACCACGATAAGCATCACGGCGCTTACGTGGCCAACCTGAACAAAGCGCTGGAAAGCGCGCCTGAATGGTTCGACCACCCCATCGAAGAGATTTTGCGCCGCATCAACGAAGTGCCGGAGAGCATTCGCACGGCGGTGCGCAACAACGGCGGCGGGCACCTCAATCACACCCTCTTCTGGGAGTGGATTGCCCCCGGTGGCAGCAAAACCCCGGTGGGTGAGATTGCCAGAGCCATTGACGCCACTTTTGGCTCTTACGATGCCTTTGTGGAAAAGTTCAGCAACGCTGCAATCACTCGCTTTGGCTCCGGCTGGGCATGGCTGGTGCTGGATGGCGAGAAGAAACTGCAGGTCTATTCCACCGCAAATCAGGACAGCCCCTACATGGATGGGCACATTCCGCTGCTGGGGCTGGATGTGTGGGAACACGCCTACTACCTGCACTACCAGAACCGCCGGCCCGACTATGTCAAGGCTTTCTGGACGATTGTCAACTGGGATTTTGTGGAAAGCCGATATCAGGCCAACCGCTAGACCCCTTTTTTTAGATTCAACCTCAGGGCGGCCCTTTTATGCGGCCGCCTTTTGATTTTTTCCCTCCGCCCCTTCGGCCGGCGCGCGGCGCGGTTTACGCTGGTCAATGGTCGCGGTCAGGTGCGCTCCGAGCAGAATGATGGTGCAGGAAAGGTAAATATAAAACATCAACGCCAGCACCGTGCCGAGCGAGCCGTATAAAATTTCATACTGGGCCAGCCCGCTGGCAAGGTAAGCGCTGAAGCCGGCTTTGGCCAGTTCCCATGCCACGCTCGTCCACAGCGAGCCCCACACACACGCCCGCCAGCGCACCCGTGTGTTGGGAATCCACTTGTAAATCACCATAAACATCAGAAAGGTGAAAAATGCCGGGATGAGCAGGCGCAGGTAGGGGTAGATGGGGGTGTTTTCCAGATGGTTGCCGTTCAAAAAGAGGCGGTCGAAGACGCGAATCAGGTTGAAAACCGCGGTGGAGAGCAGCGAAAGCACCAGCAGCAGGATGATCATGCCGATCATCCCCAGCGCCAGCAGACGGGTGCGAATCACATCGCGCGGTTTGAGGTTGAGCCAGGCGCGGTTGATGTTGCGTACCAGCGTGTTAAAAAAGCCTGAAGCCGACCAGAAGGCGCCGATCAAACCGATGGCGCCGATTGTGCCGCGCTGGTTGAGGATGACCTGCAAATTGCGTTCGATGAGCGGTTCGGCGTTGGGCAGGGCCTGAAAGACCAGTATCAACACCGTCTGATAGGCATCATCCCGCCCGAGAATGAAACCGGCGACTGAGATGAGAATCAACAGCAGGGGGAACAGCGAGAAGAGGGCATAATACGCCAGACTGGCGGCCGCCTCACTGCCGCGCATCAGCGTAAAGTTCTTAACCGTCAGACGGATGATTTCCAGTGTGCCGCGGCTGAAGCGGTTGACCCGCAGATAGTAGGGCAGGACAGCCTGTTTGAGATCCACCATATTCAAGATTCTTCGGGGGGGATGTTCCCTTCGGCGGTGCCGTTCCAGCCGTAGCGCTCGAAATCCACGCAGTCGTTCTCGTCGAACTGGATGCCTTCATCGAGCAGAAACTGCCGCTGTATTGCCCCGCCGATGCCGGGCAGGCTGATGCGCCCTTTGGCGTTGATCACCCGCTGCCACGGCACATCCGTGCCGCTTTTGAGCGCGGCAAGCGCATAACCGACCTGCCGCGGGCCGACCCCCCCGCCGACCATGCGGGCAATTTGCCCGTAACTGGCCACTCTGCCGCGGGGAATGCGGCGCACAAGGTCATAGATGCGTTGATTGACCGAGCGGTCGTTGAAGATGTCGTCTTTCATAGGTTTTATGCCGGGGAATTTCAAATCGGTGAATACTCTGTACTCATGATGATACCCCACACCCCCAAAAAACGGTAGCGGATTGCCCCTTCCCCTTGTGTTTTGCAGGTACAATTTGCCCATGCTTCACTCAATCTGCTCCACGCTGCGGCGATATCTGCTCTGGCTGCTGATGGTGCTGGTGGCCGGCTGTAACGCAGCGGCGGGGAGTACGCCGTCAGCCACACCAACCCAGCCCCCGGCATGGACGGCAACCCTGCCGCCGACCGCCACCTTGCCCCAACCCGGCCCTTCGCCTTCCCCCACCGCCACACCGCAGCCGCAAACCCTCATTTGCTCTCCGCTGGCGGGTTATGCGCTGGATCAACTGGAAACGCAAGTTTCCAATCCCTACCATCCGCCCCCGCCGGGCAGTGATGACCCGCACTTTGGCGTGGATCTGGCCGATTTTGACCCGCCGGAGCGAATTGCCCGCAGCGGCATGCCCGTGCAGGCGGTTTTGAGCGGGCGGGTTGCCGGTGTGATTGCCAATCGTTTTCCCTACGGCAACGCGCTGATTATCGAGACCCCGCTGGGCGGTCTGGATGACTTAACACTGGCGCGGCTGAACCTGCCGCAGCCGCCGGTGGAACTCATTCAACCGCTGACACTGACCTGCCCGCCCTATTCCCCGCCGGCGGATTGGCAAACGCGCCCCCGTTCGCTGTATTTGATGTACGCCCACCTGCGGGATGCGCCCGCATGGTCGGCGGGCGATGCAGTCACCTGCGGGCAGGTCATCGGCGCGGTGGGTGATTCGGGTAACACCCTTGCTCCGCATTTGCATCTGGAAGTGCGGGTTGGCCCGGCTGAGATGATTTTTCCCTCCATGGCGCATTACGACCCCTCGGCTACAAACGAAGAAATGGCGGCTTACTGCCTGTGGCGGGTCAGCGGCGTTTTTCAGAGCATGGATGCGATGTGCCTGCTGGACGAATGTTCATCTCTGCCTTGATGGGGATTACGGCCCTTGTGTTTTTGCTGTTTTCGGGCAATAATTGGGCTGTTTTGGTTAAAGTTTTTGCGAGTGTGATGGAGCGTTTATGGAGACGAAATTATCGCAACTGGTGATTGCCGTGGATATGGACGGCACCATGTTGTTTGCCGAAAACCGTTTTCATCCTTTGGATGTGGAGTTTTTGAAACAGGATTTACCGCTCACGGTAGTGTTCGCCACCGGCCGGTCACTGACCGGTTTGCGGCTGCCGCTGCTGATCAACGGCTTGGTTGAAGAGAATCAGCCCGTACCGTACCCGTTGGTGCTGCACAACGGTGCGCTGGTTTACCTGCCGGGCGAGCAGGTTTACCGTCACTTTGCTTTCAACCGCCAGACCGCCGAAGAACTGATCGAGCGGATGCTGGCTTTTCCGCATGATCTGGCGGTGGTGGCGCAGGGAGAAGGCCGCGAATGGTTGATTCGCACCTCGCCGTACGGCGGCCCGCGGGCGATTATCTACGGCTACCGGCCTTTGCCGTGGCAGCCGGGAGACCCCCTTCCGGTTTTCAGTAAATTGTTGTGCATTTCCGATCAATCGCAGGTGCTGGAGGAATTGGCCCGCACGTTGCAGGGTTTGCCCATTGAGGGCAATTCCAGCCTTGGCGATTTATACGAAATGACCCCCAAAGGCGTGACCAAAGCCACCGGTTTGAGCGCACTGCTTCCGGCGCTGGGGTTGGAGAAAGTTCCGCTCATCACGGTGGGCGACGGGGAAAACGACTTCACCATGCTGGATATGGCCGATCTGGCCTGTGCGCCGGCCAACGCGCACCCCCCGCTGAAGGAACACGCGCAGTTCGTCTTTGACCGGAATGAGCGGGGAATTTTTCACCCTGTGCTGGAAACAGCCTTGCAGCGACTGCCGCTTTCGCAATCGCTGCAAGACCGCCTGCGGGCGGTGATGGTCGCTTCCGGTTAATCCCCGCCGCCGCTTTTTGTTTAGCGAATGGTGAATGAGCCGGAGCCTAAATCCTCACAGATGATCAAAATGGGATTTTCTGCACCGGCGTAAGAGGCGCTTTCCCACACGCCCTCTTTGTCACTGCCGGAAACCCGGTTCAACCAGTTGGGCAGGTTCACGCTCCCCGACCCATCGTTGCGGATTTCCAGCCGGAGCGGAATTTCGCCCCCCGTCAGGATCTGGATGGAACCGCTGCTGCCTTCCAGACGCAGGGTGAGGTTGCCTTCCTCCGGCAAAGTGATTTGCAGACTGCCCGAGCCGCCGTCAATTCTGGCTGTGTAGGGTTCAACACCCGCCGGCAGCTGAATTTCCATCCGCCCGGAGGACTGGTCAATTTCCAGTTCGGCCAGTTGCAGTGCCGAAAGATCCATTTCTGCCGAACCGGATGAACCATCCACCGTCAATTCGAGCGGTATGGAGGGTGTCAGTCCGACTTCCCAGCGGGCAGTCGGGTCGGCGGAAAAGGTAAATGAGGGGTTGGATTGGACGCGTTCGAGACGGATGCGGCGCAGACTTTCGCCGCTGGATATGAAACGCAGTTCGCCGAAGTAATCAATTTCGGCTTCCAGCAGGTTGGTGCTGTTACTCAAGCCGTAAAGGCGTGCCGGCTGACTGCTGAGGTCGAGGGTAATCTCGGCGCGGCTGGCCTCTCCCAGCGGTTCGCGGATTGATTCGTGGCGCAAAACGCCGCTGGTAGAAAGGCCCAGCGCCGAGCCGGCAACCAGCACGACCACGGCGATGCCGACAGCCACCACGCCAATCAACACTCCCCCAAGCGGGGATTGGCGGCCAAAGAGCAAATCCAAGCCGATAACAATGAGAATCAACGGCCACAGGCTGCCCAGCATGGCCAGATTCTCGCGGGGAATGACGCCAAAATTGCTCAGCAGCCAGATTGCACCAACGCCGATCAACAACACCGGCCAGAACAGAGAACGGTAGGATTTTCGATTCATATTCTTTCCACTTTCTTCAATTAAGTCGGTTATGGCTGGTTTAAGGTTTATCAGGAGAAATGCGCCATAACCGGAAAAATTTTTTTACAGCGGCGAAACCGGTTCCTCGGGGACGATCAGCCACATGATCAGATAAATCAACAGCCCCTGACCGCCGAGGAAAAACAACAACAAAAAGACCAGCCGGACGACGGTTGGATCCAGCCCCAGATATTCTGCCAGACCGCCACACACACCGCCCAGCATTCTATCCTGACGACTGCGGTATAAACGTTTTGTTTGCATTTTCATTACCTCCGCTTTTATTTACGAGGGAGGGATGAAAAAGTTGCATCGAGCCGGAAAATCAGGAGGGCAAACGGCTGAGGGTGACCAGACGGGTGCCTTTAACCTGCGGAAACGCCGCCCCCTGCTGAATGGTGAGCAGAGCGGCCTGTTCATCCACAATTTGGGTGCCGGAAATCAGGTGAATACCGTAGTCAAATAACAACGGAGTGAGGGGGGTGCTGGGGCCGAGCAGCATGACCAGCGCGCGCGGGTTGCGCCAGTGCAACAGATCTTCCAGCGTCTGATTGACCAGCGTCATGCCGGTGATGGCAAGGATATCCGCCAGCGGGACGATATCGGGTGCGGCTTCGGCGGGGATATCCCTGCCGCGCGGTTGTTTTTCCAGCACCAGCACGCGCGCGCCGCCCTGCCGGAGTTTTTCCACCTGCGGAAAGTGGCCGACCAGCACAATCGTCTTGCCGGGGGCGAGGGTTTGCAAATAATCAAAGGCGTTGATTTCGGTCAGCAGGTTTTCAGGGGGCGGGGGCAGCAGTGAGTTCAACGCCGCCATACCCAGACTGGCTTCCTGCGGGTTTGCCGAGTTCACCCAGTCGGCCAGTTCCTGTGCGGTTTTCTGGTGCAGGCTGCCCACATCCCGAATGCGGCTGCTGCCGTGTTCGCCCTCACTGCGCAGGGTTGCGGCGAGGCCGCATTGCCGGCTGCATACGGCGGTCCAGTTCACGCCCATGATCACATTACGAACCGGGACGGGTTCGGCCGGCATGAGTTTCAATAAATCCTCGATCATTTTCATGGTTACCCTCCCTCCCCGATTATAACTTCTTACGATATTGTTGCAGGGGAGGATTATTTTTTTTACGCCGGATTGTTGAACGAGGCAAAACCCTGCCAACATACAGGTTCGGCCTTTGCGGTTGCGGGAAAATGCCGCCTGAGCGGATGCGTTGACCGGCTGTTTCAAAGTGAGGGCGGGTAGATTTTCATAAACCGCCGACAGGCGGCGCGTTTCCTTACCGTAAATCCTCTAAGCCGCTTACCTTCCTGTTTTTGGGTGGAATTAATCGAGAATTTGAGGTAATCTTAATCTTGAACAGGCCGGTCAAAAAATCAGGAGGAAGAATTGTGGCGCGTAAAACCCTTGGATATACTCAACTGGAATGGACGTGCCCGCGCTGCGGAACACGCAACCCCGGTGCGGAGAAGGTTTGTCTATCCTGCGGCGGGCCGCAGCCGGAAGATGTCCGCTTTGAACAGCCCCTCGAACAGGAACTGATCACCGGTGAAGAAGCCCAGAAAATTGCCGCGCAAGAGCCGGATATTCACTGCGGCTTTTGCGGCACGCGCAATTCTGCCGGCGCCGCAACCTGCCGCCAGTGCGGGGCCGATTTGAAGCAAGGCATCCAGCGCAAGGCGGGCGAGGTGGTGGGGGCGTTTTCAACAGCGCCTGTCGAGGATGTTCCCTGTCCGGCGTGCGGGGCACCGAACCCGGCTTCTGCCCGCTTTTGCCGCACCTGCGGAGCGCCGCTGACCAGACCCTCTCCCTCCCCTGTGGCGGTTGAAACACCACGCAAAACTCCCTCACGCGCCGGGGTAATCATCGCTGTGGCTGTGCTGCTGGTGGTGGTGATCGGCTGTCTGCTGATCTTGAGCGGCGTTTTCAACCGCACCACCGAGGTAATCGGCACGGTTGAATCAACCCAGTGGCAGACCCGGCTGGTCATCGAGGCGCTGCAGCCGGTAGAACGGGCTGACTGGCGCGAAGATATACCCGCTGATGCGCAGGTGCTTGACTGTGACTACCGCTATGCTTTTACCTCCGATGAGCCGCAGGCGGTGGCTACGGAAGTGTGCGGCACGCCGTACACCATTGATCGGGGCACCGGCTTTGGGGAAGTGGTGCAGGACTGCGTCTATCAGGTCTATGCCGAGTACTGCCGCTACTCCGTTCTGGATTGGAGCGAGGTAGATGCGCTGACGCTGAGCGGCAGTGATGCCAACCCGGTTTTTCCCCGGCCGCAATTGAGCGGTGAACAGCGAATCGGCTCACAGCAGGCGGTGTATCAGATCATTTTCCTTGCCGGGGGTGAAACGTATACCTACCAAACCGGCGATGAGGCCATTTTCCGGCAGGCTCAGCCCGGCAGCCGCTGGATTCTGGATGTCAATAGCCGCGGCGAAGTGGTGCGGGTAGAACCGGCACGCTAGACTCGCTGCTCAGTCAGGGCGGTGGAGAAGAGTACCCTGCCCAAAGACACTTTCCTTTCGTAACTTATGTATAATGAAAGGAAATTCTCGGCGATGGGGAGGGGCTAAAAAATGGATGCTTCCAGCAGTATTACGGTTTTTGGTGTTCTTTGCATGGGGTTTTTATTTTTAATCTTTGGCGGGCTGGGGGTGTGGCTGATTCTGCGTCATCAAAAGAACAGGGAAAAAGCCCGGCAAAGCCTTAACTGGCCAAAGACCGCTGGCCGGGTGATCGAATCGCGTATTGCCGAGCATGAAAGCGAGGATGAAGACGGCCGGACTACCTCCACTTTCTCACCGGTGGTGCGGTATGAATATCAGGTTGGGGGAGTTTCTTATACCGGCAATCGGATTGGGATCGGTTCAACGGTGGCCGTCAGCGGCCGAAAACAGGCGGAGCAAAAAATTGCCTCCTATCCTGCGGGAAAATCGGTGACGGTGTACTATAATTCCGAAAACCCGGCGGAGGCCGTGCTGGAAACAGGAGTTACCGGTAATGCAGAGTTAATCATCGGCATTATCCTGATTGTGATTGGTCTTTCGATTTTGTGTCTGGGTGTTGGCGGCATTTTGCTGAATTGGCTCACTTCATAAAGTTTGATTCGAGGCAGGCATTGATTATGGAGATTGTATCGTTCAACGGCTGGCAACAGTGTATTCGTCTGCGAAACGAACTGGTGGATGTGGTCATTTCCACCGTAGTTGGCCCGCGAATTTTGCGTTACGGCTTTCTCGATGAGGAAAACGAATTTGGCGAAATTGAAGAAGAACAGGGCCTGACGGGCGGCGGCGAATGGCGCATGTACGGCGGGCACCGGTTGTGGCATGCGCCGGAAGCCGACCCGCGTACCTATTACCCGGATAACGAACCCATCGAGTGGCAGGATCTGGGTGATGGCGTGCGAGTCACCCAGCCGGTTGAGCGAACGACCGGCATTCAAAAGGAGATGGATATCCGCCTATCACCGGTAGGCACGCATGTGCGCGTGATTCACCGGCTGTATAACCGCGGCTTGTGGGAAGTGCGCTTTGCGCCGTGGGCGCTTTCGGTGATGCTTGCCGGAGGGACGGCCATTCTGCCCATGCCGCCGCGCATGCCGCACTCCGACGCGGCTGCTTTATTGCCGGTTAATTCCCTGGCCCTGTGGCCGTATACCGACCTGAGCGATTCGCGTTTGATTTGGGGGCGCCACTACCTGCTGGTGCGGCAGGATCCGTTGATTAAGATTGCGCAGAAAATTGGCGCTTATATTCCCGCCGGCTGGTGTGCCTACGCCCGGCGCGGCCACTTATTCATCAAACGGTTTGCCGTCGAAAGTGCTGCAACCTATCCGGATCGGGGTTGTAATGTGGAAGTGTTCACCAACGAACGCTTTTTGGAACTGGAAACACTGGGGCCGTTGCAAGCCGTTCCGCCACAGGGCTTCATCGAGCATGTCGAGGACTGGTACCTGTTCCGCGATGTGCCAACCCCGCACAACGATGCGCAGGTGGAGCGTCATGTGCTGACCCGCATTGTGGAAACGGTGGTCTGAGCCTGCCGGATGGCGCGATTTCTGGTTTCGGGTTTAATCAACATCGAAACGACCCTGCGGATTGAGCGTTTTCCGCTGGAATACAACCCGGTTAACTTCCCTTTTTTCGGTGTTCAATCCAGTGTTTCGGGGGTGGGTTATAACCTTGCCAAAGCGCTCAGCCGGCTGGGAAATGCGGTGAATTTTCTATCGTTAATCGGCAGGGATGATGCAGGCCGTCTGGTGCTATCGGCTTTGCAGCGGGATCACATTCCGGCGGCGGGGGTGCTGAAACGGCTTGAACAGACGCCGCAATCGGTGATTCTGTACGATGCGCAGGGCAAGCGCCAGATTCACACGGATTTGAAGGATATTCAAGAGCAGGTATACTCGCCTCGCCCGGCCGGGCAGGCATTGGCCGCCTGCGATGTGGCTGTGCTGTGCAACATCAATTTTTCCCGCCCTCTGCTGGTCAAGGCGCGCCGGCTGGGAAAGCCGATTGCAACCGATGTTCACGCCATCCATGACCTTGAGGATGATTACAACCGCGATTTCATGCAGTTTGCCGATATTCTCTTCATGAGCCACGAAAGGCTGCCCCTGCCGGCGGAGGAGTGGCTGCGCGCCGTGCTGGCAAGATACCCGGCCCGCATCGTGGTTATCGGTTTGGGGGAAATGGGCTGTCTGCTGGCAGAACGCGGTGAAAAGGAAATCCATCATATTCCGGCGGTCAGCACCCGCCCGGTGATGAATACGATTGGCGCGGGGGATGCGCTGTTTGCGGCCTTTTTACATGCTTATTTTCGGGGAGAGGCGGCGCAAACCGCCATCCGCAAAGCGGTGGTGTTTGCTTCGTATAAAATCGGCGCCGTTTCGGCGGCGGATGGATTTCTGGATGCGGAAGGGTTGGAAAAACTGGCTCAGCAGGTCAGTGCCGCTTAACCGATTCTTAACTTGCTTTCCCCGCGGCTTACGGCTACAATTCCCGGCATCACTGGCTGTTTACAGGAGTTGAGTGTGGAGATCGAAGGTAAAACCGAGCGCGAAGCGACCATGGATGTGGCAAAATTTGTGCGCCTGTTTCGCGTCCGGTTGGTGACGCAGGGAACGCGGGCAACTTTTTGGTGGTTGTTCAATGTATTCAACCGGCTGGTTCTGGATCGTCCTCTACGGGCGCAGTCTGAAATCAACCCGCACCTTTTCGTGGGGGCGCAGTTTCGCCAGCGCGGCTGGCGGGTTTTACAGCGCTGGGGCATCCGCGGGGTGATTAACCTGCGGGCTGAATTCGATGATCGTCAACTGGGGGTGGAAATGCCCGCTTACCTGCACCTACCGACGGTGGACGATGCCGCGCCTTCGCTGGAGCATTTGCAGGCCGGGGTCGAGTTTTACCGGCGGGTAAAGCAGGAAGGGGGAAAGGTGTATATCCACTGTGGGGCAGGGGTGGGACGGGCGCCCAGCATGGCTGCCGCCTGTCTGGTTGCCGAAGGGTTGACCCCGGCTCAGGCATGGGAGAAAATCCGCCGGGTGCGGGTTTTCATCCGTCCAACGCGCGTTCAGCAGGAACAGATCGAGCGGTTTGCGGCGTTGATGGCTCAGCAGTAAATTCGCAGGTCGAGCACCGGCCAGAATTTGCGGGTCGGCCGGCTGCCGGGCAGGGCGGGGTTGATGGCCTGCAGCGCCGCCGAATAACTGTTGGGGTTGGAGCGAATCTGGCGCAGGGCGCGACGGGTGAGCGCATCGGCTTCGCGGTTGTGTTTGCGGGGTATCCAGCGCCAGTCGAGATGCTCAAAAGAAGCGGCGATGCGCCGTGCTTTTTCGTGCAGCGGGCGAATCTGGTCGGAATGAACAGAGGCGGAGCCTTCCATTTGCTCGATGACCGATTTGGCGTCACCGATGATGTGGATGGTTTCGTTTTCGGCGCCCATATCGCGCAGGGCTTCCAGTCCTTCAATCAGCGCCAGATACTCGGCAATGTTGCTGCTGGCATCCCGGCCGCGCAAATAGCCACCGTGTCCGCGGGCGATGATGCGGTTACCCCGCCAGGCAATCCAGCCGTAACACATGAAGCCGGCACCGTGGGCGGGGCAGTTCTTTTTGGGGATGCCCATGAAGAGACCATCGAAATACAGGGTGAGTGTCATGGTTTCCTCGCTGAACGCAAACCGGCGATGGGGAGCGCCATCGCCGGTCGGGAAGAAGAGGGCTCTTTGTGAGCCAGAGGGAAGGAAGAAGATGAAAGGTTTTGTCTCGGAACTTGCCTGTTGAGTGAAGGCCTCATTGGTTTGCCTGTGCAGCCTGTGTGAGTTTTTAATTGCTTCACTTGTTTATGATTATGCAGGATTTGTGTAAAAATGCAATCAAAAATGGGTAAAGAATAGATTAAGAAATCTGTAAGGTGTCCTGTAAAAGGCTGGCTATAATTAAGAACATGACTGTGCCGGATGCCGAGGTTCTTTTCGAACGCGTAAAACTTGCCCTGCAAGCACGCTTGCCGCTGCTGGATGAAGAGCATCAATCGGCTGTGCGGCTGTTCAGTGGTTTTTACGAGGGCTTTACGGATGTGCTGATTGACCTCTACGGCCGCACGCTGGTCATTTTCAACTACCATGAAAATCCGGTGCTGCTCAGGCCGATGTTGATTGAATTGCAAAAATGGCTGATCGGACAGTTTCCGTGGATTTCAGCGGTGGTGCATAAAACTCGCAGTGTACGCAACATGCCTTCCCGGCTGGGGGTGATTCGCTACGGTGATGAGCAGGCGCTGACCACCCGGGTTGTTGAAAACGGCGTTTCTTACGCCATCAATCTGCGCCTGAATCAGGATGCCAGTTTTTATCTGGATACCCGCAATCTGCGCGTGTGGCTGAAAGAACACATGGCCGGGAAAAGTGTGCTGAATACCTTTGCCTATACCGGCAGTCTCGGTGCAGCGGCGCTGGCGGGCGGCGCACGCCGGGTGGTGCAGACCGATCACAACCCGCGCTTTTTGGAACTGGCGCGTCAGACCTACCGCCTGAACGGCTGGGAAGTCAACGAAGAGGATTTCCTGATCGGGGATTTTTTCAAGGTAATGGACGGCCTGAGGCAGAAAAAACAGCTGTTTGATTGTGTGATTCTCGACCCGCCCTTCTTTTCCACCGGTTTCAATGGGGAAATTTTCCTCAACGAGAAAACCCTGCCCCTGCTCAACAAGGTGCGCCCGCTGGTCGCCCACGATGGCGTGTTGATTGTGGTCAACAATGCGCTGTATATGAGCGGGGCGGGGCTGATTCGCATCTTCGATGAAATTTCTCAAAGCGGCTATATCTGGTTGGAAGAGATCATCCCCGTTCCGCCGGATGTGACCGGTTACCCCGAAACACGGGTTTCACCACCGCCGGTTGACCCCCAGCCCTTCAATCATCCCACCAAAATAGCCGTGCTGCGGGTGCACCGCAAAGACCGTGCCCCGGCCAGCTGATGGTTTTAACTTTTTTCGCCGAGTCGCAGTGCAATCACCCCGCCCAAAATGAGCAGGCTGCCGAGCACCTGTTCGGTGCTGAAACGTTCACCCAGCAAAAAATAGGCCTGCACAGCCGTAAAACTTGGTTCAAGGGTGGCAATCAGGTTGACGACCGAGGCAGGCAGGTAACTCATGCTGAGGGTGTAAAGCCCGTAACCGCCGATGGTCGGGCCAACAGCCAGCAAAAGCAAGGCCGCCCACCCCGCTTGTTCGAGAGCGGGGATGAGGGACGTGCCGGCCGGTACACCCCCCAGCGTGGGAGGCAGCAGCCGGCTGCCCACGAAGAGGAACAGAGCCGCTACCCCGAAGGTGTAGGCCAGCGCCGTCCACGCGCTCATGCCGCGCCGCGCCGACTCTTTACCGAACAGGCTGTAACCGCTCATTGCCAGACCGGAAAGCAAACCGGTGAGGATGCCCAGCGGATTGAGCCGCCATGCGGCAGGTTGCAGCGCTCCGGCCACCAGCACACAGCCAGTCAAACTGGCGGCCACAGCCAGCCCTTTTGCCAGTGAAAGAGTTTCCCGAAAGAGAAAGCGGGCCAGCACCGCCGTAAAAGCAGCCGAGCTGTAAACCAAAACCACCGAGATGGCCGCGCCGTTGAATGCTACCGAGAGCGTCCATAAGGCGTTGAATAACGAAAGTACCAGCCCATAGAAGAGGATAAATCCCCATTGAGAAGAAGGCAGCCGCAAAAGACGGCGGTTGACTGCTCCCAATGCAAAAATCATCGTCAGGCTGGCAATCAGATCGCGCCAGGCGGCGAGCAGAACAGGGGGAATTTGCTGATAAGCCGTCAGGTAGCGGATGAAAATGGCGGTGGTTGACCAGATCAACACACCCACCAGGGCAATGACATAACCTTTGCCGGCGGTGCGGTTTTCGATGGCAGTAGTGGTCAGGTTCAAGGGATGGTTCTCCACGATGAAAGTGAGCGAACAACAGAGCGGATTTTACCCGAATTTTACGCCTTCCACAGGAGGATTTTATGGATTTTTTGGCCGATAGTGGCTATAACCTGATTGGCACATCAGTTTTTTCCCCACTTGAGTTAAGGAGGAACAAAAAGTGTTTTTGAGCCGGTTCAATACTCGGACGAAATTAATTGCCTCTGCCGTGATGGGAGTTCTGTTCGTGATTCTGGTAGCCGCGATTGGCTTTTTTAATTTGCAGAAAATTCACCACGGTGTAGAGGTCATTTATCTGGACGAAACCCTGCCGATCAAGAATCTGGGGACAGCCCATAAGACGCTTTATGAACTTCACGGAAATCTGATGGGCTATATTATGCTGACCGAAAACCGCCCCGAAATTCGTGAAAAGTTAAAAAGCAACATGGACAGCATCAATGCCTTTTTAGGGGATTATGAGAAAGGAAATATTCCGCCGGAAGCGGTGGAGGCATTGACCAATTTCAAGATTTACTGGTCGTCTTACCAGAAGGCCGTGCTGGAAGCACTGGCTCTCACCGACAGTGGCGATGTTTCGGTCGTTTATGATTCGCTCACCAGCGGCAGGCTGGCTCAAAACCACCGCCTCGTCAGCCAGTCGTTCGATGAACTGGTGAAGGCCAATGAAACCGTGGCAGAAAGTGTTTATCAATCCAGTATTCAGACGTTTCGTTCGGCCACCCTGATCTTTTTGCTCGCCAGCCTGCTGGCGGCGGGGCTTTCACTGTTTGCCAGTTTGGGCCTCAGTTTGCACATCACCCGCCCGTTGGAGCAGGTAACTGCCCAGTTGCGGGAGATTGCCCGCGGTGCCCTGCAAATGGATTTGGCTAAAATGGAACAAATTGCCCGATTGACCGGCCGGCGGGATGAGGTGGGCAGTCTGGCGGCAAGTTTGCTGGAAACTCAAACCTATCTGGAAGATGTGCTGGTCATGGCCAGAGCGCTGGGCGAAGGCAACTTCGCCATATCCGTTCAGAGCAAAGGGGAAGAAGATTTTCTGGGCAATACGCTTAAGCAAACCATCGAACAACTGCGCGAACTGACCGGTCATTTTGCCAAAGGTACCCTGACTCTAAGCACCGCCTCGGCCGAGCTTTCCAACGCAGCCGACCAAAGCGGGCAGGCCAGCGCCCAGATTGCAATGACCATTCAGCAGATTGCTCAGGGAATCACCCAGCAGGCCTCGGCGATCAGCCAGACCAGTTCTTCCATTCACCAGATGACCCGGGCGATTGACGGGGTGGCGCGCGGTGCGCAGGAACAGGCTGCGGCGGTGGGTAAAGCGGCGGAGGTTGCCAACCAGATTACCGAAGCGGCGGCTGAAATTCGCGGTTATGCCGATCAGCAGGTGAAAACCTCAACCCGGGCGGTGGAAACCAGCCAGAACACAGCCCGGGTGGTGGAGGATACGGCCAAGGGGATGGAGCGCATTCGTAAGGTAGTGGACCACTCTGCCCAAAAAGTGCAGGAGATGGGCAATCGCTCGCGCGAAATTGGTTTGATCTTGGAAACGATTGACGATATTGCCGCCAAAACCAACATCCTCGCCATCAACGCTGCCATCGAGGCCGCCCATGCCGAAGTGCAAAGCAAAAAGATGACCGAAATCATGCTGGACCGCATGATGACAGCCCAGTGCAAGATCATCAATCACTTGCTGCTTTCGGGCTGGGATAAACGCCCGCTCAGCGACTGGCAAAAACTGGGCGAAGCCGCTCAGCTGGATATGGTGCTGGCTACCGACGAGGATGGGGTGGTGGTGCTTTCGAACGACTCCAAATTAATCGGCTGGAAGTTCCCCACCGATCCGAAGGAACAGGCCTATCCCTTCCGGCAGTTGATTCATCAGAAAGACGGGGTCCTCTGCCAGGAATCCCAGAAACGTTCCTTCGATGACGAGGTGTTCAAGTTTGTGGGCGTTTCCAGGGCCGATCAGCCCGGCATCGTGCAAATCGGTTTCAATGTATCCAGTTTGAAGAAGTTTGAACTGCGTATCAATGGTTTTGCGGTGGTGGCGCAGGAAGTGTATCAACTGGCCGAACAGGCCCGTCAGGCCACCCGCGAGATTGCGGCGTTGATCCGTGAGATTCAAAAAGCCGTCGGTGAGGCGGTAAAAGCCATGGATGAAAGCGGTAAAGAAGTTCAGCAAGGGGTGGCACTCGCTGCTCAATCGCGGCAGGCACTGGATGAATTATTGCTTGCCGCTCAGCAGGGCTTGCAGGCCGGCGAAGAAATTGCCCACGCCGTTGTAAAAATTGACCGGCTGGCCGAGGAACTGGCCAGTGCGATGGATACCGTTTCGGCTGTGGTTGAGGAAAACACCGCCGCCACCGAGCAAATGGCAGCCGGTTCCGGAGAGGTGAGCGAAGCGGTGGAAAACATTGCCAGCATCAGCGAGCAGAACAGCGCAGCGGTTGAAGAGGTTTCGGCATCCACCGAAGAAATGAGCGCGCAGGCGGAGGAGGTTTCCCGCTCGGCGAATTTGCTCACCGAGCTGGCGCAAACCCTGATTCAAATGGTGGGTAACTTCCAGACCGAGAGCGGCAAAGATATCTCCATGCGCTTCCAGCTGGTGCGCCATGCCCACAGCGCGTGGCTGCGACGTATGCGCATTGCCCGATTGGAAAACCGTTTGAATAGTCATGGCGTTGTGACCCATGAACACTGTTCACTGGGCCGCTGGTATTACGGCGCCGGCAGGCAGTATTACGGTGACTTACCCCAGTTCCGCGCTCTGGAGGATGTTCACATTCGCTTCCACCAGATGACGCGACGGGCGGTTGAAACATTCCAGAACGGAAACCGGCAGAATTTTGAAGAAGCGGCGCAGGATGTCGAACGGGTTACCGATGAATTCCTCAGGAAACTGGATGAACTGGAGGCGGCGATTCAGGCGGCAAACGTTTCGCTCAATTGAGCAAATTACCTCAACACACCCGATGACCGGCTGCGCGCAAAGCGGAAACAGTCCGCTCCAAATCCGAGGCGCGGACAAGGATGTAATCGGTTTCAAAAGTGGAAAGGGCAAATATACTGATGTTTGCCGCGGCTAAAGCATCCAGCACCGATTTCAAAATACCCACCTGATTGAAATCGAACGGCCCTTCCAGCATCAATGCCCGCCAGCCGCTTTCGCAAACCGTCCCGGCGGGGGGCAGCCCTTCTTCACAGACGATGGAAAGTTCCTCCGTTGTGCGGGTTATGGAGAAAAATTCTCCCCCCAACGCCCACTGGGGAACGGGTTGATCGGGTTCTAAACGGCAAATGACCAGCCGTTGGGGCAGGATGTTCAGCACTTGTGGATGGTTCACAATGATTTCCCTCTCTGGCTAAAGCCGGTAACTATACTGTTTGGGAGTTTCGATACTCACTGTTTCGCCCAGCGAAATGATACCGGGGTGTTCGACCACTGCAACCAGACCGCGTTTACCGCTTGCCGCCCTGATAAATTGTTGAGCAAGACCCTGCCGGTCGGCATAATGCTGTTGAATTATCTTGGCAGGGCCTGAACAGGGCAGGTTTTCACTGCTGACGGTTAGAACAACCCCTTTTGCAAAATGAAGGCGGCTGGGCGGAGGCAGACGGGTGAGTTGTGGGATGCCGCTTAAGAGAAGGTTAGCGCCCAGCCATTCCGCCTGCACGGTGGCAATACCCATGGCTGCGGCAATTTCCGCCAGTTCTTCGCTGGAAACCAGCGAGACCTGACGATCATTGCGAATCAGTGTACCGCGTTCATAATAAGGGGTGCGGCTGTCGGAAAGGCGCGTCCAGCCGGCGTGTTTATCCCCCGCAAAGCCCTCGAAGGTGACCTGCACTTCACTCACTGGCGTGGTGACCAGTGACTCGGCTTGCAAACCGAGAAACAGCCCTTCAACGATCCCCTTCAACGAGTTTTTCATGCTAACCGTCCTTTTTTGAACGACCCAAACGGCTGTTGACCCAACCTGTCAGCAATGCAAATGCGGGTAGCAGAGCGGCAGAGGGACAGATGCGGTCAAAACCACGACGAACCTGACTTTCGATCCAGTTCAGGATTAATTCTTCGATATTCTCCAGTTTTTGACGAGCCCACTCCCGTACCTGATCTTCCAGTTCCTGCTTTCGGGCTGCCAGTTCCTGCGGCAAAATCACCGCGTTGACCACAATGGGGTGCGGACTGATGCTTTTCTCGTTGTGCTGCATCGTCCATTGGGAAGTGTAAACGCCCGGTTTTTTGAAAATCTGGCTGGTAAATGAAAAAACAACCGTTTCGCCCGGCGCAACCGGCGCGCTGATTTCCAGCCGGCTGCCTGCTCCCCAATCGTTTCTCAAGTTGGCCAGATACACCTCGCCCGGCTGCCAGACCTGACTGCCGTTGTTGCGCACCACAATTTCAACGTTCACCGCTTCGCCTTCGGCAGCAATCGGCCACTCGGTGTGGCGCACCAGCACGGCTTCATATTCGGCGATGAAACCGGCGCGGACACCAATTGCCGAGGGGATGCTTGCCTCGGCAAAGACATACGGCAGTCCTTCACAATTCATCTGAGCAAAGTCACCATCGGCCAGCAGGATAAAATCCTGTGCGCCAAACGAACGCAGCACTTCGATGGCATCGGATTGGCGGGTGGTCTTTGAAGAAAAGAAGAACAGGGTTTCGTACAGTTCATCCCCATCCCCGTCCTGCAACCCAATGAGCGTGCGGCTGGTGAAGGTCTGAGCCTGATTAGCCGCCTGAGCGCTGAGACTGACCACGACCACCGGGGCGGCGGACTGCTGGAAAGCCTCCGCCGTGTAGGGGCTGATGCGGGCGTATTCATCCCACACTTCCAGCAATGCGAGCGGTGGATTACTGCCCGAAAGCGATGATACAGGCCGCAGCAGTGCGCCGTTCGCTTTCAAGCCCAGCGCGGGATTAAGAGATGGATCGGAAAAGAACGGCCCGCTGATGACGCAAAAAGCATCATCCTCGTCGGCCTGATATTGCTCCCAGAACACATCCAGCGGTTGTGGGGCAGGGTCAACCGCAGAAGTGGAGAGGGCAGCCGTTAAAATTTCCAGAGCGGCATGGTGAGCGAGGTTGACCCTCAGGACGTAATCGGGAGTACCGCCGGAGTAGTCTTTGCGGTAAAGGGTTACTCCATCTGTTTCTGTGACCGGGTAAAAATCCGCTGGAATTTGCTGGCCGGGCTCCTTTGCCTCGGCCGGGGAAACGACACAAATAGAGATGAGCAAAGACAGAAAGAGAGGGTAGAGAAGGAATTTTCTTTTTAGCATAACCTGTTTAATTATACCGGTTTGATGCCTGACAATCCAACCCGAACAGGGCGGATGAGCGAACTTCCACCCTCTGCGGGCGAGCAATGTGCACATGGCGTCTTTGTGGAGGACCAATGTGACCGAAAATAGGACTTGTTGCACCCCGTTTATCTATTTTATATAAAATCTCCACGGATTAGAATGATCACATCGCAACATATCTTTTAGAAGGAGAAGTGCAATGGCAAAAGCGACTACCCCGCTGGTCATTAACGGCAAACCCCTGCCCACGATGAGCGAAATTAACCGTGAAATTGCTCCCTATCAAAAAGCAGATACCCGCCGCAGTGTCTGGCAGCTGATTAACACCCTTGTGCCCTACGTGGGTTTATGGGTCTTAATGGTGAACACTTTGAAAATTTCTTACCCGTTGACCGTGGCTCTGGCTTTTGTGGCGGCCTTATTTCTGGTGCGGGTGTTTATCTTTTTCCATGACTGCGGCCACAATTCTTTTTTCCCCTCAACGAAGTTGAACCGGCTGGTGGGATTCTGGCTGGGGGTGCTGGTGTTTACTCCCGGCGAGCAGTGGTGGCATTCGCACTCCATTCATCATGCCACCTCCGGTAATCTCGATAAACGCGGGGTAGGGGATGTGACCACCCTGACGCTGGAAGAATTTTACGACCAGCACTGGTTGCAAAAAATCGGCTATCGCTTCTTCCGCAACCCGCTGGTGATGTTCATTCTCGGCCCAATTTTCATGTTTGTCATCATGCACCGCCTGCCGCGGCCCAATTACGGCAAGCGCCAGACGCGCAGTGTGTGGTTGACCAACCTTGCCATGCTGGCCATTGCGGTGGGCATCAGCCTGATCATCGGCTGGCAAGCGTATTTGATGATTCAACTGCCGTTGATTTTCTTTGCCGGTTCGATGGGTATTTTCCTCTTTTATGTCCAGCATCAGTTCGAAGATACTTACTGGGAACGGCAGGAAAACTGGAATTATGTGGCGGCCGGGCTGCTAGGAGCTTCTTTCTTTAAGTTGCCCAAAATTCTGGAATGGTTCACCGGCAGCATTGGCTATCATCACATTCATCACCTCAGCCCGCGCATTCCCAACTACTATTTAGCAGAATGTCAGCGTAATTCACCAATCATGCAGCAGTGGGCGCGGACGATTACCATTCCGGACAGCATTCGGACGGTGAGATTGAAGGTGTGGGATGAACCGCGCAAGAAACTGGTGGGCTTTCCACGGGTAAAGGTGGAACAGAAGATAACCGCGCCGCGGATGGAAAAACCTTTGGAAAAAGCGAAACTGGAAGGCTAAAAGAAGGCCTATCCCCCTTTTATCCAATTTCCGATCAGGTGATTTAAAAAACAGGGTTCCACGAACCCTGTTTTTTTGTCTGACATTCCGGTGGGAAGGTGTCCTGAAATCCTTGCGTTTACCCCGTACTTCGTCCATAATAATGGTGATTCCCCCACCCAATCAATCCCCAAGGAGGAAAAAAATGACTGCGAAGCGGGCTGTCAGACCCATCCGAATGGAACGCCAAAACCCGGTGCCTGCGGATATCGAAATTGCCCAACAGGCCAGACTCAAGCCCATTACCGAACTGGCTGAAGAACTGGGGTTACTGCCGGATGAAATTGAGTTATACGGCCCTTATAAGGCTAAGGTCAAACTGGAAGTGCTGGAACGGCTGAAAGACGTGCCCAACGGCAAGTACATTGATGTGACCGCCATCACCCCCACCCCGCTGGGTGAAGGAAAGACCACAACCACCATTGGGCTCAGTCAGGCATTGGGTGCCCATCTTGGCAAAGCGGTGATGACCTGCATCCGTCAGCCCAGCCAGGGGCCGACTTTTGGCATCAAGGGCGGGGCGGCCGGCGGCGGGTACAGTCAGGTGGTGCCGATGGAGGACTTCAACCTGCACCTTACCGGCGATATTCATGCCATCACCGCTGCCAACAACCTGCTGGCGGCCGCCATTGATGTGCGAATGCTGCACGAAGCGGAAGCCACTGACGAGCAGCTGTTCGAACGGCTGTTCCCGCAGGATAAGCAGGGTAAACGGCACTTTGCGGTGAACATGCTCAACCGCTTGAAGAAATTGGGGATTGACAAGAGTGATCCCGATGAAATGACCCCCGAAGAGCGCAGCCGCTTTGTGCGGCTGGACATTGACCCCGCTTCAATCACCTGGCGGCGGGTGATTGATACCAGCGACCGTTTTTTGCGCGGTATCACCATAGGGCAGGGGCCAAACGAAAAGGGCATGGAGCGCAAGACCGGTTTTGATATTACCGTAGCCAGTGAAATCATGGCGGTGCTGGCGCTCACCACTTCGCTGGCGGATATGCGCCGCCGATTTGGCGAAATGGTCATCGGCACCAACCGCAAGGGAGAAGCGATCAATGCCGATGATCTGGGTGTGGCCGGCGCTATGACCGTACTGATGAAGGATGCCATCAAGCCAACTCTGATGCAAACGCTGGAAGGCACACCGGTATTCGTTCACGCCGGGCCGTTTGCGAACATTGCCCACGGCAACAGTTCCATCATTGCCGATATGATCGGTTTGAAACTGGCCGATTATGTGGTGACCGAATCCGGTTTCGGTTCGGATATGGGCATGGAAAAGTTCTTCAATATCAAATGCCGCTATTCCGGCCTGATTCCCAATGCGGTGGTCATGGTAGCAACCGTGCGCGCGCTGAAGATGCACGGCGGCGGCCCCAAAGTGGTGGCCGGTAAACCGCTCGACCATGCCTATACCAACGAAAACCTCGATTTGTTACGCGCCGGTTTGGGCAATTTACTGGCGCACATTGGCATTGCGCGGAAATTCGGCGTGCCGGTCGTAGTCGCCATCAACAGGTTCGCCACCGATACCGAAGCGGAATTGAACCTCATCCGCAAGGTTGCGGTTGAGGAAGGCGGCGCTGAAGACGCCGTGATCTGCAACCACTGGGCGCTGGGCGGCGAGGGCGCAAGAGAACTGGCCGAAGCGGTGGTCAGAGCCGCCGAAAAGCCTTCTCAATTCCATTTCCTGTATCCCCTCGACCTGCCCATCAAAGAGAAGATCGAAATCATCGCCCGTGAAGTATACGGCGCGGATGGCGTGGATTACGAGCCGCTGGCGGAACAGCGCATTGCCGAATACACCCGCCTTGGTTTTGACCGCCTGCCCATCTGCATGGCCAAGACGCACCTCAGCCTGAGCCACGATGCGAATCTCAAAGGCGTCCCCCGGGGATTCCGCATTCCGGTGCGGGATATCCGCGCTTCGGTTGGGGCGGGTTTTCTCTATCCATTGCTGGGGACGATGAGTACCATGCCGGGGCTGCCAACCCGTCCGGCCTTTTATGATGTGGATCTGGATCTGGAAACAGGGCGTGTAATAGGGCTGTTTTAATGTAAAATTAGGTTGTTTATACTGCCCAAAGAGAAATGGGTTGACGGACCTTTTTCAGGAGGTTTGGAGTGGACTTATTTGGTAAAGAAGCCATTTCGGTGGATGTTGGTCAGCGTTTGAAAGCGCTGCGCGAGGAACGCGGTATTTCCATGCGCACGCTGGCGCGCAACAGCGGGCTTTCGGCTAATGCGCTGAGCATGATCGAACGAGGGCTGACATCCCCCTCCATCAGCACATTGTTTAAGATCGCCTCGGCACTGGGTGTTCCGATTACCGATTTTTTTCGCGAAGAAGCAGAGCGCAAAAAAGTGGTTTTCAGCAAGGCGCACGAACGCACGCGTATCCCATTTTTGCGCGGCGTGTGGGAGGGGATGGGCAGCGAATCGTTCACCGGACGGTTGAATGCCTTTACGATCACACTGGATAACGGCGCAAACAGCGGCCCGCACCCGATTGTGCATACCGGTTCGGAGTTTGTTTTTTGTTTACGCGGTCATCTGGAATATGAAGTGGATGGCGAGCGCTATCAACTGGAAGCCGGTGACAGTCTGATCTTTGCTGCGCATCTGCCTCACCGCTGGCGCAACCCCGGCCCGGCGGTTTGCACGGCCATTATTGTTATTTCCTGCCATGCGGAGGGCGATAAGGCCGCCGAATTCAGACACGTTATCGAAAATATACAAGCAGGTGCCGGCTAAACCAGCCGGTGGATGCACTGCGGCACACTTTCGGCCAGAAATGCGGCCAGCGGAATTTCCAGCAAGGTGTAAGCACCGCAGGAAAGACGGCTTGCCGCGCGGGCAGCACTGACCATGACCTGAGCGGTGGATGCCGGGTTGTTAAAGGTGGTCTCGAAGTTCAGCAACTGGTTATCCACACCGCTGGCTCCGCCCTTTCGGAAAATGTGGATGCGGTGGCCGACATCCACCAGCGGAGCCACTTTTTCGACGCGGAAAACGCGCACATCATCGTGGGAAAAGTAAGGATCGGCTAAGATTTGTCTCTTGACCTCTTCAAAATCTGCGCCTTCTTCCAGTTCCAGATAAAGGTCCCGCTTGTGACAGCCGGGATCGCCGGGACGGGTGATGGAAAGGGCATCCCGGACACCGGGGTAAGATTTTGCAGCAACGGTATGTCCCATGCTCATGCCGGGGCCGTAATTGACATAAGTGAGACCGGTGGGCGCCCATATTTCGAAGAGGGCGCGGATGAGCGTGCTGATGCCCGGATCCACACCCGCGCCAAGCACGGCAACACTGTTGCCGCGGCTGGCAGCCTCATTCAGCGTATTTTTAAGGCTGGCAAACGGCTCGCCGTGCATGTCAAAACAATCCACCGTAGAGATGCCGGCTTCCAGAATGGCTGGAGCAACCCGTTCCACCGAACGGGTGGGGACGCACAGGATGATGACATCCGGTTTTTGAGGGAGTTGATCGAACGAAGAAACAACCGGCACCGTTGGGTAGCGGCAGCGCAGTTCTTCCAGCCGGCATTCCAGTTCGATGATACCGGCGAGTTCCATATCCGCTGCCAGCATAACCGCCTGAACGGCCGCAGAGCCGATGTGACCGCAGCCCATGACGGCTGTGCGAATGCGTTGAGGTTCCATTGCTGTGCTCCTGTTGGAAATTTGGGAAGATCGGCGAAATTAGTTATTCACTCAAACCGCTGCTGGCAACTTCTCCGCGCAGAGCGCGCTCGATCAGTTCGTCCAGATTGTCATGAGCAAGGTCTTCCAGCACATTGAGCAGGTGGCGGCGCTGGGCAGATTCAGCAGCCTGTGCGTCTCGGCGGAGGAGCGCTTCTACAATGATGCGGTGTTCTTCGACAGATTTTTGCAGCCGCCCGGGCTGAAAGATGGCCAGCACACGGTAGCGTTGTAAATGATCTTCGAGATTGGCAAGAATGCCGCTCAGGCGGATGTTTCGGGCGGCGGTGATGATGTGATTGTGGAATTGACGGTTGAAATGGGCGCTCTGGGTCAGGTTGCCTTCGGCGGCTGCACGGGCATGATTTTCAGCGATCCGGCGCAGTTCTTCCAGTTCGGCAGCACTCAGTTTCTGGCAGGCCAGCGCCGCCGCCAGCCCTTCCAGTGCCGCCCGGACTTCAAAAATCGCCCGCATATCTTCTGCCGAAATGGGTGAAGCGGCGTAGCCCTTGTAGGGATATTTGATGACAAAGCCCTCCCGTTCCAGACGGGAAAGCGATTCGCGCACCGGCGTTTTGCTGATGCCCAGTTGTCTGGCGAGGTCGTTTTCCACCAGCGTTTCACCGGGGCGAATGCGGAAAGAGAGGATGGCGGCTTTGATCGAATCATACGCCATCTTTTCAAGTGAATTGGCGATGAGGATGGGTTGAAGCGGAGGAAGGGGGGAGTTTTCGGCCATCTCTGGTATATCGTATATGATGTATAAATTATAGATGAAGACGGTCGTCTCGTCAATTCTTTCTGAGAAATAGGTTTCAGCGTATAATCGGCTCAACTGCTGGTGTGTTTTGCGAGGTGAACCATGGCTTTCTTTGATCTTCCGCTGGAGGAATTGCACCGCTACCGGCCCGAATTGAGTGAGCCGGAGGATTTTGATGCTTTCTGGAACGATACCCTTGCACAGGCGCAGCGTTACCCGCTGGATGCCCGTTTTGAAGCGGTGGATTACGGGCTGCGGACGGTGAAAACGTTTGATGTTACCTTCAACGGCTACGGGGGTCAGCCGATCAAAGGCTGGCTGTTGCTGCCGGCAAACACGCAAGAACCTTTACCGCTGGTGGTGGAGTATATCGGCTACGGCGGCGGGCGGGGTTTTCCTCTCGAATGGCTGCTGTGGTCGAGCGCGGGTTTTGCCCACCTTGTCATGGATACGCGCGGACAGGGCAGTGTCTGGCGGCAGGGCGATACCCCCGATGTGGCGGAAGGCAGCAGCCCTCACTCTCCCGGTTTTATGACTCTGGGAGTGCTTTCACCGCAAACCTATTATTACCGGCGGGTATTTGTGGATGCGGTGCGGGCGGTAGAGGCCGGTCGTTCTTTTCCGCTGGTGGATGGCAGGCGGGTGGCCGTGACGGGCGGCAGTCAGGGCGGGGGCATCTCTCTGGCGGTTGCCGGGCTGGTGCCGGAGATTGCGGTGTGTATGCCGGATGTTCCGTATCTGTGTCATTACCGGCGCGCCATCGAAATTACCCCTGCCGGCCCGTATCAGGAAATTGCGCAGTTCTGTCAGGTGCACCGACAGCGCACGGCGCAGGTATTCAACACGCTGGCTTATTTCGATAATGTGTTCTTTGCGCCGCGCATTCGGGCGCGCTGTTTCCTTTCGGTGGCGTTGATGGATGAGATTTGCCCGCCTTCGACCATTTTTGCGGTTTATAACCGCCTGAACACAGAAAAAGAAATCCGTATTTACACCTATAATCATCATGAAGGCGGCGGTGCCCATCATGATGTGGAGAAAATTCACTTCTTACGCTCCGTGTTTGGGTGATTCGAAGGTCGCGATGTTCCGCAGTTTCGGCTGAATTGAGGATATTAAAGAACCCGGCATGTTCAAAGTTCGCAAAAAAAGCCCAAAGCCCCCTGTTCCAAAGAAGAAAAAGGTCAACCGTGCAGATTTGACCATTCCGGAGCATCTCAACGAATTGCGCCAGAGGCTGCTGCGCGGACTGGTGGCGTTGATTGTGGCGGTGCTGGCCTGCTTTGCGTTCGGCGAGCGCCTGATTCAGGTACTGGCTTTTCCAATCGGTGGTGTTGAGCGGCTGATTTCCATTGAAGTGACCGAAAATGTCTCCGTGTTTATGCGGGTTTCTCTGCTGGGGGGTTTCATTATCGCTTTCCCTTATCTTTTATACGAAGCACTGGCTTATATCCGCCCCGCACTGGAAGAGAACGAGTGGCGCGGTCTGTTGATTGCCATTCCTTTTGCCACCTTGTTATTCATAAGCGGGGTGTTGTTTGCCTATTTTGTCATGCTGCCGGCAGCCTTGCCTTTTTTGATCAGTTTCATTGGCATCACCACGACGCCGCGGTTATCCAATTATTTCAGTTTTGTGACCGGTTTGTTATTCTGGATTGGGGTGAGTTTTGAAACGCCGCTGGCGGTCTATTTGCTGGCGCGTTTTCGCCTTGTCACCGCTCATTCGCTGGCCAGACAGTGGCGGGTTGCCGTGGTGGTCATTGCCGTGCTGGCTGCTTTTGTCACCCCCACGCCAGACCCGGTTAACATGGGGCTGCTGATGCTGCCGCTGCTCGTGTTGTATCTTTTGAGCATTGGCATGGCAAAAATCGCCAACCCGGTCAGAAATGAAGAATAAAATCTTTTTGTGATAGAATTTTGAGTGGAAGGAGTTTAGACGATGATTAGGAATTTCAGCGGCTGGGAATTGCTGATTGTTCTGGCGATTGTGCTGCTTTTATTCGGGGTTGGCAGAATTTCGAAAATTGCCAAAGAATTGGGCAGTGGTATTCGCGCCTTTCGCGAGGGATTGAAAGGCGAGCAAGAGAACAATCCAGAAAAAGATCAGACGGACGCGCCGTAAGATACTTTACTAAGCATCATCGGTGCGCTCGGAGGGGGAATTTTCCGATTCCGCTTCCGCCGAAGGCGGCTCGCTTTGCACGGGTGATCTGGAAGAAGGCGGGGGAGGCTGCCATGCCTGCGTGCGCCGGCGGGGGTCTAACGGTTGAAGGTCTTCATCGCTGAGGCCGATATCTCCGGGCAATTCTTCCGAAAATTCCTGCAGAGTCTGGCGGGTTTTCTGGTTGAATTCTTCCAGACCTGCCTCCCGCACGAGGATGGTCGGCATTTCGCGGATTTCGCGGGTGGTATCCATAAAAATCTTCCAAAATGGCGAACGGATGACGGCACGAACTCCTCTGGCAAGGGTCAGGCCGGCTTTTTTCATGCCGTCCGGGCCGAGCAAAATCAATGCCAGAACGAAAATAAAGAGCAGTTCGCCGAATCCGATGTTGAAGATTTCCATTTATGCCCGGGTTACCATCTCAATCGAGTGATAAAGGAATTATAAAGCCAAAACCTGTGAATAACAAAACCGCCCTGAAAAAACAAAAACGGCCTTTCCAAACCCTGTACACGGGCAGGAAACGTTCTTTTCACGCTGGCGCCGTTCCTATAGAATATAGATGAGATTTGTAATTCAATGCCAGTTGCTCCTCCTGGGTAAAGCGGTGAATGGGAAGCCGCGGGTTGGGTTTGGAAAGCTGCGCCGTCCAAAATTAAGGACGGCGCAGCGCATTAACTCAAAGATGTTTGCGGGGCTATGAAAGAAGGATGCGCCCGTCCAGCGCCAGTGCGCCGTGCGCAAAGACGCGCAGGGGGTTGATTTCCATTTCGGCAATTTGCGGAAAATCTAGCGCCAGCTGACTGAGCCGCAGAATGATCTCCACCACGGCCTCGATATCCGCGGGGGTTTCGCCGCGCAGGCCGCCGAGAAGTTTACCGGCGCGGGTTTGATGAATCATCTCCAGCGCATCATGCCGGGAGAGGGGAGCCACCCGAAAGGACACATCGCCGAATAATTCCACATAGATACCCCCCAGACCGAACATCATAAGCGGGCCAAAGTTGGGGTCGCGGCGCATGCCGATGATCACTTCCTGCCCTTTTTCGGCCATGCGTTCCACCAGCACGCCTTCCAGACGGGCGTGCGGCAGGCGGGATGCGATGCCGCTCAGCATGTCGTGATAGGCTGCCGTGACTGACTGCGGGTCAGTTAAGTTCAGGCGAATACCGCCGACATCGGATTTATGCAGGATATCCGGCGAAACAATTTTTAGCGCCACCGGAAAGCCGATTTGCGCGGCGATTTCGGCGGCTTCTTCGGCGCTGCGGGCCGGCGCAGCGGAAATCAGCGGAATGCCGTAAGATGCGAACAGCGGCCGGGTTTCTGCCTCACCCAGTGCGGAGTGACCGGCGGCACGGTCGAGCAGCGCGGCTGCCTTTTGGCGGTCAATGCCGTCCGGTTGAACCGGCTCAAAGGCTGGTTGAGCCTTCCAGCGGGCGTATTGCAGCATGGCGCCCAGCACGCGGCCGGGAATTTCCGGAAAGATGTACATGGGAACTCCGCTGGCGTGCAGCCGTTGGCGGGCTTTTTCGATGCTCCATTCACCCATAAAACAGGTCAACACCGGTTTCTGGCGCGGGGCACTTACCTGAATGATTTTTTCTGCCACTTCCAGCGGGTTGACCAGAGCCTGCGGCACGAGAATGACCACCGCTGCATCCACATTGGGGTCGGCCAGCGCCTGCTGCAGGGCAAATTCATAGTCCGGCGGTTCGGCACCGCCCAGCATGTCAATCGGATTGGCAACCTGTGCGGCCGGGTTGAGCCGTGCCCGCAGAGCATTGCGGGTTTCTTCCTGCAAATCGGCAATCTGTAAACCGTTCACGGCCAGACTATCCGAGAGAAGCGCGGCCGGTCCGCCGGCGTTGGTGATGATGGCCACGCGGTTGCCCGCCGGCAGGGGCTGGTGAGCAAGCGCCATGGAAATATCGAATAAATCGCTGACCGTTTCCGCTTCAATGACGCCGCATTGATGAAAAGCCGCGCGGTAGGCCGAATGTGAGCCGGCCAGTGAACCGGTATGTGAGGATACCGCCCGCGCGCCTGCACCGGTGCGGCCGGCTTTGAGCAGGACGATGGGTTTTTGTGGGGTTACCCGGCGGGCAACCTGCATAAAGCGCTGCCCATCGCGTATCATTTCCACATAAACGGCGATGACGCGGGTATGCTCTTCCTCGCTCAGGTATTCGATGACATCGGTTTCGGTGATATCGGCTTCGTTGCCGAGGCTGGCAAAATTGGCAAAGCCGACGAATTTGTTGCGGATGTAATCTACTACCCCGCCGCCCACCGCGCCGGATTGGGAAATGAAGCCGATGCCGCCCTTTTCCGGCACTCCTTGAATGAAGGTGGTATTCAAACCGGAGTACAGGTCGAGCGTGCCGACACAATTCGGGCCAATCAGGCGCATCTGATAGCGGGCGGCAATCTCCAAAATTTGCTTTTCCAGCGCGGCACCCCCTTCACCCACTTCCTTGAACCCGCCGGATATGATAATAACGGCGCGGATGCCGCGTTTTCCGCAAGCCTCCAGTGTGGCAGGGATGGCCGGCGCCGGCAGGACAATCACGGCCAGATCAACCGGCTCCGGCACGGCGGAAATATCTGCATAACATTTCAAGCCAAGGATTTCATCGGCTTTGGGGTTGACCGGCGCAATCTGCCCCCCATAGCCGTAGAGCGTCATGTTGCGCAAGATGCCGTAACTCAGTTTATTGGGTGTGGCAGATGCACCAATGATGGCCACCCCTCGCGGGGCAAAAAATGGTTTCAAGCCGGGTTGCATCAAATCCTCCTGAGAAAGGGTGGGAATGGCTTACTTATTGTAGCCAATTCAGGCTGATTTTGTTAGTGATGAAAATAATCAGTCCGGTTCAGCGTTCCCGGAAATACAGCGTTGTATCGTGAATTTGAATGGCATCGCCGTCGTTCAGGGCGTGGGAGGAATAGACGGGGCGTTGATTGACCAGTACCGGTGTATCGCTGAACATTACATCGAGGTAATAGCCCTTTCGGGCTTTGCGAATCCATAATTCGATATACTCCGCGCCGGAAAGCGGAATTTTGACCGAAAAACTGGGGTCACTGCCGATGCGGAGGATGCCATCCGCCGGGAGGGGCTTTTGGAGGGGCGTTTCACCGCTGACCGGAATGATCAGGTGCGGACGCTGAAGGCGCCCGCGCCGCGAGAGACGCAGCGGATTTTTTTGATGTTGCCGCGGCAAGAGGCCGTTTACCAGCCATCTGCCGCCGGCGGCGAATGAGTGTGCCGGTGACTCGCTGGATGGAGCGGGTGGTGCTGCTGATGGACGGAGACGCTCCATCAGGCGTTGAGGCCGTAAAGCAAAGGGCAAAGGCCGCCATAACACCAGCCTTCCGGCCGTGACCAGCAGCCCCACAGAGAACATCAGCAGGGTAAAGCGGTGATGCCACAGCCACGCCGCGGCTTTGAGCCAGATGGAAAACCCCCACAATAAATCCTGACGGTACACCGGTTCGATTTCTTGAAAAATTTGATTGAGCAGGTAGGTGGTGTTGGCCAGTTGGATCTCGGCCGAAAGGCAGGTGCGGTTCAATTGCTGTAAATCGGAAAAGACGGAAGTGAGGTGAGCATCAGCGGAAGAAGTTAGCGGCGTGGCTGTGGCATAAAAATCCATGCCGTTTTCTGGCAGGCAGGCGTTGATCTGCCGGCTGAGGGCGAGGTTGGCGCGCCGGATGTCGTACAATCGTTGGAGAACAACCGGTGTATGGCGGTAAATACCTTCTATGGCTTGCAGGTTGAGCAGGGCATCCTCACCCTGCAATTGGCGCAGCCAGATGGCAAGTTGCGGCGTATCTACCGGAGTTTGGAGCGTTTTATGGAGAGTCAGAAGGGAACGAGCAATTGCGAATAGTTGTTGCTGGTGATCAGTAGCGTTTGGAGGTGGTGCTGCAGCCGGATTGGGCAAGGAATTAATTTGCTCTCTCGCCCTCTGGATGATCTCGGCTGGCAGCAGGGTGGTTTTAAGTTTATCGAGATCGGTTAATTGTTCTTCAAAGCCGGGCTGAGTGGCAAGCAGGATGCGGATATGTTCGATGACCGGCTGATAGGGGTTCAACGAAAGCAGCAGAGCGGCGGTTGGCAGGCCCAGCAGCAGAATCACGGCCGCCAGTGTCATTATCAGCCCAATGCGCTGCCGCCCGGCTGTGCGCTGCCAGTTTGCCCGCAGGCCGACCGCCAGCGGAGCGAGCAGCCCCCAGCCTGCAGGTTGAAAAGAAGGTTTACCTCTGCCTGTGTTCATATGCTCTGGCTCAATTGATAAGCCGCCCGTTTCCCCATCATTTACAATCGTTGTTAAGTATAGAGCAATTTTGGTTAAGGGGTAAGAAAACCGCCGCACGGATTTTTTTTTGGAATAAATGGATAAAAATGGGGATCTTTTTATTCTTACGAATTAAATTTATTCACAATTAATTGACAGGTGGGCGGGGGCGTGATAGAATGTAGCCGTTCTGACCGCCCCCATCGTCTAGCGGCCCAGGACGGAGCCCTCTCAAGGCTCAAACAGGGATTCGAATTCCCTTGGGGGCACAGAATTTTTTATTTAAGAGGCGGTCAAACCGGGATCCCCGGAAGGGGACGCTGTTCGAATGTCCTTGGGGGCACAGAATTTTTTATTTAAGAGGCGGTCAAACCGGGATCCCCGGAAGGGGACGCTGTTCGAATGTCCTTGGGGGCACAGAATTTTTTTATTTAAGAGGCGGTCAAACCGGGATCCCCGGAAGGGGACGCTGTTCGCATTCCCCTGGGGGCACAATATACCCTTCCTTCACGGCACAATGCCGGCGCAGGCGACGCCATCTTTCGGCGCTTCGGTGCGCTCGTTCTTCCACACCCGCCCTTCCAGTAAAATGGCGCAGGATAACTGCCCCGTCTGGCTGGGATTGGAAGCGGTCAGGTAAACTTCTTCACCTCTTGGCACGACCACCCGTTTTTCCCACGGGGTGGTAACCGTAGTGGTTTTTGAAATGACCTCTTTGCCGGCCTGCAAGGTGATGTTAGCGTAGCCGCCGGTGGCTTCCACCCGAAAGACCAGCGCCGCTTCGGTGGGCGGGGGACGAAACACGCCCAGTAAGTTGAGTAGAACCATAGAGCCGGCGCACAGTGCCAGCACCAGCAGAATTTGCAATAATGTGGAACGGTTGATTATTTTGGGGGATTGCGTCACTTTTTTATGCCTTTTTTACGTCAGCGGCTAAAGAAACGCACGTCTTTGACGATAACTATTATAGCAAATTGAAAGACGGAGGTGTTGAATATCGGATAATGAGGAGTAACGGTTAGTCAACCAATCGGCGGTGGCGCTGGTACCGGGTTCCATACCCAGCGCCGGAACGGTAGAAAGAACCCGGCGGTTATCAAAATTTTTCAATCGTTTTCCAAAACCACATTCACAAGGGGAAGGATCCCCGCCACACACAAACAAGGAGGTTTGAAATGGCTGAGATAGATATCACTCGAATTGCCGGTAATATCGGCGCAATGAACGCCCTCAATTCTTTGCAGGGCATCAACAAGCAACTGGCGATCTACCAGACCCGTCTGGCAACCGGTAAACGCATCAATTCCGCAGCGGATGACCCGGCCGGTTTGTCCATCGCCAGCAAATTACAGTTCCGCTCGGAAGGTTTGAAAGTTGCCCTCGGCAACATCGGCGATGCCAAGAACCTGCTGGCGGTGGCCGAAGCGGGCGTGAGCCGCATCAACGACATTCTGGTGCAAATGCGCAACAAAGCCGCCCAGGCCGCCAGCGACACCATGGGCTCGGCCGAGCGCGACATCATCAAAACCCAGCTGGCTGCTTATGCTGCTCAAATTGACGATATTGCGGCGCAGACCGAATGGAACGGCAACAAATTAATTGATGCCAGTTACTATTCCACCGCCTTGACTTTCCAAACCGGTTACGGCCAGAATGACTTCACCTCGGTCAGCGGGCTGGATAATCTGGCAGCGACCGGCAGCAACAATGGGCGCAACAGCCTGAAACTGGCGACGAAAACCGGCGCTTCCACAGCCGCAGTTGGGACGGATGCCAGTGATATCATTGATGACACCGCGGGCGTCAGCACCAGCGGCACGATCAACGCAAACCTGAGCGAACTCAATTCCGGTACATACACCGTGAGGGTTGAGGCCAATGGGGCCAGCTCGGTGGTGCGCCTGTACGACGGCAGCGGTTCAACCCAATACCTCATTGCCCAAAATGCAGATGGAAGCGGTGCGGTTGGCTATGGACTGACCGTTGACCTCTCCGGTGGTGATGTAGCCGTCAATTTTGGTAATGGGCTGGTAGTCAACCTGAATGGTGGTCTTGCCAACGGTACTTATAACGCCACTGTGAACTTTACCAAAGCGGGCACCTATGATGTGCAGAAAAACGGTGATAGCGGCGGCGCACTGGTAACCGCTCAGGACTTCCGCGATTACATGACCTATCTGGACGGCAAGCTGGATTACGTTGCGGAACAGATGTCCACTTTGGGTGCCTTTATCGGCCGCTTGAACTTCAAGGAAGATCAGGTGGCTGCCTCCCAGATCAACGTCGAAGCCGCGTACAACCGCATCATGAACGCCAACATGGCCGAAGAACAGGTCAATGCCAGCAAGTACCTGATCCTGCAGCAGACGGCAACCGCGATGCTGGCGCAGGCCAACACTGCTCCGCAGTTCCTGCTCTCGCTGTTCCGCTAAACCCCGGACGTGACCGTCCGCCGATGGCAGCAAGCGGGGGGCAGCCGCAAGTGAGCAGCCCCCCGCTCACCCCCTGAATGAGGGAGAAGCCCATGAGCAGTAATACAATTTCTGCCACCAATTTAGATGCCACCTTTCGCACCATCATTCAACAAACGCTGGAAGTCGAACGCCAGCCGCTCAAACGTTTAACCGCGCGGCGCGATGAACTGCAAGTGCAGAAGGCAGTCTATAGCGATCTGAGCAACCTGCTCAACGGCCTGCAAAGCGCACTGCGCAGCCTGATCAGCAGCCAGCCTTCCTACGCACTGGGCAGCACACGCGCGGTGAAAGTCACGCCTTCGGTTTCCGGCAGCACGGTGCTGAGCGCCAGCGCAGGCAGCAGCGCCGCGGCCGGGGTTTATGATTTCAGCGTGACTTCGCTGGCAAAGACGCACCGTGTGCGTTCGGATGCGGTCGAGTACATCAATCAGGCACTGGGATTGAGCGGTACGCTGCGCTTGGGTGGGCTGGCAGCGGCGCAGGTGAGCGGCGCAGCGGCGGCGGATGGTGTGCTGGGGTTTGATGTGGCGGCAACTCTGGATGGTAAGAATGCGCTGGGCAGTGATACGTATTATGTGGAAACCCGCCAGCAGGACGGTGTCTGGCAGTTCCGGCTGGTCAACAGCCGCGGTGAGGCGCAGTCCATCCGCACGGCGGACGGCAGTTACACCAGTGAGTGGCAGAGCGCGCCCACCGAGGCGGGCTGGGTGGATACCGGGCGCGGGTTGAAAATTCAGTTCGACCCACTCGCCTTGCAGACCCATTCGCGCAGCAGCGGCGCTTCATCTGTGAATTACACGCCGCAGGGGGCGGCTATTTCCGTCAGCGCCGGCGATAGTCTGGTGGATGTTGCCGCCAAAATCAATCAGGCAATTTATGCGGAAGGCAATGGGGTCAGCGCAGCGGTGATCAACAATCAACTGGTGCTTACCAACAAACGCAGCGGCGCGGGGGTGTTGCTGCAAGCCTCCGATGAGAGCGGCTCGGTGCTGCAGACACTAGGTGTGCTGCAAAGCGGTTCGTTCAAAAATGTGCTGCAAACTCCCGCCGATGCGGTCTTTTCCGTCAACAATCTGACCGTCCAGCGGGGGAGCAATGAGAATCTGAGCGATGTCATCAGTGGTGTCAATCTCTCGCTGAGCGCCGATGCGGAGGGTAAAAGCGCCACACTGACCATCGAAGATGACCTGAGCGCGGATATCAAAGCCGTGCAGACCTTTCTGGATCAATTCAACGCCTTACAGAAATACCTTTCCGAAAAGACTGCTACCGTCAAAAACAGTGATAACACCTACACGCGCGGCGCGCTGGTGGGCGACAGCATGTTCCGCAACCTCCGTTTTGACCTGCTGCGCCAGTTCGAGGCCTCTTACAGCACCGGACAGGCCTTCACGCGGCTGAACGACATCGGCCTGAAACTGGACAGCGACCTCAAAGCCACGCTCAGTGACCGCAGCGCGCTGGAAAACGCCCTGCGCAGCGACCGCAACGCCGTCAAAGCCCTGCTGGATGCGGCACTGGGTGCACTGGACACCCGCTTAAACCAGTTCACCGGCGCTGAAGGATACCTGAGCCATGCTCAAAACTCACTGCAAAGCCAGATGGACGCCGCCAACAAAGCCATTGATCAGATGAACGAACGACTGGCACAGCGTGAACAGAGCCTCATTGCCCAGTTTGCCGAACTGCAAACCCAGATGACCATGATGCTGTATACCTCCCAGCAGATGAACGGCATTTACGGCAGTTTATACCGCAGCGGTTGATGCCGATTGGATGGAGCCAACAACGGTTCTGATTTTTTCTTGCAAGGATGCAGAAATGAGGTGACGAAATGAACGACTGGAACGTTACCCCCGTTTCCCCGCCGGCTGGCGAACCTTCTCCCCGTGTCCAGCAGGTGGCGGATTATTACGCTGAAAAGGCGGCTTTTACCTCGCAGCGCGCACAGCCGGCCGAACCCAAACCCGATACCCCTGAGCAACCGCGCCCATCCGACGTGGTTTTACGCTTTAATGTGGACAGCGAGACCCATGAAGTGACCGTATACATCATGGACCGCGCCTCGCGTCAGATCATCCGTACCATCCCGCCGGATGAACTGAGCAAACTCAAAGCCGGCGATTTGATTGAACTGCTGGCGTAAGTTTTTACGCAGAATTTACCGCACAGGGCTAAAGTTTGTCCTCCGCCAGACGAAAATAAGGGTAGTCAAAAACAAAACCACTCCGGTAAGTACGAAAGCAGAGGAGATCCGATCATGTACCAGACCGCATACCGCACACAAGAATACCGGCAACAAGATGTGATGGGCGCCAGCCCGCTTCGTCTGGTGATCATGGCCTACGATCTGGCGATTCAATCCTGCGAAGTAAAGGATTTTGAAAAAGCAACCAAGGCCATCACTGTCCTGCGCGATGCCCTCAATTTTGACTATCCCGAGGTGGCCGTTGGTCTCTTCCGGCTCTACCAGTGGTGCCTCGACTGCATTCGCAAGGGTGATTATGACGAAGCCGCCCATGTGTTGAAAGAACTGCGGGATGCGTGGAAGATGACCGAAAAACGCTTCGCCCCACCGCCTCAACCGGGTGTACCGGCGGCGGCTTACACCTCGACGATTACGCAGGCAGCCTGACTCCCACAACCTGCGATCGGTTTATCGGTAGCGCCACTCCAAACAATTGCATAGCGTTTCTCCCACAGTAAAATACACCTCCCCTTCACCGGCGGTGTATTTTACGTTTTTAACGCCGTTTTTATTCAGCCTTCATCCCAACTTTACGGAAATCCGAATAGGCTTGTGCTATCCTGCTGTCAGGAGTCAAGGAGTGGTGCTATGAGTTTCTGGGAGACATTACGAATTGGTGCATCGGGCCTGCTGGCCCAACGTTTGCGGCTGGATACGATAGCCAACAACATTGCCAATGCCCAAACCACGCGCACGGCGCAGGGCGGGCCGTATCAGCGCAAGGATGTCATCTTCATGCCGGAGAACAAGCGCGGTTTTCTGCCGCCGTTTGTGGCGGCGCGGCGCGGCGAACCGGCTGCGGTGCAGGGCGGGGTGCGGGTAGCGCAAATCATCACCGATGATGAACCCGGCCCGCGCGTCTATGACCCCACCCACCCGGATGCCGATGAGGAAGGTTATGTGACCTACCCGAATGTCAACCCGCTGGTGGAGATGACCAACATGATCTCGGCGACCCGTTCGTATGAAGCCAACCTGACGCTCATCGAAGCCGCCAAGCACATGGCGCTGCGGGCACTGGATATCGGGAGGTAGGCATGAACATCCCGCCGGTATCCATTTCATCGGTCTATCGTGCCAGCGAGCCGCAGGGCGTCCCCAAGCCGGCTTCGGCCAGCCTGCAATCGGTGACCAAAACCTTCGAGGAAATGCTCAATTCCCTCAACGAATCGCAGTTGAAAGCGGATGATCTGGTGCAGAAACTGGCGCTGGGGGAAAACGTGGATCTGCACACGGTGATGATCGGGCTGGAAGAGAACGATGTCAACTTCCGCGTGGCACTGGCCATTCGCGACAAACTGGTGGAAGCCTACCACGAAATGATGCGCATGCAAGTCTAAACGGGTGAGAAACGCTTATGATGGTACCGCTGCAAAACCAATTCTTGAATTACTGGAAAAAACAAAGCCAGTCCCAACGGATTGTCATCATTGCCCTGCTGCTGGCCGCGCTGATTCTCGTGCCGGTGCTGATCAACTGGGCTAACACACCCTCTTATTCGGTGGCATACAGTGGGTTGAGCGAGAGCGATGCCGCCCAGATTGTACAAAAACTGGATGAAAACGGCATCACCTATCAGCTGCGTGACAGCAGCACCATACTCGTTCCCAGCGATCAGGTTTATGAAGTGCGCCTGCGCATGGCGCGCGAAGGACTGCCCAAAAGCGGTACGGTTGGTTATGAGTTGTTCAGCGGAAACACGCTGGGTATGACCGAATTTACCCAAAAGGTCAATTATCAGCGCGCGCTGGAAGGCGAACTGGAACGGACGATTGGTAGTCTGGAAGCGGTGGAGGCCGTGCGCGTTCATATTGTCAAACCGGAGCGCACCCTGCTGAGCAGTGATCAGGCCCCTGCCACGGCATCGATCACCATCAAAGAACGCATGGGGCAGACGCTGGACGCGGCTCAGGTGCGGGCAATTACCCATCTGGTGGCCAGCAGTGTGGAAGGGTTGCAGCCTGAGAACGTGGTGGTGGTGGATAGCAACGGTAATCTGCTGGCGGGCGGAAGTAATGAAGCCGGTTCGCTGAGCGCGCAGACCGACAGCCAGCGCGCCGCCGAGCAGGCCGCCGCGGCCGAGATCCGCAAGCAGGTGCAGTTGATGCTTGACCGCACCTTGGGACCGAACCGCGCCGTGGTGCAGGCTTCGGTGGCAATGGACTGGACGCAGCGAGAGGTGGTTTCCAGCACGATGGAACAGCAGCCCACACCGGTGGTGCGCAGTTCGCAAAAGATTGTGGAAAATTACACCACCTCGGGAGCAGTTGAGGGTGGTGTGCCGGGGGCAGATTCAAACCTGCCAACGCCGCTGCCGCCGGTTGACGGCGAAAACGGCGCGATGACCTACTCGCGCACCGAAGAAACGGTAAATTACGAAGTCAGTCAGGTGGAATCGCGCGAGGTGCAATCGCCGGGCCGCATCAGCCGCATCAGCGTTTCGGTGATGGTGGACGGCTTGGATGCTCAATCGGTCGAGATGCTCAAGGCGGCAGTGGCGGCGGCTGCCGGCGTGGATGAGACACGCGGTGATCAGGTGGTGGTGCAATCCATGCCCTTTGACCGCACCTATTACGAACAACAGGCCGCCGAAATGGAGCAGGCCGAACAGACCGATCTCTACATTCAAATCGGGATGGCGGCCGCGGCAGTGATTTTGCTGGCAGCGCTGATCTTCTTCTTTGCCCGCCAGATTCGTCAATTGCGCATGGCAACCGCGCAGGCGTGGCAGCCAGTGATGATGCCGGCGGGTGAACTGGCGGCGCTGCAGGGCCAGTCGGCTGCACCGCTCGGCCAGATTGCAGCGCCGGAGGCAACGGCGGGTTTGCCGGCCATGTCGGCTCAGCGGGCGGCCCTGAACCAGAAGGCCGAGGATGTGATGGTAGAACTGACCTCCCGTTACAGTCCGGCCAACACTGCCGAAGATGAACAGCGCGCCAAAGTGGTCAGCCGCCTTGCGGAGGAAAGTCCGGCAACGGTGGCAGAAATTATCCAACTCTGGTTGAGCGAGGACAACAGGAACCATGGATAATTCAACCACAACCGTTTCGGGAATTGATAAAGCATCCGCATTGCTGCTCACGCTGGGAGTGGACACCTCATCCAAAGTCTTGCAGTACCTGACGGAGGGTGAAATTGAACGGGTGCTGCTGGCGCTGGGTAAAACCGGTCCAATTCCGCCGGAGGTGCGCCGGGCTGCCCTGCAGGAAGCAGTGGAGTTCAGTACGGCCGATGCGGCCCTGCGCGGCGGCGGCATTGAATACAGCCGTCAGCTGCTGGCGCGGGCGGTAGGCCCCCGGCGCGGCGCTGAAATTCTGGAGCGCATTTCGGTGCATCAGCAATTATCCTCTTTTGAGATGCTGCGCAACGCCAACCCGGAAGAGGTGGCGGCCCTGCTGCAGGAAGAGATGCCGCAAACCATCGCGCTGGTGCTTTCGTACCTTGAGGCTAAAGTGGCCGCTGATATTCTCACCAGCCTGCCGCGCGAATTACAGGTGGAAGTTACCCTGCGGCTGGCGGTGATGGACCGCGTTTCCCCGCAGGTGGTGCAGGTGGTGGAACGTAATTTGAAGAATAAACTTTCCAGCGTGTTGAGTGAGGCCGATTTCCGCGCTACCGGCGGGGTGACCTTTCTGGTCAAGATGCTCAACATGGTGGACCGCGGTGTGCAGAAAACCATTCTGGAAGCGCTGGAAGCCAGCAACCCCAAACTGGTGGAAGAAATCCGCGCCAATATGTTCACCTTTGATGACCTGATCAAACTGGACGACCGCGCCATTCAGCGGGTGCTGCGCGATATCAGCAAATCGGAACTGGCGCTGGCGCTTAAGGCCGCACCGGAAAAGTTGAAAGAAAAAATCTTCAACAATCTTTCCGAGCGGGCACGCGAAAACCTGAAGGAAGAAATTGAAATTTTAGGCCCGCAACTGGCAAAGAACGTTTACGCTGCCCAGCGCAAGATTGTGGATGCCGTGCGCGCACTGGAAGAAGCCGGCGAAATTGTGATCGGCGGTGGAGGGGAAAATGAAGTCATCCTCTAGAATTTTCAAAAATGAGCCGCCGGTAGGAGTTTCGGTGTGGCAGATGCCAGCGTTTGACCAGCAGACAGCGGTTGAAACGCAGGAAAAGGCTGCTGAAATTCTCAATCTATTCATGTTGAGCGAAAGCCCCGCCGCTGCCAGCGATGGAAAGCGCTCCGGTTTGCTGCGCGGCGGACAGCTGGACGGATTGCAGGTGTGGGATGCGCCGGATTTAGAATACACACCTCCCTTCGTGGAAGAAACCGGCCGGGAGGATAACTATTTCATCGGCGATCGGCCTTTGGATGCAAAATGGCGGGAGCAGCAGGAAGCACTCTCGATTATCGAACAGGCCCGCCAGCAGGCGGCGGAAATTATCCGCCGGGCCGAAGAAGAGGCCGCTCAAATCCACTTGCGGGCAGCCGATGAACTGGAAACCATGCGCCGGAGCGGCTATCAGGAAGGGCTGGCGCGGGCAGAGGAAGAAATGAGGAGCGCACTGCAAGCCTGCGCCGATTTGATTGCTGAGGCAAAAGCGTGGAAAGAAAACCTGACTGCCTCCAGCGAGGGTATTGTGCTGGATATGGTGCGCGAGATGGCGGTGGCGTTGTTCGGTGCGGGGGTGGAATTGAAGGATGAGGCGCTGCAACTCAACCTGAACCGCATCATCGAACAGGCCGGTACGTTGGGTGAACTGAAGATTTACCTTCACCCGAAGGATGCAGCAGGTCTTGATCCAACATGGAAAGAGTACCAGTCGCTGGTACTGGGTCACAGGGTACAGATTATTCCCGCCGAAGGAATCACGCGCGGCGGTTGTTACATTCAGGGACAGTATGGAGCAGTAGATGCCCGCGTGGAAACCCAGCTGCGGAATTTGCTGACTTCCCTAAGCGAAGCTCAGAAAGCAGAGGAGGAAAGCGCGTGACCGCACCCGTCAAGCCGCCCGATTTGAGCCGCTACCGAAGCGTGCTGCGCAGTGTCAACCCGCTGCAAATTTCCGGCCGCGTCACGCAGGTGATCGGCTTGACGATTGAAGTGGTCGGTTTGAACTGCCAGATCGGTGAGGTGTGTGAGATTCAGGCCAACCACAGCAACAGGGTACTGGCAGAAGTGATCGGTTTCCGCAACGAACGTATGCTGCTCATGCCGCTGGGGACGATGGAGGGCATTCAGCCGGACAGTCTGGTGCGGCCGGTTTCCAGTGTTTTCAAAGCGCCGGTGGGTATGTCATTGCTGGGGCGGGTGCTGGATGGGCTGGGTCAGCCGATTGACGGTAAAGGCCCGCTGGGGACGGTGGAATGGAAGGTGACCAACCGCGCCGCGCCGCACCCGCTGGAACGCCCGCCGATTGTTGAACCGCTGGTTACCGGTGTGCGGGTGATTGACGGCATGCTCACCTGCGGCAAGGGTCAGCGTTTGGGCATCTTCGCCGGCAGTGGTGTGGGAAAAAGCACTCTGCTGGGCTCCATTGCGCGCAATTCGCGCAGCGATATTTCGGTGATTGCGCTGATCGGCGAGCGCGGCCGAGAGGTGCGCGAATTCATCGAGCGCGATTTGGGCAAAGAGGGTTTGGAACGTTCGGTAGTGGTGGTTTCCACTTCCGATCAACCGGCGCTGGTGCGGTTGAAAGCCGCTTTTGTGGCGATGACCATCGCCGAATATTACCGCGACTGCGGTCTGGATGTCACTTTTCTGATGGACTCGGTTACCCGTTTTGCCATGGCTCAACGGGAGATTGGCCTTTCGGTCGGCGAACCGCCGGCCAGTAAGGGTTACACTCCCTCCGTTTTTGCGCTGCTGCCGCGCCTGCTGGAACGCGCCGGGCGCAACCAGCACGGTTCGATTACCGGCTTTTTCACCGTGCTGGTGGAAGGTGATGATTTCAACGAGCCGATCTGCGATGCCGTGCGCGGTATTCTGGACGGGCATATCATCCTCAGCCGCGCGCTGGCTGCACGCAACCATTACCCGGCCATTGATGTGTTGAACAGCGTCAGCCGCGTAATGCCGGCCCTGACCGATGAGAGTCATCTCAAACTGGCTGCGGCGGCCCGCAAACATCTGGCTACCTATGAAAAAGCGCGCGATCTGATCAATATCGGTGCCTATGTGGCCGGTTCCGACCCCGAAATTGATGCGGCGATTGCAGTCATGCCCATGCTGACCGCTTTTCTGCAGCAGGGCAGCAAAGAAGTCTCATCCTTTGAAGAAACTTTATCGTTTTTGCAGGCTGCGGTTGGTGAAAGAGCCGCAGCGCCGGCAGAGGAGGTTGATTGATGGTACCGCGATTTAATTTACAAAGTGTGCTGGATGTGCGTCACAGCCGGGTGGAAGCCTGCGAACTGGAACTGAGCCAGCGGCTGATGGAGCAGATGAAGCTGGAGGATGCGCTGGAGCGTCTTTGTGAACGGCGGGTTCAGTTGATGCGCCGGATTGCCGAAATGCAGATGGGCGAACTGGATCTGGCGGCGCTGGCATTGATGCGCGCCGAATTGCAGGATACCGACCGGCAGAAAAAGGCTTTGGAAAACCAGCTGGAACAGGCCCGCGCGGCGGTGGAAAGCAAGCGTCTGGAACTGGTCAAAGCGCGGCAGGATGAAGAAACGCTGCAAATTCTCAAACGCAAGCACATCGAACACTACACGCAGGCGGAAGCGGAAAAAGAAGCCCGCACGCAGGATGACATCTACATCGCCCATGCCTATCGCCAGCGGCTTTCGGAGACTTAACATGGATAACTCCATCTTCAGCGGTCAATTTCAAGCGGTTATCTACCGTCTGCTGTTCCAGTTGATCGAAAAACTGGCTCAACCGGGCCAGAATCAGGCCGGGGCAGGGATCACCCCACTGGATGGTGAAGCCGGTGGCGGATATACGCCGCAAAGCCTGCGCGGCGCAGGCGGGTCTGCCGGTTTTGATGCGCTGATTCAGCAGGCGGCTCAAAAGTACGCGGTCAACCCGGCGCTGGTTCAGGCGGTCATCAAAGCCGAGTCGAACTTCAACCCGCAGGCTGTTTCAGCGGCCGGCGCCATGGGGCTGATGCAGCTCATGCCCGGCACGGCGCGCAGCCTTGGGGTAACCGATCCCTTCGACCCGGCGCAAAACATTGACGGCGGGGTGCGTTTTTTGAGCAATTTGCTCAAACGCTATAACGGGAATGTCCAACTGGCGCTGGCCGCCTACAACGCCGGGCCGGGTGCGGTGGACCGCTATCAGGGCATTCCGCCGTACCGTGAAACCCAAACCTACGTTCAACGGGTGATGGAGTATTTTCAGAGCAGTATGTATCAGTGGTCGGGGTGAGTTATGACAAGGAACTGGATCAGTGACGATGCCATAAAGGCTGCCCGGCTGGCGCTGGATGGTTTGAGCCTGCGCCAGCAGGTGATCGGCCGCAATCTGGCGAATGTGGATACGCCGGGCTACCGCGCCCAACAGGTCAGGTTCGAAGATACGCTGAAACAGGTGTTTCAGCGCCGGAAAGGAGTGGAACTGGAAAAATCGCATCAGGCCCATCTGGCATCACCCGCGCAGCGGGTTGGCTTTCAGGTGTCGCAGCGTCCGGGCGGCAGCCTGCGGGCCGACCTGAACAGCGTGGATATTGATGTGGAGCTGCTGGAAATGAGTGAGACGGGGATTCAGTATCAGGCGCTGACCCAATCGCTCAGTAAAAAACTGGCGCTCTTGAAAACTATTGCCATGTCGAGGTGAAAATGAACATGAACTTAATGGAAGTGCTGCCTGTCAGCAAACCGCCACCTGAAAGCGCGCCGCGTGCTGCCCGCCCGTCAGGGGAAGCGCGCCGTGATGATGCGCCGACCTTTGAAGAGGCCCTGCGCGCCCGCCAGAAGGAGGAAAAACAAACCCAATCGCAGGCTGAAGCGGCCGCTTCACAATCTGCCGCTGCGGCTCAGCAGACCACCCCCCCTCGCGAAAATCAACCCGGCGCGGAAACGCCCGCCGTTGAAAGCGGCGAAACCCAGCCGGCGGCGCGGGTCGGCGGCGGGCTGCTGGCTCTGCTCAATGAAGGCGGGGTTATACCTGCTCTGGAAAACGGCGCAGCCGCGAAGGGGGATGAAATTCAGCCGCTGGAGGGGCTGGTAGCGGCTGAAACACCTGCAGCAGGTGAAAGCCTGCCCGTGGAGGGCAAAGTTGATTTTGCTGCTGCGCTGGAACAAAGCCTGAGCCAGCCGGCAGAAGAAGTGATCGCTCAACCGCAAGCAAGCACGGAGGTGAAAATCGAGAAAAGCGCTTCAACGGAGGTTACCCCTGAGGTTAAGGTAGAAACTCATTCGAACCCAAAAGCAAGCGCTGAGGTTCGGCAAGCCCAACCTGCCGGGCCGCAAACCGTAATCGAGCAACAATCGGTTTTGCACCCCCCGAAGAGCGAGCCGATCATTCCCTTACGCTCCGAAACCGTACACATCCAGAGCCGCCCGCTGGTGGATATGGTGCGGCAGATTGCGGACCAGATGGAAGCGTCCATTCAGCAGGGGCGTTCCAGTCTGCGTGTGCAATTGCACCCGCAGGAACTGGGCGGCATTGACATCCGCTTTGCCAGCAGTGCGCAGGGCGTAAGCGTGACGGTTTACGCAGAACAAGCCAGCACCGGACGGCTGCTTGAAGCCCAATTGAACCAGCTGCGCCAGTCTTTGAACGACGCCGGTGTCAACCTGACTCAGTTGAACATCCACCACGAAAGCCCTTCCCACCAATCATCGGGCGGATTCGGCGGTCACCAGCCGCGCGGACGTTCGTTTGGCGGGCGGGAAAGTGAGGCGCATGGCGGTCTTGCTCTTGAACGGCTGGAGCGCTGGCAGAACCTTTCGGCAGGCGGGGTGGACTACCGGATATAAGGAGGATGAATCATGCAGGTGCAGGAAATTTCTCAAACCTTGTTTTCTACGGCCGGTCAAACGAGTGCCGCCAAAACCGGCAATCAACCGGGGATGGGTGACTTTTTGACCATGCTGGTGGCGCAGTTGACTCACCAAAACCCCTTAGAGCCAATGAAAGACAGTGAAATGATGAGCCAGTTCACCCAGCTCAATTCACTGCAAGAATTGCAGGCGATGCGCACCATTCTGGATAGTGCCGCCGCTGCCAACCAGAACGCCTACGCTGCCAGCCTGATCGGGAAAATCGTCAAAATTGCCCGGCCTGATGGCTCGACCCTTGAAGGTGTGGTCGGCGGTGTAACCAGCGAAAAAGGGGTGCTTTTCCTGCAAATCGGTCAGGAAAAAGCCCCGCTGAGCGATGTGATTGAAATTCGCGGAGGTGCGGTGTGAGCGAAGTTTTCCGCATTCAACTGGAGCGCGCTCAAAACGGCACGGCAAACAGCGCCGCCAAAACCGCGCGCCCTGCGCCAGAGGCATCCACACCGGCATTTGCGGAAACCCTCTCTCAGGTGCAACAGGTGCGATTTTCCAGCCATGCCCAAAAACGGCTGCAAAGCCGGGAAATTGCCCTCAGCGATGAGCATGTCAACCGGCTTGCACAGGCCATTGAAAAGGCCGAACAGCGCGGCGGCAAATCATCGCTGGTGATGGTGGATGATCTGGCTTTTATTGTCAATGTGCGTGAGCGGCTGGTAGTCACCGCAGTGGATGCCCAACACCGCGGCGAAGGGGTTTTCACCCAGATTGACAGTGTGGTGATTGCCGAACCTGCTCGTTCGCAGCATGGCAAACTGGATCAAAAAGCTTGAAAGTGATGGATTCTAAACAAAACCTCACAGGCCGGCCCTCTCGGAGGAAGCCTGTGAACAAACAAAACTTCCGGAGGCATAAAAAATGTTACGCTCAATGTTTACTGCAATCAGCGCGTTGAATCTGCACCAGAATTATCTGGATGTGGTGGCCAACAACCTTGCCAATGCCAACACGACCGGCTTTAAAGCCAGCCGGGTGCTGTTCCACGATCAATTTTCGCAATTGATGAACCCCGGCGCCAGCCCCAGTTCCACCCTCGGAGGTACAAACCCGATTCAAATTGGGCTGGGCTTGCAGTTGGGCTTTATCTCTCCCGTTTTCACGCAGGGGATGCTGCAAAGCACCGGGCGCAATATGGATCTGGCGCTGCAGGGAGATGGCTTCTTCATCTACGGGCGGGGCACCCAGCGCAATTACTCGCGCGAAGGTTCCATTGCCATGGATTCGGAAGGCTATCTGGTTAATTCTTCCACCGGTTTACGCTTGCAGGGCTGGCAGGCAGATGCAACCGGCAACCTCGACTTCAACATTCCCATCGGTGATATCCGGCTGAATGCCAACCGCACGCTGGCGCGCGCGACCAATACGGTCAACTACGGCGGTAACCTGAGCGCCGATACCGCCATCGGCGATTCGATCACCACCACCATGGGTGTGTACGACTCGCTGGGTGTATTGCACACCGCATCGGTGCAGTTCACCCGGACAGCCGCCAATACATGGACATGGCAGGTGACCGCCCCTGCCGGTGCAACCGGACAGGGTACGCTGGTGTTCGATGGGGACGGGCATTATGTCAGCAACACCGTCGGCACGGCTGTTTCCATCCCTGCCAGCCCCGGCGCTAATCCGATCAACAACCTGAATCTGAATCTTTCCTCAACGACCATGCTTTCCGGTTCCAGCAGCATCACCGTTCAAAGTCAGGACGGTCTGCCGACGGGGACGGTTTCGGATGTCTATATTTCACCGAATGATGGGGCGATCATTCTGGTTTATTCCAACGGTATGCGCGAAAAGGTGGCTCAGATCGCGCTGGCGCGCTTCAACAACCCTGCCGGTTTGATCCATGTGGGGCATACCAGTTTCCAGCAGGGCCTCAACTCCGGTGAGCCGGAGATCGGCCTGCCCGGCACGGGCGGGCGCGGACTGGTGGCAGCCGGCTATTTGGAAGCCTCTAACGTGGATATGGCGCAGGAGTTTACCAACATGATTCTGGCCCAGCGTGGTTTTCAGGCATCCTCGCGGGTGATCACCACTTCGGATGAAATCCTGCAGGAACTGGTCAACCTGAAACGCTAAAAAAAGATGGAAGGCTGGCGCATCGAATCCGTGACGGTGCGCCAGCCAGATTGATGATGTTTTGAGGAAAGGGCTCTCATGAACATTCAAGGCCCGCTGCCGCTCAACCCCGCGCCAAACACGGCACAGCCCGAAGGCGGATTGCGCCTGTTTCAGCGTGTGACGGCGGAGATTTTGCAGATCAACGGCACGCAGGCGGTCATTTCGATTGAAGGGCATCCGATTGTGGCGCGCCTCGTTTCCCAGCAGGAAGCCGCTCAACTGGCCGGGAAGAAGGTGGCGCAGTTCATCGTCACTGCAATGGATCAGGAGGCGGTTACGCTGAAAATCTTCAACCCGCCCCAGTCCATGCCGCCGGGCAACGGAACGGGGCTGCCGGTGCAGGAGATGGCGATTCGCATCTTACAGGAGTACGGGCTGCCGGTGCGGCCGGACTTGCTGCTGCTGGCACGGGCGGCACTGGCGCAGCACCTTGAAATCAACCCTGAAAATTTGCAAAAAATGCTGGCTGCGTTGGGCGGCGGAGCATGGGGGCAGGCGGAGGCGGAAATGGCGGCTGCTCTGCTGGCGGCCGGCCTGCCGCTGAACGAGGAAACGCTTGCCCTTGCCCTGCGGGCGCGTTCTTTTTACTCGCACGGGCTGACGAGCCTGCTAGCCGGTTTACAAACCGCCCTTTCCAGCCCCAACCTGACCGTTGAGCAAAGTCGCCTGTTGCGGACTTTGCAAGACCTCTTTCAGCAGTTAATCCTGCCGGGCGGGGCGGATGCCCACACGCTTGCCGAACGGATCCGCGGGGCGGTGCGCTTCGGCGGACGCTCGCTGGAAAATATTTTACTGGCGGCCGGCGGTGCGGCTGAGGGAGGGACGAGTCAGGCAAACTGGATGGAAGCGGTGCGGTTGATTGCTCAACTGCGCCAGAACGGGTTGGAGGAAATTGCCGGACAGGTGCAGCGGTTTCTGGATCAGGCGCGGATGAGCGGGCTGCTCAACCTGCCGCCGTCCTTACCTCCCGGCGAAGGGATGTGGGTGGAGGCAAGGATGCTGCTGGCCAAACCGGCCGGCAGTGATGGACAGCCCTACCTGCCGGTGCGATTGCGAGTGGCGCGGCGAGAAAATTCGGCGGCGGGGAAGATTGACCCCCACCATACCACCCTGAACATTCAGGTGGAAGTGCAGCCGGATCGGGTATTTCAGGTGATGCTGTCGGTGGTGGGCAGACAAATGCGCCTCGTCGTCACCGCGCCGGATACCGGCTGGCTGGGCGAAACCCGCGCCGAAATGCCATCGCTGGAAGAAGCCTTGGGGGCGATTGGCTATCACCTTAAAGACACCCGTGTGCAGGTGGGACGGGTAGAATGGCTCCCGGCGGCGCTCGATCCCCAGCCGGCGCGGCCTTCGCTGGCCATTGTGGATGTTGAGGTGTGAGGGGATGAATCGGCGGTTGCGGTTTTACACTGGGGAGAATAAAGCGGCCTCGCGCCGCCTGACGGCAGCCGCGTTAGCCTACGACCCGGAAAGCGATGGAGCGCCCCGCGTGGTTGCCAGCGGAAGGGGAAAAATTGCCGAGCAAATTCTGGCGCTGGCACGGCAGTATCAGGTGCCGGTTTATGAAGATGCCGAGTTGAGCGCGGCGCTGGCGATGCTCAATCTGGATGAAGAGATACCCCCCGAGTTATATCTGGTTGTGGCAGAAGTGCTGGCCTATATTTACCGCGTAGTCCAGAAAAAGCAGCTCTAAGCGGTCAAAATCTGTAACATTTTTTGCCTGTTTTCGTCATATACTACAGGTTATGACCAAAGCCGCGCCGCATTTCATCAGCGACGACGACCTGCTCAAACGAGCCTCCTCTGGTGATAAGGATGCCTACGGCATGTTGTACGAACGCTATCTGGTACCTGTTTACCGGTTCTGTTACTTTCGCGTTGGCAACGAACTGGATGCAGAGGATTTGACGGAAATGATCTTTCTCAAAGCGTGGGAAAATTTACCCAAAAAACAGGTGCAGTCTTTTCGAGCGTGGCTTTATCGGATTGCTCACAATCAGGTGGTGGATTATTTTCGCACCCGCAAGAACGCAGACTCAATGGAGCCGCTGGAAATGATGGCCGATGGACACAGCCACCCGGAACAGCTGCTGGAAAACCGGGAAGACGGCCGAGTGCTGGCGCAGGCCATTGCCCGTCTGGATGAACAGGATCAGGATGTGCTGGTGTGCCGATTTATCAGCCAGCTCAGCCATGCGGAAACCGCCGAGGTGCTGGGGGTGAGTGAAGGTCATGTGCGGGTTTTGCAGTTTCGGGCTTTGAAAAAGTTACAGGCCTTGCTGGGCAGAGGAGGGAAAAATAATGACGAATGAAAATCTGGAAATGATCTTTGACGAATGCCTGCAAGCCGTTGAAAGCGGCAGAATGAGCATCGCTGAGTGTTTGCAGCGCTATCCTGCTTACCGGCGGGAACTGGAAGAGTTACTCACCACCGCCGTGCAGGTGCGTTCTGCCGCACTGGTTGAGCCGCGCGCGGCATTCCGCCGTTCGGCGCGTGCGCGCCTGACGGCGCGCCTGCCGGAAAGAGCGGCTGTAACGAATCGCAATCCGTTTCGTCTTGTTAAGCAAATTGTCTCTCAACCCTTCCAATGGTCAAGGAGAACGATTATGAACTGGATTGCAATTTTCGTTTTGCTGGCGAGTCTGTTTGGCGGCGGTGCCGCTGTACAGGCTTCCGGGCAGGCGCTGCCCGACAGTCCCCTGTATCCGCTGAAAACCGGTATTGAATCGCTGCGAATGGCAGTGAGCAGCGAGCCGACCCAAACTCAGCTGGCGCTGGAATTTGCCAGCCGCCGCTTGGAGGAAGCGGGAGAGTTAATCCAGAAACAAGCCTATGAATATTTGCCCGAAGTGGTAACCGGTTACTGGCAGTTAACCCGGCAGGCGCTGGAAAAAGTTACCGCATCCGGTGACTTCAATGAGATTGAAGCCGATAATCCTTCGGAATTGATCGCTTTGCAGGTGGATGCGATGACCTCGTTGCTGGATCAATTACCTGCGGAGCAATTGAATATGCTGGAACAAACCCTTGAAGAGGAAGCCCCCACGCCGCAGCCGGGAGAAGGCGAAGAACCCCCTGCTGACGAGCCACCGCTGAATACCTGCACCAATCAGACTCATCCGGTGGGAGTTAAACTGGCGGCCACTTACGGCGTTGCCTACGATCAGGTCATGACATGGTTCTGTGAGGGTTTTGGCTTTGGAGAAATTATGCTTGCCCTGCAGGCCAGTCAATACAGTGAATTAACGGCTGAGGAAATATTACTGCTCAAAGTCGAACTGGGCGGCTGGGGCGAGGTCTGGCGTCATCTGGCCATGCTGGAACAGCCCGAGGAACCCCTGCCCACACCCACTGCAACGGTTGAAGAAACGCTCACCGCCACGGTGGAGGTAACTCCCACTGCAACGGCTGAGGGAACACCGACCCAGCCGGGGGTGACATTAACTCCCACAGTGACCCTTACACCCCAGCCCGAAAAGGTCAATAACGGCCATTACTGCTCCGATCTCACCGTGCAGCATCCTGTTGGTGCAAAACTGGCCATGGCATACGGCGTGACTTACGAACAGGTGATGGGATGGTTCTGTCAGGGATACGGCATGGGGGAGATCATGCTGGCACTGGAAGCCAGCCAGAAATCCGGCCTGCCCGCCGATCAGTTCTTTGCCATGAAAGAAGAACAGGGCGGTTGGGGCAAAGTGTGGCAGGAAATGGGATGGATTGGTAAAGAGCGCAAGATGCCGCCTTCCGAAGGGGAAGAACCGGTTGCAACCCCGGAGGTCACTTCCAGCCCGAATACCGACAAACCCGGCGCTCAACCGCCCGCCGGTGGTGGAAAACCGGAAGATGAGAATCCGGGTAAGAAGGTTACCCCGCCCGCTTGGAATAAACCTCCCAAAGACAAACAGCCGCACATCAATCCGGGCAAGGGGAGGCCCTGATTTAGCGGCGGAAAAATCTCTTTCTCAACCGGCAGGCGAAACGGCCTGCCGGTATTTTTTATAAGGACGGTGTCCGTAAATGCCACGCCGTATTTTGCTGGTAAAGAAATGCCACCGAGAAAAGCAATTCTTCCCGAAAATGCGGCGCCATGATTTGCATACCCACCGGCAAACCTTGCCGGTCAAATCCCACCGGAAAGGCCAGCCCCGGCACGCCGGCCAGATTGACCGGCAGGGTAAACACATCTTCCAGATACATTGCCAGCGGGTCATCGGTGTGCTCGCCGATGCGGAAAGCGGTGGTGGGGGCAACCGGTGCGGCAATCACATCCACCTGCCGGAAGGCCTCTTCAAAATCCTGCCGGATAAGGGTACGCACCTTCTGTGCCTGACCGTAATAGGCATCGTAGTAACCGGCCGAGAGGGCATACGTTCCCAGCATGATGCGCCGCTTGACTTCCGCCCCAAAGCCGGCGGAGCGGGTATTGTTGAATAATTCGGCGAGGGTTTCTGCTTCGGCACGGTAACCAAAGCGCACGCCGTCATAACGCGCCAGATTGGCAGAAGCCTCTGCCGGGGCAATCAGATAATAAACCGGCAGGGCGTATTCGGTATGGGGCAAACTGATTTCCTGTACTGTGGCGCCCATGCCGGCCAGCGTTTGGATGGCCGAGCGTACTTTCTCTTCCACTTCGGGCTGCATCCCCGGCAGGAAGTACTCTCTGGGAATACCGATCCGCAAACCGGAAAGTTGTTCGGGCTGGGGAATTTGCCAGCCTGCCAACGGTTGATCTACGGTGGTGGCATCCAGCGGGTCAAAGCCGGCCATTTGCCAGAAGAGGATGGCGGCATCTTCGGCGGTGCGCGCCAGCACACCCGCCGTATCCAGCGATGAGCCGTAGGCCACCAGTCCGTAGCGGGAAACGCGCCCGTAAGTGGGTTTGATGCCGGTAACGCCGCAAAATGCGGCCGGCTGACGAACACTGCCGCCCGTATCGGTGCCCAGTGCGGCGGGCACCATGCGCGCTGCTACGGCAGCCGCCGAGCCGCCGCTGGAGCCGCCCGGGACGCGGCTGGTATCCCACGGGTTGAAGGTCACCCCGTAGGCCGAGTTTTCGGTGGACGACCCCATGGCAAATTCATCGGTATTGGTTTTGCCGATGATGACGACACCGGCATCCAGAAGGCGTTGAACGGCGGTAGCCGTAAAAGGGGGGATGAAATTTTCCAGAATGCGCGAGCCGCAGGTACACCGCACCCCCGCGACGGTCAAAACATCCTTGACGGCAATCGGCAGGCCGAGCAGCGGCGGCAGCGGTTCATCGGGGTGGCGGCGGGCTGCCAGGCGGCGCGCATCGGCTGCCTGTGCGTGGCGAAGGGCCTGCTCGGCGGTCAGGGTGATGAAGGCATGGATTTTGCCCTCCAGCCGCTCGATTTGTTCCAGACAGGCACGGGTCAATTCCTCGCTGGAAACGGAGCCGTGCTGCAGGGCAAACAATGCCTGCCGTACCGTCAGGGAGAGCAACTCATCCATGCGATTCACTCCAGCACCGGCGGCACGCGGAAGTATCCCTGATAGGGGTGGGGCGCATTTGCCAGAATGACCTCGCGCGGCAATGACGGACGGGGTTCATCCTCGCGCAGGCGGCTGCGCGGCGGCAGGACACTGGAAGTGGGAGGAATTCCCTCCGTTTCCACCTGTTGCAGGCGTGCGGCATAATCCAGAATGGCGGAAAGCTGCTCACGGAAACGGACTTTTTCCTCTTCGGTCAAATGCAGGCGTGCCAGTTCGGCAATGTGTTCAACTTCTTCAATGGTTAAGGTCATGCCGCGTATTATAATAGACTGCATGACTTCATCGCAACAAATCCGTGTGTTCATTTGGGAATTGCCGTGCCGAAGGGGAATTAACCGGGGAGAGGAAAAATGAAAGAGCCGATTTCAGCCGAGCCCAGCCAGAAACTGCGGCAGTACTTCAAAAAAGGGAATGTGCTGATGGTGTGGTTGTGGCGGCTGGGGTTAGGTAAACACATTAACTTTGCGCCAAAGTACGCCGGGCAGGTCATGGTGCTGGTGCACAGCGGCAGAAAGAGCGGTAAACATTACCGCACACCGGTCAATTATGCGCTGGTCAACGGCGAAATTTACTGCGTTGCCGGTTTTGGCGGCGTTTCGGACTGGTATCGCAACATCATTGCCAACCCGCAGGTCGAGGTCTGGCTGCCGGATGGCTGGTGGGCGGGGATTGCTGAGGAAGTGCTGGATGCGGAGATGCGCCTGCCGATTTTGAGACAGGTGCTGATTGCCAGCGGTTTTGCCGCGCGCTTGTTTGGCGTTGACCCGCTCAAATTATCGGATGAAGAGTTGAGCCGCCTGACCTGTGATTACCGGTTGATTCGTATCCGCCGCACGGTTGCGCGCACCGGCCCCGGCGGGCCGGGAGATTGGGCGTGGATCTGGCCGCTGACGACCTTTTACCTGCTGTTTCTGCTGCTCACGCGCCGCGGTCGAAAACAAAGGAAATCCTCATGAGCGAAAGTGAGCTACCGTTTTGGAAGCGCAAGACCCTTGAAGAGATGAGCGCAGAAGAATGGGAGTCGCTGTGCGATGGCTGCGGCTGGTGCTGCCTTTACCGTTTGCAGGATGAAGAAAGCGGCGCGGTTTTGACCACGGCGGTTGCCTGCCGTCTTTTGGATTTGAAAACCTGTCGGTGTAAGGATTACCCCAACCGCTTTGAAAAAGTGGCCACCTGTGTGCGTATTACACCGGAAACAGCGCGAACCTACACATGGCTGCCGGAAACCTGCGCTTACCGCCGGCTGGCATTGGGCAAAGACCTGCCGGAATGGCACCCTTTGATTACCGGTGACCCGCGCAGCGTTCACCGCGCCGGTGCATCGGCATTGGGGCGCGCCATTTCTGAACTGGGGGTGGATCTGGACGATTTGGAAAATTACATTTTAGAGGATGATGAGGTGTGAGGATGGGTTCTCAATTGGTGCCGTTTTTATTAGAGGCCAAACGCAACACGTATGCCGGTGGCGCAAGTAGCCGCGTTCAATCCCTGCTGCCGGGTGGGATTCAGCTGGAGTACCGTTCCGGCGACTGGCTTTACCGCGATATCTATTTTGGCGAAGAATTCTTTGCCGGTCAGGAAATGGTGTACTACCGCAACCGGCCGTGGTGGTCCATGGTGTATGCCGGCGGCGTGAAACTGGAAGAACCGCCTGCCGACCAAATTTATCAATTTTTACGGCAAGCCTTGCAAAAAGTGGGCGAGCAAGCGCCTTTCCGTGGGCCGGATTCTTTTGAAGAGGGAGATTTTCGGTACGCCTGCGCGTGGCGCGGGACGATTGAATGGTTCGAGGGCATGGAAGTCATTTTTCATCGTGAGCGGATTGCCTACCAGTTGACTTTCAGCGGAGGGATGATCAACTGAGCAGGAGGCAGGGCTGGCGCATCTTTGCGCTGTTGGGCTGGATTGTGGGACTGGGGGCGATGTTTGTGGCGCTGGCGGGTTTTCCGCTGGTTCGCCCGCTGGTGGATTTGCTGGCGGCCGATGGCACACTGGAAGCATTTACCCCACAGCGGCATCTCTGGCTGCGCCCGGCCTTCGGGCTGGCTGCTCTGGCTGTATTTCTGCTGATGTGGGGTATGAACCGTAAGCCCTTTGTGTTGGAGAGGATTGTTTTCCATATGAGGGAAGGGTGGCGGGCTTTGCGCGCCGATTTTCGCCCGGCCGTCACCGAAAAAAGCGAGTGGCTGCGGCTGGGCGGGCTGATTGGGTTGGCCATCCTTCTGCGCCTGCCGTTTCTGGATCAACCGCTTGGCCACGATGAGGCTTATACCTACATTGGCTTTGCACGCCGTTCGTTGTGGGCAGTGATCACCGACTACCACCTGCCGAATAACCACATCTTTCACACCCTGCTGGTTCACATCACCACCCGTCTGCTGGGAAATGCACCCGCGGTCATGCGTCTGCCTGCTTTTATGGGCGGGGTGTTGAGCGTGGCGGCAGCCTACGCGCTGGGCAGGATGTGGTACAACCGCCGGGCCGGCTGGCTGGCAGCAGGGCTGGTGGCAGTCACCCCGCTGCTGGTGGGCGGCTCGGCCGATGGGCGTGGTTATACCCTGCTGGCGTTATTCAGCCTTTTGGGGTGGGTGCTGGCTACCTACCTCCAGACCCATTTCAACGGCGCGGGCTGGCTGCTGCTTTCGATCATCACTGCATTGGGGTTTTATACCGTGCCGGTGATGCTCTACCCGGCGGGGGCAATGTATTTGTGGCTTTTTTTATCGCTGATGGTCGAACCGGAAATTACGCAGGCCTACGGCAGCCGAAGGATGTTTCTGCTGGTTCTAGCCGTGAGCGGAACGCTGGCGGCCGTGCTGGGGTATTTTCTGTATCTGCCGGTACTGCTGGTTAGCGGCCCGCAAAGCCTGCTGGCCAACCCTTTTGTGCAGCCGCTGGCGTGGGATGTATTCCTGCCGACCCTCGCAACCCGCCTTGGGGAGACCTGGCAGCAATGGCAGTCGGATGTTCACCCACTATTGACCATTTGGGCGGTGGCGGGGCTGATTCTGGAGGTGGTTTTGCATCGGCGCGCCAGCCGGCAGCGTTTGCATGTGGCGGTGCCGGTTACGGTGTGGGTTTGCATCCTTTTGTTCGTTCAACGGCCGAATGCCTGGCGCAAGATCTGGATCTGGTTGCTGGTGCTGCTGCTGGTACTGGCGGCGGCCGGCTGGGTTGCATTGCTGGACTGGTTGAGCAGGCGCAGGGACTGGCCTGAAAAGCGGGTTTCTCTGCTGGTGCAGGGCTGGCTGATTGCCCTGGGGCTGCTGGCTTTGCCGTGGGCCATTCAGCGCGGGGCACAGCTGGCTCAGCCGGCCGCACCTGAACGCACGGCAGACTGGATTGCCGAACAAATGGACGATGGCGGCATTGTCCTTGCCGACGGGATGGACGCACCGCCGATCTGGTACTACCTGCTGCGCTCAGGTGGCAAAGCCGAATGGTTCGATGACCTGCAACAACGCGAATCCTATACGCACGCTTTTGTGGTGGTCAATACCCAAGACCCACACCAAAGCCTTGAGTCCATCCTTCAAGCGGCTGAAAAGTGGCGTCAACCGCCGGATGCAAATATGTGCCGCCCCGCGATATGGATCGAACCGTATCAGGTGTACCGCTGTTCGCCGCCTTAGAAGTATAAATTGGCAGCGGTTTGCGGTTCCATTTGTTGGTTGATCAGGTCGTCGAGTTCGTTCAAAATTTCCAGTTTGCGGCGCACGATGTAGTTTTCCAGCCAGCGGGTTTGTTGTTCGCTGGGAAAGATGCGCAAACCCAGATACATCATGGTTGCACCCACCCGGCGGCGGCATACCACCTGCCCGTGAAAAGCGATGGGAGTAGAGGGGGTCAGGTCGAAGTGTAAATCCACGGGGGTGTTGACGACTACATCGAAGTCGGGTTGATCGCCGATGAATAACATCAAACCCATGCCGCGAAGAGAAATATCCCGCAGGGTTGCGGTGTACAAACGGTTATGTAATCTTAACGTGACTTCTATGGAGCGGTCTGGCTGAACGCGCTGCTCCATCCGGTCAAACCAGAGATTACCGTTGAAGGAAAAGTCGCTCAATCTCAATTCGTGCGGGCTGCTGTTGATCAACTGGGGTCTGGCGCGCACCGTTTCGGGCAGTACCCGCGAATAGAGATAGACGGGGTCGCGGAGAGTGAGACAAACTTGCAAGCGGGGAGCGCGGAACGTGATGGAATCCACCCCAACTTTGAGCGGCTCGATGCGTTCGATGAAATGAACGCCTTTGTAAGTGCTGACCAGATTGAGCGGAACGCGTTGAAAAGCCAGCGATTTGACCGCCTGTAAAGCATCATTCTGAAACGGGTAAGACATCACAACCACCTCCCTGAAACCTGATAAAAAAATGACCCTTGCTTTTGGCAGGGTCACCTGAGATGGAAATCACTCGGGATGCAAATTCAGGCGACCCGATGGCGAGCGCGGCGAATGCAATTGAATAATGGGATGAGACGATAAGCCGGTATGAACAACCTTTGTTCCACGATTTTAGTATAGCAAAGAACGCTTTCAATTTCTATCCCATTCTGGAATTTTTAAGATTTTCCGCCGGTGGAAAGCAGCCTGATTTTCTTAATCATCTTTTAGCCTGTTCATAACCCATTATTAGCCATCGTTTGACCGGCTCTTAAGGTGGAAGAGGATACTTAAATTTAGCGGCCGGCAATATGTTCAAGGGATGAAACAGGCAAATGACCCGAAAAATCTTGCTGATCGGCGGATCGCTCAACCAAACGATGATGATGCACCAAATTGCCCGGGCTTTACCCGAACATGAGTGCTTTTTTACGCCATTCTATGCCGAAGGACTGATGGGCTGGGCGGCTCAGAGGGGGCTGCTCGACTTTACCATACTCGGTGGGCGACACCGCCGTGAAACTGAAGCCTATTTGCAGCGTCATCAATTGCCGGTGGATTTTGGCGGACGCCGTGAAAAGTATGACCTCATCGTGACCTGTACCGATTTGATCATTCAGGCCAATATTCGCAATAAACCCATTGTGCTGGTGCAGGAAGGAATGACCGAACCGGAAGGATTGCGTTATCACATGGTGAAAACGCTGCATTTACCGCGCTGGCTGGCAAACACAGCCGCAACCGGCCTTTCCAATGCCTATGAGGCGTTTTGCGTGGCCTCGGCGGGATACCGAGATTTATTCATCCGGAAGGGGGTTCATCCTGAGAAACTTTTTGTAACCGGCATACCCAATTATGATAATGCCCGTCAGTACCTTGAAAACGATTTTCCATACCGCGGTTATGTGCTGGCGGCTACCTCTGCCAGCCGGGAAACCGGTAAACTGCATAATCGGATCGCCTTTTTACAACGGGCATTGCAGATTGCCGACGGCAGACCGCTGTTTATCAAACTGCATCCTAACGAAAATGTGGAACTGGCCATGCTTGAAATCAAACTGGTTGCCCCGCAGGCGCGTGTGTTCACAGAGGGGAACGTCCATCACATGATTGCCAATTGCGAAGCACTGGTGGCCGAAAACTCCACCGTTATCTACACCGCGCTGGCATTGGGCAAACCGGTTTTCGCCGAGGTGGATTTGGAGCAGGCCTGCCGCTTGCTGCCGCTACAAAACGGTGGCACTTCGGCGGAAAAAATTGCCAATGTTTGCCGTTATATCCTTGCTCTGCCGGAACGCAAGCGCCGCCGCGTGATGCGCCGTTACCGCCTGCAACTGGCACGACAGGCCTTGCAGGGGTAATGGATGCTTAGCGGAGAGTTGCCTGTGAGAGGGATAGTTTCTTCTGTCAGTGTTGCGGAATTGAGCGCGGCGCTGGAATATGAGGTCTTTCGAGTTGCCGGCTGGCCGCGCGGCGACTGGCGCAGAAAATTACTCGGGCGGCTGCTTGCCAAGCCTTTTCATCAACTGGCAAATGCACTGGCCGTTTTTGATGAGGACATTCGCCGGTTTGGTCTGGCGGTTGCTCTGACGCGGCTGCTGGAACACTACGCCTGCAATATCGAATGGGCTGCCGAACAGCCCCTCCCTCAAAACGGCCCGCTGATAGTTGCCTGCAATCACCCCGGCACTTTTGATGGCTTTGTGCTTGCCAGCCTGCTGCGACGGGAAGATGTCAAAGTCATTGCCCGGGAAATGCCGTTGCTGCGCTGTTTGCCGCAAGTGAGCCGCCATTTGATCTTTTCGACGAGAGATATGTCGCAGCGTGCACTGGTATTGGGGGATGTCATCCGGCATTTGCGCAGCGGCGGGGTGCTGCTGACCTTTCCGCGCGGGACGGTGGAGCCTGACCCGGCGTGGATGCCCGGAGCCATGGCTGAGGTGCGTCACTGGCTGCCCAGTCTGGAATTCTGGCTGAGAAAAGTGCCGGAAACGAAACTGGTGATCGGCATCATCAGTCAGGTCATCTCTCCCCTTACGCTGAAAATGGCTCGCCTGTTCTTTCGTCAGCGCTGGAATGCACAGGTAACAGCAGAAATCATGCAGGTGGCTTTTCAGGTGCTTTTCCCGGCGCGCTGGAAGATTCAGCCGCGGGTGACCTTTTCTGCTCCGTTGAACCTGAAGATGCTGGAAAGTGAACTGCATGGAGAAAGGCGCATTTTCCCGCTGATTCAGGCCTATGTGCTGCGTTCGATGAGCGAACACCTGCGTTTATTTTATGGGGTCAACGCCGGATGTTAAGCCATCAAAGCGCAAATTGAACCGCCAGGGTATGGATTTCCACGGCTCCGGTACACGCTCGATGCCGATGCGCGGCGATGACTGGATGTTGGCGCCGGGGGGTAGCCTGTCATCTTCGATCCATAATCCTGCTGTGGTGGTGGTCAGGTCTGCGCCGTTCAAACTGCCGTCAATGGCCAGCGCACGGGTGAGTTTGGCGGGGCCGTCCGTCCAGCGGGCGGGCGGCTGGTTTGGACGGCGGCTGGCGATGATTTCTATCCCTTCGAGGGGATGAATGGCGCGAATCAAAACCGCGGCGGGGTAGCCCTCTGCCATGCAAACTACATTCAGCAGCCAGTGCATTCCGTAGGTGAAATAGACATAAGCCCTGCCCGGCGGCCCGTACATAACTCCGGTGCGCGGTGTATAACCGGCGCGGGCATGGCAGGCCAGATCTTCTTCTCCGCGGTAGGCTTCGGTTTCCACAATGATGCCGCTCACCCGCTGATCGTTCAGGCGGCGTACCAGCCGTTTCCCCAATAATTGCCGGGCGATTAAAACGACATCCTGTTCGTACCAGTTTGGCGGTAAAATGGACATTGACGGCATGTGTGTATTTTACTTGAATTATAAAGTTGCTCAGCAGGAGGTGCAACATGAACCTTCGTTCCCAGATTGGATTGACCTTTGATGATGTGCTGCTGGTGCCGAAAAAGTCTTCCATCCGTTCGCGAAGCGAGGTTTCCACCAAGACCCGCCTGACAAAAGAAATCGAACTGAATATCCCCATCATTTCGGCCAATATGGATACGGTAACGGAAGCACCAATGGCCATTGCCATGGCGCAGCAGGGCGGTCTGGGTATTTTGCACCGCTTTATGAGTATTGAACGGCAGGCGGAGCAGGTGCGCAAAGTAAAACGCGCCGAAAGTCTGGTGGTTTTGAACCCTTTGACGATCTGCCCTTCCGCCACGGTGGCGGAGGCGCGCCGGCTTATGAAAGCCGAAGATGTGGGCGGGCTGGTGGTGGTGGATGAACAAAACCATGTGCTGGGACTGGTGGCAACCCGTGATGTGCTGCTTGCCCCGGATGACTCGGCGCCGGTCAGTGCGGTGATGACGCCGCGTGAACGACTGGTGATGGCACGGGCCGGCGAATCGCTCGAATCGGCGCGCCGCAAACTGTACGAGGCGCGGGTGGAAAAACTGCCCCTGCTGGATGATTCCGGCCGCCTTGCGGGTTTGATCACCGTGCAGGATATTGTCAAAATTCAGGATCACCCCTTTGCTACCAAAGACCAGCACGGCCGCTTGCGGGTGGGCGCAGCCATTGGCGTGCGGCCTGAAGATATGGAACGGGCTGCAGCCTGTGTGGAAGCCGGTGCGGATGTGCTGGTGGTGGATATTGCCCACGGACACTCACAACACACAGTTGAAATGGTCGGCCGTTTGAAGAAGGCTTTTCCGGCTGTTGCCCTGGTGGCCGGAAATGTGGCCACTGCGGAAGGGGTGCGGGAACTGGCGGATGCCGGCGCAGATGTGGTCAAAGTGGGGGTGGGGGCAGGCTCGATTTGTATCACCCGGGTGGTCACGGGCTTTGGCGTGCCGCAATTGACGGCGGTGGCCGAGTGTGCCGAGGAGGGCCACCGTCTGAACGTGCCGATTATTGCCGATGGCGGGATGCGCACTTCCGGCGATGTGACCAAAGCGCTGGCGGCCGGTGCCAGCGCGGTGATGCTGGGCTCGATGCTGGCCGGCACCGATGAAGCCCCCGGCGCTGAAATTGTGCGGCAAGGCCGCCGCTATAAGGTGGTGCGCGGCATGGCTTCGCTTTCGGCCAATGTGGAACGGCGCAAACTGGATAAGCCCTTGCAGGAGGAGGAGTACTCCGAAGAGTTGTGGAGCGAAGTAGTGCCGGAAGGGGTGGAAGCGCTGGTACCGTATCGCGGTAAGGTGCGCGACATCCTGCATCAGATTGTGGGCGGGCTGCGCTCGGGCATGAGTTATGCCGGCGCCCATGACCTGCGAGAACTGTGGCTGAATGCTGAATTTATCCGCATCACACCCGCCGGACAGAAAGAATCCGCTGCCCATGATGTGGATTTGATTTGAGAAGGAGAAAGTACCTGATGCGCCGTGAATTGGTGGTGTTGATGATTTTGCTGGGTATGGCGGCGGCCTGCAACCTGCCGTCAGGCTTCGGTCAGCCAGCCGAAGCAACCGAAACCCCTGTTCCCACTGCCTCCCCAACCGTGCAGGAAACCGAGACCGCAACCCCTGCCCTTCTTAGTCCCGAACTGTTGGAAAACATGGAATATACGCTGCCTGCCGGGGCAGATGGCGAACCGGTATCTTTCCGCCTGACGAACGGCCTCTTTCAACGCGGCGAAGACCCGGCTTCGATGGATTTCATGCAGGTGCGGCTGGGGGATGCGCTTGCCTTTGGTGATTTGAACGGCGATGAACTGCCGGATGCGGCCGTTTTGCTGGCGGTCAATTACGGAGGTACGGGGGTGTTCGTCTGGGTGGTTGCGGTGGTGAACCGCAGCGGCAGCGGTGAGCAGGCCGGTGTTTATTTCATTGATGACCGGCCGGTAGTGGAACGGCTGGCAATTGAAGCCGGACAAATTGAACTGGAAGGCCTGATTCACGGGCCGAACGACCCCGGCTGCTGTCCCAATCAACCGGTGCGCCGCGCGTTGCGCCTGCTGCCGGCCGGTTTGAAACTGGTTTCCGCTTCAACGCGCATCGGCGACCTGTGGAGGGAGATCCGCATTGAAGCACCGCCGGAAGACAGCCGCGTGGGTGACCGCGTAGAGGTAAAGGGCGGGGTGCCGGTCATGCCTTTCGAGGCCACCCTGAATTACCGGGTTTACTCGGAAGAAGGGGTTGAGTATCAGTACAGTTACCTGATGGTGGAAGCGCCGGATTACGGTTACCCCGGCACTTTTCAAAAGGAAATTGATTTAAGTGAAGTACCGCCGGGGGTAATTTATGTGGAGATTTCCGAATTAAGCCCCGCGGATGGCAGTGTGCTGGCGCTCAGCGCGGTGCGCTTGATTCGCGAATAAACATTTTCATTGACAACGAGAGGTGCTATGTCCATTCCCGTGATCGTAGATGCCATTCGAACGCCAATTGGAAATTTGGGCGGGGCGCTGGCGGCGGTGCGGCCGGATGATCTGGCTGCTATGGTGCTCAAGGCGCTGGTGGAACGCAACCACCTGAACGGCGGCGAAGTTGACGAAGTGGTGATGGGGTGTGCCAATCAGGCGGGGGAAGACAACCGCAATGTGGCGCGCATGGCAACCCTGCTGGCGGGGCTGCCGCCCGAAGTGCCGGCCTTTACGGTGAACCGCTTGTGTGCTTCCGGGCTGGCGGCGGTCAATCTGGCGGCGCGCGCCATTCAAACCGGCGATGGAGACCTCTTGCTGGCCGGGGGAGTGGAGAGTATGTCGCGCGCGCCGTATGCCCTGCCCAAGGCCGAAAAGGGCTTTCCGTTTGGCAACCTGACCGCGTGGGATACGGCGCTGGGCTGGCGCTTCCCCAACCCGAAAATGGAAGCCCTGTACGGCATAGAAGCGATGGGCGAAACGGCGGAAAATCTGGCCGAGATGACCGGCATCTCCCGCGCCGAACAGGACCGCTTTGCGCTGCAAAGTCACCGGCGGGCGGTGGCGGCGCAGGATGAAGGCCGTTTTGCAGAGGAGATCCTGCCGGTGGAAATTCCCCAGCGCAAAGGTGATCCCATCCGCGTGGTGCAGGATGAACGCCCGCGCCGCGATACCACCCTCGAATCGCTGGCTGCCCTGCCGCCAATCTTTCGCAAGGGTGGCACGGTGACCGCCGGTAATTCCTCCGGATTAAATGACGGCGCTGCTGCCCTGTTGCTGATGAGCGAGAACAAGGCCCGCCAGCGGGGACTGAAGCCGATGGCGCGAATCGTCAGCAGTGCGGCGGCGGGCGTACTGCCGCGCATCATGGGCATTGGGCCGGTGCCGGCGGCGCGCAAGGCTCTTGCCAAAGCCGGTCTGACCATCGAACAAATCGGTCTGGTGGAGTTGAATGAAGCCTTTGCCGTGCAAGCACTGGCCGTGATTCGGGAACTGGGACTTTCGGAAGAGATTGTCAATGTCAACGGCGGGGCAATTGCACTGGGGCATCCGTTGGGCTGTTCGGGCGCGCGCATTTTGACAACCCTGCTGTATGAAATGCGCCGACGCGCGCCGGCTCAACCGCGCCCGTTTTACGGGCTGGCGATGTTATGTGTGGGGGTTGGGCAGGGCGAAGCCACCATTGTGGAGTGGCTGGATGATTAAGGCACTGGTGACCGGGGCTAGCGGCTTCATTGGCTCGGCTTTGTGCCGCGCACTTTTAGAGGCCGGCTTTGAAGTGCGCGCTTTTCATCGTCCCACTTCCAATTTACTTCTGCTCAGAGACCTGCCGGTGGAACATGTGCTCGGCGACCTGACTCAACCGGAGAGCCTGTTGCAGGCCGCGCAAGGGGTGCAGGTGATTTTTCACGCTGCGGCGTTGATGGGCGGTGGCAGGAGAGACAGCGGGCGGCATTACACCATTACCGTGGAGGGAACACGATCACTGCTAAACGCAGCGCTGGAATGCGGTGTGGAGCGGGTGGTGCATGTCAGCTCGGCGGCAGCGCTAGGGGTGCCGCCGGAAATTCCTGCCGATGGAGGCTCACCCTATCTGATGAATGAAACGCACACATGGAATTACCCGGCAGAGCGCTGGCCGTATGGTTATGCCAAATATCTTGCGGAAATGGAAGTGCAAACCGCCGTGGCGCGCGGTCTGGATGTGGTGATCGTCAACCCGACTCTGGTCATCGGGGCCGGCGATCTGTACCGGCAGTCGCGCTCGGTGGTGGTGCAGGTGGCTCAACGCCGCCTGCCGTTTTTGGTGGAAGGCGGGCTGAATGTAATCTCGCTTGCGGATACCATCGAGGGTATGCTGGCTGCTTTGCGCCGCGGCAGGCGCGGTGAGCGGTATATTCTGGGCGGAGAAAATCTGACTATTGCCGGGCTGGTCGAGCGGATCGCGCAGGTGGCCGGTGTCCAGCCGCCGCGCACCCTTTTACCGGCGGGTCTTGTTCGCCGGCTGGCCGTGCTTTACGGGCTGGTGGAAAATTGGCTGCCTTTGCCTGTTTCCGGGGCGGAATTGTATCTGGCCGGCCGGTATTTTTATTATGATACCCAAAAGGCAAGCGAAGAATTGGAATGGGCGTCTTGCTCGGGAGTTGACCGGGCTATCCGTGAGGCAATTGACTGGTCGCGGGAAAAGGGACTGCTGGCGTGAGGCAAAGGGCGGCTCTGCGTGTGGATAAACCAGCGCTGATTCGCAGCGTGGTTCAATGGATCTGAGATAAGGTGAACGTGCGCCCGGCCAGTTGGCGGATGGAGAGACGTTCTTTCCCGCGCAGGTAGGTCTCCAGCGTATCATGTAGCGGTTCGGCCCACTTTGCGGGTGTGCCGTACATGATTCCCAAAACCGTGCCCACCAGCCCGGCGTTGCAGTCCACATCCAGCCCGGCATGGGCCAGCCAGCGAAAGGCGGCGGTCATATCGCCGTTGCAGTGCCACAAGGCGAATAAATCGGCGGCCAGGTTGGGGTAGGCGTGAATCCAGTTGTATTCTTCGAAGCGCGTATCTAACTTTTGCCATGCTTCCCGCGGGTCGGGTATGGCGGTGAGCGTTTGCAGCACTTCACGGGCAACGGCAACATACTCACTTCGCTGGGGGAGATAGTTCAACCCCTCTTCAATCATGGCGCGCGGGTCGCTGCGCACGAAAGCCAGCGCGGTCAGTACGGCGGCATACATGCCGCCGTAAACACCGTTGGCAGCATGAGAAACACAGCCGTCCTGAAAGGCCAGCCGCGCCGCTTCCAGCGGCCAGCCGGGCGCCAGCATACCGCACACCATGCCGCGCATCTGCGCGCCGATCCAGTCGTTATAGGGATTGCGGAAAGCACCCGAAAGCGGCGGCATAAATCCAAGACTCATGTTGTTCAGGGCGATCCACTCCGCCGACCAGCCGAAGGGAATCTGGCGCAGCCATTCCAGTCCAATGTCCACCGAAGTCAGGCTGCGGCCGTGTTTTTCAAAAACATCCAGAAAGACCAGTTCATAAACCACATCATCATTGACCGTTTCGGGTTCGGTCAGGTAACTGTCAATCACGCCGTAAACTTTCTCAATCTGGCTGAAATGGTAGCCTTCAATCGCCGTGCCAAAACTGCCCCCGGCCAGTTGACCCAGCCAGCCGTGCAGGATTCGCTCTGCCAGCTCATTTTTTGAGATATTTTCCGGGTATGTGGCAGGATTTTTCATATTGGAGAGGATGCTTTCCCAGTCCATTGGGCGCTGGTATTGCCAGTACGGATGGGTTGGGATGCGCGGGGCGTTGTGCAGCGCGCTCAACAGGCGGGCGGTGTGGGCGCGCAGGTCATCGCGCCGTTTCTCCGCAGCCAGTTGCAGACCTTCGGGAATCAGGGCTTCGGCTTCGCTGACATCAAAACCCTGATTGTAGCGTGACTGAATCATTTCGACATAGGGGATTTCCGGCGCACCGGAACCGGGGACGCGGGCGTTCCAGAACAACGCAATCAGGTCATCGCCGTGCGGGAAGACAGTGCTGCTATCGTACCAGTGGCTGGGGTGAATACGCCGGTCAAGCGGCACGGCGTTCAGGCGTATGGCGCGGTCAATTTGCCAGGCGCGAGGGGGAAGGGGGTGGGGCAGTTCGATCATGCGGATTTCAACCTCCGTGTGCGGGCTGCGTAGAAGTATAACGCAATCAGGGTTGCCAGATACGGCACCATGGCTGTGAATTGAGCCGGCACGCGGTAGCCTTGCAGCAGCAGACCGAGGCCGTCCGAAAAACCAAAAAGCAGCGAAATCAGGGCAATCCCAAGCGGGTTGCCGTTGACCAGAATGATGGCCGCCAGCGAAATCCAGCCGCGCCCGGCGGACATGTTTTCGGCAAACAGGTTGACATAACCCAGCGAAAGGAATGCTCCGCCCAAACCGCACAACACGCCGCAGGCGAGCAAAGAAAGGGCGCGCAGGCGGTTGGAAGGCACACCGCTTGAATCGAGGCGGGCCGGGTTGTAGCCTGCGGCGCGCAGGCGCAGCCCAAAGCGAGTCTGGAAGATGAGAAAATGGGTCAGGATGGTGGCCAGCACGGCAACCCAGATCATCAGATTTTGACCGGAAAGAATCTCCCCCAGCACGGGAATGTTTTCTACCACCGGCAGACGGAGCGCCGGAATGGGCTGGATGCCCGGATTGGAGAAAACGCCCTTGACGCTGAAGATTTTACGCAACAGGTAGGTGGTGGCCCCAACGGCAAACAGGTTGAGGGCAATGCCGGTGACGAATTCATCGGTTTTCAACACCACCGCGAAAAGAATGAAGATGAGGGAAAGAAACAGCGACCCAAGCACGGCCAGCAGTACGCCGACCAGCCACGAGCCGGTGTAGTAGGAACCCAGCACGGCAAAGAAGGCACCGGTCAGCAGCATTCCCTCCATGGCAATGTTGAACACGCCGGCGTAGTAGGTATAGGCCCCGCCCAGCGCCGCCAGCAAGATTGGGGTGGCGCCGGCAATCATGCCGTTGATCAAGCCGATGAGAATTTTCATGTTCGCACCTCCCGCGCCCGGCGGCGGGCGGCCAGTTGTTGCACAAAAGTGTTCAGGTACTCGCGGCTGGCAACGATCACCAGCACCAGTACCGCCTGCAAGACCTGCGAAATTTCATTGGGGACGCTGGTGATCAGTTCCATACCCAGCGCGCCGGTTTGAATGGCACTGAAGAACAACCCGTATAAAAAGGTGGCAATCAGGCCGTTGTTGGCCACGATGGCGATCATCACCCCGTCCCAGGCGTAATTGGCGCCCAGCCCGCGGATGAAGCGATGCGGCCCGCCCATCACTACCAGCCCGCCGGCCAGCCCGGCCAGCGCACCGGTCAGCAGCATCACCGCCATGAAGTTGCGGTTGATCTCACAGCCGCCAAGACGGGCAAACAGCGCGTTTTGCCCGGTGATGCGCCATTCGTAACCGGCTTTCCAGCGGTGGAATATGAACCAGGCGATGACCACCGCCGCGAACATGAATAAAATCATGGTGTTGAACTCACCCCATTCGGGCAACCAGCCGTTGGGGCTGATTTGCGGCGTCATCGGCGAGAAGGCCGCCGGATCTTTGAAGGGTTCCGTAATTGCCCAGGCGGTGAAGAAATCGGCAATCATGTTGAGCATGAGGGTAACGATGAACTCACTCATTTCGAAGAAGCGGCGCAGCAAGGCGGCAATGCCGGCCCACACCACACCGCCCAGCATGGCCAGCAATGCCAGCGCGGGAATCATCAGCGCAGGGGGCAGGTTGAGGTAAAGACCGCCAACCGTGGCAAATAAAGCCCCCATCACCAGCTGGCCGGGCTGCCCAAGGTTGACCACCCCGGAGGCAAAGGCAATTGCCGCCGAAAGGCCGGGTAGCACCAGCGGCACGGCGTTGCGCAGGGTGGTGGCAAACGGGTAATAGCCAAACAGAGAATAACGGAAGAGTGCCTCGTAGGTGGCAAGCGGGTCGTAGCCCTGCAGCAGGAGCAGGATTGCCCCCAACAGCAGTGCCACCACAATACCAATCAGAGCGTTGAGGAGTTTCTGTCTCATGCGCTTTGCGGTTGTCCTTCCAGCATCAGGGATCCCACTTCCTGCGGGTTGGTTTGTTCCACCGGCAGATTGCCGACCAGCCGGCCGCGGTAAAGCACCAGAATGCGGTCAGAAAGCAGGAAAATTTCCTCTAAATCGGCGGAAATCATCAGCACAGCGCGCCCCTCTGAACGGATGCGCAGGATCTGGTCATGGATGTATTCCATCGAACCGACATCCAGCCCGCGGGTGGGCTGATCGAGCAGGACGAAATCGCTTTGCAGCAGCAGTTCGCGCCCGACGACCACCTTTTGCTGGTTGCCGCCGGAAAGGGTGCGGAAAGGCGCGCGCGGTGATGGCAAAACCACCTGAAAGGTGTCAATTAACTGGCGGGTGAATTCCTGAGCGTAGCGGGTATTGAGCAGCAGACCTTTCCAGCCGGAAAGACGCGGATTGAGGCGATGGTGGGTCATAATGGCATCTTCCCATACCGGTGCGCTCAGGCTGGCGCCCATCTTGCCGCGGTCCTGCGGGACGAATGAGATGAATTTGCGCCTTTGCAGAATATCGAAATGGGTGATATCCACATCCCGGATGTAGATATGACCTGAGGTTGGCTTTTGAATGCCCATGAGGGTGTTCACCAGTTCAAACTGTCCGTTGCCCTCCACACCGGCAACGCCGACAATTTCACCGGCGCGGACTTCAAAATTCAAATTATCCAGGCGCACCCGCCCGTGATCCTCTCTCACGGTCAAATTCTCAACCCGCAGGACGGCTTCACCGGGCGGCTTCGGTTTGCGCCGGGTGGTGAAAAGCACATCCCGCCCGACCATCATGCGCGCCAGTTCCTGCCGGTTAGTGGAAGATGCCGGAACGGTATCTACCTTTTTGCCTTTGCGCATGACGGTGATTCGGTCGCTCAATTCCAGCACCTCATCGAGGCGGTGGGAGATGAACAGGATGGTGCGCCCGCTTGCGCGCAGCCGGTTCAGTTCGGCAAACAACTGCGGAATTTCCTGCGGGGTCAGCACGGCGGTGGGTTCATCCAGAATCAGCACTTCCACATTGCGGTAAAGCAGGGTGAGGATTTCTACTTTTTGGCGGGCAGCCACCGAGATGTTTTCGACTTTTTCATCGGGGTCAAGGTTGAACTGGAATTCGTCAATTTTTTGTTGAACGAGGCGGCGGGCGCGCTGGCGGTCAATTTTCCCCAGCCAGTTCACCGGTTCAACCCCCAGCACAATGTTTTCCCACACCGTGTATTCGGGGATGAGCACGATTTCCTGATGCACCATGCCAATACCGGCGGCAATTGCCTCGCCCGGTTCACGGAAGTGAACGGCAGAGCCTTTATAGATGATTTCCCCGGCATTGGCATGGGTCAGGCCGTAAAGCACCTTCATCAGGGTGCTTTTACCGGCGCCGTTTTCGCCGACGATGGAATGGATTTCACCGCGCCGAAAGTCCACCGTGACATCGTCCAGCGCCACCACATTGGGCGGATAGACTTTGATGATGCGGCGCATTTCGATCAGGGGAGAAGGGTTGGTCATGTATCTGAGGACTGTTTGTAGTAGGATGGGTGAAGCCTCGCTTCACCCATCCAGAGAAATTTTCGCCAAACGAAAGTATGGTTTACTGCCAGACATCCTGATTGTTATACAATTCAATCTTCAGGCTGCCGTCAATGATCTGCTGGCGAAGCGCCATGACCTGATCCACGATGGATTGAGGCAGCACCTGAATCTGGGCTTCGAGGGCAATATCCACACCGCCCTGAGCGATGCCGTATTTCAAAACCTGCCCCGGCTGGTAGGTGCCGTCGTTGATGGTTTTGTAAACATCTTCGATGGCTTTGCCTACATTCTTAATATCGCTGGCGATGACATAACCGGGTTCGAGGTCGTTCTGGTTGGTATCCACACCGATGGCGTACAACTGGCGTTCGCGGGCGGCCTGCAGAACGCCGATGCCAGCAGCGGCCGCCACCTGAAAGACCACATCGGCTTTCTGGTCATACAATTGCAGGGCAGCCTGTTTGCCGCGTGCCGAATCGTCCCATGCACCGCCAAGCGATTTCTTCAGCACCTGTATCTCGGGGTCAACCGATTTGGCACCGTTTTCGTAGGCAAAGACAAAGGCGCTGACCACCGGGTCCACATCGCCGCCGACCACGCCGATGATTTTATCGGCATTGATATTGGGAATAGTGGTATCCAGAGTCGCCAGACCGGCCACCACCCCGGCGAGATAGGCACTTTCTTCTTCGACAAAATCCACCGAGGTAATGGTCTTTTTGCTGTTTTCGACCACCGTATCAATGTTGACGAAGATTTTATCGGGGTATTGGTCGGCAAACTCTTTCAGTTGATCCTCGAAGCCGTAGGAAATGACGAAGATGACATCGGCAAAATCTACGGCGGCGCGCAGAGAGGGTTCGTATTTACCCGCATCGAAATTGCACTCGATGGTGCGGGTTTCAACGCCGTATTCCTTAGCAATATTATCAATGCCGGCTTTTCCGGAATCGTAGAAGGCGTTGTCGCCCAGAGCGCCGTTGATCAGATAGACCACTCGTTTTGGCTGTTCCTGTGTGCTGGCTGCCGGCGTACAGGCAGCAAGACTGAAAATGAGGGCTACGATTAAAAGAACAAAAAGTGACTTTTTCATCATGCAATTCTCCTCAGGGTAATTTTGGAAAATCCGGATTGACCGCTCAATCCAAACAGTTAGAATGCCAGAATTATACTCCTGTTGAAATTCCCTGCGAATCGGATGTGACAAATATACGGCGGAAGCGGTAAAAAAAACACCCGCCGGGAGGGGCGGGTGATCTGGACTTAATTGGTGTATTTTGACTGGTCGAGCAGGTCTCTCAATTTTTCCTCTTCGCTTTTCTCCGCGGTGGGCAGGCTGCCCTGTTCGGCCTGCCGTTCGGCGGCTTCGGCGGCGCGCAGCACTTCCAGCGGCTGACGGCGCATCAGGCTGAATTTACCGCAGTTTTCACAACGATCCCACTTGCCGACCAGCAGGTTAAGCCCCCACACATGAACGGGAGTGGGGCGCTGGCATTTGGGGCAAATCGCACCGCCCAGTACGCCGTAATCACGGGGCTGGCCGGGAGCATAACGCCCTGCCGATTTGCCGCGTAAAGCAAGCATTTGCATTCCGCCGCCGAGCAGAGTCAACAGCAAAACCACTCCCAGCAGGGGCACCACAATTTTGAACATCGTTTCCTTTTCAGCCTCGCTGCTGGCAAATTCGAAGCGGCGCGGGGTCAGTTCCACGGTTGAACCGTCTTTCAGAGTCAGCCGGGCGCTTAATTCGTGAATGCCTTCGGGGTATGCAGCAGTGTTGAAGCGGTAGTGGAAGGGGGGCTGATCAACGGTTGCCATTTCTTCGCCGTCAATGAGAAAGGTGACCGATGTAACGGCTTGTTCATCCCCCGAAAGTTTCAGGGTAAAGTCACCGCGAATCTGACTGCCGGCGGAAAAACCAAAGTTGCGGTCCACCAGCAGGCGGTAGCCTTCCTGCGCCAGCACGGGAGAAACGAGCACCATGCTGATCAGGAAAATAGAAACAGCAACGGAAAGATGTAGAGTTGAGAAAAAGGTTCTGGTTTTCATAGTTCACTTCCAACGGGTGAGGATGGTTTCGCGCTGAAACAGGCGCGCACCGAGGTAAATGAGAAGAGCATCTGCTGCGACGAGAACGGCAATGACGATGAGCATCAATTGCTGGTTGATGACCAGCAAACCGGCGATCTGACCGAATAACAGCGCCAGCACCGGCACGATTAAAATGGCTGCCAATTGTTCGGCAACGCGCGGGTCGTTAACCCGTGAAGAAACCATAATGGCAAAATTGACGGCGGCAATGGCCATCAACGGGCCGACGGCCAGCACTCCCAGCAGCCAGGTGGGGCCGAGAATATAGGCGCGCACTGCCTGACCTGCGCCTGTGAAGGGAATCAGTATCTGGAAGATCAGAAAGCATATCCATGTTGCTCCAATGGCCGGGATGGCGGCAGCCAGCGCCTTGCCGATGAGCAGTTCTTCTGTTGAGATGGGCGTGGCCAGCAACGGCTCGAGACTGCGGGTAGTTTTTTCGCCCACAATGCTGTATGCGGCAATGGTGATTGGGATGATCAGCGGCATCATCATGTACAGAATCAAAAACTGATTGATCACATACACCTGCATACAGGAAGCGGCGTCCATATCCCCGCACACGGAGAGAAACATTTCGGGCAGGTCGGCCATATCTCCGGCGGGTACTGTACTGCTGGAAGTTACATACAACATGATCAGTGGAATGGCAGTGAACAGCAAGGGCATCAGAATGATGGTGAACAGCACCATTTTGTTCTTGAAAACCTCTGCCCATTCTTTGTCAATAATTGTGCGAATGTGGCGAAAGGACAGCATGATTATTTCTCCTCTGCCTGCAAGGTTTGCAGGTAAATATCTTCAAGGGAATGGCGAATTTCGCCGACGAACTGCACGTCGGCACCGCTTTCCACCAGCGTGCGTATCAGCACGGGGTTGTGCTGTTCGGGGTCATCAAGGCGCACAACCAGCCGGTTATCCACCGGCATCACTTCTCTGACAAAGTCAAAGCGGCGCAGTTTGTCAGCCCAATCAGGATTGAGCGCGCGCAAATGGAAAACCACTCTGCGTCCGAACAGGCGCCGGCGCAGGTTGGCGGGGGTATCCACGGCGATCAGGCGGGATTTGAAGATGCCGATGCGGTCGCACAGGCGGTCGGCTTCATCGAGGTTATGGGTGCAAAGGAATATGGTGCGTCCCTCGCTTTTCAATTCTTCGATGAAATCGCGCACCAGTTTGGCGGCTTCGGGGTCCAGGCCGCTGGTGGGTTCATCCAGAAAGAGAACGCGCGGCTCGTGCAGCAGGGCGCGGGCGATGGCAAGTTTTTGACGCATGCCTTTGCTGAAACTGCCCACTTCATCCATGCGTCGGTTCCACAGGCCCAACATGCGCAGATACTTTTCCACCTGCCCGGCTACATCCGCTACATCGTAAAGATTGGCGTAAATGGTCAGGTTCTTTTCGGCGCTCAGGCGTTCGTACATGCCGGGTGTTTCGGTGAGGATGCCGATAATACGGCGGATGTGGGTGTCATCGCGCCCGATCTGGTAATCGTTGATGAAGGCTTTTCCGCTGGTGGGACGGATGAGTGCGGCCAACATACGAACGGTGGTGGTTTTGCCGGCGCCGTTGGGGCCGAGAAAGCCAAACACTTCCCCTTCTTTGACTTCCAAGGTCAGGTCCTGCACAGCGTGAATGGGGGACTGGTTCTTGCGTAAAACGAAGGTTTTACTCAGGTGTTCGGTACGAATCATGGTCATGGATCTCCACAGGTCGTTTGAGGTAAATTTCACAACCCGAATGATTGTATCATTGTATCAACAATCGTTTCAAATGGGAAGGGTTGAGGGATGAATGTGGGACTAGACCAAGGCAGGAATTATCTGCTGGTCAAGTGGGTAGTATTTCGAGGATTTATTGGTATAAATCAGCCGCCGATTTCGCTCATCGTCCGGTTGGTGGCAAAATCTCCCTCGGCGAGGCCATGCCCCCATGGTTTGTGCCAGATGCCATCGAGGATGATTTGACGCAAATCTTCCAGTGTGGCGCCCTGCCGCAGCGGCGTGAGCAGGTCCACTTCTTTTTCGCGCAACAAACAGAGACGAAGTTTGCCATCTGCGGTCAGGCGGGCGCGGGTGCACGCCGCGCAAAACGGCATGGAAACCGAGGCGATGAAGCCGATTTCGCCGGCCGCATCGCGCAGTTGGAAAACACGGGCTTCGCCGTCCAGCTGTCCGTTGCGCACCGGCTGCAAGGGGCCGAGTTCGGCTTCGATGCGGCGGATCATTTCCTGAGTGGTCACCACCTGCTTGCGCTGCAATTCGGTTGCACCGCCAAACGGCATCATTTCGATGAAACGGATTTGCCACGGGAGGGTGCAGGAAAGCCGCGCCAGAGGGACGATATCTTCTTCGTTGAAGCCGCGTACAATGACGGCATTGAGTTTGATGGGCTGCAGGCCGGCCTGCTCGGCGGCCATGATGCCGGCCCAGACTTTTTCGAAGGAACCCCAGCGGGTGATGGCCTTGAAGCGGACGGGATTTAATGTATCAAGGCTGATGTTGACGCGCTGTAAACCGGCCTCTTTGAGCGGGCGCGCCAGTTTTTCCAGCAGGATACCGTTGGTGGTCATTGAAAGCGAACGCACGCCGGGGGTTGCCGCAATGCCGCGCACCAGTTCAACGATGTTGGCGCGCACGGTGGGCTCACCGCCGGTCAGGCGAAATTTGTCAAAGCCGAGCGAGGCAAACAGGCGCGCCAGAAGCAGCACTTCCTCGTCCTGCATCAATTCTGCATTGGGGCGGAAGTTCATGTCTTCCGGCATGCAGTAAACGCAGCGCAGATTGCAGTGGTCGGTCAGGCTGATGCGCAGGTAGTGGATGTTGCGTCCGAAACGGTCGAGAGCCATATCAGTTCAACAAAAAGGTAACCGGTAATTCTTACTAATTTTATCATATTTATTACGGATTTATCTTTCCAATTTTTATCTAAATACGGTCAAATTTGAGGAAGTTTGTTTTTCGGAGTGGTGATACCTGACACTACCTTTTGACCTCGAAGCGAAAGATAATGATTTTGCAGCCATCATCGCCGTTCTCTGAATATTCCTGAACCCCACATAAAAAGGAGGAACAGCAATGCCCGTAAAGGGACGAATTCTCGTCAATGAGGCTTATTGTAAGGGATGCGAGCTGTGTGTGAGTGCCTGCCCGCAGCACGTGATTGCGCTTGATCCTGTGCGAATCACCGCCAAAGGTTACCACCCGGCCACGCTGGTGCAGGAAGGCTGTACCGGCTGCGGCATCTGCGCCATTGTCTGCCCTGAGGCAGCCATCACCGTTTACCGCGAAGCGACTAAAGCCCGTCAGGCGGCAGCCGCTTAGGAGGCTAAAATGGCGAGAGAACTGTGGAAAGGCAACAATGCCATTGCCGAAGCGGCGGTGCGGGCCGGCTTGCAGGCTTATTTTGGCTATCCCATTACTCCTCAAACCGAGTTGCTGGAATATCTTTCGGCGCGTATGCCGGAACTGGGGCGCGCCTTTGTGCAGGCAGAGAGCGAACTGGCGGCCATCAACATGGTCTATGGCGCCGCCTGCACCGGCGCACGGGTGATGACCTCTTCTTCCAGCCCGGGCATCAGCCTGATGATGGAAGGTATTTCGTACATTGCGGGTACAGAAGTGCCGTTTGTGCTGGTGGATGTAATGCGCGGCGGACCGGGGCTGGGTAATATCGCCCCGGCGCAGTCGGACTACAACCAGATTGTGCATGGCGGCGGTCATGGCGATTACAATGCGCTTGTGCTTGCTCCGGCTTCTGTGCAGGAATCGGTGAACCTGACCTACGAAGCCTTCGATCTGGCTGAAAAATATCGTGCCATCACGGTCATTCTGCTTGACGGCAGCATCGGGCAGATGATGGAACCGGCCGAAATGCCGCCCATGCGTCCCCTGAAGACCGAATATCCCGATTGGGCAGTGCGCGGTATTGTCGAACATCCCGGTGAGCGGCGGGTATTATCCTCCATTTACCTCGACCCGCCGGATGAGGAAGCCGCCAATTTGCGGATGCTGCGCCGCTGGCAGCAGGTGGAAGCCAACGAGGTACGTTACAAGGGCTACTATCTGGACGATGCCCGTTTTGTGGTGGTCGGTTTCGGGTCGGCCGGCCGGGTGGCGCTCTCGGCAGTGCGCGCCGCGCGGGCGGAGGGCATTCCGGTGGGGCTGCTGCGCCCCATTACCCTCAAGCCCTTCCCGGTCAAAGTGCTGGATGAATTGACTCGCCAGCTGGAGGGAATACTGGTGGTGGAAATGAACGCCGGTCAAATGCTGGAAGATGTCCGCCGCGTGGTTGGCGGCAAGGTGCCGGTGGAGTTTTACGGCCGATTGGGCGGTATTATCCCCATGCCGGATGAAGTGCTGGAAGAAATCCGCCGCATCAGCCGCGAACCGTTACCGCTTACCGGTCACCCGCGCGACCGCTGGTTGGCGCGCATGCCTCGCAGCAATTAGGAAAGGAGGGAATGAAAGATGGTCACGCTGGATGAAGTTGTTGTGTATGAACGCCCTCAATCACTGGAAGAATGTGCTACCCATTACTGCCCGGGCTGCACGCATGGGGTAGCCCACCGCCTGATTGCCGAAGTAATTGACGAAATGGGCATCCGCGAGCGGATGATTGGTGTGGCTTCGGTTGGCTGTTCGGTATTTGCCTACAATTATTTCAGTTTCGATTTCGTGCAGGCACCGCACGGTCGCGCCCCGGCAATGGCAACCGGTATCAAGCGGGTGCTGCCCGACCGGATTGTGATGACCTATCAGGGTGATGGGGATATGGCCTCGATTGGCATGGGTGAAATTGTCCACGCGGCGGCGCGCGGCGAAAATATCACCGTGTTTTTCCTCAATAACGCCAATTACGGGATGACCGGCGGGCAGATGGCCCCCACCACCCTGCCGGGTCAGCAAACCACCTCCAGCCCCAAGGGGCGCGATGTGGAAACACAGGGCTACCCGGTGCGCGCTTCCGAATTGCTGGCAACGCTGGAAGGGGCCAGTTATGTCGTGCGGCGCAGCCTGCACGACCCCAAGAACATCCGCATGGCCAAGAAGGCCATCCGCACCGCCTTTGAGGTGCAGCTGCGCGGTTTGGGCTTTTCGATGATTGAACTGCTTTCCATCTGCCCGACCAACTGGGGCATGACGCCGGTGCAATCGCTGCAATGGCTGGAAGAACACATGATCCCCTACTATCCGATTGGGGATTACAAAGTTCACCCGATTGTCGCGGAATTGAAGATATAGGAGGCGGGCGCAATGCAAACCGAAATCATCATTGCTGGATTTGGCGGGCAGGGGATTTTGTTTGCCGGTCAACTGCTGGCTTATGCCGCCATGGACAACGGACTGGAAACGACGTGGATACCCTCTTACGGGCCGGAAATGCGCGGCGGTACGGCTAATTGTACGGTAATCATCGCCGATGAGGAAATCGGCTCGCCGGTGGTGCGCAATCCGCAGGTGGCCATTGTGATGAACCGCCCATCGCTGGATAAGTACGAGCCGCTGGTTAAGCCGGGCGGCCTGCTGGTGGTCAATTCCTCGATCATTGACCGTACCCCCGAACGAAAGGACATTCAGGTGGCGCTGGTGCCGGCCAATGATATTGCCGAACAATTGGGCGACCGGCGCATGGCGAACATGGTCATGCTGGGGGCCTTCCTCGCAAATTTGCCGGTTTTGAGCATCGAAGCAATTGAGAAAGCCCTGCAGGAGCACCTGCCGGAGCGTCACCACAAATTGCTGCCCAAGAACTATCAGGCGCTGCGCGAAGGGGCGCGTTATCTGGCGGAAAAAGTATAGAAGGATAATACCCTCCCTGAAATCGCAGGGAGGGTATTTTTTTATGTTTTACGGCATAAAGCCGATGAAAATGCCCTCGCTCAGGCGGGTGAGGCGGGTGCCGTCGCGCTGCACGCGCCAGATTTCTCCGGCGTATTCAAAGCGTGAATAGGTTTGAATCAAGATGGTGTCTTCATCCATCCAGCCCATGACATGTGGGGCGTTCCCCGAATCATTGAACAACACCTGCGGCGCAAGGCTGCCATCCACCGGCGCCAGCAGCACCTGACCGGCTTCGTCATCCGGATTGTTGCGCCCGCAGGCGTAGGCCAGCCACTCGTCCGAGGGTGAAAACTCGCCATCGCCGCAGGTGGTCAATCCGGCAGTGGGGGGCAGCAGAACCTCAACCCCGCTGGAAAGCCGCCGAACCCGTACGCCCTCACCGCTGAGTGCAACCATACTCAAATCATTCGAGATGGAACTGAGACTCAGCCCCAGCCGTTCATCATCGCCGACCAGCACGGTGATCGAACCGCTGGCGGGATCGTAAAGGCGCATGCCGTTCCAGTCGCCGTACAGAATGTAACCACCAATGCCGGTCGGCTGGGTGGCGTAAAGCAATCTGCCATCCGGCAGCCAGCGGTAGGGATGCAGGAGCAGAAAGCGCTCGCGGTTTTCTTCCGCGCCGATTTCATCCACTTTGCGGGCGTTGCTGCCGTCCAGATTGGCTACCCATAATTCGGAAGAGGGAGCATTTTCGCCCCAAAACTGATATGACCAGGCGATCTGACTGCCATCGGGGCTGACGCGGGCGCTGATTGGATGTTCGGAACGGATGAAATCCAGCGTGCGCCGGCCGGCGGCGGTGATGAGCGTTACGGTGCCGTCTTCAAAGCGGGAATAAGCCAGCCCATCGCGGAATACGCTGGTGTTGTAGGCACCCACCCCTTCAATGCCGCTGATATCGGACTCGAAACCCAGCGGGTTACCCTCGAAGTCGAAGGCAATGAATTTTCCATTCCGCAAGGCGATAAAGCCGCGGTAAAGAGCCGCGGGCGTTGGCCCGGCGGTTGGCAGCGCTTGCGTCAGGGTTGGGAGAGGTGTTTCGCTTGGCTCAGGGCTGTGCGGAAGCGTTGTAGCGGCGGCCGCCTCGCTGGTCAATTGGGCATAGACGGTTGCAAAGGCATCGGGCGTCGGCTCGCTGCCCTGCGGCAGGCCCGGCTGACAGGCAGAAAAAATGGAAAAACTCAATAAAACAAACAGCAGCTGGGTAATTCTTGGCAAAATTTGTGATTTCACAGAACACCTCTCCAAATTGATACGCAAGGGGCGCTTGCTGATGGATTTGATTATACATCACCGGGGGGTGGTGCGCTGAGGGATGAGCATCGAACTTGCAAATCAAAAGAATTTATGATATGATTTTTTCACCACAGCCGAAAATCTCTCCATGGGAGTGATTTTCTTTCATTTAAGCCTCGTCAGAGGGCGTGTGGGGGAAGCCCCTAATTCATACAAAGCACTGAAAAAGGATTGAAAACATGCCAACCTCATTCCTGACCAGAGAGGGTTTTGAGAAGTTACAGGAGGAACTGGAATATCTGCGCACTCAGCGGCGGCAGGAAATTGCCCAGCGTCTGCACGAAGCCATGGAAGGCGGCGAATTGATCGAAAATGCGGAATACGAGGCCGCCAAGAATGAACAGGCTTTCGTGGAAGGACGCATCAAAGAACTGGAAATTCTGCTGGCAACTGCCCGAATTGTGGATGAAATACCGGCAGCGGATAGCGTGCAGGTCGGATCACGCGTGACCATTCAGGAAGAGGGCAGTGATACGCAGGAAACCTACAGTATTGTTGGCGCCGCAGAAGCCAACCCCAGCGAGGGTAAAATCTCCAACGAATCCCCGCTGGGTAAGGCGCTGCTCAATCATAAGCCGGGCGATAAGGTGCAGGTGGATGCCCCGGCGGGTTCGTTCCGGGTGACCATCATCAAGGTGGAATAACCCGGGGGTCGGTCAACCGCCCCGCCCGCTGAAAAAGCCGGCGGGGCTTTTTTATGAGATCAATGAGCGGATAAAAGGAAACACAACCAATGGAATTATCTGATCTGGAAAAAATTCGACTGGAAAAAATCCTCAAATTGCGCGAGCAGGGTGTTGAGCCTTACCCCACCCGTGCTCATCCAACTCACAGTGCAGCACAGGCAATTCAAGAGTTTGAAACAATGGAGCAGAATGCCCAAAATGGGGGTGATCTTCTACCGGTGCGCGCCACACTGGCGGGGCGCATCCGCTCGATTCGCACCATGGGCAAGATCACCTTTGCCCACATTGAAGACGGCAGCGGACGCATCCAGTTGTTTTTACGGGTTAACGAAATTGGAGAGGAACAACTGGCCTTCTTCAACGAGTATTTCGATCTGGGAGATTTTATCGAAGCCGAGGGCGTTTTGTTCCGCACCCGGACGGGGGAAATCACCCTTCATGTTCATGCCTTCCGTATGCTCGCCAAGGCCATCTCGCCCTTGCCGGCTGCCAAAGATGAAGTGGTGGATGGGCAGGTGGTGCGGCATGCCGCGCTGACCGACCCCGAAACACGCTACCGCCAGCGTTATGCCGATCTGGCGGTCAATCCGGAAGTGCGCGAGGTATTCCGCAAGCGCGCCGCCATTGTACGCGCCATCCGTGAATTTCTGGATGCGCGCGGTTTTCTGGAAGTGGAAACACCCATCCTGCAACCCATTTACGGCGGAGCGGCGGCGCGCCCGTTCATCACTCATCACAATCAATTAAAACAAGACCTGTATCTGCGCATTTCGTTTGAATTGTATCTCAAACGGTTGCTGGTGGGCGGGTTGGAGCGGGTTTATGAAATCGGGCGCGACTTCCGCAACGAGGGCGTCAGCTTCAAGCACAACCCTGAATTTACCCAGCTGGAGTATTACTGGGCCTATGCGGATTATGAGAAAGTCATGGCTCTGACCGAAGAGATGCTGGCTTATATCTGCGATACGGTGCTTGGCACGCGGGTGATTCAATTTAACGGCCACACCATTGACCTCAATCCGCCATGGCGAAGGCTCTCCCTGCGGCAGGGGCTGATCGAAGCGGTTGGGATTGATATTGCCGAACACCCCACCACCGAATCGCTGGCGGCGGCCATGCGGGCCCGCAATATCCCGGTCAAACCGGATGCGCCGCGCGGCAAACTGATTGACGCCCTGCTGGGAGATTATCTCGAACCGAATCTGATTCAACCTACCTTTTTATATGACTACCCGCGTGATATTTCGCCGCTGGCGAAAAATAAACCGGGTGACCCCAGCACGGTGGAACGTTTTGAGGGTTTCATCGGCGGCATGGAATTGTGCAATGCTTTTACCGAATTGAATGACCCGCTGGAACAGGAAAAACGCTTTCTGGAAATGGGACGCGCTTACGAGGAAGAAGATGAGGAGCGCCACCCCATGGACGAAGATTACCTGCGCGCCATGTCCTACGGCATGCCGCCCAACGGCGGTTTTGGCATGGGCATTGACCGGCTGGTGATGCTGTTGACCGACCGGCGCACCATCCGCGAGGTGATTCTCTTCCCGCACCTGCGCGAGCGGGATGAGGACTGATGAAACGTAATGTAATCAAAACAGGGCTGCCAGCGGCAGCCCTGTTTTGATTATGCTGTTCTGGTCTAGCGTTTTCCGTAACCGTGCAGGATCAGGCCGAAGCCGAGCAGGGTCAAACCGAGGTTGATCAGCAGCAGGCTGGCCGTGCCAAACGGTTTGGGCTGGCTCAAATCTGCCCCGGTGACCGGGATGAGCAGAGAAGTATTGCTGCCGGAAGGCGGCGCAAGGGTGGCAGGCGGCTGCGAGTTGCCGTCCTCATCGCGTCCGGAACTGGTAGGCTGAGGGGTGGTTACGGTGGTCTCGGTGATTTCCGGAGTTGGGCTGGAGGGATTTTCCGTCCCTGCCGGTGTGGTGGTTTTGGTGGGCGGTGTTTCGGTAGGTTTTTCGGTTGGCGCAGGCGTTTCGGTGACTACCGGCGTTTCGGTGGGTTCTTCGGTGGGCTGGTCGGTCGGGGTGGGTGAGACCGTTTCGGTGACTACCGGCGTTTCGGTGGGTTCATCCGTGGGCTGATCGGTGGGGGTGGGCGAGACCGTTTCGGTGACTACCGGCGTTTCGGTGGGTTCTTCGGTTGGCTGATCGGTCGGGGTGGGCGAGACCGTTTCGGTGACTACCGGCGTTTCGGTGGGTTCATCGGTAGGCTGGTCGGTCGGGGTGGGCGAGACCGTTTCGGTGGGTTCATCGGTTGGCTGA
>JBFMBX010000007.1:0-175610 GCA_040754815.1 Chloroflexota bacterium
TGATTGGACTTTGTCTGCGCCATGGTTGGGCAAATATCGCCAAAGCCCGCCGTTTCCTTTCTGCTCACCCAAAGGTTGCGTTGCACTTGATTGTTAAGTCTACTAATCCTTTCTTGTGAAAGCCCTGCTCGTCCTCAGCGCAGCACTTGACGATTCGCGGCTGGCGCGGTATATTAACAGCACGCCCTCGTAGCTCAATTGGACAGAGCGTTTGCTTGCGGAGCAAAAGGTTGCAGATTCGAGTTCTGCCGGGGGCACTTTTGATTTAAGGTTGCCGACCCCATCGAGGGGTGATATTCGCGTCCTGCCTCACTGTTCATAAGATCCTAACAGTGGTGAATGATGCATAAAATTGGCGGCTTCAAGGGGAGAAGAAAAAAATCAGTTACCTATTCTTCTCTCAACAACCACACCCATAATTTTTGTGGTCCGTGCACACCCAGCGTGACCGTAAGTTCAATATCCGCGGTGCGGCTTGGACCGGTGATCAGGACGAAATAATGATGCTCCTTAGCCTCTTCGAAAACCTGATAAAGATCGGGTCTTAACGCAGTTGGCGTTGCAATGGCCAGGTGAATACGCGGGAGCAGTGAAACAACCCGTGGTTTATTTTTTCCGGAATATAGGCCAATCGTTCCGGTTTCTGGAAGAATAAAATCCACTTCGGTGATTCCTAAATCGCATTGAGCAATTTCATGTTTTGGGGCGTTGGATGAAACAATATCCACCCCCAGCAGCTGCAGGTGGGATGCGATTTGTAAACGTTGCAGCAAAGGGGTTTCCCAAAGTGTCGCTCTGGTAATCTTCTCCTCCTGAACCAGATTTTCAAGCAGCCTCTTTATATCTCCGGGGGTAATTTCGACCCCCTTCGCTGAGAGGCGGCTGAGTTCATTGAAAAAGATTTGCACTTCGGAATCCAAAGAGCCCTTGGCGCGAAGAGGAACTATCGTCGGGTATTTTGCCGGCTCCCCGCGGGTTTGACTCAACACATCCCGTATGGTTTGAAGCATATTTTTGCGGCTCATTGGGGTTCCTTTCAGGATTCGAGTTTCTGGTGCGACCACCAGCTGCGAAAATCGTTTGAAAAGCGCGGCAAAGGTCTTACCCGCGTCCAGCGATTGAAAGGAAAAGGCAGCCTCGTCAACCAGCCCCTGTCCTCAAACCAGTTAAACACCCCAAGCAAACGGCTGCCCAGCCGATAGAGCAAGGAATTTGAAAGCACACGGGAAGCTACAACAGACATCAGTCGAAGATATCCCGGCATTGCAGGAGGAATGGTCTCATTTCCTTCTGCCACCTGTTGGCGCAGATGCCTCAGGATAGCAGGGATGGGAATCTTAACCGGACACACATCAGCGCATGCCCCGCACAATGTAGAAGCATAAGGTAGTTCGCGTGCCACCTCAGAACCCAGTATTTGCGGTGTAAAAATCGCTCCAACAGGGCCGGAAATAAACCAGCCATAAGCAAAACCACCCACGTTTTGATATACAGGGCAAGCGTTTGCACATGCACCACAACGAATGCATTTTAAAACCTGGCGCCCGACAGGATCTCTCAATATCTTTGATCTGCCGTTGTCCAGCAGGATGATGTGAAGCTCTTTCGGACCGAACTCCCCTTCCTCACGGCGGGGTCCGCTGATAAACTGCACATAGCTAGAAAGTTTTTGACCCGTGGCCGAACGGGTGAGCAATTTCAATAAGACAGACAGCGACTCCCAATTGGGCACAACTTTATCAATACCCACCACTGCCACGTGAATATCCGGCAAGGTGGTGCACATCCGCCCATTTCCTTCATTAGTGACCATGACCAATGTGCCTGTCTCTGCAACTAAAAAGTTAGCTCCCGAAATTCCCATGGTGGCGGTCAGGAACTGCTCACGCAAGATCTGACGTACCACGCCGGTAAGTCTATCAGGGTCAGCCGGCACTTCAATGCCCAACTTTTGGCTGAAAAGGGCAGCAATCTCTTCTTTTTTCATGTGCACAGCAGGCACAATAATATGAGATGGCCCGCTCTCCGCCAGCTGAATGATATATTCTCCTAAATCGGTCTCCAGCACGCGTATATTTTCAGACTGAAGCGCTTCGTTCAGGCCAATTTCCTCGGTGGCCATTGATTTTGCTTTTACCGCCAAGGTCACCTGATGAGATTTGGCAATTTTTAACACAATCTCCCGCGCCTCACCAGCGGTGCTTGCCCAATAGACAATACCCCCCTGATTTTGTACTGCCTGTTCAAACTGTTCGAGATAATGATCCAGGTGTTCTACGGTATGGAGGCGAATCGCCGATCCTGACTCACGCAGGTGTTCCCATTGAGAAAGATCCCCGATAACTGATGCGCGGTTAGTCGCAAACCGTCGCGTCGCCTGGCGCACGGCCTGCGGTATCCCCGCCGGAACATGCCGGCTATATTTGCCAAAATAGATGTACTCAGGTTGAGATTTACTCATGAGAGATCCTCGTTTGAGGCAAGGATATCAATAATATGCACAGCACGTACCTTTGAACCCGCTTTATGCAGACCGCCGGCAATATTCATTAAGCACCCCGGCTCGGTTATAACCACCGCGTCAGCACCCGATTCGATGATATTGTGTACTTTATTTTCCATCATTGCCCGGCTGACCATGGGGTAAGTTACTGAAAACGCACCCCCGAAACCACAACACACTTCCTCTTCGTTCAAAGGGATCAGCTCAAGTCCGCGCACATTCGAAAGGAGTATTTTTGCCTCACTCTTTAGCCCCATTTCCCGTAATGCATGACAGGAGGCGTGAAAAGTCACACGATGCGGATAAGATGCGCCAAGGTCTGTAACCCCCAGCACGCGAACCAGGAATTCGGTAAACTCGAAAGTGCGTTGCGCCACCTCTACCGCTAAAGCATGTTCTGGAGTACCCGGGGGGAAAAGTTCAGGATAATGGTGGCGAATCATCGCAACACAGGAAGCCGAGGGAGCGACGACAGCTGCCTTGTTGTGACCAAAGACCTTGAGAAAATGGCGCGCTACCGGTCGCGTCTGTTCGGTAAATCCATTATTGTAAAGTGGTTGTCCACAGCATGTCTGACCGGCAGGGAAGATTGGCTGCACTCCCACCCGCTTCAAAACCTCTACCATGTTTTTCAGGGTCGCAGAAAAAAATTGATCCCCAAGACAGGTGATAAAGAGTTGCGCTTGTTGTTGGCTCATCTTGCAGTTCCCGCTTAGAACTTATGATAAGAATCGCTCATTTTGCGGTACTCCAGGAAAGGCTCATTAATGATCCTGGCATAAAGTGCAATCTGGCAGGCTTCTTCCAAAACCGTGGACCAGAAAAACGCTTCATCCAGCGTTTGTCCAATTGCAAAACTTCCATGACCGCGCAACATAATAATCTTATAATCCTTCAATGCATTAGCAACTTTGTTAGCCATTTCCGGAGTTCCAGAAGCAAATTCCTCAGTCACCACAGGAACTTTCTTAAGCAGGTAAGAGGCTTCGTTGTCAATGGGAACAATTTCATCCCGTGAAAGTGAAAATGCAATGGCAGCGCGGGGATGGCAGTGAATGATGGCCAACGCCGGGGTGGCTTTGTAGATCGCCCGATGCACAATCAACTCGGTGGATGCCAGAGCCACACCGCTATCATTTTTTTCCAAACCGGTCTCCACCAAATCGTGAGGCTTGAGGTTCCCTAACATGGCGCCACGCCGCTTGATGATAATCCGATCACCGTAACACACACTCATATTTCCCCCATGGGAGGAAATCATATTGGCCACATATAAATCGCGCCCAATATCGCGAAACTTCTCGTAAATCTGAGGATCAATCATTTCAAAATCTCCTTCACAAGGTTGTCAAGCTCAAGCTCAGTCAATTTCCGTGGTAGGGGAACCCCATGCTCATCCCAACCACGGGCTCGGTAATATTCTTTTAGCATGGGTTCAAGATGCACCACCCATCCTTGCGAAGGACCATGATCAGGAGCTTCGTTAAGCAGGCGGGGTGGTAAGGTATCATCCTTTTCGGTAAAGCCCTCACGTAAATTGTAAAGACGCTCTAGGTTCCACACCCGTTCTCCTACCCGTATCAGGTCACCTGTAGCATAATGCATACCTGTTACCGCGGAGAGCACCCGCGCAAAGTACTCTTCTGCAACCCCCAGATTGGTGAATTTGCACAGTACCAGAGAATCAATCGCTGCCGAAACATTTTGATGCAAAATCACAAAACTGGCCTTTCCCTGAACCTGAAAGCGATCAACCAGTTTGGGAATCCCCAGGACTTCAATACCCACCATATTACCGCGCATGTGGCAACCACCGCGATTGGATGTCGCGTAAAGTAAACCCTGGCCTTGCATGCCGCGGGGATCATAGGCAGGCATCTCTAAGCCCTTTACCGACATCGAAAGTTCAGGGTGTCCATACCTGGTTGCCAGGCGCAAACTTCCATCGGCCAGTTCTGCCCCTAAATCCCGTCGGTAAGCCATCTGCTCCAGGGTTGGGGCAAGTAAGTCAGCCCGCCCAAATCGCAAATCCGAGTCCAGATAACCCTTCTCGCTCAATTCCATTGCGCAGGCAATGGTTGAACCGGCCGATATGGTATCCATACCGAGGTCATTGCATAAAGTATTGGCTTCAATGATTGCCGCTAAATCATCCACACCACACTGGGCACCGAAAGCCCAAATTGTTTCAAATTCCGGACCTTCACCCTGAACCTTATCGGTGCGGCTCACCCGTGTACATGCAATTGGACAGGCCCAACAGGCTTCATTCTTGACCAGATACTTTTCGGTAAGCTCTTCTCCTGAGATCGCTTCCGCCTTTTCAAATTGAACCTGTTGATGGTTGCGAGTGGCTAACGCTCCAACAGTGTTCATGATATTGACGAGGACAGCAGTCCCAAACTCAGGAAGGGCCTGACTGGTTAGTGGACTGGCTGCCAATAATTTGCGGCTTTCATACAGCATGAATTTGAAGCGTTCCTGATCTTCTATCTTCGGCTTCTCGGTGCCTTCTACTACAATGGCCTTAAGGTTCTTGGAACCCATGACCGCACCCGGCCCACCACGGGCTAACGCCCGCTGGCGATCTACAATTATCGAGGCAATTCGGCTTAAGTTTTCACCCGCCGGGCCAATACACAGCACATTGCGCCTATGGTTGTTCTGGCCCAACTGATCGGTAACTTCAAAGACGCGTTTTCCCCACAATTCTGTCGCATCATGGAACGTTACAGCACCCCCTTTTATTTCAAGCCAAACCGGTTGGGGGGACTTGCCGCGAATAATCATGGCATCAAAGCCGGCCTTTTTGAACTGCATCCCCCAAAACCCCCCTCCATTCGCATCTAAAATCGTCCCGGTTAGAGGACTTTTGGTACTGACAGAGAAGCGGTTACTGGTTTGATAACCGGTTGCGGTCAGTGGTCCGTTTGTGAAAATTAATACGTTTTGCGGCGAAAGGGGATCCACCTCTGGTCCAACGAGATCCCACAGCAATCGCGCGCCTAAACCACGTCCACCTACAAACAAACGCGCTATATTGGTATCCAACACCTCAGTTTTATAGGTTTGTGTTGTCAAATCAATTTCCAAAATCCTACCGGCCCAACCACCCATTTTTATATCTCCTTCTTGAATTCAAGGTCTCCCTTGCATGAGGTAAAAATCCCTAGCTCCGATGGGAGAGAACACGCTTCTCATAATCGGAAATGATCTCCATGAATCCTATACCCAGAGGAACATCTGATGAAAGCAGATAATAGTCCCAAACAGCAGTTGAGGGCAAGGCTTTGAATTCCTCTAAAAAGGCCAGCCGGCGCGTATAATCGCCTTGGCGTTCAATTGTTCTCAATAATTCCACCGGCTCAAGTAAAGCATTTAATAACGCCCGCAGCACATTTCGTGCACCAATTGACCATGCAGCCACACGGTTAATGCTGGCATCAAAGTAATCCAAACCAATATGAACGCGCTTCAGGGCGTCGTTTCGAACAACTTCCTGGAGAATTAATTGCAAATCCTCCGTAAAAGCAACTACATGATCGCTGTCCCATCGTACGCCGCGACTGAGATGTAACAGCAGTTGATCAAGGTAGAGGAGGAGAGAAGAGATTTTATCCGCAACACTCTCGGTCGGATGGAAATGTCCGGTATCCAGGGTTAAAAGAATGCCATGGTTAATCGCATAGCCGGTGTAAAACTCCATCGAACCGGTAACGTAACTCTCGGATCCAATTCCAAACAACTTGGGTTCAACGGCATCCAGATTGTAACGAGGATCAATTGGTTCCCTCAGGATGGCATCCAGAGAATCGCGAAGCAGAAGGCGGGGAGTATAACGATCTACCGGAGTGTCTTTATACCCATCAGGAATCCAGATATTGGTTACACAAGGTGTTCCCAGTTCCCGCCCGAAGTATTCTCCGATTTTGCGAGAGGCGATACAGTGTTCAATCCAGAACTCACGAATAGCCCGGTCAGGATGCGATAACGTAAACCCATCAGCGGCTTTGGGATGCGAAAAGCAAGTAGGATTAAAGTCCAAACCCTGACAATGAGTTTTTGCCCAGTCTTTCCAGGCAATAAAATGCTCCGGAAGCAGTTCATTGCGCTCAACCCTCTTTCCACCCGTTTCTGCATATATGGCGTGCAGATTTAAGCGGTGCCGTCCGGGCAGGAGACTGAAAACGACTTCCAGATCCTGGCGTAATTCGTCAGCGTTACGGGCTTTGCCCGGATAATTTCCCGTTGCTGCAATACCACCGCTGAGTTCTCCACTCCCTTGTTCAAATCCTCCCACATCATCCCCCTGCCAGCAGTGAAGGCTGATTGGGACGGTTTTCATTCGGCTGATGGCCTGCTCGGTATCCACCCCAAGGGTAGCGTAACGTTCACGGGCAATTTCATACATTTGGATGATGCGTTTTTCATCTATCTTTTCCATAGGCCCTCAATCACACCTTAAAAATGGTTTGTTGTACGTTAAAAGCCGCGCATATGGCATATATTTCATCCAGAGAAAGACCATTACCCTGTTCGCCAACGGTTAAATTCATATATTCATAGCGCGCTGCGGTTTCGGCATATTCAATCCGATCCGAAGCACGTTTAACCGAAACATCCGAACGTGCCATGACGCCGTGTTTGGCCCATATCACAATCCGATGAGTCCTTAATGCCTCTACCGTGGCCTGCATTAATTCTGCTGAACCGGGGATAGAGAATGGAACAAGTCCAATACCTTCCGGCAATTGCACAATCGTTTCAGGCTGCCAGCGCAAAAGGTGACGGTTCAGGTAGTTTACGTCGTTATATCGTGGGATATGACTTAAGAGGGTCAAATAAGGGGGTTGTGCATGCACAATAGCATGAAAGTTGGTTCCGGTTCGAAATATCTGATCATAATGCACAGCCAGATGAGAGTTAAACTCGCTCGTCAGACGCTGAAAAAGCCGCGTATAGGAAGTATAAAGTTTCCCTGTCTCGCCACCTTCATTCACAATCAAACAGCCGATATTTGAGATAGGGTCCTCAATAATCTCGCGCAATCTGCGCCCAGAGCCGGTAACCAGAAAGGTAGCACCGGCTAATTCAGGAACAGATTGAGGCAATTCAATCGGTTCAATCAAAGGAAAATAGCGTCGGGGTTCAACCGGCCATCGTACACAAACAGAGATATTGCCCGCAGAGCCTTCACTGGCATCAATTTCGGACAGGCGTTTTCCCACCTTGCCCATCGCGGTAAGCAACTCATCGAGATCCGGAAACGGAGGCTCAAGCATAGTTCCTCACCAATTGATCTAACAGGTTATAGGCTTTATCCCAATCCTGAGAAGCCACCGGCAAATACATCTCGGGGGAGAACGACGACCGAATGACGGCCCTTCCTTCAGTCACACCCTTGAGATGTCCCAACCCAACCGCTTGCATGACGGCGTTTCCGATTGAGGTGGCCTCACTGGGTCCGGCAACCACACGGCAGCCCGTGGCATCGGCTGTAAACTGATTGAGCAGTCGATTCTTAGTGCCGCCCCCAACGATATAAATAGTCTCCAATTCCTTCCCAATCACACGTTCTAACCGTTCGATAACCCAGCGATACTTGAGAGCAATACTCTCTAAAATCACCCGAATAACCTCACCGTGATCTTGAGGTGGCGTTTGACCTGTTCGAACGCAATAGTCCACAATTCGTTTGGGCATATCGCCGGGATAGAGAAACTCCGGGAAATCAGGATCAACAACCGCCACAAAGGGACGGGCCCGGCTTGCCAGCCTGCTCATCTCCTCGTAATCGAATGCCAAACCTTGCGATATCCAGGTGCGTCGGCATTCCTGAATAAGCCACAACCCCATTACATTCCTGGACAACCGCCATGTGTTTTCAACTCCCCCCTCATTGGTGAAGTTATAATTCAGCGCTTCATCATTGACCACGGGGTGATCAATTTCCACACCCACAATGGACCATGTCCCCGAACTGATCCAGCCGAATCCAGATTCAGGCGCCGGAACAGCCGCCACAGCCGAACCGGTATCATGAGTAGCAGGTAAAACCACCTTCATATTAGGACATCCGGTCTCCTCGCTGACGGTTTGAAGCATATCGCCCAAAACCGTGCCCGGGGAAAACACCGGCTGAAAGATATGGGTTGGTATTCTCAATCGTTCAAGAAGAGGTGTCGCCCAGCTTTTCTTCCGGGTATCATAACATTGAGTTGTCGTTGCATTGGTAAATTCGTTTGCAATAACACCGCTCAGCCAGTAATGAAATAAATCTGGAATCATAAGAAAAGTTTGAGAAATTTCCAACCAGGGTGAGTCCTGGCAAACCATGGCAAATAATTGATAAAGTGAATTAATTGGCATAAACTGTATGCCGGTTTGGGCAAAAATTTCTTCGCGGGACACCCGTTGCAATGCAGCCTCAAGCATGCCCGCGGTGCGTGTATCGCGATAATGATAGGGGTTGCCAATTAAGTTTCCCTGCCGATCTAATAACGCAAAGTCCACCCCCCACGTATCCACTCCAATACTATCTATTTGAACACCGCGTTTTCCAGCCAGTGCTATGCCTGTTTTTATCTCATTCCATAAATGTAAGACATCCCAGTGAAGTCCTCCGGGTAAGCGAGCGGGAGCGTTGCCAAAGCGATAAATTTCTTCTACGGCCAGGCGACCATTGTCTAAAGTGGTCAGCATGACCCTTCCACTCTCCGCTCCTAAATCAACGGCAAGATAGCGATTACCCTCAGCGGTCATTCTCGAACCTCAACTTAATCCAGATGGAAAATCTCGGTCAATTCCTCAAACATTTCATCCGGTCGGGCGTTATCTCTCGATTCAAAATAAGGCGCCATAAATTGCTGCCAGCGCGTATTGACTTCGCGAACTGCCATTTTAGCCTGGGCAGTTGCCAGGCTTTCCTCCGTCTCAAAATAGCCGAAAAGAAGACCGTCTTCTCGAATGAACAAGGAGTAATTATGCCATCCCGACTCACGTAGGGCTTCTAACATTTCGGGCCACACATGTTTATGGTGCTCGATATATTCATCCATCTTTTCTTTTTTAACTTTGAGCACAAAAGCAACGCGTTTCATAATTTGTTCCCTCCAGAAGGGGGTATCATCCCTTTCGGGATGATACCCCCTGGGAAATTCACAAACTAGAAGTCGAACTGATCAATGTTATTGGCGTCGAACACGGTGGGTGGGCCGAGCAAAACCGAGCCGTCATCCAGCACGGTATATTCACCCAGTTTGCCGGCAGTAAACTTCTCACCGGGCTTACCCTGAATCGTGCCTGTGGCCAGGGCATCCAGAGCATAAATAGCGAGGTAGCCAAGGTCGGCAGGATTCCAGAGCGCGAATTTGGGAGCAGCCCCGCTTTTAACATATTCCCGCATTTGATTGGGGGTGCCCAAACCCGTAACGAACACCTTGCCAATCAACCCCTGATCCTGGACAGCCCGCGCGGAAGCGGCGATACCCACAGTGGTTGGGGCAATGATGACCTTAAGATCAGGATAGGTTTTGAAGAGTCCCAAAGCTTCGTTGTAACTCTTCTCATCCTGATCATCACCGTAAACCACGGTTACCAGTTCCAGCTTGGCATATTCGGGCTTCTTGAGTTCTTCCTTCATCAGAGCAATCCAGGTGTTCTGATTGGGAGCAGTCGAAGTCGCGCTAAGAATGGCAATCTTGCCGCCGTCGGGACCGGCCAGTTCGGCAGCCATTTGAATCTGGACGGCAGCAATACCCGCTGCATCAGCCTGATTGATGTGAAGGATCCGTCCCTCAGGAGCAATGGCCGAATCCCAGGACACCACCGGAATACCTGCATCAATGGCGGCTTTACCGGTTGGCGCCAGAGCATCAGCATCATTCGCTGAAATGGCCAGACCACTCACCTTTTGAGCGATCAGGGAATTGATCAGCGTAATTTGTTCAGTGGCATCTGCGACCGATGAGCCCTGATACAGTACGGTCACGCCCAATTCCTTAGCGGCTTCCTGGGCACCCTTATTTGCGGTATCAAAGTAAGGATTGCCCAGATTCTTAGGCACCAGCACATAAGTGCGTGCTGCTTCAGCCTCGGATTGAGTGGCTTCTGCTGGCGGTTGAGTGGCTTCTGCTGGCGGTTGGGTCGCAGCAGGCGGTTGGGTGGGTGCCGGCGTAGCCGTTGGAGCACAGGCTCCCAAGAGCATCGCGATGATAGTCAGCAATAGGGTAAAAACTAGCAGATTTCGCTTCATGTTGCTTTCCTCCTTTTAGATTCGAATTAGAAATGGTGGACAAAAGAACCTGGTGAACAGCGCAGTCAATCAGCGATTAACCACCTCCTTTCAATGACTTTTCCATACAGCCAACAGGCAAACCCTGCAATTTTCACAATAAGTTACCCTCCCAACAGGATAGGGGCGCGTGACCAGAAGAAGAAAGCGAAAAAGAGAACAAAAGCCAGGATTATTCCCGCAGCATAAACAAAGGTTTTTCGGGAGAATGCAGACTTTCGCCCGATTTGTCCTGAAAGCCGAGGCAGTAAAATGGAGAAAATTAGGAGCAAACCGATGGCAATCCCCTGAACCTGTCCCTGGATATTTAGTAATCCCATTCCAAATTTCATCAAGCCGATCAAGATCAGGGAGAGCGCAGCACCGACCATTGTGCCAATGCCGCCGTTGATATCCACACCGCCCAAAACCACGGTGGTGATCACCGAAAGTTCCATACCCGTGGCAATGTCAGGCCGGGTGCTGCCAAATCGGGCCGCCATAATCAGGGCAGCCAGTGCAGACATGAAACCCGAAAGGGTAAAAATAATCATTTTGATATTGTCCACTGGAATGCCTGAATATCTGGCGGATTTCTCGTTGTTTCCAATGGCATAGAGATAGCGGCCAAAAGTCGTTTTATGCAACACTAAACCAAAAATTATTGCCAGAAAAGCAAACAAGGCAACCGAAAAAGGAATAAGTGTACCGGGTAATTTCCCCTGCCCTAAATAAGTGAAAGATGCAGGGTAGCCACGTGCCGCCTGGTCACCCAAAAGCACATACGCCATTCCTCTGAAGAACGCATAGGTCCCAAGCGTAACCACCAGTGAAGGCAACTTGAGTTTAGCCACCAGTGCGCCATTAAGTAATCCTCCCAGCGTACCAAGGACGAGGGCAGCGAGAGCAGCAATCCATATATTCACTCCATTATTGAATAACCACCCCATGAAAGAAGCGCACATCCCCAAATTAGAAGCCACCGACAGGTCAATATTCCCGGTAATAATGATATAGGTCATGGACAACATCATCAGACCCATTTCCATGAAGTCGGAAGAGGTGCGCGAAAGATTTTGGGCATTCAAAAAAAAGGGTGATAATCTGGCATTCAGGAGGGTGACCACCAGAATCAGGGCAATCAACATCCACTCCCAACGCTGGAACGTTCTCCAAATGGAACGGAGTGGAGGCTTATCACTAAGCGTAGATGGTGCAGGTACTTGTTGAGAAGAGTCTAACGATTCCATTGACGTACGCTCCTCTGCATCTCCCGTGAGATCAGGTTATCCACAACTACAGCAAGCAAAATAAGCAAACCCTGAATTGCTAACTGCCAGAAGGGTGAGATTCGAATCATGGTTAATGCGTTTTGAATAATTCCCAACAGTAAAGCCCCTAATAGCACACCCGGCACTGTTCCCACCCCGCCGCTGATACTCACACCTCCCACCACCGATGCGGCTACGGTTTGAAGTTCAAAACCCAAAGCGGTGTTCGTTTGAGCGGATTCAAAGCGCGAAGCCCATAAAACGCCTGCCAATCCACACGCAATCCCGCTCAGCAGATAAACGGCGAAGATGATATGCTTCTTGGGAATTCCGACAAACTGGGCGGCATCAGGATTAGAACCGATAGCATAAATATTCCTGCCTAAACGAGTATGGTTTAGGAGAAAGTAGACCAATACTGCTACCCCAAAGGCAATATATACAAGGTGAGGCACACCTAAAATCGTCCCTTTGGCTAATAGCTTGAAGCTTTTTGACATTTCAAAAGCGTTAATCCACGTTCCACCGCTGTAAAGAAAAATCATTCCACGATAGATGCTTAAGGTACCTAATGTGGCAATAATGGGTGGTACCTCTCCGTAAGCAATGATCAAGCCGTTGAATAACCCCAGCACGCTCCCCACCGCCATTCCCAGCAATATTGCCGCAAGCGGAGAAAATTCAGGATACTGTTTGATGATGAACGAAACCATCATGGCGGTTAGCCCGATCATCGAGCCGACAGACAAATCAATGCTCTTGGTTAGAATCACCATCGTCTGAGCCAGTGCAACAATGATCAGGATTGAGATATTCAGTAAGATATCTCTAAAATTGCTCAGGGTTAAAAAACTGGGGCTGCGCAGGCTTACAGCCAGCACTAACAGCAAGATGACCAGGATAATCCCTGTTTCCCGAATCCTTGCAATAACCAGAAGCGGGTTGGATGATAAGCGTTGTTGCAAATCCATTGTGTCTGCTCTTTTCGCGGTCACCTTGTCACTTCCTCTTCAAGAGATTGAGTAGCATAGTGTAAGATTTTCTCCTGGGTTGCTTCTTCGCGACCAAGTTGTGCGGTAATGCGACCTTCGCGCATAACAATAATACGGTCACTCATTCCCAGAATCTCGGGAAGTTCAGAAGAAATCATCAAGATAGCCATGCCCTCCCCCGCCAGACGGCTCATCAATTCGTGCACGGCGGCCTTCGTGCCCACATCTATGCCACGTGTGGGTTCATCCAGGATCAAAATCCGCGGCCGCGTGGCTAACCACTTTGCGAGGACAATTTTTTGCTGATTTCCCCCCGAAAGTTCTCGCGCGCGCTGCCACAAGCTGTGGGCACGCACTTCCATTTGCCTTGCCATGGAGAGGGCAAAATTAATTTCAGCCCGCTGGTCTAACCACCCAAAATGTGAGAATCTTCCCACAAGAGGAAGGGTGATGTTCGATATCAGGTTCATTGGCGTGACAAGCCCATGCGTCTGGCGATCCTCAGGCACATAGGCCAGGCCCAGAGCGATAGCCTGACGAGGCGATGTAATTCTGACCTCTTTTCCATCGATAAAAATCCTTCCCGATGCAGGAGGATCAATTCCGAAAATTGCCCGTGCCACTTCGGTTCGCCCTGCTCCTACCAAACCAGCCAGTCCCAATATCTCCCCCTTACGGAGTTCAAAACTGATATCTTTGAAAACACCATCTCGAGTTAACCCTTCCACTTTCAGGACAACATTGCCCGGCTGCACTTCCTGCTTCGGGAACATGCTCGAGACTTTACGTCCCACCATGAGTCGAATCAGTTCCTCACGGGTCACATCTTTAACAGGTTTGGTGTCAACAAAATAGCCATCTCTAAGGACAGTAACTCGATCGGCAATTTCAAATAGTTCTTCAAGGCGATGAGAGATAAAAACAACGGCAGTTCCTTCATCGCGAAGCCGTCGCACCAGGCAAAACAGCTCGGCCACTTCATTCAGCGTCAGCGATGATGTTGGCTCGTCCATGATCAGGATGCGGGCATTGATGGAAAAAGCACGTGCAATTTCAACCATTTGTTGTTCGGCGATACTCAGATCACGTGCCTTGCGTTTAAGGTTGAGTTGCATACCCAACGAGGTCAATAGAGATTCGGCTTCACGATAAATCCGATGCCAATCCACGCGCCCCCCTGCTTTAAGCGGGTGGCGTCCCACAAAAATATTTTCTGCAACATCCAAATCGGGAAACAGGCTGGGTTCTTGATAAATTGCCGCAATTCCCGCCAATTGTGATTCCCGTGCGTTGCTGAAACGAACCTCACGCCCATCCAAAATAATAGCCCCCTCATCAGGCTGATAAACACCGGTCATAATTTTGATCAGCGTGGATTTGCCAGCGCCGTTTTCCCCCAATAGGGCGTGGACCTCTCCTGGGCGCAGGTTAAATGATACCTTGTGCAGAACTTCAACCCCCGCAAACCGTTTGGTAATCTCTCTTAGTTCAAACAAATACTCTCCCATAGATCAGGCCTGTCTTTCGTAGAGTTTATTGTTTTACACCAGAACGATAAATCAATGAGAATGAATATATGGGGAAGCCAGGATCAAGAACACACCACTAATTTGATAACAGCCTGCTCAATCCTCTCAGCCCATTCGGGTGCAATCCCTGAATCGGTGAACAGATAAGCAATTTGGTCAGGGCGGGCAAAAGAAGTCAGATCTTCCTTGCCAATTTTGCTGGAATCAACTAATGCAATGATTTCCTGCGCAGCCTGGATAGCCTTTCGTTTCAATTGCGCTTCTTCGATATGCACTTCGGTCATTCCACGTTCCAGGCTGAAGCCGCTGCATGATACAAATGCTTTTTGAACCCGTAATTCCCTGATAATTTGCTCACTGAGCAGGCCGGTTACTGATGAAGCATTACTATCTACAATCCCCCCTATCAGGATGACCGTGTTAGAAGGATTTTTTGCCAACATTTGGGCAACTTCAATACCGTTGGTTACAACCCGCAGGCGTTCACGGTTAAGAATTTCACGAGCCAGATAGTAAACCGTACTGCTTGCATCTAACAGGATTGAATCGCCATTCATGACCAATTCCGCCGCCTGGCGCGCTATGGCCGCCTTGGCGGAAGCATTCCTCTCGTGGCGCCTCCAAAAAGATGTGTTCAGCGATAGATGTTCTTCTGTATTGACGACCGCTCCGCCTCGCACTCGCTTGATCCGCCCTTCCTGGGCAAGTATGTTAAGATCATTGCGTACCGTACCCTCCGATACACCCAGCGATTTAGACAACTCGATGACTTTGATACCGGGGTTCGAGCGGAGAATATCAACAATCAGTTGTCGCCTGTGATGAGAAGTCAAGGGGAAGGCCTCAAAATATTATTGAAATCTAACGATATTTTAAGTATTTTTGTGAATATGTCAATATAATTTTGATGTTATTTGTTGAAATTTAACGATATTAATATTCTAAGGAGCATTTTCATCAAGTTTCGACATTTTTCTATACATCCCCATCTACTGGCTCCCGACATTCACGGTACCGCTTTACACCTAGATGCAGCCGGTAATTTTTTTTACAGGTTCCCCATGCCGCACCGCAGGCAAAAAGCTGTTTGATTAATCTTTCCCCGTCTTAAGTTGCACAATCAATCATTTTCCCCTTCCAAAACCCGAAGAGATCTCCCCCGCCGTTTTTCCTGAGAGAAATCAGGCAAAACCTCTAACTGAGGCGAGAACTCCCTAAGGATTTCCCATCCCGGAAGGTTGCCCGTTGCGGTCTATCCTTGGGTGAAAACCTCAAAACCATCCTGCTGAAGGCCTGAATAAGGCAATGCTGGATGCCTGATGATCGCTGGTGTCCTCGGGAGCAGACGGAAACCCTCCGCTGAAGGCTTACACTCGTCCCAGCGAATAAAATCCAGCCTTTCCAATCCACTAAGTGTAATGATCTGCTCAACGCGGCGGTGCTGGTCGGAAGAGAGGAGCCAGAACATGCCGCCTCATGCGGCAGTTCGAGACAGTCCGTAAACCTGCCTGCGGTATTGAGATCACCTCTACCTGGAAGCGGCGTACGGTCAGAAGCAGGGAGCATGCCCGTACCGAACGATTTACCAAAATCCCCTAGCAGCCGCAGCACCTTTCAACCTGCGTGGCAAATCTCTCACGCTTATTCATCATGCTCATGACGATGGTGGATATCCGGCATGTGGGGGTGAGTATGAGAGACTCTCTCGTGGGTGTGAAGATGGGAATGCTTTCGAGGGACTATCCCTTCATGTTCGTGTCCGTGATGACCATCATCGTGAGTGTGGGCATGTTCATGAATGACCATTTCATGAACATGGGGATGTTCATGCTCATCATTCACCAGCAATAACGCCCCCATCACCATCAAAGGCAGTGAAACAAAAAATAACCCGTTGGGTAATTCCCGAAATATCAGAATGGATAAAATGATGCCCGCAATGGGAGCGGTGCTGAATAAGGTGCTGGTGCGGGCTGCTCCAAGGCCGCGCATTGCCTGAATGAATAACACAATACTCGCCCCATAAGATAGGCTGCCCAATACCAAAGCCTTCAAAATAACTTCCCACGAAGGAAGATGATTTCCTGAAACCACGGCCATCACCAACGAAAAACTTCCCGCCACCAGTCCTTTTACAGTCACAATCGTAACAGGATCTTTAGCCGAAATGTTACGGGTGAAATTATTATCCATTCCCCACAAAACGCAGGCTGCCAGAATCCCCACCGCCCCAACGGAAAGACCCCATTCGGCCTGAGGGTTTATGGTAAGAATAACACTCCCTATGGTAATGAACGCAATCGCCCACCCTGCACGACGGCTGATGGACTCTCTAAACACAAAAAAAGCAATCAAACTCGTGGCTACCCCTTCAAAATTTAAAAGCAAAGAGGCCGTAGCCGCCGGGGTGTTCTTCAAACTGAACAGCAAGAGAATGGGTGCAGCAACCCCGCCCGCTAAAACCGCTCCGGCAAGCCATTTCAAATCGGCTTTTTCAAGCCGGGCTTCATCATTCCTTTGTCGAACAACGCGCTGGTACAGTTTCAATCCCAATAAACCACTGCCGCTGCCCAGATACAAAAAAGCCGCAAGCGGAAGGGGATCGATTTCACCCAACAGATATTTTGCCAGAGGCGCACTCGCCCCAAACAAAAGGGCAGCAGTCAAGGCTTGAATAATGAACGGGATATGCCTTCGATTCATAAAGATTTATTCGCACCTTCCTGGTCTGAGTTACACAGTAAAGCCAGCCATAGAATCGCTCAGAGTATCAACCCTCGAACTTCACCTCGCTGATCAGAATATTAAACTGCTTTCGGGATGGTACGGCGGTCAGGCATTATTGTCCGATCCATACCCACCACCCCGAAGCATTTGTCAGAGAAGGAAAGTATGATGGGTTTAAATTCTATCAGGTTTTAGAATTCAACCGGGTTTCTGGTGTTTTCGTCACGGCAGCGTATAACCGGCTGCCAGCAAGATCTCATACCACTCTTCTCGCGTGAGATTCACCTCAGCGGCTTTCACGCTGTCTTTCAACCGCTGCGAGTTGGTTGTGCCGATCACCGGCTGCATTTTGGCCGGGTGGCGCAGCAGCCACGCAATGGCAATGGTGGTGTTGGAAACACCATAGCGAGCGGCAATTTCATTGATCTTTTTATTAAGGGTGGGGAATTTTTCATTATCCAGAAACACGCCATCAAAGAAACCATACAGGAAAGGCGACCACGGCTGAATGGTGATCTCATGCAGGCGGCAGTAATCCAGCACACTGCCATCCCGATCAATTGCCGTATCGGTTAACATATTGACGTGCATACCATTGGCAATCATGTTGGCGTGCATGATGCTCAACTGCAACTGATTAGCAACGATGGGCTGTTTGACATATTTTTTCAATAATTCAATTTGCATCGGCTTGTGATTGGATACGCCGAAGTGTTTTACTTTCCCCTGCGATTGCAAAATATCGAACGCTTCCGCCACTTCTTCCGGCTCTACCAGCGCATCCGGGCGGTGCAGCAGCAGTACATCCAGATAATCGGTGCGCAGGCGTTTGAGACTGCCATCCACCGCGTTGAGAATGTGTTGTTTGGAAAAATCGTAGCGCCCTTCACGAATGCCGCATTTGGATTGTAAGATGATCTTTTCGCGCACATCGTCGTTCATGTGAATTGCTTTCGCAAAAATTTCCTCGCAGGCGCCGCCGCCGTAAATATCGGCATGATCAAAAAAGTACGCCCCCAGATCAAGGGCGGTTTGAACGAACTGCTCGGCTTGTTTTGGCTGGAGTTGATTGATGCGCATACAGCCAACGGCTACCACCGGCACTTCCAGATCACTGACTCCCAGTCTGATTTTTCTCATTTTTTCACCTCTCCCAGTTCTTCAAAAGAATTTTGGATTGTTCAACTGAATTTATATAAATATACATCACCGTGATACCGCCCCAATAACTTCACCTGCAACCGCAATATTTATATTTATTTTAACCCTTCACATAGGATAGCTTCTCGCAAATCAGCCCGTTTCTCACGCGGAACACATCCACCCCGCGCACATGACCGCTGTTCCCCTGCTCATCCGTCCAAAAGTATTTCCAGCGCATCACGCAGCGCTCGCCCATGCCAAAAATCTCTTCCACTTCAATGCGCGCCTGTGGGGATTGGACGAAGAATTCTTCCCAAAAGCGGCGCACCGCTTCTTTTCCTTTGTAAGCTGTGCCGTCAGGCGGAGGATATGTGTTTTCAAAGAGGCAGTCATCACTCATCTTCTCCATCATTGCCGGCACATCGTGCCGATTGAATGCCTCGTTAAACGCCAGCACCACTCGCATGGCAGTTTCGATCTTCTCCAGTTTCACGGCAAACCTCCTGCTTTACGATTTATTGTATCGTATTTCGCACCGTAATCACCGCCTGCGGCTGCCATTTTTCGGCATAGGGCAAGAGCGAAGGGCGCACAACCACCATCGCCAGCCGATAAGCCCGTGAGGCAATCGCCTCCAGCGCAGCCACCCAGCCCTTTCCCTGTAATAGCTCCAAAGGGCCGATTTCGTCCACAATCAGCAGGTCACAAGGCAAGGCCTGCTGAAACACCGTATTGCCCCACTCCATTGTTTCGGTTTCGAACTGCCATTCGCGGGTGTGAATCAGGGCACTATCCTCCGTTTGACGGCGGGTTGCCAGCCGCCGGCGTTCGCCGCTGCGCACATCTACCGCCTCGATGGCCACCTTTTGCCCATTTTCAAATACCCCCGGGCTGACGATTCCGGCAGCATTCCAACCGGCCTGCCGGGCTAATTCTAAAAATTGCTGGCACCAGCGCGTTTTACCGGCACCAATCTCCCCGGTAACGATCCACAAATCACCCGTCATTTACCGCCTCATGCCCACGTCAAGTAACGGTGGCCATCGAACCGGTGCACCTGCACCGGTATACCATAAACCTCACTCAGCCGTCCATCGTCCCACATCTCATCCAGTGTTCCGCTGGAGAGTACCTGCCCGCCGCGCATCAACACCACATGATCGGCCAGTGCGGCCACCACCTCCGGCTCGTGAGAGGTGAACAAAATGGTCGTGCCGCCCACAACCAGATTTTGCAAACAGGCAACCAGCCGTTTTTTGTTGCTCAAATCGAGGTGGGAGGTGGGTTCATCCAAAAGCAACAGATCGGCCTGCTGAGCCAGCGCCCGCGCCACCAGCAGTAGTTGAAATTCACCACCGCTCAAGGATTGCACCGTCCGCTCCACCAACGGCAGCAACCCCACTGTTTCCAGTGCTTTACGGGCAATTTCAATATCAGCGGCTGAGGGCATTTCCAGAGGTGAAAGGTGCGGGGCTCTGCCTAAAAGCACATATTCCAGCAGGGTATAAGAAAATGGATTGGTTTCGCGCTGCGGCACGAGCGCCACTTTGCGCCCCAATTCCTGACGGCTGTAATCAGCCAACGGGCGTCCCTCCAGCCAGATTTGTCCGGACTGCGGTTGAAAGCGGCCGTAAGCCAGCCGCAGCAGCGTGGTTTTGCCGGCGCCGTTCGGGCCCAAAATGGCCGTCACCCGACCGCGCTGCACGGTTAAATTCAGACCCTGCAAAGCCTGTTGAGCAGCATCGGGATAACGATAAACCACATTTTCGAAGCGCAGGATTGCCTCATTCATCGTCACACCTTTAAGGTACGGCGCGTCATCAGGATGAGAAAACCCAGCGCACCCAGCAGCGAAGTCAACACGCCCAGAGGAATTTCACCCGCGCTGATCGTGCGCGCCAGATTGTCACAAATCATCATGAAAATACCTCCGAGCAGAAAAGCCGTCGGCAGACCGTCACGGGCATCCGCCCCGCTGAATCGGCGCGCCAGTTGCGGCACCAGCAGCCCTACCCAGCCAATCAACCCGCTGATGGAGATGGAAGCGGCGGTGACCGCTACCGCCATAAACAGCACCAGCAGCCGTTCGCGGTTTGCGGCCACTCCCAGCGAAAATACCACCTCATCATCCAGCGCCAGCAGGTTCAACCGCCAGCGCATCAGCCACAACACCAGCAGACCCAGGCTGATGAGTGGCAACACCGAAAGCACCGCTTGCCAGGTAATACTCCACAAGCCCCCCAGCAGCCAGAAGGTAATATCCGGCAATTGCCGCAACGGATCGGCCAGATACTTAATCAGCCCAACACCGGAAGAAAACAACGCTGAAACGGCAATACCCGCCAGCAGTAAACGCAGCACCCAGCCGCCATAGCGTACCCGCCTTGCCAGCAGATAGGAAAGACACAGTCCGGCCAGCCCAAAAATCACAGCGCTGATTTGCACCTGCCAGCCCGCCCCGCCCATGGTAAGGATCGTCAGGGCAGCCCCGAACGCAGCCGCCTGCGAAACGCCCAAAAAACCCGGCTCTACCAACGGGTTGGCAAACACCATCTGCATCACCATGCCGGCCCCCGCCAGACTCATACCGATCAGTACAGAGGCAATCAGGCGCGGCAGACGCAGGTTGAAAACCAATCGCTGGGCCAGCGGGTCTTCAGCCAGTTGAGCGGGAGTGATCAACCCCACCTGAGGATAGCGGCCGAGGAACAACGAAAGAGCAAAAACCACCAGCAGCAGGATCGTCAACCCCAACAAACGGCGGCGGCTGCGCGTGCGGCTGGCTGATTTTGCAGCCGCTGCGGAAATATTAGGCTGACTGCCGGCAGAGCGAGCCACATTCACGGTTGAATGCCTTTCAAAATGGGTTGGATTTTCTGTTCAAAAACAGCTGCATCCAATCCGTAAAGTTCTTCAAAAAATTGTTGTGCCTCCCCAATCAAATCCAAATCCGCAAAAGCCTGCGGATGCAGTTGAGCCGCCAGATAACGCAGACCCAAAATCCAGCGCGTATCTGGTTGATCCCACGAGTAAAAATCTTTGGGGAAAGGATACAGGTGGCCTTCCTGCACGGCGCGCAAAGCCTGCCATTGGGCGTCCTGTTTCAGGTTTTCAACCACCTGTTCGGGGTTGGCGGTGTAGGAAATAATGAAAATCCGATCGGCGTCCCAGCTGGCCACCTGCTCCAGGTTGACCTTCGTCCAGCCGCTGGCCAGTTCGATATCCGTCCAGACCGGCACCCCGCCGGCCAGTTCGGTCATGATGGTTTGCAGCCAGTTTTTAGGGGCTACGTTGAAAGCCACCTGCCCATCACGGTCGGAATAATAAAGCAGCAGTACCCGCGGTTTCTGCCCGGCGCTTAAACCGGTCAGCGCCTGATTGACCTCATCGAGATGCCGCTGATAAAACTTCCAAACTTCTTCGGCGCGCTGAGGATTACCAAACAGGATGCCCAGCGTTTGCAGATCTCGCCGGAATTCGTCGGGGGTTTCCATCGAAAGGTAAACCAGTGGAATGCCCAGTGCTTCCAGCGAGTTTCCCAGCGTTTCCTGCATATAGGGCTTGAGAATCACCACATCCGGCCGGGCGGTGACCACCTGTTCAGCGCCGACATTGGTTTCAAAGGCAATTTTTTCGGGCAGGCGCTCATCCACCAGCACCAGAAAATCGCCATCCGGCGATTGAGCAGTGCGTGAAACGGCCACCACCCGCTCCAACGATTCGGGGAAGAGATACACGGCATCCGCCAGCAAAGCCACGCCGCGCCCCGCAACAACAACACGCTGGGGCAGCTGCGGGAAAGTTACGACTCGCCCCAGAGCATCGGTGACGGTGACCGATGATTCAGCCATTGCGGTGGGTTGTTCGGTGGCAGGCAAGGGAGTTTCAGCAGGCAGCTCCGCGGCAGGGCCGGCAGAAGGAGCTGCCGTCGGACTTTTCACCACATTTTGTTGCTGGCAGGCAGCCAGCAACACCAAAATCACAATCAAACTTAACCATGCTTTAATGTTCATTATTTCGCAAGCCTCCATTCTCAGTTAAATGATTTATCGAACCATTTCAGTAAAGCCTGCACCTGATGCAAGCGCATTTCACAGGCCATACGGTTATAGGTTTGTTCGGCAGGGATGCGGTTTAATTGTTCCTCCAGGCGCCGCAGTCCTTCTTGAATGACGGCCCGCTGGCTGTTAATAACCTCGCTCACCTGTTGCGGATTCAGGCGATTCAAAATATACAAACGCGCCGGCAGTTCCAGCCGGATGACCTGCACACTGCACGGGCTGGGGGTGGTCAACCACTTCATCACCTGCTGACGGCCGGCATCCGTCAGGGTAAACAGACGGCGCGGCAGACCGCGTTGGGAGGCTGTTTGCGAGCTGGTTACCCAGCCGCGCGCTTCTAACCGCTTGAGGGTGGCATATAACTGGCTCTGGCTCAATCGCCAGATCTGATTCAATTCCTGCTTGAGAATGCGATTGAGCTGGTAACCATCGTGGCTGGTTTCCAGCAATAAACCCAACAACAGGTTTTCCGGCGTAAAACTTCGAATTGAGGGAGAAGAACCATTACCGGGATTCATAAACTGACTCAATGAGTATTATAAAACTTACCGGGTAATGTGCAACAGGCTTTCTTCACCTCCCAAGCGTGACTTTCGACATGCCAAACCGAAGGCACGGTCTGGATCGGGCGCTAACCTCTTTTGTAACCTTTATGTCACCTCCACCCCGGCTGCCGATTTTGCCGGGGATTACCACACCGCCCGACAGCAACTCATTCTGACGGTTTACCAACTTGTGTTTTGAATTTCTTATCCCGCATTCCCTTTATGTTAGAATGAATGCAAGATAAATCTGCTATTCTCTTCCTATTTTGACCAATCCTGATACTCACATGGGGGGTGGAATATGAACCTTACCAAAGCATTTCCCCGCTTCTTAATCGGCGCGGCAGTTGCCGTTCTCTTGATAATCGTGGGGTTTTGGATAATTGCAAACCAGATTCCGAACTGGGGAAGCACCCCTCAAGAGGTAAACCTTGCCCTGCCGGGTGACGAATTGATTCCCTCGCCCGACCTGATCTGGAATCATGCCATTACCATTCATGCCCGCCCGGAACAGATTTACCCCTGGCTGGTGCAGATGGGGGATTCGCGCGCCGCTTTTTATTCGATCACTTTCATTGAGAATTTGTTTTGCATGACCAGCGGCGAGTGCCGCTACGTCAACGCCAATCGCATTCACGATGAATGGCAGAACCCCGCACGCGGCGAACAGGGCATCATCATGAATTATCTGGTGATTCACGATTACAAACCGTCCGAATTCGTGCTGGCACGGAACACACCTGCACTGCCGCTGCAGTGGTCGTGGTTGTGGTATGTCTATCCCCTCGATGAAAATTCATCCCGGCTGATCGTCCGTCACCGCATTGATTTACCGGAAGAAATACCGGCAGGCATGTTCAATTTGATCATGAACGCCGGATATGTCATGGAACGCTCCATGATGCTGGGCATTCGCGAACGCGCCGAAGGACACATTTCCTCTCCGCTTGCAGAACCGGTGGGAGCATTGATCTGGCTGCTGGTCTTTGCCTCCGGCGTGATTGCCGCAATTCATTTTATCCGCATCCCCTTGGGGTATCATGCGCTTGGTGTCGGCGCAGAAGCCATCCTCATTCTTTTCATCCTGACCTTTATTCAGCCCCCATTCTGGCTGCGGTGGATTTTATTATTGCTGGTCGTAAGCGGAGTCATCATCATTTACCGGCAAAAAAGAAAATTTCTCAACAACAATTCTCACGCCTGACATCTGGTTGAGAGGGCAGGCCGGCGGCGGCTTGAATCTCCAATCATTTGTGATAAGATTCATCCGGATTATTCCATCTTATAATTTGAGGAGGGAGCAACATGGATGAATTTATGCAGGCCGCCTACGAGGAAGCCAGACAGGGTTACCGTGAAGGGGGTATCCCTATCGGTTCAGTGCTGGTACTGGATGGCAAAATCATCGGACGGGGACACAACCGCCGCGTGCAGCGCGGCAGCCCGATTTTACATGCCGAAATGGACGCGCTGGAAAATGCCGGCCGGCTGGCGCCGGAAGAATACCGCCGCGCTACCATCTACACCACCCTCTCTCCCTGTGATATGTGCAGCGGCGCTATTTTGTTATATAAAATTCCGCGGGTGGTCATTGGCGAAAATCAGACTTTTCTCGGCGCGGAGGAACTGCTTAAATCGCGCGGGGTAGAACTGGTCGTTTTGAATGAACCGCAGCTCATCCAGATGATGCAGGACTTTATCGCCGAAAAACCGGAATTATGGTACGAGGATATCGGCCATTGCATCGAGTGCTGAAGCGGCTTTTTTGCAACTTTTAGGCCTCTTTTGCGTAAATAATGATGTAATCCGTAATTCAATTACAAAATTCGCAAAAGAGGAAAAGGAAAAAATGAGTCAATCTACCCCCACCCCCGTCATCGTTCAGCCGCAGGAACAGGGGCCCGGCTGTCTGATTCGCATTCTTTACTTTCTGCTGGTCGGCCTCTGGCTGGGCGGCATTGTCACAGCAGTAGCATGGTTTCTCAACATCACCATCATCGGCCTGCCGCTGGGGTTGTGGCTGCTCAACCGCCTGCCGCAAATCATGACTCTCAAACCGGTCAAACGGCAGGCGCGGGTGATGGTGGTTGACGGTAAAGTCATCTACCGCGAGTCGGCCCTGCCGCAGTTGCCTTTCCTGCTCCGCGCGTTGTACTTCGTGCTGGTCGGTTGGTGGTTGAGTGCTCTGTGGCTGGCAGCCGCGTGGCTGCTCACCGGCCTCAGCCTTGGACTGGGACTGCCGCTCGCTTTCTGGATGTTTGACCAGACCCCTGCCATTACCACACTGGCGCGTTATTAATTCGCGGCTTGCAACCGAAACACAGCCGCCTCTCCCGGCGGGAGAGGCGGCTGCCAGCTGGCTGGCTCCCTGAGATTATATCCAGCCGCGCAATTCCATTGCTTTGACAACCCGCGTAATGGCCACCATGTAGGCAGCATCGCGCATATACACTTTTTCTTTTTCCGCCAGTTCCAACACGGCTTCGAACGCGGCGGTCATCTTCTGGTCCAGTTTAGAAAGCACCTCCTCTTTCGGCCAGTAGAAATTCATATCGTTCTGGACGCTTTCAAAGTAAGAAACCGTCACACCACCGGCGTTGCACAGGAAATCCGGAATGAGGAAGATACCGCGCTGGCGGATGACCTCATCGGCTTCGGGCGTGGTGGGGCCGTTAGCGCCTTCGGCGATAATTTTAACTCGCGGTGAAATCTTATGAACCGAATCGGCGTTGATCTGCCCTTCCAGCGCCGCCGGAATCAACACATCCACCTCTTTGCTAATCCATGCGTCAGCCGGTTCGATGGCATAACCGGCCTCTTTTGCCTTGTTCTTGTCAATGGTGCCGTACTGATCGGTAATGCTCATCAGGAAGCGCGGATCAATGCCATCTGCTTTGCTTACGGTGTAGGGCGTGCGGTCTTCGCGGTCCCAGTAGGAAACACATACCACCTTGCCGCCCAGGATTTCGGTAAAGCCGATGGCTGCGTACTGTGCCACATTGCCAAACCCCTGAATGGCCGCCAGACATTTGGTGGGGTCCATTTTAAGGTGCTTCATCGCTTCGCGCACGGTATAAATCACGCCAAAGCCGGTTGCTTCGGTGCGCCCCAGCGAACCGCCGCCGCCAACAGGTTTACCGGTAATTACGCCCGGCGTATACTCACCCACCAGTTTGGAATATTCATCCATCATCCAGCCCATCATTTGCGGGGTGGTGCCGACATCCGGCGCCGGCACATCCTGCCGCGGGCCGATGTTCCTCCACATCTGCTGCACCCAGCCGCGCACCAGCCGCTCTTTTTCGCTGGTGGAAAGGGTGGCCGGGTCAACCACAACACCGCCCTTGCCGCCGCCCAGCGGAATATCCACCACTGCACATTTCCACGTCATCCACGTCGCCAGAGCACGGACAGTATCAATGGTCTCGGCCGGGTGGAAGCGGATGCCGCCTTTGCTCGGGCCGCGGGCATCGTTGTGCTGAACGCGGAAACCCTGAAAGACCTTAATCGTGCCGTCATCCATGCGCACCGGAATGCGGAAGTGAAATTCCCGCAGCGGCCAGCGCAGAATCTCCCGCACTTGCGGGTCGAGTTTGAGCAGTTCTGCCACATGATCGAATTGGCGTTGTGCCATTTCAAACGCATTGGTGGTTTCTGCCATTGGTTTTTTCTCCTGTGAGTTAAAGATTGGGTTGAGTTTACGGGGATCTTAAAAAATAAACGGGCACAACGGTGCTGTGCCCGCTAATGAACGGTGATTGATTTGCTGCTGGCAGCGCATAATTTTATGCTAACCTCACAAAAAGGTGATGGTCATCCTGATATAGGGTAGCAAACCTTAAGCCTTCCGTCAATATGATGAAAATCGCCTCTCTTCGATGATACCCGGCCTTCAGCAGCGCGATTCGTCATATCCTGCCAAAACCTCAGCCGGGTTTTCGAGAATGCAACTGGCGTTCCAGTTCGGCGCGCGCAAGGGCGGGGCTGGCGCGGCCGGCTGTTCGGCGCATCACCTGCCCCAGCAGCCAGTTGAACACGGTCGTCTTTCCTTGAAAGTACGACTCTACTTCGCGCGGATTTTCTTCCAGCACTTTTGCCACAATTTCAGCAATCAACCCGCTATCGCTGACCTGCACCAGACCGCGCTCTCCGATGATTTCCCGCGCCGCCCTGCCGGTGGCCAGCATTTCGCTCAAAACCATCTTGCCCGTGTTAAGGGTAATCGTTTGATCGGCGATAAGGCGCAGCAGTTCCACCAAACCCCCGGCTGAAACGCGCAGGGTTTCAATGTTTTCACCGCTCTGGTTGAACCAGGCAAAAATTTCTCCCGTAATCCACGTGGCAATCACGCGCGGTGCAACCTCATCACCGGCCTGCCGAACACAGGCTTCAAAAAAGCGCGCAACGGCTTCATCCTCGCTGAGCAGGGCTGCTTCAGCGGGGTTTAATCCATATTGCTGCACAAAGCGAGTTTTCATCGCTTGCGGCAGCTCCGGCAGACCGGCACGCACCTGCTCAACCCACGCCGGTTCAATCACCAGCGGTGGCAAATCCGGTTCGGGAAAATAGCGGTAATCATGCGCTTCTTCTTTACTGCGCTGGCTGAGGGTTACCTGAGCGGTTTCATCCCACCCCAGCGTCTCTTGCCGCACCGGCTGACCGCTCTGCAATAATGCCGTCTGGCGTTCAATTTCGTAAGCAATTGCCCGCTCCATTGCCCGAAAACTGTTCAGGTTTTTGATCTCCACCCGCGTGCCCAGCCGGTCGCTCCCCCATGGACGAAGCGAAACATTGGCCTCGAAACGAATCACCCCTTTTTCCATATCGCCGCTGTTGGCGCCCACCCTCCGCAGAACTGCCCGCAGGGCGGTTGCATAAGCCCGCACTTCTTCCAGTGAGTGCATGTGCGGTTCGCTGACAATTTCCAGCAGCGGCACACCGGCCCGGTTCAGGTCAACCAGCGAAAACGAATGTCCGTCCGCTTCCTCTATGTGGATCAGTTTGCCGGTATCCTCTTCCAGATGGACGCGCCGGATGCGCACTGTTTTTGCTCCCTGCGAGGTTTCAATGGGCAGCAGGCCGCGCTGCGCCAGCGGATATTCATACTGAGAAATCTGATACCCTTTGGGCAGGTCGGGGTAAAAGTAGTTTTTGCGGGCAAACAGGCTTAAGGGTGCAATTTCACACTGCAAGGCAAGCGCAACCCGCAGGGCATGTTCCACAGCGGCGCGGTTGACCACCGGCAGCGTTCCGGGCATGCCGGCACAAACCGGGCACACAGCGCTGTTCGGTTCGGCGCAGGTTGAATCCACCACCGGGCAGGCGCAAAACATCTTCGAGCGGGTTTGCAGTTCGGCGTGAACTTCCAGCCCGATGACCGGTTCATACAGCAAGGTTGTTTTCTTCGGTTGGGCTTTCATCAGAATTGTACCGATTTTACCACAGGCCCGCCTTTCGGTTTTTGGGGGCGTTTGGAATCTGCTTTGCCAACAAAAATCCTTTTTCCCTATTTGGAAAGTGAAAAGTCCAATAATTTCCAAATTTCATCTTAATAATTTCTAAACAATCGTTTGTTATCTTAAACACAGAAACAAACGGGAAAATCCCGAATCCAAAAGAATGAAAGGAGTAACACATGAAACACAAAAAACTCTTGATTGGTTTCTCACTCGGTGCACTTGCCCTGATTCTTGGAGTTGGTCTGGCATTTCAGGCAGTACAAACGGTCAGCGCCGATGCCCTGCCGCAAATTGGCGGGCCGTTCGGCGGCGGACGCGGTATGATGGGCCCGAACGCCGGCGAAGCACTTGCCGAAGCGCTGGGCATTACCACCGATGAACTGAACAGCGCTTATCAGCAGGCCGTCCAATCCGCCGTGCAGGAAGGCGTGGAAAAAGGTTTGATCACGCAGGCTCAGGCTGATGCCATCCTCAACGGCACCGGCCGCTTTGGCGGTAAAGGCATGCTCGGCTGGCTGTTCCAAAACGGTGTGGATTTCGAATCTCATCTGGCTGAGGCTTTAGGAATCTCCGTAGAAGACCTACAAGATGCCTATGTGAAGGCTGCGGAAATTCGTCTGGAACAGGCCGTTGCAGACGGCCGCATTACAGAAGAGGAAGCCGAGTTAATGCGCGCCCGCCACGCCCTTTTCAACAATGAAGCCTTCCAGAACGCCATGCAGACCGCTTTTGAAAATGCGGTAAACGAAGCCGTTGCCAGCGGTGTCATCACTCAGGAACAGGCCGACCTGCTCCTTGCGCAGGACGGGTTTGGATGGCGCGGCGGCTTTATGATGGGCTTTGGCGGCTGCCATGGCGGTGGACGCGGCGGGTTCGGCCGGGGCTGGTAATCCTTCCAACCGGCTGGCGGTACGGTAAAGTTTCTCCTCCTTTTGAATAACCGCTTTACGGGTGAGGATGCGCCGCAAGATCCCCGGCATCCTCACCCTTCGATTCTGACCGGAGTATAATGATTGTTATGGCAAAGAAACTGCTCATTGTGGATGACAAACTGGAACTGCGCCAACTGCTACGCTCTTACCTCGTCGAAGAGGGGTTTGAGGTATATACTGCCAGCAACGGTCAGGAAGCGCTCTTTGCTGCCCGCGACCATAAACCCGATTTGATTATTCTCGATCTGATGATGCCGGAAATGAGCGGTTTTGAATTTTTACGCGCCTTCCGGCGCGAGTCCGACACGCCGGTGATTGTGCTGACCGCCCGGCTGGAAGAAAACGACAAGGTGGTTGGGCTGGAACTGGGGGCGGATGACTACGTAACCAAACCCTTCAGCATGCGTGAGTTAACCGCCCGCGTGCGTGCCGTGCTGCGCCGTATGGATAAGGCAGTAGCCGCACCGGAACGACTGCGGCGCGGGCAAATCGAACTCGACCGCACCAGCCGGCTGGTGTGGGTCAACGGGAAGGAGGTGGAATTAACCCCTTCGGAGTTTGAAATTTTAGCCGCCTTTATGGAAACACCCGGCAAGGTCTTTTCGCGTCTCGAACTGCTGGAGCGTATTCAGGGCGATGCTTACGAAGGTTATGAACGGACAATTGATGTGCATATCCGCAACCTGCGCTTGAAAATTGAACCCGACCCGGCAGAACCGAAATATATTGAAACGGTTTATGGGGCTGGCTATCGTTTTGCCGTGCGGGATTGAGCCTTTTTCGTCATTCGATCTCTTATGCGCTCTCTTACCTTCAAACTCACCCTTGCCTTTTTGATTGTCGGCGTAACCGGCGCGCTGCTGGTAGCCGTGTTCATCAACTACCGCATCCGCACTGCTTTTGATCGGTTTCTCCTCACCCGCGAAGAACAGGCGATGATCTCCGCTCTGGTGGAATACTACCAGTTGAACGGCTCGTGGGAGGGAATTGATACTGCCCTGCTGCGCCGGCCGCGCATGATGATGCAGGGTATGGGCGGGATGATGCGCACCCTGGAAGCCACGTGGGCGCGGTTGACGCTGGTGGACACCAACCGGCGCGTCCTGTTCAGCATTTCGGCAACCGAACCGAGCGGCACTCTCATTCCCGCCACCGAATTGAACCGCGCGGTTGAACTTAAGGCGGATAACCAGACGATTGGGTGGGTCATTCTGAATGCCAAACGGCGCACGCCACTTGCCGATACACCCGAAGGAGTATTTTTGCGAGGGGTCAATCAGGCTGCGCTGGTCAGCGCGGTGATTGCTTCCCTGTTGGCCCTGACACTGGGGGGCTTTCTGGCTTACGGTCTGACCCGCACACTGCGGGAACTCACCCACGCCACCGAAGAGATTGCGCGCGGCAATTACGGCAAAGAAGTGCCGGTTCGTTCAAAGGATGAATTGGGAATGCTGGCTCAAGCGTTCAATAAAATGAGCCGCGATTTGGCCAACGCCCTGCGGTTGCGCCGTCAGATGACCGCCGATATTGCCCACGAATTGCGCTCACCGTTGACCGTGCTTTCCGGTTATGCAGAAGCACTCAGTGAAGGCAAATTGAAAGGCAACCCCGAAATTTTCAATGTATTGCATCAGGAAACCCGCCAGTTGAGCCGGTTGGTGGATGACCTGCGCCTGCTTTCGCTGGCCGATGCGGGGGAATTGAGCCTGTTGCTGCAGCCCACCGATGTGCGCGCCCTGCTCGAACAGGTCATTACCCGCCACCGCGTTACCGCCGAACAAAAAGGCATACAATTGCACCTGCAAGCGAGTGAAGGTTTGCCCAAAGTGAAGCTCGACCCCGACCGCATGGCGCAGGTGCTGGATAACCTGATTCTGAACGCTTTTCGCTACACTCCGGCGGGTGGTTGGGTGCGGCTGAGCGCCGAAACGCTCCCGGCAGGGGGCATCCGTTTGAAGGTGGCAGATAACGGCAGCGGCATTGCCGCTGAGGATTTGCCGTTCATTTTCGAGCGCTTTTACCGCGCCGATAAGGCCCGTCAGTCCAATCAGGAATCGGGTTTGGGGCTGGCCATTGCGCGTTCGATTGTGGAAGCACACGGCGGCAGGATCAGCGCCGAAAGCCAGCCGGGCAGCGGCGCGACTTTTATCATCGAATTACCGTCCACTTAATTTGTGCGCCGTGTTACAATTGCAGCCATGCTGAAACGCTGGCAATTCTGGCTTGGCATTGCGGTTAGTGCTTTTTTTCTTTACCTTGCTTTGCGCGGTCTGCATTTGGGGGAAGTTTGGCAATCCCTGCAAACTGCTCAGTTCTGGTGGCTGCTGCCGGGGGTGGCGGTTTACTTCATCGGCGTTTGGGCGCGAGCATGGCGCTGGCATTACCTGCTTCGCCCGTTGAAGAAAATTCCCACCCGCACCATGTTCCCCATTGTGACCATCGGCTACATGGGCAACAATATTTATCCTGCCCGCGCCGGGGAAGTGCTGCGGGCGGCCATTCTCAAAGACCGTGAGGGTGTGGCTATTTCCGCTTCTCTCGCCACTGTTGTGGTGGAGCGCATCTTCGATGCGGTGGTGATGCTCGGTTTCGTTTTCTTCAATCTCGGCGAGCTGAGCCGGCTAACGCACGACTCCGGCTTTGTGGGCAACATTCAACAACTTTCGTTGTGGAGCGCACTCATTTTCATCGGTGCGCTGATTGTCTTCCTGCTAGCGGCCATGTTCCCGCGCATCACCGAACGGTTAACGATGGGCATATTGAATAAAATCGTGCCGGCGCGCTTCCGCCCCAAAGTCAGCGGGGTTGCGCTGCGTTTTCTCACCGGCCTGGAATCCTTGCGCTCGCCGCGCGAGGCACTGATGGTCTTTTTCACCACGGTAATCATCTGGCTGCTGGAAACCGGCAAATACTGGTTCATCATGCACGGTTTTGGCTTCGAGGTCAGTTTCTTTGCGCTCATGCTGATGAACGGCATCGTCAACATTGCCACCACCCTGCCCTCTGCGCCGGGTTATGTAGGAACGTTCGATGCGCCGGGCATTGCCGTGCTGGTGGCTTACGGTGTCCCGCAGGCAACAGCCGCCGCCTATACACTGGTTCTGCACGCTGCGCTGTGGCTGCCGATTACGGCATTGGGCGCGTTTTACTACCTCAAACAACCGCTGCGCTGGGGTAAAGATTTGCAGCAAATCCGACAGACGGAAAGCACTTTGTAATTCACTGAAAACGAGGGAAAATCATGCGTATCGCAGTCATTGGAGCAGGGATTGGCGGAATGAGTGCCGCCTTCGATTTCGTCAACGCCGGTCACGAGGTGGTGATTTATGAATCGGCACCCCATGTGGGCGGGCTGGCTGCCGGTTTCAAAGATGAGGGCTGGGATTGGTCGGTGGAGCATTTTTATCATCACTGGTTTCAATCCGACCGTGATATGTTAGGACTGATTCGAGAACTGGGCTTACAGGATAAGGTCATCTTTCCGCGTCCCAAAACGGTGGTGTATTACAAGGAAAAATTCTACCCGCTTGATTCGCCGCTGGCAGCGCTGACCTTTCCCGGCTTCACCCTGCCGGATATGATTCGTTTTGGTCTGGTGACGGCTTACCTGCGCTATGTGGCCGATTGGAAGCCGCTGGAAAAGGTCACCGCTCACGAGTGGATGCGCAAAGCCTATGGTGAACGCCTTTACACCGTTTTGTTCGAGCCGTTATTACAGGGCAAGTTCGGCCAGCACTACAAGTCGGTCAACATGGCGTGGTTTTGGGCGCGCTTCAAGGTGCGCACCACGCGACTGGGCACCTTTCAGGGCGGTTTTCAAGCCTTTTCGGATACTTTTGCGGATATTCTGCGCCGGCGCGGCGTTGAAATTCACCTGAATACACCCGTTGAGCGCATCGAAAGCGAGGAAAATGGGCAGGTTTCCATCCTGTTGAAGGAAGGCAGTCGAGCCACTTTTGACCGGTGTCTGGTGACTGTCGGCCCAGGTTTGCTGGCAAAACTGGCCCCTGCCCTGCCGGAAAGTTACCTGCAGGGGCTGCTGAACCTGAGAAGCATGGGCGCGGTGGTGATGGTGCTGGCGCTGCGGCATCAATTATCTGAAGAAGGTTACTACTGGTTCAACATTCCCAAGAGTGCCGGTTACCCATTTCTTGCGCTGGTAGAGCATACCAATTTTGTGCCCGGCCGGCATTTTGGCGGTGAGCATATCGTTTATATTGGCGATTATCTCGACCCCGACCACGAATATTTCCGCCTGAGTAAAGAGGAATTGCTGGAACGTTTTCTGCCGGTACTGCCGCGTTTCAACCCAAAGTTTGAAAGGGACTGGATTCGCCAATCGTGGCTTTTCCGCACCACTTATGCCCAACCGGTGCCGCTGGTCAATCATTCGCAGCACATCCCCGCCATTCGCACTCCTTTGCCGGGTCTGTATTTTGCCAGCATGAGTCAGGTTTACCCGTGGGACCGCGGCACAAATTTTGCGGTACAGATTGCCCGCCGCGCCGCCCGGATGATGCTGGAAGACCTGTCTCAAAGAAATTCCAATGTTAAAAAATAGTTCTTCAGCAAGATTCTGTTCTGTGAGTCTTGTAGAAAAAATTTGAAGATTGAAATCTTTTTCGATTTTTAGGAATTAAATAGCACGGATAGAACATAAAATCAAATTTCAAGTCGAATACCCCATATATGGGGGTATCAATTTGATAAAAACCCCTTTTTATGGTGTTTAAGGGTTACTAAAATATCGCGAATTAATTTAAAAACCTTCGGAAATGTCCTTAAGATGAGAATCCTTAAAGATTGATTGTTTTTTAGAGTGGCGTATGGTAAGCGTCTTGTCTTGAGCGGTTGCATCTGTTAGAATGAACACGCAATCAGCAATACGGGGACAGCCCGATTGTCAGCGGGTCTTCTCTACCACCCGCTCCATCCTGTGCAAAGCTCAGGCTATGTCATTCTTTCGCCAGCCTCACCAGACGGTGAGATTGTTGGGTATCTCCCGCCTGTTGTTTGACTTTGCACCTAATCCTGTATGCGGAGGACGACGTATGAATGCTCAACAAGCGTGGCAGGCAGCCCTCGGACAACTGCAAATGGAAATGCCCAAAGCATCCTTCGATACGTGGGTACGTAATGCTGAATTGATTCGTGTGGAAAACAACAAAGCCCGTATTGGCGTCCAAAATGCCTATGCCCGGGACTGGCTGGAAAGCCGCCTTGCCGGCACATTTGCCCGCTTGTTGACCGGTTATCTAGATTCACCCGTAGAAGTCGAATTTGTTGTCTGGCACCGCGATGCCGAACATGATGCCGCCACTTCTGCGGAAACCACTTCCCGACCCAATGGGAACGGCAACCGCTGCCTGATTGACCGTTACCGCTTTGAAAACTTTGTGGTTGGCGCCAGCAACCGCATGGCGCACGCTGCCTGTTTGGCTGTGGCCGAAAAGCCGGCCCATGCTTACAATCCGCTCTTCCTTTATGGAGGGGTGGGACTGGGTAAAACCCACCTGCTGCACGCTATTGGCAATGCCGCCACCGAGAAAGGCTTGCAGGTGCTGTACGTCTCCTCGGAAGATTTCACCAACGAACTGATTAACGCCATACGCACGCAGAACACGCTGGCCTTCCGGGAACGCTACCGTTCCATTGATGTGCTGCTGATTGACGATATTCAATTTATCGCCGGTAAAGAATCCACGCAGGAAGAATTTTTCCACACCTTCAACACACTGCATAATCAGGAAAAGCAGATTGTGCTTTCTTCTGACCGTCCCCCCAAGGCTATGGTCACATTAGAAGAACGGCTGCGCTCGCGTTTTGAGTGGGGCCTGACGGTAGATATTCAGCCGCCCGATCTGGAAACCCGCATCGCCATTTTGCGTTCCAAGGCCATGCGCGCCGGGCGCGAAGTACCCATGGATATCCTCACGCTGATTGCAAGGCAGATCCAATCCAACATTCGCGAGTTAGAGGGCGCGCTCACCCGCATTCTGGCCTATGCCGACCTGAGCAACCAGCCGATCACCGCCAAACTGGTAGAAATTGCGCTGGCCGACCTGCTGCCGCAGCCCAGCGCAGTCGAGCCGGGGGCGATTATCACGGCTGTGGGGCGGGTATTTGGGATCAGCCGCGAAAAACTGCTGGGGCGGGATCGCTCGCGCGAAGTGGCCTTACCGCGTCAGGTAGCCATGTACCTGATGCGCGAAATCGGCAATCTCTCCCTGCCGCAGATTGGCGAAGCATTAGGCGGGCGTGATCACACCACCGTGCTGTACGCTTGCGAAAAAATTGCCGACCAGATCGAACGCGATGATCACCTGCGCCGGCAGGTATTATCTGTCCGGGAGCAGGTGCTGGGGAGGTAGGGGGGATTTGAAATTTTATATGAACGCGGCGTCGAAAAATCCAAAATACTCACAAAATATGTTCTTTCTCAAGGCTTGCTTAGTATTTTAGATATTCCGTTCGCAGCTAAAAGTATTATGAATGGTAGTAAATGGTGATGATAGCGACTTTGAGATTCAAGTATTACGTGTGGAATTAAGGTTGATACAATAAGAAAAATGACAGTCGTTATTAGGAAAGTGTTATCTCCCTTTGGAGAGGTATAACAAGAATATAAAGAGAGACCCATGATTAATACATATACCGCCTGTGACAAAAGTGCAAAGAGAAGATTACGTGCCCCCATATTTACATATAATAAATTCCATTCATTTCCATAATCATTTTGAGCCATAAGGTGATAAAGTTTTATCGGAATTAATAAAATAAAATCCATTGGTTTATCTTTAATTCTATCAAGCGCTTCATTGACGGTTAATTTAAAGCGCTCGTTATATGGAAAACTATAATAAAGTTCCGTGTCAGCCATATTCCATTGACCTTGAGAGGCTGTATTTGTACCATACAATAAAGGGAGAGGATCCTGTGCTATGAATATGTCAAATGTAAAACTTCCGCTCATTAAAGTATAAATCAAGGATATAGTAGTAATCCCAAGAAAAATCCCGAATTTAAAACATACTAGAGTCTTAAGGAATTCATAAGTATTACGGACATTAGCTATGAAAAATCCGACTAAGATTGCAGGAAAGTAAAAAATCATAACCGTCTTCAGTGTAAGAGATAAACCATAGAAAAAGCCTGATATCAATAAAAACAAAATTTCCTTTGGCCGTTGAATTTGAAAATCATTCGACTTAACCATAAAATATAATACCGTAATACTTGCCCAAGAAACAATTACTTCACTACCAAGTACACTGCACATTGCAATTTCACTGGGTAAAAAAGTAAACAGCAGCAGAGCATATAAGGCTTTTCGTTCATCTAGTAATTTTTTTCCAATAAGGTAAAGAAATATCAGAGAGAAAGTACTAAAACCAACATTAATCAGTTTTCCAGTAAATACATCTGGAAAAATTTTATACCCGATAGAAAGAAGTAAAACAAAGCCAATGTTTTTATGAACGATGGCCTCTCCCTTTGCAAGACTTATAGCCTTTTGATGGTAATGGGAAAAATCACTGATTGGTTCTGTCATTATATTAATAACCCAATATAAACGAATTAATAATCCAATAAAAATCAAGCCAATGATGATGGGGCGAATCCCCACTTTAGGAAGGAGCGAATCCACAACTTTAAAAAGCGCAAAAAAACACAAAGCGATAAATATAGTAATCAGTGGTTGATAGGATACATCTTTAGTGTAAGAAATGGAAATCAGAAATAAATAAGAAAATAATAAAACACCAAAAAACTTAATGAAATTATGGGTTCTTAGGGATAGTTGTTGAGTCTTCATTCCTTTTTTCCGATGATGTGTTTATGCCCATTTATAAGTTGGAATTGATGCTGCGTCTTTTATATTAACATCATCACATTTCGATCCAGTGATAAGCCAGGGGGGAGAAAATAAAATAATCCGCAGTTGAGCCACGGCTATATGAAAAATATAGCGGTTTTGTCGTATAGGGGTTAATACAGCTTTGTTTTCCAACATACCCATTATAAAATTACCCCTTACAGGACCATGTTATAATTTTATTACAATCTTAATTCGACATTATTCTATCAAAGGTTGCTATTATGAAGAATAGTTCACTTAAATATCTTACGCTTGGAATGCTGCTAATATCTATTCTTGCTTGCTCGGCCAACCAAATAAATATTACAGAAACTACTTCCTCAAATGAAATTGAAATAGAACAAGATATTCCAACATCCACCTTCTTACCACTTATACGAAATGGATTGCCAAAATTCATCGGTTATATTGATAAGATTTACTGGTCAAAAGAGAATGTGGAAAAATATATGCCAGAGGCGGATAGCCTTTCGGGTTTACAACACACAGCGGTGGGGTGGTTTATTGATATTCAGGACCCGGCCTTTTATGAGGACTGGGAAACTGAGGCCGCACTAAACCGAAACAACTTATACCGCCAGTTAGAAAGGTTGTGGGAAAAAGGTTATTTTTCTTTTGTTAAAATCGGTTCAAGCGATACGATAGATAAAGTCATTAACGGACATTATGACGCTCGCATTGCCCAAATGGCAAAAATCTACAAAAAGTGGGTAGATAAAGGAGAAGGGCGGAAGGCAATGCTCGCCCCTTTGCAAGAGATGAATGGGGACTGGGTTAAGTATTATCCGGACAATTTATCACTCCGGCAGAAACAAGAACTTTACAAACAAGCTTACCACAAAATACAGACTATCTTTGAACAGAACGGTATTGCCCGCAATCAAGTCTGGTGGGTGTTTGCGGCAAATGGCCTGAGTTCGCCGGATGTTCCTGAAAACAATTTTGAATATTATTACCCCGGGAATGACGTGGTTGATATTGTTGGATTTGCCTCGTACAACTACGGTTTCTGCAATGCAACTTTTGGAACGGATAAGGATGGCAATCCCTATGATTATGGACGCTGGGAAAATTACGATAAACTCTTTGAACCGTATATCCGTCGAATGGAAAGCATGGCACCTGGCAAGCCGATCATCATCACTGAAACCGGCACTTCCGCAATTTTCACCAAAGAAGATCGTCCTGACCATTACAACCTGGAAATGAAAGCCCAGTGGTTCATCGAAAATTATCGTTATCTTGCCAGGCAGCGAAACGTTTTAGGCGTCTTTTATTTTGATATCAATGATTTTGACGGAACCACCTGTGATCTCAGAATCCCCCGCGAATACTTTACCGCCTATCGCGATGTTGTCAACCTGGAAGGCTATAAGTATTTACCTACCGTTGAGTTAATAGGATTATTGCCATAACCAGAATTAAACCTTTCATTCAGGGGGCTGAATCAAACAGCCCCCTTTTTCACTTTACAAATCTGTATGGAAAGATTGAACCAATCTGAAACTATAATAAAGACGAAAACCTCTCTAGAGGCGTATAAGGAGTTAATTAATGTTTGAAAAACAAATCGTCAAAATCGATCGGCGGACAAGGGTTTTCTTAATTGTTCTTTTGTGCATTTTGATTGTAATGAGTGGACAGATTCAAATCAGTCACGCTCAGGAGATCAGCGCAAACGACTGGCGAACTTTTCTGCCGATTGTTCGAAATGGGCTTCCTGCATTTCAAACTTCATCCAAGTTTATCGGAATTTATATGCAACCTCATTGGACAGATGAAGCCGTACGCAATGAACTACCTCAGGCAGATAATCTTGCAGGCAAGAAGCACAGCGTTGTCGGCTGGTTTATCGAATTGCAGGACATTGCCTTTACCAGTCAAACCAATCTTCAAACCAATAATTTTTATGGTCAATTAGAAGCATTGTGGAAAGGCGGTTATGTTTCATTTGTCAACATTAATATTGGAACAGTAAAATATTCATATAATACCAGTGAAAAATGCCCCTTCTCAGCCACGGCCTACCAAATCGCGAGAGGCGATTGTGATAGCGCAGTCCGGCGTATGGCACAATTATATAAACAATGGGTGTCCACAGGCGGAGGACGAATTGCTTTTCTTGCGCCATTACCAGAAATGAATGGTGTCAATGCGGATGGAAGTGTTTGGACTCCTTATGGGGGGGATGCGGCCAATTTCAAACTGGCTTATCAGCGCATCGTTAACATTTTTTCCGAAGAAGGGGTAGGCAGTGAACAAGTCTGGTGGGTCTTTGCTCCCAACGGATGGAGCGAAAAAGGGCATGAATTCGAAAACTATTATCCCGGAAGTTCCCTTGTGGATGTGATTGGATTCAGTTCCTATAATTATGGCTATTGTCATGTGGCAATTCCATGGCAAAAATGGGAATCGTATAACACTTTGTTTACTCCTTATCTGGATCGAATTCGGCAGATGGATCCCTCCAAGCCAATCATTATCGCCCAAACCGGTTCAACTGCAGAATATTCTGCTACGGGGGAAACCAACGTACAACAGAAAAACAGGTGGCTTCAGCAAAACTATGAATATCTTGCACAACAGTCTCAATTGATTGGAATTTTATATTACGATTATGATCAAAGCAGCTGGGAATGCAACTGGAGAATCTTACCGGGAAACACGTATCAGGGCTATAGGGACGGGGTTAGCAATTCTGCCTATCAATATTTAGGTGCACAAAGCCTCAAATCCATTATCCCCTAATTTTTACATGGATGGATTTCATCGGTTATAATCTCTTCTCGATTTGTTCCATGGATTATCCAATCTTCAAAGGGAAGAGATTATGAAGATTAATAATTTATTAAATATTGCTACACGACACTTATTTGGCATCATAAGGAAAGTAACACCATCTCCCTTGAAGAAATTTGCCCGCAAGATTTTACGAATCAAAGACAGCAATACGATAAAACACCACCAAAAACTATTGAGCGAACTTCTCAATGAAGAGAGGGGCAAACATAAACAATTGGTTATCTTTCCCCCCAGTCTGGATTGGGACGTTCAGTTATTCCAACGTCCCCAACAGTTAGCTTTAGCTCTCGGAAGACAGGGAGCATTGGTATTCTATCTGCAACCGAAACCCGACCGTAAACAGCCTCCCTTTCAACTAATCGAAAAGGGAGTGTACCTGTGCAATGTTCACGTGGATACGTTTAGCATCCTTACAAATCCTTTTATCTACCTGTTAACTTGGAATAGCGACTACGCTAATTGTTTCGACAACCCTCGTATCATCTACGATTTTGTTGATGATATTGATGTTTTCTACGGCGATCGCGATCAAATTGCCCGGGGACACCAATATCTCCTGAAGAATGCGCATATCGTACTGGCAACCGCCAATAAACTGGTTGAAGAGGCAAAACTATATCGTTCCGATGTAATTTATTCCCCCAATGGGGTGGTGTATGAGCATTTTGCCAGAGCAGCCAGAAATGAGTTCTCTACCCCACCCGAAGACTTAGCCCCGATTGTTGATCTCAATCAACCGATTATTGGATATTATGGCGCACTTGCGCGATGGTTTGATTACGATTTACTGAAACAAATTGCTCTTTCCCGACCTCATTATCGGTTTGTCCTGATCGGGCCAGATTATGACGGCACTTTACGAAAAACCGACCTGCTCGACATACCCAACATCTTGTGGTTGGGTGTCAAGCCTTATAAAGAACTGCCTCACTATCTACAGTATTTTGATGTTGCAACGATTCCGTTCATTGTGAACGAGATCACCCATGCAACTTCACCTCTAAAATTGTTTGAATATATGGCAGCGGAAAAACCGATTGTGATCACACCCATGCGGGAGAGCATGAATTACCCGGGCGTATTGATTGCACACACCCCAGAAGAATTTGCGACCCGGTTAGATCATGCACTTCGAATGAAAGATGACATCGAATATAGAGAACTGATGCGTAAAATCGCTTTAGAAAACACGTGGGATGAGCGCGCAAAGGTTATATTGGAGGAGGGGCTGGAAAAGTGAATAAAGAAACTGTTATTTATTTTTTTATAACTTTCTCTTTAACAAAATTTTTCACTGCCCCCAATAATCTTCCAAAATAATTTCCTTTTACTTTTTCATAAACCGGCAAAAATAACTGCCGTACCCACAAATAAAACCAATGGGAAGGCGGTTTAGGACTGGTTAACTCTTCGAATTTTTTATAAAGCTCGCTGTATTGATTACTCAAGTCTTCAACCACCTTATAAAGCCGTAACCCTTCCTGCCTTGCCTGCAAAAATTCAACGATTGTTCGAGTTTTTTCCACTAATTCTGGCGTAATTGGAGCAGGCTCCCAAATTGCGTCTTGCTCACGGATTACCTCTTCCAATACATGGATCATGTAGTTTCCCATCCCCTCCAGAGTAAACCGTTCCTGAATGCGCTGGCGGGCACGTTGCCCCATCGATTGTCTTAATTCTGGATTTTCAATCAGCTCATTCAATATGCGCTGATATTCTTCGATTTGCGTTTGTTCTTCACATACCTCCACCAGAAAACCGCACTCCGGCGTTACCAGCTCGGTTTGGCCGCCCACTCTGGCAGCCACCACCACCAGCCCAGACGCCATCGCTTCGTAAATCGCTTGAGCAATACCTTCATTTTGAGAAGGAAGGAAAAAGATATCCGCCGCTGCCATGAGAGAAGGCATTTTTTCCGCCGGCATACTGCCTAACCAGACAATTTTACTTTCAAAATCGGCTTGTTTAATTTTTTGCTCCATCGCGTTGCTTAAAGAACCATCTCCCGCAATCCACAGGCGAAAACTCTTCCCGCCCTCGGATAAACGCCTGATAACCTCAAGCATCAAGAGAGGCCGTTTTTGCTCTTCAAAGCGAGCCGCATACAGCAGAACAAGCTCATCCATTCCTACGCCCAGCCCATTCCGCACCTGCTCGCGTGCGGTCTGGTCTGGCTTCCAGGTTTGATCATCCACTCCGATGTAACAAACTTCTAATTTCTGCCTTTCAACACCTTCACCCACCATCCAATTCAAGAGTTGATAAGACGAGGTAATCGTCCGGTCTAAATACTCCTTATACAAAACCGAAAGACGCGGAAATCCACCCTGCATCCAATCGGGCGTGATGAATTGTAAATAATCTACAAGAGGCAAATCCGGATACAGTTGACGCACCAACGGTAATAAACGGTAACCTTCATGGCTGCCCTGCACCAACACGGCATCAAATTGACGGGATTGGATCAGATAAGCAAGAAATCGGGGATAATCTTTTACGGGAAGAAAGTGAGGCAGGATAAACACATCCTCGCTGCGTTTTGCGAAGTCATAAAACCACGTCTGCTCGGCTGCGGCAGTCGCAACCACCGTCACCTGCCAGCCATGCTTTTGCAGTTCGTCCATCAAATTCAGTGCAAAACGCTCAGCCCCGCCCATCACCAGCCAGGGCAGGATGAGTAACAAACGGCGAGAGGACTTTTCCAGTTGATTAGCCCTTGGGATTTCCAACGAGGGAAGAATCAGGTCAAGAGAAAAATCTCGCAAGGGCGGGTTTGGAAATTGGCCGTTGTATAGATGAGGATACAGACGCTGAAAACGGGCGCGGAACTCGGCAATGCGTTCTTCCTGCAAGTTCTGCCAGTGGTCGGAATGGTCACTTCGCAGGCGGTACCAAGCCAGAAATTCCGGCACGGTAGCACCCCAAACGCCTTGCGCCGCGCAGCGCATCCAAAAGTCCCAATCCTCCAAACCGCCGCGAATGCTTTCATCAAAGCCGCCAACTGCTTGATGGACGGACTTGCGAATCATGCACATCATCGAAACGCGGTTCCGTTCCGCATTTTGAGCGCCGTCATGGAATCCACCTGTCCAGAGGTAGTTTTTACCTTCAAACGCCACATGGTAGGAGGCCACAAAACCAAACTGAGGCCGACTTTGTAAAAACCACCACCATTTTTCAATAGCGGTCGGTTCAAGCAAGTCATCGCTATCCAGCAAAGCCACATATTCGGTTTGCGCATGACGAAAACCCGTATTGCGGGCAGCGCTCAAGCCGCGGTTTTCAGGATGATCAATCACCCGAATACGGGCATCTTTGTGGCGATACTGTTCCAGAATTTGAAGCGCGTGAGCATCATCCGAGCCATCGTTGACAATCAGCCACTCAAATTGCTGCAAGGACTGCTGCAAGATACTCTGCGCCGTCTGGTGAAATGCTTCACCGGTGTTGTAAAAAGGAGTAACAATTGTAACTACGGGCGGCGCACTTTGATCGGAGATTTGATAATTGAAATGCTTTCGGCCTGGATGGACAGGGGTGTTTTTGAAATCGGGATTAGAGATACAGATCATAAAATTGTTCCATCATCTTTGGGTAAGGATGTGGAAAACAAAAAAGGCAAAGAAACAAGCGAAACGAGATATACTGCATAGTGATACCGGAAATTGGGTTCAGCAAAAATAAGCGAAAAAGTCATAGACTGGATTAATATTGGTAAGGATATCAACCCGAATTTTATTGAGCGGTACCTGAGGATAAGGACAAAACTGACAAACAGATTGATGTACAAAAAAAAGGCCGGCCTCCAGGTAAACCAATTAAGACTCGGATCATGCGAAGTCTTTATAACCCATCCTCTGATTATATCCCGCAACCACGGTATTTTTGAGTCATGTTGAATTCCATACGGGTTTGGGTCTACCAGAACCTCAACATGCGAGGCGTTTCGAACTTCTCCATAGGGATCCCAGACAATCCACTCCATTGAACGCGCACAACGGTAGAAGTATATCAAAACACGCGGCATCCGCTGGAGCAAATTGTTGGTTAACTCAATCGGAGAAATCGAATAATCTAAATCAGTCGATCTCCACTCGGATGAAATTTTATCTCTAATTTGACAATCCCAATTTGGAGCAAGCAAGCTAAACGATTGGATAAGGTTTTCCGATTCACTGTTAGGTTTTGCATAAGCGGCCATGGTATAAAGAGATAAAGAAGATTCAGCCAATACAGTTGATTTTTGGACGCCGACTGCCTGATATAACGGCCCGCGCACACCGAAATACAAGCCGAAGCAAATTGCCAAAGCAATTATCCAGTTTTTCCACATTCGCGGATAAAACACAAACAATGCGGCAAGGGATCCCACTCCTAAAGGCAAGCCATCGTGTCGAAATAGGAGAACTAACGCGCAGACAACACCCAATAATATTTTCGCTTTCCAGTTGTGAATCCATTGACCATCAGTGAAAACAATCTTTGCCAAAAAAAGAGACAAGGCTAATACCGAAGTACTGAAAGGAACATCCTTCCATAGGGTATTCACCATGGTGCCGTTGACGGGAGTAAGCGCAAATAAAGCCGCAGCAACCCAAATCACCCAACGTGGCAGCCGAATATTTTCAAAAAACGAAAACCATTGGGCAGCCACAAAACCCAGAAATAGAACTTGAAAGACCGCTACAGAAGTGGGTGTAAAAGCAACCCGTGTTGCTAGCCAGATTGTGAATGAATGAAATGGAGGATGATGATCAATATAAACCCCTGTCAGAATCTGTCTCCACTGATTGAATGAATCGGCGCTCATCATTGCCGGGAAAAATGCTAATAAATACAAACCCCAAACCATGATAAAAAGCAAAAAATACTTTACAAAGGAAAACTTATTGGCCATCTGATCTTCCGAAGAAGGTTTTATCTTTTTGCTGGCCACCCAAATACTTACTAAAAAAATGAACACCCCCAACGCGGCACCGGAAGTTAAGCGATAAACAACTCGAACAAACAACGGCGGCAGAAATGGAGTTCGATAAACTGGCGGTGTCATAAGGGGGATGTTCAAAGTGAGCCACAATCCGGCAAGGAATGATAAACCAAATGCAAACCATTGCCAGTTGAGCGAATATTCTTGGATTTGATTCACAAATTTTGGAATAACAAAACGGTTCAGGAAACCGTTAATCGTTATCCCAAGAATTGGCAGTAATAATACAGGCAAAACGAGAGAAGAAAGTTCTGATTTTGGCAACCAAAAAAAGATGAGGATAACAAGAAGGATTGGAATTCCTTTAGTGTAGTAGACTGGCAATAAATTCTTCATAAGGTAACGTGATAGATGAAAAGAATATATTTCAAATAAAATTTAATTTTATTCTACAATGATCTTTATAATTGCTATAGCCGAATTCTACCTCTTATTAAAACTTTATAAAACGGACTTGTGGCAAAAACATTGTTTTAAATCGCCATCCTAAAGGATTTAGAAAATTATAAAATTTTATATATAAGCTTCATCACCAAAACAACGGAATTTTTAAGCCAACTTTTTCGGCTTTAAGAATAACCTAATCTATCTCAATGTAAATAAGTATCAATAAGCCGATCTATATACAACCCCCAATCCAACCATTCTTTGGCAAAATTTCTACAATGATCAAACCAGATCTCCCGATTGGTCAGTATCTCTTCCATAAACCTGCTCAACTTCTCAATTTCTCCTTCGTTAACTCCTTTATCTGTAGCATGGAGTACAATCCCTAAATGGTTCTTCTCAACAAGACAACTGATATCGCCCACATGGGGGGTTGTAATTACCGGCACTCCAGCAGCTAGATATTCGCCAAACTTGGTTGGAAAAGAAACATGATTAACCAGGTGCTCTTTTCTCAGCAAAATACCCGCATCGGCAATACCAATCAATGAACCTATCTCATCATGACTGATTTCTAAGATTGAGTACTTCTCTGGGGAGATATGCTTACTCGTAAACAACTCCTTTGCCGTCTCATGATCACTTGTTGGAAGCACTAAGAAAAAAAAGGCTTTCTCATTTACCTTGCGAACTTGTTCAAATAAACTAAACATCGCCTCTTTCCATTGCCAGACACTCAATGTTCCAATATAGAGGAAAACAAATTTCCCTTCCAGCCCCAACTCTTTTCTTTTATTGATTCTGTTTTCATAATCCAAAGTGAATAAATCCGTCTTGACACAGGTTGGGATAACGACGTGCTTCTCAAAAGTGGATTGATACTTCCTTTGAAAATATTCTTTCATCGAATTACTCACAAACACAATAGCATCTGAAGCCTGGATGATCTTTTCTTCAGCTTTTCCGAGCGCTTTAAACCTCGCCGCGGGCTCGTTATTCATCTCGCTTTCTTCGGGAGCAATTCCATGAACATCAAAAACGAACTTTACATTCGATTCCTTTGCGGCTTGTAGAGCGTAAATTGATGAATATATTGACTCACCATGAACAATTTGAACATCATACAAATCAATAAGCTCAATAATCTTTCTTTTGATATGATCAGACCCGTTAAGGATGTTCGAGATTTCAAAAAAATCATCTGCTGGTATTAAGTGAACATAAGCTCCAGTTTTGTTTCGTAAAAACACAAGATGGCTGGAAATTAAGTCCCAATTTTTAAAATAATCTGTATGACAAAAGACCCCCAAAATAACTTCTATATTTTTCTTTCTAAGCAAGCGAGCCTCTTCAATCACTCTGGTAACGTACCCATCATGGCTATTTGGCCTTATATAACAAATAATTAAGACTTTCAAATCATTCATTGTTACTGGGGAAAGATTAATCTGTTTTTTCTCCTCGAATTGGGCAAAGATTTCTTCATACTTTGGTATTATGATAGATTGATCAAAATTTTGATAAGCATAGCTCTTGACGAATGCTGCCTCTAATGAGTGTATTTCCTTTGCTCTGGTTGATTGAATTAAATCAACCGCCTTTTCAATACTGTTAAAAATATATTTTTGAGGATAGATATCATCAGCCCCAGCCCAATTGCGAATAACAGGTATCGCTCCGGAAGCCATGCCTTCGGCAACAGATTGATGGGACCCTTCATGATCACTGGTTGAAAGAATGTAACCCACCTTTGAATAAAACGTTGCCATATCATTGCCATAATTTTCGAAGACGATAGCTTCCCTAAACTCTGAGTTTTTTACCTTTTGAAAGAATTCATCATAAAATTTTCTTTCCTCAGGGCGACTCCATAACCAATCATATTCCCAGGGCATTTTTCCTTTGAAAATCAAAGTAAATCTTTCATCCAGTTTCTTGATTTGATGGAAAATATCAAGTGCAATATCGGGGCGCTTTATCATTGGAGATAAACCAACAAAGCCCAAAGTATATTCTGCAAAGGGCCTCTTGGGTTGATCAAGCGCTGGACAATTTAGAGGGTTGTAAATCGTTGTAGTAAGATGACTCAGGTGTGGAAATCTTTCGAGAAAGCGCCTCTCATTGTTTTCGCAAATAAAAATTATTTTATCGACATTTTTCCACAAAATTTTTTCAAGATATTCTGTCTTAAATTCTTGACTGTGTAAGCGGATAATCAAAAACTGGTTACTCATCTTATGGTGAGAATACCAGACGGCATTTCCAAGCGCCCATTCGCAAAAAATAATATCCGCAATTTCCAAGAGACGTTGACTCAAATTGGCATCCTTAATCTGATGGCCCTCATGTTTGTCAATATATACTTTATACTCTGAATGATTGCTGAAATAATCTATTACGGGCTGTAAGAATCGGAAATCATGGCCATTGAAGAGAATTCGAATTTTCGGCTTAGTCATTCTCTCATCTCCAGCTACTTACACACAAATCTTTTGAATATTGGCGGAATCAATATTTTGAGAGTTAAATCCTTGAAGATAATTGAAACGGTCAAGCGACAAAACATCTTGTTGATTATCACTTCTGATGAACCATTCATTTTCCATAAGGCTCGCGAGATTGGTTTCCTTGAGACCCGTTTTACTCATCACCAAAGTCGCGGTTGGAACACTATTTACAAAAATATATTCATTACCTTTCCCCTGAAGGTGGATTGCCGATCCCTTTTGAATAAAATGAGTATATTTACCGAAGAATCTGGTCTCTCCCGCATACATTGTTGCCAATGCATAATCTTTCAGATAATTATTTGAATAATAATCCTTTGGAGAGATAAGCGCAACATAATTGCTATCAATCATAGAAAGGATATTGTCCATGTTATTTGTAAATTCCATATGATTTCCCCTTAACAACAAGCGAGCTTTCAGAGAAATCAAGTCAAGATATGAATTACCCGACGTGTATATAATCAAATCAAATTTGCGATACGTCTGATCATACACAAATCTCTCTATAGCTTTTAGATCATTTATACTTTCAACTTTTGAAAGGATAGTAATCTTTGGTAATGGTCTAGGTTGAAAATCTAAATTGCATTTTTCAAACATATATTGTAGCCGTTGATTATAGGTGTGAAACTCCATCACTCTCCGAATTCCCCTAACAGATATCTCAGTCCAATAATTTTCGTCACTCAGTAATTTCTCTAAATGCGATCTGGTTTCATTCTCAGAGTCAGCAAACAATACCACATCATTTCCAAGCAGTTCCTCAATCCCTTTAGAATAAGTGCTAATCACGGCGGTACCCGAGGCAAGTAATTCAAACACTCTCCTTGAAAACATAGTAGGGGAATCTTTCACAGAATTGACATTAAGAAATACTTTATATTGTTTATAAGCATTCACCATGTCGGAATATTCAAGTTTTCCACGAATTGCATTTTGATAAATTTCCGGAAAACGATAATGGCTTGTTTCATAACCCGGCATTCCATACTGCCTGTCATAAATATGTAACCCGAAATCTAATGCGGGTTTAAGTATTATGTCCATGTCGCGTTTTCGTTCGGGAAAAATATCTCCGTAATATGTCCCGGCGAAACAGACATTCAACTTTCTTGGTTCTTTTAATATTGGATTGTGAATTGCTGGTTGAGCGGCAAAGGGAAGAGGATAAACTCTTTTGTGGCCGACATCTTTTCTATAATTGAGGATTTTATTAGCATCGGAAGTGAAAATGTAATCGAAGAGTCTGGCTCTATCAATGAACCGTTCATAATGCGGCGGATCTTCTTTATTCCAAAAAATGGTAGGTACTCTATTCTTTTTTGCCCATTGTAATAAATCAATAAGTTCATCACCCATATTTTTTTCATATTTTGCAATTTTAAATTGCCATGAACCACCATTTCCATTCCATGCCGACTCAACAAAGAGCGCTTTTGGATTTGTGATTTCTAAAATATCTTTCCAATTATTCGGGCTGAACCGAATAATTTCGATTTCTGGTTTTAAGCAGTGGAAAGTAAATTCATCAAGAATACATGCAATTGCTCTTTCTTCTTTTGTTGCTAAAAAGGAACGCGAGCGGGATTGCGATTTAGTGTAAGTTGTAAAGGATTTCTTAAGCACTTCTACTTCATTTTTTTTTTTGTCCGATCGCTAATATCTGTGTGCGGAAAAACCTCATTTATGTATTCTTTAAAATTTTTGCGATACTGTTTGGCAAAAGAAAAAGGGTGCAAAATCATTTCCTTAAAGAGCCTTGCTCCACCCACAAAGAAGCTCCCAATCCGCCATCTCATTGAACTTTTGAAAACTTTTTCTTGATATGCTAGTGCATTGCTTTTTGTCAGAACCTCGTTTTCTAGTCTAATTTCCAAAAAAGAAAGTTTTTCCTGAAGTTGTTCATTCTCTCGAGCCAGATTGATAATTCTTTGTTCCAATGCTTTTATTTTTATCAAAGTCTGATCTCTTTCTTCAACCAAAGCTCGATTTTCATCTTGAAATTTCGTCATCTGCAATTGGAGAGCATTTCTTTCCTCAACCAAAGCTCGATTTTCATCTTGAAATTTCGTCATCTGCAATTGAAAAACTTTTTTTTCTTCAGACAACTGACTGACTACTTGATGTAATTTCTTGTTTTCTTCGATAAATTTTTTCTGATTATTTTCGAAATTCAATTCTTGCTGAATACATCTTTCCTCAAGCCTTTTTTGTACCGATAAAACTTCATTCAAAATTTCTTCCGAGGTTAAAAATTCAGCTCTATATTGAGAAAATTTTCTTCCCGTATAAGTAATGTAATTATGAAGAGTATCTATTGAGAGTGTTTTAAAGAAAGGTCTGACAGTTTCCAGAAATGAAACTGGGAAATAACTCTTTTTATGATCGGGATGTGAGTTCAGACCAAACGGAACTGTAATAATAACCTTTCCCCCCTCCTTTAACACTCGTTTCGCTTCCTGTAAAATTTTTTCAGGGTGAGTAAAGTGTTCAATTATTTCTCCAAGGATGACTGTATCGAATGAATTATCTTCAAATTCTAAATTAGTGGCATCACCTAATAGAAACTTAACTTTTTGTTTTGTAAATTCTTCTTCTTTTTCCAGCTCTCTTAATGCAAATTTAATAGCTTGCTTTTCAATATCAATTCCAGTACAAAAAAAACCTTCTCTTCCCAGTAATATTGATACTATACCCTGACTACAGCCAATATCTAATATTTGTGAGCCTTCCACTTGCCTGCAAATCCAGTGAATTCTTTCTCGCGCAACTAATTGGGCTCTTTCATCGAAAATCTTTCCGTAATATAATTCATTAATCTTGTCGTCATTCATGGGCAAACTCCTATCCAATGTGATGGAATCTCATCTGCTTTCCATATACTTCTCAAACTTCTCCACCACTTGAGCGGCTTCGCCCAGTTCCACCACGCGGCCATGGTCCAACCAGGCAGCCCGGCCGCACATCTTCTTCACCGCCGCCATGCTGTGCGAAACCAGCAGAATGGTCGCCCCCGACTCGCGAAATTCGCGAATGCGCGCGGCGCTCTTTTCCTGAAATGCGATATCACCTACTGAAAGCACCTCGTCCACAATCAACACATCCGGCATTTGAGCGGTAGCCACCGCAAAACCCAGCCGCGCCATCATGCCGGAAGAATAGGTGCGCAGCGGCGCATCAATAAAGGCGCTCAGTTCGGAAAATTCGACAATCCAGTCCATGCTTTCTTCGATCTGCCGGCGGGTATAACCCAGCAGCGCGCCGTTTAAAAAGACATTTTCGCGCCCGGTCAATTCGGGGTGAAAGCCAGCCCCCATCGCCAGCAGCGGGGCCACCCGCCCGCGCACGATCACCCGGCCTTTGGTCGGTCGCATGACCCGTGCCACCAGGCGCAGCAGAGTGGTCTTACCTGCCCCGTTAGCCCCCACCAGCCCAAACACCTCCCCCTTGTGAACCTGCAAACTGACCCGATCCAGCGCCAGCAGGTCTTCAAACTGAACCCGTCCCTGCACACGCCGAATGGCAAACTCCTTTAGGGTACGGATATGCTCACGAGGCACGCGATACGAAACCGTCACATCCTGCAATTCAACGACCGGCAACCCATTTGGAATTCGTGCCGCAGGCACTGAGTGTACTTTTATTTCAGGTACGGTAGGCAAATTCATCGGATTTTCCCGTAAACACCAACCACCCGATCATCAAAGTCATTGTCGAAACGCCCAGACATAAAAGCCATGTTTGAAGGGGGGGGACTGTGCCATAAAAAACTAGATCCCGAAACAATCCCACCAGGTGAAACATCGGATTCAATTTTACAATCATCGCCACATTTGTTGAAAGGATATCCACTGGATACATAACAGGGGTAGCATAAAACCATGCCGTTAAAATGATGTGATACATTTCGACCACGTCAGCAAAATAGATTCCAATCGTTGAAATTAATAATCCAATGCCCAAACTGAACATGGCGAGCATGATCATGGCAAAAGGGGAAAGCAAAAGCGTAATATGTAAAGGTATTCCAATAACAAGATTGACTACAATCAGAGGAACTAGTGAGAGAAGCAGGTTCACCAAGCCAGTGCCAATCGCCGACATGGCAAATGTGGATCGTGGAATATAAATTCTCCTTAATAAGTCCCCCCCCCATACCAAAGCGTTGATTGCACTGCTGCTGGTCTGCGAAAAAAAAGTCCACGAAATCAAACCACTCAAAACATAAGCCGGATACCCCTCTACTCTTGCTCGAAAAACCTGAGTGAACACTACCGAGAGAATGATCATCATCCCCAGCGGGTTGAGCATCGTCCACGCAATGCCGAGCACCGAGCGTTTGTAGCGGGCGGTAATATCGCGCCGGACAAGGAAGAAAACCAGATCGCGATAGCGCCATGCTTCTTTCAATTCCACAAGCGCCGGAGGCAAACGCTGGGCGCTGTCATAAACTTCTTGTGAGGGTTTATCCAATGTTTGTTCCATAATTCAGCCGCTAATTATACCATGATAAGATGGTCAAAGGCGCTTCGTGCTACTCAGCATTCGTTGATAAACTTTCCACGTATGCTGATGAACTACTTTATCCGAAAACCGTTCCACCACCCGTTGGCGGACATTTTCGCCCATACGCCGCCGCTCAGCCGGGCTATGGGTCAACTCACAAATGGCCTCTGCCAGCCCTTGCGCATCCTCCACCGCCACCAGCCGGCCGTTGAAACCGTCTTCAATCACATCCCGGCAGCCGGGTGCATCGGTGGTTACCACAGCGCGGGCGCAAGCCCCCGCTTCTAACAGGGCCGTGGGGATACCCTCCCCCCACGAGGGAAGCACAACCAGATTCGATTGGGCATAGATTGCCGGCATATCCACCTGCCAGCCGAGCCACTCCACCAGCCCTTCCTCGACCCAGCCGCGCACCTCCTCCCGAGAAACCGAGCCGGGGTTGCCCTCATCCACATCACCGGCCAGCCAAAAGCGCACTTCACAGCGCGATTTGAGCAGCCGGGCGGCTTCGATCAGCGTGTAAATGCCTTTTTCCCGCAGCAGCCGCGCCGGAAAAAGCACCACCGGCGCGCCTTCCGGCTCCGGTTGAGGTAAAAACCGTTCCACATCCACCCCCACCCCTTCAATAAGGTAGGCTTGTTCTTTGCGCACCAGCCCTTCTGCAATAAATTGCTCACGGTTGGCTTCATTTTCAAAGATAACCACCACGTTCGGGCGGTTTAACACCCATCGGTAAAGCCCTTTGACCAGCCGGCGAACCTGCCGCGTTAACCACCGCTCATTCAAAAACAGATAACCCAAACCGGTGATGGCATTGACGATTGCCGGCACCCCCGCCATTTGGGCTGCCAGCGAGCCATATAACACAGGTTTGATAGTCAGGTGATGCACCAGATCGGGTTTTTCCTGCAGGTAGATATGCCACAAGCGCAGTAAGGCAATTAACTCGCGCAGCGGGTTCATCGAACGTCGGTCAAGTTTCCATTCGACCCAGCGGAATCCCTCCCGCTGAATCGCAGGCACAAATTGACCTGCCGGTGAAACCAGCACCACCTGCCAGCCCCGTTGGCGTAAAAACCGCGCCAGAGAAAGACGAAAGTTATACAAATACCAATCGGTATTTGCTACCAGCAAGATTTTAATGGCCTTTAAGGAGTTTTTATCAGCCGGTATGATTCTTCACCACCTTTTCATACAGCCGAATCAACCGTTCTTTCATGATCGACCAGCCATATTGAGTTTCATAAGCGATTCGTGCCTTATGCCCCATTTGCCGGCGTTCCTCAGGGTTGTTTTCCAGGAATCGCAGGGCTTCTTCTAAGGCTGTTCTATCCCCATACGGGACAACAATACCGCTATTATACCGCTGGATAATCACATCCATATTCGTATCTTCGGCCACAATGATCGGGCGCGCCAGCATCATCGCTTCGAATATCTTATTCGGGCTGGAATAACGGTGATTGGGTATCGCCGGGTCGTAGGTAGCAATCAACACATCCGCTGCCGCCGAAAGACGCAAAGCCGTTTCGTAAGGAACTCTTCCATGCCAGCGTACATTTGGCAGACTGTAAATTCGCTGCCGGACTTCATTTTCATCCCCCCCAAAGCCGGCAATATCCAGTGCCCATTCCGGATGGGTTTGCAGCACATCGAGTAATTCAAAAATACCGCGCTCTTTTTGAAGCAGGCCAACATACGCAATGCGGAGCTTAAAGTGATTGCTTTTTTGAATGGTATTTTCGCCTTGCCAATCCTCCGGTGAATTGTAAACCACTTCCAGCAAGCGCGGCTTTGAACCGGCAATCTGATTTTTACGGCTGTCATCCACCAGTATCACGGCATTCACCCGACCGATGACCCACAAATCCAGCCGACGGATGAGTGATTTAATCCAGTTGGGGGTACGGCGCAGATGATCAGCGTAAAAATCAAAAATATCATAAATAATCGGGATATTTCTAAATCGCGCAATCACCAGGGCGGGTAATACCGTATCAAAATCACAGGCATGAATCGCCTGAAAATCTTTTTGATGACGGAGCAGCCAGAAAAAGAGACCTGTTTGCCAGCGAAGCAATTGTGGCAAATTACCCAATCCACTGCCAAATCGCGCCCGAATCGGCAAGCGGTGAATCACGCCAAAATCGGTTTGAACGGGAGAGGGCAGCTCGCCGGAGCGATCCCATCCCAGAACATTCACTTGCCATCCTTGCTGGCAAAGCGCACGGGCAATTTTCTCCACACGCGGATCAGGCGCAATGGGATTCGAACGCAAAATGAGAACGTTCATACCGCTTTACGAAATCAAGCGCTTTGTTGTCTTGCCAGGTCCAGCGTTTCTACGGCATGGCGCAGGTGAGGGATGACGATACTTCCGCCCACAATCAGGGCGACATTGAAAGCCTCGTACAATTCTTCATCCTTCCAGCCCGCTTTCACGCATTGCAGAATGTGATAATCAATGCAGTCATTGCAGCGCAGAACCATGGAAGCCACCAACCCCAATAGTTCTTTGGTTTTACCATCCAGCGCACCGTCATGGTACGCTGCCGTGTCCAAATTAAAAAACCGTTTAATCCCCAAATGATCAATGCTTAAGATCCGCTCGTTCATTCGTTGGCGGTAAGACTGAAACTCCTCCAAACGATTCGCCATAAACACTCCCAAAAGTTTTTATGATTATGGAACCCGGCCGGGATCAACCACATATTCCCACCAATTCCATGAAATGCCGTTGGATTGACCGTTCAGATGCGGAAACAGGCTCAACCACCAGATATGGTGCTGGCGGATCTCACCATTCCCCCACTCGGCACAGTTGACCATTACCGGCGGATCGGAAAGGTCCGGGAATTTTTTCCAATTCCGGCAGCGGCTGGGGACAAAAGCGGTATTGCCCCAATCGTAATCGGTTTGGGAATTTGGCGCAAAGTGAACCGTGCCGCACTCCGCCTGACCGGGGAATGCCTTATCGTAACGTGTGAAACGTTCCCACAGATTAGCCGTTCCAGTGGTATTTCGATAAATCCGCATCAAAATAAATTCGGCGCGGTGGCCAAAGGCTTCCAGCATTTCTCCAATACCACGCTGGTAATTAAATCCCATAATCATAAAAGGCCGGTGTACACCACTCATGATTAATGGCGGGGCATTGACAAAGAAAGCACCGGGTCCAACCATCAGCGATTCGTAAAAACCCGCAAAAGGCATACCGAACAACCAAACCTCATCTATCATTCCGCCGTTGATTTTGTTCACAATATTAAAATCGGTAAGGATTTTGGTATAGTCCACCTGATCCGGTTGGTGAAAGCCGCTCTGGTTTTGCCAGGCCTGGATATATTCATTAATAGTGTAAATAAAACCATCCTTCTTTTGCGGGAAACCATCCACAATCAGCTTTTCAGCGACCTGATAGGTCAGGTACCCATTTGAACACACATTCAAATCACCAATATAGGTTGCCATCAGGCTGTCCACATCCGACCAGTTCAAAAACTTACTCAAGCGCTGATTGCCCGCGCCGGGTACGATTGGGTCAAAGATGATGACCATTACCTTCCGCGTTATGGGTGAAGGAGGCTGGCCTTGCGGCTGAGGAGCAGGTTCAGAACCAGCCGGTTTGAATAAACCCGAAATCCACGACCAGAGATCACGTAGGAAATTCATGAATTTAGTATAACCGATTCGATTCGGTATTGAAACACCTGAAATTTAAATCAAAAAAGTCTCTTGGCAATGACCTACTCTCCCAGGGGGTCGCCCCCCAAGTACCATCGGCGCTGACAGCCTTAACGACCGGGTTCGGGATGTGACCGGGTGTACCACTGTCGCTCAAATCACCAAGAGACTTTTTTTACGCTGTTAAGTTTCCACCGAATAGTATGTAGTTGATATTTCGAAAATGAGTGCTGAGTTCCCCGCACCACGTGCAAAGCCCTCGGTCATTAGTACGGCTTAGCTCAACGCATTACTGCGCTTCTACACGCCGCCTATCAAGCAGGTAGTCTACCTGCGACCTTACTCCCTTAGCGGGAACACAGGGACCTAATCTTGAGGCGAGCTTCCCGCTTAGATGCTTTCAGCGGTTATCCCTGCCAGACATGGCTACCCAGCGATGCCGTTGGCACGACAACTGGCACACCAGAGGTCTGTCCACCCCGGTCCTCTCGTACTAGGGGCAGCTCCTCTCAAGTCCCTTACGCCCACAGCGGATAGAGACCGACCTGTCTCACGACGGTCTGAACCCAGCTCGCGTACCGCTTTAACGGGCGAACAGCCCGACCCTTGGGACCTTGTCCAGCCCCAGGATGCGATGAGCCGACATCGAGGTGCCGAGCGAAGTCGTCGATGTGAACTCTTGGACTTCACCAGCCTGTTATCCCCGGGGTAGCTTTTATCCGGTAAGCCACGGCCCTTCCACTCAGTACCGTGGGATCACTAAGCCCGTCTTTCGACTCTGCTCGACGCGTTGGTCTTGCAGTCAAGCTCCCTTATGCCTTTGCACTCTTTGGGTGGTTTCCATTCACCCTGAGGGAACCTTTGGGCGCCTCCGTTACCTTTTAGGAGGCGACCGTCCCAGTCAAACTGCCCACCTGGCACGGTCCCCCACCCGGATCACGGTGTGGGGTTAGGGTCTAAACATCATCAGGGTGGTATTTCACCGGCGTCTCCACCGAGGCTGGCGCCCCAGTTTCTCAGACTCCCACCTATCCTACACAGACGATGCCCAAACTCAATGCCAGGATGCAGTAAAGCTCCACGGGGTCTTTTTGTCCTGCTGCGGGTAGGCCGCATCTTCACAGCCATTTCAATTTCGCCGGGCCCCTCGTTGAGACAGTGTCCTAGTTGTTACGCCGTTCGTGCGGGTCGGAACTTACCCGACAAGGAATTTCGCTACCTTAGGACCGTTATAGTTACGGCCGCCGTTCACCGGGGCTTCGGTTCAGAGCTTCGCTTGCGCTAACCCCTCCCCTTAACCTTCCGGCACTGGGCAGGCGTCAGCCCCTATACATCGCCTTTCGGCTTTGCAGAGACCTGTGGTTTTGGTAACCAGTCACTAGGACCCTTTCACTGCGACCTCTCAACGCTCATTATTCATTCACGTCGAAAGGCACCCCTTCTCCCGAAGTTACGGGGCTAATTTGCCTAGTTCCTTAACGAGGGTTCTCCCGTTCGCCTTGGTATATTCTACCCGTCTACCAGTGTCGGTTTGCGGTACGGGCGCTTAAGAATCAACGTTTAGAAGCTTTTCTCGGCAGCAAGGCTCAGCTCACTTATGCCTTGGAGGCTCGCCACAGTATCTCAGCTCGGTCTGCGGATTTTCCTACAGACCTCAACGCCTGACACACCATGCACCTGCACGACCAATCACAGGCTGGCCTACCTCGCTGCGTCCCTCCATCACTCCTCTTAAGCGGTGCCGGAATGTTGACCGGCTGTCCATCACCTACGCCTTTCGGCCTCGGCTAAGGGCCCGACTAACCCGACGCGGATTGACCTGGCGTCGGAAACCTTAGACATACGGCGAACACGGTTCTCACGTGTTTTACGCTACTCATGCCTGCATTCTCACTTCTGTCCGCTCCAGCTGTCCTCACGGTCAACCTTCACCGCGAACAGAACGCTCCCCTACCGCTCCAGCTTACGCTGAAGCCCATGGCTTCGGTATCCAGCTTAGCCCCGTTAAGTTTTCCGCGCAGGATCACTAGACCAGTGAGCTATTACGCACTCTTTAAAGGGTGGCTGCTTCTAAGCCAACCTCCTGGTTGTTTCAGTAACCCCACATCGTTTCCCACTTAGCTGGAATTTGGGGACCTTAGCCGATGATCTGGGCTGTTTCCCTTTCGACCACGAATCTCATCACCCGTAGTCCGACTACCATGCTGTGGAGCACCGGCATTCGGAGTTTGATTGGGGTTGGTAAGCTATAAGCCCCCTTGCCCATTCAGTGCTCTACCTCCGATGCTGAACGCATGGCGCTAGCCCTAAAGCTATTTCGGGGAGAACCAGCTATCTCCGAGTTCGTTTGGCATATCACCTCTACCCACAGCTCATCCCCTAACTTTGCAACGTTAGTAGGTTCGGGCCTCCACGAGTGATTAGACTCGTTTCACCCTGGCCATGGGTAGCTCACCCGGTTTCGGGTCTAATCCTTGCGACTGTGGCGCCCTATTCAGACTCGCTTTCGCTACGGCTCCGGGTGTCACTCCCTTAACCTCGCCGCAAAGATTAACTCGCAGGCTCATTCTCCAAGAGGCACGCCGTCAGGCCTAGCGGCGCGCACCCGGCTTTCACCGGGGCACCGACCCGCCATTAGCCCTTCGACTGCTTGTAAGCTTACGGTTTCAGGTTCTATTTCACTCCCCTCACCGGGGTACTTTTCACCTTTCCCTCACGGTACTTGTTCACTATCGGTCGCCAAGTGTATTTAGCCTTGGAGAGTGGACTCCCCAGCTTCCTGCCGGATTAGCGTGCCCGGCAGTACTCAGGTACCAGGCGGGAGACAAACCGTTTTCGCGTACGGGACTATTACCCTCTTTGGTTGGCTTTCCCACACCATTCTGCTAACAGTTTGTTTTGTAACTCCCATATGCCTGGCCCTACAACCCCATCTCGGCAAGCCGAGATGGTTTGGGCTTTTCCCCTTTCGCTCGCCACTACTCAGGGAATAATCTCTTTTCCTCTGGGTACTTAGATGTTTCAGTTCCCCAGGTTCCCCTCCATGCACCTATGTGTTCAGTGCAGGATGCCGCTGGTTCGCAGCGGCGGGTTTCCCCATTCGGACATCCCCGGATATAACGCCTGTTCACGGCTCCCCGAGGCTTATCGCAGTGACCCACGTCCTTCATCGGCACTTGGCGCCAAGGCATCCACCGTAAGCTCTTAGTAGCTTCCGCACGTGATGCGGAGAATTCAGAACTCATTCATTCTGAAATTATCATGACTACTTCAATTTAGCCTACATACTATTCGGTTTTTAAGGTGCAAACTGCGCTGTTGACCAGCGCGGAGCGATCCTCACCTTTCCAGTCAGGAGCGCTCAGCGCTCTTCAACCTGTTCTCTTGTTAAGACACACGGCGACCCGGCTTACCGCCGGGCCGTTCAACTCCCTTGCGGTTTCGCCTTCCTACCTTTGTGTTACCGTAAAACTTCCGTTCCTGCTTCTTCCCACACACACTCCGTTTGATTTGGGCTGCTTAGTGGAGATGAGGGGATTCGAACCCCTGACCTCCGCCGTGCAAAGGCGGCGCTCTCCCAACTAAGCTACATCCCCGTGCAGGGTACACCTCTGCGGTGCAGGTGGGCCTTTCAGGGCTCGAACCTGAGACCTCGCCCTTATCAGAGGCGCGCTCTAACCAGCTGAGCTAAAGGCCCTCTCAATTGTTAATTCGGCACCTTAACAACTGAGGAGTGACAGGAAGACGACCTTTGGAGTGCTCCGACCTCGCGACCGCTTGCGAGGATTTTTTAACCTCGATGGTTTAGAACGTTCCTCCATAGAGGATTGTTCGTTTAACCTAGAAAGGAGGTGATCCAGGCGCACCTTCCGGTACACCTACCTTGTTACGACTTCGTCCCAGTCACCAGCCCCACCCTCGACGGCGCCCTCCCTTACGGGTTAGGCTACCGGCTTCAGGTGTTGCCAGCTCCCATGACGTGACGGGCGGTGTGTACAAGCCCCGGGAACGTATTCACCGCACTATGGCTGACGCGCGGTTACTAGCAACTCCGTCTTCATGCAGGCGGGTTGCAGCCTGCAATCTGAACTGAGACCAGCTTTGGAGGATTGGCTCCGCCTCGCGGCTTCGCTACCCATTGTACTGGCCATTGTAGCGTGTGTGTAGCCCAGGATATAAAGGCCATGCTGACTTGACGTCATCCCCACCTTCCTCCGGTTTAAGACCGGCAGTCCCGTGTGACACATGTAACACACAGCGAGGGTTGCGCTCGTTAGCGGACTTAACCGAACATCTCACGACACGAGCTGACGACAGCCATGCAGCACCTGTGCAAGCTCCCCGAAGGGTCGGTCACCTTTCGGATCCCTACCACTTGCATGTCAAACCCTGGTAAGGTTCTTCGTGTATCATCGAATTAAACCACACGCTCCGCTGCTTGTGCGGGGCCCCGTCAATTCCTTTGAGTTTTAACCTTGCGGCCGTAGTCCCCAGGCGGTAGACTTATCGCGTTAGCTTCGGCACTGATGGATTTGAACCCACCAACGCCAAGTCTACATCGTTTACGGCTAGGACTACCGGGGTCTCTAATCCCGTTCGCTACCCTAGCTTTCGCGTCTGAGCGTCAGAAGTGGTCCAGGAGGCCGCCTTCGCCACTGGTGTTCCTCCGGATATCTACGCATTTCACCACTACACCCGGAATTCCACCTCCCTCTACCACTCTCTAGTCCAGTAGTATTGAACGACCTCTCCCAGTTAAGCCGGGAGCTTTCACATCCAACTTGCTGAACCGCCTGCACGCGCTTTACGCCCAGTAAATCCGGATAACGCTCGTCTCCTACGTGTTACCGCGGCTGCTGGCACGTAGTTAGCCGAGACTTATTCTGAGGGTACCGTCCTTCCTCTTCCCCTCAAAAAGCGCTTTACAACCCGAAGGCCTTCATCGCGCACGCGGCGTTGCTGGTTCAGGCTTTCGCCCATTAACCAATATTCCCTACTGCTGCCACCCGTAGGTGTATGGACCGTGTTTCAGTTCCATTGTGGGGGGCCACCCTCTCAGGTCCCCTACCCGTCATAGCCTTGGTAGGCCATTACCCTACCAACTAGCTGATGGGACGCAGGCCCCTCCCGAAGCGACTTTCGCCTTTAATCACCCGGCCTCTAATCCGGGCGATCACATGCGGTATTAGCAGTCCTTTCGAACTGTTATCCCACACTTCGGGGCAGGTCACCAACGCGTTACTCACCCGTTCGCCACTAAGGTCGTATTGCTACAACCTCCGTTCGACTTGCATGTATTAGGCACGCCGCCAGCGTTCATCCTGAGCCAGGATCAAACTCTCCGCAAAAATATCACCTTTTTCAGGTGTTCGTTACGGATTGTTGACGGAGCTTACTCTTTCTTGGCTTCTTCCTATCACTCTTCAGTTGTTAAGGTTCCGCTTGCTTCCGAGGGCCAGATTCTACGCTACCAGCTCATTCCTGTCAAGTTTTTGGCGATAAAATCGCCGATGTTTTCCTAAGTCGTTCATCTTTGGTCAACACCGGCGCATCTCTCGACGTCCTTGCCAGGCCTGGTCCCTCTTGTACCAACCCGTTTTCAATTGTTACCGATCCGCTTTCTCAGCAAGATCTCTTCACAGTTTGGGACTTATATTGTACCCATCCTGCTTCCGGTTGTCAAGGGGTTTTCGTAGAATTCTTCGGAAGTGGCGTATTTGGTTTTGAGCGATCTGCCGTCTTCGGCGAGATCGGGTCGCCCTCACAGGCAACGGGCTGGATTATACCCCTATCTCTATACCTGTCAAGGGATTTAATGCCCATTTTTCAAAATTCATCCCTCCCTGTGGAGCAGCGATGGGAACATTCCTTGCACCGGGAACTTTCACCCCCTCCCTCTCGTCTGAAAGTTGTTACCGCAAATTTTTACACCCACAGTCATTATTTTACAGGATGGTATAATCTTCACCATGAAGGCAATCGGCTCACTTACCTACAACAATCAACGCCAGTTGTTCCAGCAGGCGCTCACCGCCCTGTTGTTTTCTTTCGTTTTCACCCTTGTCCTCGCTCTGATCCTGATCATCGGTTATCAGATCTGGTTCGCCGGCCGCATCTTCCCCGGCGTTCAGGTTACCGGCATACCCGTCGGTGGGTTAAGCACTGCTCAGGCCGCCGAAAAAATTGCCGCCGGCATTACCTTCCCAGAACAGGGGCGCATCGTCCTGCAGGACAAAGAAAAGTTATGGGTGGCCAGCCCTCAGGAACTGGGCTTATTCCTCGACCCCGGCGCTTCGGCCGCGCTTGCTTTTCGGGTTGGAAGAGAGGGCGGCCTTTTCCACCGTCTGGGAGATCAATTTCTGGCCTGGTACAGCGGAAAAGATACTTCCCCCGTTCTCCTTTTCGACCAACGCATTGCTTTTGCCTACCTCACCCGCATCGCCGCCGAAATCAACCGGCCGGTGATCGAGGCCAATCTCGGCCTGCAAGGCGAAGAAGTTATCGTCCGCTCCGGCGAGATCGGCCGCACGCTGGATATCGAAGCTTCCCTGGCTCTCGTTTCGGCTCAGGTTCAATCTTTACAGGAAGGGGTCGTCCCACTGGTAGTAAAAGAAACTCCCCCTATCATTCTGGATGCCAGCCAGCAGGCAGAACTTGCCCGCCGCATCCTCAGCCAACCGCTGACCCTGACCATGCCTGAAGGTCAAACTGCCGCCGGCAGCCCGTGGGTTTTGGACCGCACTACGCTCGCTTCCATGCTCACCATTGAACGTGTCCGCAATCAGAATGGCGAGCAGTACGAAGTTACCCTCAATAGCGAGATGTTGATTAACTTCCTCTCCAATCTGGCTCCTCAATTGCAAACTTACCCCCAAAATGCGCGTTTCATCTTCAACGATGAAACACGCCAGCTAGACCTGCTGCAACCGGCGGTCATCGGCCGCACGCTCAATGTAGAGGCTACACTGCGCGCCATTCAGGAAGGTCTGAAACAGGATCAACACACCATCCCGCTGGTGTTCGATTACACCAATCCGGCAGTCACCGATGATGCCACTGCCGAAAGTCTGGGCATTACCGAACTGGTCAGCCAGCATACTTCCTACTTCTACGGCTCCAGCCGCGAACGGGTGCAAAACATCCAGGCAGCCGCCAGCCGTTTTCACGGTCTGCTGGTACCGCCCGGCGCCACCTTTTCGATGGCCGATGCGCTCGGCAACATCAGTCTGGATAATGGGTATGCCGAAGCCCTGATCATCGTCGGCGGTCAGACGATTAAAGGCGTAGGCGGGGGTGTTTGTCAGGTCAGCACCACTCTGTTCCGTACAGCGTTCTTTGGCGGCTACCCCATCGTCGAACGGCACGCCCATGCCTACCGCGTCAGTTATTACGAAAAAACTTACGGCAACCGTCTCGACCCCAGTTTAGCCGGCTTGGACGCCACCGTTTACGTGCCAATTGTGGATTTCAAATTCACCAACGACACTCCCTACTGGCTGCTGATGGAAACTTACGTAAACCCCGAAGCCAGCACCCTGACCTGGAAGTTTTACTCCACTTCCGATGGCCGCACGGTAGAATGGGAAACCACCGGCCCGGTCAACATCGTTGATCCACCCGAACCCCTGTACAAAGAGAACCCCGAACTGGCAGAAGGCGAAATCAAACAGGTGGATTGGGAAGCCAAAGGTGCCGAGGTGACGGTTACGCGCACCGTCTATCGCAACGGTGAGGTTTACTTTACCGACCAGATTTACACCCACTACCAGCCGTGGCAGGCAGTTTACGAATACGGCCCCGGCACGGAAATCCCTACCCCCGAAGCGGAAGAGGGTGAAGAGGATTAATTTGAGTTTGAGGTTAAAAGAAACAACTCCGGCTTTATCCCCATCGCCAGAGTTGTTTCTTCTGCACGATCCCCTGAAGTCGTCGGCAGCGGGACGAAATTGGCAATGAATGAACGAAAGAAAATCAAGCGGGGATTAGAATTACCACTATAATATACTAGAAAAACACTCAAAAGTGTTTTTAGTTTCACTCCAAAATCACTCCAAAGAACGCGAGACCTTTCCTCCATGCCGACCAGTGAACCTCGTTTTAGTGAGCTGCTGCAACGCGCCATCAACCGCATTGCCTTTATAGAAAACAAAACCCGCCAGATCGTTGCCGATGAACTGGGTTACGCGCTGGGCAGGCAAGGGGGCAGTGCCATTCAATACTGGCTTTACCATCAACGAGTTCCCTCCCGGCTGGAAGATTTGGAAAATCTGGCCCGCATCATCGCTCACCGCGGCGGTTGGGAAAACGAAAACGACCTGCGCTCTTTCCTCACCCGCGGCGGACATCCGGCAGCCGAGATGTTGATCCGTCAGATTTACCCCAACGAGGTTACCCCAGCCGAGAATGCATCCACTCAGCCGGTGTTCATTGTCGGCCCTCCCATTCTCAAGCCGCACCAGTTTTTTGGACGCAACCGCGAACTGCGCCGTATTTTTGCCGCTCTGCACTCCTCCCCCATGCAGAATGTAGCCATCTCCGGTCTTTCGCGCAGCGGGAAAACCTCCCTGCTCCATTACATCCACACCATCACCCGCACACCGGCAAGTGCTTTGCGTTCCGGTCAGAATCAGAACTGGCTGGAAGACCCTCAGCGCTACCGCTGGGTGTATGTGGATTTTCAAGATCCGCGCGTTTGCAATCGCGAAGGATTTTTCCGCTACGTTCTGCGTCAGCTGAATTTTCCTGCACCCTCTACCCTCGATTTAATCCAGTTTGTGGATATCATCGTCCGCTATCTGATCAATCCTACGGTCATTTTACTGGATGAAATTCAAATTGCCCTCACCAACCCTGAATTTACCCAGCAATTCTGGTGGAGTTTACGGTCTCTTTCCTCCAACCTGACAGATGGAAAACTGGCTTTCATCGTTGCGGCACAAAACGAACTGCCCGTTTTACAAACCTCGCTGGGCAAACCCTCTCCCTTTTTGAACATCTTTGGTCATCTCATTCATCTCGGTCCGCTTAGCGAAGAAGAGGCGCGTGAATTAATCGGCTCGAGTCCCGTACCATTTTCCCCTCAAGATGTGGATTGGATCATCCAGCAAAGTGGCTGCTGGCCGGCTTTGCTGCAAATCATGTGCAGCACGCGGCTGGTTGCTTTACAGGAAGAGCAATCCGATGAAATCTGGAAAGCCGATGCGCTGGCAAACATCCAACCGTATCGTTACCTGCTGGAAACGCCATGATCGCGCACCCTGCTCCCCTCACTCCAAACGAAAAGGTTAAATTTGTTTCCCCTTTGCGCCTCCTTTTCTGGATGCTCATTCATCCAGCCGCCTGGCAGCGCTATCTGGCTCAGATTGATCCATCCCTTCGGCTGGATTTCAGCCTGAGCGAACTATCGAAGGAACAGCTCCGCAATCCGGCATTGGTGCGTTTTCTGGTGTTTAGTTGGCTTTCTCTGGGTCTGTGGATGATCCTTCTCATACCCTCTGTTGTTATTCTGGCTGGCGGCCAACTTCAAAATTTACCCCTTAATCTGGCAATCGGCGCAGGTTATGCACTTTCCGCCGCTTTTTGTGGTGCATGGTTGACCGGCTTTGGCAGCGGCCTGACCTTCGGTTTTGTTCTCGGTCTGGGTGTAGGCCTGCTTTCGCCGCAAATGAATGCTTATTTCGTTATCACTGCCGTTGCCGCTGGTCTGGCTGCCAGTGTTCAACTCAACCTGCAACAGGTGCATCAGCGCCCTTCTTCTTTATCGCGCTGCCTGCTGGGGGTCGCAATTGGCATTCTGGTCGGTTTTATTGTTATTATGGGGTTTTGGATTATTGCTTCCGGCAGGCTGGCCAATTCGGGGTATTCTTTCCAAATAGACCGCACCATCCGCGGTATCCCGCTGCTCTTTTTGATTGCCAGCGCACTGCCGGTTGGATTTCTCTCCGTCTGGCTGACTTTGCATTTGCGCAGCCGAAAAGCCTTTAAATTGGTTGTACTGCCGGCCATCCTCTTGACGATGTGGATGGCGCTTGGGTATGCCGGTCTGGTAAGCCTGCCCAGCACCAGTATTCTCATGAATTTGAACGCCGGAATGATCGGCGGCGCCTTTATCACCCTGCTGTTCGGTTTGAGCAGCAGCCTCACCCGCCGGATAGGCGGAAACAATGCCGCCGCGGTTGCCAGCGGGTTGGTTGCCGGGGTTGGCTGGATCCCCATAGGGCCGCACGTTCTGAGCGGTTATCAGCACCAGCCGCACCTGATCACGATTGCGCTGGCGGTTCTGGTTTGTGCACTGACGATATCTCTCTGGCGCCCGCTTGTATTTTTTCCATTCATCACCATCTGGAACAATATTTGTTTCAATCTCGACCAGAACCGACGCGGGGATCTGCGTTGGTTCTGGCGGCACGCTGCTTTCTGGGATGAAAAACAGCGGCTGACCTGGCCCGATCTAGATGATTATTTACTGCTGCTTGCCGAACGCCAGCCCGATTTACTCCCCGAAGTCCTGCTTTACCTTTCGGCTTCGGCTCAACGGGCGGTTGCCCAAAAGGTGCAAATTGAACTGACCGCCCGTCAGTTCGAGGCCTGTCAGGATGTCCATGCCATAGCCTCCATCCACAACCGAACGGCAACCGGCCTGCTGCAAGGCCCTCTTTCCACAATCCTGAACGCGCTCACCAACATCAGCCGCGATGTGGATCACACCCTCCGCCAGACCACCCCCTATCAAAAACGCGTCGGTTTTGGCATGGCGCGCGATAAACTGGCCACATTGCAGAACGAATTGCTTCTCGGCCGCGATCCTCAATCGCAGCGCTTTGCGCCAATTGTTGCCAGATGGCAGCGCATCCTTGTTTCCCACATCGAATCCATGACCGTTCCCGCCCAGTATCCGCAGGAAATCCCAAACCCCTACATCTGCGGCATGCCGCTCAGCGAACGGCAGTCGCTGCTTTTTGTAGGGCGGGGCGACATCATTGAACGGATTAACCAACTGCTGATGCAGGAAAAATGCCCGCCGTTACTGATCTTTGGTCAACGCCGCATGGGCAAAACTTCTCTTCTGCTCAACCTGAGCCATTTTCTCGATTCGAGTGTGATTCCCTGCTTTGTGGATTGTCAGGGCCTGGCCGGCTATCAGGACGGCAATGAATTGATACCGGAATTTATCGAACTGGTGCGCCAATCTGCGCTGCGCTTCCGCAACCTCGAATTACCCGCCTTCAAGGCGCAGTCACACAGCACTGCCAGCCTTTATCAGCAAATCAACCAATGGGTTTCTGCCACTGAAAAACAACTGGAAGCCAACAACCAAACCCTGCTGCTGGCTATGGATGAATTCGAAAGCCTGGAATTGCTGATGAAGAACAACCTCAATCTGGCAAAAACATATCTCGGCTTTGCCCGCCACACGGTTCAACATCATCCCCGTTTCAAAATTCTGCTGGCGGGCACACACCTGCCGGAAGAAACCCCGCTCTGGCACGATTTTCTCATTAACGCCCGCGTGCTGAAAATTGACTATCTGAACCGCACCGAAACGCTGCAATTAATCGAACAACCCCTGAGACCTTTTCCCTTGAGCTATCCCCCCAAGGTAAGTCAGGCTATTTACGAACTGACCCGCGGTCATCCGTATCTGGTGCAATCGTTATGTTTTGAGATGGTCATGCTCAAAAACGAGCAGCCTCTAAACCGCCGCTTTCTGGCAACTTTTGAAGATTTTGAAGTGGCGGTTCAACGGGCGCTGAGCGCCAATATCATTTTCTTCGATGATCTGTATCACAATCAAATTAACCCGCCGGCAGCCAGCATGGCTATTGCCCTTGCCCGGCAAGGGGCGGCCGCCTGCTTGCCGGCGGCAGAGTGGCAGCGAATCTGCCCAACCTATTCAGAAGACGGGCTTGCCGGCCTGCTGCGGCGCGATGTCATAGAAGCGGTCAACGGCGGATATCGTTTTCAGGTGGAATTCATCCGCCGCTGGTTTGCCGAACAACCCCTGCAACATCACCCCCAGTCGTCGGCTTCGTAGCGCTCCCAGTCTTTTTCGCTCCAGCCGTATTGCCCGCGCAGTGGCACAAAACTGACCGGTATGATATTCTCATAAGATAACCTGCCGCCCTGTTTGTGCCAGACCTGCAAGATCTGCTCCAGCCGGCTGCCCACCGGCAGTACCAGCCGTCCCCCCTCGGCCAGTTGATCTAAAAGCGGCGGGGGCGGTGCGGCTGCTGCGGCAGTTACCACAATTCCATCATACGGGGCTGCCTCAGGCCAGCCCAAACTGCCGTCCCCCGTGTGAACATGCACATTCCCATAACCCAGTTGAGAAAGCACCTCCGCCGCCCGCAGCGCCAGCCCGGCATGGCGCTCTATCGTGTGCACCTCTTTCGCCAATTCCCCCAAAATGGCCGCCTGATACCCCGAACCGGTGCCTATTTCCAGCACACGTTCATTGCCCTCCAGCCCCAGCAGCGAGGTCATCAACGCCACGATGTAGGGCTGCGAGATGGTCTGTCCCTTCCCAATCGGCAGCGGGCCGTCATCATAAGCCCGTTCGCGCAGCTCAACCGGCACGAAGAGATGACGCGGCACCTTGCGGAATGCTGCCAGCAGGCGCGGCGAGCGCAGCCCGCGCCGCTCAATCTGCTCGCGCACCATTTCCTCACGTGCGAGCGTGTAGTCCATATCCCCATTCATAATCTTATTAAAGCACGAAACAGGGTTTTATCCAACTTTTTTATCTGCGTTGATAAACCCGCCCGTAATCATCCCTGTAAATCAACTCCCACCGTTCGGTGAAAGAGGGTGATTCCAGATAATCCGGGCATTCCTCCGGCTGATAGGTCCAGAAATTGGCACAAAACGTGACATAGTACTGCGGATCACGCTGGGCTACCATGCTTTCCAGCCCCAGCGGATAATGCAGTTTGGTCGGCTGATTACTGAAATTTTCTCCATATACATAATACATCAGCCCGTTTTCGATCTGCACTACCGAGTTGTGGATATTGCGGCGCACAAAGTCATACGCCGAAAAGTACCCGTCCACCCCCACCGGCTCGCGGAACTGATCGCGCAGGACGATGTCATTGCCCGGGTAGATTCTCAGCAAGTCGCGGTTTTGCCAGAACAGGCCGCCTCCGATGACCCCCACAACCAAAACCCCCGCCAGCATCGCCCGGCGGCGGCTGTTCAACCAGTCCAGCACCTTTTGAATGATCGACTCACCCGCCACAATCAATAGCACAAACAGATAACTGAGCAAAGCCACCCCAAAGCGCCAGCCGATCTGGGTGGGCTGCTGATTGCTGCCATAAAAAGCGGTTTGCGGGGTGACCACGAACGAGAACAGCAGTACCAGCAGGGCCAGCGCCTGAGCAAGCGAGGGCAGACCCAGCCAGCGCTCCAGACGGCTGCTTCTGACCGCTCTGTCGCCCAGCCAGCCGGCCACGGCCAGCACAACCAGCCCGCCCGTCATCCCCAGCACGAATAAAAACAACTTCGGCAGGTAATTGTAAAAATAGGGATTGCTCAGATTGTTCAGAATGCTCCACTCGTTGTATTCCCACACTCCCGGTGGGAACAGTGTGCGAATCACCACCAGATTGCGCAGGATCCACAGCGCCGATGGAACGGTAACCACTGCAGAAAAACCGATCAGCAGCAGGGTTCGCCGCACATTCTCTTTCTGCCATAGAGACTTGCCCCACCTGTAGAGAAGCGGCAGCCACAGCGGCAGTACCGCATAGACCCCCACCGGTTTGATCGCCAGAATCAGCGAGGTGCAAAACGCCAGCCCCGGCAGATGATACGTCATACCTTGCCTTCTTGAACCCACCGGTGCAAAAACCAGCGCCGCCAGCACCACCGCCGCCGTGAGCAGGTCGTTTTTGCCGATCACAAAAGCCTGATCCACCACGATCCACCACGGGTTACCGGCAATCGTCACCGAACCGCTCAGGAACATCACCAGCGTTAGGAAGGCGAGCAACCCGCCCGGCAAGCGGGTATAGCGCAAGCCCAGCGCCCAAATCGAAAGAAAAGCCAGCAGGGCAATTAACGCATGTACGCTGCCAAACAAAGTTTCATCCTTCGTCAACAGCAGGCCGAAGGCCAGCAGGGACTCAAAACCGTTCGGGTATTCTCCAAAGGGAATGGATAAATCCCAGTAAGTCCCGCTTTTATACAGTTCGATGGCTTTGGGGAAGTGATACGCCCCTGCATCCCAATGCAGCACATCGCTGATCGGCGAATACGGCCAGCGAATCAATGGCAGTATTACCACGAGGAAGAACACCAGCAGTGAGGCCAGCCAGCCGGCCCAATTCAACCAGCCCAGCCGGTGAGGAACATTCTCGCGCTGCCGCAAACCGGCCAGCAGCCCGCCCTCATCCCAACCGAAGAAGAGCCGCAAAGCCGCAAGAAAGACCAGCCCGGCAAGCAGCAAGACCGGTAAAAGGCGGAAAATGCCCAAAAAAGCAGTAATTTGGGCGGCGAAGATCACCGCGAAGAGGAAACACACCAGCCCGCCCAATAGAATAAATGCCCCGTGGGAAGGGTGGCGAAGGAGAGAGGATGCTTTGTCAGTTTTCATGGTGTTCGCTGGCAAATTTTATAACCGGTTTTGGAAAAAACCGCAATCCCTCTTGCCAGACAGGGTTCGTAGAATTATCCAGATTGCGCGGAATGACTTTGGAGGCTTTCTTTTTTTGAATACTGGTCATACTTACCGGTTAACCACCAAATGCACCACCTCTACTCACACACATGCCGAAACAGCCGATACACAGCCGCAGTGAATTTGAGGAACTCCGCGGCCAGTTTTAAGGGCGGAAGTTTGCCTTTGGAGGGGTCAAGGTGGCTGAATTGCATTTCGGTAAAATACACGCCAGCCCGCCCCGCCAGCGCCTCACACAGCCGCTGCGACTCGCCCACCGGAATGACCTGATCGCCGCGGTCATGCAGCAAGACAATCAGCGGGACATGCAGGCCATGCACATAATTCAGGGGTGAAATTTTGAAAAACCGTTCCTGCATCTCCGCCGGTAAAGCGTGGATCGCCCTTTCTGCCTCTTGCGGGTCGGCCGCGCTCAACAATGCCGCCACTTTTCGGCCGTTTTCAGAAAGATTTATCTCCTCAACAGGCAGCTGCCCCTCCACAAATATCCTGCGCAGACAGGAAGCCTCTTCCGCACCCAATTCATCCGTCAGCGAGTGGATGAACACCTTGCGGGTCAAGGGGTCAACCTTCCAATGCTGCCTGCCATTACCGCTTACAACAGAACCACTGGCAATGTCACGGGCAAATGCCCACAACGAGGAATACGGCGCATACACGCTCACAAAAGCCACCCGGCGGTTGATCAGTGGGTGAGCCGCCGCCATCAGCGCAAACGACCCGCCGACACAGGTACCCAGCAGGCCGCTGCGCGCGGAATCCACATAGGGTTGTTGAATGAACCAGTCATACGCCAGAGCGATGTTTTCAATATCGGCCGGGTCGAGCCGGAAATCACGCATGGACGGCGACCAGTACAGCAGGGCGGCAAAACCGGCCCGTGCCAGCGCCCTGCCCAGCACCGGCACCTGCGGGTGATTCACCTCAAAAGGCACCACCCCAAGGCAAACCACAATCCCCGGATGAACCCCCGGCGAACCGGGGCGATATACTTCCCCTTCGGCAATTCCATCCCGGGTCGGATACCTCACCCGCTCAATCACTGGCGCTTTGGTCACCCAATCCACCGGACGTGAAGGCAGCATGGGAAAAACCTTGAGGAAGAAAATCATTGCTCTCCCCAAAGCGCGAAGGGAACGCCTTAGGCGGCGGACAATATCAGCCATGTTCTAATGACTTCACCTGATCAATCATTGAGAGCACGCGCAATCCACCATACCATTATAGCCAGAATAGCCAGCCACACAACAATCACCAGAACGGCTCCCACCCGGCTGATGGGTTTACCTTGCCGCATCATCTCTTCCGACTGCCGCCGTGCCTCTGTCATCACCTCCGCTGGAATCATTTTCAAAGCCAGAGCAATCCCCAAAGGTGTGATGATCAAGTCATCCAGATAGCCAAGCACAGGCACAAAATCCGGAATGAGGTCTATGGGACTAAACGTGTGAGCCACCACCACACCAAGAAACACCTTGGCATACCACGGAACCCGCGGGTCACGAGCGGCAATATATAACGCGTAAGCATCCCGTTTTAGCAGCCTCGCCCGGCTCTTCAATCTTTCAATCACCCAAAACTACTCCGAGGTTTAAGTTCAATGGCTGCTCATTGTTCGTATACTGCCCTAGAGACCTTTTACCCAACGGCCGGGAGATTTTTCCGCTTACCGCAGCGCGCGCCGCTTCTGAACCGCCTTGTAAATCTCCATGACCACCAGCACCACGCTGGCCAGCGCAAACAAAGTAAGCCACGTCTGCCACGGCAGCGATTCGGTACGCAGCAATCCTTGCAGGAATGGCACCTCAGTGGCCAGAATATGCAAGCCGAGCGCTACAAGCATACCGACTGCCAGCACGCGGTTACGGCTGAATGGTATTTTGAAGGCCGATTCTTCTTCTGAGCGGCAGTTTAAGACGTGGTAAAACTGCATCAGCACCAGCAGCGCCAGCAGCAGGTTGCGTGCCATATCCAGCGCGTAACCTTCCCGCATCAAAAATACCCACACCGCCAGACATACTAGCGCCATGGTCAACCCGCTGATCATCAACTGCTCGATCATCTTGCGGTTGAAGATCCCCTCGGTCGGCTTACGCGGCGGGTGGCGCATCACCCCCGGCTCTCCGGCTTCAAAGGCCAGCGCCACATCCTGAATTCCGTTGGTGACAAGGTTCAACCACAGAATTTGAACTGCTATCAGTGGAACCGGAAATTCGAGCAAAATGGCCAGCGCCAGCAGCACCAGTTCGGCAAAACCGGTTGAAATTAGCAACAGAGTTACCTTGCGTACGTTGGCATAAGCAAAACGGCCTTCTTCTATACCTGCCACAATCGAAGCAAAATTGTCGTCGGTGACGATCATCGAGGCGGTATCTTTGGCAATGTCGGTGCCGGAGCCCATCGCTACCCCGATATTGGCTTTCTTCAGCGCCGGCGCATCGTTGACTCCGTCACCGGTCACTGCCACAAACTCACCCAACCGGATGAGGGCATCCACAATTTGCAGTTTTTGATCGGGGGTGACCCGGGCAAACACCGTCTTATGTTTGATGCCTTCGTAAAATTCCGGGATTTCGGGAGAGCCAATCTCGGCTAGTTCTTTACCCGTAATCACATCTGCCGCTGTTTCGGCAATGCCCAGTTCGCGGGCAATTGCCAGCGCCGTGGCCGGGTGGTCACCCGTGATCATCACCACCTTGATTCCGGCCGATTGTGCCGTTTGCACGGCCTCTTTGACCTCCGGGCGTAACGGGTCAATGAAGCCTAACAGTCCCAACAAGGTCAAGCCGGCACTCTCTCCATTTTCCAGCGCTTGCAAATCCCCTTCCCCGGCGGCCAGCGCCAGCACCCGGAAGCCGTTTTCAGCCTTTTGCTGGGCAAGTTGCAAAATTTTCTCCCGATCCAGTTCCACTTCACCCTGCGCGGTCATCATGCGGCTGCAGAAATGCAACACCGTTTCAACCGCCCCTTTTACGGCGAGGCGCGCCTTGCCATTCTGTTCGTACACGACCGCAGCGTAACGTTTGTCCGATTCAAACGGCGCTTCAGCAAGGATGCGCGTCTGGCGGCGCAGGTTAGCCGGGTCAAGGCCGAGTTTATAGCCCAACGCCAGCAAAGCCACATCCATGGCATCACCGGTATGCTGCCACCTGCCGTCTTCTCTTTCCAGCGTGGCTTCGTTACAGAGTGCGCTTTCTCGAGCAATGCTCAACACTCGTTCCAGCATTTCGGCCGGCAGGTCTGCGCCGCTCTCGGCCAGTTTGACCTCGCCTTCATCGTTGTATCCCTGCCCGCTGATTTCGATAAGCGTGCCTTCTGGCAGCAGGATTTGTTTAACCGTTTGCTGATTGACGGTCAGTGTGCCGGTTTTATCGCTGGCAATCAGGGTGCAGGAACCCAGACTTTCCACCGCCGTCAGTTTGCGCACAATCACGTTCCGCTGGGCCATGCGGCTGGTGGCCAGCGAGAGGGCAACCGTCATCGCCACCGGCAACCCCTCCGGGATGGCCGAGACCGCCATCGCCACCACCAGAATGAAAACATCACTGAGCGCCTCGCCGCGCGCAAATTGAATCATCCCCAAAACGGCGGTGAACCCCAGCACCACCACTGCGATCTGACGGGCAAATCTTTCCATGCGGATGACCAGCGGAGGTTTTGCCCCTTCTTCTTCGCTGATGGTTTTGGCAATTTTACCCACCTCGGTGTACGGGCCGGTGGCCACCACAATCCCCACCCCCCGTCCCGAGAGGACGGTTGAACCGGCATACGCCATGTTGCTGCGGTCACTGATGGGTATATCGGCCGATAAAACCTTTTCGGTCTTTTCCACCGGCAGCGACTCGCCGGTCAGGAAGGATTCATCAACACGCAAATTATTGACCTGAATCAGGCGCACATCGGCAGCCACCTTGTCACCCGATTCGATCAAAAGAATATCACCGGGCACAATCTCCTCGGCGGGGACGGTGAGAATACGCCCCATGCGCCGCACCCGGACTTTGATCTTGAGTAGCACCTGCAAGGCATGGGCACTTTGTTCGGCGCGCCATTCCTGAATTGTCCCAATAACCGCGTTCAGCAAAATGACGGCAAAGATGAACACGGCATCCTTGTAATCCTGCATCAGCAGCGCCACAATGCCCGCGATCAGCAGGATATAAATCAACGGACTGGCAAACTGGTGCAGGAATACCTGAATGAGTGTGGGTGGTTCTTTGGCGGGCAGGGTGTTCCTGCCAAACTCGCGCAGCCGTTCGGCCACCTGCTCCTCGCTCAGCCCGTCCGGCAGGCTTTGCAGTTTGCGGTAAACCACTTCCAGTGGTTCGGCGTGCCAGTCAATCACTTTCTTGCCGCCTTGGGTAAATTCGATTCGGTTAATATCCAAATCTTCAGGTCGCATGGTGGCTTCTCCTCTCCAAGCTCTATGTTTGCCCCCTGATGATTTACGGCCCGAATATTACAGCCTGCTTTACGAAAACAATAAAAAATAATTGTAACAGAATTATGGAGCACGCCGCGGGGCTGCCCGTCGCTTCGCCGGCCCTTCCCCTTTCGCAACGTAAGCCGGCACGGTAATGCCGTAAATGTTGCACACCCGCCGGTCCATCATCCGGCTGCGGATGCGCGGGTCAATCTCATCCAGCGATTGGGCAGTGGTGATGACGGTGGGCAGTTTGGCGTTATAACGATAATTCAGCAATTGGTACAGTTTCTCCCGCGCCCACGGTGTGGCGCTTTGGGTGCCCAGATCATCCAGAATCAGCAGGGAAGCCGAGCGCACCTCCTCAAAACGGCGGTCGTAGGAAACGGTGCTGGACGGCGAAAACGCCGCCCGCAGATGATCGAGCAGGTCCGGCACCACCACGAAGATCGGCTCCTCGCCGGCCGCTTTGCGGAAATTGCCAATCGCCGCCGCCAGGTGCGTCTTGCCGACGCCGTAACCGCCCATGAAAACCAGCCAGCCGCGCGGGTTCTCGGCAAAGGCCACCGCCGCATCGAACGCTTTTTGCAATGTGGCGCGGTCTTCCGGCGGCAGTTTTTCATGATCGCGCAAATTGAAGGTGCCAAAGGTTTGATCGGCCAACAGAGAAAGTGTAGAGATCGAAGTCCTCGTCTCATCGCTGACCGGCGAGCGGTAATCCGGTGCGTAGATATGCACGCGTGTGACCAGATCCACATCCTGCAGGCGCGAAGAGATACGCCCGTCAATCTCTTCCAGCAGCAAATTGGTGGTGATCACCGTCGGCAGGCGGTAGATGTAACGATGATTGATGATCTGATACAGTTTCTCCTCCGCCCACGGGGTTGCATTTTGAGTGCCCAGATCATCCAGCACCAGCAGGCGCACATTGCGAATTTCATCCAACCGCTGCTCAAAGGTCTCATCCGTACTGCTGAAAGAAGCCCTCAGCCAATCGAGCAAATCCGGCACGGTCAGGAAGATGACTTCCACGCCCATCTCAATCACCGCATTGGCAACCGCCGCCGCCAGATGCGTCTTGCCGCAGCCGTACGGCCCCATCAGCAGCAGCCAGCCCTGCAGGGTGCGGGCATACTGCTGCGCCTGCTGGTAGGCAAACTGCAGCGAGCGCGCCTGTTGATCCCCCAGCCCCAGCCTTCCCTGCACTTTGAAACTGTCGAAAGTCATATTACGAAAGGCTTCCAGGTTGCTCAGGCGCAGCAGGCGCTGGCGTTCGCTGGCGCTCACCTCCTGCCGGCGGCAGGAACACACTTCCAGTTTGCCGAAATCGGGGTGACCAACCGGTAAATCGCGGCGCACATACCCCACCCCGCCGCATATCGGGCAGTTTGGGTCGCCAAACATACCGGCCGACTGCCCGCCGGTGGGCTGGCCGCCCTCGTTAGTGTTCGACAAATTCGCCATATTCTCCCTGGATATAGCGTCGGCGATCTTTTTCAGACTTTCCCCGATTGGCTTCATGTTCGCTCCTTTCCAATCGTGCCCGTAAAATGGCTTCCACATAGCGCCAGCGGCGCACGTTGCTCTCTACCGCCGCACGAATCGCTTCCTCGATCCATTCCACCGGATACGTTTTCTCGGCATCCTCCAGCGTTTCGGCCATCAGCGGCGTCAGCGGACCAATGTTCTCTTCATACAGCCGAAAGATGTTCGGGCGCTCCACCGTCAGGCGCACTTCAGGGCGCTGAATTTCCTCCGGCGACCACTCCCCATTTTGCAGGGCAGCCACAGCCGCCCGCCCGCGCGGTGAATTGAGAAAATACAGCGCACTCTCGCCCTCTCCCCAATTCACTTTCAACAGCGTGCCGCGCTGTACGGCGCGTTCCAGCGCATCGCGCAGGTTGGTGCGGGCAATTTGCGGATTCTTTCCGAACGCTTCCAGCAGGCGGGCATCTTCCTCGAAGTCCTCCGCCTTAAAAAAGCGAAACTCACCTTCGATGCGGTCCAGCAGCCAGAAGGCATACAGCGTGACCTTCAATTCGGCGGGGTGGTCAATTTGCGGCAGCAATTCACTGAAAAAGGCTGCCGGCAGCGGGATAAGACGCGTCTTGCCGGCGGGAAAACCGTTAAAGGGCCTGTTCATCACACTCCTCGCTCGACCGATTCGCGCGGCAGGACAACCGCATTATCAAACCGCGCCAGATTGCTGAGAAAGACCAGCTCGATGCCGGGGTGGGTTGGGCCGTTGCGGTGTTTGGCCACAATGATTTCAGCAATATTCTGGCGCGGGCTGTCTTTTTCCATCGCTTCCGGGCGGTGAATGAACATGACGATATCGGCGTCCTGTTCGAGTGAACCGCTTTCTCGCAGGTCCGAAAGCACCGGTTTTTTATCGGCGCGCTGTTCCACGGCGCGCGAGAGTTGCGCCGCCGCCAGCACCGGCACATTCAGCTCGCGCGCCAGCACCTTCAAACTGCGGGAAATGCTGGAAACTTCCTGCACGCGGTTGTCGGTGCGCACATCACCGGACATCAATTGCAGGTAATCCACAATCACCAGATCCAGCTGTCTTTCCATGTGCAAACGGCGGCACTTGGTCCGCAGCTGCAAGGGGGTTATGGCGGGCGTGTCATCCAGCCAGATTTCGGTTTCGCCCAGCACTTCGATGGCATGGGCAAACAGAGCCCATTCTTCATCGCGCAGTTTACCGGTGCGCAGGCGCTGGGTGTCAATGCCGGTCTCCTGAGCAATCAGGCGCTGAACCAGTTGCTCGGCGGACATTTCCAGCGAAAAGATTGCCACCCGTTTGCGGTGTTTCTGAGCGGCATTTTTGGCCACCGAAAGCAGAAAACCGGTCTTGCCCATGCCCGGCCGCCCGGCAACGATCAGAAAATCGGAACGCTGCATGCCGCCCAGCAATTTATCCAGATCCACCAGTCCGGTCGGTACGCCAAAAATTTCGTCACTGCGTTGAGCCAACTGGTCAATGCGCTCGTAATATTCTTCCAGCACCCTTTCGATGGGTTGCAAATCGCGCTGAATGCGCCGCTCGCTCAACCCAAAAACGGCTTTTTCGGCTTCTCCGATCAGCGTATCCAGACTTTTGCGCGAATCGAGCGCCAGTTTCGCCATCTCGTTGGCTGCCGCAAGCATCTTGCGGCGAATGGAGGCTTCTTCCACAATGCGCGCGTAGGCTTCGGCGTGCAGCGAGGTGGGTGTTTGGGTAACCAGCGCCAGCAGGTAGGCCTGTCCGCCGATATCGGCAAGGTGACCGCTCTCTTCCAGTTCGTTGCTGACGGTCACAATATCAATGCCGGAGCGCCGGTCATGCAGGCGGGTCAGGGCTTCCCAAATCCAGCGGTTGCGCACAATGTAAAAATCATCCGGCTTTAGAATCTGAGCCACTTCGTAATAGGCTTCCGGATTGATCAAAATCGAGCCCAGCACCGCTTCTTCCGCTTCGCGGTTGTGGGGATGAGCCTGATCCATCGAGAACTGGGATTCATCTAGGGGTGGTAGGTCTTCACTCATTGTCTGGCCATATCCGGCGGATTGGAATACAAGATGCCCCCCTGCTGATTCGAGCAACGCCGGAGAGTGGGAGGCGTGCTTCATCCCCCCAACTCTCCATCAGGTTACTTGTTCTTTTTAGGGTTATCCTGATCAGGATCGGGTTTGTCTTTATCCTCTTCATCCTGATCATCACTCAGGTCATCAATCTTCAAGTTCTGTAAAAAGTCTTCGAATACCGACAGGCGTTCTTCACTCAGGTCATCTTCCTCAAGCGCAGCCGGCGCCGATTCCACAGCCGATGTTTCCGGCGCTTGCAGGTCACGCTCGGGGACGATGCCGGCCGTTTCCATCACTTCCCGCGCCACCAGAATCGGCACATGGGCGCGCACGGCCAGCGCCAGCGCATCCGAGGGGCGCGAGTCGATTTCGACCAGATGGCCGTTGTATTCCACGACCAGATTACCGAAGAAAACATCGTCTTTCAAAGCCACAACCTCCACCCTCACCAGGCGGGCGTTGAAGGTTGACAGCAGGTTTTTGAGCAAGTCATGGGTTTGCGGCCGGGCAACTTCGATTTCTTGCAGGGCAATCGTAATCGCTTCAGCCTCATAAGGGCCGATCCAGATCGGCAGGTAGCGTTCGGCGTTGATCTCGCGCAGCACCACAATGCGCTGTTGATTGGTCAGGCTTACACGCACGCTGTCAATGACAACTTCAACCATTCGAGCCATCTTTCAACCTTTTCTCTCCCCAACCGGGGAGTTGATTCAAATCCAGCCAGTAACAGATTGAAACGGCAGATTTCACACTGGTCTTGTGGTTTTATTTTAACACGGGCGGGAACGGGATGCAACTGCATTCCCGTCAAGTCCAACCATTTAATGTCTCTCTGCCGGTATTCTATGAAACAACCGCCTCACGACCGGAATCATCTGAATGTTAACATTTTTCGAATCCTTCGATTTCTTAAGTTCTTAAGGTATAATGTTTGCATCTACCCAATCTCCCGCTTTTTTTGTTCCGGCGGGATTTGTTCATCAGCGCACTTTACCAGTTGGAATGAATTTTCAGGATTTTTTATTACTATATAGTCGAAATGAGCCGCCGGCCAATTCACCTCGCCGTTTCTCTGACCTCTTCTTCCAAACTCTGTGCCGGTGCAGCCGCCGGGCAATAATTCAACGGGGTCAATGAGCAGTCTTGACAGAATTATTGTCCACTGATTACGGTAAACCCGCAAAAGTCTGATAAAATCCAAACCCACACTATTTTTGCAAACCGGTTTGGAAATTCGTGAAAGAAGGCCTTGACAGGCATGGGATGCCCCCACAGCCGGTGCGTTCGGGTAACACACTCTACGAACATGGTGGTAACAGGAACATGCAGGAAGCCATTCACATACTGCTGATCGAAGGCAAACGCCCCGACCGAAACTCGTTCTTGCCGGGATTGACCAAGAAGAATTTTTCCGTCGAAACAGTTTCCAGCGGCAGCGCCGCCCTCGAACGCCTGCGCGAACATCACCCCCATCTGATCATCCTCGATGCGGCCTCGATGCGCACCAGCGGCAAGCGAATTTGTGCCGCCTTGCGCGAACAGGCTCCCGCCGTCCCGCTCATCCTGATTCTGGATGCCGCCACACCCGCCAGTGACGCACCCGCCGATGTGGTGCTGCGCCTGCCCTTTACCCTGCAAAAACTGCTCAACCGCATGAAACCCTTTCTGCCGCAGGAACAGAAAAATGTCCTGCGCGCCGGACCGATCTCGCTCGACCTTAAGAAACGCTCGGTGCGCTGCCTCGATCATCAGGCCGTGCTCACCCCCCGTCTGGTGCGCCTGCTGAAAGAGTTGATGGACCACGCCGGGCAGGTCATCGAGCGCGAGGTGCTCTTCAGCCGCGTGTGGGAAACCCAGTACACCGGGGATACCCGCACGCTGGATGTGCACATTTCGTGGCTGCGTCAGGCCATCGAAGACGACCCCCGCCATCCGCGCTTCATCAAGACCATCCGCGGGCTTGGTTACCGGCTGGATATCGAAGAAACCCACCCCCTCAACGGGCGCCAGCGTACGCTCGAATCCACCCTGCGTACCAGCTGAGCCACCCTTTTTTATCCCCCGGCCGGCCAGTCCCAAGATGGGTCTTTCGGGGACTGGTATTTTTTGTTTAATCTGGATAGAATGATAAAAATTGCCGATTTTCAACCGGAACTAAAACCCCATTTGAGCCGTCTTTATAAAAATATACTTTCGATAACAGAAACTTCCCGAGGAGAAAAACCCATGCGCAGCAAACCAGTGATCCCCCTGATGATTTTGACCGTCTTTCTGCTCTCCACCGCCAGCGGTTGTGGCATTTTGGGCGGCGGCGAGGCACCCACCCCCGATGCGCTCGCCTTTCAGGCCACCCTCAACGCCGCCGCAACTCAGGCCGTGCAAACCATTCAGGCGCAGTTCACCCAGACCGAACAGGCGCGGCCGACCGAGCCCTTCGTACCGGTTCCCTCGGCCACCCCGCAGCCGACCGAACCGCCCACCGCCACACCTGATTTCAGCCCCACCCCCGCTCCGCCCACCTGGACACCGGTGCCGATCTTCACCAGCACTTTCACCGCAACGGCCACCTCGCAGGCTACCGCCACCGCCACCAGCACCCCCAGCCCCTACTCCTGCTCGGTGGTCAGGGTTGAGCCGCGTGCCGGCACCAAACTGCCCTACCGCAACGATTTCGACGCCCGCTTTACGCTTAAGAACAACGGCACCAAGGACTGGCTGGCCGCCAATGTGGATTTGAAATACGCCAGCGGCGAAAAGATGCAGAAATACGCCGATGCGGTGGATCTGGGCAAGGATGTCAAGCCCGGCGAAGAATATACTTTCGTGGTGGATATGCTTGCCCCGGAGAACGCCGGTACCTACAAGGCCACCTGGAATCTGGTGGACAGCAGCAATACCTACTGCTCGGTGACCATCGAAATCGTCGTCACCCGCTAAACACCAAAAACCCCACATCAATCCATCCTCCCCCAAAATCGTAATGATTTTGGGGGAGGTACGGCAGGGGGCAAGACCGCCGCGCCGCCTGACGGCGGCTGGCGGTGACGTAAACGGACAAAACCACCCTCTATAGGAAATTTTTAGAACTTTCTTAAAATTTTATGAATGCCCTCTCACCCTCTTGACATTCCTCTCATCTGTCATTAATATAAAAAATGCAGTTGCAGGGGAGTTTATCATTCGAGCGTGGGGGCTGTGAACTGCAGGCGGCACGTCTGGTCGCCAAACCCAGAACCACAGGGGGAACGCCTGCAGGGAGCCAGTGGCGAAACCGACCACCACAGTGGGGTCGGTTATTTGTTTTTCACCCCCCCCGCTCCCCGGCCGAACACTTGAACCTTGACAGGCAAAAAAAGTCCCTCACCGCGGGGTGCCGCCCGGGTGAGGGGGAACACAGGGACACGGGTCAGCGCCCTCTGTGCCATTTAATTATAGCACATGGGGGGAAAAAGATGCAATGCGTTGCGGCGGCAGTTAGCGGGCTGCCGCCCGCAGCCGGCCCCCCAGCCGCCTATTCTCGAAAGAGGGTGCGCCGCCCGCCTGTCAGCCCTGAAAGGAGGTGATCAACCGCTCCGGCGCACTGACTTTTTTACCGCGGCCGACGGGCCGCACCGTTCTTTCAAAAAATCAAAAAACCCAATTTTCTAAAACTCTTTCGAGAAAGGAGAAAGTGCGATGAACAAGCGATTACCGCTCGGATTACTGTCCATCCTGCTGATCGTCCTGCTGGCCGGCGTGGGTGTGGCCTACGGTTTGTGGTCCGAAACCCTGACCATTGACGGCACGGTCAACACCGGTGATGTCAATGTGGAATTTGGCAAAATCACAAAAAGCGAGAAAGTTCAGATTAATTTTGCTCCGCCCGTTGACGAACCCAAGGAAAAGGCTGACGCCGCGAATTGTTCCTATGAGGTCAAAGGTGCAACCACCGATTCCGAAACACTGGTGATTACCACCGAAGGGGCATATCCTTCCTGGCACTGCATTGTGGAATTCGATGTGGTCAGCACGGGTAGCGTACCGGTCCATGTGTACACACCTCAGAAAATCTCGGGGCCGAGCTGGAAAGATTTAAAGATCACCGACTGCAGAAAAGTCAAACTCACAGATATGGCTGAATCCTTTGAGGGTGACTATTGCGCTGGGGTAGAATGTTCTCCCACTTTGTGGTGGCAGTTACACAAGGGTGACGCGTTGCGCTGCAAGCTGACCATTCACTTCACCAACGATGATAAGGTCAATGAGAAGGATACCTATCAATTCGTTTATAAGATCGAAGCCCGGCAGTGGAACGAGCCGCGACCATAAACTAACCGAAACTTAGCAGCAGGGGCGGAGCATGCTCCGCCCCTAAACCCAACGAAAGGGAGGATTTATGAGGAAAAAGGACTCCCGCAGCTTAGTGAAGGTCATCCCGCTGCTGATCATCGGGCTGCTGCTGGCAACCGGCATCGCTTACGGCCTGTGGAGCGAGACCCTGCTGATTGACGGTGTGGTGCAAACCGGCGAGGTCTATGGGAAGTGGACATCCTGTATTTGCAACGATGACGGCCTCGACCCGCTTCCCACCCCGTGGCCGTACAAATATCCCATCCCGGTGCGTAAGGATGTCGGGAAAACGACCTGTACGATTGATCAAAAGGATCCGCGCATCCTGCACTTGACCATCGAAAACGGCTATCCCTCTTACTGGAACAACTGTGAAGTCCACTTTGCCAATACCGGCAGTGTACCGGTCATCATCCGCAGTTATCAGGTTGCACCCAAAAATTTCACACTTGCAACTGCAAACGGTGCCGAAGACGGCGAAATCTGGGTCAAATACTGGGATGGGGTTGGCGCTCAGATGGAACCCTGTCCGGACGACTCTTGTGAGCAGGCCAGCAGTATTCAATTCCACGTTGAACAACCCGCTAAGGAAAACTACACCTACAACTTCGATGTATACGTCTGCCTCGCTCAATGGAACGAAGATGCCACGATGGATGAATGTCTCGCCGCTGCACCGAAGTATTAATTTCCACTATTGCTGACCGGCGGTTTGACCCCCGCCGGTCAGCCCCACCGGAGTGCCGATGATCAGCAAATTCCTGCCCTTTCACCGCCTGTTTTCTTCCCCCGCCCTGCCGCGCCTTTCGGCCGGCCGGGGCTGGGCCGTTTATCTGGCCGGGCTGGGCACGGCCTACCTGCTGGTCTACGTCCTCGCGCCGCGCCTGCCGGCCGAGTGGAACGTCTATGTCGTCACCCCGCTGGCGTGGCTGGCGCTGGCCGGGCAGGTCTGGGGCCTCAGCCGTCTCGGCTGGGTGAACTGGGCCGCGCCGGCGCGCCGCCTGCTGCTCACCGCTGCGCTGATCGGCCTGCTGCAAACCGCCGCCTTCGTCATGGCGGGTGTGCTGACCCGCTTCGGCTATTCGCCCTATGCCCACCGCTTTGTTGCGCTGATCGGCAATCTGTGGTATCTGGCCGCCGGCCTGTGCGGGGTGGAGTTCGCCCGCGCCGGGCTGGTCAACCGGCTGGCGGGCAAATCGTCCCTGCTGGCGGTGGGACTGGGCGGGCTGCTCTCGCTGGCTCTGCTCATCCCGCCCGGGGTGTGGGGCAGCCTCAACACCCCGCAGCAGGTGCTGGCGCTGGCGGGCGGGCGGCTGCTGCCCCTGCTGGCCGAGGGGCTGCTGGCCGCCCTGCTGGTCTGGCTGGGCGGGCCGCTGCCGGCCATTGCCTACCGCGCTGTCTGGCTGCTGTTTGAATGGCTTTCCCCCATTCTGCCCGACCTCAACTGGTTATTGACTGCATTTATCGGCACGCTCGTGCCGCTTTTCGGATTTTTCTACCTGCAAAACAGCCTGCCGGCTGAAGCCGCAGCCGGACAGGAAGCCGAAAAACCCGCCGCCCAAAGCACCAGCCTCAATTCGTGGTGGTGGGTGGCGGTTTTTCTGGTGGTCGCCTTCTGGTTCAACGCCGGTTTGTTCGGCGTGCGCCCCTACGTGGTCAGCGGCTACAGCATGAAGCCGACCTTTGTGGCCGGCGATCTGGTCATCATCACCCGTGTTGACCCGGCCGAGGTGCAGGTCGGCGATGTGATTCAATTCCGCCGCGCCAATTCCTACATCGTCCACCGCGTCATCGAGATTCGGGAAGAAAACGGCCGGCGCGTGTTCATCACGCAGGGTGACAACAACAACGTTGCGGACGAACCCGTCCCGCAGGAAATCGTCGAGGGCAAAGTCATCCGCTACATTCCGCAGGTCGGCTGGCCGATCATCGGCCTCAAAAAGGTGATTCAATGGATCTTCTGAGCGGATTCAAGAGCAAGGTAAAGCACCTGCGCCCGCTGCTGCGCGGCACGGCGCCGACGCTGATCATCCTCGCGCTGCTCGCCAGCCTGACTCCGGTGGCGGATACGCTGTGGGCCGAGGTATTGACCGTCAGCGGGGAGATCGAAACCGGGGAATTCGAAGAAAGCCCCACCCCCACCGAAACCGACACGCCCACCGCCACCCCTTCCTCCACCCCCACCCTGCCCGGGCAGGCCGGCACGAGCATCGAAGTCCAGAAAGTTGCCGCCAGCCGCTGGAAGGACGGCGCCGTCGGGCAAACCATGATCGTTTACGGGCGCATTTGCGTGTGGAACATCGGCGAACACTTCACCGATGGCCTGACCATTTTTGATCAAATCGAGATCAAGCCACACCAGCAGAACTGGCAGATTCTGCCGGGCGCCAATCAGCTGATCGTCCCCGCCGAACAGATACCCCCCGGCGAGAACCGCTGCTACGATTACGAAATCGAAGCACCCTATCAGGCCGAAACAACCTACCGCAACACCGTGCTGGTGACCATCCTCAATCACTCCGGCTGGCTGCCGGGCGGGCCGCACTGCCCGGGGCCGCAGCCCTGCCCTTTTGGGCCGGAAACCAGAGCCGACTTTGAACCGCCTGCGCTCGAAACCGAAACACCCACCCCCTCGTCTGAAGCGCGGCGCGGCCTGCAGCCCGTCCTGCCGACGGCAACCTTTACCGCCACCCCCAGCCCGAGCATCACGCCTTCACCTACCCTTCCTGCCGGCACCACCTCGCCGCCGAATCAACCGCCACCCCTCCAGCCCAGCCTAACCGAGCCGCCCACGGCTACACCCATCCTGACCCTGACCGAGCCGCCGGCGGTCACACCATCGCCCTCCGCCACACCTCTGCCGCCCAGCGAAACACCGCCGCCCACCGAGACGCCTCAGCCGCCCACCGCCACACCGCTGCCTACTGCTACTCCACTGCCGCCCACCGCCACCCAGCCGCCGCCAACCGCCACCCCGCCCCCGCCGCCGACCAACACGCCGCCGGTGAGCACACCGCCGCCCGGCCCGCCACCCATTCACGATTCTTAGGTCTATCCAGTCCCCTCTTCCATCGAAGAGGGGATTGTTCATCTCCCGCCAGCGCATCTCGACACGAAGCACAAATCGAAAAAGGCGTGCGGGAGACCGCCACGCATTCTTCCCCCAATCCATCCGAGCGCCCGCTTTGACGAACCGGCGCGAGTGGGCTATACTTGAATTATCCGCACGGGTGAAGCGTTCACCCGCTTTCGTTCCACCCCAATCCATTCACAACCAAGAGGAGGGATGTGTTTCTATGGCAGCCGAAAGCACCTTCAAGCTGACCTACGCCACCATGTTCAACCCGCCCGAAGAACTGCACCAGAAGTTCGAAGCCGCACTGGCGCAGGTACGCGCCAACCTCGGCAAAGAACACGCCATGATCATTGACGGTCAGGATGTGTACGCCGATGAAAAGTTCGAAGACCGCAACCCCGCCAACACCGATCAGGTGCTGGGCATCTTCCAGAAAGGCACCGCCGAGCACGCCAACCGCGCCCTCGCCGCCGCCCGCAAAGCCTTCCCGATGTGGAGCCGCATGAAATGGCAGGATCGGGTTGCCCTCGTCCGCAAAGCCGCCGACCTGATGGACCGGCGCATTTACGAAATGGGCGTCGTGGTGGCTATGGAAGTCGGCAAAAACCGCATGGAAGCCCTCGGCGATGTGGCCGAAACCGCCGATCTGTTCCGCTACGCCTGCGACCGCATGGAGGCCAGCAACGGCTTCATCACCGAAATGGGGCGCGACCCGCTGGTGGGCTTTGAATCCACCAACCTGTCCGTCCTGCGCCCCTACGGCGTGTGGGTGGTCATCAGCCCCTTCAACTTCCCCTGCGCCCTCACCGGCGGCCCAACTGCCGCTGCGCTGGTCACCGGCAATACCGTGGTGATCAAACCCGCCACCGATACGCCGTGGACGTCGCGGCTGATCGCCGAGTGCCTGCGCGATGCCGGCATCCCCGACGGCGTGTTCAACTACGTAACCGGGCCGGGCAGCACACTCGGGCAGGCGTTGATTGACAGCCCCGAAGTGGACGGCATCACCTTTACTGGTTCGTACGATGTGGGCATGAAAATCTTCCGCGATTTTGCACAGGGCCGTTGGGTACGCCCCACCATTCTGGAACTGGGCGGCAAGAACCCCGCCATCGTCAGCCGCAACGCCGACCTCGAAGACGCCGCCGTGGGCATCGTCCGCTCGGCGTTTGGTCTGCAGGGGCAAAAATGCTCGGCCTGCTCGCGGGTTTACATCGAACAGCCGGTTTATGATCAACTCGTCCAGCGGCTGGTGGAATTGACCAATAAACTGACCATCGGCGACCCGACCGACCGCAAGAACTACCTCGGCCCGGTGGTCAACCGCAGTTCCTACCGCGATTATCAGCAGTTCTGCGAAGAACTCAGCCAGCACGGCAAAATCCTCACCGGGGGGCGGGTGCTGACCGAGGGCGACTACGCCAAAGGCTACTTCTGCACCCCCACGCTGGTGGTGGATCTGCCCGCCGAACACCACCTCTGGAAGCAGGAAATGTTCGTACCCATCACCACCATCGCGCCTGTGCAAAATCTGGAAGAAGCCATGCAGCGCGCCAACGATGTGCAGTACGGCCTGACCGCCGGCTTCTACGGCACACCCGAAGAAGCCGACTGGTTCTTCGACCACATTCAGGCGGGTGTGACCTACGCCAACCGTCCGCAGGGCGCCACCACCGGCGCATGGCCCGGTTACCAGCCGTTTGGCGGCTGGAAAGGCTCCGGCTCCACCGGCAAGAACGCCGGCGGCGTGCATTACCTGCAGCTGTACATGCACGAACAGATTCAAACCCGCGTGCGGCGCATCTGATTCAAATCGGCGGGGCGGGCTGAGCGCTCAGCCTGCTCCGCCCCTGAGCCGGATATGCTGGTCAATCGGGTCGGCGTTTTCTTTCTGCTGCTGGGCGGTTTCCTTGTGCTGCTGTTTGTCTTTTCCGCACAAAGTCAGACCGGCGGGGTTTCGGCCTTATTTTTGTGGGGGGTGATGTTTTTCTTCCTCGGCGCCATTCTGTGGTGGCGCGGCCCCAAACCGCCCAAACAGCCTGCCGAACGCTTCCGCCTGCTGCGTCAGGCCGGCAAAAAGAAAGGCAAAGGCGGCGAGACCCCCGACAACCGCGAAAAAGACCGGCGCCGCCGTCCCGGCCCCGAATAAATCTCCCCTCTGGTACAATTCTCCATGATGAATAAACTCTGTTCACTCTCCGAAGCCATTGCCCAATTCGTTCACGACGGCGATACCATTTACGCCGCCGGTTTCACCCATCTTATTCCCTTTGCCGCCGGACACGAGATCATCCGGCAGGGGCGCAAGAATCTGGTTCTGGCCCGCGCCACCCCCGACCTGATCTACGATCAAATGGTAGCCGCCGGCTGCGCCCGCAAAATCATCTTCTCTTACATCGGCAATCCCGGCGTCGGTTCGCTGCGCATTGTGCGCGCCGCCATCGAAGCCGGCTCGCTGGAATGGGAGGAATACTCGCACTTCAGCATGATCTCGCGCCTGCAAGCCGGCGCGGCCGGCCTGCCCTTCATGCCCATGAACCCCACCGCCGCCGGCGATCTGGAGCGGGTCAATCCCAACTACCGCCGTGTCACCGACCCCTACACCGGGCGGGAAGTGGTCACCGTCCCGCCGCTCACCCCCGATGTAGCCATCGTGCACGTTCAGCGCGCCGATGTGCGCGGCAACGCCCACATCTGGGGCATCATCGGCGAGCAAAAAGAAGCCGCCTTTGCCGCCAAAACCGTCATCCTCACCGCCGAAGAGATTGTGGATGAAGCCGTCATCCGCTCCGACCCCAACCGCACCCTCATACCCGACTTTGTGGTGGATGCGGTCTGTCACGTGCCGTACTGCGCCCACCCATCCTATACGCAGGGTTACTACGACCGCGATAATGCTTTCTATCTGGAATGGGACAAAATCAGCGAATCGCCCGAAGAAACGCAGCGCTGGCTGGAAGAATGGGTATTCGGCGTAAAAGACCGCGCTGAATACTGGCAAAAACTGGGTGAAGAAACCCACCGCCGCCTGTATGTCCCGCCCCGTCTGAGCCAGCCCGTCAATTATGGGGAGTATTGAGATGAACTACACCGCCTCCGAATTGATGACCATCAACGCCGCCCGCCTGCTGCGCGATGGCGACCGTGTCTTTGTCGGCGTGGGACTGCCCAACCTGGCCTGCAATCTGGCCATGCGCACCCATGCCCCAAATCTGGTGATGATTTACGAAGCCGGGGTGATCGGCGCGCGTCCCTCACGCCTGCCGCTTTCGATTGGCGACCCCACCCTCGTTTCCGGTGCCTGCTCGGTAGTGGGCATGTACGATATTTTCAGCCTCTACCTGCAGCGCGGCTACGTGGATGTGGGTTTTCTGGGCGGCGCGCAAATTGACCGCTTCGGCAACATCAACGCCACCGTCATCGGCGATTATCACCACCCCAAAGTGCGCCTGCCCGGTTCCGGCGGTTCGATGGAGATTGCCGCCTGGGCAAACCGTTGTTACATCATCACCCCGCATCAAAAGCGGCGTTTCCCGGCGCGGGTGGATTTTCGCACCTCGGCCGGTTTTCTGGGCGGACGCGCCGAGCGCGAGGCCAGCGGCGTGCGCGGCAAAGGCCCGCAGGCCGTCGTCACCAATCTGGGCATTTTAGAGCCGGATGAAAACGGCGAGTTAATGCTCACCGCCCTCCACCCCGGCGCCACTTTTGAACAGGCGCAGGAAAACACCGGCTGGCCGCTGCGGGCTGCCCCCCGCCTGATCACCACCGAACCGCCCACCGCCGAAGAGTTGCGCATCCTGCGCGAGGAACTCGACCCGCAAGGGATTTACCTGAAAGGATCATGAGTACCACACCCATACCCACGCTTTTTACCGTTGCTTTTCCGCCGGAATTGATGGAAAAAGTCATTCAGGTCTCACCGCGCATCCGGCTGATGACCCACACCGTGCGCAGCGCAGAAGACATACCCCTCGATCTGTGGAAACAGGTCGAAATCCTGTATACCGACCGCATCCTGCCCGACCCGGCCTGGGTGCCCAACCTGCGCTGGGTGCAGTTTCACTTTGCCGGGGTAGATCATGTTGCCAGCCACCCGTTGATGGGCAAAAAGGACATCCAAATCACCACCCTCAGCGGCGCGGCTGCCCCGCAGGTTGCCGAGCATGTCCTGCTCATGCTGCTGGCGCTGGGCCACAAAATACCCGAACTGGCCGCCTTTCAGGCGCGCGCCGAATGGCCAAAAGACCGCTGGGAACGTTTCCGTCCGGTGGAACTGCGCGAAAGCACGGTTGGGATTGTCGGCTATGGCAGCATCGGGCGCGAGGTTGCCCGCCTGCTGCATGCGCTGGGCAGCCGTGTGCTGGCGGCCAAACGCGATGTGCGCCACCCCGAAGACACGGGCTACATGCCCGAAGGGCTGGGTGATCCCAACGGCGACTTTTTTACCCGTCTCTATCCCATACAGGCCCTGCGTTCGATGCTGAAAGAATGCGATTTCGTGGTCGTCTGTCTGCCGCTCAGCCCGTCCACACGTGGCTTGATCGGCGAAGCCGAACTGGCTGCCATGAAACCGACGGCCTTTTTGGTGGATGTCAGCCGCGGCGGGATTATCAACCATCAGGCGCTGATCACCGCCCTGCATGAAAAACGCATTGCCGGCGCCGCGCTGGATGTCTTCCCCGAAGAGCCGCTGCCTGCTACCAGCCCGTTGTGGAAAATGCCGAATGTGATCCTCACCCCGCACATCTCCGGCATCAGTGCGCATTACAGCCGCCGCGCCATGGACCTGTTTCTCGAAAATCTCAAACGCTATCTGAGCGGGAATGTGCTGTATAATCTGTACGATCCCGAACTGGGGTACTGATTGACAGCCCGCACCCACTTATGATACGCGTTGTCTTATTCGACCTCGGCAACACCCTGATTTACTTCGATGCCTCGTGGCTGGAAGTGATACCCCGTGCCACGCTGGCGCTGAGTGACACCCTGCGCCAGCACGGTTTGAACCTCCCGCGCGAGGAATTTGCCGCCCGCTTTCAACAGCGCATGTTCGAATATTACCAGCAGCGCGAAACGGAATTCATCGAGTACACCACCCAACGCCTCTTAGGGGATTTGCTTGCCGAACATGGTTTGAGTGATCTGTCCCCCACCCTGCTGCGCCGCGCGCTGAATGAATTTTACGCCACCACGCAGGCTCACTGGCGCGTGGAACAAGACGCTCACCCCACCCTCCGGCAATTGCGCGAGCAGGGTTACCGACTGGGGCTGATTTCCAACGCCAGCGATGCGCTGGATGTTCACACACTGGTCAATAACGCCGGCCTGCGCCCATATTTTGAGCAGATTCTCATCTCGGCGGAAGTCGGCATCCGCAAACCCCACCCGCGTATTTTTCAGATGGCACTGGATTTTTTCCATGCCGCCCCGGCCGAGGCGGTGATGGTCGGCGATACGCTCGGCGCCGATATTCTGGGGGCCAATCAAATCGGGATGCGCAGCATCTGGATCACCCGCCGCGCCGACACGCCCGATAACCGCAATCACCTCGATACCATCCAGCCCACCGCAGCCGTCAACACACTGAGCGAAATTCCGGCCCTGCTGGCGGGCTGGTCATCCTCCCCTGTGGACTCGACTGCGTGAATCAACCAAAAATCCTCCCCTACCTTGCGCTGGTCAGCGGCATTCTCGCCCTCAGCCTTTCTTCGCTGTTCGTGCGCTGGGCCGATGCGCCCGGCCCTGTCACTTCCTTTTACCGCATGGCGGTGGCTTCGCTGGTCTTTCTGCTCATCTTTCTGCGTCAACCGGCCGCATCCCGCCGGCTGGAGCGGCGCTGGTTGTTCCTGCCGCTTTTGGGCGGGCTGTTCACCGCCCTCGATCATGCCACATGGGCAACGGCCATCAATTTCACCCGCGTGGCCAACGCCACGCTGATGAACAACCTCGCTCCGCTGTGGGTGGCGCTGGTGGCCTTCCTCATCTGGCGCGAGCGCCTTTCCGCCCAATTCTGGCTGGGGCTGATCATGGCCATCGGCGGGGCCGCGCTGGTGCTGGGCAGTGATTTTCTCGCCCGCCCGCAGTTGAACTCCGGCAATCTGCTGGCGGTGCTTTCCAGTTTGTTCTACGCCGCCTATTTTCTAACCACCCAGCGCGGGCGGACTCATTTCGCTACGCTGACCTATGTATTCCTGATCACCGCCGTTTCCAGCCTGATTTTACTGGGGACAAACCTGCTGCTCGGCAATCCGCTGTGGGGTTATTCCACCCCTACCCTGCTGGCTTTCTTAGGGGCGGGCTTGATTTCGCAGGTGATCGGCTACTTTTCGGTGGGATACGCCTTGGGACATTTACCCGCTTCGCTGGTCTCGCCCACCATGATCGCCCAACCGGTGCTGACCGCCCTGATGGCCGTTCCGCTGGCCGGTGAACCGCTGTTACCCCCGCAGTGGATTGGCGGGTTGATTGTGCTGAGCGGTATCTATCTGGTCAATCTCAGCCGTCAGAAAGAGACCGCCGCATCCGTGCAAAACCCAACCCCCGTCAGCGATTGATTTTCATCCAAAAGGGGGATATACTGACCAGCATGAGCGCACAATCCTTCGCCGAAATTCGCGCCGAAATGCCCGCTTACATCAGCGTGGATGTGGAAACTGCCGGCCCCACCCCCGATCAGTTTGCCCTGCTTTCCATCGGTGCCTGTACCGTTATTCAACCCCGCCAGACTTTTTATGTGGAAATCCAGCCCGACCGTGATGCGGTTGACCCGCAGGCTATCGCCGTTCATGGTTTGAGCATGGAAACCCTGCGCAGGAACGGCCTGCCGCCCGAAGAAGCCCTGCTGAAATTTGAAGCCTGGATCCATCAGGTCGTGCCGCCTCCCCGCAAGCCCATTTTTATGGCTTTCAATGCCCCTTTCGACTGGATGTTCATCAACACCTACTTTATGCGCTATCTCAAGCGCAATCCCTTCGGACATTCGGCACTCGATATCAAAGCCTTTTACATGGGTCTCAGCGGCCAGCCGTGGGCAAACACCTCCGGCAGCCGCCTGCACCGCCTCTTCCGTGAGGCAGACGGATTGACTCATCACGCCCTGCAAGATGCACTCGATCAGGCAATCCTCTTCGAAAACATGCTGACCATGCTTGAGCGGGAAAAATAAAAAAACATTCAAATTTTGATGAGGGAGTGACCAGATGAGTGAAAACAGATCAGAGGATGCCAGCCAGAATTTGAAGAAGATCATCGAATCCGCGCGGCGCATGGGCGTTGAACTGGACGAGAACGAAGCCTTGCAGTGGCTGGCTGCAATGGGCTCCGTGCGCAGGGAAGACGATGTGGCCATTGATGTGCGTCAGGGCGTGTTCGGACACCGCATCACCCTGCTGGATTTCAGCCCTGAGCGGTTAGCCTACTTCCGCAGAGTTGGCAAACTGGTCGAATTCAACGATATTCCCGGCGTGGTCGAAACTGCGCTGGCGCTTTCCGGCTCGGCGGCGCAGTCGCGCATTCAGTCCTACCCCGGCGATGCCGATTTCTTCGAGCGCGTGAACATCAAAGCCCCCACCCGTGAAGAAGCCTGCCGGGTACTGGCAAAAATCATGCGCGAAAAAGCGCTTGCCACGGCGCGCGGCGCAACCCACCAGTTGATCGAGGTCAAATTTGGCTCGTACCCGCAGGATGTGGAACATCACGGACGCCTGCAAAGAGCCGGCTCCCCGATAGCGTGGAAACCCGCCGAGATCGAAGCCGGGCGGCTTTTGGAAACCTCCCGTAACGGCGTTCCGGTCGAAATCGGTTGGGATGAAGTTGCCCTTGAACCCGGCTGGTGCAAACTGGATTGGGTGATCGCCGACCCGATTGACCAGACGCTGGTCAACGCCAGCAATATGCTGGATGTTACGTGGGAAGCACCGGATGGCAAAATCACCCCGCTGGATGGTTACCTTGACCCCTACTTTCAGGAAGTGTATCTGGATGCCGAATCGATTCCGATCTTCACCAAACTGGCCAAACAGGTGGATAGCAACGCGCTGGATGATTATGTGGCTGCGCTGGAAAAAGAGGTGCGCAAGTATGTGACTTCTTCGCCCAATTACGGCAAAGCCGCCAAGCGCATGTACAACATCTTCCGCCTGACCGGCAAATATGAAGAAGCCGCCTACCTGCGCGAATTGTTCGATGAACCCGCCACCGTCCTGTATCAGGTCTGGTCTTTGATTCGCACCATTGACGATACTTTCACTGCCGGCTCCAGTCTGCCCCTGCAAACCCTCCTCTCCGAAGCCGACCGCTTGATCGTCACGGTGGTGGATGTGCTGGAAGGCGAAAAAGAAACCGAAATCGTGCGTATGCTGCTCAAACTGCGCAGCATACTGGGCAACGAAGTACCCGGTCAGGAACTTTCGCCGCAGGCTGAGGCCGCCCGCGACGAGGTCATCAATCTGGTCAACAACTTTTTCTACGAAAAATTGACCGGCGTACCGCAAATCAAGGAATACATGGAACATTTAGCCCGGCAAAGCACCTGATTCAATCACCGGCCGGCCGGAAACGCTTTTCCATCAGGGTAACGAAAGCTTCCACCACTTTCGGGTCAAACTGCGTGCCGCTCAGTGAGCGGATGTACGCTAACGCCTCCTCCGGTTTCCACGCCGGGCGGTACATGCGGTTATCGGTCAGGGCATCCCACACATCCACCACGGCAAAAATTCGCGCCCCCAGTGGAATTTCCTCCCCTTTCAAACCCCGCGGATATCCGCTGCCGTCCCAGCGCTCATGGTGGGCGTATGGAATATCCAGTGCCGGGCGTAGAAACTCAATTTGAGAAAGCAGATTGTAGGAATAGACCGGGTGCATTTTCATCACCTGCCATTCCTCTGCGGTTAATTCCCCATTTTTTTTGAGAATGCTGTCGGGAATGGCCATTTTGCCAATATCGTGGAGAATGGCACCGCGCCGAATGTGAACCAGCGCCTCCCCTCGCAGCCCCATCGCGGCTGCCAGTTCCACCGCCAGTTCGGCCACCCGCTGCGAATGCCCCTCGGTATTGCCGTCACGCAGTTCCAGCGCGTGCGCCCAACCGGCGATGGTATCATCATACGCCAGAATCAAATCCTGATTCGCCGTCCGTAGATTTTTGAGCAATTGCGCGTTGTCAATCGCAATGGCCGCCTGATCGGCCAGTGCTTCCACAAAATTCATCCACGCTGCATCGGCATTCCACGGGATGCGGTGGAAAATTTCCAACACGCCCTTCACCTGATCTTTGGAGATCAGCGGCAGCGCAAGGTAGGAAACAAAGCCTTCCTCGCGAATCCGCTCATCAGTCCACAAGCCATCGTCGCTTTCTTCCAAATTAGTCACCCGAATTGGCCGCCGCTTGAGTGCCGCCTGACCGGCAAAACCCTCTCCCCAGCGAACGCGGGTTCGTCCCTCCAGCCCGCGGCGAAATCCCTGACCGGCCGCATAAACCAGTTCCTGCGTTTCCTCTTCCAGCAGCAGCACGGCCGCCGCATCTGCGCCCAGCTGAGCGGTGACCTGCTCCAGCACCACCCGCAGCGTGGTGGTCAGGTCCAGACTGGCCGTAATGGCCATATCCACCGCCCGCAGCGCCGCCATGTGGCGCAATTGCTGCTGGATCTGTTCTTCGGCGCGGCGCTGCTCCGTCACATCCACAAACATATCCAGTGTGGCGGGTTTACCATCCCATTCGATGACCACCGCATGAACCTGAACCCAGCGGGTTTGCCGCTCGCGGCTGATCAACCGAAAGGCATAGTAGGCCGGCACATCTTCACCGCGCAGTCGGCGGTGGTAACGATCCATTACCATCAACAAATCATCCGGATGCACCAGCTGGGCGATCTTCATGCCCACCAGTTCCGATTGCGGATAACCGGTAATTGCAGCCGCAGCACGGTTGGCAAACGCCAGTTCATCTCCACAGGAAACCACCACCCCCTCGCTGGCATTTTCCACCAGCAAACGGTATTTTTCTTCGCTTTGTTTCAGTTGGCGGGTGCGTTTTTCCACCTGCTTGCTCAGCGACCATGACAGGCCGGCACTCACCAGCAGCAAGCCGCCGATTACCCCCAGCCCGATAAGGAAAGGCCGGTATATCACCATGGCAGGTGTTTCATAAACTCCAAACCATTGTTCTTGAATTTCACTCAACCTGCCGCTGGAATTGACCAGATACAGTGCTTCGTTCAAACGCGCCAGAAGTTCCTTGTTGCCGTCTCTCACCGCAATCGAATATTTGTGCGACTGCACTTCAATTCCCACACGGCGGACATTATTCAACCCCAGTTCGGAGATTAAAAACTCGCCCTGCAGCCGGTTCATCAACGCAGCCGGATAGCTGCCCTCATTGACCAGCCGCAAGGCATTGGCAACATCCTGCACCAACACCACCTCACCGGTAAAATTCTGCTCTTGCAGGTAGTCCTGCATTAAACCGCCGGCTTGCACCACCACTGCCTGATTTTGCAAATCTTCCAGCCGGCTCACCGGCGAATTGCGCGGCACAAAGAGATCGAAAGTAATGTAAGTATAGGGAATCGTAAAATCGTAATCTTTTTCCCTTTCGCCGGTCGGCACCATGCCCATCAAAAGATCGTACTTGCCATCCACCAGCCCCTGGCGCATCTCAGCCCACGGGCCGAGCGTAATATCCACCTCCACTCCCATCTCTTCCGCCAGCGCATAAATAAGATCTACATTGAAACCGGTCGGAATGCCGTTGTCGAGATATTCATAAGGGGGGTAACTCTGATCACCGCCCACCCGTAAAACAACTTCCTGCTCCCCCTCCCCTGCACCTGCGATTGGTGTTGCCTGTAAGGGCAAGGCACTGGCTGTAGCGGGATTAACAATGGATAATAGTAAGAAAATCAACCCCCAACCAAGAACCGAAAACCAGCAAACCTGCTTCTTCACTTTCATACGATCTAAGTTAAGGGATTATGTCTGACAACCTTCCGTATTTGATTATATAACGGTTGCAGGCGGGAGTACATGTTTTTATAGACGCCCTGATAAAGTTCATCATAAAGTTGGTGAACTTTGGGGTCGGGCTCAAAGGTATCACCCGTGCGGGTCATCTGAGCCACAGCCGTTTCAAAATTCGAATACATTCCCAATCCAACGGCAGCGTCTATGGCGGCGCCGAGACCGGATGCTTCATATACATGCGGGCGTGAAACCGGCAAACCGAAAACATCCGCCGTAATTTGCATGGCACAGCGGCTCTGGCTGCCGCCGCCTGCCACCCGTATCTCGCTGATCTTGATGCCGGTACGTTGTTCGGTGCGCTCTTTTCCCTCGCGCAGGGCATAAGCCAGCCCTTCGAGGATGGCGCGGTAGAAGTGGGCGCGGGTGTGCACATCCCCAAAACCGATGACGGCACCGCGCGCCTCAGGCCCGGGAACTTTCAGCCCCGGTGACCAGTAAGGCTGCAAAATCAGACCTTGCGAGCCGGCCGGCACCTGTTCTACCAGATGATCGAACAATTCCTCCGGTTCCACGCCCAGCATTTCCGCCTGCTGCTGTTCGGGCAGGCCAAATTCCTGCTTGAACCACGAAACCATCCAGAAGCCGCGGTAAATTTGAATTTCCAGCGTATACGCGCCGGGAACGGCGGATGGATAAGGTGGGATGAGCGGTATGGCTTCCACATAACGGCGGTGGGTGGTGTTGATCGTTGCGGTTGTCCCATAACTCAGGCAGGCCACCTGCGGGTGAACACAGCCGGCTCCAATCACTTCACAGGCTTTATCGGCTGCCGCGGCAATTAGCGGTAAACCGGCAGGGATGCCCGTTTCGGCGGATGCCTGTGTGGTGATTTCGCCCAGCAAGCCGGCCGCCGGCACCAGTTCCGGCAGTATGGCCGGATCCATCGGCACCGCCTGCCACTTCCAGTCCAGCGGGCCGGCCCAGCACTGTTTTTTATAGTCAAATGGCAAATAACCCACCTGACAGGCCACCGAATCCACAAATTTTCCCGTCAGGCGGTAGGTCAGGTAACCGGAAAGCAGCAGGTACTTATACGTGTTTTTCCAGATTTCCGGCTGGTGAACCCGCAGCCAGTTGGCTTCTGCTTCGGCCTGCAGGTAAGCCACCGTTTCGGTCATGCCGGTCAGGCGGAAAATCAACCCCCATAAACCGCCTACCGGTTTCAGCCCTTCCGTTCGCCGCTGGTCCAGCCACACGATGGCCGGTCGCAGGGGTTTCCCCTCGCGGTCCACATTGATCAGCGTTGAACGCTGGGTGGTCAGTGCCACACCGGCAATTCGTTCCCTTTGAACACCGGGTAATTTCCACAGCCCCTGACATGCCCGGCACACCCCCTGCCAGAAGACCTGCGGATCCTGCTCGGCCAGCCCCGGCGCAGGTGATACATACGGTTGAATGGGAACGCGGTTTTTGGCTACCATGTTACCGGATGGGTCGAAGATCATCGCCCGGATGCTTTGCGTGCCGTTATCAATCGCCAGAATATGATCTTTTTGCATTCACGCCTCAAGGAACGTTAAGAATATCCAGATTCTTCCGTTGACTGGAAAATTTTTACATTGTTTTGGGGTAATGTTCTTTGAAATGCTGGTAGAACTCCATCATCCACTCGCGGGAAGGCAATTGTCCGCTGCGGGTATGTCTTTCCAGCATACCACACAATTGAGCATTTTCCCGGTCGCCCAAAAATGCACAGGCCGATTTGAGGGAATGGGCAATTTCCCCCACTTCTTCGATGACACCGGCCTGCCATGCAAAATCGAGCCGCATTAAATTGCGAACAATCTCTTCTCGAAACAGACTGCCAATTTCTTCCCCTTCTTCACCCAGTTCTTGCAAAATGGTGGTGGAACGAACCGGCGGCTCTGGCACCGCTTCATCGCCGCCGTGTCGCTGCCTTGCCACCCTGAGCAGCACTTTTTTCAGTTGGTCGAGCGAAAGGGGTTTATACACACATTCATCCATGCCGGCTTCCAGCACTTGCTGATGCACATCATCGAAAGTAAACGCCGTGAGTGCAATCAAAACCGGCTGCCGTTCTTTCGGCAGAATTGATCGAATGCGCCGCGCCGTTTCCAGACCATCCACGCCCGGCATTTGCACATCCAGCAGAACCAGATCAAACTCCTCTTTCTGAAGCCATTGAAGAGCCTCTTCACCGCTGGATGCGCCGGTAGGGCTGTAGCCCAATTGTTGCAGAAAGAGCAGCACCACCTTGCGGTTCAGCGCGTTATCATCCACCACAAGCACTTTCAAAGGATAACAGCGGGAAAATTCTCCCTTTTGCACCACCGCCGGCGGTGAAAATCTTGCCCCTCTGCTCGCTTTGGATTGCTCGGGATGGAGTAAGGTTTCGAGAACGCTGGTCAATTGAGAAAATTTGACCGGTGTGTGTAAAACAGCCGCAAATTGCGCCTCGTCTTTTCCTCCATCCTTCCTGCTGCCAATCGGCTTCAACAACACCCACGGCACTCCACTCCGCGAAAGATACTGCCACAGATGGGGTATTACTTGCTGGTCTTCTTCCCCCTGCCAGTGGAGTTCCATCACCCCAAAATCGAATTGCTCTCCCCCGCTTAAAACAGACAGCACCTGTTCATGTCCCCGCGGGCTGATGGCTTCCAGTTTTCGCCGTGCCGCAAACGATTCGAGCATACGGCGCGTATCGGCATCCGCCGTAAGAATCAGCATCCTTTTTCCCTCAAATTGCGGAATAGGAGATATCGTTGATTTACAGGAAAAAGGTATGATGAAGTGAAAAGTGGAGCCTTTCCCCGGCTGACTTTCCGCCCAGATCTTTCCACCCATCGCTTCCACCAGCCGACGGCAAATGGCCAGCCCCAGTCCGCTGCCGCCAAAACGATGAGAAACATCCTTATCGGCCTGCGAAAATTCCTCAAAAAGGAGGGGCAGCCGTTCAGGTGCAATGCCGATACCGGTATCGGCAACGCGGAAATGCACCCACAGCCGGTTTTCGGCCGCATTTTCGCCGTGCTTTTCTACCTCCAGTTTGACCGATCCGCTTTCGGTGAACTTGACCGCATTGGCCAGCAAGTTAATCAGAATCTGCCGCACCCGTCCCTCATCGCCAGATAAACGGCAGTAAACCAGCGGATCAATCCAATAGGTGAGTTTCAACCCGCGAGAGGCAGCCTGCGGAGCAACCATTTCCAGCGCATCTTCAAGGCAGGTTTCCAAATCAAATTCTTCTTCCTGCAACTCCACACGACCTGCCTCAATTTTAGAATAATCCAGCACCTCATTGATCACCGTCAGCAGGGTGCTGCCGGCGGTGCGGATGGCCTGTACATACTCGGTTTGTTCTTCTTCAAGCCGGGTATTCAACAAAAGATTGGTCATCCCCAAAACGGCGTTGATGGGCGTGCGGATTTCGTGGCTCATGTGAGCCAAAAAGAGCGATTTGGCGCGGGTGGCGGCTTCGGCGGCTTCTTTCGCCTGCAATAAATGCTGCTCCATCTGACGGAATTCGCTGATATCGTGAATCAGGACCAGCCTTCCGGCCGCACCTCCCCACCAGGTGGACATCTGCCACGAAGAAAGGCGGATGATTTTTTTCTCATCCCCACGGGCAATCTCCAATTCCTGCTCATAGCGCTCATTCTTAAACAACTGTCCGGTAATGGATTCCCACTCCGGGAAAAATACCTTCAAGGGAACACCAATCGCTTCGCGTATCGAAACGCCTAAAAACCGTTCGGCGGCCGGGTTAAGATCAATGATGCGCTGCTGCCGGTTGATGACGATCACGCTGTCGTCCATCGATTCCAGAATCAAGGTGCGTACTTCGGGAACCACATCCAGCATCCGGTAGCGGAACACGCCTAAAGAAAGGAGCGGCACACTGAGCGCAAACGCCAGCGAGGTCAAATGAACATTACGCCACGGCGTGGAACTGAGCAGAATATATATGGCGGCACCCAGAGGTAAAATGGCGCCCGTCAGCAAAATGACCACCTGCTGACGGCGATGCAAACTGGTTCGGAAAAAGTAAGCCACCAGCAGCCCAAAACAGACAAGAGCCAGCAGCGTAATATAAATCACGAAAACATAGTAACCGGCGCGAGGCTGAAACCCCATCACAACAAAACTCTGATAAATCTCGAGACTGGCATTGGTGTAAAAACCCTCGTGCCATGGATTGGTGGCGACCACCAGCCAGAACACCCCGCAAAACGCGGCGGTGAAGATCAATCCGTAACGTGTCAACCTCGATTTCCAGCCCGTATATTCCAGCGTAAACCATAAAAACCCAACCGGCATCATGGTGATGCCGATGTATTTCAGGGTGAAAAACACCTCTTTGATGCTCAGCGGAATGCTGATAATTTCAAACATGTAAAACAGGGTATAAAGGCCAATACCCGCGCTCAAAACCCCAAATGGGCGCGCCGCCGGCACCGTTTTTCGCAGGTTCGAATACGCCGCCAGCGTAAAAGAAAGCACGGCGGCAAAATTTAAAATGACCACATAAACCGCTAACTGGGCATTCATTCCTTGTTGATGAACTTATGGCGTGAGTTCATAAAAATAGATGTCCCCCAGCATGGTCAACACCGCTACCCGCCTTTGATCCGGAGAAAGGTGGATCTCCTGCACCGGCACACCGCTTTCAATCTGCTGAATCAGCGAACCGTCCTCCACCTCTTGAACGGTGATCAAGCCATTTTTATCTGCCCATAGGGTGAACCTGCCATCGGCAGAAAAAGTCAACGCCGTAAAGGTCTCGGGCGGTTCGATTTCGGCAATCAACTCCGCGGAAGAAATATCCCAGACATGCACGAGCGGCAGGGAAGTCGCCGTCATCAACCGGCGGCCATCCGCGCTCAGCCCCAGCCACATGATCGGCTGATCCTCCAGCCGCTGCTGGAAAACCACCTGTCGGTTTTCCAACCCCCAAATGATCACCTGCCCATCGAACAGGCCGGCGGCGATCAAGCCGTTTTCCGGTGAGGTCACCAGCCGTTGAATGGGGGAAGGCGCCCGCAGCAGGTCGCCATCCCGCTGCTGAAGACCCAATGACCAGATCTCCACGCTCTGCAAATCGCTTTCGTAAACCAAAGCCAGCAAATCAGAAGTCACAAACTGGAACAAGCCAATCCGGCTGCCGGGTAAACCGCCGGGCGGCGGGGTTGAAATTTCCAGATTCCAATCCGGTAAAGTCCACGCCCACAGCATCGAACCGGCACAAACAAGACGGTCAACAATTGGCGAAATTCGGCACACGGCATAACTGCCGGTCAAGTCTATGTAGCGTAAGGTTCCAAAGTTCTGCGGCTCATATACCGAAAGGCCGCCGCCGGCAGAAACCGCCACAAAAGTATCATCCGGTGACCAATCAAAAGAATTCACCTGCGAACCGCTCAGGTAAATTCCCGGCGGAGGCGGGGTACTCTCCACCGTCTCTTCCACCTCTTCGGTAGTTTCCACCTCTTCGGTAATTAAGGGTGTGACTTCAATGGGTGTTTCGATCACCGGTGTTTCCTGCGGCGGCTGGTAACCGCTCAATTGGGTGGGCAGGGGTTGCAGCAAACTGAGGCGATAAGGACTGTTGGGGCTGAACCACAGCGTGAAAACCACCACCCCCACCACCACCGCCAGCACGATAACCAGAAAAATGGCACCCCAGCGCACGGGGTTAACTTTTTTTCCCACCACCTGTGTTGCTTCTGCCATTTTTACCGCCGGTGATGAACCTGCTTTTCCGGCCTGACGGCGCAGTTGTTCAATCGCCTCGTTATCCACATATGGCTCAACGGGTTTTTGCCCGGCAGCAGGCCATTGCAGGGGCGGTGATTTCTCATCGGGAACGAGGGGGGCAGATTCTTCTGCTTCTTCGGTCAGGAAGGGGCCAATATCAGGCTGCTCCTCAGCGGGCAGGATCACCTCCTCGCGCAGCGAAAGCAGGTCATCCTGCGCAGAAAAGAGGGGCGGCGAGGCAGGTGATTCGGGCACCTGCGCAGCCGCGGGTGGCGGCGGGGTGGTTTTCCCCTCTGCCGCGGGGGGCATTTTTCCTTGCTCCAGTAGCACTTGCAGGGCTTTACGCGCCAGCTGACTCTCCGGAATCATCTTCAAACACTGCTTCAGCGTTGCAATCCGCCGCGCATCATCCGGCATGGTATCGGCAAGCCAGATCCACGCCATTTCGTTGGCTGGCTCTTCTTCCACCAGATGGAGCAATATCTGGCGCGCCGATTTTTTATCTCCCGCCCTTGCCAGTTGAATGGCCCTGTTCAAATCCTGAGAAGGCATGGCGATATTATCCCTGTATTTTAAACATTATACCTCATGTCCAGAAACCGGCCATGCGTACAGGAAAATCATTAAGCCCGGCGGCCAGTCTTCCACCGGGCTTTGAGGGGAATATGCAACAATCTATGACTACGCTTTTTGCAGGATCAGTTTGCGTACTTCTTCCAACCGGCCGGCGCTGCCCAGTTTTTCGTTTTTGTGGGCAATGAACTTGGCGTACTCCGCCATGAACACCTTGCCAATCGGGCGCAGGTCAAAGTTTTCCGGATGATCGCGGAAATACTCGCGGTGCACGCGTGTCCACACCAGCCGGCCATCGGTATCAATGTTAACTTTGGTCACACCCAGCTCGGCCGCCCGCCGGAAACTGTTTTCATCCACACCCTTGGCGCCTTTCAACTGCCCGCCGGCGGCATTGATGCGCTCCACTTCTTCCTGCGGCACCGAACTGCTGCCGTGCATCACCAGCGGAAAGCCGGGCAACTCTTTTTGAATTTGCTCCAGCACATCAAATCGCAGGCCCTGCGAACCGGTGAACTTATAAGCCCCGTGGCTGGTGCCGATGGCCACCGCCAGCGAATCGCAACCGGTGCGCTCCACAAATTCACGCGCTTTCTTCGGGTCGGTCAATTTGGCATCCGCCTCATCCACCGAAACATGCTCTTCCACACCGCCCAATTGCCCCAGCTCGGCTTCCACAACAATACCTTTGGCATGAGCCGCTTCCACAACCCGCCGGGTGATGGCAATGTTGGTCTCGAAATCCTCGTGGCTGGCATCAATCATCACCGAGGAATAAAAGCCGCTGTTGATGCAGTCGTAGCAGGTTTCTTCATCACCGTGGTCGAGATGCACCGCAAAAATGGCTTCCGGGAAAATTTGATCGGCTGCGCGAATCAGGGCTTCCAGCATCAGTTTGTGGGTGTAGGAACGCGCCCCTTTACTGATTTGAATGATGAACGGCGCCTGGCTATCGAGATTACCGCGGAACAGCCCCATCGTCTGTTCCAGATTGTTGATGTTATAGGCACCAATGGCGTACTTGCCATAAGCGGCTTTGAATAATTCTTTGGTTGTAACAATCATCTGACACACTCCCGTAATCAATAGAATGAACGCCCGTGCCGCAAAGGCAAGCAGCGCGCAAATTCGGCGGATTTCCTGCCGTCTGCGGCACTTCAATTATACCCAAATTATCAATGGCAGACACCACTGCCGCTGTCGGTTGCGCCCATGCCGGCAACCGGCACGAATTCCCAGTAATAGCCGTTCTCTTGCAACATCAATTTCAACACGCCGTAGGTGTATAAAATGTGTTTTTCGCTATGGGCTGCCACATCGCCAATGCCGCGCAAACCCGCTCCCCCTGTGCCGATGATAAACTGGCGAATGCCGCGTTCCGAGTCGGGTTGACCGGCAGGATTGAGCGGGGCAAAGCGTTCATAATGATGATCATGTCCGTTGATGATCACATCGGCGCCGGCATCGTAGAGGGCTTTCCAAAACGGGCGAACCACCTCGTTGCCGCCGCGCGCCGCCGAAGTGAACAGCGGATAATGCCAGATGGCCAGTGTGCAAAGGTTATCGTGGCTTTGCAAATCCTCGCGAAGCCACTCCATCTGAGGCGAGTTCTCGCCGCACCCGCCGGCATATTCACACACACTGTTCAGCACGATAATGTGCCACTGTCCCACATCGAAACTGTAATAACCCTTGCCCGCTTCGCCGGCCCGTTCGCCAAAATAGGCAAAATAGGGCGCTCCCTGTGCCGTCAGCAGATCATGATTGCCGGGCGCAGGGTAGATGCGTTCTTTATGCCGCCCCCATGTCGGGTCAAAACACAATTCATAATTGGCAGCCGAGCCCTCTTCGTTGGAATTATCTCCCGCGGTGAACACCGTGCCGGGGATTTGATCCAGAAGTTCGGCGGTATATTGACTGCCTTCCTCACCGCAGATGGCAATATCACCCGCCCCCACCAGCACAGCCTCGTTTTTGAAGAGCATTTCTTCCACCAGCGCGGCAAAATCGCGTCCGTTGCGTCGTAAAACCTCGACATAAAACTGCCCTGCTTCACCCCACACGGCAGCCGCTTCGATATGGCTGTGGTTGCGCCAGTCGTTATAGGCATAGATGATTTGCAGCCCGTGCGGCGACCCGGCTGCCTGTACCTGCCTGCCCCATTCCATCATGCTGCGTTCCAGATCCGCCAGTTCATTGCCATCCCAGCTGTTTACCCGCAGCGTGCGGCTTTCGGCCGGTGCCGGTTCGATGGGCGATTGGGGGTTTAAATCCACCCATACGTCCGGCTGGCTGGAACAGCGGTCATAATTTTCAAAAACCTGCATGATCAGATAAAAACGCTGATCGCGGTTGGCTTCCAGCCAGCGGCTGACCATGCCGCAGCCATCATCTACCTCGTCCACATCGAGAATCAGGGTCAAACGGTGTTCCATTCGCCAGATGTTGGGGTGCATGGCAAAACTCTGGAACATCTCATCCAGAGTCTGGCGGATTAAAGCAGCAGAGGGATCGCTGTGTTTTTCCACATCCAGAAAGATCCCCCAGTAAAAATCCTGACCGCGGCTGGCCTGCAGAATTGCCGCCAGAAATGCACGGGCGCTTTCGTCCTTCCAGTGCATTGCCGCCGCCTGAATACCGGCTTCTTTCATTTCTTTGATTTGTGCTTCGATAATCTCCGGTTCGCGCGAATCGTATTCTCCGCGCGCCGGCTGAAGCGGAAGGTCTGCCCAGTCCTCTTTCGCATACGGATAGTAAATGGCAGCCCGCAGGGGCAGGCTCAGGTCATTGGCGGCGGGGGTCGGGATCAGGGTGGCCGTTGGGGATGGCACGGTGGTGGGAGTAAACACCGCCCTGATAGTGGCGGTGGGCGCCTGGCTTTCCGGGGTTGGTGTGGCGGGCGGTGGCGGCACAGCACACCCCGCCAGCCAGCAGGCGGCCACAAGAATAATGGAAATTGCAAGGGCTGACTTGCACTGTTGAAGTTTCATTCCAAACCTCCCTTCTAACCGCCGAGATATCACTCAAACGGCTTTTAATATTCTACCGAAAGTACAGGTATAATATTGGCGTTTTACAGGTATGGATTTTTTTAAGGTGAGGAGTGGAAATGAGCCTTTACTCTTTGGATGAAATTCACCGCCTGCTGGCGAAGGTGGATGGGCAGGAAACTCCGTTTCTGGTACTGGATGAAAGGCGGCTGCGGGAAAATGCGCGCCGCTTTCGGGCGGCCTTTCCTGCCGGAAGGGTTTACTTTTCCGTCAAAGCCAACAACCACCCGCGCGTGCTGAGCCTGTTTGCGGATGAAGGCATTGATTTCGATGTGGCCTCATGGGGAGAAATCGAACTGCTGGCCTCGCTTGGCATCCCTGCCGGGCGGATGATCTTCAGCGCGCCGACCAAAATCCCCCGCCACATCGAAATGGCCTACCGCCTTGGCGTGCAGGTTTTTGCGTTCGATTCGGCGCTGGAAGTTGAAAAACTGGCCCGCCTTGCCCCCGGCGCATTATTGATGGCCCGAATGGCGGTGGACAACGAAGGCAGTTACTGGCCGCTGGAACGCAAATTCGGCATTCAGCCGGAGGAAGCCCTTCCTCTCTTTGAAAAGGCCATCCAGCTCGGTTTAAAACCGCACGGCTTCACCTTCCACGTCGGTTCACAGAACAGCGACCCGCTGGCGTGGGTGCGTGCTCTGGAGCGGCTGCATCCTCTCTGGATTGCACTGCGGGAAAAAGGCATCCGCCTTTCCGCCATCAACATCGGCGGCGGCTTCCCCACTCAATTCGATTCACCCGTGCCGGATGTTGAGGAAATTGCCCGCGCTGTGCGCGGCCGTTGGCAGACATGGTTTGGGGAACAGATCGAACTATGGATGGAACCGGGACGCGGTCTGGTGGGTAATGCGGGAGTAATGGCCGTCAGTGTAATCAACCGCGCCCGCCGCAACGGGCACGAATGGCTGTATGTGGATACCGGTGTGTTTCACGGTTTGATTGAAGGGCTGGAGATGTTTCATTTTCCCTATAACATCCTCAGCGAAAAGCAGGATGAAGAACTCATCCCCTACACGGTGAGCGGCCCTACCTGCGACAGCGCCGATGTCATCCGCAGTGATGTGCATCTACCCGCCAGCCTGACCCTTGGCGACCGGCTTTACATCTTTCCCGCCGGCGCCTATACCAATTCACTGGAACGGTACAACGGCATGGCATATCCTCCGGTAATTGTGGTCAATGAAAAAGCCGGCTGAGCGTATAATTAAGTCCTGAAAATCTTTCCCAAGAGCGCAGGCGCAGATGGACCTATCGGTGATCATTCCGGTTTATAACGAAGAAGAGTCTTTACCTTTGCTGCATCAGGCAGTCCATCAGGCATTGGATGCGCTCAACCTGAGCTGGGAAATGGTACTCGTAGATGATGGCAGCCGCGATGCCAGCCCGCGCATCATCGAAGAACTCCATCAAGCCGATCCTGAGCACGTGCGCGGCATTTTACTGCGGCGCAATTTCGGCCAGACGGCCGCCATCGCCGCCGGCATTGATCATTCTTGCGGCGATCTGGTCGTGCTGCTGGATGCCGACCTGCAAAACGACCCGGCCGATATCCCCGCCATGCTGGAAAAATTGAACGAAGGCTACGATGTGGTCAGCGGCTGGCGGGTCAATCGGCAGGATCACTACCTGACCCGCACGCTGCCATCCCGCATTGCCAACTGGTTAATTTCCACAACGACCGGCGTTCACCTGCATGATTACGGCTGCACGCTCAAAGCCTACCGCCGCGAGGTGATTACCGGCTTCAAACTTTACGGTGAAATGCACCGTTTCATCCCCGTGTATGCTTACTCGGTGGGGGCAAAGATACTGGAAGTGCCTGTGCACCACCATCCCCGCCGTTTTGGCAAAGCCAAATACGGGCTGGAACGCACCATCAAGGTTATTCTGGATTTGATTACGGTGAAATTTCTCAGCAGTTACGGCAATAAGCCCATTTATCTGTTTGGCGGGGCCGGTTTTCTGCTGATTTTGATCAGCCTCATCACACTGTTTGTGCTTTTCGTCCGCCGTGTATTCTTCAACATCTCCGTGCTGGATTCGCCCATCTTCCAGATGAGCACCATGGTGTTCATCCTCGGTTTCCAATCCATTCTGATGGGGCTGATTGCCGAATTGCTGGTACGCACCTACCACGAATCGCAGGGCAAACCCACCTACACCGTCCGGAAAATCCTCGGCCAGAATAACCGCGTCCATGAGTCAGACCGTTGAAACCGCTCCATTGCCGCTGCCTGCCGAACCCATGCGCAATGCCCCTGCCCTGCGCCTGTGGCTGCTGCTGGCGGATATTTTCGGCTTTTTGACCTTACCCGACCTGCTGGCCACCGGCCGTAACTCCGGCTGGTTCATTGCCCGTTATTCGTGGCAGTGGAGCCTGTTGATTGCAGCCTGTTTTTCATTCAGCCTTCTGTGCCTTTTTTTGTGGATAGGCCTGCAAAGCGGTAAAAGCCGCTGGCTGCTGCACCGGTTCAACTCTCTGATTCCCATCCTGCAAAGACTGCGCGGCTGGAATTACGTTTTATATGTTACCGGCTGGTTGCTGACCGCCCTCTTCATGCGTTTGTTTTACGGCAAACACTTTACCGGTCTGAGCGACCGCCTGTGGATCATCTGGGTGGCAGCCGGGTTGACCGGCCTGTTTCTGTATGCCGCGCGGCGAATCGGTTTCTTTTGGGCGGTCGGTTTGGGGGTGTTGGTCGGCGGCTTTCTGGCGGTGTTGATGACTTACGCCGCCGGAATCAACCCCTACCCCTTCTCACTGGGCTGGTCGGAAGCCAGCCGTTACTATTACGCCTCCCTGCCCTTTGCCAGACAAATCTACGGCTTTTCCATCCCTCTTTCTCCGCTGCACGCTTCCCGCTATTTACTGCTCGGTCTGGCTTATCTTGTCCCCGATGCGCCGCTCTGGTTTCACCGGCTCTGGCAGGTGATGCTGTGGATTGGCATGAATCTGGCCACAGCATGGGCGCTGACCCGCCGGCTTGGGCTGCGCGCTCCGCTGTGGGTAATCGGGGTCACCCTGTGGGGTTTTCTCTTCCTCATGCAGGGGCCGGTTTATTACCACCTGCACCTGTGCATCTTGCCGGTGCTGCTGGGCTATCACCCCCGCCGCCCGGCGCAGACCCTCGCCATGGTCATTCTGGCCTCCATCTGGGCCGGCCTCAGCCGGGTCAACTGGTTCCCCGTGCCGGCCATGCTGGCAATTGCCATTTATCTTCTGGAAACGCCCCTCAAAACCGCGCCGAACTGGCTGGCTTACTTTAGCCGTGCGGTGGTTTGGGCCGCCGCCGGTTTGATCAGTGCCTTCACGGCTCAGGCGGTTTATATTCCTCTCTCCGGCAATGAAGATCCAAGTTTATTTGCCTCCAGTTTTACCTCATCGCTGCTCTGGCATCGTCTGCTGCCCAGCGCCACTTCCGGCTGGGGCATTTTACCGTTGAGCGTATTGATCTCGCTGCCCCTGACGGCACTGATGGCGCTCAATCTGTTCAGGCAACGGGGCAAATGGCACCCCCTCCGTCTGCTCGCTCTGGCGGCCATGGCCGCCGTACTCTATGGCGGTGGGCTGGTCGTCAGCACCAAAATTGGCGGCGGCAGCAACCTGCACAATCTGGATGCCTTCTTTGTCCTGTTAATGGTGATCGGCTCTTACTTCCTCTTCGATAAAGCACTCCCCGACCAGCCTTTCGCCGCGACGATTCCGGTTCGTCCTCTGCCCCTGCTTTTTCTGATTCTCTTCATGCCTGTGGCGTGGTCAATGGCCCAATTCAAGTTGCCCGCCGCCAGAGATTACCCGCAGGCCCAGACGGCTCTAAAGGAATTAAACAAACTGGTGGGCAGTGCGGCTGAGCGGGGTGAGGTTTTGTTCATCTCGCAACGCCACCTGCTCACTTTTGGGTATGTTAAAGATGTCCCGCTGGTTGCCGATTACGAACTGCTTCTACTTTCCGAAGCCTCCATTTCCAACAACCGCCCGCTGTTAGAACGCTTTTATGCCGATTTGCAGCAGCAGCGCTTCAGCATGATTGTGGTTGACCGCCTTGTGCCGATTCCCCAGCGCCCCAAACTGGATGCCTTTGCCGAAGAAAACAACCTGTGGGTTGACCGGATCGCCTTCCCCATCCTCGAATACTACCGCGAAGAAGCCTACTTTGGAGAGCAAAACCTGCAGGTACTGGTGCCGAAATGACTTTCCCACCATCGCCGGCCCGAATCAACTGGAAAACCGCCGCTCAGGTGGGCGGCAGTTTGCTTTCACTGCTGCTTCTGGTGGGGCTGGTTTATCAGCAGGGGTGGGATGAGGTCATTTCTGCCGTCCGGCGCATTCCGCTGCCGGTGGTGCTTGTGGCACTGACAGTGATGTTGCTTTCACGCCTGTGCGTGGTGCTGCGCTGGTTTGTTCTTTTGCGCTCGGCACACGCCGCCGTATCCTTCAAAGCCATTTTTGAACTGGTGTTCGTCGGCCTGTTTGCCTCAAATTTTCTCCCTTCCACCATCGGCGGGGATGTGGTACGGCTGGCCGGGGCGGTCATGTTGCGGGTGGACGCCGGTTTGAGCGCCGCCTCACTGGTTGCCGACCGGCTGATCGGCATGGCGGGGATGAGCGTCATGCTGCCGGCCGGTTTGATCACCATTACCAGCCGGGCCGCAGCCGGGCTGGCTGCCCTGCCGGCCGCCGTATTGCCCGTTCTTCCCCGCCGCTGGGGTGAAAAGATCAAATCCTTCATCCGGCAAGTGCTCGTCAGCCTGCGGCACTGGTTGCAGCACCCGCGTGGTTTACTGGCCGCATTTGCCGCAACGTTCGGTCACATGGCCTGCACATTTTTCAGCGTCAGCCTGTTGTTGAGCGCATTGGGCACACCGCTGGATTTCTGGAAGATCGGCGGATTGTGGAGTTTATCGTACTTCATCACCCTGCTGCCGGTTTCTATCAACGGACTTGGGCTGCAGGAAGTTTCCATTTCCTATCTTTATCACACTTTTGGCGGTGTGCCGCTGGAAAACACCCTCACCCTCAGTTTGATGATGCGCCTGCTCTTTGTGGGGGCAAGTCTGCCCGGTGCGTTGTTTTTACCGCTGCTTGCCGGGCTGCGAAAAGCCGATAGCGACCATACCTCCTGAGCGGTATCGGCTCTGATCTTCCTCAATCTTCTGCTGGCACCGTGACCTGCTGTACTTCCTTTTTAGATACTTCGGCTTCCGCCTGATCGGGAAGCACATCCGGCAGTTCATTTTCCAGATGGCGGATGCGCGGGTTCAGGTAGGCCAAAGCGGTGGAAAACATCAACAACAAACCGGAAAGGACGAACATCAACCCGATTCCGCGTCCCGGACCCGTGCCGAGCAACCCGCCGACTAAACTTTCGGCCAGCAAACCGCCCGGCTTCATCAGCGGCTCAAAAATCTGATCGGCCAGCGGGCCGGCCAGTAAAAATGCCAGCGGCATGATCGAACGGGAAATCAGACCGCGGATGGCAAACACTCGCCCCTGCACATCCGGCGCAACTTTGGTTTGAAATATGGCCTGACTGCAACCATTTGCAATGGGAACGGTGAAGAGAAAGACGAAAAATCCGGCTCCAATCCAGAAGGCATTGGGCCGCAAACCAATGGTAAGCACGGCCAGACTGCCCACGGCAATAAAACTCAACACGCCGGCAATGCGCCTTTTCGGGCCGCCCCAAATCCCCAGCAGTAAACTCCCCAGCAGCATTCCCAGCCCGGTAACGGTTTGCACCGCCCCCAGCACCGGTGGCGTTGAAAACGAAAGCACCAGCGGGCCGGTCAAAACGGCCGAAAAATTGAGCAAAAAATTGACCAGCGCAAAATAAAGCAGCAGATTAAACAATCCCCTGCGCTGGCGCAAATAACGCCAGCCGAACAGAGCATCCTCCCAGATGCTTTTGCGCTGTGCAGTAGGTTCCTCACTGCTCAACGGCGGCTGAGGAATGCGGACGATGAGCAAAGCCCCCAGAGCAAAGAAGTAAGTGATGAAATCAATCAGAAAAATCCCCTGCAAGCCAATGACACCGAACAAAATGCCCGCCAGCAGCGGCGCCACCAGCATTTCCAGCGATTGAGCCATCTGCATCAAACCGCTGGCGCGCGCCAGATCCTTCTTCGGCACCAGCATGGTAATCGAGGCGGTGTAAGCTGGCTCCTGAAAAGCCGCAAAGACCGAACCCACCACCGCCACCAGATAGATATTCCAGATTTGCAGTGAATTCGTCATTGCCAGAATGACCACCGCCAGCGTCACCAGCGCATTGCCGGTATCGGCCAATATCATCAGCCAGCGCCGGTTCCAGCGGTCGGCCAGCGAACCGGCTACCGGCATCAGCAGCAGGCGCGGCAGGGTGCCAAATAATACCGTCATGGCAAAGGGGGTTGCCTGTCCGGTCTGCTGGAAGATCCACACTCCCAGTGCAAAACTGGTCAGGCCTGAGCCGATAATCGAAATCACCTGACCCAGCCAGATGATCAGAAAGGTGCGCATATTGCGCGGCTGCGGATAGGAATTCATTTCTCCTCCACGGTAGATTGATCGGCCTCACCCCGAAAATAAAAACCGGGGTAAAAGGCGATCATCATGGCATATAACTGGCTGTCTTCGGATTCTCCCTGATCGGCCTGCTCAAATTCTTTGAGTAATTCCTCAATACGGCTGAGGAACTGCTCCGCCTGCGTTGGTGTAAGATGCGCCTGCTGACGATTGAGAACAACCCGCCGGGGGTGGGGTTTTTCGCCGTGCTCAAGGGCGTGCAAACGCGCCTGCAGGCTGCGAATCAAATCCTCACGCGTCGTGTCAATCGTTCCACGTACGATGGACATCAGGCTTTCATTTTGTTCGCCGGCAGGAAAGGAAAACAAATTCGGATCCACATCCAGTGTTTTGGAAGTGACCGTATACACCTTTTCAATCAAATTGGCAACCTGCCTGGTTTCGAAAACACGGATGAAACCGAATTTTTCCAGTAGATTGAAATGATAGTACAGCTTGCTGGCAGTCATCCCCAGTCGTTCTGCAACCTGCCGAACGGTTTGCGGCTGGCGGATTAACACCTCGAAAATCTGCGCCCGCAGCGGATCCGAAATGACCCGCATGGTCTCGATATCCCGAATGATAAAGGTTGGAGCAGAGGTATTTTCCATTCAATTCCTGTTTTACGATAAAATAATTTTTTGCGATAAATTTCATTATAATGAAAACCCAATCTTTGTCAAGCAGTCAATCCATATAAGCCATACTCCCCCATTAAGCACCCATTATCTGTGAATCTCTCCTCTTTCCCAAACCTGTTTTGCCTTACCTGAAATGGATTGACCTTAAGAATTTTACAAAGTGCTGGTATTTTGCAAAAAACCTGTTATAATATTATAGAACATATATTCTATTTAGATACTCAACAAATATGACCGAGCGCACTTCTTTCAACGGACTTTCCGTAATTGCGGTTTTGATCCTGCTTTTCTGGGGTTTCAACCTGTTTCACGACCGCCAAACCGCCAGCGCCAACCCGCTGGAAGAGGCAACCCCCTTTTTCTCTGAACCAACGGCGGTCCCCACGGAAACGCAGCCACCCCCCATGCCCGACCCCGTCGCGATCCGCGCCCCTTATGATGAGTACATCCTCACCCAGGGGCCGCACGGTCAATCCTACGGGCATCTTGCCATTGACCTGACCGCCGGCAAAGGCGCACCCATCCTTTCTCCCATCAACGGTACTGCAACCGCTGTTTTCATTGACCAGTACGGCAACACCACCCTGATTCTCGAAAACGAAGTCTGGCAGGTGCTGATGCTGCACGGCGACTATATCGTCGAGGTTGGGCAAAGTGTGGGGATGGGCGAGGTGGTCGGCTATGAAAACAACCACGGCTATACCGTGGACTGGCGCGGGCAATCCTGCCGCAACCGCGACTGCGGCTACCACACCCACCTGAACATTTTTGACAAACGCAGCGGTCAAAACATCAACCCGCTGGATGTCATCTCCCCCTGATCCTTTGCCAGCAGCAAAAAACCCCGCCTGCGGCGGGGTGGTCAGATTCGTATCAGCCAATTATTCCTGTTTTTTGTTCGCTTCTTTCAAATGGGTGGTAATTTCCCGCGTGCTGACCAGCAGTTCTTCGAGATTTTCCCTAGCTGCTAGGAACAACCTGATCAGTTCCCCTGCGATGAGATAACCAATTCCGACCACGAATCCCACACTCAGCCACAGGATAAACGGCAAAGCAGGATCGTAGTACGCATCAGAGGCTGCATTAATTGCCCCTATAAACCCTCCAAGAAACGATAGATACCCTAAAATACTACAAATGAAGCTCAAGTTTTTTAAACCCTGAAAAGGCTTTTCCTGATAGACAATTCCCTGATCAGCTTGATTCATGATTTTCCAGCATCCTTTCCTGTAGAAAATGGGGTGGGGTGATCGCTCACCGGACAGGTATATTTTTACCGCCCCCGACCCATTCTGTCATGCGGAATTTCCCCTATTTTTGAAGGATGCCACCATAAAGATTGTTACCGCCAATCCTGCCTGTGGCGGAATCCCTCCCCCCAGTCCGAACCGCGCAGCTCCACCCCCTCAATCGGCTTTGGGATGCAGGGAAACGGCTGGTAATAACACTGGGTATAACTTTCCTCCCCGGCGCATAACACCGTCCCGTTTTCCAGCGGACAGGGAAAAGTGGCATGCAGGGGGTAATCCGGCGGCAGCAGCCAGCGTTGGGCCAGAGTGCGCCCCTCGAAAGATGCCGCCAAAAACCACAACTGCACGGCCAGAAGAACGGCCATCAGCAGAGCCTTCAAACCGCTCTTTTTCCATCCTTGCAGCGCAGCAGCCAGCGCAGCCGTCAAACCGGCCAGCGGCAGGGCAATCAACAACATCACCCACCCGTAGCCAAAACGCAAATCCGGCGCGCCGAACAGCCAGTAAACCGCCCCACCCGCCGTGAGTGCATAAGCCGCCAGCCAGCCGCCAAACCCCTGCCCCCTCACAATGCGGCTCCGCCCCAGCCAGACCGCCGCCAGCCCCATCCCCAGCGGCGAAACCGCGGCCAACAACAAAATCAACCGCTGATTGCTGGTGCGGTCACTGAACCAGACAGGCAGCCACTCATTCAGCGGCATGCTCAGCACCACCGTGGCATCCACATTCGGTAAACGCGCCCACGCACTGATGATTTGCGCCTCACGCAAAACCTCTCCATAAGGGATCTTCCAGTCCACCGAAAACACGTCCAACGCCGCCAGCGGATAAACCAGATAACCGGAGAGCACCACATTGCGCATCAACCACGGCAACAATAATAACCCGCCCCACAAACCCCAGCGCAGCAGATTCACCGGCCGCTTCCGCGCATCCTGCACGGCAAGTCCGGCCGCCAGCACCAGCAAGGGCAGAGCAGAAAGTTTGAGCGTCACTGCAAAGACCGCCACGCTGAAAAGCAACACCCGCCGGATGGAAGCCTGCTCTCCCTCCAAGCCGGAACTTTCCAGCCACAGAGGAACGAGCAGCCAGAGCATCAAGATCACCGGCAAATCCGTGCCCGGGGAGGAAGTCTGCGAACCCAGCAGATAAAAGGACAACGGCAGAAACAAAATCCGCAGGCTGTTGGCAATGCTTTCTTCATCGTTCAGCCAGCGGCGTAAACCGCCCGCAAAATCCCACACGGCCAGTGCAAACAACATCGCCCCCGCCAGATGCAGCGACGGCCCGCCCAGAAAAGCCAGACTGAACAGCGCGTTCAGCACCAGCCAGTGCGAGTTATAGGCAAACCGGCTGTGCAAATTTCCCAGCCCCGGCACGGCCGGATATTCTTCCAGCCAGCGAATCGCCTGCGCGTGGTAGATACCCGTATCCGGGTTAGCCACCGGATGCGTGGCATTTTCCAAAACCGTCAGCAGGGCCAGCAACAAAACCAGCCCCGCCGCCGCGCTCCACCCCTTGAGGGCAGGCAAGCGCGGAAACCGAAATTTCATCCAACCGCGCCGCAAACTGGTGAAGAGAATGGCCGACCCGCCAAGGATGACGATACTGAAAGCACGCCAGTCCAGCGGCAGTGCCAGCGAAAGCGCCGCCCCCAGCGTGGTGATGGCAACCATCCCCGCCAGCAATGTCCCCGTCAGGTTCTCCCCCAAAGGTTCAATGCCCAACAGGCGGGCAGCCAGCCGCAAAAAAGCCGTCCCATACAACCAGCACAGCGGGAAAAAAATCAGCGCAAAAGCCAGCACAACCAGCATAAACGCACTTCAGCCCTTCCACCGGCGCACGGCATCGGCAATGGCTTGCAGGTGCGCCGGGCTCGTACCACAGCATCCGCCCACTACCTGCGCGCCGTTCGCCAGCCACTGCGGCACAGCGGCTGCCATATCCTCAGGCCGGACGCTGTAGGTCAGCCGGCCTTGCTCATCGCTTACCGGCAAACCGGCGTTCGGCTTGAACCACAGCGGCAGTGATGTTGCCGCACGCAGCTCACTCAGATTGGTCAGGTTATCCTCCAGACTCCGCCCGCAGTTGATTCCCAGCAAATCCACCCCCCAGCCGGTAGCCGCCTGTGCCATCTGAGCCGGGCTCACTCCCATCATCGTTTTACGCCCGCGGTCATAACTGAACGAAAGCACCAGCGGCAGGCTGCTGACCGAGCGGACGCCCTCTACCGCCGCATGGGCCTCGCTCAGGTCATAAAAAGTTTCCAGCACCAGCAAATCCACGCCGCTGTCGGTCAGAATTTTAGCCTGTTCGCCGAAACTGCGGCGCACTTCCTCTTCACCCAGCGAACCGTAAGGCTGCATCATCTCACCGCTCGGCCCCATCGAACCGGCAATCAGCACCTCGCTGCCGCCGGCTGCCCGGCGCGCCAGTTCAACCGCCTGCCGGTTGATGCTGACCAGTTCATCTTCCAGTCCGGCACGGCGCAGCCGAATGCGGTTACCGCCAAAAGTACAGGTCAGGATGATCTGCGCCCCGGCCTGAATGAATTCCCGCGCCAGTTCCTCAATGGCTGCTGGATTCTGCAAAACAAAAACTTCCCCCGGCTGGCCAGGCATCAACCCGCGCTGCTGCAAATTGGTGCCGGTAGCTCCATCGGCAATGAAAATCTCACCCGTTCGAATACGATCCAGAAACCCGCGACTCATAGAAACTCCTTACTTCATGTTGTGGATGAATTTTGAAATGGATAATCAGAGAGGGGTGGAAATGCCAGTGCGGCCACAAACCGATCCTGAAAAGAAGGGTCAGCCGGCATGATCAGATGGCGCATCTGGCGGGCAATTTGGGCAGTCTCCTGCCGTTTACTGCGGTCGAGCAGCGCCAGACACGCCCCCTCGCCCGCCGCGTTGCCAAGGGACTCCACACCCTCCGGCGGCAGCGGGGGAATCATGCCCGTTTGCATGGCATGATGAGGGTCGAGTAAACTGCCAAAGGCTCCGGCCAGCAGAATACGCTGCGGTCGGTCAATGGCCTGTGCTTTGAGCAGAAAATCACATCCGCTGCGCAGGGCCGCTTTGGCCAATTGTACGGCGCGAATGTCTTTTTGGGTCAGGTAAACCGGCGTACCGTTAATAGATTGCTCCGCCTTAGCCAGCATGAAGACCAGTTCGCCATCTTCTTTTCGCAGCCAGCCGGTAGAAGGCACCTGCGGGTTGAAACGCCCATTGGGCAGCAACAGGCCGGCAGCGTACATTTCAGCCACCGCTTCGAGGATGCCCGAACCGCAGATGCCGGCAGCCAGCGGCCTGTTCACAGGTAGTTCATCGCTCCATTTCAACTCGCCAATCACCTTGAAGCGCACCTCACGGCTGCAGGGGTTAATTCTGACCCGCTCGATTGCGCCTGCCACAGCCCGCATTCCAAATGTGATGTTGGCGCCCTCGAAGGCCGGCCCGGTGGGGCTGGAGGTACACACCAGACCGTGGCGATTGCCCAGCACCAGTTCTCCATTTGTACCGGCATCCACCAGCAAGGTGATTTCATCGCGCCGATGCAGCCCGGCAGCAAGCACGGCCGCCACCGCATCCGCCCCCACATAACCGGCGACCAGCGGCAGAACATGAAGTCGCGCGCCGGCATTCAACCGCAAACCAACCTGCCCGGCAGGCACATCCACAGCATCGTAAAACTGCGGTTGAAAAGGCGCTTCTCCCAGCGAGGCCGGGTTCAACCCCAACGCCAGATGCAGCATCACGCTGTTGCCCACCCAGACGCAGTCCACCACGTCCTCAACAGGACTGCCCACCTCCCGGCAGGCCTGCTCCGTCAGCCGGTTAATTTCGGCAATTACCGCCTTGTGTAATAGTGCCAGTCCATCCGCAGTTTGATTGCAGAACGCAATTCGTGAGATGACATCCGCTCCCCAGCCCGTCTGGGGGTTCAGCCCGGCGGCAGTCGCCAGCAGTGCCCCACTGCGAAAGTCGCACAAATACACGGCCAGCGTGGTGGTGCCAATATCCACCGCCAGCCCCAACGCCCGTTCCTGAAAACCGGCCTGCACCCGCAGCACGCGGCGTTCATTCCACATCGTCAGGGTGACTTTACCGGCATGTTGGGCCGCCGCCGCGGGCAAGTCAGCCCGCGCTGACTCTTCCCACTCCACCGCGGAAATTCCAAACCGCTCTGCCAGCACCTGTTGTACCTGCTCGAGCAGGGCTTGAACGCCGGAATTGAAAGGATTCAGCCGCAGCCAGTACAGGCGAACGAGGGGATTGACTTCAAAGGTACTTTCGCGCAGTTGTTTGGCGTGAAAGGCGGCGGGCGGTTTTTCACAACCGCCGGTGAACACGCACACATCCCCTTGCAGGCGGGCAAGGCAAGCCAGACGGCTGCCGCTGGGCGCGCCTCGCGCGGCCAGTTCGCTCAATTCCGCTTCATCGGCAGGGGAAAGGTGGCTGAGTGAAGAAATTCTTTTCTCCGAGCCAAAGCCCCCTTCGCGAATCTGCACGACGCACTGCCCGCACCAGCCCTCACCGCCGCAGGCCGATTCGATCCACACCCCCAGCTGTCGAGCGGCTTCCAGCAAAGTCAACCCGCGTTGAAGTTTACCGCCCCGCCCCGAAGGCAGGAACAATACTTCACATATTGGATCAGCCGGTATTTCGGCACGAGGGAGAGCAATGAATTCCATGTACCCCTGTTGGAAAGAATGGGATCAATTTCCAATTATAGTCTCGAAAACGTTTTTTCCTTTGTGAAGCATAAAAATACACTATAATCAACCAAAATTCGATGGCACATCTTGCTAACAACTTCTTTCAATGACAGAATTCAGCCCCCAAATTGGCTTAACCCTCTTTATCATCATTACTGCCATTGTCCTGTTTGCCACCGAAAAGCTGCGGGTGGATGTGATCGCCCTGCTGGTCTTGATCAGCGTTACCCTGACCGGTTTGATTGATCCTGCTCAGGCGTTCAGCGGGTTTGCCAACCCGGCCGTGATTACCGTCTGGGCGGTTTATATTGTTTCCGGCGGTCTGTTTGCCACCGGCATTGCCGGTATATTGGGGGAGCGCATTCTCACCATTGCCGGCAACAGCGAAGTGCGTTTGCTCGCTGTCTTAATGCTGGGAGCGGGTTTGCTTTCCGCCTTTATGAATAACATCGGCGCCACGGCCGTCCTGCTGCCGGCCGCCGTGGGCATTTCACGGCGCAGCGGCATTCCGCTTTCCAAGTTGTTAATTCCGCTTTCGTTTGCCTCCCTCCTCGGCGGCAACATGACCATGATCGGCACCCCGCCGAATGTACTGGCTTCCAGTCTGCTCACCGAGCGCGGGCTGCCCGGTTTACAGTTTTTTGACTTCACCCCCACCGGGATCGTGGTATTCGTTACGGGTATGCTGTACATGGTGTTGCTCGGCCGGCATTTGCTGCCAGCGCGCCAGCCCCAAAATGTGCAGGAAGCCTACAACCTGCGCGAATATTTCAGCGAAGTCCGCATTCTTGAACAGAGCAAACTGGCCGGTAAAACGCTGGCCGAGTCACGTCTCGGCTCGGATTATGACCTGAACGTGGTGGCGATTATTGATGTGGAAAACAACCGCCGGCTTCCGCACCGCGACCACCGCTTTCGAGCCGGCGAGATTCTGGTTGTAGAGGGCAAACTGGATGATCTGATGCGAGCCAAGGAATCACTGGGCATAGCCATTGAAGCCGAGCACAAACTGGAATTAAGTGAGTTTACCGGTGAAGATGAAATCACTATTGAGGCTGTGCTGTCCCCCCGCTCGCGCATCACCGGCAAAACCTTGCGGGAAACCCACTTCCGCGACCGCTACGGTTTTACCGCGCTAGCAATTCACCGTCACGGTCGGGTGATTTTAGAACGCCTGCGGGATGTGCGTCTGCAGTTCGGGGATACTTTATTATTACGAGGACGCAAGAGTCAATTAGAGGCCCTGCAAGTCAGCGAGGACTTTCTGGTGCTTGAACCGGTCAATTACACCAGCCGCCGTCTCAACAAAGCCCCGCTGGCGGGCGGCATTCTGCTGCTGGTTCTGGCCCTGATCATGATTGCAAACCTGCACATCTCTCTGGCCATGGTCATCGGTTCGGTCTTAATGGTGCTGACCGGCTGCCTGACGATGGACGAAGCCTACCAGAGCATAGACTGGCGGAGCATATTTCTGATTGCCGGTATGCTACCGCTGGGTCTGGCGATGGAAAACACCGGCACAGCCCGCTTTCTGGCCGAGCGGATTGTCGGTCTGGTCGGCCCGCTGGGGCCGCTGGCTGTGCTGGCCGGTATTTACATTCTGGCGTCCCTGATCACCGAACCGATGTCCAACGCTGCAGCGGCGGTACTGATGGTGCCAATTGGAATAGACGCCGCCTTGAGTCTGGGTGCCGATCCACGCCCGTTTGTACTGGCAATTGTCATCGGTGCTTCCACCAGTTTTCTGACGCCGGTAGGCCATCAGTCCAATATCCTCGTCATGGAGCCGGGAGGCTACCGCTTTACGGACTACACCAAAGTAGGTGCCCCCCTCAATGTGGCCTTACTGATCGTCATAATGATCTTCCTGCCCCTGTTCTGGCCGCTCTTCTAGTGAGAGTGAGCAGCCGAGCCGAAGGCATGTTCGTATACCAGCATCAGGTAATACCGCCAGTCAAAGTTAGCCAAAACAGTTGTCCCGCTGACAGCCGGTAGACGTGATGAGTCACCCTTCAAGGTGCGGTTGAGGAAATCCAGCAGCTGCGCCCAGGCCTCTCCCTGCACACCTCCGGCGCGGATCGCTTCCATGTCGGTCACAAAGGCGTGCGGCTGACCTTCATAAACCGTAATTTCATGCGGCACACCGGCTTCCAGTAAGGCTGCTTCAAAGGCTTCCACTTCACTCAGCGGAATAGACTGATCCGCCCCGCCGAAGATGCCCAGTACCGGGCCGGGCAACTGACGCAGGGTTTGCGCATCGGTCACCAGTGAGCCGTAGAAAATGGCGGTGGCCGCCAGATTGGGATTGTGCAGACTGTAAAGCAGCGAGGTACGCCCGCCGTAGCAAAAGCCCATCACTGCAATCCGGTCAGCCCGCACCTTCGGCTGCGTAGCCAGCCAGGCAAATACATGATCCAGATCCTGATTGACCCGTTCCGGCGGGGTAGTGATCACCTGAAAAATGGCTCGCGGAATCCAGCTGGTGGTTGAGCCGCGAAAGGTATCCGGCGCAACGACCACGTAACCCTCTTGTGCAAGGCCCTCCGCCTTGTCCACGATACTCTGATTGAGGCCGTAGAACTCATGAATCATGATGACTGCCGGAAAAGGCCCCTCGCCCGGCGGGACGGCAACAAAAGCGCGCACAGCCGGACTGCCGTCTTTACCCGGGATGGCGGCATTGGTCACGGCATCCAGGCGGTTGCGCCCTAATAGAGCATCTACCGCTACCGAGCCGGCCAGAAACAGCCCAAACCCAGCAATCACCAACAACACCACCACAAAAATCCGCCGCACCGGTTTCATACCAGAAAACCTCTCTTCGTTTTCTTCATTCTACCGGAGGGGGCCGGTCAGTGATACTTAGCGTACAGGGTTTGGAACTTTTTTCTTGATCAGAAAAAGATCATCTTTAAGCCGGCAATCACCAGCACTACGGCGAGCATTCGCTGCAAAGCAGGGCTGCCCAGCCGCCGGCTGCCATACTCCGCTCCCAGCCAGCCGCCGACCACTGCGACCGCCCCCCACAGCGGAATGGACGGAGGTAGACTGGCTACAATGGAAATCTGACCGGCCAGACCGGCAATCGAATTGACCAGAATGAAGGCCGCCGATACACCGGCCACCTGACGCACATCCCCCCAGCGCATCAACATCAGCAGCGGGCTGAGAAAAATGCCCCCGCCAACACCGGTCAAACCCGAAAGCAAACCGATCAATGCGCCGAACAACACCGCCAGAGGGAGATTCATGGGGCGCAATTCGGCTGACCGGTTCGATTTTGTGCTGAAGAACAGCCGAATGGCCGCATAAATCAGCACTGCACCGACAATCGGCTTGTAGAGGGTGGTTGGCAGCACAATGCTGCCCCCCAAAAACGCCAGCGGAATCGAGGTGAGTGCAAAGGGCAGGAACAACTGCCACGAAAAATAACCGGCACGGTAAAACTTGATCAGCGCAATCAGCGAAACCAGAATGTTCAGGGTCAGTGCAGTGGGTCTCATCACCTCCGGCGCAATGCCGAAGAGTGCCATCACCGCCAGATAACCCGAAGCCCCGCCATGCCCAACCGAAGCATACAGCACAGCCGCCAGAAAGATCAACGCAGGCAATGTTATGGCAGCGGACAATTCCATAAGATTTTTATCGCATCCTTTGTTCCTTAGCGTTCAAACAGCCAGTGAGATTCTGCGGCCATTTTGCAGGCCGAAGCGTTTTTTTTGCTGTAACTCTTCCCACTCTTCCAGCGTATAGTCGATCACACCGGCTGGCACAGGTAAATGATTGGCATCCCATTGCAAGGCACGGCTTTCAAATGGAAGATCGCTTTCTTTAACCAGAATCAGAATATCCACATCACTGCCCACCCCCCAATCACCGCGCGCATAGGAGCCAAAGCAACCAACTTTGAGGATGGCGGGATTGCTTTGGGCAATCTGCACAGCCCATTTGCTCACTGCCGAGAGCACCGTGTGGGCATCAGGCCATTTGAAGACGGACGAATTCAAGGATCTCACCGGCATATTCGATTGTCTGACTGCTCTGGATAGAACCGTAGTGTTTAAAAGGCGCACCGCCGGGATGTCCGTTCGGATAACGCGATGGGATGTAATAATTATCTAAAACACGATCTTTTTCAATTATGTTTTCAGGAAAGGAAACCCGATCTGACAACTCAATTATCATACGGGCAACCACACGTTCCCATGCTTCTTGCCCAAAGTACAAATGCAGAGCTTTTAATGCTTTCTCCGCGGCCTGATGAGCGGCAAAACATGCCCATTCATGATAGTTGTTTCTTTGGGAGGCTACTGCCTGCTCCACGTCCCGTTTGGCATGTTTGAACCAATCAACCGAACGATTTGTCATGTTGTGAGAATTATACCCCAACTAATCTACCTACCTGAAAGGTTTTGAACCAAAACATTACGAGAGGGAATCTTCCCTCTCGTAATCCACAATACAGGCAACAGAGTCCTGCAAAAAATTATCGTTAATCTTTCAACAGCAGACTGGTGTTTTTACTTTTCAAACGGGTCATACATCGGGTTGGTACCCGCCCAGATACAGGTCATGTTGTTCCACATATTGCATTCCAAGCCGCGGGAGCAGCGTTTGGAAACCAAGCGGGGGGGTTGATCGGGTAAAAATTCAGCCGGATAAACCAGTTCGGCCTCCAGCCTCACTTCACAACCGGCGCGGTCACAAAACTGCACTTGTACCGTTTCCCATCGTTTCTCAGCCATGGACTACCTCCAGATCACTCTTTCTAATAGCATAGCGCAAAACAATCTCGCTGAACAGGATGATTTTTACCCATTCGGTTGGATTTTTATCCTGTTTTACCGCCGAACCAGTTTTAAGATGCTGCCCGAACGGTGATCGAGCAAGTACAGCTCACCCTGCGCGTCCACTCCAAACGAACTGATGTTTGCATCCAGCTGAAAGAGACGCTGTACCTGCCAGTTGCCGCTGGAATCCCGCAGCATGCCCCACACGAATCCATTGCAGTAATCGCCGAACAGGTAAATGCCGTAAAATTCCGGCAATTGACTGCCGCGATAGACGTAGCCGCCGGTTACCGAACAACCGTCGTTGCGTCCGTACTCGTAAACGGGATCATACAATGAAAGGCCTGCCGGTGGCGTATCGGCAAAGGGATGAGTTGCCTCGCGGTAATGCCAGCCAAAATTGAGCCCCGGCGGGCTGCCGGCCGGCACAAAGTTGATTTCCTCGTACTTGTTCTGCCCCACATCGGCAATATACAGGTCACCGGTCAGGCGGTCGAAGGTGTAGCGCCACGGGTTGCGCAGACCCTTTGCCCAGATTTCCTGCCGGCCGCCGCTGCCACTGGCATGCGGATTGTCAGGCGGGATGGCATACATATCCTGCCCGCGCACATCAATGCGTAGCATCTTGCCCAGCAGGGTCTGGTCGTTTTGTGCCCGGCGCTGCGGGTCACCTGCCGAGCCGCCATCCCCCAGCCCGATATATAAATACCCATCCGGGCCGAATTCCAGATCGCCGCCGTTGTGATTGGCATACGGCTGCTCCACGTACAACAACACCTGCTCGGATTGCGGATCGCCGCTTTCGCCGTCGGCTGCCCTCCAGAAGCGGGAAACAACCGTGTTGCCGTTTTTATCGGTGTAATTCAGGTAAAAAATGCCGTTCTCGGCGTAGTCCGCATCCAGCGCAATCCCCAGCAGCCCCTGTTCCGAAGAATTTGCCCCAACGCGGTCGGTCAGGTCGAGGAAAGGGCGTTCCAGCGGTTTCCCGTCCGCAATCACACGAATCAGGCCGGGCTGTTCCAGCACCAGCAGCCGGCCGCTGCCATCGTTCGGGTCGGCCAGATCGGTAGGACGCCGCAGCCCTCCGGCAATGACTGCCCAGTCAAACCCCTGTGGATCGGGAAAAGAAACCGCGCTGGTGAGCGGTAATGTTTCCGTTGGCAGGGGAACGGCCGTATCCTGCGGCGGGGCGGTTTGTTCAGCGGTGGACGAAGGCAGCGTTGCGGGCGTGCGGGTCGCCAGTGGCGGCGGGGAGGTGGGCATGAGCGTCGCCGTTGGGGTGATTTGCGTATTGGGGCTGCAAGCCACAACCATCAATGAAACCAGCATGAACGCCCCAACCAGCCGCAGCAAAAGCGGGAATCGAACTTTCATCGCTTCTCTTTCTCCTCTTTGTGTCCGTTCTCGTGAGGGGTCACATCTTTGATTTCGTAATACTCACCCTCGATGATATCTTCTTCAATGGCTTTCCGGTCTGGCGGGTTGGAAGCCCGCCGCTGAGCCTCTGCCCGCAGCCTTTGCAAATGTTCCTCAACCACATCCGGCGGGCAGAGTTCAACAAACAGGCTGAAGACAATCCCCAGCACGGCGGCATCATCCAGCGGGCCAATCACCAGATCCGGCAGGAAAAAGTAGATGATTGAGGCGAAGGGGAGTAATTTGACAAAGATACTCACGCGCGGGTCAGCCAGCAAACGCAGCACCAGTTTGATGCGCAGGGCAATTTCGCCAAAAAAGCCGGGCGAATAAGGACCTGTGGGGGATAAATTTTTTCGACCCATGGACCACCTCCAATATCCATTATAGCCGGAACATACGCCTTCTTTTCCAGTTGATATAGGGTGCTGCCAGTTTTCTAATCCAGTACTTAAGTACAATCACCGAAAACGGCGAACCGCCGTCCCGGTAATGCACGCGCAGCATCTCCGGCCAGCAGCGGTCATCGGCGGTAATGGTCTTGGCATCCGAATGCAGGCGGAAATTGGCCCACAGGCGCGGGTAATAGACAATCGGCGCTTCGCGCGCAATGCGCACCCACAAATCATAATCCATCGCAAAATAAAAACTGGCATCCAGCGGCCCGACCTTGCGCCACAAATCGGCGCGGAAGAAAGCCGACTGCTGCGGAATGTGCACATACCCCTGCCGCAGACGGCGGTAATCCGTTTGCGCAGCCGGAAAACGGCCAATCACCCGCCCGTGTTCATCAATGTAATTGGCATCTCCATAAACCAGTCCTACCTGCGGGTTTCGTTCCAGGAATTCAACCGCCTCGCGCACTGCCCCGGGCTGGTAAGTATCATCTGAATTGAGCCACGCCAGCACTTCACCGCGTGCGCGGGCAAACCCCTTGTTGATGGCATCCGTCTGACCGCGGTCCTTTTCGGAAACCCACCACGCCAGACGGTCGGCGTATTTTTCAATAATCTCACGGCTTCCATCCGTCGAACCGCCGTCCACCACGATATACTCGATATGAGGATAGTCCTGTTCCAGCACCGAGCGCATCGTTTCTTCCAGATAGCGCGCCTGATTGTAAGAAGGTGTCACAATCGAAACCAGCATCTCTCTCCTCTATGGTTGGGCAATGATTGCCTCTACCTGATAGTAATCTGCCGCACAGGTATTGACCCAATGTTCGGCCTGTGGCATGAAATCTTCCAGCGTGCTGACGACATCCACCTGCCGTACCACCACCTCGTCCTGACCGCCGGCCCGCTGCGCCAGAATCTGCGCCTGACGCGCCTCCCAGCGTTCGGCCTTGACGGAAAGGGTTTGCGCTTCCTCCAGCGGCAGCCGAACGGCGCGCAGGCCGTAAATTCCCACCGCAAGCAGCACAACCAGTACTGCCGCGCTCATCCAGCGCTGTGCAGCAGAAGGCATTTGACCCTTCAGCCAGAGGCCGAACACCGCCGCCACCAGACCCGCTCCGCACAGCAGGGGGAAGCGGGCAGTCATCAACGCCCGCCCGGCGGGGTATTGCAGGCCGGCATACACACTCGGCGCAATGGCCGCCGCAGTGCCAATCACCCCGCCCCCCAGCAGTAAAACACCTGCCAGCCCGGCGTTTTTAACCCTGACCGGTTCATCCTTCATCAGCCAGCCCAGCGCAGCACAAAACATCATCCAGACCAGCAGCGGCAGCGGCAGGGTGCGCACGGTATCGAACACAAAATCGCCGGTGTAACGAATTAGTGTGCCGAACCATACGGCCAGCGAAGGCGGCGGGGGCAGCAAGGCCTGCCGCCATTCATTGGCCGGTGAAAACGCCATCATCACCATGGCCAGCAGCGACCCCGCCAGCCCGCCGGTCAACACAAAAACCACACGGCTCTTACGCAATAATTTTTTCCACGCCAGCCATCCGGCCGCCAACAGGTAGAGGCTGGTTTGCAGTGCTGCCGCCGTTTCAGAAAGCCCGGCGCCGAATAGCGCCAGAAGGCCGAACAGCCCGGCGGCCAGCCAACCCGCCGGCGCAGCGTGACTCCGTCCGGCACGCAACACAACCCCCGCCTGCACCAGCAGCAGCACCAACGGCAGCGAATAATGCAGCAGCCCCATGCGCCAGTAGAGGGTTTGCAGGCGGTCGGGTGAGGTGTAGGCCGCAAAAAAGACCCACCCCAACGCGGCAGTGAACAGCCAGAGGCGGCTCACCTGCCAGCCGAATAATCGGGTCAGCGCATTCAGGGCAAAATAAGCCGCCGCCGCCCAGCCTGCCAGCAGCAAAGCGGGCAGCAGAGAAACAGCCGCCTGCCCCATCATTTCGCTCAATCCCACCATGATGAAGGCCGCAAAACGGTTGCCGCCGTTCTGGTACCAGTACAGCGTGCCTTTGAGCAGTCCATCGCGGTGGTAAACCGCCGCATAGCAGTAATCATCCGCCCAGTAACGGCTGAATGTGCCGGCATAAGCGGTGGCCGCCAGCCCGGCCAGCAAAGTCAGCGCGAGCAGAACCAGAATCAGGGTTTTGTAAACCGACTTCATGGCATTTTTTTCCGCTGGCGTAAATCATACACCTGAAAACCATCCCCCTGCAGCACCAATGGAAACCGGCTTTCCAGCGTGGATTGCAACAGCGGCTGCCGCGCCAGTTCCTCGAAATCGGTTATCAGGAAATAGTCCCGTCCTTCTGTCTGCCGGGCAAAATACTCCTCGAAATCAATGCTTTGTCCGGCGGCCTGCCGCAGGGCAAAATCCCCCACCCCAAACCAGTGAGTGGTGTTCAGCCAGCCCCAATAGACCAACGGTAAACTGTAATCCGGCGCAAGACTGACCAGCGCATCATCCGGTGAAAACCGGGCAGCAATTGCCTGGATTTGCGCCACAACCGGCCGAAAATCCTGCCGTTTGAGCAGGGTACGCGCCGACCAGCCCTCTGCCAGAAAGATAAACGCCAGCAGGAACAAAGCCGCTGCCCGCCGCCAGCCCGGCCCGGGCCGCAAATTATTCAGCAGAAAAGCCAGCGCACCTCCCCCGCCCAGCGCAGCCAGCGGAACAAGCGGCAGGTGATAATAATCATGAGTACCGGTGTAGTAGGAAAACAAAAATCCATACGCCGCATAACCACCCGCCCAGCCCAGCATCAGCCAGCGGCTACCCGCCCTCTCAACCACAAAAAAGCCCAACAGCATCAAAACCAGCCACGGCAGGCTCACCACGGCGGTCAGCCGCGTCCACCAGCGCAGGTAAAAGGCGGCATCCAGCCACATTTGCGGGAAAAAGCGCAGGCTCAACTGCCCTTGCAGGCTGTTCAGCACCAGCGCCGAATACAACGCATAAAGTAGCGAAGGCAGAATCGCTACACAACCGATGACCCACACCTGCCGGTTGATCACCAGACGGCGCAGGTTGCCCCCCGCCAGCAGCATTCCCAGCCAGCCGCCGGCCACAAAAAAGACCGCCGTCCACTTGACCAGCAGCGCAACCCCCGCCAGCAACCCGGCCAGAATGGCCGCGCCCCAACTTTGGCGGGCATGCCACACCGCCGCTGCCCACAAAGCCCAGAGGACGGCCGCCGTCATCAACGGGTCAGGCTGAAAGGAACGCGAAGCCAGAATCGCATACGGCCAGCCCAAATAGAGCATTAGAGCAATCAGGGCTGCATCCCCATTCATCAAACGGCGGCCAAGCAGCCACAATCCCATGCCCCCCACCAGCCAGAAAAAGATGGAATAAAGCCGTCCAATCCAGAGCACTTCCCCGCCAACCAGCCGGTAGGTAAACGCCGTCAGCCCTTCCATGAGGGGCGGTTCAATGACATCCTGCGCCCGCCACTGACGCACAGCGTACTCCCGCTGCCACTCCGGCAGGCCGCTCTGATTTTGTAGATACATGCCCCGCGCAATGATCAGCGAACGCACCTGACGGGTAGGGTGAAAATCCAGCGGCGGATCGGTCAGGTCAAAAAGACGAAAAGCCGCGCCCCCGGCCAGCAGCAGCACAACCAGCACACCGCTCAGCCAGCGCGGATGAGCAAATACCCCTGCCGGACTGACCGAACGAGGCAAACCGACTGCACCCATCTTTTATTGCCCCCGTTGCTGAAAGCGGCGGCTGCGCCGCTGAACATAAGCCTGCCGCACCCCTTCCAGCCCCAGCGGGCTGAGCAGGGCAAACAGCACCCGCCTCCAGTCGCGCAGCACGGTAGGAGGGTGGTAGCGGAAAGCCTGTAAATATGCACTCAGCGCGGCCCGCCGCTCCCCCGCGTCCAGCCGGTAGAACGCATCCAGCCGGTAAGCGCCTGCCCACATGCGTCTGCGCACGGCCGGCAGATATGCTTTGAAGCGCGGGTCGCTTTCCATCCACGCCGCCAGCCGCAGCGCCTCATTGCCAAAACCGGCTGCCTGAGCCACATTCTTGGCCTGCGGATGAAAACGAGCCGCCGCCCAGCGGGCGCCCCGCATATATCGAATCGGCGCAACCAGCGCCATGCGCAGCCACAGGTGATGATCCAGCAGATAGTGGTAATTGGGGTCAAGGTAACCGGCCTGTTCCAGCACACTGCGGCGCATGAAAACACCCGGCTGGCTGATGATGCGAAAGGACATCAAATCGGTCAGGTTCCAATCGCCGAAGCGCATGATGTTGAAGCGGTTGCCCTCCGCATCCACCGACTCGACATCGCTGAACACCAGCCCTGCATCCGGGTTTTGCCGGAAGGCTTCCACCGCCTGTCCCACCGCCGCGGTGAGGTAATAATCATCCGAATTGAGCCACGCGACAATCTCCCCCCGCGCCCGGCGCAGCCCCTTGTTGATGCCATCGGCCTGCCCGGCGTCTTTCTCCGAAACCCACCACGCCAGCCGGTCGGCGTACGCTGCGATGATTTCGCGGCTGCCATCTGTCGAACCGCCGTCCACCACAATGTACTCGATATGCGGATAAGACTGCTCCAGCACCGAGCGGATGGCCTGTTCCAGAAAAGCGGCCTGATTGAAGGATGGCGTAACAATCGAAACCAGCGGAGCGTTCATCAGAACAGCGAGTCGTAATCCACTTTGGGGAAGACGGTTAGTTTACCGCCGATGGTTGCATCCAGCACCCGCCGCCCGGCAGCCTCATAGGCCTGCCGCGCCATGCGGTAAGCCCGCTCGGAAGTTTCCAGATCCGGCAACTGCCAGCGGAAACCTTTGCCAAAATAACCGGGGTGGAAGTGATTGGGGTCATCTCCCTGCGATACCACAGTGGTATTGGGTTTGCCCTGCGTGGCAAAGTTGTGGTCCACCCCAATCAAAATCACCGTCTCAAAGCCGAGGTAAAAGGCCACCTGCAAGGCCACATACGTCACCGTTGCCCCTTCCCACACCCGGCCGGTCAAATCACGGGCAAATTTTGGGCCGGTATAGGTCGTGTACAAAAAATACAGGTTTTCAGCCGGCTCCAGCCAGCGGTGCGCCCGCCACGAAACGAAGCGCGGCATCTTGAGGGCTTTGATTTCGTCCGCACACTGCTCGATGACCAGATCATTGATCGAAAGGTAGTAACTGGTTTCAAAGCCCATTTGCGGAAAAGCCAGATAAATGCGGTTCAGGCCGATGGTAAATTCGTTTTTCAGGCGGCTGAGGTCGGTCTTTGCCAGACTGGGACCGTTGCCAAGAATGAAACAGCGTTGACCGCGCTGGCTGTCTTTCAGCGCCGGCAGGCGGCGGATGGTATCGCGCCGCCACGGGTGACCGTAGGCCTGCGGCAGGTCGCCCAACCGCATCAGCCCATCGCGCGTTTCACGCAGCAGATTGACCGCCGCCGGAGGGAGCATCTTTTTGACCGATTCACGCAGTGTGCTCATTCGGTACTCAACCTCGCCGTTGCGCCGCCGTCCACAATCAACGCCTGGCCGGTCATGAAGGAAGACTGGGTATCATCGGCCAGAAAGTAGATGGCGTGAGCAATTTCTTCGGGTTTGCCAACCCGCCCGTTGACCGTCCGACGTGCCAGATTTTCCAGCCGGTCGTAAATGGTCTCGCCGCCCACATGCCCACGGTTCAAACCGGCGCGCAGCATTGGCGTATCCACTGCGCCGGGCAAAATGGCGTTGACGCGGATGTTATCCGGCGCAAATTCGATGGCCATGGCGCGCGTGAGCGCCAGCAGGCCGCCTTTGCTGGCCGCATAGGCGGCGATATTGGCCGAAGTGGCCACGGCATGAACGGAAGAAACATTGACGATTGCCCCGCCGCCCGCCGCTTTGAGCAGCGGATAGGCCAGTTTCGCCCCCAAAAACACCGAGCGCAGGTTGGAGGCCATGACCGCATCCCATTCCTCGGCGCTGGTTTCGATGAGCGGTTTGGCAATTTGCAGGGCAGCGTTGTGAATAACGGCATTCAACTGACCGGTATAGGCGCGGGTTTTTGCATAAATCCCCTCCAGCTGCGCCGGATCGGAAATATCGGCCTGAATGAATAAGCCGTCCACGGGGAAACCTTCGCCAAACGGCTGACGATCCACGCCAATCACCCGCCAGCCGCGTTGGGCAAACAGGCCCACCGTCGCCCGGCCAATGCCGCCGGCCGCGCCGGTGATCAACATGATGCGATTTTCAATCTTCTCGGACATATTCTAATTTTACCCAATCTATTCTGGTAGAGTCTTTGCGAAAGTACATCGGATGACCGTTGACCTTGACCGATACATAATCTTCCTTAAGGAAACGTTCGGCAATATCACCGGTGCTCTGGCGGATTTCCACCACCACATCCGGTTTGAGCGTGGCAATGGAATGCTGATAGTTGAACTTGATATGACCGGGGCGCAGTTCGCGCCAGTCGGCATCCGGCGGCACCTGAATGCCGCTCCGCGCAATCACGGGATCGGTCTTGCCCAGCATGTCAATGCAATAGCGGTGCGAAAAATAACAGATGTTACCGGCGGCAACCACCGCCACCCTTGCCGAAGGTTGGGTCACTTCCCCCAAAATCAAACCGTCGCGGGTATAACGCTCGTTGCCCGGCACATAAATCGAACGATCCAGTAAAAAGAAAAAGCGCAGTTCTCCTTCCGCCGGGTTCAAGACGCTGGAAACCACCCCGTAATTACCCGGCATGCGGTTCCATAGCAGCATACTCAAGGCGAGAAAACCGGCCAGACCCGGCGGCATCACCCGCACCAGCCAGCGAGCGGCAGAATGGCTGTTCTTTTGCAGCCAGACACGAATACGGTCGTACCACTCCCACACCGCCAGCGAGAAAAGGGTGAACAACGCCGGCATCCCCAGCGCGACAAAGCGGTTGGCCCCGCCACGGTGTTCCCACGCATCCCCGCCCACATAGATACTGTAAGCCACCTGCGCCAGAAAGACCAGCGCCAGCAGCAACCCCTGCCGCTCACGGCGGAAGAGAAACAACGAGAAAGGCAACAGCATCAACGGCGGATAAAAACCGCGCACAAAGTTCCACGTCACCTGCAGACCGCGCCGCACCCGCGCCCACAGCGGCAGCCCCTCCACTTTAAGGATGTAGGTATTCGGCACCCACTCGCCGTAATACAATTTGCGCGCCAGAGTCTGCCCGCCAAGAAACAGCAGCAAAATTACCCCGCCTTCAATCAAATGCCTGCGGCGGTTAGCGCGGTCAAACCACACCAGCAGCGCCCACAGGGTCAGGTATGTCACGGCGGCATCCACGCGCACCAGCGTTGCCAGTCCCATCAGCAGGTACAACCCGCGCGAAAACTGCCCGTTTTCCAATGTTCGCAGTGCGAGAAACATGGAAAGGTTGACCATTAACAGCAGCAGACCGACTTCCACCCCCAATAGCGACCAGTTGCTGAGCGGGTAGTAAAAAGCGGTCAGCAGCACCGCCAGCAGAGCCACCCGTTCCTGCCCGCCGGAAACCTGCCCGGCCACCCGTCTCAGCACCAGCAAACTGGCGATAAAAAAGACACCGCCGCCAATCTGCACCGCAAGACTGGTCCAGTTTTCCGCAATCGGCAGCAGGTGAATCAGCGCCATGAAGGCCACCCACAAGGGATTGCTGAACCCTTCCACCCGTTCACCGCCGGCGTTCCACACCAGCCCGTGCCCCTGTGCCAGATTGCGCGCGTAAGTCATCGAAATCATCATGTCATCGAACAATGCCGAATACGGAACGCCATCCACCCAAAAGATGGTTTTGGCAATGAACACAGCGGCATAGGCCATGTAAGCCAGCAGCAGAAGAACGAATAATGTCCTCTCAATGTTTCGTTTCATGGATAAAGTCAATTTCTACTCGCGTTCGCAAAACTGGAATCCAGCTGCCGGTTGTGATTGGTTCAGAAGAGCGCACACCTCGGAGTGAAACTCAACTTCCTCTTCCAGTTCTGTGGAGATCTTTTCCAGCATGGATTGATCCTGTAATTCAAGAGCCGCTTTGATAAAGGGAAGCCATTCTAGCGGATCGGCCGGTTTCAATCCGTTCTGGACGGTTTGTCCGTAAATCTGGCGAATGCTCATCCAATCCGCCTGTTGCAGGGCCAGATCGGCGCGCTGATAATAATAACACCATTCGTGAGGCGGCTCTTTTCCAAAAATGATTTGCGGAGGTGTATGGAAATCATCCTCTGTCTTAATCAGGGAAATATCGGAAACAACCGCAATCCGGCGCACCAGATCCTCTTCATACGGCGAAAAAATCAAGTTCCTCCCATCCAGCACATGAACACAGGATTGAGGGGTTGGCATCGAAAGCACCAGTACCCGATCATACTTCAGGATATGTTTTACATTCCTCCATTCCCGTTCTTTCCATTGTCCGGCCAGAATTTCACGCGCCGTTTCGGTGTTGAGCACCTGAGCGGTAATGGACGGACCGGGAGGAATCGGATAATAAATTCGGTTAAGGGGCGCCCACACATCCTGCCCTTCGGCAAAGCGGTAACCCGCAGGTAAGTAAGCCACAATCAGGCTGCCGCGTTCGATCTGCGGCGCCCGCCAGCTTACCTGCCAGAAAAATTGACGGTGCACATCCCAGACCTCCGCGTAACCGGCGGCATTCAAGGAATGAGAAAACACACCGACGAAAGTTAACCCCGCCACGAACACCTTTCGAAAATGCGGCTTTGGAAGGATATAAACCAGCGAAGCCGTGAAGATTGCAGCCGAGACCAGCGCCGGGTAGGTATAGCGATCCAGAAAAATCCGGAACTGAACATCCCTGCCCGTCAGGATCGCCGGCAAAAGAGCCGCCGGTAAAGAAATCATCCCGATCCAGAAAAAGGGTTTCTGCCAGTTTCCACCCAGAGAGGAATCGGTCTGGCGGTCAAGAGAAGCCAGCGCAAGCCCGGCGAGAAGCGCAGAAAGGCCGGCTATGGCAATTGCCGACCAGAACACCACCGGAGTGACATTGAGGCTCAGTTGATAAGCCGGCACAATCCAGCCGGCGAACAGTGTTTCCCAGCAATCGGTCAGCAAAGTTTGCAAAATTTTAATGAGATTGAATAACGGCGCGTTGCGAAAGGATTCGAGCAGGACTTCGGCATCCAGCCCATATCGCAGGGATTCAAACACAAATAACCGCCAGTAAAGAAAATGTCCTAAAATCAGCAGGTAGGGAAAGTACCACAGCAATGTGCGGAGGATAACCTTATCCCATTTCAGGGAGTGCTTCCAATGGAGGTAACCCAACAGCATCAAGCGCAGGATTTCCAATCCAATGTATGCTTCATAAATCCTCGGGTAAAAATACAACAGGAATAAAGCCAGCAGACCAGCAAAAACCCTCTGCCAGACGGGGCGGCTCTGCAAGGAATAAACGGTCAGGCCGATTGAGAGGATGGCGGCAGAATAGGCAAAAATGTGATTCTGGTAGTTATTGGCGCTGGGCTGCTGTAAAAAACCGGGATAGACCAGATAAAACAAAGTGACCAGGAACGGCAGGCCGGGCTGCTCTGGCAGCAAACGAAGGATCAAAAAGAACAAAAAAATCCCCCCTGCTGTTCTGCCGATCCACGCAAAGATCTGCCATGCTAACGGAGACTCTCCCAACCAGCCGGCCACCCAGCCATACCACACCCCCATGCCCGGTCTGTCAACCGCGTGCATGGTCTCCAGACTGACCCCGCTGATTTTTGAAATGGTTGTAAACCAATCATCATGATAAAAACCCAGCCGGCCAGAAAACGGCAAATAGGTTAACGCCGAAACGGTAATCAAAATCAGGATCAAAATGAAGACCTGCTTTTTCATACCGTTATCCGATTTTTCCACTCCTCCAGACCGCTCACATCCAGCCCCAGCCCATCCAGCAGATTGCGGATGGTGTTCCAGTGCACCCGCTCCCACGCCGCCGGGCTGGAGTTGGAGTTATGCGCCGCCAGCATCACGTTGTCCATCTTCAAGAGCGGCGAATCGAGCGGCAGCGGCTCTACCTCGAAGACATCCAGCGCCGCACCGGCCAGCCTGCCTTCCTGCAAGGCGGCAATCAGGGCGGGCTCATCTACCACCGGGCCGCGCGCCGTGTTGATCAGCACCGCTCCGGGTTTAACCCAGCCGAGTGTTTCAGCATTGATCAGGTGATAACTGGTCGGGTTCAAATCGCAATTCAGGCTGATGAAATCGGAGCGTTCCAGCAGGTCGCGCAGGCTGGTCATTTCAACCCCGTTTTCCAGCACAAAATCCGGTGCAATCGGCACAATGTCATTGCCCAGCAGACGCATCCCAAAGGCGCGCGCCCGGCGCAGCACCGCCTTGCCCACATTCCCGACCCCCACCACCCCCAGCGTGCATTCGCTCAGCGAGCGGCCGGGCAGTTTTTCCCAGCGGCCGGCTTTCATGGCGCGGTCCATCCACGGCAGCCGGCGGGCAAAAGCGAGGATATAGCCCAGCACACTGTCCGAAACCGGCAGGGTAAAGGCGTTGGGGGTGTTCCGCACCTGAATGCCCAGCCGGGCCGCTGCTGCGCGGTCAATCGAATCAATGCCCGTACCCCATTTGGAAATCACCTTCAAACGCGGCGCGCAGGCCTTCAGCACCCGCTCGGTGTAGCGGTCGTCGCCGCAAATGGTCGCATCGAACTGCCCGGCGTAGGCCAGAATTTCATCCTCCGAAAGCCGCTCATGGACGGCGGGGACGATCAGCCTCAGACCGTAATGATCGAACAGCGGGCGGAAACGCTCCACAAACGGCAGCATGTAAGGCGCAGAAAGCAGAACAGTATACATCTCAGCCCTCCCCCCCGCCTTCGGCCTTTAAACGCTGACGCATCAGCAAATCCGCCAGTATGAAATCGAACTCTTCGTCAATGTCGCGCGCTTCCAGCGGATCCATTTCGAACAGATAAGGGCGTTCGCCGATCCGGTTGCGGCGCTGAGCCAGCGTCTGGCGCGTAAAAATATAAATGCAGGAATTTTCCTCATAGACCGGCGGTAAATCCTGCGTGCGCAATAAAATGGCCGGGTTGTGATTGATCGGGCGCGCCAGCCCGTCCCACAAACGGCTTTGCAGGCGGGTTACCGAAAAAAGCGAATCATACGCCGGATAATGGCTGAGAAAAGTCTGAATGGCTCTGGAAATGGTCTGCGGGCGCAAGAGCGGATTGGTGGAGTGGGTTTGCAGGTAAAAATCGGCCTGTACCTGTTCGGTATCGTGCATCAGAATTTCGTTCATCGGCACGGTGTCGGCCGTCAGGTGAGCGGGGCGTTCCAGCAACGTAACCTGCGGAAAATCGCGGGCGATTCCCTCCATCAAAACCGGCGAGTCGGTATCCACCACCACCCGGCTGATTTCCGCCGTTTGCAGCAAAGCATTCAGAATATGATGAAAGAGCGGTTTTCCCGCCAGCGGTCGGTAGTTTTTGCCCGGCACCCGCACCGAATGATGGCGCATCGGCACCAGCGCAACAATGCTTGGTTGAGTTGTCATGGCTTCACCTCGGTGGTTTTCATGCAAAGGCTCATTCACTACCCTCTTTGTACTGAATCGGCTGAATATCACGGCGGGTATTCTGACCGTTGGGAACTTCACTCAGGTTCGGGTAATAAAAAGTCTGTTTCAACTGCCAGGTAAGCGGCCCCGACTGGCGGTAACCCTGATAGGTACCCCAGAACTGCATCAGCCGGAAGCGGATGATGTTTGCCCACTCTTTTGCCAGCAGACCCTCACTCGCCGCCGCCCGCCAGTCGCTCCACACATTGCTCACCCACAGGCGCAAAAAGTCGCTGAAGCGGAAGTGTTCCTGCGGGTAAATCTGCTTAAAGGCCATCCCCTCACGGCGGTAGCGGTTGTAAATGCCGCGCCACGTTTCGTTGTGGACGTGGATCACCTCCGCTTCGGCCACATAGGCCACCCCATAACCCTGACTTTGCGCCCAGCGCGCCCAGGCCAGGTCTTCCAGTCCGGTCAGCAGTTCGTCATAGGCGTGCTGCTCCCACAAGGCGCGCCGGATGGCGGCGTTGGCATTGTTGCAAAACGGGTGCGGCTGGCGCAGGGTGGACTGATCGGGAAACCAGCGCCGGAAAACCTGATGCTCGGAATATTGGGTGGTGGCTGCGCCGCGCTGCTTGCCGTAAGCCACCGCCACCTGTGCATCCTCAAACGGCTCAATCAGCCGTTCCAGCCAGTCGGGATAAACCGGATAGACGTGCGCCGACGCCATCACCACCACATCGGCGCGCGTTTGGGCAATGCCCAGATTAAGCGAACGCCCAAAGGTGAATTCCTGCGGGCGGATATGCACCACCTCCACCGGAAAGCGGCCGGCAATTGCCACGGTAGCATCCGTCGAACCCGAATCGACCAGCACAATCTGCACATCCCGCACCGTCTGCTGCATGATGCCACTCAGCAGGCGGCCGATGTGCTTTTCCTCGTTATAAGCGCGAATGACAATGGAACAGCGCGGTTTGGTCACGGCGGCTTATCCCTCCTCCGGCAGATAAAACGGTTCGCCGTGCAGCACCCCGCGGGCAATCACCCCCAGCGTGGAGGAAGAATCGGGACGAAAATCCCGCCAGCGCAGGCCCTTCCGCAAACGCACAAAACCGGGAGTGACATCCTCTTCCAGATAGGCATCGAACGGCAGCGAAGCGCGGAAAAGTTGATAATAGAGGAACCGGCGCGCGTTGCGCTGAAACTCCGGCGGCGGAGCAACCCGCTCGGCGCGCAAAAATTCCTCCGCCAATTGACGGAAGTGTTCCGCCGATTGGGGCAGAAAAACGGTCGGCAGGCGGGTATAACGCGCCTGTCCGCCGCACAGCACCGCACTGCCTAGAATGGAAGCCTCCAGCCCGATGGTCGAATTATAGACCATGACAAACTTGGAACGCTGAATCAACTCGTAGGAACTGAGGTACTCGCGGGGTGGAATGAAGACCACGTTTGGCAAATCGCTCAGCCGGTTCTGAGCCGCCCATTGGGTCACGCTCTGGCGCGCCTGTTTGCCGGGGCGGTCCTCATCCGGGTGGGCGCGCACCACAAACAGCGTTTCGGGGTGAGCGCGGATGATTGCCAGCACCTCATCCAGCCAGGCAAACATATCCCGGAAGAGGATGTTGGCATGAACCTGACTGGTATCGAAAATCACGTTGGTGAACACCGGCACAATCTGACGGAAAGCGGCTGCTTTTTGCAGCAAGCCCTCATCCAGATGGCGCATATCCTGCCAGAAGCGGATGCCCGCCATGCTGAACTGCCCCTGAAAGCGTTTTTCAAGGTAGGCGTTCAGGCGCGCTTCCTGCGCGGGGTTCAGGTCAAAATCGGGCGGCAAATCAATCGGGTATGCGGTGGCGTGGCCGTGCGAAAAGAACGCACTGAAGGGCTGCAACCCGACTTCGTGAGTGATGACCGGCAGGCGGCGCTCCAGCGCAATCTGGCGCGCCACTGCCTCCGGGAAGGATACACCGTTGAACAGCACCACCGCGCGCGGCTGCACTTCATCCAGCAGGCGATTGAATTCCTGCCCCAGCCGCGCCGCCGAAAGAATGAACTGGCGCAGCAGGAAGCGGGTCGGCCGATCATCTTCCAGATCATGCCGGCGCAGTGCCCAGCGCAGCGAGGGGAGGACAAGGATGCCCAGCGGCAGGCCCTGCCACTCGAAATCCATCAGTCCCGCCAGAGTCAAACCGGCGGTGGCGCGCTCAACTTCTTCAACCGGCCGGTAGGTAAACCAGCGCACCTTCTCGCCGTGGTAGAGATGCTCCGACTGGCGGATGCAGACCTCACACGGCGGCGGCTGGTCGTAAGCCGTCAGCGCGCTGCCCAGCTGGCAGCGCGTCATCCCCGCGCGGCAGACAAAATGCACCACCGGCGCACCCGCCAAACGCAAACCCCAACCACTCAGCAGGGTAAACGCCGCATTCAGGCTCATCCATGCCAGCCGGCTGGAAGCGTTGAACAACACCACCGGCCGCGGGTCAACCACCGGCGGCGCATGGTGTTCGATCTCCGCCGCCAGCCGGACAATGCGCCGGTTATTTTGAGCCTGCAACCAGCGCCGCTGCACACCCAGCCGAATGCGAGTCATCGTCCGGTTCATACAGGATTAGTTGAACACCCTGCGTAGTTTTTTCAAAGAAGGCATTTCGCTGTCGTACACCTTTTTCACGCCGTCGCCCAGCGAAAGTTCCGTGACGCGAATGTACTTGACCAGCCGTTCAAAACCGCCCGGTTCCACCGAGGCGGCCTGATCCGACCCCCACATCGCCCGGTCGAGGGTAATGTGCCGCTCCACCAGGCAGGCCCCCAACGCCACCGCCACCACCGAGGGGATCAGCCCGACTTCATGCCCCGAATAACCAATCGGGCAGGGGTAAGTTTCCTTGAGGGTTTGCACCATGCGCAGATTGAGTTCCTCCGGCGGGCAGGGGTAGGCGCTGGTAGTATGGCAAATGATCAGATTGTCCATATCCAGCAGTTCCACCGCCGCTTTGATTTGATCAATGGTGGACATGCCCGTAGAAAGGATGACGGGACGGCGCGTGGAACGCAGTTTGCGTAATAAGCCGTGATCGGTCAGCGCTGCCGAGGGGACTTTATAGGCCACCGGGTCAAACGCTTCGATGAAATCCACCGATGGCTCGTCCCACACCGAAGCAAACCAGGTAATCCCAATTTCTCTGGCGTAGCGGTCCACTTCGCGGTATTCGGCTTCGCCGAATTCAATTTTGTGGCGGTATTCCAGATAGGTGATGTACCCCCACGGTGTTTCGCGCATCACATCGCGCTGATCGGGGGGAGTACACAGTTCGGGGGTGCGCTTCTGAAACTTGACCGCATCCACCCCGGCATGTTTGGCCGCATCCATCAACCGTTTGGCAATTTCGATATCACCGTTGTGATTGATGCCGATTTCCGCCACCACATAGGTGGGATATCCATCCCCCACCCAACGATCCCCAATTTTGACTGCTTTTGCCATCTGATCACTCCTTGAGAATTCGATAGTTCCGGTTCAATTTATTCCAGCCGGCGCAGCAGCAGGTCGCACAATTCGCGCACCGCGCCGTGACCGCCCGGCCGGGTCAGTATCAAATCCGCCCGGCGCAGCACCTCCGGCTGGGCATCGGCAACCGCAACTGCACACCCAACCAGATCGAAACACACCAGATCGTTGACATCGTTGCCCACAAAGACCACCGCGCGGGCATCCAGATCATGTTCTTTCATATACTCGCTCAAACGGGCGGCTTTGTCATCCACACCCTGCAACACCGGCACGCCCATCTTGCGGCAGCGGGCCGCCACCGCACCGTCTTTTTCGGTGGAAAGCACCAGCGTACGAATGCCCGCCCGGTGCAGCGCCTGAATGCCGAGGCTATCCGAACGGTAGGCCGCCACGAATTCATGGCCATCGGCATCTACCCACACACGGTTATCGGTCAACACACCGTCAAAGTCGAACACCACCAGCGCCACCTGCTCCGGCAAAGGACGGCGCACCTGCCCGGGATGCACCATCTCCAACCCGCCGTGATAGACCAGCCACTCGGCGCGCGCCCAATCGGAAAGCGAATCGATATCCACCGTGTAGCGCGGGTCAATCATTATCGGCAGAATCACATCCCCGCTCATCGAATTCTTTTCCAAAATGGTCATCGGGCGGATGACATCAATGTGGCCGGTTTGCCAGTAAACCGGCGGCAGCAACTGGCGCGGGGCGTTATACGGCTCCGGCACCCCCGGCACATCCAGTAAATTTTTCATCTGACCGGTTTGCAGGTCAATCCGCCACATTTTGTGCGGGTTCTGCCCGGCCGGCACCACGCCGCGCACCGAATCGGCTTCCGGATGTTCCAGCAGGATGCGCACTGCCTCATCCACCAGCCCCACAGGGCGGATGGGAGAGGTGGGGCGCAGCTGCACCACCACATCGGGAGCATAGGCCTCATTGGCCGTCAGCCAGGCCAGCGCGTGTTGAAAGACCGGCAAATCCAGCGTTGAATCCTGCGCCAGTTCCGCCGGGCGCAAAAAAGGCACCTCGGCACCGTAGGCGCGCGCCACATCGGCAATCTCCGCATCATCGGTCGAAACAATCACCCGCGTCACCCGCTGCGATTGCAGCGCCGCAGCAATGCTGTACGCAATCAACGGATGACCGGCAAAATTACGGATATTCTTGCGCGGAATGCCCTTGGAGCCGCCACGCGCCGGGATGATTGCCAGCACTTCGGTATTGTTTACCATGCCGTCCAGCCTCCGTCCACCACCAGATTGGCACCGGTCATATAACTGGACGCCTCCGATGCCAGAAAGAGCAGCGCGCCGTTCATTTCATCCTGTTCGGCCATGCGTCCCATCACCGTGCGGTAACTGTAATTTTCTACAAACAGGGGATCATGTTGATTATAAACCCCGCCGGGGGTGAGTGCATTGACGCGAATGTTGCGCCCGGCGTAATAGGTAGCCAGATAGCGGGTCAGCCCCAGCACGCCGGCTTTGGTCACCGAGTAGAACACCGGCTTATATTGCGGCGGCTGGCCGGGGCGCTGATAGATACGCTGGTCCGGCCCCACCAGCCCGTAGGTAGAGCAAATGTTGATGATGACGCCGTGATTCTGGGCCAGCATCGGCTTGACCGCCGCCTGCGCGCTCAGAAACATGCCGGTCAGGTTGACATCCAGCGCCTGCCGCCACGCCTCCACGGGGTAAGTTTCAAAAGCGTTGCCCTGCTGCTGGGCAGCATGTTCGGCGTCGAACTTGGGGTCCATCGCCGCGCTGCACACCAGCACATCCAGCCGGCCAAAATGGTTGAGCGCTGCCGCCACCATGTCCTCCACCGAAACGGGGTCGGTCACATCCACGCCCGTGCCAATTGCCTGAAAACCGTCTTTTTGCAGGTTTTCAGCCAGCGTAATGGCCGTCATACGGTTCAGGTCAGCCACCACCACCGCAGCGCCCGCCTCCGCCAGTGTGCGGCAGAACTGCCGCCCCAGCAGGCCGGCGCCGCCGGTTACCACGGCAACCTGTCCATCCATTCGGAATTTATCGAAAATATGGCTCATAGTACCTCGTTCAGGGAATTTGATAGCGTTTTTTCATCATCACCCACTGTTCCGCCGAGCAGGAAGGGGACGGCAGCGGCATATCATCCGGGCAGGAATGCACCGCAAAATACGGCCCGCAGGCATCCGTACAGGTTGCCACGATGCAGGGGTTGCCGTTCGGATCAATGCGGCATTCGGTCTCGCAGGAAACGTTCTGGCCGCGCTGCTCGCAGGCCGTGTTCAGGTAACCCACAGGCGTGGGCGGAACCACGAAAACCAGCGGAATGGTCAGTGTACTGCGGTAAACTTCTGCCCCGCTTTCGGCATTCAGAAAAACCAGCGGTAAGGGCTGATCAATTGCCGGTTTCGAAAGTCCCTGACAAAACAACCTGCCGGCATAACGTTCATCCACCGAGCACTGATACTCTTTGCCGTCCAGTTTCAAAAGCAGGGGTTGAGCAATGCCCGGCAGGTGAAACTGAATCATCCAGCCGAAGGGGCTGCTTTCCAGCGTAATCACCCGCAGGGAGGAAAAATCGGCCAGCGGAGCCGGTGTTGAGGTCACCGTTGGAGTGGGCAGACTGGTTGGGGTGGCGGTCGGTGTCGCGGTGGGTTGAACTTCCGCCGTTGCCGTGGGCAGGGGCGTTGAACTGGCAACCGCCGCAACCGTTGGGCTTTCCGTTGGGGCAGCGGAAGCCGCCTGACCGGGCGAGGAAACTTGCGGATTGCACGCCGCAACTAAAAACACCAAAAGAGACAACAACCAGAACCGGTATTGCTTCATTTCTTCTCTCAAACTCAGGGGATATTATAGCGGGCTTTCATTTCGGCCCACTGTTCATCCGTACACAAGGATGGATAGACATCCACATTCTCCGGGCAGGTATGAACCGAAAAGTACAAACCGCACGAATCGTAACAACTGGCCACCACACACGGCTCGCCTTCCGGCGGGATGCGGCATTCCATTTCGCATTTTACATCCAGCCCGCGCTGGGGACAGTTGGGGTCGTAATAACCCTGTGGCATGGGGGTAATCACCAGATTTGCCGGGATCGAGGTAACCGCCTCATAAACCACTTCGCTGCTCTCAGGTTCGCGCAGGATCAGCCGCACGGATTGATCCACCGGCGGTTTGGCCAGTCCGTTGCAAAACAGGCGGTTTGGCGCGCTTTCCGCCAGCTGACACACATAATTAACCCCGTTGAGGGTCAGGTTATAGACCTTTTGGAGGTTGGGAATTTCCAGAATGATGCTGGCGCCGTCATAGCGGGCGGTAACCCCGATAAAGCGCAGGTTGGAAAACTCCGGCGCCGGGGTGGGGGTTTCAGTGGGAGGGAGGGTGGGGGTAGGCGTCAGTGTGAGGGTCACTGTCGGCGAGGGCGTGGGGGTAGAATCCACGGTTGGCGTAGAGGTCGGGTAGAGGGCCGTCATCGCCATAGACAGCGCAGTTTCCTCGATATCGGGGGTAGGCGTGGGTGTCTGCCCCGGTTGACAGGCACTCAGTAAAAAGATGGCAATCAGCGCCATGATGATCATGCGGGTAAAGCGGTCACTGTTTTGCATTCTTTAAGTCCTCATAACGAAATGGTCAATCCCTGCCGGGCTGAATCGAGTGCGGCGAGGGCAATTTTCAGGGCGCGTTCGCCGTCATCGAGCGTGCACAGCGGCTCGGCTTCGCCGCGCACCACCGCCAGAAAATGGCGCATCTGTTCCAAAAACATCCAGTTGCGTTCGAAATCGGCCGGCGGTTGGGCGCGGTAAGGCTCGGCATCCCCTCTCCGTTGCCAGGTGAGCATCCCGCTGGCGTTTTCCCAGTTCAGCACGCCCTCGCTGCCGATCACCTGCAGGGTGTGCTGGGCAGGCTGCTGCGCATAATCCAGATGCACACTGCCAATTGCCCGGTTTTCAAACCCCAGCAGAATTTCCGCCACCGCATCCAGATTCAGGTCTAATTCCGGCAGGGGGGCGGTCATCGCGCTGACCGTGCGGATTTCTCCCAAGATCATGCGCAGATAATCCAGCGGGTGGCAGAGGGTCAGCACCACCCCACCGCCCAGTTCCGGGCGGGCAGCATAACTTTGCCGGTAATCTTCCCACGGATGCCAGTTGGGCAGATACTCGCCCCAGTGCGCCCGCACGGCCAGCGGACGGCCGATTTCCCCGGCGGCGATCACGGCTGCCGCCGTGCGCAGCGTAGGATGAAAACGGAACTGAAAACCCATCAGCAGTCGCCCGCCGCCCTCGCGCAAGGCAGCGTGCAATTCGTCCAGTCCATCCGGTGAATGGGAAATCGGTTTTTCCATCAGGATATGACATCCCTCGCGCGCCGCCGGAATGGCCACCGAAAGATGCAGGGCGGTGGGATTGGAGATGATTACCGCATCCGGGCGACGTGCCAGAGCCGCTTCCAGCGTGGTTTCGGTAGGAAACTGCTCAATCTCGTCGGTCGGCAGGGTGGAGCGATTCGTACGGTAGAGTACAATATCCCGTTCGCCCAGCGCCAGTAAATTACGCAGGTGCCTGCGGCCAATGGAACCAAAACCAGCGATCAAAAATTTCATCAAATCACCTCATACCAGAGAAAGCAAGTATTCTGCCGTGCGCCTCCCGGCACTGCCATCCGTGAAGGTCACCTCGCGCTCCACAAAGCGGCGGCGCGCCTCGCGGTCGGCATCCGGCTGCATCAGGTAAAAATTGACCGCTTCGCACACCTGCTCCGCGTTCAGCGCCACCCGCCCGGCGCCCGCCTGACGAAAACGCAGGTGGGTCGGCCATTCGGCAATTTCAGAAAGCGCCAGCGAAAACTTGCCGGGCGCGTTCCATCCGCCGGGCGTATCAATGCACACGCTCACAATTGGGCGGTCGTGAATGGCGGTTTCCACCACCATGGTGGAATACACGGTCAGGAATACATCCGCATGGGCCATCATCGAGGATTTTTCAGGCATGTCCTCGCCGGAATAATAACCCAGTTCACCTCCCAACGGCACCGGTTCGACCAGATGCACGTGCGGCAATTCACTGACCAGTTGCCGAACGCGCCGGGCTTCTTTTTCGTACAGCGAACCGGGGATGAAATGGTTGGGGTGCAGACGGATGAGTAATTGCGCCGGCTGGGCCAGCCGCTCCTCGGCCACCAGCCGTGCCAGCGCTTCGATATTCGGGTAATTCGGTGCAAAAGTCACAAAACTGGAAGCATAAGCCAGCAGTTTGCGCTGCGGGTCAAGCCCGTGCAGGGCAAAATATTCCTCGCGGCTCATCTGCCACTGTTTGCGGAAGTAACCATCGTAGGTAGGTATACCGCCGATGTTGACCCGCTCCGCCCGCCAGTCCGAACCCAACACCAGTTCTTCCTTTTGAATTTCCGACCAGCAGGTAGCGTAATCTACCGGCGCACCGGGCAGGCGGTAACTGCTGGGGTTATCCCAGCCGATGATCGCCGTGGCGGTGGGAATGCCCTGCCTGACCGCCTCGCGCAGCAGGTAGCGGTCGTAGCGCCAGCCGGGGGTACTGGCAACCACCAGCGCCGGGCGGTACTTTGCGAACAGGTCGGTGTAAATCTGCGGTGTGTAACGCATTTGAAAGTTAACCAAAGCCCGCCGCGCCGCAGCCGAATTGCGCAAAACGGCCGTTGCAGTGCGGATGATGGGCATCAGCAATTTGCCCCGCCGCGAGGTCTCGTACTGCATCTGGCGCATGTGGCCGTCCATGGCGTTGGTATTAATGCGCCGTGAACCGCCCATCCAGCGCAGGAAGTGCAGCCAGTATTGCAGGCTGTGATCGTGAGTTTCAAAATAATGGCGCGCCTGTTTGAGCCGCAGCCCCTCCACAATCAGGCCCGGCTGCCCAAAGCGGCGTTGAATCTGCTCCACCAGACCGTCATCGGTCAGTAAAACCACCTCAACCCCGCCGTTCAGCAGGGTGGGCAGCACATCCGTCTGTAAAAAATACACCACGGCCAATCCGTGATCGGCACTGATTAAAATGCGTTTATCACTCATAAATCGCGAGGATGAACCTCCTGCCTTTACTGGCGATCATAATACCAGCGAAAGATCGAATCATACAGTTTCAATAAAAATCCCCGCACCGGCGGAAAATCCAGAAGGGCATTGTGGCGTTTGGGCGGAGTACGCTCCCCAACTGCCTGACCGCTTTTCAGACCGCGCAGGGTGTTGCTCAAATTCATGGCATAGGGCTGAGTCGGCATCAGCCGCAGCAGGCCGGCATCGTTCACCCGCTGATCGAGCTGTTTAACCTGCCCCATCGGGCGATCCATGTTGAACGGCAAAAACTGCGCCAGCGTGGCTTTATATGCCGTAAACTGCCAGTGCGAAGCGCCGGCAATCGCCTGCACCCCGCGGTAGGTGAGGCGTACATCTTCGGTGGTTTCGTAACGCCGGCGGATTTCTTCCTCGCTCTGCCCAAGGCTCAGGTCAAATTCGCGGAACACTTCCCACGGAATGAACTGCCCGCGCTCAATCTGTACTTCCGGCCGGGCTTCGGCCCATGTCAGTGTGGTGCTGTAAAACTGGGGGTTGGTGCGGAAGGGACGCGCCGTGACCATGCCCACATTGGGGAAAGTTTCCAGTAATTCCACACTGGCTTTGAGCCAGCCGGGGTAGAACAACACATCACTGTCGGCATAGGCAATGATTTCTCCCGGCGCACCGCTTAAAATAATATTCCACGCCCCACCCTTGCCGAGGTTTTTCTCGGAAAGGATCAGATACTGGATATTACCGGCACGCTGTTCACCCAACAACCAGTCCTGCACCTCGGCGCATGAACCGTTATCAAACACCAGCAGGTCAAAGGGCAAACCGGCCTCGCGCCGCGCCGATTCAAGGCAAACCTTCAGCACATCCAGCGTTTCGGCATAAAAACCGCTCAGGAACGGGATGTAATTTAACACCGCTACGGTAATGCGTTCCGGTTTGGCCACTTCTTTGACAAATTTAGCCGGGTTTTGTCCTACACGCATCGCTCATCCCTCCTTTCTGAGGTTAGCCGCAAGGCGTTTGCGCGCTTCGGCATACGCCCGGTAGGGGTGAAAAAGGGCAAAAAACAGCCACGCCAGCGCCGGCGAATGCAGCCGCACCAGCGGGAAGATTTCCACCTCGCGGCGCAGTTTTTCACCTTTCAGCGGCAAGCGGGAGATGCCCTCAGCGGTCAGGCGGTGGGTGGCATCCGCCAGTTTGAAGATTGTCAACTTGCCCCCACCCAGCCGCACATTTTCGTCCGTTTCGGGAAGGCGGTAATGCGGCTGACCGCCCGGCAGGTGCGAGTAGTCGTGATTCTGATGCAAAATCATCACGCCCTCGCTGGCATCCAGCACCGGCATACCGGCCGCCCGCGCGGCGTAAATCATCCAGTTATCCCAGCCGGCGCGCCCCACCGCCATGGGCGGCACTTCGGTAAAGCAGCCGCGCGGGAAGATGAAATAATCACTGCCGCCGGGCGGGTGGAGCCGTCCTTCATCACGCGCTAGTTGACGCAGTCGTCCAGCCCAGTCGCCTTCAAAATCCAGCGGCTGGCGCACATCCACATCCCAGCGCTGCCCGACAATGAGGAAACGCGCAAACTGCGCGGCAGCCCGCCTTGCGGCGGCTATAAAATCCGGCAGCAGAATAATATCGGCGTTGACATAAGCCATCATGTCGCCGCTGCCGTGCTGTCGGGCTAAATCAAAAATCGAGCGGATCAGCGGCGTGCCGTAAGCGTTGCGTTCCACCTGCGGTAGATGCCGGATGCCCAGCTCAGCCGCCGTTTCGGCTAACCCCTCTTCATCGCCAATCAGCAGCACTTCCACCTCATCCCCCAGCGCCAGCCACGAGCGCAGGGCATTGCGCTGAATCAGCGCAATGTGCGGGTTGGTGAACGGCTTTGGCGCGGTGAAAATGGTCAGTAATGGCGGCATGGCTCAATTTTCCTTTTTACCAAACCGTTCGTCATACTCGTTGAACCAGTGATGCTGCACACCGGCATTAAGCGACTGCACTTCCGGGTGCTGCAGCCAGACCGGCAACACATCCAGCCACGAAAGCGGCGGATTATTCTCAAAGAGGGCAAACAAGGCCCGCATGGCGGTCAGGTCTTCGGGCGTGTCCACCGTCCAGCGCAGGTTGCCGTAATCCTGGCCGGCGTGGATGACATGCACCTTGAACCGCCCCTCCTCCTCGTACAAATACGGCATGACATGCTCGCGTTCGTGCGGTTTATCCGCCTCCCGCCACGCTCGTTCCAGCGCGGCAAAGGTGCACACTTCCGTATCCAGCCCGATTGGGAAGGTACGCTTCCACGGCGGCGGCAGGCGGTTGGCGGCAAAATCCACCTGATGCTCGAAAAAGGCTTCCACCGTTTGGTCAATCACCAGCGGGTCAATCAGGGGACAGTCGGCGGTTATGCGCACGATGACATCGGCGCCGTAAGTCCGCGCAGCCTGATAGAAGCGATCCAGCACATCGAACAGACTCCCGCGAAAGCAGTCATAACCCTCTCGCCGGCAAAATTCTGCCGCCGGGTCATCACTGGCATCGGTGGTGGTGGCTACCACCACATGGTGAACGGATTTCGCCAGCCGGACGCGCTCGACCACGTGCGCCAGCATCGGCTTACCGCCCAAATCGGCCAGAATTTTCCCCGGCAGGCGGCTGGAAGTCATCCGTCCCTGCACAATAGCCACCACATGCGGTTGGGTTGCTGCCATCAATCTTGCTCCTTCAACGTGGATGTAATCGGTGAAAGCGGAGAACGGTTCAGCGTCACTGCCAATTGATAGGCTTCCAGCAGGCGCTGGAAATTGACCGGCCAGTTGGCGCGCTGTTCCGCCAGCCGGCGGGCGGCCTGTCGCATTTGCGCCAGAAATTGAGGTTGCCCCGCCGCCCGTAAAATCCCCTCGCTGATTGCTTTATCATCGCCATCCGGGAAGAGCCAGCCTTCCTGCCCGTTGGTCACCCATTCGCGGTTTCCCGGAATATCCGAAACCAGCACCGGCAGACCGCTGGCAAGCGCTTCCATCAGCGAGACAGAGGAACCATCGCTGTGCGATGCGCTGACGTACAAATCGGCGGCCTGATAGTACTGTGGCAACTCATTGCCGTTAATCTGCCCGCCGAAATACACCTGTTCCAGCACACCTTCCTGCTGGAAGATGGTGCGAATCAAACCGGCCTGCGAGCCGCCGCCCAAAAGCAACAAGCGCAGGCGCGGGTTCTGCCGGGCAGCCCGTGCAAAACCGCGCGCCACCACATCCACTCCGTAGAGCGGCTCCCAGGTACGCAGTGAAAGCACCACAAAAGCATCCTGCCAGCCGCGCCGGGCGCGGAATTCCTCCGCTCGAGCGGGGTAAAAGCGGTTCAAATCCACCCCCCATGGGAACAGCACCACCTGCTGCGGGGAAAAACCAAACCGGGCAGCCTTTTCCTGCACGGCGCGGCAGTCCGCCGCCAGCACCGTTGTATGACGCAGGGTAAAGCGGGTCACCCAGCGCATCCACGCCGAACGGTCGGCATCCAGCAGCATATCCGAACCCCAAGACATGGTCACCAGCGGACGAAAACCGCTCATCGCGGCCAAAAAGCCGGCCGACTGCACCGGCCCGGCGTGAATGACATCCGGTTGAATCCGCTGGATGACCCGCCGCAAGTCCAGCAGCAGATGCGGGTAATCGCTCCAGCCAACCGGCCGCCTTCCCCCCCGCCAGATCACCTGCTCCACCTGCGGCGGCAGAGGGCGGTCTTCCAGCTGGCGGTTCTGGCGCTCAAGCCGCAGGTAGTAGATGGTGTGCGACGTTTGCGCCAGCGCGCTCAAAAAGCGGTGGTCATGGGGGGTATAATCTCGCGAAAAGTAAAGAACCTTCACTCTCCCAGATCCGTCCAGCGAATTTCTTTACCGTAGGGCAGATCGCGCAGGGCTTTGGTGCCGATCACCCGGTCAATCTCCGGCGGCAGAATGGCACCCGGCGTGGCAGGGCGCAGCACATCAATCATCTCGCGGGTGATCACCTCACCGGCACGGATATCGCGTGCCGCGCGCAGGCAGCGCCGCTGCAAAATGACGGTTTCCCGTTCATTTTCGGCCACCCGTTTGTCGCCATCCCCCAGCGCCATTTCCAGTTCGCGCGTGCGACTGACCATTTCTTCCCACGCAATCGGGTCGAGCGCAAAGGCGTGATCCGGCCCTTCGCGGGTGTTGTCATCGGTAAAGTGTTTTTCCACCACCCGCGCACCCAGCGCCACCGCACCCAGCACGGCCGCATGGCCGGGGGTGTGATCCGAAAGCCCCAGCACCACGTTCGGGAACATGGCACGGTAGGTTTTCAGCACATTCAGATGCACATGTTTGAAATTTTCGGTGCTGCCGGTGTAGTTGGTGTTGCACTGCATCAGCACCAGCTGCGGGTTGTGCGCCAGCACGGTATGCACGGCGCGCTGCACCTCGCCGATGTTGGAAGCACCGGTGGCCAGAAAAACGGGCTTGCCTTTGTGAGCAATGCGTTCGATGGCTTCCAGCCAGTCGATATCACCCGAACCGATCTTGTAAACCGACACGTGTTCATCGAGGAAGTCAATTGCCTCAAAGTCATAGGGCGCGGAGAAGTAGTCAATGCCCACCTTTTCGCAGGTTTCTTTGAGTTCGTAAGTCCATTCAAAGGGAATCGAAGCAGACTGATACACCTCGAACACCGAACGCTTCCAGGTGGCCTGATGAGATTTCTGTGAGCCGAGTGACTTAAAGCCGTAATCCGAAACGATTTTCGGCGCGGCAAAGTTCTGGAACTTGGCCGCATCGGCACCGGCCTGCTTTGCCAGTTTAATCAGGTACTTGGCGCGTTCCAGACTGCCGTCATGGTTGGCGGCAATATCGGCCACAAAGTAAGTGGGATGATTCTCCCCAATCAGACGATTTCCAATCTTGATTTCTACAGACATCTTGCCGTCTCCTTCTTTCGTAAATTTCGAGCGATTATGCCACACGGCCATCCGCCAGCAAACGAATCTGCTGCGGATAACCGGACAGATACAACTGGTAAAAACGATCCAGGGCTGCCGCCTGACCGGGCGGCGGTTCGCCGAGCACGGCGGCGAGTTTATCGGTGCGCAGCCGCAAATCGGGTGAACGCCTCGCCACCAGCCCGCTTTCCGCCACCGAAACCGGCTCGATCAACCGTTCATCCAGCCCGAAACGGCGGGCAATGCTGAGGCCAAATTCATATTTTGACTGACACTCGCTGCTGACCACATGGTACAACCCCGCCGCGCCTTTTTCCACCAGCCGCAGCAGCAGGTCGGCCAGCTGAGTGGCTTCCAGCGGGCAGAAATACACATCGGTAAAGCCCTTTACCGGCCTGCCTTCCTTAAGGTTATAGTAAAAAAATTCACCCAGACTGCGCTGACCGGACAGACTCCAGCCGTAAAAGTTCACCCGCGCCACCAGCGCCTGCGGGCAGGCTTCCAGCACGCGCTGTTCGGCTAGCCACTTACTGCGCGCATACACGCTGAGGGGGTTGGGTGTGTCCTCTTCCGAGTAATTGCCGCGCTGGCCGTCAAAGACGGCATCGGTGGAAAGATGCACCAGCCGGAAGCCATGCCGCGCCGCCGCGCGTGCCAGTGCCGCCGGTAATTCGCTGTTGACCTGAAAAGCCCGTTCCGGATTGCGTTCGCATTCATCCACATTGGCCATTGCGGCACAGTGCAGCACCGCCTGCGGGCGGGTTTCTTCTAGCACCTGCTCCAGTTTGCCTGGATTGCTTAAATCCGCGGTCAACTGCTGAAAGGGAGGGTTGCGCAGCGGGTTGCGGTGAACCACACCAACCACCTGATGATCGGCGTGGTAACGCAATGCAAAGTTCAAGCCCAGCAAGCCACTGGCACCCGTAACCAGAATGCGCATCATTCCAGCGTTCCCTGTTTGTAAGCCTCTTCGATTGGGCGGATAATCTCGCGGATTTTTTCAATCGTCAGCCAGTCGGTGTTGGTGTTGCTGGCGTAGCGGAAACCATCCGGCAGGGGTTTACCGCGTTTTTCCCATTCTCGTCCAAACCACAGCGATTCGGCCGGCTGCACCACATACATATCTTCCAGTTCCACCGTCGTACGCGCTTCGTCCTCCGAAATCAGCACCTCGTGCAGTTTTTCACCGGGGCGGATGCCGATGGTTTCAATCTCGGCGCGCGGAGCGATGGCCTTGGCCAGATCCACCACCTTCATGCTGGGGATTTTCGGCACAAACACCTCGCCACCCAGCATCTGCTCGGTACAGCGCAACACAAAACGCACCCCCTGTTCCAGCGAGATCCAAAAGCGGGTCATGCGTTTATCGGTGATGGTGATCACACCGTTTTCACGCTGTTTCAGGAAAACCGGCACCACACTGCCGCGGCTGCCCACCACATTGCCGTAACGCACGCACGAAAAGCGGGTGGCCATGCCGCCGGCATAACTGTTCGATTGAATGAACAGTTTTTCGGCGGCCAGTTTGGTAGCACCATAGAGGTTAATGGGATTGACCGCTTTATCGGTGCTGAGAGCAATCACGCGGTTAACCCCGGCATCCAGAGCCGCATCAATCACATTACTGCTGCCCAGAATGTTGGTCTTGATGGCTTCCATCGGGTTATATTCACAGGCCGGCACCTGTTTAAGCGCCGCGGCATGAACCACCACATCCACACCGTTGAAAGCACGGCGCAGGCGGTCTTTGTCTCGCACATCACCGATGAAGTAACGCAGCCGTTTATCATCATATCCGGCCTGGCGCATTTCATGCTGTTTCAACTCATCGCGGCTGAAGACAATCACCTTCAGCGGGCGGTATTCATCCAGCAAAATACGAATGAACTTCCTGCCAAACGAACCGGTACCGCCGGTCACCAGAACAACCTTATCGCTCCAATCCATTCAGGCTTCCTCCAATTCCGCCCAAAAAAGCGGGTTATGATCCTTTCGGTTTGTGAATCACGATCAGGGGATACTGCCCCTTTTCGCCAAAAAAATGCGGAAAGCGTTCTTCCAGCGCATATAACAAACGCAGCCAAAGCCGCCCGGCCAGAACCCGGTGAATGACGGCGCGCAGAAAGCGCACGCTGACACTACGCCACACCCAGATTTGCGGCTGCAAGGCAGCCAATTCCCGCCGCAGCCAGCCGGCATCCAGTTTTTCCACAAAAGTCCCGGTAGCCGTCGCCTTGGCGGGGGCGGCGGCTTCAGCGCCATTCACCACCCCGGCTTTTTCCCTGCCGCGCAGGCGGGCAACCCACCTCCCCAGCCGCTCCATCAGGCTCACCAGCCAGTTCAGCCGCCGCATGAGCGGCGAATCCGTCCAGCCGTTGACCACCGCCAGAGTGCGACCGGGATTTAACACGCGGTAAAGTTCAAAATAGGCTTTTTTCTGCTCGCCAAGCAGCAGGTGGTGCAATGTGTGCAGAGAAACAACGCCGTCAAAAATATCCTTACGGAAGGGCAGGTTGGCCACATCCGCAACCACATACAAACCGTGGTCACCCAATCGTTTGCGGGCTTCTTGCAGGGCAAGGATGGAAATATCGGCGCAAACGCGGTAGCGGTAACCCTGAGAATAAGTGAGATATTCGGCGTATTGCACCGGCCCGGAACCGGCATCCAGCAGAAATTTGCCCTGCGGTGCAAGATGGCGGTTGATTCGCAGGTGGCAGCGGTGAATGTACTCTCGGGAAACCGGACGCAGGTCTTCATACCGCGCGTTTTGATACAGACCGCCGCCGACGGTTTGCCAGCCGACCTGATCGTAAAACTCACGCACTTTTTGTTTGATCTGCGTCTCGCTCATCGACTCACCTGACACTCAGGATTGCCCGCCGTTGTTTTTGATGTAATCCCAGTTGACCGGCTCTCCCGCCAGAAAACGGAATGAGCGCCGGTAACCTTCACTTTCCTCGCCGGTCAGAGCAGCTTTGAGGTCGGTATTTTTGTAATCTTCCCACAGGCGAACCAGATGCCACGGGAAGGGCTGGGGATAATCGAAGAAGAAGCGGTACGCGTACTGCCATGCCTGATTGACCTGCTCGCGGCTGAGGCGGTATTCGGTCGGGTTTTCCAGAATGTGCCCCAGCAGTTTGAAATAGGTCACCCACGAATCGGGGTCGTAGGTAAAGCCGCGGTCGCGGTAATGCGTCTGCCCGGCAACCACCACCGGCAGGCCCATCATGGCCATTTCCAGTCCCACGGTGGTGGTATACACCAGCCCCACATCGGCCACTTCGATCAAATCGTAGGTGTTGATCTCATCGCTGGCGCGAATCAGGCGGATATTTTCCGGCAGGCGCGGCAAAATCTGCTGGACGACATCGGCCATGGACTGTCCGTGGGTCAGCACTTCGCCGGGGTGAACGCGGATGACCAGTTGCACATCGGGGCGGCCGATGAAATACTGCACTGTGCGGCTGATCCATTCGGCCATGGATTTGGAAAAGACCTGACGCCCCAGCGTCAGGCTGTCGCCCAGCACATTGGTGGCAAGCAGCACCACCGGGCGCTGATCCAGCCCCAGTTTGCGGCGCGCCTGCTCACCGCCTTCGGCGGGCTTACCCTGCCACAGACGGGCAAAGTTTTCCCACATGGAAGCGCGCTGACGCGCCATCATCAGACTGCGCATACGTTCCAGTTGATCCTCTCGCAGGGGCTGGTCTTTGCTGGCTTCCCACAATTTTGCGGTGTCCTGCCGCATCACTTCACTGTTATAAGCCAGCCAGATGCGCTGGCGCTGGTCGCTGAATTCGTAGGTGACTACCGGCAATTTCAGGTGCCGCGCCACGCGATAAACCACACCCAGTTCCTGAATCGTGCCGTTGGGAACGATGACCACATCCGGCCGGTTCTGGCGCAGGTAGGCCAGCACGGCCTGGGCAATTTCCCGGTTGCGGCTGAATCGCAGTTTGTAAATTTCCGATCCCGGGTCAAATTCTTCTACCTGCAGGGTGTACTGCGTATCGTATGTGCTGACTTCCTGCACGGCGGCGGTCAAATCGGCGGGCAAGGGCATGTAGGGAGCGCGCACCGAGATGAACGAGACCGAGTCCATCACCGGGCGGGCTTCTTCCAGCACCTTGCGGGCATAAGCATTTTGCCGGCGCAAATCAAAGCGGTTGATCTCGTTCTGCCAGTCGGCATAGGGCAGGTAACCCAGCGTGACCCTGTGCCCCTGCGCGGCCAGCGCCATACCCACCAGGGCAGCGTGTTCGATCCAGTAGTGCAGGGTGGCAAAGATAAAAATCTTTTTGCCGGTCGGCGCACTCTGGCGCAGTTCGGCTGCCTGGCGGGTGATTTCCGGCAGGTTGGCCTGCAAATTACGCAGGGAAAAACGCGTGCGCAGCGGTTTTCCGCGCTGGCGCACCAGATAGTACAGTTCCGCCGTGAAGGGGATATTTCCCAAAATACGTTTGATGGTGTCTTTTCCAGAAGGTGTCATAAGTCAAACTGCCTCAATTTTCCATTCCAAACGCGGGCGCACCGCGCCCAGACGAGTTTCCGGCCATTGCGTTCCGGGTGCACCGGTGGCATCCACTGTAAAGGTGAGTGCCTGTTCATCCTGAAAATAGCGGCGCACGCGGTACGAACTGGCGTTGATACCAATGACAAAGCGGCCTTCATTGAGCAAATCCGCCGGCAGGGTGCAGCGGCTCAGGTAATGACCGGCAGGACGGACGGCCATTTGTTCGAATAACTGCGGGTCATCTGTATCGAACGAGGTGAAAATGGTCTCGCCGCGCATGCTCATCAGGTAGATGCCCACCCGTAAACCGGTGATCGGCGCGTCCAGACAATATTCCACCTCAACGGTATTGGCTTCTGCCGAACGGATGGAATTGACCACCTCACCGCGCGGGTTGCGGATGCGCACGGCCACGGGGCGGAAGGGCAAAGCGCCGGCCGGCACTTCATCGGCTTCCCAAATGCGTTCACCTTCGCGGGAAAATCCGCGTGAGAGGTAGTAATCTACCGCCTGCGGGGTGGGAGCGCGCAGCGCCAGCCGCCCTTTTTCAATTACCAGCGTTTCTTCCGTCAGGCGCAAAATGGCCGACATGTTGTGGCTGACGAACAGTACCGTGCGACCCTCGCGGGCCACATCGCCCATTTTACCCAGACACTTGCGCTGGAACTCGGCATCACCAACCGCCAGCACCTCATCCACCACCAGAATTTCCGGTTCCAGATGAGCAGCCACGGCAAAGGCCAGGCGCAGGTACATGCCGCTGGAATACCGTTTGACCGGCGTATCAATGAACTGCTCCACCTCGGCAAAGGCAACGATTTCATCGAACTTGCGCTCAATCTCGCTGCGGCGCATGCCCAGAATGGCGCCGTTGAGAAAAATGTTCTCGCGGCCGGTCAATTCGGGGTGAAAACCGGTGCCGACTTCCAGCAGCGAGCCGACCCGCCCGTGAATTTCGGCTTCGCCTTCGGTTGGCTCGGTGACACGTGAGAGCAATTTGAGCAGCGTGCTTTTACCGGCGCCGTTCCGCCCGATCACTCCCAGCACCTGCCCCTGCCTGACTTCAAACGAGACGTCCCGCAATGCCCAAATCGTTTCGTGAGTTTTCCTTTCCTCCCGTTTGAGCAGGCCCGCCAGCGATTCGCGCAGGGTGCGGTAACGCTGCTCATAGAGTGCGCCGAGTCGGTATTGTTTTCCCAGATGATTGGCTCGAATGGCAATGTCGCTCATATCATATCCGCAAAGATGCGCTCCATGCGCCGGAAGTAAAACAGGCCCGAAACGAACAGAACCAGCACCACCGCCGCCGAAACGAGCAGGGAAAGATCGGGCGGGTTGGTGCCGAACAAAGCCCAGCGAAAGCCCTGAATGACGCCGACCATGGGGTTAAGCGCATAAACTGCCTGCCAGAAGGGGGAAACCGTAATCACTTCGGTGGAATAAACCACTGGTGAAGCGTACATCCACGCCGTCAACAGGAAGGGCACCATGTGCTGCACATCGCGGTACTGGACATTGAGCGCAGAAAGCCACAACCCGACCGCCAGCGCGGCCAGCAGGGCCAGCAGCAAAAAGAGCGGCAGCCACAACAGGCGCGCGGTGAACGGCACGCCGAAATAGACCATCATGGCAGCCAGGACGAGGAAGGAAAAGAAGAAATCCACCAAACCGGCTGCCACTGCCGAAAGTGGGATGATCAGGCGCGGAAAATAGACTTTGGTGAGCAGGTTGGCGTTGGTCACCAGGCTGATGCTGGCACGCTGCAGCGCGCCCTGAAAGAACTGCCACGGCAGCAGCGCTGCAAAACCAAAGATGGGGTAAAACTCATCGGGAATGCCGCTATCGGGTTTGACGCCCAAAAAGCGGTTGAAAATGACCGTGAAGATCACCATACTGAGCAGCGGCTGGAAGATGGCCCAGCCAATGCCCAGCACGGCCTGCTTGTACCGGACTTTAATATCCCGCCAGGTGAGGAAATAAATCAATTCGCGGTAGAGCCACAGGTCGCGCAGGTTGATGTTGATCCAGCCGCGCGCCGGTCGGATGTAGGTCACGTTGGTGTTGACTCGTTCTGCCATACGCATTGTTCTTTCAACAGGCGGGGCATTCGCCCGCCTGACCTTTTCTCAGGCCTTCACAAGGCGATGCTGGCGGTACCACTCAATCGTTCGGCGCAGACCTTCTTCAAAGTTGGTCGTAGCCCGAAAACCAAAGTACTTCTCGGCACGGCTGATATCCAGCGCGCGGCGCGGCTGGCCGTTGGGCTTGCTGGTATTCCACACCAGTTCGCCCTTAAAACCGGTCAGGCGGCGGATCAATTCGGCCAGATCGCGTATGCTGATTTCAAAACCGGAGCCGAGGTTGACCGGTTCCGGGCCGTTGTAACGCTCGGTGGCCAGCAAAATGCCTTCGGCAGCATCTTCCACATAAAGAAATTCGCGCGTCGGGCTGCCGTCACCCCACACTTCCACAGTTTTCTGGCCGCTTTCCTGCGCTTCGATGCACTTGCGGATCAGCGCGGGGATGACGTGGGAGGATTCGAGGTCGAAATTATCACGCGGGCCGTAGAGGTTGACCGGCAGTAAATAAATGGCGTTAAATCCGTACTGCTGGCGGTAGGCCTGCGCCTGCACAAGCAGCATCTTTTTAGCCAGCCCATAAGGGGCGTTGGTTTCTTCGGGGTAGCCGTTCCACAGGTCATCTTCCCGGAAGGGCACGGGAGTATATTTGGGATATGCGCACACGGTGCCAATGGCCACAAACTTTTCCACCCCGCGCTTCCAGGCCTGATGCATCAACTGGACGCCCATCATCAGGTTATCGTAAAAGAACTCGGCCGGGTGCAGGCGGTTGGCGCCGATGCCGCCCACATGTGCGGCAAGGTGAATGATTACATCCGGGCGGGAATCATCCAGCAGGCGTTCAACATCCTGCGGTTGAACGAGGTCGTATTCGGGATAACGGGGGATGAAAATCTCTCGCGCCCCGCGCTGGCGCAATTTTTCGGTCACAAACGAGCCGAGAAAACCGGCTCCGCCGGTGACGCAAACGCGCCGGGATTGCCAGAAGTTTTCAGGGGTAGAATTCACGCTATCTTATCCTCCTCGTGGCGAATGAGTATTTTCAAGTCCTGAATGACCAGCAGCGGTACGGTGGGGTCATCCACAATGGCGATCCCCTGCTCCAGACAGGTCAGGCGGCAGACATCGGCCACATCTCCATCGCCGTTCAGGCGGACGGCGGAAAAGCCCATTTTTCGCACTTCTGCCAATGTTTGAAGCATACGGGAACGTACCAGCCGGTAAAGGTGAAAGGAATTTTGAATGTAATCCAGCGTCAGGCGGGCGCGCAGCGCCAATCCTTCGGGGGTAATGATATAGCGTAATTTACGGCGCTCGACGCGCCGCACCTTGACATATCCTTTGGCTACCAAACGTTTGAGATGCCAGTTGATCGTACCAACCGCCACACCCAGCTGCGCCGCTAAAGAAGCCTGAGTGGCATCCGGATCCTGTTCGATTTTTTCGAGGATGACAAGGTCGCGTGTTGATTCGTTCGAAAGTTCAGCCATGTTTCAAAATTCAGTTGTTGAATTATAAGCCTGCGGGGGATAACGGTCAAGGGCGCACCCTGCTGGCGGAGGCATTAAAAACGGCTGCGGGGCGGTTGCGCAGCCATTTTTAACCAAACGCTAATCTTTCTTAATCTTGTCTCAGGGCAGAACAGGCTGAAAAGCGGCATCCAGCTGGCGGAAGTTGATTACCGCCAGACTGGTGGAGCAATCGGTGAGCATGGCAAAGTTGAGCGGCTCGGTCAGGGGGTGGGCAGCCAGATCAAAGAGCTGCAGCCAGAAGATGCCGGGGGCAACGCCGTTGTGCAGGGTGACTTCATAACCGCCCGGGCCGTAGGCCGTTGCCAGCCCGGTAAACCCCAGCGCGTCCACACTCTGCCCGGCCACATTACCGACCACCGAAACGATGATGCCGTTCAACGGGCGGCCTTCCTCATCGAACACCTGACCAGCGACACCCATCCAGCCGCAGGCCGGTTCGGGATGGGCAAACGGCGGCGCAAAGGCCGGCGCCTGCTGCAAAGGGATGAAGGGCGGCAGGGCCGGCTGTGCCAGAACTTCCACCGTTGGTTCGGCGGTGGGAGTGGGAGTAGGCAGCGGGGTTGGAGAAGGTAAAGGTGTTGGAGAAGGCAGGGGAATGGTAGGAAGCGGAATCGTCGGCAGCGGCTCGGGCGTCGGCTCCGGCAATACGCGGCAGGCCGAAAGGAGCAGGGTGAGGCAGAGGAGGAGGAAGTTTTTATGGCAAATTTTCATAAACCAAAGTTCCCAAATCGAAAATTTTGCTGGTGTTAACCTCCATGATGATTTCCAAATCCGAATTTGGGTATTTCAATAAATACGCATTGACCACTCGATCTAGGATCAAGGTATAAGTATTTAAGGGTACTAGGTTGAAAACAAATCGACCATTCTTATCGGTAGTTGTGCGAAGAGGAGACAAACGGTCAAAACCAGCGGCCGCCGGCGTACCTTCGTAAAACAAAACCTCGGTAAGATACAAAATTGAACCTTCTTCAACCGGTTGTTCTTGGCCGTTCTTTCTTACCTTCAAATATCCCGTTACAACTGCAAAATTTTCTCCCGCTGGTGTTGGAATTTCGGAGATAACCAACGATTCTTCCTCGGTCGGAATCATTGGATATAATGTTGGAATGCTTGAGGGCGGTGGGGGATAATCGGGAGGCTGTATGGTTGGATTATTTACCTGGCAAGAAGATAAAATTAGAAATAGTGTCAGAAAAATAACTTTGACAGCAATCTTTCTCATGGTTTTTCACTCGTAAATTAAGGATAATAAATTTTATATTAAAAATGGTCTCATGGTTTCTACAAAGTGCCATGAGACCATTTTTTCTGTAGTCTTGGCTAACAAATATTTGTTTAGTAGTTAATACCCTCGTAAGTGAAAAGTTGATCTTGCGAGTCGGGAGCACCAGACTTTGCTTGGTTAAGGATACCTACAATTTTATCAGAAGCTCCCGCCGTACAAATTGCCGCTCCCACATAACCGGAAGAGAATTGATTGAGATGAACATCCGTAAAGCCCGCACCCGGAGCAATTGTCTGGGTCACAGTACGGGAAGATCCAGAGAAGGTGCAAGTGACTGTGGCATTGGCACTTCCCACATTTATAATGGACATGCCGGTGAAAAGACCATAATTGCGATCCATCACAAGAGGGAAGCTAATTTTATTCGTTGCGTTTGAGGCATAGAAAGCATTGTAAGATGCACCTTCATTGGCACCGCGCTTAACTTGATTGACTATTGCAACCAGATCTTGGTTAGCGCTATTGGTGGTGACCACAGCCGAACCAACAAACGCACCATTGGTGGTATCAGTGATACCAGCAAAGCCACTTTTTGACCCACAACTTGCCGGTAATTGCGGAAAACCAAACACCACCGTTTGTCCTGGGTTGATACTCTTGGTTTCAGAACAAGGATTTCCTGGAAAACCCGGATTCGGGGTATATGTAATAGTTACATTAGTGGCAAGAGTACCGGCATTCTGAACGTTGATCGATGACCCCGACCGGTAGTAATTCGATGAAAACAGCGGAACGTAAAAGATTTTATCTTTGGTTCCAAAGCCAGAATAAGCCCAAACGGAGGGAGCCCCGCTCTTCACCTGAACAACAACCGCTGCAAGGCCACCCGCAGCGCTTACTTGAGCACCGCCAACCCATCCATTCGGTAAACATGAACTGGTTGTTTGATCAAAAACCTTAGAAGAATAGGCGGGTATAGAAACTGTTTCATCACATTGAGTGGACCCTAATCCCCCACCCGAATAGTCAACATTGACATTCATGGTAGCCCCAGTGGTATTTTGAACACTGAACCAAGTACCAATACCATAATTAGCTTTCATCAAAAGTGGTAATGATACGTTGGCGGTGGGCGCATTAAAACCAGCGTAGGATCCACCACCCTGAATGGGATCGCCGATTACCAAGTTCACAATCGAAGCAGATTTTTTATCCGATTGAACAACGACCGAGCCAGCAAATCCGGGATTGACACCGGTAAGGGGGTAATAAGTCTTATTTGAATTCGCTGGGATAGTGTCTGGAATACTTGCCACCTGATTACCATTGAAATCATAGAATAACAAGGTAATGTTAGCAGTAGTGCCTTCCAGATTTTGCACTTGGAAACCAGCGCTATAGGTGTTTCCCCCCTGCGCACTTACCGATTGGACGGAAGTGGTTAAGAGGAAACAAAACACCATGAAAAATATTAATATTCGTTTCATTTTCGTACCTCCTTTTGTTTTCTATGGTGGATGTTAATGAACATCAAATTTCAAATCAATAACCCTTTTGGATTAATTCTTAAATTTTGAGAGTAAAGTTGGAAAATCATATATAAACCATAAAACAACAGAAAACAAAAGGATAGTAATAATTGACCATAACCTTTGAACTATCACAAATATCACAGCAAAACCCGCTGTCATTTTCGTTGATAAAATACCAACCATCGTTCCATCGCGGATAAAAGGTGTGCCGGGCAACCAAAAAAACAATGAACTAATTGCAACTGCGAAAGACCAACCAATAACGATTAGAGCAAAATGCTGGATATTTACCCTCAGAAAACTGCTTAACAAGACAAACAATGCAAGGCTACCAATCAAAACAACTAAGAACTCTCCAAGAAACCACATTAATAAATTTATAAAGTTATATTGAAAATGGGTATGTGCATCATTATTTGATAACTTGAAGAAACGAGCAGAAAGTTTTGTAAAATTTTTTGGTTCTAGGATATATATAAATAAAATTCCAACAATGAGGGGTACAATCAATGGCAAGGAAAATGACCAGCTTTGTATAGATAAGAATATTATGCAAAGGAAAAGTGCTGCTATTCCAGTCAAAATCGTTTCAACAATTCCTGCCATAACCATGAGAGGTGTTTTTCTGCGATCCTCTCCCTTGCTGAGGAAACCCCGAGCCATTATAGTCCACACTCCCCCTGGCAACATATATCCTAACATGCTATAAACATAAACCCTCAAGTCATGATTGAACTGATAATTTAAACCGTTTTTTTGGAGGATTGCTCTCCAGATTAACACCGCTAAAAAAATTGAAAATAAAGAGATTAATAAGGATAACAATAATCTAAAAAGATTGAACTCTACTCTTTGTAGATTTAGGTTCTGAAAATCCCTGATTACAAAATAGAACCCAAGACCAAGGCCTGATAAAACGATAAAGTACCCTATCAGCGACCATAGGGTACTCCGATTCCATCGAACTTGATGTTCTTTCAAGTGCCTCAACCTAACTTCTTGTGGGCAATGTAATCCCCAATCACCAGAATATCAATCCCGCAGTTAAGGAAAGTTTCAATTCCCTCTGCAGGGGCGTTTACAATTGGCTGGGAATCAACATTAAAACTTGTATTTAGTACAGCCGGAATTCCAGTCAATTGTTCAAATCTTTTTATTAATTCCCAATATCTCGGGTTGGTTTTTCTTGATACCGTTTGAGGGCGGCAAGTACCATCTACATGGATTGCGCTTATAATTTCTTTTTGAGATGCGGGCTTTGTATCAAAAGCCATGATCATAAAAGGAGATGGGATAGGTTTTTCGACATATCTATCAATTCTTTCCTCTAGAATAGAGGGCGCAAATGGACGCCATGGCTCTCTGTGCTTAACCTGATTGTTGACCTTATCTTTCATCTCAGGGATAGAGGGGTTTGCTAAAATACTTCGGCTCCCCAGTGCTCTAGGACCAACTTCAGACCGCCCTTGAAACCACCCAATAATTTTACCCTCCTTAAGGTACTCAGCCGTTTCCGAAAAGATGTCCTCACTCTTGTAGTATTGAAGTTCAGGATAATTCTTTAATTCTGCTTCAATTTCGTCATTTGAGTACTCTGGACCCCAATAGGCATGATCCATAACAAAGTCTGGTTTTTCACCTGTTTTCAACACGTGAACATATAATGCCGCCCCTAATGCAGAGCCTGCATCATGCGCTGCAGGTTGAATAAAAATATTCTCTACAAAAGGCAGTCGTGCAAGTTTACCATTCATAGAACAGTTTAATGCTGTACCACCAGCTAAACACAAATTTTTTGAACCCGTTTTCTCGTAAAGATATTTTGCCATATGCGAGACAGCTTTTTCCAAAGTGTACTGCAAAGTTGCTGCCAAATCTTTATGCCATTGAGTTAAGGGTTCTTCTTTATTACGAGTAGGCAAAGAAGCAATAAATTCTTTTCTCTTTTCAGGTATGATTACAGGAATTTCCTGATCCCAATCTACAAAAGGCAAGCCGTTGGGATCAGGTATACCATAAGCAGCCAATCCCATAACTTTACCTTCACCACTATGCCTTCGAAATCCAAGTTTCTCAGTTATTGCCTCATACATCAACCCCCAGCTTCCACGATTGGTTACATATTTATAGATTTCAATTTGTGTGCCTTTAGCGTAACCCAACACTCCAGACTCGCTACCACCACTACCATCCAAAGAAATTACATTTGCTTCTTCAAAGCCGGAAGAAAAGAAAGAGCTTGCTGCATGAGCAGTATGATGATTCACAAAAATTATTCTTTGTCGGTCAAAATCCTGAAGCGGTAGTTGCTTTTCATATTTTGAACCTTGCCATAACCAATTAACGGCCTGATTGAGACCAAACAAAAATTCTTCTTTGTTGAAATTATTCAAAGCCGCTTTGAATACACTATCGAAACCCACGGCCACATAATCTACGTCTTTAAGAGTAATTCCAGCCTTACTCAAGCAATAATCTATTGCCAGGAGTGGGGCCATCCGGGGAGCATGTTTGATCCGATTCAATCGTTCTTCTTCAACCATAGCAATCAATTTTCCATCCACTAAAATGCATGCAGCATTGTTCCAAGAAATTGGGTGAGTCACGCCCAAAATAATCATCTACCTAATTTCTCCTTCTATTCTTAAAAAATGAACTTTCCGAATTTTACCACACTTCTCTTGTTGAACTTGACGCCTTCATAGTTTTTGTGCCACATAGGTAATAACAGAAGAACGGTTTTGATTGTGATAAATTCTAAGCCAAGGTTCAAATAATAACCTCATTCCTGGCATTAATAATAAAAATTTAACAATACGCGCCAATTTACAAGACTCATTTTCTAGCTTTCTGATAAATCCCATAATAAATGCATAATAAGACGAGACAATTGTTAATGTTTCAATGAGTTTAAAACCGGTTTTTGATAGATATTCAATCAATGTATTTTTATTGAAAACGTATAAATGTCGCGGTGGATCATATCCTTGCCAGTATTTTCCTAACCATTCCCGATCAAAAGCATCCCAGTTTGGTATGTTTATAACTAGAATACCTCTCGGTTTTAATAAATTATAAGCAAGATGCAATTCGTTCATAGGAGAATAGGTGTGTTCAAGGACATCCCAAAACGTAATTACATCAAAATAATTATTCATTTCTTGTAAATCAGATAGATAACCTTGAACCACATTAATTCCCCTGTTTTTTTGAGCAATCAATGCGGCATAATTATTGGGTTCGACCCCAAAACACTCCCAACCAATAACCTTCATTTGTGAAAGAAATACACCTGTTGAACAACCAACATCTAGGATGCGCCCCCCATTTGGGTAATATCGCTCAATAAGTTTTGTTTTTTTTCTGATATTTGCTAATCTAAATATTTTTTTAATCCGATTTTTTTCTTCTGAGATGGGTGTAACGTAGGGTTCATAATTAGAATCATAAAATTTGTTTAATTCTATTGAATCTAATTGGGGATTTTGATAAATCAATCTACACTGAAGACACTGAACTAAATTTGTCCGATATTCGTTGGGTAACCAGATCCATTCCTCTTTTGATAAAAATATCTCGTAATCTGAACATCCGCATAAATCGCAAGTTATGGTTTTCATGAAAATTATTATCCTTATGTTAAGTTATGTTAAGTCTCCTAATAATAAACAATAAAATTCTTTTAATTGTTTTGCAAGAATTTGCCATGTATATCTTTGCTCAGCCAATAAAAGAGCATTTTTACCCAACTCTCTTAATAAATTCTCGTCCGATAGTAACCGATTTGTTGCCAATGCAAACTCTGCCACGTCGTCCTTGACCAAAAAACCGACCTGATATTCACCAATTATTTTTGGTATATCTCCAACGCTGGTGGATACAATTGGTTTACCAGAAGCCAGATAATCCATCAGTTTCAAGGGTAGTCTGGCATTATTTGCATTGCTTTTCCTGAGAGGCAACCAGAAAATATCACATGCCAGAAAGTAAGCTGGCAAAATTTCTTCCGGTACATAACCAGTACAAATCACATGTTCACTTTCTAGAACATCAATTTCAGATCTGTTTCCAATCCACAATAGAATAGTATTCGGAAAGCTATTCAGCACAAGCCGGAAAGCAGCTAGCATAAATTCAACATCTTGTTTAAAAGCTGCTCCAACATACCCAATTACTTTACTTGATTTTTGAATCTTCAATGTTTCCCGAATATTTATTGAAGTAGATACTTGAAACATTTGAGGTGAGGCGCCATTAGGAAGATATAGGACATGAGTGGGAGAGAATCCCATAGATATACTTTTTTCCTTAAGAAAAGTTGAAATAGTTGTTATACCAGATGCATATTTTCTCCTATTTTCAAAAAATGTTTCAAATGGTCTTAAGAGCAATCCAAACAATAGGTTCTCTCTCTCTTCGACTGCTCCACCTTTACCAAACCAGTCTGCCCAATCAACGATCCACATTGCATTCTTAATTCTTAACAACAATGAAGAAAATAATACAGACGGACGGCTTTCGAAACTGTGTACAATGTCATACTTTTTATTTATGGCCCATAAACAGCGTATCAAAATGTTGTATGGATCATATCCATGAACAATTGCTCCGCCAAATAAGTTTGGCATTGAGATAATTCTTACACCATCTGTCTCGAAAATATGTTTTTTTCGATCATATGAGGAGCACAGCAAATCAACTTTTTCCCCCATCTTAACGAGTTCTCTCGCCAGAAAAAAAGCTCTCCTATAAGTCCCCTTCCCATACAAGTTAAACACATTAAACAATATTCTTAATCCAGCCATCAAATAATCCCCGGTAGAAACATTGAAGTTCTTTTAACTTACCAGAAAACAATAACACAAAGGTCATCTTCAGCCAACTAGCAAAACGAAAAAACAACACCGGTATCCACCTTATCCCCCGAGCATACTTTCTGAAATAGATTCCACTACTTCTCGCCATATGATACCTTTCAAATGGATTCACCTTTCCTCCCGAACTAGCAGAGACGCGATGGTACCCCTTTGCTGACGTGGAAATCGCCAGTTGATATCCCTTCGCCACGATTCTATAGCAAAGGTCTAAATCTTCGTAGTACATAAAGAACCGTTCGTCGAACAATCCTACTTCCGTAAGTAAAGATCGGGTAAAAAGCATAATACAACCACTTATAAAAGTTCTTCGGACTAGTTGAAAATTGGAAAGATTTTCCGATCGGTGATGGGCATCTAAAGGCTCTAAGAGCAGATTATTGATATATCCACCCGTTGACCATACTTTTTTGGTATCAGGATACTCGAAAATTACAGGAGCAACAACATTTACATCAATATTATGCTTTAAAACCTCTATCATATTTTTTAAAGAATCAGTTTCAAGCATTGCATCGTTGTTTATTATCAAAATATACTCAGCTTTTTGGTCAAGAGCATATCGTATTCCATAATTAATTCCGGTAGCAAAACCATAATTCCGAGATAATTGAATAATTTGTACTTTGTTACCATATCTTTCAGAAAAAATCTTCACGGAGTGGTCATTTGAACCATTATCCACAATTATTATTTTCATCAATACTTGCTCTTGAGAAAGCAGAGAATCAACACATTTACATGTGTCATCTGGTCTATTCCAATTTAAAGTGACAGCATAAACTAAAGGCAATTCATTATTCATCGGTAAATGAAATAATCACTTTCAGTAAATTTGACCATTTTATAACTCTATTTTGCAAATTAACAGAGCGGGTTGTAGAATTTAGACATTCTATAATTGATTCTGAAAATAGTTTATGAGGTGCTATTTTAGTAATACTATTTTTTTTAACAGAAGAGATTGAACCAAAAGAAATTTTTTCGCTTGCCACCACCGGCAACCCGAACGCCAGGGCAATTTTCAACGCGCCGCTTTGCGTGCCTCCCGTATAGGGCGCCACAAACACATCTGCGGCACTGAAAAATACTGGCACTTCCTCATTGGGAATGTAATAATTATAAATCCGAACCGCTTCTTCGAGACCAAGTTCTTTGATTCTTTTCTGATAGTCCTCTACATTCTCCCAAAACTCCCCTGCCACAACCAACAACGGTGAATACCCCTGCTGATACACCAGCGCCAGCGCTTCGATCAAGTTTTTAAGCCCCTTATAAGGCCTCACAATACCAAAAAACAACAACACCGGCCGATCTTCGGGTAATCCCAGCCTGCGACGGGCTTCGCCTTTATCAATTCGCTTTTCGGCAAATTGATCATACAACGGATGTTCAACCAACAGCGGATCGGCCAATGGCAATAACTCTTTCAGCTTTTCCCGCTGGCTTTCTGCCTGCACAATAAAACCACCACCCTGAGAGAGAGTCCACCTTGCCACCCACGGGTCAAAAAAGCGGGTTTCGTGCGGCAGCACATTGTGAATCAGAAAAACCACTTTGCAGGCTGGCCTGAGACCCCTTGCCAGCCACCAGAATGCCGGCCCCCAAAAGGTCGTCCACCACTGGATCACAACCAGATCGGGTGCGAACTCCTTGATCCGTCGAACGGATCGCTGCCACGTCCATGGATACAGCGGGTCCAGTAAAAATTCTGCCTCTATACGCTCAACATCCTGGCTGGGGTCCCGGTCGCTTCTACCCGGATATAAAAAACGCGGATACTGACGTTGGAAAGATACAACCAGCAATTCATGACCTTCTTCCCGAATCGCTTGTGCAAGGCGGGTCGTATAATGAGCAATCCCGCCGCGGTAAGGATAAACCGGCCCGACCACTGCGATTCGCATCCTTGCGTTTTATTCCTCCATCTTTTTGATCCGGTACAAAATTTCTTCCAAAATCCTCCGATTTTTACTGATCAAGTCAGCAACCAAACCAATTAAGCCGGTCTGGAAACCCACAATCAGTAAAACCGCAGCAAGAATGAGGGATTGAATATGACCGCCGCCTTCACCGCGAACGAAAAAGAGCAGAAACCGCAACACCAGAATCATACCGGGAATAATGAACAATAAGCCAGCCAGCAAAAACACCCTCAACGGACGGTACATGGTATAGGAGCGCAAGATTGTTGCCGTCGAATGGTTCAGGTAATCGCCAATCCCTTTCATCAAACGAGATGGCCGGCGGGGAGGATTCGTTCGAACAGGCACCGAGACCACCCGCATCCCTTTATTCCCCGCTTGGATGAGCGTTTCCAGTGTGTAAGAATAATCGCTCAACACCAGCGTTCTTAAAGCAGCCTCACGGCTCAACGCCCGAAAACCACTGGTTGCATCCGGTATTTTTACCCCGGCGGCCGTGGAAACGACACGGCTGCCCAGCACCTGTAACTTCCGTTTTAGAGGGGAGAACGTCGGCAGTGTAGCCACGCCGCGATCACCCACCACAATTTCAGCCTCTCCCCGTAAGATGGGTTGGATTAATTTTGCAATATCTTCAGCCACATATTGATTATCCGCATCGGTATTGACGATAATATCAGCCCCCATTTTCAATGCTTGATCAATCCCTGCATAGAACGCACCGGCTAACCCGACATGAAACGGTAGAGATAAAACATGCACACAACCTAATTGGCGCGCCACCTCAGCAGTATGATCCGTGCTGCCATCATCAATGACCAGAACCTCAATTTCATCAACGCCTTCAATCTCATCAGGCAACTGGTGAAGAGTCTCTGGCAGAACTGAGGCTTCGTTATAACAGGGGATCTGGATAATTAATTTCATGATACCTACCAAAACCAATTATACTGTGCTATATTCAAAACATCAGGATTTTCCCCATGCCCCGTTCCCTTCTACTCCTCATCCTCCTCGTCCTGCTCAGCGCCTGCATACCCACCCCCAAGCAGCCGCCCACGCTGACTCCTACCCCGACCGTCACCCTCACCCCCGCCTCGCCGCCGACCGAAACGCCCACCCCCTCCCCCACGCCGGCTTCCCTGTTCCAACAGGCCGGCCAGACCAACCTCCCCGCCGCCCGCCGGCTGGTCTGGTCAACCGATAGCCAGACGCTGGGGGTGCTAAGTAATGAGGAAATCGTCCTGCTGGCCGTGCCCGCCCTGCAACCCCTCTTCACCTTCAACGACCCCGCCGCCGGCAGCCTGCTGGATTTCTCCGCTGACGGACGCACCATCGTCTCCCTGCTCGATCAGCAAACCCTGCGCTTTACCGATATCACCAACGGCGAACAGCGCACCCTTACCACCGACTTTCTGATCGGTCCGGTTCACTTTTCGCCGGATGGTTTACTGCTGGTCATCGGCTCTAACGAAGAATGGGCCGCCCATCTTTACGACCCGCAATCGCTGGCCCTGCGCAAGACCTTGCGCGGCTTCGAAACCGCCGCCCCGATCTACGATGTGCGCATCGCTGAAAATATCCTCAACCTCGCCTGGTCGGCGCGCGCCCGCATTCAATTACAGGATATCCCCAGCGAAACCCTCTACCCAACCCTCGATCACGAGGACTTTGTCACCGCCTTTGCCCGCTCGCGCGGCGATACCCTGCTGGTCAGTGCCGCCGGCGGCTCGATAGACGGCGAATACGCCCCCATCCTTTTCGTTTGGGATGCCGTGCTGGGACAGGAACTCCTGCGCCTGCGGCAGGATGCCATGCCCTACGCGCTGGAATTTTCATGGGATGATCAACTGCTTGCCGTTGGCGTGGGTGATCGGGTGGATATTTACACCACCAGCGATATGAACGTGGTGGAAACGCTCACCGGCCACAGCGAAAGCATCGTCAGCGTGCGTTTTTCACCCGACGGCCGCTGGCTGGCCTCGCTCGATTCAACCGGCCGGCTGCTGCTCTGGCAAATCAACCCCCCGCGCTAAAACCACCTCACCGCCCGCGCAAATAGACCGTCAATACACCGCTGGCAGCCCGCGCGGTCAGATAAATGCGGTATTCCCCCGGCGGCAGGTCTCGGGCATATTCCACACGCCCCTGATCGGTGCTATATACCTCGCCATGCAGCAAGGTATCTTCAAAGCCGTTATCCCCTTCAAGGCGCACATCCAGCAATTCGCTCTTTACATCGCTCAAATCCAGCAGAATCCCCCCGCTGCCCAGCCAGCGGGTAAACACGGCAATCACCTCATCCTGTTTATCCACGCCGCTCAACTCCACCCGCCGGATGAACTGGTATCCCTCCGGCACCGGCAGTGCTTGCCGCCCTGCGCCGCCGCCAGCCACATTAATCAACACCGTCAGGCTCAGCACCAGCCCGGCACTGACCAGCAGAGTCAGGTAAGTGCGGCGGTTTTGCGCCCAACCCAGCGCATCTTCACCCAGATTGCCCAAAATCAACTCGCGCAATGCCCCCAAATTGCCGGTACGCGCCCGCGCCAGACGGTAAAGAGCAAAGAGCAGCACTGCAAAAAATGCCGCCACCCACTGGGGATTGAACCCGGAAAATACCAGAAAACGCGCCGCATCATCACTGACCGGCCCACCGCCGCCGGCATAAATCAATGGAATGATCACCCACGGGATGAGCGAGCCGAGCACACCGGCAGAAGAAAACAATTTCAGCGTTTCCACCAGCGGACTTGCCCGCCGTGGAACAAGCAGCATCCCTGCCGCCCACACCAGCAACGGCAGCCCCATACCGGCAATGCTGTTCAAAATCTCGCCGGTACGGTCAAACGCTGCCCGAATGCCCACATGCGCCCCTAAGTTGAAAAAATTGATGTCGAAAGAATGCACACTCCCCCCCGAAAGCCATGCCACCAGCGCATGACCGCCCTCATGCAAAAAGGTGTAGATCAACAACACCCATAGAAACAACCCCAGGGTGAGCAAAATCGTAAGGGAGCCGGAGGGTTTACGGGATGTATCCATTCATCAAATTATACATCAGCCAAAAATTACCGGAAATGATTAAGCACTTCATCCATGCTGGGATTTGACATCTCGGCCTGCCTTCTCTACAATAATGATATGTCGCGCCCATCGTGGGACTCCTACTTTATGAAAATTGCCGAAGATGTGGCCCTGCGCAGCACCTGCGACCGCGCGCAGGTCGGAGCGGTGCTGGTACGCGAAAAACACATCATCTCCACCGGTTACAACGGCTCGCCGGCCGGGCTGGATCACTGCGATGATGTCGGCCATCTGATGGTGGACGGCCATTGCGTCCGTACCGTTCACGCCGAAGTTAATGCCATCATTCAGGCCGCGGTTTTCGGCCTGCCCACCCGCGATTCGGTCTGTTATGTAACTCACTTCCCCTGCCTGAACTGCACCAAAATGCTCATTAACGCGCGCATTTCCCGGCTGGTTTATCGTGAACCCTACCGCATTGACCCCATCGCCCTGCAATTCTTGCAGCAGGCCGGCGTTCAGGTAGTCCAGTGGCAGCCCGAGCCAAGCCCTCAAACCGAATAATCCCTCATCGTGATACTGATTTCCTCAAATAACCGGTGGGATGCGGTGATTGTCGGCAGCGGGCCAAACGGGCTGGCGGCTGCCATTCATCTGGCGCAAAACGGGCTGAAAGTGCTGGTCATTGAAGCCGCCGAACAGATTGGCGGCGGTTTACGCAGTGCCGAACTGACCCTGCCCGGTTTCATCCACGATCCCTGCGCCGCTGTTCACGCGCTGGCGGTCAACTCGCCCTTTCTTGCCACCCTGCCGCTCAGGGAATACGGCCTGCGCTGGGTCTATGCCCCCTTTTCGGTGGCTCACCCGCTGGATGACGGCAGCGCTATCACCATCAGCCAGTCGGTGGAGGAAACTGCCGCCGCGCTCGGCCGCGATGCGTCCGCCTACCGCCGGTTGATCACCCCGCTGGTACGCAACACCCCTCAACTGCTCGGCGATTTTCTCGGCCCGTTGCCCCTGCCGCCGCGCCACCCGCTGGCCGCCCTGCATTTTGCGCCGCTGGCAATCCTGCCGGCCGCATGGCTGGCGCGGCTTGCCTTCCGTACCCCTCAGGCTCGGGCTTTGTTTGCCGGCATGGCCGCTCACGCCATTCTGCCGCTGGAATTTCCTGCTACCGCCGCCTTTGGGTTGGTACTGCACATGCTCGCCCACACCAGCGGCTTTCCGCTGGCCGAAGGCGGTTCGGCGCAACTGGCGCACGCCTTAACGGCACACCTCAAGCGGCTGGGCGGCGAAATCCGCACCGGCTGGCAGATTAACCATCTGGATGAACTGCCGCCCGCCCGGCTGACCCTGCTTGACCTGACCCCGCGCGAAGTGCTGCGCATTGCCGGCCGTCATCTACCTGCTCGCTACCGCCAATCGTTAAGCTGCTTCCGCTACGGGCCGGGCGTTTTCAAAGTAGATTGGGCCTTGGATGCCCCGATCCCGTGGAGAGCCGAAGCCGCCCGCCGAGCTGTTACCGTCCATCTTGGCGGCACACTGGATGAAATCAGCGCAGCCGAACGCGCCGCGTGGGGGGGAAAAGACCCCGCCCCGCCCTTTGTAATTTTGGTACAGCCCACCCTTTTCGATTCTCGCCGCGCGCCGGAAGGGAAACACATCGCCTGGGCATACGCCCATGTTCCCCACAACAGCCCTAAAGACTACCTGAGCGCCATCGAGGATCAGATCGAACGCTTTGCGCCCGGTTTCCGCCAGCGCATCCTCGCCCGGCATACTTTTTCCGCCGTTGAAATCCAAGCCTACAACCCCAATTACGTGGGCGGTGACATCAACAGCGGTGCGCAAACGCTGAATCAACTGTTCACCCGCCCGGTTTTGAGCCTCAACCCCTACCGCACCCCCCTAAAGGGTGTGTATCTGTGCAGTGCCTCAACACCGCCCGGCGGCGGTGTGCACGGCATGGCCGGTTACCATGCCGCGCGGGCGGCGCTTCGAGACCGCGCCGCCCGCCACAGTGAGTAAGCCCATACTTGCAAAGGTTTACGGCTTCTTACCGCCTTCGCCGCCTGATTCCCCCGGCCCGCCCGGCTGACCATAACCGCTGCCCGGGGTGGGGGTCTCATCCGTCCACGGGTTGCCGCTGCCCTCGCCGCCCGGCCCGTAACCGCTGCCGGGAGTGGGCGTTTCATCCGTCCACGGGTTGCCGCTGCCCTCGCCGCCCGGCCCGTAACCGCTGCCGGGAGTGGGCGTTTCATCCGTCCACGGGTTGCCGCTGCCCTCGCCGCCCGGCCCGTAGCCGCTGCCGGGAGTGGGCGTTTCATCCGTCCACGGGTTGCCGCTGCCCTCGCCGCCCGGCCCGTAGCCGCTGCCCGGCGTGGGGGTATCATCCGTCCACGGGTTACCCTTACCCGGCTGGGCCGGTGGAACCTCCTGAGGAGGCAGGCCTTGCTGTAACCGCTGGCGGAA
>JBFMBX010000007.1:175710-198895 GCA_040754815.1 Chloroflexota bacterium
TGCCCTCGCCGCCCGGCCCGTAGCCGCTGCCCGGCGTGGGGGTATCATCCGTCCACGGGTTACCCTTACCCGGCTGGGCCGGTGGAACCTCCTGAGGAGGCAGGCCTTGCTGTAACCGCTGGCGGAATTGCTGGGGCTCTTGTAAGCCGTTTTCTACCCACTGCAAGCGCTGTTGGATCATTTTGCGCGTTTGAGCAACCACCGCTTGATTGGCAGGCAGTTGACTCATCTGCTGCTCTTGCAGGCGCAGCCGCTCGCGGATTTGCTCCAAAGCCCGCAAAGTCTGTTCATCGGGCAGGTTTTGTGCCAGACGCAAAGCCTGTTCCAGCTGCGCCTCGTAGCGCAGTTGCAGGGCTTCATCCGGCTGTTTTCCGGCTTCAATCATTGCCCGAATTTCCGCAACCCGCCGCTCGGCAAACTGCATTGCTACCTGCCAGCCGCTTTCGGGTTGGCTGGTTAGGCTCATGCGGGCATCCTCGCTCCACAATTTCAGGCCGTAAAGCGGCTGATCGGGCAGGCTGTTTTGGGCCGCTGCCACGGTTGCCCCGCCCCCCCCAAACACCAGTGAAAGCACCAGAACCAAAGCAAGAATTGGATTGACCATGATAGACCGCTCCTTTCCTATCCTGAATATGAAGGGCGTCCAAATCCCTTTTGTTATAGGACGCCGTTTGGAGGATTGAGATACGGTCGCTGCCATTTGTTTTGCGCTTTCAAGAAAGGCTGCTCTGGTTTCCTCCGCCCGCTGGATATTGCGCGGCGGTACATCTTGCAGAATTTCCAGCCGCTTCTTCCATTTTTCGGTCAACTCATCTTGTTTTGCCATAATTTCACTCACTTTCATCTTCTCCCAGCCAGCGGCGCAGCGAGGCGATGGCGCGGTGCTGCAGTGCTTTTACCGCGCCAACCGGCTTCTCGATAGCCGCCGCCACCTGTTCATTTTCCCAGCCTTCATAAAAACGCAGCAGAATCACCTGACGCTGATCCGGCGTGAGGGACTGCAATGCCGCTCGCAGCCGTTGTTTTTCCAATTCCCGCTGCATTGCTCCGTCCGCATCACTCTCACCCTCCTTGCCAGCATTCTCAATCAATTCCACCTGCACCGGCTGACGGCGGAACACATCGGTTATCCAGTTATGCGCCACCCGGTAGAGATAGGCCTGCAAATGCTCTCGCGGCCCGCCGCCGTTACGCAGTGCCTGCAAAAAACGGCCAAAGGTTTCGGCCACACATTCCTCCGCCAGATCGGCATTTCCCAGCAAGCGGACGGCATACCGATACAGCCCGTTACTGTAACGGTCATAGATGGCAGCCAGACTGTCTAAATCGAACTGCCTTGCCCTTTCCAACAACTGGAATTCGTCATTTTTCATTACTCATCAATTATGACGCCAATTGCTCAAAGTAGTTACGGCATGATATGTTTTGAAGTACAATTTTCTTTATTCATTTCGCTCATTTTGAAGGTTAATCATGGTTGCCAAATCTACACTCCCCCAACCCATCTGGTGCGAACAGCTGAAGGTGCGCGTTTTCGAAGCCGACCTGAATAACCGCTGGAAGCCGACCGCCTTCTTTCACGCCATGGAAGAAGCCGCCGCAAACCACGCCCGCAATCTGGGATACGATTATCCCGATATGATAGCAAAAGGGATGATCTGGGTGCTCGCCCGCCTGAAAATCCGCTTCGATGATTTTCCCACCATACCGGAAAAAATCATCCTGCAAACCTTTCCGCGCGGCATTCAGCAAAAAATCTTCTTCACCCGCGATTTTTTATTCACCTCCGTCTCCGGCAGAAGACTGGCGGTGGCAACCTCGGCATGGCTGCTGATTGACCCGCACAAACGGCGCATGTTACTGCCCAACACCTTGCCCGGCAAACTGCCGCTCAACGAAGGGCTAAGCGCACTCAACGAAAATCTGGAAAAAATCTCCCTGCCGGCAGAAATGACCGCCGTGCTGACCCGGCAGGCCGCTTACAGCGACCTTGACCTGATGAATCACGTCAATAACGCCCGCTACGTGGAATGGATTTGTGACTGCTTCCCCCCCGATCACTACCGCCGCTACCAGCCGGACTGGCTGCAAATCAACTACAACCACGAAGTCCTGCCCGGTGCCGGCGTAACGCTCTCGGTGGGTCAACGCTCGGATGAGCCGCTGGTTCACGCAATTTGCGGCACGCTTGACGGCAGTGAAACGCGCGCCTTCGAAGCAGAAATCGGCTGGCGGGAACGCCGCCAGCCCGAATGAAAAAAAGCAGACCTGCAGCCTTTCCGCGAATTAGCGCGGGTCAACCACCCGTCCGGCAAACAATAGCGTACCGCTTTGCTGATCCTCAATGAAGAACAGGAACGGGCGGTCTATGGTCAGTTCCACTTCATTCATCGGCATACCTTTCAATTCCATAATCACAGCCGTGGCCGCGGCTGCTTCGGTGCCTTCTTCGTTGACATCCACATACGCCTTATGCACCACATTGGAAATGAACAAATCCTTCCGCCCGGTCATACCGGAAAAATCCGCCAGCGAGCGGTCAAAAGCTGCCGGCATACCCATATTGGCCAGTGTCTGGCTCAGGTTGAAATCGGTTTCCATCTTGAATTTGGGCATGGATAACCTGACCGCCGCCAGCGACAAATTGGAGCGGATTTCTTCCAGCAATTGAGGGGTGAAGGCTTTTTCCACTTCCCCGAACTGCCCCTCATCCGGCACAATCAGCAGCATGCCGATGGAACTGTCCTGGTAAGGCAAACGAACCGCGCTGAAGTTTTTGCCCCGCATGTAGAGAAAATCCCTGTCAAGGTACATCATCGGCACATTCACCTGACTGCCGTCCAGCAGGGTAAAGGGCGCCTCGCGGGTCAATTCTCTGTCAAACGGATACACCCACGCTCCTTTGAAGTAAATGGCATTGACCAGCACCAGCCGCGTCATCGGGTTGAGCATACCCTGCGCAATCAGCTCTTTGATTTTTTCTCTGGTCTGCTCTTCCACCCAGCGGTTGATCAACTGACGGGCAGTTTCGGGGTCGCTGTAGTCCACGCGGTACATGCCCGCCCCATAATTTTCTGCCAGCAAATCCAGAAATTCGGGCAGAAAATCGAAACCTGCCTGCCCCCACAGAGAATTGGCAATGTTTAACTGAAAGGGCTGTTCATCGGCGGTGGGGGTTTTCTGCTCTGGCGGGCGCAGGTTCAAATCCAGCATGTTGAAGGCCGGGTGCAGCTGCTCCTGTGGCAGTGAAAAATGCAGCGTTTGCGCCATTTGCCGTTCGGTTTCACCGCGCGCGCCGGCAAAGGTCATCGCCAGCGCCAGCGAGATGCTGTACGGCGAGAAGAATAAATTGCCCGGCTCTTCGGCAAGCCGCTGATACAAATCCACCGCAAAAGCGGTATTGCCACTGACCAGTTCGCGCAAGGCCACATCACCACTGGAGGGCGACGTGTTTCGGGGACGGGAAGAAATCAGCAAAGATTCTTCACTCATACCATTCTCCCTTGGGGTTGGCTCAGCCGTGGGCTTCGGCGGCACATTGGTAGCCGCCGGCGCGCAAGCGCTGAGGATTAACACCACTGCCAGAAATACAACCTGCATTCTCCTCAGGGAAAGCATAGCATCCTCCTTTTCAAATATTCAGAGGGCTTTCAACAGTGATAAGACGATGCTATATGTCCGATAGTTCCCGCCGTCAGGTCGCCCGCTTTTTGCCTTGAATTATTATTGTAAGTTTTTTGTAAGGATTGTTATATTAAAAATTCAACCAAAAAGGACGATAATTTCTGATGGTATTGTTCTTTGTTATGAGAGCCATGAAAGGTAAAGCCGGTTTACTTTCTCTCCGGACGGAATTCCTACATGACGCTTCGCAACCGCATCCTTCTGTTTTCGTTACTGGCAGGGGGCATTTCCATCCTCAGCCTGATTTTAATTTCCAACAGGCTCTTTCTCAACCAGTACCGCAATTTAGAAGTACATTTGCTGAAGGATGACTTGAATCGGGTGCAGGCTGCCATTGAGCGGGATCTGATCTTCCTCAGCAGTGTTGCCGCCGATTGGGGCTACTGGGATGAAACATACCGGTTTATCAAGGGGCATAACCCCGCCTATCCAAAAGAAAACCTGACCCCCACCACTTTTGAAGGGTTGGGGGTAGATGTCATGTTGTTCTATGACGCCAACCTTCACCGCGTTGCTTCATATTCGGTCAACCCCCTCACCTTCAACACTATTCCGCTGCCGCCGGATGTTGACCGGCAAATCTTCCAAACCTTGCTCGGCATGCTGCCGCTGACGGCCGATTTTGAGCAAAAAGGGCTGCTCCCCACTCAGTTCGGGCCGCTTCTGTTTGCCGGCCGTGCCATTTTACGCAACGATGCCGTTGGTCAGCCGGCCGGCCTGCTCATCATCGGGCGTTACCTCAACGACCTGCGCGTTGCCGAGTGGGAAAGCAGCACCAGCTTAGCCATTGAAATTGAACCTGTCTCCAATCCTCAACTGCCGCCGGAATTTCGCTCGGCCTATAAATTTCTGAGCAGTACCGGCCAAAATTCATCGTTCGTTCAATTTCCCCAAGCCGGACGTGGTGAATTGATCAAAGGCTACTCCACTCTGTCAACTGTACGAGGCAGTGATTATCTCATCCTCCAAATCAGCAAAACCCCGCACATTTACAACACCGGTTTTATCAATTTCCGCAATTACCTGTTATTTATCGGCTTTCTTGCCCTGGTGATGGGGACACTGTCGTGGTTGTTTTTCAGCCGCACTTTCTCCTCCCGCCTGTTTGCCATCATCCACGCCATTAACCGTTTTCGGGAAACACGCGATTTTTCGATCACCATCCCCATGCGCGGCAGGGACGAACTCAGCCAGTTAGGTGTCGCGCTCAGCGAGATGATCAGCGATTTGGGGCGCTATCATTACGCGCTGGCAGCCTCCGAACGCCAGTACCGCGAAATGCTGCAAAAAATGCAGTTGATTGCCGTCATCCTTGATCGTGAAGGCAAAGTGGTCTTCAGCAACGAATACTTTTTGAAGTTAACCGGCTGGAATTGGCAGGATGTGCTGCAATGTGACTGGTTCGAGCGCTTTATGCTGCCCGCCGAACGCGAGAAACGCCGTGCGCGCTACCTCCAGCACATCCAGCGGGAGAAAATAGATCACCAGCAGGAATCGTGGCTGCTCACCCGCACGGGTGACAAACGGCTGATTGCGTGGAACAACACCTTCATCCGCAACCCGGATGGTTCGGTGGCCGGCATGGCGCGCATCGGGCAGGACATCACCGAAGCCCGTCAAAATGAAGAGAAAATCCGCCAGCACTTGCAGGAATCCAGTTTATTGCTGGAGCGCCTGCAAACTCTGCGTGAGATTGATACCACCATCACCAGTCCGCAAACCCCCAGCGAGAAGATGGAAATCATTATGAACACCATCAAAACCGCACTCAAGGTGGATGCGGTCAATATCCTCACCGAAAGCGTGCCCGGCTTTCTGCTGCCTTATGCCAGCCGCGGCTTCAATCTGGCGCAGATCATGCCCATTTCGGCACAAATCAAGGTCAAAGAAGCCGAAGACTCGCTCAACCGGGGGATTCCGCTGATCATCAACCGGCTGGTGATGGGAGAACTCTCTCACTGGCTGACCAGCCGCTTCAGCGGTTTTATGCCCTACCAGTTTTACGCCGCTGTTCCCATGCTGGTAAACGGCAAGCGCTATGGCATTCTGGAAGTATTTGCCCACAAGCCCTTTACCCCCGGCGATGAATGGCGGGCATTTTTCCAGACCCTTGCCTCTCAAACAGCCATCGCGCTGGATCATAACCAGATGATTCAGGATATCCAGCACGCTTATCAGGAATTGCAGCAGGCTTACCGCGCCACCATCGAAGGCTGGTCGGCCACGCTGGAACTGCGTGACAAAGAAACACAGGGACACTCCGAACGCATGCTGACACTCAGCGAACGGCTTGGGCGGCGTATGGGGCTGAACGAAAAACAGCTGGAAGACCTGCGCTACGGCGTGCTGTTGCATGATATCGGTAAAATGGCCGTGCCGGATGCCATCCTGAACAAACCCGGCCCGCTGAGCGAGGAAGAATGGGCGGTCATGCGCCAGCATCCCCAATTTGCCTATGATGTGCTTTCCAAAATCCCCTTCCTCAAAGGTGCAATGGATGTCATCTACTGCCATCACGAACGCTGGGACGGCAGCGGTTACCCGCGCGGTTTGAAGGGCGAACAAATCCCCTTATACGCGCGCATTTTTGCCGTGGTGGATGTGTGGGACGCCCTCACCAACGACCGCCCCTACCGCGAAGCGTGGAGCACGGAAAAAGCGCTGGCCTACCTGCAAGAGCAGGCCGGCATCCTTTTCGATCCTCAGGTGGTAGAAAAGTTTGTGGCGCTCATTCTGGAAGAAAGTCAGCCCGCATCCTTGGCTGCCACGCCAGAGGTGTGAGCACTTTTTGGCCGCATTCCCCCCGCACTTAAAATAACTCCGGGCTGATTTCCACTCTTTCCGCCCCCAGACCGGTTTGAAAAGCCGCCAGTCCATTCTCCACAGCCGCCCGTAAATGAACATCGTCTTGCTCTGCTCCCGCCTCCCACCACCAGCCGCGAATTCGCAGGGTTTTCTTGCGCCTTTCCAGCACGGCATCGCAACGGGCAACGAAACGCTCGCCGAATAGAACCGGCAGGGTATACGCCCCAAAGCGGCGCACGGCAGGCGGTTTATACAACTCCCAGATGTAATCGAAATCGAACAACCAGCGGATGACCTCTCGCTGCCAGAGCAAGTTATCCAGCGGCGGCAGAAAAACAACCCGATCCGTTGCCGTTTTCTCCACCCTGTTCTGCTGCCATGCCTGCCAGTCCTGACGGCGCAGGAACAGGGTTTTGCCTTCCAGCTGTTCAATTCCCACCGCCATCAAGTCACCCCGCTCCACCAGCCGCGCCAGAGAAGCCAGACGTTCACCGGCCTTCATGCCCAGAATGCCGCCCCATGCCTCGCCCGCCGCCGGAGATGCCAGCCCCATGCCGCCGACCCGCCGCAGAACATGCCAGTCATGATAATCTTCCAGCCGCTCGAAGGGTGATTTTGCCGTAAGAATTTCGGCGGGCAACAAACGCTCGCTCAGGTCAAAATAGCGGCGGCTTCCCACGCGGTGATGAATGCCGATTTCACCCATGTTATACAGGTTTTCCAGAGCGGCCCCTTCCACCCGCACCGGCACCCCCCACCAGCCCTCTATATGAGTACCGGTCTGCAAGTCCAGTGAAGAAACCGCCCCCTGCCGGCGAATCAAATCCAGCACTTTGGGTTGGAATTGAAGAACCTGCTCATGGGACAGGCGGTGATTGCGGCGGCTTTCTTCGCGCCGCATGGCAAAAAAGGGGTAATCCTCCACCGGATAGATGGACTGGACTTTGTCCCAGCCGTCCCACAACCTGCGCTCCCCGTAGAGTAATTCATCCAGCCACCGCGGCTGATAGTCCCGCACGCGCGCCTGCAAAACCAGATGCGGACTCCATCCCACCACACTGACCGGATCGAACTGCACGCAGCCAGCTCGTCGAAAATAAGCCAAAATTCCCTGTTTGCCCTCCAATGAATGAACGGGCAGCAAAAACTGCTGCCAGAGCATAAAGCGGCGGGCCTCGCCGGGCGGTAGAACCATCTCGGCTTTAAATTGCTTCATTGCAGACATAAATTATTTTCCTTGAAAAGGGTTGCATCAATCATAACACATTTGTTCTAATTCTCAAGGAAATTGCTTTCCTTCATCCCCTTGTTCAATTCAACTGATCCTTTTTTATCCTGCCTGCCGCAAGGTGATGCGCCTCATTCCCGCGCCATGCTCAGGCGGGAAAGGCGAACCGGTTTTTTCCCGCACAATACCACGCCAACCGCCAGCCGCAAAGCGGCGGCAAGCAGCAGCGTCGCCGCCATGCCGATCCAGCCGGCGATGAGCGGCGCCAGCATTCCGCACAAGAGCGCAGCCGCGTTATTGATCAAATTGAACCACGCCAGATGCGAAGGGCGGTCATCCGCCGGAATGCGCTCCAGCACAAAGTTGATCAACCCCCCGGCAATCCACGCCCAGCCAATTCCACCAATCAGCGCATGCAGCAGGTAAATCCAGCGCTGGTAACTGAAGGTGAACATCACCAGCGTCAGGGTGACAATGACCAACCCCCAGCCGGTCATCTGCCGGAAGCCCAGCCGCTGCGAAAGCCGCCGGCTTTGCAGGGAGCCGATGAAATGCGCCACCCAGAACAGCGCACTGGCCTGACTGATGGTTCCATCGCTCAACTGCAACACATCCACCTGATACTTGGGCACCACCGGCCCAATCAGATAAACGCCCAACTGATAGATAAAAATCAATATTAACAGCCGTCCAAACGCCCCCTGTAAAACATCCAGACGAAATGCCTGCAAACGCAGCGCCCGCAAGGGGACTTTTTCGGCTGCCCGCAATTCCTGCCGCTTGCCGTTGCCGCCAGATTCGGATGGCGCTGGTCTTTCCGGCAGGCGCACCAGCCACAAGTGCAGCGCGCTCATCATCGCCCCCACGGCGCCAATGGCAAACACAACCTGATAACCGGTCTGAAACGGCAGATTGTCCAGAATCACTCCCACAACCAGCGCCGTTGCCATGGTGGTGATTGAAAACAAGGCATTGCGCACCCCCGCCACCTGACCGCGCCATTCGGGCGGTACGGCCTCGGCAAAAAAGGCATTGAAGGCAATGGCAATCAGCGTGCCGGGAATGTTCATAATCAGCGTGATGATCAGAATGACCCACACCTGCGTGCCGGGCGGCAGCAGCACCGGCAATGGAATCAGCAGGAAATAAAACAACCGCATGATCAGCGCCGACCAGCGGGTGAGCCGGGCAACGGGTTTGCGTTCCAGCAGCGCCCCCGCCGGAAAGGTGAACAGCAAATTCATCAAAGCCGGAGAGGCGGTCAGCAGGCCCAGTTGAAAGGTGCTGGCGCCAATGCGCGAAGCATACACCCCCAGAAAGACCAGAATACTGCCGTTGAGTAACCCCCACCAGGCAATATCAAGGTAAAGGTGCACAAAATTGCGCCGGTATTGCTGCGGCACCGGCTGGGCCGGTTTGAACAACCGCCGAAATGGGCTCATAACGAACGGAAATTATAACCGATAGGATGAAAACCGCGCCCTACACTTTTGTTGGGCGCCGCCGACCGTCGTTCCGCTGCACCCGCCGAAAAGCGCTAAAAGCATCTTGTGCCGTCCCAAACTTATCCCCTGCGCCCATTTTCGGAAAGGTAGCGGTCAAGCGTCCGCACCAGCGCCACCAGCGTCTCGACGGTGCGCAGAATCATCCTTTCATCCCCCTCGAAAGGGTCGCGTTCACTGGCCTGCGGCAGGCGGCGGACCACGCGCAGGTAAGAATTCAATTCAATTTGCGCCGCCGGCACACCCAACCGTTGTGAAACGAAGGCGGTGATCGTTTCCTGCCGACTGCCGTTGCCGGCCGTAAAGGTACGGTCCACATCCACCCGCGAAAGCCAGCCGCCCCCGGAACGAAAGCCGTACCGCCGCAGGATCGCCAGAATCAGGCGGCGCTGGTCAGCGGGTAAACTGCGCCCCTGCATGGTGCCCAGCGCAATGCCAAAATCGCGGTAAGCCGCGCAACCGTGCAAATCCAGCACAAAACGGATCTCCCCGCGGCGGATAATCTCCCGCAAAGCCTGCTTGTAAGGGGCATCCGGGTAAAAATTGGGGTCGGTGCGGGAAAGCCGCCAGGCAAATAACACCGGCGCGCCGCTCAATTCCCCAATCAGGCGCGCCAGTCCGGCAGTGAAATCATCTTCTTCTTTCAACCGTCCAAGGCGGGTATGCGCCGCCCCGTGCGGTGCCGAAAGCAACACCCTCAACCGGCCCGGCTGAAAACAAAACTCCCCCTCTCCGCGCCGCGGCGCAGTTTTATACTCCACCTCATTTTCCAGCGCCGTCAGCCGTTCCAGCCACGCATGCATCCTGCCGATCAACCCATATCAAAGCCGTCTTCACACCCGCACATAACGGGCGGCCAGCCGGTAGCGGCGGCGGGTTGGCACCCCGCCGGCATCACAGAACAGGCGCACACACAGGCTGGCTTCATCCTGATCTTCCGCTTGTTGAAAGGCCTCCTTGCTCTGCCAGTAGGAAATGATGTGCCACAGCGTGCGGTCATCCTCGCTCTGCACCAGCGTGGATTCGACCAGCCCGCGCGGCGGGTGGCGGGTCACTTTTTCTTCGTAGGCCTTCTGCAGCGTGTTCCAGTTTTCGTGGCTGACATGACCGGAGAGAATGGTTACGTACATTTCAGCCTCCTTTCGCCGGCAGTGAGGACGTTTCCTATCCTGATTATACAAAATTAGCAAAGGGAAAACCTTAAAGGCAGAAAACCCCCTGTTTTTTCCGGCCTTCTTAAATTTGCTTTATGCTACAATCCCGATGGGGCAAGGATTATTTATCCGGGCGGGAGGCGAAGGATGAACGGTCATCGGCGGGGTGATTTTCAAATTGTGCGGTTGGTGTGGATTTTGCTGATGGCGTGGGGGCTGATTCAACCAGCGCTTGAAACCGGTCAATTCCTGCGTAAAGCGGCAGCCGCCGCCGTTCAAGAGCGGGAAGTTTCTTCCTCAACTACTGCCGTTACTCCGCAGTCTGCTCCACCGCGCTACCTGATCGTTGCGCCCGATGAACTGGCCGCCTCGCTGGGGGGTTATATCGCCGCAAAACAGGCGCAGGGTCTGGATGTTACCTTGCAAACGCTTTCTCAAACCGGCCCTACCCGCGAAAACATCCGCACCGCAATCCGCAACTTTTCACCGGATTATCTGCTGCTGGTGGGAGATGTGGATCTCCTGCCGGCATGGGAAAGCCGCAGCGGGCTAACCACCTTCACCGACCTCTATTACACAACCCTTGACGGCCCAAACGATTACATTCCCAATTTCCCTTATGCCCGCCTGCCGGTGCATTCGAGTGCCGAATTGCAGGCCGTTCTGGCAAAATGGGCCGCTTATGAAGCGTTGGATGGCAGTCAGGCATGGCTGAGCCGGGTCGCTTTCATCGCCAGCGGTGAAACGGATGATTATTCCACCGCCGAGCAGGTTCATAACGCCATGATCGAACAGTATACGGCGGAAATTGGCTTTAGCGGATCCTTCCCCAATAATCCGCAGCCGGGCGGTGACCGCCTGTATGCCCGCACCTACTCGGCCACACCTGCGGATATCAGCGCGGCGCTGAACGCCGGGCGCGGGCTGGCGGTTTACTTCGGGCAGGGCGGTACTTTGGGCTGGAATTCCCCGTACTTCACCACCAGCGAGGTGCAGCAGTTGAACGGCCCTCCCTTACCGCTGCTGGTGAGTTTTGCCAGCCGCAACGCGCTGCTCAGTGCAGAACAGACTTCTTTTGCAGAAAACTGGCTGCTGCATCCCACTTCCGGCGCGCTGAGCGTGTTTGCCGCTGGGGCAGATACCACCCGCTCAGCCGACGAACGGCTGGAGGAAGAGTTGTTCCGCGCTTTGTTCGCCCAACCCTCCAATCCACCCCGGCTGGGCAGCGCACTGCTTGAGGCAATGGAAGAATTCAGCCGCTATTACTTTTTGAATCAAACCTTCGTTCAACAATACTATGAAATGTACGCGCTGTGGGGCGACCCGACCCTGCGCCTGTGGCCGGATGCGCCGCAGCGTTTCAGCCTTGAACTCGACCCGCAAACCGTTTCGGTATGCGCCGGGGCAGCGCAAACCCTTGCAATGCAGGTAACGCTCAAAAGCGCTCAGACCCCCGCCGTAACCCTCTCATTGCCCAATCCGCCGCCGGGCGTGAGCGGCACATTTTCAGCCAACCCAGTCCATTCACCCGGCAGCGCTGTTCTGACCCTTCATCTTTCTTCCGATCTTGCGCCGGGCGAACATACCCTGACGGTACGCGGGGAAAGCGACTTCATCCGGCAGGATGCCGCCCTGCCGCTGACCGTTCACCCGGCCGCACCCGAACAAACGCCGCTGCCCCTGCTGCCCGCCAACGGTGCCAGCGGAGTTCCTTTGCGCCCCCAGTTGAGCTGGTCGGCAGTCGGCGGCGCCGCTGGTTATGAGGTGCAAATTGCGCTGGATTCGTCCTTTGAGCAGATCGTAACCGCCGCCGGTAATACTCCCCAAACCGCCTACACCCTGACGGAAGATTTGCAACCCGGCCAGACGTATTACTGGCGCGTCCGGGCGCTCAACGGCTGTGGGGCGGGTGAATTTTCGCCGCCCGCCCGCTTCACCACCCGCCCGCCTGCCGGTGAATGTCCCCCGCACAGCCGCGCCGAAGTGCTGTATTCGCAGACCTTCGATACCCCAGCCGATGACTGGCAGATGCAAAACGGCTGGCAGACTGGCAGTGCCTTCGGCCGCGGGGGCGTGGTCAGCGCCGCCGCCCCTGCCGAAATTCTGCTCCAGAGCCTCACTTCTCCCCTCCTTTCCTTGCCGGCAGAAGCGGATGTTCTGGCCGTTCACCTGCGCGCCGAAACGGCCTACCACTTTGGCGAAGCGGGCGCCTGCCTGGATGGCGCACTGCTGCAAATTTCAAACGACGACGGCGAACACTGGACTGCCGTTTCGGATGAAGCCTTGCTCACCCCGCCCTACGAAGGCGCGCTGGCAACCTCATTTGGCAACCCGCTGGGCGGCGAACGGGCATGGTGTGGTCAGCGCGACTAGGGCCGGCTGGCAGCCGATTTGAGCGCTTTCCGGGGTGATAACGTGCATTTGCGAATTTTGACCGGCAGCGGTGATGATGCCCAATCCGCGGCCGGCATTGCGCTGGATAATTTCGAGGTCATTGCCTGCCGCGCAGAAGAGCCGGTGCGCCGCTTGAATTTAACCCCCGCTCACCAATCGGCTGTTTTCCCTGCCGGTTCAACCCATTCCTTTATCTGGCAGTTGAGCAACACCGGCGCGCAGAGTGAACAGGTTGAGTTGAACATCACCGGCGATTTGCCGGTCGGTTTGCCTACTCAGTCGGTATTACTGGACCCCGCTGAAACCAGAGAAATACAGGTTGAAGTCAGCCTGCCGGCAGACGCCGCCCCCGGTGAAGAGTACCCCATCACCCTGCAGGCAATAACCAGCGACCAAAACCTGTGGGCTGCTGCCGGTCTCACCGTCACCGTCCAGCAATGCGGCCTGCTGCTCGGCGCTCCCCAAACCCTGCCCCCGCCTGAAGCGGGTAAACCTTACCCCCTGCAAGTAACCCTCACCAACACCGGCAATGCGGCAGATACCTTCACCCTCGCCGCCTTCAGCAGCCTGAATTGGGCAGTGGAACTCCCCCCGCCGGCGCAAATCCAGCCGCAGGCCAGTTTGCTGGTTGACCTCATCATATATCCCCCATCAGATACCCTGCCCGCCGATGAGAACCGTGTGTCCATCACGGCCCGTTCGGCGGCCTGCCCCACTGTGCAAAGCCGTATCGAACGCCTGCTCACCATCGCGGGCAGCCGGCTGTTCCTGCCGCTCATCGGCCGCTGAGCGGGCAGCAATCACCCCACTTCGACGCGGTTGCCGCCGTTCTGTTTGGCTGTGTACATGACCGCGTCGGCGCGGTGGATGAGGGTTTGCAGCGTGGTGGTCGGTTCATCCTTGCTGGCAACACCGATACTGGCCGTAATTTTATAAGGAGTGCCGTTGATCCGGTACGGGCGCTCGCTGACTGCTTTGAGCAGACGCCCGGCAATGACCACCGCCTCGGCCGCCGTGGTACGGCCCAACAAAACAATAAATTCATCCCCGCCCGGCCGGCCGATGAAATCATTGCGCCGCAGAACGCTTTTCATCCGCCGGGCAACCCGTTTCAACAGTCCATCCCCTTTCAAATGCCCGTGCCGGTCGTTGACTTCCTTGAAGTTATCCAGATCAATGACCAGCAGACTGAACGGCTCTTCATAGCGCTGTGCGCGCGTCAGTTCACGCTCTCCGGCCTCAAAAATCGAACGCCGGTTGAGTAAACCGGTCAACCCATCAATGGTTGCCAGCCTTCGCGCCTGAGTGAAAAGCCGGCTGTTTTGAATGGAAAGCGCCGCCGGGCCGGCAAATGTTTCAGCCAGCGGAGTTTCAGAAGATTTGAAAGCCGTAGCCGGAGCGCGAATCAACCACAGCAGACCGATGGGCCGGTTGTTCCACTTCAAGGGAATCACCATCCACGAAACACCCGGCGTCGTTTCCCCCAGCAATTCCAGTTGACGGGAATCCTGAATGTGATTCAAAAACCACACCCGTGATTTAGCGGTGATTTTTTCCGGCCACACTTCGTGGTTTTCGGTCAGGGAGGCGGGCGGCCTGCCGGTGAGGTAACCGGTTTTGGCCGCCAGCCGGAATTTTCCATTTTCTTCCAGATACAGCGCACAACGGTCATAAGGGACGATTCGTGCCAGCCCGTTCAGCACCTGTTTTGCCGCCTGCTTCGAACTTAAGTCATGGATCAGCGCGCCGAACGCGTCGCGCAGCGATTCGGACTGCCGCCGGTGGGCCTGCTCGATGACCAGCAAACTGCGGATGCGCTGCTCCATGCGTTTTTGTTCGGTAACGTCATTGAAAACGCCAAACGCGCCAAGGTATTGCCCCTGCTCATCAAAATGCGGTGTAGCATGCACGGTGACAATCCGCCGTTGATGCGGAGCCAGACCAATTTCAATCTCATACTGACTGCGGTATCCCTTGCGCCGCAATGAGGTCTGTTCCAGAACCACTTGCATTTGCTGCGGGGCGAGAAACTCCCTCAGGTTGCGTCCGATCAATCCCCCCTCGTTTACCCCAAAGAGCTTGTCTGTCTCGGCATTGGCAAACAGCACATTCTCATCTTCATCAACGAGGATCACCCCCAGCCCCTGATTCTCAACCAGCATGCGGTAGAGTTCCTCGCTGGCGCGCAAAGCAGTTTCGGCTTTGCGCCGTTCATAAAAAGCCCCCAGCAGATTTGCAGCAGTGCGCAGAGCATCCACTTCAAAGGTATTCCATTCTCGCTCGCGGCGGCATTCATCAAAGCCGATGAAGCCCCAAAACGAATTTTGCACGAAAATGGGGATGATGAGGATGGAGAGAATGCCCTGCCGGCTGAACTCGGCTTGCTCGGCAGGGGGAAAATCGCTTACATTGCCGGCAAAGACTTCACCGGCTTGTAAGGTTTGCAGAAAATGGTCAAAACCGGCCGCCAGATAATCGAAATCTTGCAAAGTTGGGTCGTCAATGAACGACGCAACCCCCTCGGCGCACCACTCGTAACGCTGGCTGGTCAGTAAACGGCCGCCATCCTCGCTATGATTTTCAAAAAGGTACGCCCGGCTTACATCGGCAGCCGTCCCCAGCTCGGCCAGCAAGGCGGGAATGACCTCTTCGGGTCGGGGGGAGCGGAAAATCCGGTGGCTGGCATCGGCAACCGCCCGCAAAATGGCCGTTTGACGCCGGTAAATAGCGGGCATCTCTTTGACCGCATCGGCACCGAATATTTCAAATGCCAGCAGGTCTTCCTCCAGCCGGGAAATCCTCACGCTGAGGAAAAGCCATCTTTGCTCACGGTCCACCATCACCATTTCGTGTTCAACCGCTGCCTGCTCAGCCAGTTCCCGCACCGCCTGTTGAAACAACGGACGGTGGTCGGGGGCAATTAAATCCCCAATCGTGAGGGAAGAAAATTCATCCACGGCATAGCCAAACAAAGCAGCAGCCGGCTGGTTAGCCGCGAGAATACTGCCGTCCTGCCGGACGATCAAAGCCGGCAGTGAATTTTGGCGTAAAAAAGCGGGATGGTCTGATGGTTTCATCGCATCCCACCCGCTTCCGATTCAAACTCAATTGTATGGATCAACGCTGGCATTGACCTTGCACCCCCTCAAGGTAGGTCTCCGTCGTAAACTGCAATTTATCGGGGATAAGATAAATGAGATTTCCTCTTATTTTACTCACAAATGTTCGTTTGGCAAGCGATTCTGGTATTTTTTATGTATTTTTTACGGATAGTATGCTTCATTTCACCACGAAAGGGTTGTGAACAAACCCCATGAGACGACCGGTTTATTTACCCCGCAAAAACGCGCCCTCAAAACTATTTTTGCTCGAACAGGCCCTCCAGCAAAGCCGTCAGGCCCTGCTGCGGCTGATCGAGAGCCTGCCGGCTGCCGTTTGCATTTTGAACCGGCATGATTTTACCTATCTGGAAGCCAACCCCGCCTACTGCGAACTGATCGGCATTCCGCGCAGCCTGCTGCTAAACCGCCCGGAAAACAGCCTGCCGGCCGGCATTGGAGAACACAATCTAAAGAAAATCCTTGCCCGCCTGGGTGCTGAAAACAACCTGCGCAACCTTGAGCTGCTCATTTTCAACCAGCAGGGAGCGCTGGTGCGCAGTTTTGCCAGCGTAGAAGCCATTGTGTTCGACCATCAGCCGGCCCTGATGATTACTCTGACCCGCGAGCGGCGTGAGGATACCCGCCCGCAGGCAGGTTTAAGTGAAAGCAAATTGACCGCCGTGGGTGAATTGGGGCGCGCGCTGGCCCAACTGGACGACTTGACCGAAATTTACCGCCGCCTGAGCGCGGCTGTGGTTCAACTGCTGCCGGATGTTTGCACGGTATATATCTCGCTCTACGACAGCGAAACGCAGGAATTGTATTGTGCCTACGGCGAACACGAGGGCGAAGCAGTGGATTTGACCAGCATCCCGCCCCTCCCCCTCCAGAATCATGCCGGCTCATATCCCTTCAATGTCATTCACAGCGCCCGCCCCATGGTCATTGACGATTTGCTGACCCACAGCCCTACCGGCACGCTTCCGCTCCCCTTCGTCCGGCCCGGCCGGGCGGTTCGTTCGGGGGTTTATGTGCCCATGGTCACCCGTGGGCGGGTCATCGGGCTGGTGCAGGCCCACAGTTACCGGCCGGCCCGCTTTCGCGCAAGCACCGATACGGCATTGCTCAGTCTGGTGGCCAACACGGCAGCCGTTGCCATTCAAAACGCTCAGTTGACCCGTTCACTGGAACAATCGCATCTGGATTTGAACCAGACTTACGAAGCCACCATTGACGGCTGGACCCGCGCGCTGGAACTGCGCGATTTTTCCACCGAACGTCACTCCAACCGCGTGGTGGAATTGACCGTCGAAATGGGCCGGCGCATGGGATTGAACCACGCGGAACTGGTCAAACTGCGCCGCGGCGCCCAGCTGCACGATATCGGCAAAATCGGCATTCCGGATGCCATCCTGCTCAAACCCGGGCCGCTGGATGAGGGCGAATGGCGGGTCATGCGCCGCCACCCGCTGTATGCTTACGAACTGCTCAGCCCCATTCCGCATTTTTATGACCTGCTGGATATTCCCTACTGTCATCACGAAAAATGGGATGGCAGCGGCTATCCGCGCCGTCTGCGGGGCGAAGAAATCCCGCTGGGGGCGCGCATCTTTGCGGTGGTGGATGTCTGGGACGCCCTCAACTCCAACCGCCCTTACCGCTCGGCATGGCAGCCGCATCAGGTGGTGGATTATCTGCGCTATCAGTCGAACCGCCATTTTCAGGCCGAGGTGGTGGATTTATTCCTCGACCTGATCGGGGGTTACAGCGGCGGCAGTGCCGCTCCGCGCGGGCCGCTGTTCACCCCCGGCCGGTTTTACTCCACTCGTCTCCGGTAAAAAAAGAAACCGAGTATCGGAAAATTTTTGTAAAATATTGTGTTATACCGACTTGGGATGTGCATTACAACAAAGCCGGAAAACAATCTTGATCTGCCTGCTTGATTTAATCTCGTGTAATGGCAGGTAATCTAGGGGCAGGGCAAACCGGCCTGCGGTGTGAAGGTGGGAATGGGCGGCAAGGTCGGCGCGATTTCGTCCGGCGAGTTCAACCAGCGCCGCGCCGCAACATCGTAATAGTACACACCGCCCTGTTCATCCGTGAGGGTCAGCCGGTAACCCTCGGCGGCGGTGATGCGTAAACGCCCGCCCTGAGCGGGGGCTGTTTCTGCCTGAAGGGGAGCCTTCACCGTAAACAACACCAGCATACCCTGCGCAGCGTTGGAAAACTGCCTTCCGGCCATTACCGTCACAAAATTGCCGTTGACCGATCCGCGCCAGCCGTTGACCGCCATGAAATCCAGGTCTTCATAATCCCCCTCACCGTCCAGTTCAAAGATGCCCTGCGGCAGGTCGTCCGCGGTTTGAACATCCGGCGGCGGGCACACCCCCAGCGTCAGCGTGGGAACGGCCTGCAAAGCGGCTTCCTGCCGCGCCTGCTGTACCTGTTCCAGCCGGCTGCGCTTGTCTTCCAGCAGGGCCTGTTCGGTGGGGTTGACCGCGCTTTGGCTGCGCTCGCCGATCTGCTCGAGCAGCAAGGTGAGCCAGTCACCCCCGCCCTGTCCCTGTTGGGGGTCGAACTGGCCGCCCGCCGAAAGGATGCCGCTCGCCAGCAGCACCACAGCGGCGGTCAGCACGGCCAGCCAGATGATTCGTTTTTTCATTTGCGGTTGCACGGCATCCTCCTTCCTTACCTCTGCGGCTTACCTGACCTGCCAGCGGATATCGGTGACCCAGCGCAGCACAGCCTGCGCGGTGCGCGGGTCTCGATTCAAATAATCGTACAACTGCGACCAGCCCTCTTCGGGCGTGTTATCAAGGCTGTATTCGGGGTCGTCCACATCAATGCAGCCGGAACGCTGCTGGCAGGACTGGTACTGGGTCATCGCCCCGGCAAAGGTCATCGCACCGCCTTTGTAGAGCGCACCGTACAGGCTGACCGCCTGCCACTGGCGGGCGAGGTAGCCGTCTTTGCGGTAGATTTCCGGCAGCGGCAGGGCCGGCGGCGCGCCCCACGAAACGTAATACACATCCCCCTGACTCCAGTCCATCACCACGCCGTTATCGTCCTCGCGGGTGGTGAAGACCCACGAGAGGTTGGGCGCGCTCGGGCAGCCGACACACGCCCCGTAGTTAAGGTACAGTTCCCGCCCGCGGCTGTTGGCCTCGAAACCCGCCGCCCAGCCGCCGGTCACGTAGGGCGTGTTCCACCAGTAATTTCCATCCGATTCGCGCCCGGCCCACTCAATATCCAGCGCGCCCATCACCCACAACCGGTTAGCATAACCGCTGCTGCGAATCCACTCGTTCAGGCTGTAGGTGGTATCGGCAAAGCGCTGACCGAAGGTGTAGGCCGTCTGGCGCAGCAGGTTCTGGTTGCCTGAAAATTCCCAGATATCATCATCCACATTCATATCATCATAATTGTTACTGCCAATGGCCAGCGCCAGCAGGGAGACGCCGTCGCTGCAGGACAGGTAACCCAGCAGGTACTGGCGCGCCAGATTTTCCACCTGCGCAAAGGTCAGGTTGGTGCGTCTGCCGTCATTGTCGGGATTTCCATAAGTACGCAGGTAATACTGGCCGTCATCCACCCACATCTTGCCGAAGGCCAAAACCACCAGATTATCCTGCTGGCCGGGCAGGTTCTGGTCGCGTAAGCCTTGAGCACAGCCCAGATTGTACAATTCGGTGGCGGTGGGATTCTGTATGTAGATGCTGGTGGCGTAAAGCGGGGCGGGAGGCAAGTCGTAGCGCGCAATTAGCGGTAAGAAGAGGACGCTTTGCGGGGTAAAAGAAATTTCCGGCGTGTTGGTCGGCGTACTCAGCGGCGGAAGTAACGGCTTTGGGGTAGGCGTCGGTGTCGGCGGATAGTCGCGCAGCACCAGCGGCAGGTAGAGCGGCGGTGCTTCCCCCTGCCCCAGCACCAGCCCTGCCGGCAGCGCTACCATGAATAGTATGAATAAAATAAACACCCCCCGGCGTACAGACGCGAAGTGAGACAGCGGGGATTTCATAAGTCAGGGGTTTACTTCATCCATCAGGAATCAGGGAGAGAGTTTGATTGAACGAACGGCAAAAGCATACCACGAGCAAGGCAGGCGCGTCAAGCCTGCGCACGCCTGTGTTCTTCACCCCAACACCCCCTCTTCGCTTACAATAATGTAAACTCTTTCATCTCACCCCGCTCCAGGTGAAACCCGCCCTTTACTGCACTTTTGTTCATGTCATTTTAAGCAAGCGATACCCGCCCGCCCTCCGCAGCGGCTTTGCGGGAGATTGCCACGCCGCCTGACGGCGGCTCGCAATGACATCAACCCTTAATGTCATCCGAGCGAAGCGACACTTGCACCGCACTGCGTTTGGTGCAGTGCAGGTGTCGGTGCAGTGCAGGTGGGAATCTCCCGCCCGGTTTTTACGATGGGTAAAGGAAGCAAACAGGCCGGGGTCTGGTTTAACGCTCGGCTTGAGCCTGCCCGACCGCCGGCTTCAAGACCGGAACAGACCTGCGCCGGCGGGCAGGCCGGTTGGCGCCGCGGATGTCCTCCAGCCCCTCCCGCGGGTAATAATAATTTTCCTGCGGGTCGTGATCGGCATACCACACCTGCGCAAAAAACGGGCTGCGGCGCGCCTGCTCATCACCGTTCCATTCACTCACGCAATCCGGGCACCAGTGACCGGCTTTCAGCACCGTGTACGGCCGTGCGCTGAACTCATGCCCAAAGGCACAGCGCCATTCCAGCGGCTGATACCAGTCCCCGTTCCAGTGTTCAGAAAGGCATTCCCCGCCGCGAAACACAGCCGCACGCTGCACATCTGCCAGAGTTAAAACCGGCCGGGCTTCATCGTAACCGTGATTCAGCCGCCGCCACTCAGCCGGGGGAGAAAAATCATCCCCGGAGGCGTTCCACTCCGGAATGGCGTGAAAATCCTCAAGGGATTTGTAAAACGCGCGGATGCGCCACTGATTGCCGCTCTTCACCCAGTAAAGCGGGCTGTTGGGGTGATTTTCCACCACGCGGCGCTGCCAGCGGAACAAGCCCCTTTCGGCGGCCCGGCGCAAGAGCGGCAATCGCTGCAACAGCCACCGCGCCAGCCGCACCGCCGGCGGCATGGTGGAAAGAATCGCCCTGCGGAAATCTGCTAGCGTATCTCGCTGGTGATGGAGGTAATCATTCAACAGGTGGCTGTCCTCAAAAAACTGCATGTGAAAATTGCGGGTGGCAAACCAGCGGCGTTCGGTGCAGGCTTCCAGCCGCAAACCGAACAGGTTATAGACCATGCTCAAAAAGTCATAGGCCGTAGTGCGCATTCCCTCACCGCCGCCCATGTTATACACCCGCCGCCAGAAGTCGGAATGGAGCGGTATTTCGGCGCAATTCGCCAGCCCGTAACCCGCATCCCGGTCGGTGATATTTTCCATGCAGGCATTCAGCGGTAAATGATAAAGAATGGGGTCGAGCAGGCCGAGCAATTCATCAAACCGGGTGGGCAGGATGAACGTCATCCGCAGGGAAACCCAGTAACGCAGACCGGATTCCAGCACCAGCCGCTCGCCCTCGATTTTGGTAAGCGCGTAGTAATCGAAAACGGCCGGTTTGAGCGGGTCGCCAACCCGCCCAAAGTGAATGCCCGGCGGGCGGTTACCGGTTTGGGCCACCGAACCGGTGTGAATGTAAGCGATGCGCTCCGCGCCGTTAGGTTCATTTTCAATGGCGCGCAGAATGTGAGCAATAGCTTCCACATTTACGCGGCGGGCCTGTTCCGGGTTGTAATCAGCCATCGGTGAAATGTAGGCCATGGCGTTCAACACCCGGTCGGCCCCGCGGATGGTCTCGGCGACATCTTCGTAGCGGGTGGCATCGCCCCAAACCATTTTCAGCCCGTCCCCCTGAGCAACGCCCCTGCCGCGCAGGCGCGGTGCGCCGGCCAGCCGCAGGTAAGGGTCAAAGATGCCCCGCCGTTGATCCTCCGGCAAGGCCAGCACGGCAAGGTTGAACCGTTCGCGCCTGCGCCACAGTTCCCGAAAAGCCTGAAAGCCCATCGTACCGGAGGCACCGAACAAAGCAATGGTTGGTCTGGTCATCTCTCTCACCTGAAGCCGGATTTATTTTCTTTCTATCACCACGGGAGTTGAGCGGCATGTGACGTCAGTCACATTTGGGGGCATAAAAAGGTGCGTGATGAGACCATCACCCAAAAGTTTTTAGAACTTTTTTATAAACTGCCCGGCAGACCCTTTCGGCAGATAATCACTATTGACATTGGTTTTCATACCGTTATAATTTAGATATAAATAGTAAAAAATTAGCACAACTGTAACATCTTGAGAAACAGGCTTTTCTCACAGCATGTTGCAGAATATCGGCAAGCCCGCTGCGGGCATTTTTATTCTTTTTACTGTTCATTATTCTCATCTTATGTGGAGCATGACAGCCTGTTTGGGAGGGTAGCGGATGAATTCGCCTGATGTTCGGACTAACTTAAGCCGGCTTTGGAAGACATTTTATGCACTGGGGGTCATCTTCTTAATCACCGGCCTGCTTTTGAACGCCGTCGTTTTACCCGTCTATGCGGATTGGGACGGCAGCGAATTGAGTTTTACAAGCGGTTGCAGCGGCAATTGCGATGTGATTCAGGCCACCATTTGCAACAGCGGCGCCGCCATGCAAGGCACCACCACGTATCAGGTGTTGTGGAAAGCCAGCGGCAGCGCCCGTACCGGCGTAGTCGTCCACAGCGGATTTGTGCCGGCGCTCAGCGCCGGGCAGTGCGCGGTGCTGAGTTTCGACCCCCTTTCGGTCAGTAACCCGCCGGTTGGTTATCCGTTAGGCAATTTCATCTTTCGTGCCCAGCAGCGCCCAGATTACGCCGGTAATGGCACGGCGGTCATTTACTCCGGTCAGTGCCGCCCATTCAAAGATGTGGATGAGTGCAGTCTGCCCACCCCCACGCCTACCAATACGCCGGTAACCCCAACCGCCACATTTACATTTACGCCGACCAGCACGCCGGTCACCCCAACCGCCACGTTTACATTTACACCAACCAGCACACCGGTAACGCCAACCGTCACTTTTACTTTCACTCCAACCAGCACGCCGGTGACGCCCACCCCGCAGGACACCCTCGAACCTTCACCCACTCCGGTAACCCCCACGCCGCAGGATACCAGCGAACCTTCACCTACCCCCGTCACCCCCACACCGCAGGATACCAGCGAACCTTCACCCACGCCGATAACCCCCACGCCGCAGGACACCACCGAACCTTCACCCACCCCCGTCACCCCCACGCCGCAGGACACCAGCGAACCTTC
>JBFMBX010000008.1:0-167281 GCA_040754815.1 Chloroflexota bacterium
CCGGGCGACAATGTGAACATGGAAGTGGAATTGATCGTGCCGGTGGCGCTGGAACAGGGTTCGAAGTTCGCCATTCGCGAAGGCGGTCTGACCGTCGGCGCGGGCGTGATTACCAAGATTTTGGACTAGGTGTAACAATATGGCAAAACAACGAATTCGCATTCGCCTGAAGGCATACGATCACCGCGTTCTGGATCAATCCGCCAAGCGGATTGTCGAAACAGCGGAACGCAGTGGCGCACAGGTCGTTGGGCCGGTTCCGTTGCCCACCCGTATCGAGCGTTTTACTGTCCGCCGTTCGACCTTTATTGACAAAGATTCGCACGAACATTTCGAAGTGCGGACACATAACCGCTTGATTGATGTCCTTGACCCGGATTCCAAGACCATTGATATGCTGATGCGTCTTAATTTGCCGGCAGGCGTGGATATCGAGATCAAGATCTGATTTTTTACTGGGGTAAGAGTCGGGCAGGTTTATGCCTGCCCGACAAGAAATCCCAAAAAACGGCAGGACCAACTCTGGTCAAAATGACAAAGTTGGATTATAATAGAGCGGTTTGGCGTTGAGGCTGAAAGCAGCCGACGCTGACAAGGTCGGGTAAGAGTGTCTTCGTAGGCGCAGAACAAAATACCAGCTGTCGCAGCGAGATACTGACTGCCGGGCGTACAGGGATGATGCAGCCGAGCCCAGGCTGACAGTCCTGAAAAAAACCTTTGAAAGATTAAGGAGAACAACAGAGATGTTTAAAGGGCTGATTGGGAAGAAAATCGGCATGACCCAGATTTTCGATGATGCAGGTGTGGCGGTGCCCGTCACAATTATCGAAGCTGGGCCATGCTACGTTACCCAGATTAGACGGCCTGAAAATGACGGCTATTCAGCTGTCCAATTGGGTTATGAGGAAGTTAAGCCGAAGCGTTTGACCGGTGGTGAGCTGGGTCACTTGAAACGCTCCGGTCTTAATTTGCCTCCGTTGCGTTTCTTGCGCGAATTTCGCGCCAAGAACCCCGATGTAAAAGAAGGGGAAACGGTAACTGTCGAAGCGTTCACTGTGGGTGAGCGCGTGGACGTGATTGGCACCAGCAAAGGAAGAGGTTTCCAGGGCGGTGTCAAACGCTACGGATTCCGCGGTGGTCCGAAGACCCACGGTCAGTCGGATCGTCATCGCGCGCCGGGTTCGCGCAGTTCCGGAACTACACCGGGACGCGTTTTCAAGGGTTCGCGTGGTCCGGGTCATATGGGCAATGAACGGGTGACTGCGCAGCACTTGAAGGTTGTTCTGGTGGATGCCGAGCGCAATTTGATCGGTGTTTGTGGAGCAGTTCCGGGCCCGCGCGGTGGTTTGGTTCTAATCAAAGAGGCGCGCAAGCAGTAGATGCATCGCGACTTTAGCTGGACTGACGGAGCGAAAGAACTATGTTAGTAGATGTCTATAACATGGAGGGCAAAAAGGTCAAGCAGGTGGAATTGCCTGAGGCGATCTTTGCTGCCCCAATCAATACGGATTTGATGCATCAGGCGTATGTACGCCAGATGGCCAATGCGCGCCTGGGAACTCACGATACCAAAACCCGCAACGAAGTGGCCGGCGGCGGGCGCAAGCCCTGGCGGCAAAAAGGCACCGGGCGGGCGCGGCAGGGTTCCATTCGCGCAGCACAATGGAAAGGCGGCGGCCGGATTCACACCCCGCATCCCCACGCTTATACACTTTCGATGCCGAAGAAAATGCGTCGGGCGGCCTTGCGGTCTGCATTGACCGTCAAAGCATCCGAATCGTCTATCGTATTGGTGGATGAACTTTTGGTTCCCGAACCAAAGACCCGCCTGATGGCAAAGGCTTTGAATACTCTGGTGGGTGATGCCAGTGCGCTGGTGGTAATTCCGCAGAAGGATTCTTATGAGAATGTCATCCTTTCGACGGCCAATCTTCCAGAAACCAAAACATTACTGGCTTCTTATCTCAACATCCGCGACTTGTTCAAGTTTGAAAAGGTCGTCATGCCGCTGGCGGCATTGGATGTGATTAAGAGCTATTTGGGATAGGTAGGAGGTTAAAATGACGACGATTTATGAAATACTCCGCCGCCCGCTGGTGACTGAAAAGACCAATTATCAGGTCAGCCGTTTGCACCAGTATGTGTTCGAAGTGGCCGAAAACGCCACCAAAGCGATGGTGAAGGATGCTGTCGAGCAAATCTTTGACGTGAAGGTGTTGCGGGTCAACATCATTAATGTACCCGCCAAGCGCACCCGCCGGGCGCGCAGCCGACGCGTTGTGGTGCGTAACCCGGCTTACAAAAAAGCCGTTGTCACCCTGGCGCCCGAAGACAGAATTCCGATCTTTGAAGGGGTTGAATAATGGCGATCAAGATTTATAAACCGGTAACTCCCGGTCAGCGAGGTATGACCGGCTATAGTTTTGAAGAAATCACCAAGACCGTGCCGGAGCGTTCGCTGCTGATCATACGGAAGAAACATTCTGGCCGTAACAATCAGGGGCGGGTGACCGTGCGGCATCAGGGCGGTGGCAACCGCCGCTACATCCGGCTGGTGGATTTCAAACGCGATAAATTGAATGTGCCTGCCAAAGTGGCGGCGATTGAATATGATCCCAATCGTACTGCACGCCTGGCGCTGCTGGTTTATGCCGATGGAGAAAAACGCTATATCGTATCACCGGTCGGTTTGAAGGTTGGCGATACAGTGATGGCAGGACCGAATGTGGATATCCGCCCCGGCAACAGTCTGCCCATTGCCAATATCCCGGTCGGTACCATGATTCATAACATTGAACTCTATCCGGGACGCGGTGGTCAACTGGTGCGTTCGGCGGGCGCGGCTGCTCAGCTGCTGGCAAAAGAAGGTGATTTTGCCCAGATTCGCCTGCCTTCGGGTGAGGTGCGGCTGGTTCGTCAGGTTTGCTACGCCACCATTGGGCAGGTGGGCAATCTTGATCACGGTAATATCAAACTGGGTAAAGCCGGACGCAAACGCCATCTGGGCATCCGCCCGACGGTGCGCGGTACGGCCATGTCACCGCGAGACCACCCCCATGGTGGTGGTGAAGGACGTCAGCCAGTGGGTATGCCCGGTCCAAAGAGCCCGTGGGGTAAACCCACTCGTGGTTACAAGACCCGCCGCAATAAGACGACGGATAAGTACATTGTACGCCGCCGCAGTGCAGCCAAACGCTAAGCGGTGCGGTTTGAAGGATTGGTAACACCGAGAAAGAGGGACGAGATATGTCACGTTCATTGAAAAAGGGCCCGTTCGTAGCCCCGAAACTGTTGAAAAAAATCGAAATGATGAATGCCCGCGGCGAAAAGAAGGTCATTCGCACGTGGAGTCGGGCAAGCGTCATCTTTCCCCAGATGGTAGGGCATACGATTGCCGTCCATGATGGCCGCCGCCATGTGCCGATTTACATCACCGAAAACATGGTAGGCCATCGGCTGGGTGAGTTTGCTCCTACCCGTCATTTCCGCGGGCATGTGGCGGAAAAATCCTCTAAGAGGTAAGTCGCAATGGCAAACGATATTCGAGCCAAGTTGAGTTATTGTCCGGTATCGGCCCAAAAGGTGCGCCTGGTGATTGACCTGGTGCGCGGGCGGCCGGCAGTGGAAGCGCTGGATACGCTCAAGTTTGTCACAAAAGGTGCAGCGGGACCGGTGCGCAAACTGCTGGCGTCAGCAGTTGCCAACGCTGAAGAAAATTTTGGGATTGACCGCAACAATCTGTTCGTTTATCAGATTACTGCGGATGAAGCCCCAACGCGCAAATGGCGCCGGTTTGGTGCGCGCGGTCGGTTCAAGCCGATTCTCAAACGCGCTTCGCATGTGACCGTTGTTTTACGGGAGCGTGAATAAGGTGATTTTCGTCCGGTCTGCTTGAACAAAAAAGGGCAGCCGGCAAGGAGAAACCAGGAGAAATTATGGGTCGAAAAGTTCATCCAATTGGATTTCGTCTGGGCGTACACCAACCGTGGGAAGGTCGCTGGTACGCTGATGGCAGTGAGTACACCGAACAACTGCATCAGGATTTTGAAATTCGCAAAATGATTTTTGCGGATGCAGACCGGGCGGCTATTTCGAAGGTGGAAATCGAGCGTTTCCCCGGTAAGGTCAAGGTGATTGTTCACACGGCTAAACCCGGTATCCTGATCGGACGGAAGGGTGAAACCGTCAAGAAGATTCGCCAGGATCTTGAAGCCCTGACCAAGAAGAAGATTGATCTGGAGATCAAAGAGATTAAATCACCCGATTGTGATGCCTATCTGGTTGCACAAAACATTGCCAGTCAGATCGAGCGGCGCGTGGCTTACCGCCGTGCAATGAAACGAGCGCTGCAGCAGGCAATTCGTCAAGGTGCCCAGGGCATCAAAATCGAAGTGGCCGGACGCTTGAGCGGTGCTGAAATGGCGCGTAGTGTGTGGCTGAGAGAAGGCCGCGTGCCGCTTCAGACCATCCGTGCGGATATTGACTTTGCCCGTGCAGAAGCATTGACCACCTACGGCATCATCGGTGTCAAGGTGTGGATCTATAAGGGTGAAGTTCTTTCCCGCGAAGAGGAAAAAGCGGAAGTCACCGAGGGTGTATATATCAGCGAGTAATCCATGCGCTGGGTTTTTCCCAGACGGAACGAAGAGAGGTAAGCAATTATGTTGATGCCAAAACGTGTCAAATGGCGCAAACAACAACGCGGACGCATGAAGGGCAAAGCCTTGCGCGGTGCGGAACTGGTCTATGGGGAGTTCGGCTTGCAAGCGCTCGAACCCGGTTGGGTTACCGCCCGCCAGATTGAGGCTGCGCGGCGTACGCTGGTGAGAACAATGCGCCGTCGTGGTAAGGTTTGGATTCGCATTTTCCCCGATAAGCCCTACACCCAAAAACCACCGGAAACGCGTATGGGTAAGGGTAAAGGCGGGGTGGAGTATTGGGTGGCAGTGGTTCGCCCGGGAAGAATCATGTTCGAGCTGGGTGGGCTGCCCGCCGATGTAGCCATTGAAGCCTTGCGGCAGGCTGCTTATAAGTTCTCGATCAAGACAAAAGTGGTTGGTCGTCAGGAATCTGCGACAGGAGAAGTAGCATGAAAACTGAACAGATTCGCTTGATGTCAACTGAGGAATTGAAAGCAAAACTGTCGGATGCCCGGCAAGAATTGATGAATCTGCGCTTTCAAATGGTTACCGGACAGCTGACAGATACCAGCCGGCTCAAGCAAACCCGCCGCCTGATTGCGCGCTACATGACCATTTTGCGGGAGCGGGAACTTTCTCAACAGCGGGAAGGTGGAAAATGAACACACGGCGACGATTAACCGGTGTTGTCACCAGTAACAAAATGCAGAAAACTGTGGTAGTCAAGGTCACCCGTACCTACCAGCATCCTCTTTACAAAAAAGTGGTGCATGCCTCGACGAAGGTGAAAGCCCACGATGAACTGGGATGCGAAATTGGTGACGAGGTGGTGGTAGTGGAAAGCAGACCGCTCTCGCGGGAAAAACGCTGGGTGGTTCAAACCATCCTTAAGCGCCAGGGCCAGCCGATGCAGGAACTGCCGGCGGAGGAAGGAGCATAAAGGATGATTCAGCACGAAACCCGATTAAAAGTTGCCGATAACACGGGCGCACGTGAGCTACTGGTCATTCATGTGATGGGCGGTTCTACCCGCCGCTATGGGCATGTGGGTGATGTTGTGGTGGCAACGGTCAAATCCGCTGCGCCGCAGGGTTCGGTCAAAAAGAGTGATATTGTCAAAGCGGTAATTGTGCGCTGCGCCAAAGAATGGCGGCGTGAAGATGGTTCGACCATCCGCTTTGATGATAATGCAGCCGTCATTCTGGATAACGATGGTCAGAACCCGAAAGGAACCCGTATTTTTGGCCCTGTGGCTCGCGAATTGCGTGAAAAAGGCTTTATGAAGATCGTTTCGCTTGCGCCGGAAGTGATCTAATGCAAGGAAACAGGAGCGAAGCCATGAAGATGAAGATTCGAAAAGGCGATACGGTTGAAGTAATCTGCGGCCGCTTTGAAGATAAAGGAAAACGCGGCGAAATCATCCGGGTATTGCCCAAAGAAAACAGGGTGGTGGTGCAGGGTGTTAACCTTCGCACCAAACACCAGCGACAGGTTCAAGCGCAAGGGCGCAATATTTCGCCCGGCAAAATCCGCTTTGAGGCGCCCATTGATCTTTCAAACGTGATGCTGGTTTGCCCGAAATGCGGCAAAGCCACCCGGGTGGGTATTTCCCGCGGCGAAGATGGCAAAGCACTGCGGGTTTGCAAAAAATGCAACGCCGCCATAGACGAATAAGCCATCGGGGAGCGAGTACATGAACATTTTGAAGGAAAAATATCAGAAAGAAGTGGTGCCGGCATTGATGAAGGAATTGGGGCTTCACAATGTGATGCAGGTACCCCGCATTACGAAAGTGGTGGTTAATATTGGCCTCGGCGAAGCGCTGGATAACCCCAAAGCGCTGGAAGCCGCCAGCAGTGACCTGGCCAAAATTGCCGGTCAAAAGCCGGTGATTACCAAAGCCCGCAAGAGCATTGCCGCATTCAAATTGCGCGAAGGCCGTGCCATTGGCACTATGGTCACCCTGCGCGGTGAGCGAATGTGGTCATTCCTCGACCGGTTGATGAACATTGTGCTTCCGCGTGTGCGCGATTTTCGCGGTGTTTCGGCAGAAGCGTTTGACGGGCGCGGAAATTACACGCTGGGTTTACGGGAACAGATCATCTTCCCGGAAATTGAATATGACAAAGTGGACAAAGTGCGCGGCATGGAAATTACCATCGTAACCACAGCGCCAACTGATGATCAGGCTGTTAAATTGCTGCAATTGCTTGGGATGCCTTTCAGGAAGGATTAGTATGGCAAAGAAATGTATGATGTATCGTGAACAACGCCGCAAGTACGCCGTTCAGGTGCGTAATCGCTGCAAACGTTGTGGACGCCCGCGAGGATACCTGCGTCGTTTTGGGCTGTGCCGAATTTGCTTCCGGGAGCTCGCTCTTGAAGGGAAGATCCCCGGCGTAACCAAGTCATCCTGGTAGGTCCAGGCCGGAGGTAGGCATGAGTGTAAATGATCCTATTGCTGATATGTTGACCCGTATGCGCAACGCCATCATGAATGGTCAGGTGGTGGTTGCCATGCCAAATACCAAACTCAAAACCGAAATCGCCCGGGTTTTGAAAGAAGAGGGTTTCATCGAGTCTTATGAAGTGGTCAGCGGTGAAAAACCCCATGAACAGACCCTGCGCATCCGCCTCAAGTATGTAGGTGAACGACGCCAGCGCCGGCCGGTGATTACCGGTCTGGAGCGGGTCAGCCGACCGGGCCGCCGCATCTACACCAAAAAACAGGATATTCCCTGGGTGCTTTCTGGTTTAGGTGTTGCCATTTTATCTACACCCAAGGGTGTGATGACCGGACAGCGTGCGCGTCAACTGAATGTTGGCGGCGAGATTTTGTGCAAAGTCTGGTAAACCGGAAAGCGTAAAGGAGGAATTAGACGTGTCTCGTATTGGTCGCTTACCGGTGGTTATTCCGGCAAATGTTCAGGTAACGGTGGATGGTTCTTCGGTGCACATCAAAGGCCCGAAGGGTGAACTTCAACGTGAGTTTTCGCCGGTGATCTCCATCAAGTTTGAGAATGGTCAAATCGCCGTCAGCCGTTCATCGGAAGAGCCGCAAGTGCGGGCGTTGCACGGAATGACCCGAGCATTAATTCAAAATATGGTAACCGGAGTCAGTGAAGGGTTTTCCAAAGTGCTTGAAATTGATGGCGTGGGTTATCGCGCCGAAATGGAAGGCAAAAACCTGAAACTGTTTGTGGGATATTCCCATCCGGTGATTGTTGAACCCCCGGCCGGTATCACATTTGATGTGGATACCAAAACCCGTCAGATTAAAGTGATGGGCTATGACCGGGAACTGGTGGGGCAGGTTGCTGCCGATATCCGTAAAATTCGTCCTCCCGAACCCTATCATGGGAAAGGGATACACTATCTTGGTGAAAAAATTCGCCGAAAAGCCGGTAAAGCCGGTAAAGGCAAGAAATAGGTGAGTGCACATGGCTAAACTAAGTCGTTCTGAAGCGAGAATTCGCCGCCACCGCCGCGTGCGCAAGCATATCAGCGGTACGCCGGATCGTCCGCGGCTGGCAGTTTTCCGCAGCCTGGCCGAAACCTATGCCCAGGTGATTGATGACGAAGCCGGGCATACTCTGGCAGCGGCTTCGACCATTGACCATGAATTACGCGGCAAACTGGAAGGCAAGACCAAAACCGAACAGGCCCGTATGGTGGGTGAACTGGTTGCCAAACGCGCCAGAGAAAAAGGAATCACCCGTGTGGTTTTCGACCGCGGCGGTTTTCGATACATTGGCCGGGTTAAAGCACTGGCCGAAGCTGCCCGTGAGTCTGGCCTGGAGTTCTAGGCTGAACAGGAAGCAATGAAAGAGGCCCGACTATGGAAATGATGGAATACACATCTTATGAACAGCAATACGACGAGCGGGTGATCGAGATTGCCCGCGTTGCCAAAGTGGTCAAAGGTGGCCGTCGGTTTCAATTCCGCGTTACGGTTGTAGCGGGAGATAACAATGGGAATGTTGGTCTTGGCGTTGGCAAAGCCAATGCTGTGCCGGATGCCATGCGCAAAGCCAGTGAACGGGCGCACAAAAACATGCGACCCATACCCATGATCGGCACCACCATTCCGCATGAAGTGGTTGGTAAAACTGGCGGTGCAAAGGTTCTGCTCAAACCTGCCTCGCCCGGTACGGGTGTTATTGCGGCGGGTGGTGTGCGTGCAGTGCTGGAAGCCGCTGGAATTCGTGATATTTTGACCAAATCAATGGGCAGTGCTAATGTCCTCAATGTGGTAAAGGCTACCTTTGATGCCTTGAGCCAGTTGAAGTCACCCAAAGAGGAAGCGGCAAAACGCGGTAAACCCGCTGAGGAATTGCTGCCTTTCTGGGAACGGAGGAAGAATGGCTGAGAAGAAGCAATCCCCCAAGATGCTGCGCATCACATGGGTGAAAAGCGCAATCGGTTATTCGGAGCAGCACAAAGCAACCATTCGCGCGTTGGGTTTGCGCCGTTTGAATCAAACGGTCATCCATGAAGATACCCCAACTTTGCGGGGAATGCTGCGGAGAGTCAATCATCTTGTAAAAATCGAAGAGCAGGTAGAGCAATGAAACTGAATGATCTGAAGCCAAACGAAGGCGCTAGAAAAGACCGCAAACGCGTTGGGCGCGGTATTTCAGCCGGAAAAGGCAAAACCAGCGGCCGCGGAACAAAGGGTCAGGGCTCCCGCTCCGGTGAGGGCGGTCACCTGTACCGTCAGGGTGGTAACCTGCCGTTCTATCGCCGCTTGCCGTTCATGCGCGGTGAAGGTTTCACCCCGCCTGTGCAGGTGGAATTTAACGAGGTCAACCTCAGTCAGCTGGCGGCAAAATTTGAAGCCAATAGCGAAGTTACCCCGCAAACACTGGCGGAGAAAAATCTACTGCATAAGCCCGGTAACCCGGTTGTCATTCTTGGAAATGGCGAGCTGAAATTCCCGCTCAAAGTGCGGGCGCAGCGGGTGAGTAAAGGGGCAAAGGCCAAAATCGAAGCGGCTGGCGGTTCTGTGGAAATCATCGCCTGAAAGGCTGAAGTGAAGGAGACCAACGCATGAAGCGGTCAGCATGGCGGTATTTGTGGAAGTCAGAAGATATTCGCAAGAAACTTTTGATCACTTTGCTGCTGCTGGTACTTTACCGGCTGGCAGCCAACATTCCCGTTCCGGGAATTGACCGCGAAGTGATTCGGAGTATTGTCCAGGCTCCCGGTGCAGCAGGCACATTGTTCGGATTGCTGGATCTGCTTTCCGGTGGTACGATTTCACGGTTCTCCATTCTGGCAATGGGGGTTTATCCGTACATCACCGCACAGATCATTCTGCAACTGCTGGTGCCGATCATTCCGGCACTGGAGCGGAAGATGAAGGAAAACCCCCGTGAAGGCCAGAAGTGGATGGAGAAGTGGACTATCATCCTGACTGTGCCGATGGCTTTGCTTTCAGCAATCGGGCAGATCAACATCTTTAACTCGCTGGCCGGCCAGACCGGTCAGACGGTGTTGAATTACACCTACGGCTTCACGGGGGCGTCCCTGTTACCCACGTTGACCACCATCATCAGTATGATGGCCGGTACCATGCTGGGTATCTGGCTGGGGCAATTGATCTCCGAGTACGGTATTCCAAAACAAGGTTTATCCCTGATCATTTTCTCCGGCATCGTGGCGGGCATTCCCGCCAACCTGATCAGCCTGTGGAGTGACCGGCAAAATGCCTGGTGGCTTACGCTGCTCATTCTGCTGGTGCTGGTGCTGGTGATCTTTGCCATTGTTTTTGTGCAGCAAGGGCGGCGCAACGTGCCGGTGTTGTTCCCGGGACGGCGTGTGGGCAACCGCATGTCCATGCCGGTGCGCAGCAACCTGCCGTTGATGATCAACATGGCGGGCATGATCCCCTTGATTTTTGCCCAATCCATTTTGTTGTTCCCGGCAATTGTTGCCAGTTACTTTGTCAACTCTCAAACACCGTGGGTTGCCAGTCTGGCTACCAGTATCTACAACACTTTCAGTGGGCAGGGTGGCTGGTACGCCGTCATGTACTTCCTGATGGTTGTGGCGTTCACCTTCTTCTACACCGATGTGCTCTTTGCCCAGCAGAATTATGGTGAAACGCTCAAACGGCAGGGTGCCCAGATCCCGGGTGTTCTGCGCGGTCCGGCCACTCAGAAGTACCTGACCAAAGTACAGCGCCGCATCACCTTACCGGGGGCGTTTTTCCTCGGCTTCGTGGCTGTGCTTCCCTACATCATGCACGCTTTTCTGCCGGCTTCAGCACGGAATGCGGGTTTGTTCCTCATCTCGGCAGCCGGCTTGCTCATTGTGGTTGGCGTCGTGCGGGATACCTTTACCATCATTGAGACCGAGCTCAAACTGCACGGCTACGATGAGAACCTGATCAAAGGGTAAAACGGCATGAGGCGTTACATCGTACTTCTTGGCCCTCCGGGAGCAGGTAAAGGAACTCAGGCACAGGTTCTCGCCGAGAAAACCGGTCTTGCTCATATATCCTCCGGCGATATCTTCCGCGAGAATTTGAAAAACCAGACCGATCTGGGCAAGCTGGCGCAGGGGTACATGAACCGGGGTGAACTGGTGCCGGATGATGTGACCATAGCCATGATTCGCGAACGACTGAACCGCCCGGATTGTGCCAGCGGTGCAATTCTGGATGGTTTTCCACGCACACCGGCACAGGCCGAAGCACTAAGCCAGATGCTTTCCGAAATGAACGGAAAGGTCATCAGCGTACCTTACATCGCAGTTCCTGCAGAGGTGTTGATTGAACGTTTGAGCGGACGCTGGACTTGCCGCACGTGCGGGAAAGTGTATCACAGCATTTATAATCCGCCCAAACAGGCGGGTAAATGCGATGATGACGGCGGCGAATTGTATCAGCGAGAGGATGATCAACCAGCCACAGTGGAAAAGCGGATTAAGGTCTATCTTGAACAGACTAGTCCACTGATTGAACATTACCGTCAATCAGGTTTACTGGTTGAAATTGATGGAACTCAACCCATTGAAGAGGTAACCCGTCGGTTACTGGAAGTTGTAGGATAAAAGGGTAATCGTCGTATGTCGTGGGAACGTCAAATTACGATTAAGTCACCTCAGGAACTGGAGATTATGCGCATAGCCGGACAAATCAATGCCGAGGCGTTGCAGGCGGCGCATGATGTTGCCCGTCCGGGGGTTACCACGGCAGACTTGAACGCGGCAGCAGAAGAGGTATTGAAGAAATACGGTGTTTATTCACCATTTCTCAATTATCCGGGGCCGTATCCATACCCTGCCAGTACCACCATCAGTGTTAATGAAGAACTGGTACACGGAATTCCCAGTCCGCGCCGCAAACTGCGCGAAGGGGATATCGTTTCGGTGGACTGCGGCACAGTATACGAGGGTTTTGTTGCCGATTCGGCAATTACCTTCCCGATTGGTGAAGTTTCTCCACAGGTGCAAAAGCTGCTGGAAGTGACCGAAACCGTTTTGTACATCGGCATTGAAAAACTGGTTGCCGGTAACCGGGTGGGTGATGTTTCGGCTGCAATTCAACAGTATGTTGAAAGCCATGGCTTCCATGTCACGCGGGAATACACCGGTCACGGCGTGGGACGCCAGATGCACGAAGGCCCTCAGGTGCCGAATTATGGCAGCCCGGGGCGAGGTATGTTATTGCGGGTGGGAATGACCATTGCGCTGGAACCAATGGTGCTGATCGGCTCGCCCGCTACTCGAGTGCTGGATGATCAATGGACAGTGGTTTCACGGAATGGGCTGCCGACGGCTCATTTTGAGCATACGGTGGCAATTACCGAAAACGGTCCACGCATCCTGACGCTCTTGCCAGATGGCAGCAAACCTGGACGGAATGGTCGAAATCGGGTATAATTGAAACTTTGGCTGTTGAAGTTAAGTAAGGAATGATGAGGAGTAATCAATCATGAAAGTTTCACCATCCATTCGCAAGCGATGCGCAAAGTGCAAGATTGTGCGGCGCAGCGGCAAGTTGTACGTCATTTGTGAAAACCCAAAGCACAAGCAGCGACAGGGGTAATAAGGCATGGCGAGAATCGAAGGTGTTGATCTACCACGCAACAAGCGAGTTGAAGTTGCACTGACCTATATTTATGGGATCGGCCCCACGCGGGCTCGCAAGATCCTGGCTGAGACAAAAGTCAATCCGGATACGCGGGTTAAAGACCTGACTGAAACGGATGTGAACCTTTTGCGCGATTACATTGCCCAAAATTACAAAGTGGAGGGCGATTTACGGCGCGAAGTTCAAATGAACATCAAGCGCCTGATTGAAATTGGGTGTTATCGTGGTTTGCGCCACCGCCGCAACCTGCCGGTTCGGGGTCAGCGCACGCGCACAAACGCCCGCACCCGAAAAGGCCCCAAGAAGACTGTGGCGGGACGTGGCCGCCGCCGTGGAGCAGCCAAGAAATAATCCGGTCAAGGGGAGGGCTGATCTGGGGTACCTTCCCGCCCCCGCGGCTGTTCAGCCCGATCCCCCATACCGGTTATTACGCTGTACTCTGAAAGAAACTGAGGTTGATAGCGAGGTAATATGGCACAAAATGTAAGATCAGCGCGCCGGTCGAGCGCTCCCCGCAAGGTGAAGCGCACTCTGTCCTCAGCGCAGGTACATATTTATGCATCGTTCAATAATACAATTGTGACGGTAACGGACCAGCAGGGTAATGCCGTTTGCTGGGCAAGCGCCGGTTCAGCGGGGTTCAAGGGTTCCCGCAAGAGCACTCCCTTTGCTGCTCGTCTGGCTGCCGAACAGGCTTTGAAAGCCGCGCAGGCCATGGGCGTGCAGGAAGTGGATATCATCGTCAAGGGACCCGGGCCGGGTCGCGAATCGGCTATTCGGGCTGTGCAAGGGATGGGTATCAAGGTGCGCTCCATTGCGGACGTGACCCCGGTGCCGCATAATGGCTGCCGGCCCCCCAAGAAACGCCGCGTCTAATTTACATATAGAGAGGGAAGTTATGGCGAGATATATTGGTCCGGTTTGTAAACTTTGCCGGCGAGAAGGTTTTAAAATGTTTTTGAAGGGTGAGCGCTGCTTCACCCCCAAGTGCGCCTTTGAACGGCGTGGTTTCGCCCCCGGTGAACATGGCCGTGCCAGCGCCGGTCGGGGAGGCAGTGAACGCATGTCGGACTATGCCCGGCAGTTGCGTGCCAAACAACAGGCCCGCCGCACTTACGGCATTCTGGAGCGTCAATTCCGCCGCTACTTTAATGTGGCCTTGAAAAAGCGTGGTTTGACCGGTTTGAATTTGTTGCAAACGCTGGAATTGCGGCTGGATAATGTGGTCTTCCGCATGGGCTTTGCCGAAAACCGCGCTCAGGCACGTCAGATGGTGAGCCACGGCCATTTTCTGGTCAACGGTCGCCGCACGGATGTGCCTTCCATGCTGCTGAAACCCGGTGATAAAATCGAAGTCCGTGAAGGTTCGCGGAGCAAACCATTTTTCAAAGAATTACCGGATTTTGCCGAAAAGCGCAATTGCGCCTTGTGGCTGGAGCGGGATTTGCGGAATTTAAGCGGGCGTGTGCTTCGTCTGCCCGAACGGGCCGAAATTGATGGCAACCTGAACGAGCAGTTGATTGTTGAGTACTACTCGAGGTAATAGGGTTGTCCAGTCTGGCTGAAATCATTTGCTGTGCATCGGAAAGGGGTGAACCTTGTCTGTACTAACCAATATGGTCAAACCGAAAATCGAGCGTGAAGCCGAGGCTCGAAATTATGGAAAGTTTATCATCAGCCCGCTGGAACGCGGTTACGGCGTCACCCTTGGCAATGCACTTCGGCGGGTACTGCTCTCATCACTTGAAGGAGCAGCGGTAACATCCATCCGGATTTCGGATGTTTTGCACGAGTTCAGCGATATTCCCGGCGTGCGGGAAGATGTGATTCAGGTTATGCTGCAAATCAAGCAGCTGCGGCTCGTGCTGCATGATGTGGAAAGTTCGCATCTGCATCTGGATGTTCGCGGGGCGGGTACTGTCACCGCGGCGGATATTCAGGTGCCGGCAGAGGTGGACATTGTCAATCCAGACCTGTACCTGTTCACTGTGGATGACAGCAAAGCGCGGCTGGAAATTGACATGACCGTTGAGCGCGGACGGGGTTATTCACCCGCCGGTGACCGCAGCGGCCGCCTGCCGATTGGTGAGCTACCGGTAGATGCCATTTTCAGTCCGGTTCGAAGGGTAAACTTCAATGTGGCTTCTGCCCGGGTTGGTCAAAATACCAACTACGAACGGTTGATCCTTGAGATCTGGACGGATGGCACCATATCACCGGAAAATGCGCTGGGAACTGCCTCCAAGATTTTGATTGATCATCTTCGCCTGATTTCTGGAATCAGCGAGGAAATCTTTGCAGCAGTGCCAGAGCATGAGGTCAGCGGCAGCCGCCTGACCAGCGAAGCCGCCGAAACACCCATCGAAAATCTCGACCTTTCGGTGCGGGTTTTCAACTCGCTCAAGCGGACGGGAATTACCACGGTGGGTGATGTGCTGGAACTGCTGGAAAAAGGCAGCGAGGCCGTCATGTCGATCCGTAACTTTGGTGAGAAAAGTCTGGATGAATTACGCCAGAAGATGCAGGAAAAAGGGTTCCTGCCAAAAGACAACGAGACGGAGTAAGGAATTATGCGCCATAAAGTTGCTGGTTATAAACTGGGACGGTCAAAAGACCAGCGCAAGGGATTGCGCCGGACTTTGATCAAACAATTCTTTACTCACGAACGGATGAAAACCACCCGCGCCAAAGCGCTGGCAATTCGCGGCGAAGCCGAACGAATGATTACCGTGGCACGCCGGAGCGCGAGCGGCAGTGATTTGGACAAAGTCAATGCCCGCCGTTTGGTTGCAGCGCGGTTGGGTGATCCGGTTGTGGTAAAGAAGTTATTTGATGAGATTGCGCCGCGTTATGCCAACCGCAACGGTGGTTATACGCGGATGTTCAAGCTCGGACCGCGGCAGGGTGATGCTGCCGAGATGGTTCTGCTTGAACTGGTTGAGGATTAAGACCCCACCGGGCTTTTTTCCGGTTTGGGATGGCACGTTACCAGATTATCATCGCCTACGACGGCACACACTTCCAGGGCTTTCAACGGCAGGGAAGCAGTCGCACGGTACAGGCAGAAGTTGAAGCGGCATTACGCTCGCTGGGCTGGCAGGGTGAAAGTATCCTGTATGCCGGCAGAACGGACAGCGGAGTCCATGCACGCGGGCAGGTGATCGCCTTCGATATGGATTGGAGGCATACACCCCAGCAATTACTCAAAGCGCTGAACGCTTCACTTCCGGAAGATGTGGCAGCCAGCAGGGTGCAGATTGTGCGGGATGATTTTCATCCGCGCTACGATGCCCTTGCCCGCCAGTATCTTTACCGCTTGTACTGTCAAGAGGAGCGTGATCCCTTGCGCGAGCGTTTTCAGTGGCGGGTTTGGCCGCCAGTGCAAGGGGAACTTCTGCATCAGACTGCCGGCCTTCTGCCCGGTGAGCATGATTTTGCGGCGTTTGGTTCGCCCCTACGACCAGGGGGCAGCACCATTCGCACCGTTTACCGCGCGGAATGGCAGCAGACCGGTGAGCAGGAGTGGATCTTCCGCATCGCGGCCAATGCTTTTCTTTACCGGATGGTGCGCCGACTGGTTTTTTTGCAAGTCCGGGTTGGGCAGCAAAAACTGTCATTACAGCAGTTTGAAAATGCCCTTAAAATCCCACAGCCCCTCATGCCCGGGCTGGCAAAACCAAACGGTCTGGTTCTGGAATGGGTGCAGTACGAGGAGAATGATTTGAAATCTGAAGGGTTGAATAAAACCTTATCTGTCAGTGGAGAAGAGGACTGTGGATAAGACATACGTCATAAAAGGAAAACCTGAAACAAAGTGGGTACTGGTGGATGCCAAGGGCCAAAACCTCGGCCGGCTGGCGACTCAAATTGCCCGCTACCTGCTTGGGAAACATAAACCCTCCTTCACCCCGGGCGTACCGATGGGTGATTATGTGGTGGTCATCAACGCCCAGCAGCTGGAAGTTGCCGATAAGCGGTTGGATACCAAGTTTTATTACAAGCATTCCAACTACCCCGGTGGATTGAAAGTTGTTGGTATGCGTGAACAATTGAACCGCCATCCTGACCGGGTAATTCGTGCCGCGGTGTGGGGTATGCTGCCGCATAACAAGCTTGGCCGCAAACTGATTAAACGGTTGAAAGTATATGCTGGCAGCGAACATCCCCATGAAGCGCAAAAGCCAGAGCCTGTAGCATAAAGGAGTGGGCAAGATATGTCAGTTCAGTATTACGAAGGTGTTGGGCGACGCAAAGAGGCCACCGCGCGAGTGCGCATCATGAGCGGAACGGGAAAATTCACCGTCAATCAGAAACCGCTCGAAGAATACTTCACGCGCATCGGCGATGTGGAGGCAATTCTCAAACCGTTCCAGGCAACCCAGCAGGAACGTTCGACGTTCGATGTCACGGTTGTAGTGAATGGCGGTGGTGTGACCGGTCAAACCGATGCTGTTCAATTGGGGCTGGCACGTGCGCTTGCCAAAATGAACGCAGACTTTGTTCACGATTTGCGCAAGTATAAGTTGCTCACCCGCGATCCGCGCGTCAAAGAACGCAAGAAACCGGGTCTCAAGCGGGCGCGCAAGGCACCGACCTACACCAAACGCTAAAATTCAAGCGGAATTTGCTCGTTTCCCCTTTCGGGGGCATCCAATTGCAGGGCAGATTTCCTCCACCCGGTTGTTTAGAACGGGTAGAGGGCTGCTCTGCAATGTTTTGGGTTAGAATGCTATTCTAAAGGAGCAATTGATTATGGAATCTACCGATGATTTCGGCATTGTAATTCTTGGTTTGGGACCCGGTGACGAGCAACACCTGACCCGGCAAGCGTGGACATGGTTGAACCGCATCGAACGCCTGCATGTGCGGACACGCCATCATCCCGTCATTGAACATTTGCCGGCAGGTTTGGAAATTGTTTCCTTCGATTACTTATACGAAACGAAGGATAGTTTTGAGGCAGTTTATGAGACGATTGTTGAGGAAATTCTTGCGCTGGGCAAACAGACCACAGGTGTAACCTATGCGGTGCCCGGCCACCCTTTTGTGGCAGAAGCAACAGCCCCTGAAATTATCCGTCGGGCAGCCCGTGAGGGGATACCGGTACGGATCATCGAGGGCATGAGTTTCCTCGAACCTGTGTTCAGTGCCTTGCAGTTCGATCCCTTCCCTCGTCTTGCATTGCTGGATGCTTTGGAAATTGGCAGGCTGCATACGCCCGGTTATCCACCGGATATGCCAGCACTTATCACTCAGATTTACAATAAAATGACTGCTTCGGGGGTCAAACTGGCCCTTAATGCCGTTTATCCGGATGAATTTCGTGTCAGGCTGGTTCACGCAGCCGGCACCTCTCAGCAGATTGTGGAAGATTTAATGCTTTACGAAATTGACCGCAGTCCGCATCTCGGCCTGATGACCGCTTTGTTCGTTCCGGCATTGAGCGCTGATGCTTCACTGGAATCATTTCAAGAGGTGGTTGCCCGCTTACGCGCGCCGGATGGATGCCCATGGGACCGCGAACAGACCCACTTAACCTTGCGAAAGTATCTTCTGGAGGAAGCGTACGAAGCCATTGAAGCGCTGGATAAAGAAGATCCGGAAGCATTGCGGGAAGAACTGGGGGATTTGCTTTTGCAAATCGTTCTTCATGCACAGATTGCCGCAGAAGAGGGTGAATTCAATATGGCTGAGGTTATTCAGGGGATTCACCGGAAAATTGTTCGCCGCCACCCTCACGTATTTGGGGATGTGCGCGTCAGCGGGGTGGACGGGGTGCTGCGCAACTGGCAAAAATTGAAAGAAGAGGAGCGGGCACTCAACGGCCAGAGTGAAGCCAAAAGTATACTTGAAGGAATACCGCTAAGTTTACCTGCTCTCTCACAGGCTCAGGAAGTGCAAAGCCGGGCTGCGCGGGTGGGTTTTGACTGGGCGGAGATTCAACCGGTATTACAAAAAGTATTTGAAGAAATTCAAGAGGTTCAAACAGCACAAAGTGATCATGAAAGAGAAAAGGAGATTGGGGATTTGCTGTTTGCGGTAGTCAACCTGGCGCGCTGGTACAAAGTGGATGCGGAAAGTGCCCTACGCTCGGCGAATCTGCGTTTCCGCCAGCGGTTTGGGTATATCGAAGAACGTGCCCGTCAGACCGGTCGAGAACTTACCTCGATGACGCTGGAGGAAATGGACCGCTGGTGGGATGAAGCCAAGCGGAATCTCTGATTACTTTTTGCGCAATTCGGGAGAATCGAACCACAGGCCGGAGATCAGATGGGGTTCTTCGCGGTTGAAAACAATACGCATCGTCACTAAGTTGTCTTTTTCATAGGTCAGGCGGTAGATGACAATGCTGAATTTTTCATCTTGCAATACCTGTTGGATTTCGTGCGACTGGTACGCGCCGAGTTTACCGGTCAATGTGGCAAGCAGGTTCTCAAAGGCAGCCTCATCCATGCCTTTCTTCATGGTTTCGTCAAAGTCCTTTGAGAATGTTGCATAATCGCGGTTGATCAAGCCGTTGATCAGGTTTTCGCCCATCGGTTCGGCGTATTCCAGAACGGCATCGCGTTCCTCGCCTTCCAGCGTGCGGGTTTGAGTCTGGGGAGACAACAGGCTGCATGCTGTGATGAGGGTGGAAGAGATCATTAACCAAAAAAACAGGGTGATTACAGTTTTTGGAATTTTCATGGCTGCCTCCTATAGAGGTTCAAATCGTGCAGTGAAGTGGCGTAACAGAGGGGGAGCATAAGTAATGCGATAACCCCGCAAATTTTCTCTTTTTTGAGTTAGGGTTTTCAAGATTTCTACGATGTAATCGAAATGGCTGCGGGTATATGTGCGCCGGGGAATTGCCAGCCGCACCAGTTCCAGTTTGGGGTAAATCATCTCGCCGGTATCCGGGTCGGGGTAAGCGAACATGACCGAGCCGATTTCAACGCCGCGGATGCCGCCTTCGAGGTACAGGGCGGCGGCAAGTGCCTGCCCGGGAAATTCGGCATGAGGGATGTGCGGTAAAAGCCGCCCGGCATCCAGGTAAATGGCATGGCCGCCAGCCGGTTCAACGATGGGGATACCGGCGGTTTTCAACTGGTCGGCAAAGTAAGCCGTCTGGCCAATGCGGTAGGCGAGGTAATTTTCATCCAATCCCTCCAATAACCCGACAGCCATGGCATCCAGATCCCGGCCTGCCAGTCCGCCATAGGTGACAAAGCCCTCCCGCAAAATTAATTCATTAGAAATGCGCTGAAACAAATCATGGTCACGCACTGCCAGAAATCCTCCAATATTGACCAGCGCATCTTTCTTGGCGGACATCCATGCACCATCAGCCAGAGAAAAAATTTGATTGGCGATTTCGAGAGTAGAAAGATGGGCAAATTCGGGTTCTCGCTGCTTGATAAAATAAGCATTTTCTGCAAAACGGCAGGCATCAATAAAGAAGGGAATACCATATTCGTGGTACACCTCAGCCACAGCACGGATATTGGCCAGGGAAACAGGCTGGCCGCCGCCGGCGTTGTTGGTTATGGTAATACTGCCAAAGGGTATGTTTTGTGGACCGACCTGCTGGATGAATGACCGAAGTTTCTGGATATCCATATTGCCCTTAAAAGGGTGCTGGCTGGTCGGGTCAAAGGCCTCATCAATGACCAGATTGGTTGGACGCCCGCCACGTGCCCGGATGTTACCATCGGTGGTATCGAAGTGCATATTGGATGGCACATACATGCCGGGTTTGACCAGCAATTGAGTGAGGATGTTCTCCGCTGCTCTTCCCTGATGAGTGGGGACAAAATGTTCAAAACCAAAAATTTTCTTCATTACCTCAGCGAGGTGGTAGTAAGAGCGTGCGCCGGCATAGGATTCATCGCCGGTCATCATGGCTGCCCACTGATGGTGGCTCATCGTGCCGGTGCCAGAATCGGTCAACAGGTCAATGAACACATCTTCTGCACGTAAATTGAAGAGGTTGTAACCGGCAGCCCGCATGGCCTGTTCTCGTTCTTCTGGAGAGATGAGATGAATTGGCTCAACCATTTTGATGCGAAATGGTTCAACGGGGTAAGGGATCATTAAAATGTTTCCTCCGCGTTGGGGTAGAAATGGGAATTGGAACTTATGGATGAGTTTATCACAAAATCTGGATTGCTTGAATTGATTGTGATGATTGTCACTCAAATTCGTTATAACCATTAACATAATATAATTTGAAAACATTACAAAATATTTGCAAAAACAATAAGACGATATAAATATTATTGATGTTTCTATTGACAAAGATGGACTTTCTGTTATGATTAGGTTAAGAAAACTTTGGGAGTGTTTTTCATGGCGATTCGGACTTTACCCAGCGGTTTAAATCCTCAAATTCGTATTCAGGCAGAAGATCATCTTTCGCTGATCGGATGGGATCAGCCTCAGCTTCAAATACGGGTGCAGGATGAAGCGCGGCTGCATATTCGACAGGAAAACGGCGGATGGTTAATTCACTGTGAAGAAGATACGGTGATCCAGTTACCGGTCGATTCAACCATTCAGGTGGATTTTGTGCATGGTTCGATGTCGGCAATTAACCTGCGGGGCGCGTTGAGGATTGAAAATGTCGGAGGCCACCTGACGTTGAGAGAAGTGGGTGAGGTAAATTGTATCAATGTGGGGGGACACCTCAAGGTTTTCAAATTAAACGGGAATCTGGTGGTTACCAATATTGGCGGCAATCTCAAAGGGGCGGAGGTCCACGGCACGATACGGGTGGAGAATACCGGCGGTTCGATCAAACTGCTGGATGTTCGCCGGGCAGAGGTGCTCAGGGCAGGGGGGAGCATCAAAGTAAAGCTGCTTGAATTGGGCGGAGATTTGCAGGCTTCAGCGGGTGGGAGTATTAAGTTGTGGCTTCCTGTTGGCAGCGGCTATCAACTGGATGCCAGCAGTGGTGGCGAGCGGATTCTCTTTCAGGAAAGAGGGCAATCCGTGCGGCAGGTGACCCACCGTTATCAGGGAACGGTTGGCGGCGGGGGAGTGCGCTTGAAACTGGCTGCCGGCGGTTCGATAATCATTAAAGAGGGGGAATGGGAAGAAGAAGGGGTTGAGGAAGATTTTGCCAGCCAATATGAAAATTTGGGAGAGCAAATTGCTCAACGAGTGCAGGAGAAAATAAAACGAGCGGAAGAGCGAATGCGTTTAGCACAACAACGGGCCGAGCGGGCTGCCAGCCGGCGAGCGGGGCAGGGAGAATTTTTCAACATTGACGGAATTAATTTTACATTTGGTAAACATCCTCCGGTGCAACCAAAGCGCGCAACCGAAGAAGAGCGCCTGATCATTCTGAATTTGTTAAAGGAGAAGAAAATCACTGCAGAAGAAGCCAATCGCTTGCTTGATGCTCTGGAAGGGAAATTTCATTAAATAACCTTACGGCAGGTGGTTGGATCAACCTGATTCATCATCATATTTTTCAGGAGGCGGCGGATGAGCGAGGAGCGTTTAGAATTACTGCGTAAGATTGAGGCTGGCGAAATTTCCCCTGAAGAAGGGCTGCGGTTAATTAATGCCCTGGATGAGAAAATTGATCTCCCTCACCCAGATGAAGAAGCCGGCGATGTGGAAGAAGTCGTTGAAAAAGTGGAGCGCGTGGATGTTGTTGAAACTCACAGTGAAAAGACAACACCACCGGATTTCCGCCGCTGGCGGCGCTTTTCCTGGTTTGTGTTCGGTCTGATGGTGTTGTTGACGGCATTGGGCGCCGTCTGGATGGTGCAGGGTTGGCTGGTTCGTCCGTGGGGGTGGGGGTTCTGGTTTGCCTGGCTGCCTTTTTTGATTGGTATAATTGGCATGTGGTTGTCTTATAATTCTCCCTGGTTGCATGTGCGAATTCGTCAGCAGAAAGGCAAGAAACCGGAGAGGATCGCCATCAGTTTTCCGCTGCCTATTCATGCTGCCGTTTGGTTTCTGAGAACGTTTGACCGCTGGCTGCCACCCCATGTGAGAGAACAAAATGTGGCAGATATGCTTAACGAGATGAAGAAGAATTTATCGGCAAACGAACCTATCCATATTCAGGTCAACGACAAGGATGGCGAAGAGGTGGAGGTCTTTATCGGCTGATGAGGCGGTTTCTACCTCTTGTTCTTCTGATAATTTCGTCTGTGCTTTTTGTTTTTACTTTCTTTCCCGCCCCACGGATGACCGACCATTTCGGTGTGGATGGGGCGGTGTTTCTTCCGCAACCCATGGAGGGAGAATCCCAATGGATCGAATTTGAATTTTCCTTTCCGCGCCGGGTTCGATTGGGCGAAAAAGCCTCAATAACCTTAAAAATAAATTTGGATGAGCGGAATACAGGGGAAGTGCAGGCGTGGCAGGCGCGGCTGCAAATGAGCGGCGTATCAATTTCTCCGGATGGTGATTCGCGGCAAAGAGCAATTGCCGGAAAAGAAACCTTATTCCGTTGGTACATCGAACCCTACAAATTAAATGCCGGCAAAGGGACATTGTGGTTGTATGGTATTCGTAAGGACAATCCGGCTGGAGACAATGCCGAGTTGATTTTGTCTCATCCTTTTGAGGTGAAAGTTTGGGGCTGGATGGGCGCACTCAGTTGGAATTTCCTGAGAGTTTTGGCCGGAGCGGGTGTGGTCATTGCCCTGTTGTGGTGGGGGTGGGGGAACCGATTGAAATCGGCACACAAAAATAATATGCCGGCTAAAACATACGGATAACAGATTCAAAATTTGTGGTTTTGCTTTACAAACAGGGGGTAAGTTGATAAAATGGAGGTATTGGGTGGGGATGGGAAAGATTACCATTGATCCCTCTATCTTGAGACCACACAGGAGCTTGTATGCTGGGAAACTGGTTGTACATCGGTATCTTTGCACTGGTGGCCTTACTCATGCCAGCTGTAACCATTTTTATTGCTGGAATACTCGCCCCCAAAAAACCAGATCCAATTAAAAATTCTACTTACGAATGCGGTATTGAAACCGTAGGCCCGAGCTGGACACAAATCAAAATTCAGTATTATGTCTTTGCTCTGGTCTTTTTAATTTTTGATGTAGAGGCTGTTTTATTATTTCCGTGGGCGGTTGCCTATAATTTCCTCCCTATCTACGCCATTCTGGAAGGTGTCATCTTCCTGTTGATTCTGGTGGTTGGTTTGATTTACGCGTGGCGCAAAGGTGCGCTGGAATGGTTTTAATTCGCTTCTTCGCGGGGTAAGAGTGATGGACTTTTTACGCGATCCATTTGGTTTTGTGATTAACTGGTACGTTGGCTTGCTGAGTCAATTCGGTTTACCTCCAGAGGTGGTTGAGGTAATTGCCAGTCTCACTGGTGCGTTAGTACTGGCGACCGGTGCGATGCTGTTTGTGGTGTTTTTGATCTGGTATGAACGCAAGTTGATCGGCCGGATTCAAGACCGGTTTGGCCCGAACCGCGTTGGTCCATGGGGAATCTTTCAACCGATTGCCGACATGTTGAAAATTTTTACCAAAGAATACATCACACCCGATGGAGCCGAAAAGTTCACCTACAATTTAGCGCCGATCCTTGCCGTGGCTGCCGTTTTGCTCCTGTGGTCTGTTCTGCCCCTTTCGGTCACGGTGTTTGGCACGGATTTGAACGTTGGTTTCCTGTTTTTGATTGCGGTAGGCGCGTTGGGAGAGGTAAGTTACATTTTGGCCGGCTGGAGTTCGAACAATAAATATGCTCTGCTGGGGGCGCTTCGTCTGGTGGCTCAATTAATCTCCTATGAGGTGCCGCTGGTACTTTCGGCTCTTGTGCCGGTCATGTTAGCAGGCACATTAAGTGTGGTTGGCCTTGTTCAGGCGCAGGAAATCTGGTTTATTGTTACGGCGCCGGCGGCAGCATTGATTTTCTTCATTGCTTCGATTGCTGAAATTGGCCGCTCGCCCTTTGATCTGGTTGAGGCCGAATCGGAGCTGGTAGCGGGTTACAACATTGAATATTCGGGCTTGAAATTTGGCATGTTTTATGTGGCAGAATTTCTGCATGCCTTTACAGTTTCAATGATTTTTGCCGTGGTGTTTTTAGGCGGTTGGCGCGGCCCTGCTGCGGAGCAGGTTCCAATTTTGGGATTTGTTTATTTGATGTTGAAAACATTTGTGGTCTATTTTGTGACCATCTTATTCCGTGGCACTTTACCCCGTTTTCGCATTGATCAGATGATGAACCTGAACTGGAAGGTGCTGACACCTCTTTCTCTGGCTCTGGTCATGGTGATGGCCGTTGTGGGTGGCTTGACACGGGACTTGCCGCTTTTCTGGCAGGCTGCAGCCTATCTTGCAGTAAATATCATTTTACTGGTGATTGCCGATCAATTGATCCGGCTTTTCCAACGAAAGAAACCAAAACAAGCCCTTGCCATTCGCGGAGGGCACGGGGCTCTAACAACATCCACAAAATACGGAACAGGTGAATGAACGGTCTGCAATTTGTCTTTTTACTTGCGGCGCTGGTTTCATTGTTTTCAGCCGTCATGGTCGTCTCTGCCCGGAGGATGATGCACGCTGCGCTCTGGCTGGTGCTGACCTTGATGGGTGTGGCGGTCATCTTCGTCACCCTGCAATCATCTTTCTTTGCTGTGGTGCAGATTCTCGTTTATGTGGGGGCGATTGCAATTTTGATCATTTTTTCTGTCATGTTAACCCGGCGGGTAATGGAGGATCACGGCGATCAGATTTTACCGGGCTGGCGTGGGGCGGTACTGGTGGCGGTGCTCTTGTTTGGCGTCCTGGTCGGTTTTCTGACTTTATGGCAGGGTTTTTCGGTGATGCTGGTGGAACTGCCGCCGGATACCGATAATGTTCTTGAATTGGGGAAGGCTCTGGTTTCTCCGCAGGAATTTGTGTTGCCGTTTGAACTGGCTTCAGTCCTGCTGGTGGCGGCGCTGATCGGTGCCATTACCATCGCGGTAGATCGCAGGAAGGAACATCAAAGATGATCCCATTGTCGTGGTATTTGATTTTTTCGGCTGCGCTGTTTTGTATTGGCTTGTTTGGTGCGCTGGCGCGCAAAAACGCGGTTGCTATTTTGATGGGGATTGAGTTGATGTTAAATGCGGTCAATGTGAACCTGATCGCTTTCTGGCATTATCATGCGCAGGTTCGTAGTGGGCCGTATGTGCATGGATTGGCGTTTACCACAATAGTTTTTGTGGTGGCGGCAGCCGAAGTGGCTGTGGGTCTGGCATTAATTATTTCGGCTTACCGCCGCAGACAGACAGCGGTTGTGGATGAATTAACCTTGCTCAAAGGTTGAAACGGAGGAGATTAAATCCAACATGGCTGTTGAAACGCTGATCGTTCTCATCCCGCTTCTTCCTTTGCTGGCTTTTTTTGCCATTGTTTTGTTTGCACACCGTAAGAACTCGTTAAGCCACTGGCTGGCATTGGGCGGGGCCGGGATGTCATGGGTTTTGAGTATGGTGGTTTTCTGGCAGGCCATCCAGATCGAAGACTTGAGTCAGCATCCATTTGCGGTTGCCATCCAGTGGCTGCCCACCGGTTCAACGGGTTTGAATATCGGCCTTCAAATTGACCCTCTTAGCGCCGTAACATTGTTTTTTGTGGCTTGGACGGTGCTGATGATTTTCATTTACAGTGTCGGGTATCATAATTTTGGTCAACCAAGGGGAGATCATGACCGCCCTGGTTTGCCGCCTCATGGGGCAACGATAACAGATCAACACGGTCACACTCATCGTGTCCCTTCCATCGAACCGATGTATGCGCGCTTTTTTGCTCTGATCAGCCTGTTTGCTTTTGCCATGTTTCTGCTGGTAGTTACCGACAATTTGCTGACGCTTTACATCGGTTGGGAAATCATGGGGTTGTGCTCCTACCTGTTGATTGGTTTCTGGTACGGCAAAGAATCGGCGCGAAATGCCATGATCAAGGCTTTCCTGACCACCCGTGTGGGGGATGTATTCATGCTATTGGGCCTGGCCGCCCTCTATTCCCTCACCGGTACCCTGAATTACCAGTCCATTCTCAATAATCCGACCGTATTGAATGGATTGGCACAGGCGGCCTCTCCACTGGGCGGTGTGTCGTGGGCGGGATTGATCGGTGTGCTGCTCATCATTGGCACGATTGGAAAATCGGCGCAATTCCCGCTGCACATCTGGCTGCCGGATGCCATGGAAGGCCCTACACCGGTTTCGGCGATGATTCATGCGGCCACGATGGTTTCGGCGGGGGTGTATCTGGTCATTCGTTTCTTCCCTCTGCTTTCGGTTGGATGGGATGGACATCAACTGACCTTGCCGGTGCTGGTGATGGGAGCTGTTGGTGCGTTTACCGCCTTGTTTGCGGCCACCATTGCACTGGCACAGAATGACATCAAACGAGTGCTGGCATATTCCACCATTTCTCAACTGGGTTATATGATTGCCGCGCTGGGAGTGGGGGCTTATGTGGCAGCAGCATTCCACTTGATTACTCACGCTTTCTTCAAAGCCCTGTTGTTTCTCGGTTCCGGCTCGGTTATTCACGGCATGGAACATGGCGTTTTGCATACCGGTGAAAATATTGACCCGCAAAATATGCTTTATATGGGCGGGTTAAGGCGAAAAATGCCGATTACTTTTTGGACCTTCCTTGCCGGCGGACTGGCACTTTCGGGCTTCCCGCTGGTAACCGCTGGATTCTGGTCAAAAGATGAAATTCTGGCAGGAGCTTATGCCAGCGGACAAATGCTGATTTTCTGGACACTGGCATTGGCGGCTTTGCTGACGGCCTTTTACACCATGCGTCAGATCACACTCACTTTTTTGGGCAACCCTCGCAGTCAGTCTGCTGAACATGCTCACGAATCACGGCCAGCAATGACTTATCCCTTGGTTGTGCTTTCCTTCTTTGCCATTGCTGCGGGGTGGGTGGGTATTCCCGATTATTTCCCGCTGATTGGCGGAATCGTTCCGAACTGGTTTGAAGAATTTGTGGGAAGCATGTTGCTTTTCCATGCCGAAGAAACTCATCACAGCCTGCTTCCGCTGTTTACCTCGTTGGTGGTCGCGCTGGGTGGTTTGAGTTTGGGGTGGCTCACTTATCGGGCTGTTCGTCAACCGCTCGATCCGCTCGAAAAACCGCTGGGAGGACTATATACCCTGTTGAAAAATAAATACTACGTAGATGAGTTTTATCAACTGGTGTTCATCCGGCCGGCGCGCTGGCTGGCAGAAACGGTGACCGACCGCTGGCTTGATCGAACCGTGATTGATGGAATCCTGCATTCGATTGCTCGTTTGGGCATTTGGCTTGGAAATGTTCTGCGAAAGTGGTTTGATCTGCCGGTGGTCAACGGGGCAGGCGATCTGACCGCCACCGGAACACGCAATTTTGGCGCTTTTCTGCGTTCCTTGCAAACAGGCCGGGTTCAGGTTTATGCGACAATTGGGCTGGGTGCAGCAGCCATGGTTGCCATTCTCATTTATTTCCTGTGGGTCGTTGGGTAGGGGAGGTAGCGGACGATGGATTGGATCTACAATCATCTGCTGAGCCTGATTTTGTTCACCCCCACTGCTGCGGCACTGGTGATGCTGCTGCTGCCCAAAGAGAAAACAGCCTTGCTGCGTAATTTTGCCTTTGCGGCCTCGCTCATTCCCTTTGCACTCACACTGGTGGTGTGGGCGGGTTTTAACCCTCAAGCCGGGCAGGCGCTGCCTTTCCAGTTCGTCGAAAAAGCCAACTGGTACAGTGCCATTCGGGCTTCGTATCATCTTGGCGTTGACGGAATTTCTCTGCCGATGGTGCTGCTGACCACCCTGTTGACGCCGCTGGCTATTCTGGCTTCCTATAGCATCCAGGAACGGGTTAAATCTTACATGATTCTGTTTCTGCTGCTGGAAACAGGCATGTTGGGCGTTTTTCTGGCTTTGGATTTGCTGCTCTTCTTTGTGTTCTGGGAAGTTGGGCTGGTGCCAATGTATTTCTTGATTGCCCAATGGGGAAGCAAGAATCGCAACTATGCCGCCCTGAAATTTGTGCTTTACACAATGGGCGGCTCGTTGGGGTTGCTGCTGGCAATTCAGTTGATGGGCGTGGCTGTGGGAAGTTTTGACCTGCTGGAATTGTATCAACGCTGGCCAACCCTGACCGAATTGAAGATACCACTCGGTTTGTCGCTACCCACCGTTAAAGCGATTGCTTTTTGGGCTTTTGTGGTGGCCTTTGCCATCAAAGTGCCGGTTTGGCCATTCCATACCTGGCTGCCGGATGCTCATACCGAAGCCCCGACGGCCGGCTCGATGATACTGGCGGGGGTCTTGTTGAAATTGGGCGCTTATGGCTTCTTACGTCTGGTTCTGCCGTTGTTTCCGACTGAGTCACAAATGTATGCCGGTGCGCTGGCATTTTTGGGTGTGGCAGCAATAATCTTTGGCGCGCTCGGTGCATGGGCGCAAAATGATTTCAAACGCCTGATTGCCTATTCTTCAATCAATCATATGGGGTTTGTGGTATTAGGCATTGCAGCGGCTGCCGCCTTGCTGGAAACCACATCACCGGCAGGTATGCTGGATAAAAATATCGCACTCAACGGGGCGGTACTGCAAATGTTCAACCATGGCCTGAGCGCAGCGGGGATGTTCTTTCTGGTGGGGGTGCTGTATGACCGGGCACATACCCGCGATTTGAACGATTTTGGCGGTCTGTACGCTTTACTGCCGGTTTATGGCACGGTGCTGATCTTTACTGCCATGGCCTCGCTGGGGCTGCCGGGCTTGAATGGATTCGTCTCGGAGTTTCTGGTTGTGCGAGGGGCGTGGCCGGTTATGACGCTGGCTACTGCTCTGGCAATGATTGGGCTGTTTTTTACCGGAGCATATATCCTCAAAGCGTTGAAGATGGTCCTGCATGGGCCGTTAAATACCCGTTGGAAGGATCATCTTAGCGATATGACAGGCAGAGAATTGCTGGTGATCTCGCCGCTGATGATTTTGATGCTGGCTCTGGGTGTCTGGCCGGCCTGGTTGCTGGATATGATCAATCGGGCGGTAGCCTTCCTGTTCTGAGAGGTGAGTGATGCAGTTTCCGATTCTGACCACTTTGATCTTCACTCCCATTATTACCGGGATCATATTGTTATTGATGCCTGCCGAGCAGAAAGAGTGGATTCGGCGGGTTGCGCTGGCGGCTGCCAGCGTAATCCTGCTGCTCTCGTTGTTCCTGTATTTTTCTTACGATGTCGGCCGGGGGGGGTATCAATTCGTCGAATCCGCGGCGTGGTTACCCCAGTTGGGAATTGGCTATCATTTAGGTGTTGACGGCATCAGTTTGCCGCTGGTGCTGCTTGCGGGTCTGGTAATTTTCTCGGGTGTGTTGGTTTCCTGGAATGTTGAAGATCGGCCGCGTGAGTTTTTTTCGTTTCTCATGTTTTTGGGTGCAAGTGTGCTGGGAGTATTTTGCGCACTGGATTTGTTTTTGTTGTTTTTCTTCTTTGAACTGGCCGTCTTTCCAAAATATTTGATGATCGTTGTTTGGGGCTACCCCAAAACAAGGGAATACGGGGGCATGAAATTGACCCTCTATCTCTTTATCGGCTCGGTTATTGCGCTGGTCGGTACGCTGGCCATTTACTTTGGTTCGGGTTTGCGAACATTCGACCTGCTGGCTCTGGAACAGGCCGGCTTTCCGCTGGAGTTTCAACGATTGTGGTTTCCGTTCGTTTTCCTCGGTTTTGCCATTTTGGGAGGCATCTTCCCATTTCACAGCTGGGCACCTGATGGTCATGTGGCTGCGCCGACGGCAATCTCGATGCTGCTGGCCGGTGTTGAAATGAAGGTGGGGGCATTTGCGGCTTTGCGGGTAGCCATACAATTACTGCCAGAAGGAGCGCAGTACTGGGCTCCCGCTGTCTTATTCCTGGCAACCATCAATGTGGTTTATGGTGCTTTCATTGCAATGGTGCAAACCGATTTCAAGTATGTGATTGGTTTTTCTTCCGTCTCCCACATGGGGTTGGTACTGATCGGCTTTGCTACCCTCAACCGTGACGGTTTGATTGGAGCGAGTATGCAAATGTTCTCGCACGGCGTGATGACGGCTCTCTTCTTTGCTGTGGTGGGGATGGTTTATGATCGCGCGCATACCCGTGAAATTGGCTCACTCGGCGGGCTGGTGCAAAAGATGCCCTGGGCAGCGGTCGGCTTTATCATAGGCGGTCTGGTTTCCATGGGTATGCCGGGTTTTTCCGGTTTTGTATCGGAATTTCCGGTTTTCATGGGGGCGTGGCAGAAAGCTCCGCTGGTGGCGGTTGTTGCCATTTTGGGGATTTTGATCACTGCTGCCTACATCTTTCTGGTTGTCCGCCGTGTTTTCTTTGGGGAAATTCCTGCGGAACTGGATAAGAGCGTGGGAGATGTTTCCCGAAAGGATAAACTGGTCATTGCATTGTTATCTCTGGTAATGATATTGTTGGGTTGGTTCCCTTCATTACTAACTCGCTTAATTGAGCCGGGTGTTCAATCAATCCTTGCCCTGATGGGAGGTGGCCGGTGAAAAACGCCTTTACTCCTGAAATGTGGCTTTCGGTTGTGCCGGAAATTGGCCTGTTGATTCTGGCGGTGCTTCTCTTAATCCTTGACATGATCTGGCTCAAAAAAGCAGCAGAACGGGCAAAGTGGTTGGGCTGGATCACCAGTGTGGGAGTGCTCCTTATTATGGGTGGGGCAATGCTGTGGGCGTTCCCACACCAAAACAGCCTGGAATGGGGCGGTATGCTGCGTTTCGATGCGGCGGGTTTTATCTTTCGCATGATTTTTATGAGCGGGGCGGTATTGACCTCGTTATTCGCCAGTCAGTTCGAGATTCTCAAAAATCGGGGCGAGTTTTATGTGTTGTTGCTGGTCAGCACACTGGGTATGAATTTGATGGCTTCGGCAGCCGATTTGATCCTGCTTTTTCTCGCCATTGAAACGACTTCCATACCGCTGTATGTCATGGCTGGTTTTCTAACGCGCGACGAGCGTTCGGTCGAAGCGGGGATCAAGTATTTTCTCTTTGGGGCGGTCACCTCTGCGGTGATGTTGTATGGGTTCAGCCTGATTTACGGATTTACCGGCACAACTCAGCTTTATGAATTAAGGGCAGCTTTTCAGGCGGGGAATTTACCACCTGCGCTGGCTGCTCTGGTGGTTTTGCTGGTGCTGGTTGGTTTTGGGTTCAAAATTTCTGCCGCGCCGTTCCATTTTTGGGCTCCGGATGTGTATCAGGGTGCGCCTACACCGGTGGCAGGGTTTCTCTCTACGGCCAGCAAAGCAGCAGGTTTTGCGGTTGTGCTGCGCTTTTTACAGGTTGCATTTTCCGATCAAAGCGGCTGGTGGAGCATTCTGATTGCCTTGCTCTCAGTTGCAAGCATGATCATTGGTAACTATCTGGCTCTGGCGCAGAGAAGTACGAAACGCCTGCTGGCTTATTCTTCCATTGCTCAGGCCGGTTATATGTTGATTGGAGTGGCAGCGGGTTCAGAGCTGGGTACGACCGCAGTGGTTTATTATTTGATGGCGTATCTGGTGACCAATCTGGCGGCTTTTGGCATTGTCAATCTGGTTGAAAATCGGGTTGGGACGGATGAAATCAACGCCATGGCAGGTCTGAATCGCAAATCGGCGGGGTTAGCGCTGGCGATGCTGGCAGCCATGCTCTCGTTGGGAGGTATACCGCCTTTTGCAGGATTTTTTGCCAAGCTGCTGGTCTTTGCCGCGGCGGTGGAGCGGGGCATGATCTGGCTGGTGCTGGTGGGCATCCTCAATGCGGTGGTGGGATTGTATTACTACCTGAATGTGTTGAAGGTAATTTACCTTTACCCGCCGGTTGAGGAGAAGGAAATTGTGGCAGCCAGACCGGCGTGGAGAATTGCCTTGCTGGTGTGTGTTGCCGGCATCCTGCTGATTGGTTTCTGGCTCGTGCCGTGGTATTCGCTGGCACAGGCTGCTACAAACGCAATTTGGATTTATTGACTGGTATTTTTGCATCTGATATAATTTTCAAGTCATGAGCCAACCAAACGCCGAAGAACCATCACGACGCCAAAAGATTCTCAACTTAACCCTGGCGAGCGTTACGGCGCAGGTGGGGTGTGTAACACTGGTGATTGTGTTGGCGGCTATTTTTGCAGGTCTCTGGCTGGACAACCGCTTTGAAACCCGTCCATGGTTTACACTGGGCTTGCTACTGGTGAGCATTCCGATCTCATTGGGAATTATGTTCTGGATCGTCCGCATGGCGGTTTCAAAAATCAAACCCGGGTCTGGTCAGCCGCACAAATCCACGAATAAGGAGGAGACGGGTCTTGGAAACAACGCGTAAATGGCGCTGGGGCAAAAACCGCTGGATTGTGCTGTTGTTTATTATTTTGAGCGTGGTAGCAGTAACCTATATTGCAGTCCCTGTCCAGCCACATATTCAGGTTGCAGCCGAACGAATCATCGAAGAACCATTATTTAATTTAGGGCCGCTGGGGGATTTTTATCTGGTCAATACTTTACCGACCCTGATTATTGTTGATCTGATCATCATTGCCATTGCTTTTGCTGTGCGGCAAACCCTGAAAAAGGGAGATCTTGTTCCGCGCGGTATTGCCGGAGCAATGGAGGGTTTGATAGAGGTCTTATACAATCTGACCGAGTCGGCAGCGGGAAAACATGCCCGGCGGATTTTCCCGTGGTTTGCCACCATCATGATACTGGTGCTGGTAGCTAACCTGATGAAGATTTTGCCCGGCATGGAATCGATTGGGGTGATGCATCATTCCGAACATGGCCACCCCATTCAAAATCTGTTTGGCAACTGGTATACCCTGTTGCCCGGCGAGGCCGAGCATGGGGAAGGTTATATCCTGACACCTTTCTTCCGCGCGCTTTCAACTGACTTGAACTTTACATTGGCGCTGGCATTGATTTCCGTATTCATGACGCAGGTAATCGGGGTACAAACGCAGGGGCTGCGCTACTTTACTAAGTTCATTAACTTCACCACCATGTTCAAAAAGCCGTTTTTCGGGTTTATGGACTTTCTGGTGGGGCTGCTGGAATTAATTTCGGAATTTGCCAAAATCCTCTCGTTCACATTCCGTTTGTTCGGCGTCATGTTCTCCGGTTTTGTACTGGTGGCGCTGGTAGCGACGATGTTGCCGGTCTTTATTCCCTCAATGATCTACATGTTTGAAGTGTTTATGGGGCTCATTCAGGCCTTCGTCTTTGGTATGTTGACAATGGTCTTTATGGCAATGGCTACCCGCGGACATGGTGAAGAAGAACATCATTAAACCGATTTGAATTATTCAACACATTTGAGGAGGTCAACTGACAATGGAAGGTGATATCGTTTTAGCAGCAAAGTTTATCGGCGCGGGTCTGGCAATGATCGGGGCGCTTGGTGCGGGTGTCGGCATTGGTTTAAGTGTGCAGGGCGCGTTGCAGGGAATGGCTCGCAACCCGGATGCTTATGGTAATTTGCTGACCAACATGATTCTGGGGATTGCTTTCTCCGAGGCGATTGCGATTTATTGTCTGGTTATTGCATTCTTGATGCTGTTCGTGCTGTGAGGAGGAGGTTACTTTGGAAAAGCTAGGACTTAGCCTCGGCTTTATTTTGATCCAGATCCTTACTTTCGGGATTGTCTTTATCGTCTTGAAAGAATGGGTTTATAAACCATTAACTGCTCAACTGGAAAAACGGCGGCGGGCAATTGCACAGGGTCTTGAAGATGCCCGGGTAGCCGCCGAAGCCCGCGCCAATGCCGAAAGGGAATCAAATCGAATTATTGCAGAAGCCCAACAAAAAGCTGCTGAAATTGTACGGGAAGCCACCGAACGCGCTGAGGCTGCCGCCAAGGACGTTCGTTTGCAGGCAAATGCTGAAATTGCCAAAATGCGTGAACAGGCAATGGCAGAGATTGAACAGGAGCGTAACCGTGTGTTGAGCGAGGTGCGCTCTCAGATAGCTGCCCTGGCCATTGCTGCGACTCAGAAATTGATCGGTGTCACGCTTGATGAACAACGGCAGCATGCCTTACTGGAGGAATTCTTCTCCGGTGTGCGCGGCGGTAAGGTGCTTGTGCTGGAAGGCGAAACCATAACCGGCCAAGCGGCTGAGATCACCAGTGCCTTGCCGCTCAGTGAGAAAGAACAGCAGGCCGTAAAACAGGATATCCTGTCCAGATTAGGTGGGGCGGCTTCGGTAACTTTTCGGGTGGATCCCTCTATTTTGGGTGGACTGATCATCAAAGTGGGTGATCGGGTGATTGACGGGTCGGTTGCCGGTCAGTTACAGGGTTTGCGGCAGACCTTACTGTAATCTCAAATCAAAGTAGGAAAATTTTGCCACCTGTGGTATAAAACGACAGGTGGCTTTTGTTCTAAACCATGAAAAAATTTGAGGACTTACTTCGGGCGATTCCTTTTCTGGTTTTGAATGCTCGCAACATCGAAGGAGTGATGGTGAGCGGGATTTCGCTGGATTCCCGTCAGGTTCAAAAGGGTGATTTCTTTGTTGCCCTGAGCGGCGGGAATACGGATGGTCACCGCTATATTCCAGACGCAATCAAGCGAGGTGCAGTAGCGGTGGTCGGCAGCAAACCAGCAGTTGATATGCCTGCTGATTTCCCCTTTGTTCAGGTAGAAAATACACGGGCTGCGCTGGCTCATCTTTCGGCAGCGTTTTACGATTTTCCGGCGCGCGCTCTTACGGTGATTGGTGTTACCGGAACGGATGGAAAAACCACAACCTCGAACATCATTTATTCAATCCTGAGGAGCGCCGGGCTGAAGGCGGGGATTATCTCAACGGTAAATGCTGTAATTGGCGAGGAAGTCATTGACACGGGTTTCCATGTCACCACGCCGGAAGCACCGGATGTGCAGCGCTACCTTGCCAGAATGAGGGATGCCGGCTTAACCCATGTGGTTCTGGAAGCAACCTCGCACGGACTGGCACAAGACCGGGTGACGGCTTGTGAGTTCGATATTGGTGTGGTTACCAATATCACCCATGAACATCTGGATTATCATGGTTCGTATGAAGCCTACCTGGCTGCCAAAGCGCGGTTATTTGAACATTTGCAGACCACCATCGTAAAACCGCAGGGTAATCCCCGTTTAGCAGTTCTCAATCGAGATGATCAATCATTTTCTTATCTCAACGATCTTGTAACGGGGCGAAAATTGACTTACAGCGTGCGGGAAAATGCCAGTTTTGTGGCATTTTCACCACGATATACGCCGGCAGGGGTCAGTTTTCGAGTTCGCTACGGGGAAGATGGGAAAATGGATGTTGAAAGCCGGCTGATCGGCGAATACAATATTTCTAACATTCTGGCTGCGCTCACCGCCACGATTGGCGGATTGAAAATCGAACCGGCATTGGCCGCCGAAGGGGTGAAACGGATGCAACCGGTTGCCGGCAGGATGGAGCGAATTGATCTTGGACAGGACTTCCTTGCCATTGTAGATTTTGCACACACCCCGAATGCCTTGAAACGCGCCTTAGAAACAGCCCGTCAGATGACAGCAGGGCGGGTGATTGCCGTTTTCGGGTCGGCAGGATTGCGAGACCGATTGAAGCGGCGAATGATGGCGGAAATTTCGGCGGAGATGGCCGATGTAACGATATTAACGGCAGAGGATCCGCGCACCGAATCGCTGGATGAAATTTTAGAGGAGATGGCAGCGGCGGCGAAACAGCGTGGGGCTGTTGAAGGTCAAAACCTGTTTCGCGTAGCCGACAGAGGGGATGCGATTCGTTTGGGCGTGCAGATGGCAAAACAGGGCGACCTGATCATGGCGCTGGGAAAAGGCCACGAGCAGTCCATGTGTTTTGGTGAAATTGAGTATCCATGGGATGACCGCACAGCCATGCGCGCTGCGCTGGCAGAGCGGTTGGGGCTGAGCGGTTATTCGATGCCTTACTTACCAACCCGGCAAGCAAATAATTAAACTGCCCCCACTCAGGGGGCAGTTGTTTTTAAAAAAGGTCAATTTGACTATCTTCGGTGCTGGCCGCCGCGGTCTCCGCCGCCGCGCCGTTCACTGCCGCCCGGGCGTCCTCCACCAGAAGGACGACCGCCGGATGGACGTCCACCGGAAGGTCTGCCTCCGCTGCGTCCGTTGCGGTCGTTAGCCTGTGCTTCTTCCAGTGACCAGCCCTCCAATACGGCCTGCCGCGAAAGGCGAATTTTTCCGCTTTCATCAATGCCGGTCACCATAACGGTGATTTCATCACCCACATCCACCACATCCTGCACACTGGCAACCCGTTCGCTGTCCAGTTGGGAAATGTGCACCATGCCATCCACGTTCGGCAGAATTTCTACGAAGGCGCCGAAATCGGTAACCCGCACGACTTTGCCGGTATAAATCCGACCGAGCTGCGGGATTTCGACCAGCGATTCGATCCGTTCGCGGGCAGCGCTTTCACCTACTCCATCGGTAGCGGCGATGTAAACAGTGCCATCGTCATCAATATCAATTTTGGTGTTGGTTTCTTCTTGTATGGCACGAATGATTTTACCGCCCGGCCCGATGATTGCGCCGATCTTATCCACCGGAACTTTAATGATGGTGATGCGCGGGGCGTGCGGTTTGAGCTGCGGGCGAGGGGCAGGGATCACTTCCAGCATTTTGTCCAGAATGAACAGACGCGCCTGACGAGCCTGTTCCAGTGCCTCGGTCATCAACTCTGCCGTGATGCCTTTGATTTTGATATCCATTTGTAAGGCGGTGATGCCATCGCGGGTGCCGGCAACTTTGAAATCCATATCGCCGAGGTGGTCTTCCATTCCCTGAATGTCGGTCAGAATCTGGTACTTATCGCCTTCCTTGATTAGTCCCATCGCCACACCGGCAACAGGGGCTTTGATGGGAACACCGGTGTCCATCAAGGCCAGCGTGGAACCGCATACGGAAGCCATGGAGGTGGAACCGTTTGAGGAAAGCACCTCTGAAACGAGCCGCAGGGTGTAGGGAAATTCTTTTTCAGGCGGGATAACCGGCACCAACGCCCGTTCGGCTAATGCTCCGTGACCAATTTCACGGCGGGATTGGCCGCGCAGAGGTTTGACTTCCCCTGTGGAGTAGGGCGGGAAATTGTAGTGGTGCATGTAGCGTTTGGTTTCGACGGGGGTGAGGTTATCCAGTTCCTGCGCCTCTTTGGGGGTTCCCAAAGTAGCCAGTGTGAGCACCTGAGTTTCACCACGGGTAAAGAGACCGGAGCCGTGCGCCCGTGGGGAGACATCCACTTCGCACCAGATTGGACGAATTTCGGTGGGTGTGCGGCCGTCTGGTCGAATACCGCGGGTGAGGATGCGATTGCGCACCACTTCTTTTAATACCTGATCGAAGGCCTCGGTAACTTTATTGACAAGTGTTTCATCTTCGGCAATGAATTCTGCCACAATCGTTTCGCGCAACTCATCGAGGCTTTCGTTCAATTCGGCTTTGGTGTGGGGGGCATCCAGCCGGGCTTCAATTTCGGCTGCTGCTCGCTGACGGACACGCTCTACGAGGCTTTCATCAATGGTTTCGATGGTAACCTCGCGCTTGGGCTTGCCGACTTCGGCGGCCATCCTTTCCTGTACATCAATCAGCGGCTGAAGCGCTTGATGACCGAACATGAGTGCCTCAACCATCACATCCTCAGGAATGATGTCGGCGCCGCATTCGACCATCAGGATTGCATCACGAGTTCCGGCGATGCGCAGGTCGAGATCGGATTGTTCTTTCTGTTCAAAGGTGGGATTGATGATGAACTCCCCGTTGATGCGGCCGACCCGCACCGCGCCGATGGGGCCGCCCCACGGAATATCCGAGACCATCAGTGCGGCAGAAGCGGCATTGACGGCGAGAATATCCAGCGGGTTGTCTTTATCGGCAGAGAGGGAAAAGCAGATAACCTGCACCTCGTTGCGCATGTTCTTCTGAAAGAGCGGGCGCAAAGGCCGGTCTATCAGACGAGAAATAAGAATGGCCTCATCGGAAGGTTTACCTTCTCTGCGGAAGAAGGAACCCGGAATACGGCCGCCGGCATACATTCGTTCCTCGTAATCCACAGACAGTGGGAAGAAATCTATGCCTTCTCTGACGCCGCCCATCGTTGCGGCGGCAAATACAATGGAATCACCAAGGCGAAGGGTGACGGCGCCACCCGCCTGCCCGGCAAGTTTGCCCGTTTCGATGGTGATATTACGACCACCGACCTGGGCGGTGTAAATTTTTGCTTCAGGTTTACTCATGTTTTATTTCCTTTCTTTTTCCCCCACCCGGTTAGGGACTGAAAGCTGGCGAGGATGAAGATTTCCTCTTCAGGTTTCAATACCCAACCGTGGGGGTGATGATAAAAATGTATTCAATTATCGCGGCAGAACGATGCGATTTCATAAAACGAGTAGATGGTTCAACTTGCCGCCATCTACTCGTTTTATGGCTCTTAGCGGTAACGCAGGTTCAACCGCTCAACAAGGGCCTGATACCGCGCCAGATCTTTACGACGCAGGTATGCCAGCAAACGGCGGCGGCGTCCAACCATCTTGAGCAATCCGCGGCGTGATGATTCATCGTGCTTGTTGTTGCGCAGATGCTCGGTCAGCTGGTTGATGCGCTTGGTTAGAATGGCCACCTGCACCTCCGGCGAACCGGTGTCGCTCTCATGGCGGTGGTATTCGCCGATAATTTCGGCTTTGGCTTCTTTTGTCAAGGTCATGACGTCTGCTTACTCCTGAATTAATAGATTGATTTTGAGCAGGTCTCCGATTCAGCAGCCTAAACCGCTGAAAGGTCCAGTCACAGCCCCCTATTATACCAGAATTTTCTAAAAATGTGGAATTGTCCCGATTTGAAGCGGCCTTTCAGGATACATACCATTCAATGAATGTAAGACGCTGAAAATTGCGGACAAGAAAATAACATTTTCCTGAGAGGATCATTAGTTTCGGTAGTTTTTCCGTTAATGTGCCAATCGGCTTGCGGTTTTGATTATTCTCGCTTGAGCATGGGGCGGATTCTCTCTTGAATTTCTTTTGGGAAGGCGGGTAAACAACGGCGAATCAGGCGATGTAAATCGGGTGAGTCACTGCTTCCCACCAGCTGGCGAATATAAAATACCAGTTCGGCAGGGGTTCGCTCCGCAAGTGCAATCAACAATGAAGTTAGTTCATAGCCGTGAGCTTTGGGGTAATTGTAAAAAATGGGTGTACATAGATTAAACACAGTGGGAATGTTTTCGAACTGGCGATCTTTTATAAGGGGTAAGATGGCCATTAAACCCCGCTTTTGCACACGTTCTGAGGAATCGGCTAACCACTCCTCGATTGTGTTCAACCATTTTTGAATGGAAAAGCGGCGGAGCGTGATTGTGCCTTCTGAAAAGAGACGTTCCAGTAAAATCTGGTCGGTTTCCTCTTCTGCCCATTGCTTAATCAAAGTGATTACCGAATCAGATGCGGAGGCGGGAATTGTACCGGCAATAAAAATTGCCAGCAATCGAGGCTCTTCTTTATTCTCTCTCCACAAGTAATTTGCCAATTTGATGGCGGGCGAAGGATTTTCTGAAATCAGGTGATTTAATGCCAGTTCAATCTGGCGGATAACGATGGGAGGTACATGATAGGCACCGATTGAGCGACTGGATTCTGGATTGGCGGCGGACGGACGGTAGGTATGATCGGCATACTGTTCCAGTATGCCCCGCAGGGCATCGGCAAATTCTGCCGGTTGGGTATATAACCAGACCAGCGATTCGATTTGTTTTTTCAGTTTGACGAGCGAAACTGCCGGCATTTTTTCAGTAGGCGCGGGCAAAATATACCTTGCGGTGAGCGGTTTTACCGCACACGATGCAATTACCCTCTCCCTCGGGCTGATCAAGGGGCATACACCGTGTAGTTGCTTTGGTATCTTCCTTGACTTTCGCTTCACACTCGGCGCTGCCGCACCACCACGAAAATGCCCACCCATTCTGGACTACTGCTCTCAATTCATCGTAAGTTTTCGGGTCGAAAATGTGTTCGTCGCGGAAACGAGTCGCCCGTTCCAGTAAGGAAGTTTGAATTTCTTGCAGGACAATTCCAATGTGACTTTCCAGTTGTTCGATTGGGAGGGTGGACTTGCCCGCTTTGCCGGGTAAATGCCGGCGCGCCAGAGTGACCACGCCGTTGTCCACGTCCTTTGGTCCAATTTCGATGCGCAACGGCACACCACGGAGTTCCCAGTCGTTAAACTTGAAACCGGGTGTTACTTCGGTACGCAAATCCACCTTAATTCGCCATTGGGAAAGTTGTTTTTCAACCTGTTGAACAGCGGCCAGTACTTTGGATTGTTCCTGATCGTTCTTGTAGATGGGAATGACAACGATTTGAATGGGCGCAAGGCGCGGAGGCAGGATCAACCCCTGATCATCACCGTGGGTCATGATGATTGCACCGATGAATCGGGTGGAAAGTCCCCAAGAGGTTGTCCAGCAGTACTGCAGCGTGTTGTTGGGGTCGAGATATTGAATCTCGAATGCTCTGGCAAAGTTCTGCCCTAAAAAGTGAGAAGTGCCGGCTTGCAGGGCGCGGGTATCTCCCATCATGGCTTCAATGGTATAAGAATCAACCGCACCGGCAAACTTTTCGGTTTCACTCTTTTTGCCGGGAATGACCGGTACGGCGGCTTCATTGATGGCGAAGTCCGCATAAACATTCAACATACGTATGGTTTCTTCTAAAGCCTCTTCTGCCGTGGCGTGGGCAGTATGTCCTTCCTGCCAGTAAAATTCAAGGGTGCGTAAAAACAGGCGTGTACGCATTTCCCAGCGGACTACATTACCCCACTGGTTGATGAGTACTGGCAAGTCGCGGTAGGATTTGATCCATTTAGAATACATGTAACCGATAATGGTTTCGGAGGTTGGGCGGACTACCAGTGGCTCTTCCAGTTTTTCGCCTCCACCAATGGTCACTACAGCCAGTTCGGGAGAAAATCCCTCGACATGTTGCTTCTCTTTTTCGAGGAAGGACATGGGAATGAAGAGCGGAAAAGCAGCATTAACATGGCCGGTTGCTTTGAAGCGTTTATCCAGTGCCTGCTGAATATTTTCCCACAATGCCCAGCCGTATGGACGAACCACCATACACCCGCGGACGGGGGCGTAATCGGCCATTTCGGCTCGCTGGATGACTTGATTGTACCATTCGGAGTAGTTTTCACTGCGTGAGGGTAGTTTATCGTTACTCATGGATTTTCACCTGAAAAAAAGGATTATTGCCTGATTGCCATTTGATAGGCTTGCTCGATGGTGCTGGCAAATTGAAGAAAATCCCAATCCCCTGAATGAGCGTATTCTTCCATTTGCTGACGGATTGTATCATAAATGGTTTTCCAGCCATGACCAAATAACACCAGCGGGCGCGGCGGCAGGGCATGAATGACCAGCAAATTCCAGTATAGAGTGGTTTCGGCCAGTGTGCCGGGGCCGCCGGGTAAAACAATGGCCGAATCGCAGCCGTATATCAATTTCTGCATTCTTTCCAGCAAAGTCTGGCAGCGCCATTCCTCTTTCACCCATGGGTTGGGGCCATTTTTACGCCAACGCTCAATTTCCTCACAGGTGACGCCAATCACATGTCCGCCGGCTTCGGCAGCGCCTCGCGAAACGGCTTCCATTGTTCCCATGTAACCACCGGTCAGGACGATGTGACCTCCCTCGGCGATCATTCGCCCCAACTGCATGGCTGTCTCGTAGGCGGGTTGACCCGCTTTGGGTCTTGAACTGCCAAATACGGTGATCTTCATGGCTGTTTGAATGTCCTCTATTTTACCTGATCCTGACCCCAATTACGCTGATAATTCTCTTTTAATTTTTTCAGGATGGCCTTTTCAAGGTCTATTTTGTTCAGGTGAGCCAATTGGAAGAGATAAAGAGCAACATCGGCCAGTTCACCTGCAAGTCGGTCACGATCGGCAGCAATTTCTGTCCACTGAAAGTGTTCCAGAACTTCTGCGGCTTCCAGAGAGAGGGAAATGGCTATATTGCGGGGTGTTTGCGGGCGCGGGCTGTCGTTATCATACCAGCCTTTGCTGTGGACGAATTGATCCATTGCACGGATGAGATCATTGAGGTGCATTTGCTAATCCTGTCAAGGAGCGTTTGGAAAAAAGCCAGAGAAGGCAAAGCCAGGAAAGAGAGGTTAATAAGGGAAATAGGATGTCCGTATTGGATAATCCGGCAATTTTCGGGATGGCCAAAATCAGCCATGAAATAATGGAGTAGAATACCCAGATAAGCGGAATCCATTTGGGATTTGACGCGATGAAATACTTGCTGCCGATAAATATTCCCATGAGAATGGGGATTTGATTATACGATAAGGTGCTGGGCATCAGGAAAACGGAAAGAATCAAGATCAGGTTTAGAAAAATGACATGATGAAGTAATTTTGTCTGATTGTCTTCAAAGCGATTTTCCAGCACGAGCCATAGAATCACAATGAAGAAGGCCGTCATCAATAAAACTGGAAAAATTAAATCGGAGGAGATTCCAATTCGTGATAATAAAGTGGTAAGGATATAAGCCGGTGTCGTGTGATTGTACTCAGAATATTTCTGGAGCTGGAGCAGCCAGTTATTTAGCCAGTCGGGCATAAGAGCAAAGCTTGTTATCAAAAGAATTACCGCGGTGATTGAAAAAGCTAAAATTAAGGAATAAAATCTTTTTCTAAAACTCATCAACAATGCAAAGAGAACGATTAACCATGTAAGTTGAGGTTTACCGAGCGTCAGGGCCAGCAATATGCCCATTATTACCTGAGATTTATGTTCTGGTTCGGAAAATAAAATTTGATTGAAAAACAGCAACAGTAAGAAACAAATCAAAATACTGAAGTTCCCAAGGACGATGCCCATAATTACAGGATACATGGAGAAACCAAGCAAACCGAGAAATTGGGGTTTATCAAAAACCTTGAGGAGGATTGTTATTGAAGCCAGAATGTTCAGGCTCATCCATAAAGCCTGTGAGATTGAAATATCCAGCCACGCAAACGGAATCACCCAAAACAACATAAAAAAGGGGTAGGCAAAAGCCAGTTGATCTTCATCCGGCTTTGCAAGTCGTCCCATAATGTCGAATTGAGCAATTTGAGCCACCTCATCGGAATAAGGATTCGCGCCGCTAAGTACATACTCCCTTCCCGCAGTGTAGTAAATATAATAATCGGCTCCCAGGATATTGTTTTTGCTGACCAGCCGAATTCCTGCAGCCAGCAATGCCCACATCGGCAGGAAAACGAGCATTCCAGACAATAGTTTTTTCCACTCAGAGAGGTTCGCAACAGGTTTACTACTTTTCATCTTGTTGATTACGCTCGAGGATATTGAGCGCCATTTGAGCCGATTTTACCTGTTCGGGGTGCCAGCCGGTTTCGGTGGTCATTTTTCGTAAATGATTTAAGACGGCGCGTTTGGAAGGCGCATCGAGCGTGGAGAAAGCGGCGCGGATTTGCTGCGGGTTGCGGGAAAGAAGATTATCCCAAAAGGTCTGAAGAGGATCGGTGCTTTCCATTTCTTTAAGCCTAGCATAAAAAAATAAAAAGAGGTTTGCCTGAGCCATCCGTTCTGGCACAAACAAACCTCTCCGCTTGTGTTGAAAGGATTACTCTTCGCGTTTCTCGGCCAGTTCTTTTTGGCGCTGGGCTACGATTTCGGCCTGAATGTGCGGGGGCACCATTTCGTAACCGGCCAGTTCCATATTGAATATACCGCGCCCACCGGTGAGTGAACGTAATTGAGTGGTGTAACGCAGCATCTCAGCCAGAGGAACGGTTGCGTTGATGATTGACCGTCCTTTTTCGGAGGTCATCCCCTGCACTCGGGCGCGCCGTGTGTTGAGATCTCCCAACACATCACCCATGTTCTCTTCAGGGACGATGATTTGAACATTCATAATTGGCTCATACAGCACGGGGCCGGCTTCTTTGAAGGCCAGTTTAAAGGCTTCGCGTCCGGCGATTTCGAAAGCAACCGGTTTTGAGTCAACGGGGTGCTCTTTACCATCATAAACTGCCACCAATACACCGCGGATCGGATAGCCGGCGATCACGCCTTCCTTCATAACGTTTTGAATGCCTTTTTGGATCGAGGCGGCGTACGTTTGGGAAATGGCACCGCCGAATACTTCCCAGGTGAAGTCGAAATCTTTATCGGCCAATGGTTCAACCCGCAGGTGAACTTCACCAAACTGGCCGGCGCCACCGGTTTGCTTCTTGTGACGGTACATGGCGGTTGCTTTGCGGGTGATGGTTTCCTGGTAGGGTACCTTTGGTTCGCCGATCAGCAGGTTGACCTGGAATTTTGTTTCGGCACGGCGAATGGCGACATCTATATGCTGGTCACCCATGCCTTGCAGTATGGTTTGCAGGGTTGCCGGTTCGTTATACCACGAAAGGGTCATATCCTCTTCGCAAAGGCGGGTAAGGGTTGGGCTGATTTTGGTGGAATCGGCCTGTGTTTTGGGGAAAATAGCCACCCGGTAGAGAGCATTGGGGTAATCCGGTATGGGCAGAGTAAGCGGGTGGTTCTTGTCAACGAGAGTGTTGCCGGTTACGGTTTCAGAAAGTTTGGGAACAACCCCAATATCACCGCTGTGAATGACTTTGACGGGTATGTTTTCTTTTCCGCGGGGGATGCTGACCGTACCGAAACGTTCTTCCACACCTTTGTTTTGATTCCAGACCCGGCTATCCGAAGTTACCATGCCGGAATACACACGGAAGAAAGTTTGTTTTCCAACGAATGGATCGGCGGTGGTTTTCCAAACATAAGCCGCCAGCGGGCCGGAGTCTGAAGCGGTTAATTCTTCGGCTTCACCATTTTTACCCACTGCCTTTACCGGTGAAATTTCGGCGGGGGAGGGGAAGAAATCAACAATAGCATCCAGCAGGCGGAAAATGCCCGTTTCGGTAGTGGCAGAAGTGGCAAAGACAGGCACAAAACTACCTTGCCGGATAACGGCCTTCAAACCACGAATCACTTCTTCATCGGTCAATTCCCCGCTTTCGAGGTATTTTTCCAATAATTCGTCTTCACCCTCGGCAGCGGCTTCCACCAGAGCAAAGCGTGCTTCTTCGGCGGCAGAGCGGTATTCCTGAGGAATATCCACAGCGGTTCTGCCATCGCCTTTGTAGGCCTTCATGGTCAACAAATCAATGACTCCCTGAAAACTGGCCTTTTCACCCCACGGCAGTTGTACGGGAATCAGACGGGTTTCGGTTAATTCTTGAATGGATGCCAACGCCTTCTGAAAGTTGGCATTATCTCGATCCATCTTATTGATGACCACGAAACGGGGTAAATTAAAGGTGTTGCAGTAATTCCAGGCAATTTCCGTTCCTACTTCGGCACCGGCCACCGAATCGACAACAATGATGGCGCCATCTGCTACGCGCAGAGCAGAAATGACCTCGCCGATGAAGTCGGTATAACCGGGTGTATCCAGTAAATTTATTTTTACATCGCGATATTCAACGGGCAAAACGCTGGTATACAGAGAGATTCCACGGCGAATTTCTTCCTCGTCGAAGTCGGAAACGGTGGTGCCATCTTCCACTCTGCCGAGGCGGGTAGTTGCACCGGTGAGGTGGAGCATGGCTTCGGCCAGCATGGTTTTGCCGGCGCTGCTGTGAGAGGCGAGAGCAACATTGCGGATAGACTCAGTGGTATATTCCTTCATGTAACAAATCCTTCTGCATTCCTTGGAATTAACTTGCTTATTTTAAGTTGTGAGGGATAAATTGTCAAAGTACCTGTGATCTGGTTTTGTCTGCTGTTTCCCAAAAAACCCTGCATATTATATCAGCACCCGCTAAATCTGGGGTGACCAAATTGACTATTCGGGCTAGAATAAATTTGTGAAAAGATTTTTCCGGCGATTAAGAATCGAATGGAAATATTTCGGGAAGCCTTCATGGGATACGGGAGTTTCACCCCCTGAGTTATTGGAGTACCTTGCTTCTCATCCTTCGGGTCGTGCTTTGGATTTGGGTTGCGGCAGTGGCACCAATGTGATGACCATTGCTCAAGCCGGCTGGGAGGTATGCGGGGTGGATATTTCTGGTCGCGCGATTTCGCTGGCTAAGAAGAAAATTCGTCAACATGGCTTGAAGGCTCATCTAAAAAGAGAAAGTGTTACGGATTTGCGAACTATAAAAGGGAGGTTTGATTTGATACTGGATATTGGATGCTATCATCAACTTGACCCCGGCGAACGGCAAATTTACCATCAAAATATTCACAGGCTGCTGAAAGAAGGGGGGGATTTTTTGCTTTATGCTCACTACAAAAATCATCCTGAAGATTTGCATGGAGTTGATGGTTTGGATTTGGAACAGTTTTCCATGTACTTACGTCTGATTCGCAGGAACGATGGGCAGGAAAGAAACAAACGCCCTTCGCTGTGGTTGCTCTATCATAAGGAAACACTTCGATGAAACTAAAAAACAATCTTCTGTTATTGGGTTTGATTATCGGGTTGGGGTTTTTAACCGCCTGTAACGGCCCTTCTCGATCCCTCCAATCATTGATTGGAACGCTGACCGCGGGAGAGGTGGTTGAAAATTCACCGAAGGGAGAAATTACCCCAACAGCCTTTGTAAGTCCTTCAAACAGAGAAGAGGAATTCCCCATCCTTACTCCCCAGCAGCCATGCGCTTTTGTCTGGGCAAGCCAGCCTTTACCGGAAGAAAGCCGGAAATTCCAGGAATTGATGAACGAAAAAAACCTTGAACACGTTCGGGTTGCGGCTGAAGCCTTTGGTGAAAATTGTGTTGGGGCCGATGGAGAAGTGGTGCGTTTCCTGACTATGCAAACAGATTTTCGTATAGCCGTAAACGTCAGGGATATTTCTCGAAAAGATGAAATGGGTAACACGGCGGCGGCGGTGCTGCGGGTGATTTTTGAAATTCCGGTGAGCGAATTGCCGGGAACACAGCCGGGTTATATTGGTATTCAGTTTACCGATGAACAGAACCAGATTCTCAATTTATGGTTCAAACGAGAACTGGCTGAAAAACTGCTGGGCAGCGGAGTTGACGGGGAGGATTTGTTTACCGCACTGCAGATGAAATAGACGCTTTAAAACAGCTTTTTTTCCATCCGCCAGGCAGGTTCTTCCACCATCTGACGAATACCTTTGTCATCCACATAAGACCAGATGCCCGGTTCGGTTGCAACGATTCGAAAACCCAGTCTGAGGTATAAACGTAAGGCATCGAGATTGTTTTTTGCCACGTTGAGTGTGAGGCGTTGAAAGCCGCGGCGGATGAGATCTTTTTCCACATGCCGAACCATGAGGCTGCCCAAGCCGTGGTTTCGGAAATCGGGATGAACCCGGAAGGAATATAAGTAAGCGCGGTGGATGCCATCGGCCAATTCTTTGCGGTTGCAGTTCAGTTGAATGAAAACCTGCGCGATAATACCATTCTCCGGCAATTCAGCCACCCAAAGAACGGTATAACCCTGTAAAGATCGTTCATAGGCTTCGGCATACACCCGCCGGAAATGAGTAAATTCACCTCCCCATTCGAGGGCGGGTAAATCCTCTTTGCGAACCGTGCGGATGAGGATGGTTTCGAGCCAGTTTTGGGGTAAGACTTGCGTGGTCATTATGAAATCATTTGGGGATTGACGAGTTGGTTGAGGAGAGCGAGTTCCTGTTCACGGGTTGATATTTTACCGTCCAGCCAGGCGGCGCGCAACGCCCATAAAATCCGGCGGTAAACCGGGCCGGGTTCGATTCCCATGGCATGCAGGGTATAGCCGTCAATCATAGGCTGCACTTTCAGCCATTCGGTTGCGTAGCGGTGGAGCAGTTCACAAATCTCTTTACCGGGGCAAAGGGAAACGATGGCGTAAAGCGCCGGCAGAGGAGCTTCTTCAAGGCGGGCAACAATGCGGCTGGGGGGTTGGTTGACCAGTTGAGGCAGTTCACTCAACAACCGGTTACCCATCAAAATGGCATTTTGCAGGTGATGGCTCATTTTTAATCGCTCACAAATTGCCTGACTGCTCTCTGGAGGAAAGGGTATAAACCAGACCATATATGCGAGAGCATGACGCATCGGTTGATTGCCCACCGAATGGGGCAATTGCCAGGATGCATCAAGCTCATCTTTGAGCACATGAAGTAAGGCTGAGGAGGTTGCGGGATTCCAGTGAAGATCGGGGTGGATGGCTGAGAGCAGATTCAATTCTTCCAGCCGGTTCAGTGCGTCGAGGGGGTTTTCTTCGGAAAGTATCAGGTCGAGTTCGTGGCGCAGACGGTCACCGGAAACCTGTTTCAACAAATCATGCGCTTCGTTCATCAATTGAAGCGTGCGGTTTTCGATTTTGAAGTTGAACCGCTGTTCAAAGCGGACGGCGCGCAGCATACGCGTTGGGTCATCCACAAAAGAAAGGGAATGAAGGACACGAATTAATTTTTTCTTCAGGTCATTCAACCCTCCCCAGTAATCGTACAGAGTGGCGTAAAATCTGCCATCCAGGCGTAAAGCGAGGGTGTTAATTGTAAAATCCCTGCGGTGTAAATCGAGTTTGATGCTGCCCCGTTCGACGGTTGGGAGAGCAGTGGGGTAATTGTAAAATTCCGTTCGTGCGCTGATGAGATCCACAGAATCTGGCAAATCGGCCGGGTTCATGTTTCCTGCGCCGCCCAATTCACTAATGAGGTTTTCCCGTATAGCCGCAATCTGCCACTTTGCCGTTCCAAAACGACTGTGACTGGTTACTTTTCCGCCGTATTTTTTTTCCAAAGCCCGTGCCAGTGAAATGGCGTCACCTTCTACAACCAGATCAAAATCAATGGATGGACGTTCCAGAATTAAATCGCGCACAAAACCGCCGACAATGTAAATTGGCAAATGATGGTGATGGGCTTCTTCGGCAATGGTTTTCAGCAACGCAAGGCGAGCAGGTGGCAGAGCCTTTTCTAACCGGTCGGCAAAATTTTTCTTTTCGGGTAAAACGGTTTCCTCTTTGCCAATTTGTTTGAGAAGATCCGTGCGGGTAACGATCCCAATGACCTGATGGGTTTGTGGGTCAACAACCGGCACCTGACCCCAACCTGTATCGGCCATCAATTGTTGTAGATGAGGGAGGGGTGTATCTGGTGTAACAAAATACTCCCCTGCTTCCATGAGGCTGACTGCCGGAAGGTTCAATTTATGAGCGAGTGCGCGGTCAACAGCCCGGCGGGTAAGCAAACCAACCACACGGCCATCCTTAACCACGGGGTAGCCCTCATATCCATAACGCTGCATGAGATGGGCAGCTTCCTGAGCGGGGGTTTCGGGTTTCAGTACGCGCGGGTTACGGGACATGATTTTTCCCACCGTGACGGCAGGTTGAACGATCTGCTGGAGTGTTTCTAAAAGTTGGTTCGAAATTTCATCCAAATCCGGCGGCGGTTGGGGTGTTTTTTCAGCCGTCCGAAGCAACGCCGCGGCTGCTTTTTCGTGACCGCGACCGCCGAAGACGGAGACGGCTTTGGCTACATTGATCCGTTCGGTAGTGGAGCGGGCAACGATGCGGATACCTTCCATTGTGTTGACAATTATAAAAAGCGCATCAGGATCGAGTAAATCGCGCAATTTATGGGCAACGCTCGAAATTTCCTCATTGAGGTCACGGGCATCTGCTCGGGCAATGATAATATGCTGGCCGTGAATGTGGACGCTTTCAGCATTTTGAAGCAAACGGTTGTAAAGTTCGCGCTGCTGTTCAGAAAGCGGCGGATTAAGGTACTCATCCACCAGTTCCAAACTGGCGCCTTGTTCCAGCAAAAAGGCAGCTGCTCGTAAATCGCGGGGTGTGGTACTGGTGTATGTCAGACTGCCGGTATCTTCATAAATGCCCAGCAGGAGCAACGATGCCTGCAAATGGTTGAGTGGGCCGTTATGATCCTGAATATCTTCGATGAGCAGAGTGGTTGTTGCACCAACTCGTTCGATGACCAGAGTCCAATTGGGGGGCAAATCTTTGCGGGCTTGATGATGGTCAATGACATGAACATTGGTTCGCTCGCTCATTCCTTTGAGCGTGATCAGGGATTGAGTATCTACCAGGGTGATTATTTCAATCTCTTCCTGAGGCAGGTCACGCGCTTCTATAAAGGGTAATTCAGCGCCGTACAGGTTGAGAAAAGCACGAACATTGCGATTTACACGACGGGGTAAAACCGGCAGGGCGCGTTCGTTGAGTATGTGAGCGGCGAGGAGGGCAGCGATGGCATCGAAATCTGCTTGCTCATGGGTTAAGATCACCTGCATATTTATATTGTAACGGAAATTGAGTGGAAGCCCATTAAATCAATTCGAAATTGGCCTTACGCGTTTAAATAATCTTTCAGGGGGAATCGTAAATAATTGCCATATTGTCTAACACCGCGAAAGATTGGAGAAAAGCATCCCAGCTGCGCCAGTAAACCATAGCACCATCCAGTAAGGTTACACCTCTTTCATCATAGCCAATGATAATGGCGGTATGTTCATTGGGAGCAACTTTTACAACCTCGCCGGTGGAGGTGGTATAGTTCACGGCATAACCCGGTGATGTGCCAAAAATTATCCAGACAATTACCGGCTGACCGGCGGCAATTTCTGCTTTGATCTGTTCAGGGGTCAATCCAACCACATCTTCGGCTGGCAAGCCGTAAGCGCGTAAGAGGGCCGCTACCGGTGCAGCATGAACGCCATATGGATTGGGGGGGATTAATCCGCCGGGACCGTTGGGATTGCCCACAAATCCTTTGTTGGGATCATCTGATGAAGGAAGATTGGCTAAAAATTCAAGTTCCAGAATCGAGACGCCAAAATACGCTGCCCAATCAACCGCCGAACGGGATTCGCAGGAAAGGTTCAATGTTTGTGGAAATCCGCGAATCCCTTCTATTTTTGTTGAAGATGGAATTTGAGGTACTGAAATTTCCGTTGGCGGCAGTGTTGGCAGTAGTGTTGGCGGCAGGGTAGGCGAAGGGGATGGGGTAAAAGTGGGGGTTGAAGTGGGAAGGGGTTGAAAGGGTGTTGGTGTAATGGGATACCCGCCTGCACCGAAATGAGCAACCGCCGCGGGTGAAGAAGCCGGAATGCTACCGACAGTAGGCTGAAAAAGTTTATTGCTTATCGTTTGATTGTCAAAATTCAAAGCAAAATAAATGACAAGCAAAATGACGAAAAAAGCACCAATACTCAACAAAGTCAGGGCAAAGATACTGCCTTTGGGGGCAAGGGAATTCATCTTCATCGGCGTGGAAAGTCAGGGTTCTACTACAATGTCAATGAAAATTGGATCGCCGAAAGGCTGATCTTGTGGATTATACGCCTGCCACGCACTGCGGTAATTACCCGGTTCGGTAGGGGCCTGAAAAAGGATGCGGATCACCGTCCGCGTACCGCTGCGGGCCGGGATGAGGGTTTGCGGTGTTCCGGCTCCCAGTTCATCACCAGCGATCAGACGTAAAGTGTAGCCGCTTTCCCAATTACACGTACCGCTATTTTCAACTTCCCAGCGTTTATCAATCGAAGCACCGGCTTGAATTACACTGCCATCCGGGATGGTCAAATCGCTGATGAAGGTGAGGGAATCGACGCAAGGCAAGGTAGGCGTAGGTTGAAGGGGCTGCGATGCGGGGCTGATTTCGGTTTGAAGGGGTGGTGAGGTTGGCGGTAAAAAAAGTGGAGACTCACTTGCCGGTGAGGGTATTTGTTGAGGGGGCGTAAAGACACAGCCCTGAAGGGCGAACATCAGGGCTGTGATCATGCAAACCGGGAGAACGATGGTGCGAAACAGCGATTTGGTAGAAAGGTGAGGAGCCAATTTGATTGGGCAATCCATGCTGAATTACAAATCGTCCGAAAAGCCTTCGTCTCCGCCATCGGCTGAAAAAGCGAGCGGAATTTCACCCCCTAAAGCCCGCTGCCGAACCGCATTTTCGATTTCCAGAGCCAGATCGGGGTTTTGGCGAAGGAATTCCTTGGCATTTTCCCGTCCCTGCCCAAGGCGTACGTCACCGTATGAGAAGAAAGCACCGCGTTTGGTAATGATATCCAGCCCTGTAGCCAGATCAAGGATATCTCCCACTTTGGAGATGCCTTCGTTATACATAATGTCGAATTCCGCGGTGCGGAAGGGTGGGGCGACTTTGTTCTTGACGACTTTCACACGCACGCGATTGCCAATCACCTCTGCGCCAACTTTGATGGACTGAATGCGGCGGATATCCAGCCGAACGGAGGCGTAGAATTTCAATGCTAAACCGCCGGGTGTGGTCTCGGGGTTGCCAAACATAACGCCAATTTTTTGGCGCAGCTGGTTGGTGAACACAACCGCCGTCTTGGTTTGATTGATGGCACTGGACAACTTCCGTAATGCCTGAGACATCAGCCGCGCCTGCATACCCATGGTGGCATCGCCCATATCGCCTTCAATTTCGTTGCGGGGCACCAGTGCGGCGACCGAGTCGATGACGACAAGATCAATTGCGCCGGAACGAACGAGAGTTTCGGTGATTTCTAAGGCTTGTTCACCCGTATCTGGCTGTGAGATGTATAAACTGTCAATATCAACCCCTAAGCGTGAGGCATAGGCAGGATCGAGTGCGTGTTCCATATCCACATAAGCGGCGGTACCTCCCATCCGTTGTGTTTCGGCGACTAAGTGGAGACATAGGGTTGTTTTACCGGAAGATTCGGGACCAAAAATTTCGGTAACTCGACCGCGGGGGATACCACCAACCCCCAGTGCAATATCAAGGGAGAGAGAACCGGTAGGAATTGCCTCTACTTCGAGGTGTTGGGCTTCACCGAGGCGCATGATCGCGCCATCGCCGTACCGTTTGAGAATATCACCGAGTGCTTTTTCCAGCATTGCCTTGCGGGCATCGTCCTGGGAACTGTTGCCGCCGACAGGTAAAGGATTTAAGGGAGGGGTTTTACGCGCCATTAGAAGTCTCCTGAAAAGGTCTATATATGATTATATCCTCATCTCCGAAAATGCGAGGACAATCTGAACTTCAATACTGCTTTGATTATAGTATATTTGTTCTATTCGTCAAGGATTTAATCAAATTTTAAAAAAATTGCATCTTGACATCGCAGGGTGATATTGTTAGTATATTACCAATTGAAGGCAATTTACAATTTAATAGATGGAGAAATAGCGGCTGAGTCCTGTACCAGTTACAGGATGACGAGGTGGAGGTTCCTCTCTGCGAAGAGAGCGCTAACCCTGCAAAGCAGGGGAAAATCGAAGGATCAGCGGATGCCTCTGGAGCCCGGTCACAGGCTCCTTTCTCCCTTCCAGAAGAAGTGTCTGGCTGAAACCCGGCGGCAACGCGCGAACCAAAGCCAGCACAGTGATCGGTGATGCCGAATGGCTGAACCGTTTTGAATTTGGAAGGGCAGCTGCTGATTGAATTTGGTCAATTAAGGGCATGCCCGGCATGCCCTATCTTATTTAAATCAAAGGAGGTTGCTGAAATGGACGCTAAAGATTTGCTCGAAAAAGTAAAGGAAGACAATATCAAGTTTATTTCTTACCAGTTTATAGACGTTTTAGGCGCGGTAAAGTCGGTGGATGCTCCCATTGAACAATTGAGAGGAGCGCTGGAAAACGGCGTTTGGTTCGATGGCTCTTCGGTGGAGGGATTTGCCCGTATTCAGGAGTCGGACATGCACCTCAGGATTGACCCGGCTACATACGCCGTTTTACCTTGGTCACCACCTGAACTGAAACGAGCGCGTGTATTTTGTGATATTTATCATCCTGACGGTTCACCCTTCAGTGGAGACCCGCGCGGAAGTTTGAAGCGCGCACTTCAAAAGTTAAAAGAAGAACGCGGCTGGACTTATAATATTGGGCCTGAGCCGGAGTTTTTCCTCTTCCGGCGCAACGGTACAGAGAGTATCCGTCCTGTGCCTCATGATGTAGGTGGTTACTTTGACTTTTCACCCAATGATGAAGCGGTACGGGTACGAACTGAACTGATGGAAGCGCTGGATATGATGGGATTGGAAGTGGAAGTTGGGCATCACGAAGTAGCCCTTGGGCAGCATGAAATTGATTTCCGCTTTGCGGATGCCCTCAAAGCCGCCGATAATGTGGTGACTTTGAAGTATACGGTCAAGGCCATTGCGGCTCAGCATGGGCTGGTTGCTTCCTTTATGCCGAAACCCATTTTTGGCATCAACGGTTCAGGCATGCATTGCCATCAATCTTTGTTTGATGAGAGCGGCGAAAATTTGTTTTTTGCCGAAAACGATCCTTACCACCTTTCGCCAATAGCCTACGGGTTCATTGCCGGCCAGTTAGCCCATGCCCGCGCGCTTTCGGCTGTGGTTGCCCCAACCGTCAATTCCTATAAGCGTTTGGTGCCGGGTTACGAAGCGCCTGTTTATGTGGGTTGGGCGCAAATCAACCGCTCTGCCCTCATTCGTATTCCCCGCTACACTCCCGGCATGCACAAAGCCACTCGCGCAGAGTTGCGCTGCCCGGATCCTTCCTGCAATCCCTATCTGGCATTCAATGCAATGCTCATTGCCGCGTTAGATGGGATTGATCGTCAGATGACCCCACCTGAACCTCTAAACAATGTAAATGTTTACGAGATGAGTGCTGAAGAGCGGAAAGAAAAAGGTGTAACCGAATTACCCGGTTCATTGCGGCAAGCGCTGGAAGAATTGGAAAAGGACGAGGTCATTCGCAGTGCGTTTTCGCCAAGCCTGTATGAAGCCTTTGTGCGTGCCAAGTGGACGGAATGGGATGAATTTCGCACTCAGGTTTCGGATTGGGAGATTGAGCGTTTCTTGGAAACGGCGTGAAATTAACGGTATTCTTCTTCGAATAATCGGCAAGTTGCACACAAACCGCCGGTTGAAGTAGGTTGACCACAGGAAGGGCAGGGGCGAAGGAGCACTTCCTCCTGCTCATCTTCTATGGGGCGGATAAAGCCCACTTCCATTGCGTTGAAAAAGCCAATCAAGAACCTCAATTTGACGCCGGGCTGTTGCTCTTCCAGACGGTTCAACAAATCTTTGTACTGTAATTGCTTGCTGCCCTCAGCGAAAGGACATTCCTCTTCGATGTATTCAATGCCGCGTACGATTGAGTAAGCAGCCGTTTCGCGCTCTGAAAAGCGGATGAAGGGTTTGACTTTTTTGACGAAACCTTCTTCGGCTTCCAGGACGGGGGACTGGCGAGGAATCTGGCGCAGATTCCATGAGAGTATATTACCAAATAAAAATGAAACTTCATCGTCCAGGTTATGTGCTGTTGCCAGAACATTGAACCCCAGCCGTTGAGCCATTTGATTCATGGTATGTCGTTTGATCAACCCGCAGACGGCGCAGGGTTTCTGTCTTCCACGGTGAGTGCGGAGGGCAATCGCCGGCACGGTTTCCCCGCGCTGTTCTTCTACACGGTAGATATGGAGAGTTAAACGCCGCACTTCGGCAAATTGCCGGGCGGCCTGTTCGGATTGATCTGAATATGCGGATTCGCCATCAATTCCAAGGTGAATATACAAACCTTCAGCATCATAACCCAGCTGCCAGAGGACATCCCATAAAGCCAGCGAATCTTTGCCGCCAGAAACCGCCACCAGAATTCGATCCTGATGGGTGAACATGTGATACTTCTCAATAAAGCGCTGGGTTTGTTCAACAAACCATTGCGGGTAATGATCTTTGCATAAGGCCAGACGGTGCTGGCGCATCCGGATTACTGCCCGTTGGGAGCATTTATTACAGCGTATGGTTGTCATCATCAACCTCCGGAAATGGCGGAAACAATCTTGACCTCTTCCCCATTGCGGAGGGTATCATTTTCGTTGAGCAGCTCACCGTTTCGAATGACAAGATGACTTTCAGGTGAAAGCCCCAGTTGTTTGAGGGCGTCCCGAACGGTGATTGTGCCTTCAAGCTCTAATTTTTGTTTTCGATAAATCAGAATAACCGGCATGGCTTCCTCCTTTGGGATTAAGCATTGTATCACAGCCCGAGGCAGTAAATTAGGAGTTACTTTTGAGTTGAAGGCACGCCAGCCATTCTCGAATATAGGGGTCATCCTTTGTAATGCGGGCGGTAATTGGAAATTCTTGGGGTGGGCTCTCTGCTGACACGGTGAGTGGATTTACGCTCTCGTTCAGCCAATGGGTTGAGAGAATGCCGATGGCATAGGGATTTTCAGCAATTTCCTCACGAAGATGAGATGGATGCGGTGAAAGAAAAGCAAGCGGAGTAATTGAATTGAAAGACAAGCCGTAGGAAAATTGAAAAATTGTCATTAGCGAAGAATTTTCAGGATAAATCCAGATTTGTATATCCTCAGCAGGAAGGTTTTCGGAAATTTCGTTCCAGCGAGTCGTTCGTCCCTCAAAAATGGCCTGTAATTCAGATAAGGAAATCTCCTGAACCGGATTAGAGGGGTGGGTGACGATTTGGAGCGTATCTGTGGCGATGGTAAAGGTAGAAGGATCGGCGTTCTCCGGCTCTCCCCAGTTGAGGAATATCGTTAGCTGAACATCATCGGGGATTGGATTATCCGCCGATTGGATGAGCCAGTTGTATTCCGGAATGGATTGACTGCATTCTTGAACGATGGGTATAAGCCACTCCGTTTCGGGAGTGAATTGCACACCAATAATCGGCGCAGGCGTGCTGGTTGGGGATAACACGGGGCTGCCGCTGCAAGCGAAAATCGGGGACGCTATCAGCAGGGAAATGAGAATTTTAAAGACCCGCATAGGAAAAAATCAATGTAATTACCGAAAGGGTTAGGCAGTAATAAGCAAATGGTTTAAGAGAATGGCGTTCCAAAAAACTTAACAGCCAGTGGATGGCAAAGTACCCCACGATGGTCGCCGTGACAAATCCAACCACCAGACTGGGGAGAAAATTAACTAAATCCGGCACTTTCAATAGATCAACCACACTGAGTAAACCGGCGGCGGTCATTACCGGAATGGACATTAAAAAAGAGAAACGGCCGGCCGAAGGGCGATCCAGATGACGCGCCACACCGGCGGCAATGGTTGCGCCGGAACGGGAAATTCCCGGAAAGAGGGCTAACGCCTGACCAAAACCGATCCAGACGGCGTCCGTCCAGCGCAGACTGGTAAGGTTTCGAATCCGTTTGCCGATTCTTTCGGCAACGGTGAGAAGCACTGCTGTTCCGATTAGAAACAGAGCAACGGCAGATGGGCTTTTGAAGGCTGCTTCGACAGAATCTTTCAGGATTAAACCTGCAATGCCGGCAGGAATAGTGGCCAGCACCAGCAGCCACCCTAATCGAGCCGATGGGGAAAAGAATGGTTCTCTCTTTTTCAATCCTTCAAGAACGCTGGTGAGAATGACCAGTAAATCATGGCGGAAATAAACGATGACAGCCACCAAGGTGCCAACCTGTACCAGGACATCAAATGGGAAAATTTGTTCTTGCGGAAATTGCCATCCTAAAAAGAATGGGGTAAGTACCAGATGCGCAGAACTGGAAATGGGTAGAAACTCAGTTATTCCCTGAATGATTCCAAGTACGAAGGCCTGAAAGATGTTCATTGGTTTTCCTTTTGCGGTTGGGGGTAAGCAGAGAGAAACTCCTCTGCAAAATCCTCAAATGTGCCATCAAAGATGGCGCGGCGAGCATCCTGCATGAGTTGAACCAGTGTGGCGATGTTGTGAATGGAAATGAGGGTGGCTGCCAGCATTTCTCTGGCAACGATAAGATGGCGAAGGTATGCCCTGCTGAAATGGGTGCAGGTGTAACAGGAACAGGTTTCGTCAATTGGGCGAGGGTCACGCGCATGGACGGCGTTCATCAGGTTGATTCGCCCTCGGCGAGTCATGGCGGCCTGATGTCTGGCCAGCCGGGTTGGCAGAACGCAATCGAAAATATCCACTCCGCGGCGAATGCCGTTGATCAAGTCTTCCGGTGAACCAACCCCCATCAGATAGCGGGGTTTATCCTCCGGTAAGATTTGATTGACCAGCTCGATGGTGCGGTGCATTTCCTCTTTGGTCTCACCGACCGAAAGTCCGCCAATGGCGTGGCCGGGAAAACCCAATGATGCGATGAATTTTGCGGACTGTTCTCTCAAATCCGGAAAGATGCCCCCCTGAACGATGCCGAACAGGGCTTGATCGTGCCGGCTGTGAGCGGCAAGGCAGCGTTCTGCCCACTGGTGCGTGCGCTGCATAGCCTGTTCGTTATAGGGACGATCATACGGTGGAGCACATTCATCAAATGCCATGATGATATCTGCCCCCAACTGCTCTTGAATCTGGATGGCTTTTTCAGGAGTGAGATAGTGGATAGAACCGTCAATATGGCTTTTGAAGGTGACACCGTTTTCGTCAATCTTACGCATACCGGCTAACGAAAAAACCTGAAAACCACCGGAATCGGTCAGGATGGGAGCATCCCACTGCATGAAGCGGTGCAGGCCGCCCAGTTCGGCTATCAGGTCAGCGCCCGGCCGCAAATAGAGGTGATAGGTATTGGCAAGAACGAGAGAAACGCCAATTTCCTTCAATTGCGCCGGTGTAACAGCCTTGACGGTTGCCTGCGTACCAACCGGTGCAAACACGGGGGTGAGCAAATCTCCGTGCGGGGTGTGAAAAACTCCGGCGCGTGCGTTATTTGCCTTTGCAATTAATTCAAATCGGAAATCGCTGGTTGTCATTCTACCTTTTGCAGTGTGCGTAAAGAGTTCACCGGATTATAGCCTGAATCTTCCGATTGGCAAACCTTAAGGCCGGCTGTTTTGATTGGCTTGCGGGAAAACAAAGGCCGTTTTATACTTGTGAGCATGAATCAACCTGCTCCCAACGCATGGCTGGAAATTGACCTGAGTGCCATTCAAAATAATTACCGCGAATTATGCCGAATCAGTAAGACCAGAGTGGCCGCCGTGGTCAAAGCCAATGCTTATGGTCACGGCATCGTCGAAGTCTCTCAGGCGGTCATCAAAGCAGGGGGAGAATGGCTGGCGGTTGCCCGATATGAAGAAGCTACCCGATTGCGCAGAAGCTGGATTCTTGCTCCGGTTTTGGTGATGGGCTATACTGCACCGGAATTTGCGGTGGAAGCGGCAAAGGAAGATATACGACTGACGGTTTTCGACCGGGAGACGGCGTTGCAGTATGCCGCTATGACCGAGCCGAGAGGAATGAGCCTGAAAGTTCATGTCAAGGTCAATACCGGCATGAATCGGCTTGGGATTTCTCCGCAAGAGACTGTGGAATTTATCCGCTGGCTGAATAAATTGGGCGGGTTGGAAGTCGAAGGGGTTTTCACGCATTTCGCCAGAGCAGATGAGCCGCAAGAGGATACCACTACCTTGCAAATTGACCGCTTTGAAGGAGTATTGGCCGGGCTTGAAGCGGCGGGTATCAGACCGCCGCTGGTTCATGCTTCGAATTCGGCTGCGGTTTTTCATTATCCCCGTGCTGCTTATGATATGGTACGCTGCGGCATTGCGTTATATGGACTACACCCTTCGCCGGAGACCCTGCTACCCGATACTTTCAGACCGGCACTCACGCTAAAAACCCGTGTGACCAGCATCCGCGAATTAAAACCGGGGGAAGGTGTGGGTTATAACTTTCGCTATCATGCCAGTAAAAAGGAAAGAATTGCCACCATTGGGATCGGTTATGCTGATGGATTCCGCCGGGTGATGGGGAATACGGTGTTGATTGATGGAAAAAAGGTTGCGGTGGTGGGGTCGGTTTGTATGGATCAATGTATGGTTTCACTGGACGGAATAGATGGGGTGAAAGCGGGCGATGAGGTGGTGATCATCGGGAGGCAGAATCATCATCGGCAAACGGCAGAAGATTTGGCCGAGCATTGGGGAACAGTCAATTATGAAGTGGTTTGCGGTATGGCGGATCGGTTGCCGCGCATTTATTACTACTCCAAAGAGGAATAGAAAACCTGATGGAAAAAGTCACCACCAAACGCTGGAAAATTGCCGAAAAAATCCCTTCTCATGTTGACCAGGCCCTTCACAATTACCCGGCTTTCTTTCGGCAGGTTTTGTTTAACCGCGGTATTCAAACCTCAGAACAGGCAGAGGCTTTTCTAAACCCAATAGATGATTTTCACGATCCTTTCAGGCTGCAAAATCTGGAAGGTGTTGTGGACCGTTTGCTGGCAGCCATAGATCGCCACGAACCCATCGCAATTTACGGCGATTATGATGTGGACGGGGTGAGTGCCACCGCTTTGCTGGTCGAAACGATTGAACTACTCGGTGGAACGGTAAGCGCCTATATCCCCAATCGTTTTGACGAGGGCTACGGCTTGAATACCGAAGCGCTCGATACCTTGAAAGAAGGGGGGATACGATTGGTGCTGACGGTAGATTGCGGCATTCGCTCTCTTATGGAAGCCGAACACGCCAGAGCAATCGGTTTGGAATTAATCATCAGTGATCATCATCATCCGCTGGAAGAAATACCACGCGCTGCATTTGTCGTTTGCCCCAAACAAAAGGGGGATGATTATCCGGAGAAAAATCTGGCGGGTGTCGGTGTAGCGTATAAAATTGTGCAGGGGCTTTTACAGCGGCGTCCGGCCAAAGGATTGCCGGAAAGATTTGGACTGGATCTGGTAGCGTTAGGAACTGTGGCGGATGTAGTTTCGCTGACGGGTGAAAACCGTAAACTGGTGCGAGCGGGTTTGGGAGAGATTCGCCGGGGGGGACGGGTTGGCATGCGGTCACTGGCTTCGGCTGCCCGCTTGAATCTCCAATCTTTGAATACAATGGATATTGGTTTTGGAATTGCACCCCGTCTGAATGCGGCAGGGCGGTTGGAATCGGCACTGGCCTCTTATCATCTACTAGTGGAGCAGGATATTCAAAAAGCCGGTTTGCTGGCGCAGCGGTTGGATGACCAGAATCGGGAGCGGCAGAAAATTACTTCCGAAATGCAGCAAAAGGCCGAGGAGTTGATTCAACAAGAATCCTTTGAAGAAATTTTGTTTGCGTTTGATGAGAGTTTCAATCCCGGTGTGGTGGGGTTGGTGGCCGGCAAACTGGCCGAAAGTTTTTACCGCCCTGCTATTGTTGGTCAAATCAACGGTGAATTTGTGCGGGCATCCTGCCGAAGTATCCCTGCTTTCCACATCACGCAGGCATTGGATGCCTGCGCTGACTTAATGGTTCACCATGGCGGCCATGCACTGGCGGCTGGTTTTACAGTTCGACGGGAAAATTTGATGGAATTGAAAGAACGGCTGGCCAGGATTGCAATGAAACAGTTGGGTGATCTGGATTTGCGTCCGGTGGTGAAAGCGGATGTGGAACTGCCGTTGAGGGAGTTGCATCCGGATTTTTTGAAGTATCTCCGCCTGCTTGAACCAACCGGAATGGATAATCCGGATGTGTATTTTGTTTCACGAAATGTACGCCTTGTGAATGCTCGCCGGGTGGGGGCGGATGGCAAGCATCTTAAATTGACGGTGACGGACGGACGGATTATCTATGATGCGATTGCTTTCCGGCAAGGTCACTGGATGGATGAGGGGTTGCCGTCAGAAGTGGATCTGCTTTACCGCTATGAAACGAACTCTTATAATGGACGGGAAACGCTCCAGCTCAATGTGGTGGATATCAAGCCGGCAGGCAGTGAATTGTAGTGAGAGCGTTTTGTTCTATTAATCCACGAAGCGATATTTGATCAATGCCCAGAGGGCCTCGAAAGCATCCCACATTTTGATTTTCTTGCCTTCGGAATAATCGCGTGGGTTGAAGGCAATGGGTACTTCATAAATGCGGATTTTTCGCTTGAGAATTTTGGCAGTAAATTCCGGCTCAAATTCAAAGCGGCGAGCGTGCAGGGGAATGTCCTTGATCACTTCCCGTTTGAATACTTTGTAACCGGTTTCCATATCGCTCAGGATGTTGTTGTAAAGGATGTTTGTGATCATGGTCAGCAGTTTGTTGGCGACCATATTCCAGAACAGGATTGGTCGGCGTGGTGCGCCTAAAAAGCGCGAACCATAGACCACATCCGCAATGCCATCCCGGATTGGTTGTAACAGGTTGGGATACTCGCGCGGGTCGTACTCAAGGTCTGCATCTTGAATGATGATAATGTCACCGGTGGCATTTTGAATGCCGGTTCGTACGGCCGCACCCTTCCCCATGTTTTTTTCATGAAAGATGGTGCGTATTTCCCCTTTTTGCTGTAATTCACTGAGTATTTCTCGTGTACCGTCTTTAGAGCCGTCATCCACCACGAGGATTTCATCGGCCAAACCGGTGGCTTTGACACGTCTGACAATTTCAGAAATCGTTTTAAGTTCGTTGTATGCGGGAATGATGACAGATATTTTCATGAGGCAAATTATATGGTATGTATGAAGTTTCCACAAGGCGTGGCATGCTATAATTTGGATGTCCTCGTGCCTGATAAAAACATTTTTCTGCAATGGCAATCAAATTTATGACTGGAGGGGTAGGATGACAAAAACTACTCGCCCGCCAACATCTGCAGCAACGCCGGTGCCGACCGGGCCTTTTGTACCACCGCCGATCAATTCAATCGAAGACACCGGCCTGAATCCCTTATGGCTTCAAGACCTTGCATTGAAGATTTTTTATTTTCAAGGCTACATGAGCGGTTTCAAGCTGGCTGAGGAAATTGCCCTGCCGTTTACCGGCGTGCTCAACCAGATTTTGGATGCGTTGAAGCGGGAAAAATTGATCGAGGTGCGCTCATCACAGGCAGGTGTTGGGGAAGGCGCGTATGTCTATGCCATTACCGGTGCAGGTATAGCCCGGGCAAGAGAAGCACTGGAACGCTCTCAATATGCCGGTCCGGCTCCGGTTCCTCTGGAAATGTATAACGACGCCATCCGCCGGCAAAGCCGTGGCAGGCTGCAGGTGACCAACCGGGTAATGCGGCAGGTGCTTTCCCATATTGTTCTCTCGGAAGAAACCTATCAACGGTTGGGGCCGGCAGTAAATTCAGGGATGTCTATATTTCTGTACGGCCCGCCGGGCAATGGTAAAACTACCATTGCCAGAGCGATTGGAAACCTGATTCAGGCCCAAAAAATGTACATTCCTTACGCTATTTATGTGGATGGTCAGGTCATAACATTATACGATTCGGTCAATCATCAACTGGCAAATGAGGAAGAATCGACCATGCAGGGAACGGGTGGTTTAAGGTCAACCGTGCGGCGTGATCCGCGCTGGGTTCAAATTCGCCGCCCATTTATTGTTACCGGTGGTGAACTTACCATGGCCGGGCTGGATCTGGTTTTCGATGACACATTGAAGTATTATGAAGCACCTTTTCAGATCAAAGCCAATGGGGGCATTTTATTGATTGATGATTTTGGACGGCAACAGGTGCGCCCACGAGATTTGCTCAACCGCTGGATTGTGCCGCTCGAAAACCGAATTGATTACATGAGCCTGCACACCGGGCGAAAATTTGAGGTTCCTTTCGATGTACTGGTGATTTTTTCCACCAATCTGCCGCCCAAGGAACTGGTGGATGAAGCCTTTTTGCGGCGGTTGAGGCATAAAATTGAAATTACCGACCCCAATTATGAGGAGTATCGGGAAATCTTCAAGAGAGTGGCTGCCCAAAAAGGGGTGGCTTACAACGATCAGGGTCTGGCATATCTGTTGCAGGAGTATTACATTAAGGCAAATCGCAAACTACGCGCATCTCATCCGCGTGATTTATGTGACCAGATTCTGGATATTTCCCGATACCTTGGAATGGAACCGGAAATGTCCAAAGAATTGATTGACCGAGCTGCAAAGTCGTATTTTGTAGATTTATGAATCGGCTGTTTGAACTTCCTCAACCGGTTATTTTTGCCCATCGCGGCGCTTCAAAGTATGCCCCCGAAAATACCATGGCTGCTTTTCGTCTCGCCTTGGAACAGGGGGCAGAAGCCATCGAACTGGATGCCAAACTTTCAGCGGATGGAGAGGTTGTCGTCATTCATGATTTAACTGTTGACCGGACGACGAACGCCAAAGGTTCGGTCAGCGAGTTTACGGCATCGGATTTTCAAAAGATGGATGCCGGCGCTCATTTTTCGGAACAATATCGCGGGGAAGCGGTGCCGACTTTGCGGCAGGTTTTTGAGGAATTAGGTGAAAAAGTATATATCAATGTTGAATTGACCAATTACGCAACCCCAAGAGACAGCCTGCCCGAAAAAGTGGCCCAATTGGTTAAAGAATATCATTTAGAGGAGTGGGTTCTGTTTTCTTCCTTCAATCCAGTTAACCTGCTCCGCATAAAACGATTATTGCCTGAATGTCCGGTTGCCATTCTGGCTCTGGAAGGTTCGGCAGGGTGGCTGGCCCGTTCGTTTGTGGGGCGGTGGTTTGCACCCCATATCCTTCATCCAAATCTGCGGGACGCAAACGAACGGTTAATTTGCTCCGAGCACGCACGGAAAAGGCGTGTTCATGTCTGGACAGTCAACGAGCCGCAAGATATTCGCCGTTTATTTCTTCAGGGCGTTGACGGTATTTTTACGGATGATCCCATTACAGCCCTAAACATTCGGAATTTGATGTGAAAAGCAAACCGAAACTGGTTTCAGCACGTTTTGCGAAAATTCTCGTTTTGCTGGTCATGGTCATTGCCCAGACGGTAGGGATAGGCGCTTACGGGTTTTCCGCCAGCGCTGCAAGTGACCGGCAAACCGATCTGGATGCCCGCGTGCGTCAGATTATGGCGCAAATGTCGCCCGAGCAGAAAGTAGGCCAGCTGTTTCTGGTAACCTTTAAAGGGACGGATGCCCGCCGGGATTCTCCCATCTACAAATTAATTGTGGATTACAAGGTGGGAGGTGTAGTTCTGCGGGCGGACAATGACAATTTTGAGGTGGCCGGCAATACCGTCCCCAAAGCTGCGGAATTGATTCGGGCGTTGCAGAATCATGTTTGGGATGCTTCCCAAACTCAAGATGATTCTTCGGCGACAACGGTATTACCTTATATCCCCTTGTTTATTGGAATTTCTCAGGAAGGTGATTTATATCCCAATGACCAGATCATGAGTGGTATGACTTCGTTGCCCAGCCTGATGGCGATTGGGGCCACATGGGATACCAGCGCCGCTGAAGCGGTTGGCACAGTTATGGGGAAGGAATTGCGGGCGATAGGATTCAATCTGTACTTTGGCCCCTCGCTTGACGTGCTTGAAGTTACAACCACATCAACCAATATGTTGGGTGTACGTACCTTCGGGGGGGATCCCTTTTGGGTGGGGGAGTTAGGGAAAGCCTATATTCGCGGTTTGCATCTGGGCAGCCGGGATCAGATGGCCGTGATTGCCAAGCATTTTCCGGGCAGGGGGGCATCCGATCGTTTACCGGAGGAAGAGGTGGCTACCGTTCGTAAATCGCTGGATGCATTGCGGCAAATCGAACTGGCACCGTTTTTTGCATCCATGCAGGCAGATGTTGAAAGCAAAATGCGAATTGACGGGGTGATGGTTTCGCATATTCGTTATCAGGGTTTGCAGGAGAATATTCGCGAAATAACCCCTCCCGTCAGTCTGGATGGGGAAGCCATGCGGCAGGTGCTAACCCTTGAACCGGTGGCAGAATGGTATAACCAGGGTGGTGTCATTATCAGTGACAATTTAGGTAGTAATGCCGTGCGCCGGTTTTATGATCCAACCGGTCAAACTTTCGATGCCCGGGCGGTGGCCAGAAATGCTTTTCTGGCAGGTAATGATTTACTGTATCTGAATAATTTTATTGAGCCGACCGATGTGGATAGCACCACGACCATGATCAAAGTGCTTGAGTCTTTTGCGCAAAAGTATCGTGAAGATCCTGCTTTTGCCGAAAGGGTAGATCAATCGGTCGAGCGGATTTTGAAATTAAAACTGCGTTTGTTTGGTGAATTTCGCTTAGACCGGGTATTGCCGCCCGCCAGTCAATTGGCCGAGGTTGGGCGGTCTCAATCGGTGGCTTTGGAGGTTGCTCGCAAAGCAGCGACTTTGCTCAGTCCTTCGGCGGCGGAATTGAACATTCGTCTCCCCAGACCACCTGAAAACCGCGATCAAATCATATTTTTTACGGACGTGGTCAGCGCCAAACAGTGCAGCACATGCGGGGATCAATGGATATTATCACCAGACAGCCTTAAAAATGCCATTATTCGTCTTTATGGCCCTGCTGCCGGAGGTTCAATTATTCAGGGTTACTTGTTCAGTTACACCTTTCTCGATCTGAATACTTTTCTGAATAACCCTGAAGGTTTAACCGCACTGGGTGTAAACCTTGCGGATGCCGAATGGGTGGTTTTTGCTTTGACCGGTGATAACCTTTCCCGGCCAGAAGCGCAGGCTCTCAAGAGACTGTTGAGTGAACGCCCGGACTTGATTTTGAACAAAAAAGTGATTGTTTTTGCATTCGGCGCACCCTATTTACTCGATGCAACAGATATTGCCAAATTAACAGCCTATTATGGATTGTATAGTAAAGCGCCCGCGTTTGTAGATACGGCAGCCCGAATTTTATTCCACGAACAAAGTGCCGAGGGGGCATCTCCGGTCTCTATTCCGGGCATAGGGTACGATATTATCCGCGCAACTTCTCCAGATCCTGCTCAGGTCATTCCGCTTTATCTGGACCTCCCCATAGAACCAGAAACCACCGAGACAGCGATAACCCCTCAGCCAACCGAACCACCCGCTTTTAAGGTGGGAGATGTTATTCCGTTTCGAACGGGAGTGATATTAGACCAGAATGGAAACCCTGTACCCGATGGTACTATCGTCAAATTCATCATCACTAGCCAGGGCGAAAACGGAACAAGCCAGCAAATTGAAACGGTAACAGCAGGGGGCATTGCCAAAGCCACCTATCGGATTAACACACCTGCAATGGTAGAAATACGTGTAGTCAGCGAACCGGCAATGACCTCCCAGATTCTTTCCATCAATGCCCAAAACGGTGAGGCAGTTATTTCAACCGATATTCCAACCCTTCAGCCTACAATGACGCTTACCCCAACAACCACTCCGACACCTCAATCTACCGAGTCAGTTGAAGAGGTGATAAATAGCGAAAAAGATTACACCTTTGCTGATTGGTTGACCATGTTATTGATTGTGGGCGGCGGCGGGGTAGGGATTGCATTCATCGGTCAGCGGCGAATCTCCCTCCGTTGGGGATTCCGCTGGGGATTGTTGTCTGTCATCGGCGGAGTGCTGGCGTACTTGTTTCTGGTCAGCGGCTGGTTTGTGCCGCTCAGTCCCTTAGAAAACACCGGCAGATTGGGAGTGACGATCAGCAGTCTGATTGGGCTGCTGGTTGGGTGGGGTATTGGATGGGTGTGGCAAATTCGCCTGCAAAAGAATCAAAAATACATGAGAAAAAATTAGCGTATCAAGGTGGCCAGCAGACTGAGGAGCAATAAGACGGCGGTTACGACGATCAGATTTCTTTCCACTGGCGCCTGAATAAAACTCCACGGCGAGGCAGCTGTACTGTTTAATCTGGGAAAATTGGGGTACTCACCAATAAGACTTTTACGAAACACTTCCACCGATTCTGGTCTTTCATCGGGATGCAGCCCCATGGCCCAAAGTATGCAGCGTTCGGTACGGATTGAAATATCGGGGTTGATTTGACGGGGAGGAATAAGACGCTGAGGATCAAGGAAGCGTTCGCGGGCATCAGCCGGCGGTTCGTTCGTCAGCAGATGATACAGCGTGGCGCCAAAGGCGTAAATATCACTGCGTACATCCGTATGGCCGCTATCACCACCGTACTGCTCCAAAGGGGTGTAGATAGCCGTGCCTTGCCCCTGCAGGACGGTGATGGTTACTTCGCCGGGCGCAAGAACTTTGACCAGCCCGAAATCAACCAGTTTCAGTAAACCATTCGGAGTAAGTTTTAAGTTGGAGGGTTTGATATCACGGTGAAGGATGGGTGGATTCTGGCTATGCAGGTAAGAGAGAGCATTGGCCAGTTGATCGGCCCAGTTGAGCACCTCTGCTTCGGAGAGAAAGCGGTTTTCTTGTCTCGCTTCCATCATAAGGGTGCGTAAATCCCTTCCCGGAATATAATCCATGACCAGATAATCGCGAGGGCCAATTGAAAAGAAATCAGATACTTTAGGCAGATTGGGATGATCTAATCGCGCTAAAACTGTAGCCTCGCGGAAGAATTGATCTCGCGCTTCCTGGAGAAGTTCCGGAGGAAGGGAACGGTCATGTTCCACTTCCTTGAGGGCGCACTGGCGTCCCTCCAAACGTAAATCATTGGCAAGGTAGATGCTTCCCATTCCACCCTGACCAATGATGCGGACAATTTGATATCGGCCGCGTAAAACTTCTCCGGATTTCAACGGCAGAGGCATCGGGTTAATCTCTAGTGATCATGATTGAGGCATTATGGGTATTAATTTCGGCGTATAACCAAAATGCCTGTATAGATAGTATTACACAATTTTTCAATTCTTTGATATATTATACCTTACTGGGTGTGGCAATCATCACCAATACGGCGGTTGGAGCAGGACATGAATCTTCCAGCGGAAGAACAACCTATTTTGATTGCACAGAGCGGACCGCTAAACGGCAAACGGTGGGAAATATTTGATGGTATGACCATTGGACGCGAGAAAGACTGCGACCTTGTCATCCCAGACAGACAGGTTTCGCGCTATCACGCCCGCTTTGAGGTTCATCCTGATCGCACGATTCTGCATGATCTTTCAAGCAAAAATGGCACCTATCGGAATGGGAAGCGGGTTGAAGAACCGGTGGTGTTGCAAGATGGAGATGTTGTCCAGATTGCATTGATTCAATATTTTGTTTATCTCAGTTCTGATTCGACCCTCCCGCTTGGCAGCGAATTTGAAATTCCCGTGATCGATGTGGGTGATCGTTTCACAAAGAGATTGGTGGTAGATAAGTTATCGCGGCGCGTGTGGGTAAATCAACAAGAGATTTTGCCTCCCTTGTCTGTACCTCAATTCAAGCTGCTGGAAGCCCTGTACGATAATGAGGGAAAGGTGGTATCGCGTCAGGATCTGGTGGTAGCGGTTTGGGGAGATGAAGAAGCGGTGGGAGTTTCTGAACAGGCATTGGATGCATTGGTGCGTCGTTTGCGTGACCGCCTTGCCGTGCTGGATCCCAACCATACTTATCTGGTGACGGTGCGGGGTTACGGTTTGAGGTTAGATAATCCCTCGGTGTAGAGGGTATTCCTTTCAGCGCCAAAATTGATGATAAAAAATAAATAATTAAGCAAAATTCTCCCCATGTTCATGGGCGGGTGATGGAGAATTGTTTTTTTTCGTCCAAGCAAACTGAAAACTAACTGTAAGTTTCAACAATTGTATGCCGGACTTTAATCGCTTAATATAATAATAAGCTTAATATGTGCTATGGGGTTATACCACTGATATCGTTTTTGAGTATGGAATTACGAAAATGATGAAACGTTTGCAATCTGCCCAAAAGCAGCCGAATTTCAAACAAGCGGATTTCTCAACCTTCCGGCACTCACCATCAAATTCCCCTACAAAGATGCTTTATCCTTTTTCAAGAACTCAACCGGCTTTCGGCAGAGTTCTGAAAACCGGACTTCAAGGGTTGTTTGAGCAAACCTGGATTGGGCCGGCAGTTTGGAAAAGTAAACTCTATGATGGCATTTTACCGGCATTGGTGATGATTCTGCTTACCTTACTCTTTAGCCTTCTGTTTTTGCCAGTTGAGATTGTTTTTGGTCTGCCCGGTTTGCTGATTTATACGCTCGTGATTCTTGCAGGTGGCGTTTTTGCCCTCGGAAAATGTATCCAAATGCGGTTCAACGAGATTACCAGAGCATGGTATGGTGTGGTATCCGGATTGTTGCTCTGGTTTGCAGTGAATACCGCAGGGCGGTTGGGAGAAGCGGCGGTTTCGATGGAAGTTCAAGCCGTGATGTTGTTGTTAGCCACGCTGGTGATTATGACCCTTTGGAAAACTGTTTTTCCAGTTGGCTTAAGGTTTCTGGTGCTGGTGTTCCTCATCAACTGGACTTTAAGATTCTGGTTGAGTGTTCACGCCTTTTTGGCGGTTGATTTTGAGTTTTTCCGCTGGAGTTATTACTTTAGTGGCTTTATAGCCCTTTCTGCGCTCATCTTTTTCTTGATGTGGATGTTCTTCAAGGCCGAGAGTCGCATTCATCATCTGTGGGCTGCGGTAGGGGTTTGGTTTTGCGCCCTATTGGTGATGATCATTTTCTTTCAGATGCCTCTTGGTTAGAGAGGGGAGAAAAGGGGTTTAACAGCCCGCTCACCCGCCGGGGAAGAATTCAATACCTCAGCATAAATGGACTGTATTTCGCCGGTGATTTTTTCCCACGAATAGGATCGCGCTGCCTGATGTGCCTGCATGCCAAGGCGGTCTCTCAAATCCGGATTTGTGATAATCTCTTTGAGCCGGCTGCCAAGAACTTCCGGTTCTCCATCCGGCACCACAAATCCCGTAACTCCATCCTTTACTAAAAATGCCAGTCCTCCCACCTGTGAAGCGACCACGGGAGTGCCGCAAGCCATCGCTTCCAGAGCGACCATGCCAAAGGACTCATAGTGGGAGGGAACGACTACCACATCTGCCGCAGAATAGTAATAGGGTAAAGAGTCCTGATCGCGTTTTCCAAGAAACATAACGAGATCCCGGATGCCAAGAGTTTTAACCAGGGTTTGCAAGCGTGCCATTTCGGCGTTAACGCTTAATTCGGTTTCTTCGGGGTCGCCGCCCACAATAACCAGAGTGTGCTGGCAGCGTGATATGTCGGAGGATTGCTGAATCCAGGCAAAAGCCCGAATGAGCGTTTCCAATCCTTTGAGCGGTTCAATGCGTCCCACGAATAAAATCATGCGGTTTTTGAGCGGCACACCAATGACATCCCGGGCTTCATCGCGGGGAATGGGATAAAAGCGGCTTAAATCCACACCCGGCGGAACGACCCTTAGTTTTTTGGAATCGGCACGGTAAAGGAATTCCAGTTGGGACTGCTCGGCGGGGGTGGCAGCCACAATCCGGTCAGCAATTTGTAATATTTGACGTTCTCCCGCAAGACGGTACTCCCCCTCTGTTTCTTCGGGCGAGCGGGCAATCCGGTTTTTCATGAGGACAAGGGTATGGTACATATGAATAATGGGAATTTTCCAGACCGCCTTCAGCTGCTCAGCAGCCACGCCGGACATCCAGTAATGACTGTGAATGATATCGTAGTGCAAATCTTTGCTTTGCGTGAATTTCAAAATTCCTTCCACGAATTCGGGTATATAACTGGCCAGTTCTTTTTTGGGCAGGGGAATTTCCGGCCCCGCGGGTATGTGAACAACCCGATTGCCATGCCCTAGATTGTGCAAGACATGCGGAACATGTTCATCTTGCGAACGGGTGAAAACATCCACGTGCACTCCCGCCTTGCCCAAAAAGCGGGTAAGTTCTGCAACATAAACATTCATGCCACCGGTGTCTTTACCCCCCAGGGTAGCTAATGGACAGGTATGATATGAAATCATGGCAATGTTCATTGAAAATTCCTTGCCCGATAAAGAGGTGTGCTGGTATAATTTGAGCCACGCCACCGTAGCTCAGACGGTAGAGCAGGCGTTTCGTAAACGTCTGGTCAAGGGTTCGAGTCCCTTCGGTGGCTCTTTTGATTCTAATACAACAAATCTATTTGATTTAGAGTTCTCGAAAGAGTTTACAGACTTTCGGTTTTAAAAACCAAACTGAAACCAATCAGTACCGGTGATAACCGAAAGGACGAGGATAACAAACACGATTAATAGAAGCGTTCCGCAACCACATCCAAAACAATTACCGCTTCCAAAGCCAAACCGGGATTGCAACCAGCCAAACAAACGGTCGAGCAAAAACAATTTGAGTAATCCAGACAGGCAACCGGGGCGATCATCCATCACTTTTTCTCCTTTTTTACATCTTTTTATATTAACGAGTAGACTCGAATAAAGTTGCATCTCTCCTGCTGTATAAACATTGGAGGATTTGATTTTTTAAAAACACTTGACAATCCTTATTGAAGTTCGGTAGAATGACAGCATGATACCTGCAAGAACCCCTGCCATTCATTTGCATCATCATCATTCCTTTGACCTCCTCCGGCCGATCAGGTGAGTGGGTTCGTTCAGGTATTTTGATACATCTATCCAGCCCCCGCCAATCGGCGGGGGCTTTTTATATTTATTAGCCAGTAAGGTGCAGTATGAATTTCAGAATTTCTTTACCTTCTAAAGGGCGTTTAGCCGAAGAGTCGTTGAGTTTTTTGGAATCGTGTGGTTTGAGGGTTTATAAGCCAAATCCGCGACAGTATGAAGCACTCTTGCCAGATTTGCCGGACGTAAAAGTGATCTTCCAGAGACCAGCGGATATCGTTGCCAGCGTGACAGACGGCAGTGTGGATTTTGGGATTACCGGTTTAGACCTGGTATTGGAAAAATCACCAGAACCGGGTTCGATCATGATTTTGCACGAAGCCCTTGGTTTTGGCTCGTGCATTTTAAGTCTGGCAGTTCCGGAAACATGGGATGGGGTCAATCGAGTTGAGGAATTGCAGAAGTTTGCGCAACAATTGCGCCGACCAATGCGGGTTGCAACCAGATTTCCTCGTTTGACCGGACAATTTCTGGACCGTTATGCCGTTCAAAATGTGCTGATTTCGGCTGAAGGCACACTGGAAACGGCACCGGCAATCGGCTACGCGGATATGATCAGCGATCTGGTTGCTTCTGGCCAGACCTTGCGTGATAACCGATTGAAGGTGCTTGAAGGAGGGCAAATTTTACGCTCGCAAGCGGTATTAATTGCCAATTTTTATCGTTTGAAACAGAACGAGCAGGCTCAAAACCTGGCGCGCCATTTGCTTGAATTGATTGAAGCGCATTTGCGCGGCAGTACCAATTTTTCGGTTTTTGCAAATATGCGCGGCCCTTCAGCTCAGGCAGTGGCGGTTCGGATTTTCAATCACAGTGCTTTACATGGATTACAGGGGCCGACAATTTCACCCGTTTTTACTTCTGAGGGGAATGGTGACTGGTATGCCGTGCATGTGGTGGTTGAAAAACAGGAAATCTACCGCGCAGTGAATGAATTGCGTGCTGTTGGTGGAAGCGGGGTTGTGGTAGTACCGGTGACTTACATCTTCGATGAAGAGCCACCGCGCTGTTTGAAAATGACTCAAGTCTTGAAGTCTGAAACGCCCCCGCGGTTGTCCGATCTAATTGCCTGAATTAATGAGGTGCCCCAATGTTGAATGATATAAAAATTCAAGCCAAGCAGTCTTTCGAGAAAATTCCATCTTATGTACCAATTGAACCGTTTGAAGTAATTGCTTCGAGAATAGGTAAACCACCGGCAGAAATTATCAAATTAGATGCCAATGAAAACCCCTTTGGCCTTTCCCCTTTGGCCGCCAAAGCTCTTGCAGATTTACGCTGGGGGAATATTTACCCCGATCCGGAAAGCCGTGGCTTGAGAGAGGCTTTATCTTCATTTCTTGATATTCCGATGGAGCATATTCTTGCCGGAGCAGGCGCCGATGAATTGATAGACCTGATTTTGCGGGTAATCATACAACCGGGAGATTGTGTGTTGATCGCGCCCCCGACTTTTGGGATGTATGCCTTTGACACCCGCATCAACGGAGGGCAGGTGATTGAAGTACCGCGGCGGAGGGATTTCACCCTCGACCTTGACGAGATGGAGCGGGTGGTTTACGAACAAAAACCACGGATTGTGTTTCTGGCGGTACCGAATAATCCCGATGGGAGTATGTTAAGCCTTCGAGAATTGAAACAAATTTATTCCTGGGATACGCTGGTTGTGCTTGATGAAGCCTATATCGAGTTCAGCGATGAGCGGTTGGGAAAAGGGTTTACCCAAATCCAGCAACCCTTGAAACGAGATAATGTGATCGTCCTGCGTACCTTCAGCAAATGGGCGGGGCTGGCCGGCTTACGGGTTGGTTATGGCGTGTTTCCGGCATGGATTTTACCGATACTGTGGAAGGTGAAGCAGCCCTACAATGTCAATGTTGCTGCCAGTGCCGCTGCGTTGGCTTCATTGAAGGATATAACCTGCTTGATGGAAAGGGTCAACCAGATCCGTGCTGAACGAGAGCAGTTGTTTGAGAATCTCCAAAAGGTGAAATGGTTACAACCATATCCTTCGCAGGCAAATTTTATCCTGTGCAAAGTGTTGGATCGCCCGGCGAAGATGGTTAAGGAAATCCTGATCAAGAAAGGTATTTTCGTCCGCTTCTTTGACACACCCCTTCTCCAGAATTACATTCGCATCAGTGTGGGGCTTCCCCGACACCATGAGGTTTTATTGAACATCTTGCAGGAATTACAGGAGTATGAACAATGAATCAACAAACCCAACCGGTTAATCGAGAGAGTTCACTCAGTAGAAAAACGGGTGAAACTTCTATAGATGTAAATCTGAATCTGGATGGCAATGGCCGGTATGAGATTCAAACCGGCATTGGCTTTTTCGATCACATGCTGGAGCAACTGGCTTTTCACGGTTTGTTTGACTTGAAATTGAGGGCAGAGGGGGATTTAGGGGTGGATTTTCACCATATTATTGAAGATTGTGGCCTGCTGCTGGGTGAATCGTTCGACCGGGCATTGGGAGAACGAAAAGGTCTGGTGCGCAGCGCGGCACAATATGCGCCAATGGATGACAGTCTGGCGCGGGTGGTGGTGGATCTATCGGGGCGGCCCTATACGGTCATTCGCTGCCGTTGGGTAATGGAACAGGTTGGAGGTATTCCCACCAGTCTATGGGAGCATTTCCTTGAGTCCTTTGCCCTGCGGGCTCGTTGCAACCTGCATATCAAGGTTTTTTATGGCAAAGATGGTCACCACCAAATGGAAGCGGTATTCAAGGCACTGGGCAGAAGTTTGTGCGCCGCAAGCCGGCTTGAACCCCGGCGTATGAATATTGTTCCCTCCACGAAAGGAGCGCTGAATGTCTGATAAAGTTGTGGTAGTGGACGCCGGTACGGGTAACCTGCGCTCGGTTGTTGCTGCCCTGACCAAAATTGGCGCAACGGTGAAGGTAACCGGCAATGCAGATGAGATCAGTAGAGCCGGGAGGCTGGTATTGCCCGGTGTGGGAGCATTTTCGGAATTTATGCGAGGACTTACTGCTAAGGGCTTGCAGGAAGCATTGCAGGAGTACATCACCAGCCGCCGCCCGCTGTTAGGGATTTGTGTTGGGATGCAGGCGCTGCTGGAAATGAGCGAGGAGATGGGGCAGTTTGCAGGACTTGGTGTGATTACCGGGCGGGTGCGGAAATTTCCGAAAGTTGAGTCTTACAAAGTTCCTCACACGGGCTGGAATCAGGTGTGGCTCGAAAAGGATTCGCCTCTGACGCGAGGGCTGTCTTCCGGTTTTTATGTGTATTTCAACCATAGTTACTTCTGTCAGCCGGAGCAGAGTTCCATCGTCTTGGGCGTTACAGATTATTCAGTGAATTTTTGCAGCATCTTTGGGGATGGCGTGGTGTTTGGTGTTCAGTTTCATCCCGAAAAGAGCCAGCGGATTGGTGAACGGCTGTTATGGAATTTTTTGCAGTTGTAAATGATAAGGGATTGAGATGGACAGTTTCACAATTTTCCCGGCGATTGATTTACGAGGTGGCAACGTCGTTCGATTAGAAGAAGGTGACCCGGCGCGAGAGACTCTTTTCAGCCCCGACCCGGTTGAAGTGGCCTACCGGTTTTTGAGTGCCGGAGCGCGATGGCTGCATCTCATCAATTTGGATGGCGCTTTTGGTGATGAATCCACCGCCAGAAAGAATGAAACCGCCATCCTTAAAATTTTGGAAATTGCGTTTGAGTTTGGAGGACAGATTCAGGTTGGTGGCGGCATTCGTTCTGAAAGAACGATAGATCGCTTACTGGCAATGGGGGTGAAGCGGGTAATACTGGGAACACTGGCTTTTCAAGCGCCTGAACTGGTGGCTGCGGCGTTATTACGCTGGGGTGATGAACGGATAGCAGTCAGCATGGATTTGCGCCACGGTAAAATTCAAACCCACGGCTGGCAAAAAAGTATCGAAATATCCCCTGATGTGTGGATCGCTCATCTTACAGAGACAGGTCTGAGATGGGTAATTTTAACGGACGTAGAACGCGATGGCAGGTTAGGCGGAGCAAACCTCGACCTGATCAAGTTGCTGCCCGATGATGATCGCTTACATCCTGTGCTGGCGGGAGGAGTGGGCAACCTGAACGACATACGAATGGCAAAGCAAGCCGGTTTTGCGGGAGTGATCATTGGCAGGGCGTTATATACCGGCGAATTGAATCTGCCCGAGTTGATAAAGGAGGTCAGCAATGCTGGCTAGGCGGATCATTCCCTGTCTGGATATCAGAGGTGGGCGAGTGGTTAAAGGAATTAACTTCATTGGCCTGCGAGATGCCGGCGACCCGCTTCAACAAGCAGCGCTGTATGATGCAATGGGAGCGGATGAACTGGTGTTTCTGGATATTGAGGCTACACCGTCAGGGCGGGAAACCGTTATTGATCTGGTCTCGCGTGTGGCGGAGCAAGTTCGAATGCCGCTAACGGTGGGCGGTGGTGTGCGTCAGGTGGAGGATATGCGCCGATTGCTTCTGGCTGGTGCCGATAAGATCAGCATAAATTCGGCGGCGGTGCGAAATCCTCAACTCTTGCGCAAAGGTGCTGAGCGCTTCGGTAGTCAGTGCATTGTGCTGGCAGTGGATGCAAGAAGGGTTGACACCGATAGCGGCACGCATTGGTGGGAAGTGGTGGTGGATGGGGGCAGAACACCTACCGGATTGGAGGCACTGGACTGGGCAAAACGGGCGGTTGAGTTAGGGGCTGGCGAAATTTTACTGACCAGTATGGACCGGGATGGTACCCGAAATGGTTATGATCTGGAACTTACCCGGCTTTTTTCTGCCAATTTGCCTGTGCCGGTGATTGCCTCTGGCGGTGCAGGAAGTGCGGAGCATTTTGCTGATGTGTTCTTAAGAGGCGGAGCAGATGCGGCTCTGGCTGCGACACTGTTTCATGACGGCATCCTTCGCATTCCCGATCTAAAACAATTCCTATCTGAAAAGAAAATCCCTATACGACCGGTAGATCAGGAAATTTCGATATGAACGAGAATACCGACTTGAAGTTTGACCAAAAGGGTTTGATCCCCGCCATTATTCAAGATGTTTTCAGCGGGCAGGTGTTGATGCTGGGCTGGATGAATGAAGAATCAATCCGCCTGACGCAAAGCACTGGATGGGTGCATTTCTGGTCGCGAAGCCGGCAACAATTATGGAAAAAAGGCGAAACTTCCGGCCATTTCCTGCAGGTTATCGAGATGTTTGCGGATTGTGACCGAGATGCGCTTTTGGTACATGTGTTACGGCGGGGACCGGTCTGTCACACCGGCATGGTTACCTGCTTTCACACTTCACTGGAAAGAGGCGATTAAAAACTATGTTTCTGGATGAATTAGTAAATGTCATTGAAGACCGCAAGCAGAATCCCCGGGCGGGTTCATACACAAATCAATTGTTTGCCAGCGGTGAGGATGAGATCTTGAAAAAGGTAGGGGAAGAAGCTGTTGAATTGATTCTGGCAGCCAAAGCACAGGGTCGCCAGCGGCTTATTGAAGAAGCAGGTGATTTGTTTTACCATTTACTGGTTTTGCTTTCCGTAAAAGGAGTGAAATTAGGCGAAATTGAAAATGAACTTCGCCGTCGGCACAAACCGGAGGGTCCATAAGGATGACCACTCCAAAAAAATTGAGAGGGATAAAAATCTTCCATTCAGACAAAATGTGATTATAATAATGCCAATCCATTTGCCCGGTTACAGGCAAGCAAAAAGTTTGCACTGACCCGAAAGTTGCCCTGGCAAGGCATGCGTCTGTCCGTTACGCACCTTAAAAATGCTGTAACGAATAAATCCGACCTCAAATCATGAGGGAGGGTTGTTTTTGGCGCCGTTTTCTCCGGCAGGCGGAACTACGGAGCCAATTTTTTTGCCTCGACATTGCGCCGCAAATTGTAAGATCAACCTGTTTGCGGTAAGGCGGTCGTTATGGCGTATTTTTTTGTGAGTAAACCGTTCGGTTTACTCAGGACAGGCTCATGGTGAATAACCATGGCAATTTAACCAAAGACCGGGCGTCTCCGGCGAGGTTAATCAATTTATTTTTCTTCAAAGGAGAAAAATGGAGATTCAAACATTTTCCTATTGCTCTCCAAAACTGGAGCTGCGACCGTGTCCCGAAAAAGGGGGATTTGGATTATTTGCCATTGAACCGATCAGTGCCGGTGAGCTGCTGGCAATGTGGGGCGGGCAGGTTGTCACCGCCGAGCAGTTGCAATTTTTACCGGTTGACCGTCAGACTCATGGTATCCAGATTCACGAAGAACTTTACATGATTCCCGTCACGCATGGTGAACCGGCAGATTATTTCAATCATTCCTGCAATCCCAATTGCGGTCTGGATTCGCCCATTTCTCTGGTGGCCATGCGGGATATTGAAGTCGGGGAAGAAGCCTGTTTCGATTATGCCATGAGCGACTCATCGGATTACGATGAATTTGAATGCCATTGCGGCGCGCCAAATTGTCGTAAAACGATCACCGGACGGGATTGGATGATTCCCGAATTGCAGGAGAGATATTACGGTTATTTTTCACCGTATCTTCAGCGGCGAATTGAAAGAATGTGGGAACAGTTGGGCATCAAGTCAAACGGCGGCAAAACATCCAAAAAAGTAAATAACCGCAAGTAGATAATCGGAAGAGAGGTTTGTTTTGGCGGTCATTTCCCTGTTGACGGATTTTGGTGACCGGGATGCCTTTGTTGGTGTTATGAAAGGGGTGATCTGGGGGATCGCCCCTTCTGTTCAAATCGCCGACCTGACTCACTGGGTTGAACCTCAAAATATTCTGCACGGCGCGTTGATCCTTGGGCAGGCTTACCGCTATTTTCCAGAGGGGAGCGTGCATCTTGCGGTTGTGGATCCGGGGGTTGGCACGCAGCGCCGGGCGATAGCAGCGCGCATCGGAAAGTATTATTTTGTTGGGCCGGATAACGGATTATTCACAATTCCTTTGGTGCAGGCAGAAAAAACGGGCGAACCCATGCATGTGGTGGAATTGAACGAACCCCGCTTCTGGCTGCCGGAGGTGAGTCAATCATTTCACGGCCGGGATATATTTGCGCCGTGTGCGGCGCATCTCATCCGGGGTGTGCCGCTGGATGAGTTGGGCAGCCGGTTAGAGAGTGATATTTTGCGCGTAGCCATTCCAAAGCCGGAAAAAACACCGGAAGGATGGCGCGGTCAAATCCTGATGGCCGATGTGTTTGGCAATCTGATCAGTAACATTTCACGCGAACATCTGGCCGGTCAAAAAGTTGACCGTGTTTTAATAGGTGGCGTAACCGTTGAACGATTCACCCGCACTTTTGGGGAGGCGCCGGCTGGCAGCCTGATCAGTATGATTGACAGTTCCGGCTACCTTTGCATTTGTGTGGTGAATGGCAATGCTCAAAAACAGCTCAACGTGCGAGCCGGCGAATCATTGCAAGTGATTACCCAATAAATTGTTTCGTTCAATTTTCTTCTTCCCCAAAGCGGAGGAGAATGCGGGCAATGTGTTTTGCCCCTTTCAGGTATAAATCCAGCCGGATATTTTCGTTCGGGGCATGAGCCTGTGAACCGGGGTGCCCGATTCCCGCTGTGACAATGGGAACATTCAATGTTTCGATAAACAAATGGTTGGGTCCGGAACCTCCGCTCATGGGGACAATTTGCATCGGATGATCATACACTTCGGCAGCCGATTCGACCACCAGTTTTACAAAAGGATGATCCGGATCGGTACGCGCCGGGGCCTCACCTCCCAGGTAGGTGATTTGCACATCGGTAAAACCTTCACGGTCAAGGTGCTGACGTAATTGCTGCAACACATCCTGAGGGGTTTGGTCGGGTACCAGGCGAAAATCCACCTTTGCGCTGGCACGGGCGGGCAGTACCGTCTTTGAACCCGGCCCTTGATAACCCGAAGTCAGTCCGCAAATGGTACAGGTGGGCAACATGCTTTCTGCAATTCTCAATTCCACCCCACCTTCCAAGCCTTTCAGGAAAGACTTGATCCCATAGCGGTTACGGTATTCTTCGGCAGTTTCTGGCAGCATTTCATATAAATGCCTGTCCCTCTCGGAAGGGGTGCGTACTTTGTCATAAAATCCCGGCAGGCGGATGGTTTCATCTGGTGTTTTCAGGGTGTTCAATGCCCAAACCAAACGCCAGGCTGCATTGGGAAAAATCGAACCCCCCAGTCCGGAATGCACATCCTGACTGGCAGTTTGGACGCTTAATTCGACATAACATAAGCCACGCAATCCCAGATATTGCATGGGAACGTCACGGTGATCAACCCCGCCAAACTCCCACACGCAGGCATCGGATTTTAAGGCGTGGGCGTGTTCTTCCATAAACGGTCTGAGATTGGGGCTGCCAATTTCTTCTTCGCCCTCGATAATAAAGCGGACGTTGCAGGGGAGTTCACCATATTGATTCAAAATCGCATCAATGGCAAAAAGGCGGCTGAGCAAATGCCCTTTATCATCGCTGACACCGCGGGCAAATAATTTGCCATCACGCAATGCGGGTTGAAAAGGCGGTGAGTCCCACAACTCCAGTGGTTCAGGGGGCTGCACATCATAGTGATTGTAAAACAGCAATGTGCGCGGCGATTTTCCAGCGCGAAAAGCGGTGACAACCGGAGCACCAGCGGTTGGAATGATGCTGGTTTCAAAGCCGCGCTTTTTCAGCATTTTTTCCACAATGCGGGCGGTTTCCTCAATACCCCAGTTTTGGGCTGAAACGCTGGGTTGTTCACAAAGGCGAATCAATTCGGAAATACTGTCGTTGAGATGTTCATCCAGATACTGATCAACGAGTGCAATTGTGGACATGCTGCCTCCTGAGATGAAAAACGATCAAAAAGGGACGAGGTTGAGAATGTAAGAACCGCCGTACGAAAAAACCAGCATTTTTAACACTTTCCCAATCCACGAAAATAAAAGAAATTGCCAGAGGGGCATTTTGAGAATACCGGCGGTGATACCGGCAATATCGAAAATGGGATTGGGAACGAAAGAAAGCACAAGGATGGTGACCGGGCCGAATTTTCGCATCCACCGTTCGAGTTTCTCATGCCATTCGGTGCGTTCGACGATACCCTGTCCGCTAAAGCCGGCCAGATAGCCGGAAATTTCACCCAAAGCGGCTCCGCTGCCGGCGGCTACCGCCACCCAGAATGGGTTGAAAACCGCTCCCATGGCAGAAGTAAATAAAACCCCTGGCAGGGGGAGGATTAAGGTTGCATTGGCCAGCAAAGAAACGAGAAAGATACCGGGATAACCCAGTGCTTCCAGTTCCCGCACTCTTTCTCTATTGATGTAGAGGAGGATGGTCAAACCCACCACGAAGGCCAAAGCGAGGATGCGAGCAAGTTTCAGGCGGGCTTCTTTACTCATTGGAGTGATGTACTTTTTTCTCCAGCAATGTTTCGATGCGGGAAATCACCATTTCCAGGGCAACCGTGTTGAATCCGCCTTCGGGAATGATCACATCGGCATACCGTTTGGAGGGTTCGACAAAATCCATGTGCATTGGGCGAACGGTGTTGAGGTACTGACGGATGACCGATTCGGTTGTGCGCCCCCGTTCGCGAATATCGCGTTCGAGGCGGCGGATAAAACGCAGGTCGGGATCGGTATCCACGAAGATTTTTACATCGAACAATTCTCGCAAGGCTGGCTCGGCAAAGATGAGAATACCCTCAACCAGAATGACGCGTTGCGGCTCGACCCGGATGGTGCGGTTTGTGCGGGTATGGGTGGTAAAGTCGTAAACGGGCAGGTCAATCGCCTCCCAATTCTTCAATTTACGGATGTGTTCGATCATCAAAGTGGTTTCCAGAGAATTGGGATGGTCGAAATTGACCAGTTCGCGCTGGGCGGGGGGTAGGTCTTTCAGGTCACGATAGTAGGCATCATGCGGAAGATAAGCAATGCGATGAGAGCCAACACGTTTCAGTATTTCGGTGGCGACTGTTGTTTTCCCCGAACCAGAGCCGCCGGCAATAGCGATGACGAGGGGAGTGAATTTTGGTGTCATTGATGCAGATTATAGCCGAAAATACGTTGATCGGGGTTAATCCAGGAAGACAAATCGCCCTTCACGGGTGAGGGTATCTAAAATACAAAACGAACGCTCTTCTTTTCGCAAACCACCGATTGCGCCGGGGTTGATTATGCGGGTAATTCCATGTCGACTTTCTCCATGGCGATGAGTGTGGCCGGTGAAAATCACATCAAACTGCTGGCTGTGAATCAAGTTTTGTAATTGGGAATAATGATGCCCATGGATGACGGCGATCCGCAGGGAGTCAAGCTCGCCCTGATAAACCAAACCGGCAAAGGAGGCCGGGTTCAATTTCTCCAATGTTTCTCGTATTTCACCGCTGGCAAAATCACCATTGCCGTAGGAAAGAATGACCTGATAGCCGTCCAGCAGAGCTGCTGTTTCGGCTGTGGTTACGTCTCCGCAGTGGATAATGGTTTGGATATTTTCTGATTCGATCAGTCCCAGTGCCTTTTTTAAGTTGGCGTGATGATTGTGAGTATCGGAAATTATGGCAATTTTCATGAGTTCAGGCAATTTCTAGAGAGGCAATTTCGATATCGGCATTAAGAAAAGCCAAACGCAAGGCTTCGCGCTTATCGGGTGTCAAATTCTTAATCACCAAACGCAAATAAAAACTACCGTCAGCCTGGGTGTTATTTACAGAACGCAAAATGTTACCGCCGGCTTGAAAAACCAGATGAGCAAGTCGGGCAAGGACACCCGGCCGGTTGGCATTTTTTGTCCCTACAATGGTTATGGTTGTCCAGTTGAGGTTTTGCCCGGTAATACCGGCGTTGATCAACGCGTTGGCAAAATCCAGTTCGCGGATTGCACCCGAACCGATCGAGGCGTATAAATCTTCCAGACTGGAGGCTGCTAAATTTTCCAGCAAAATATCGAAGCGCACCGGGTCAAGGGCCTGCACATCTTCCAGCGCGAGAATGCCCTGATTAATCAGGACGGGCTTGATCATCTGACGGCCTTTCTCGGCGCTTTTCTTCAATGCCTCGGTAACCAGAACCGAGCGCAGTAATCGGCTGGTGGAATTGTTGGCAAACGCCAGCCATTCTTCGCTGGGGATTTGGCGAGTACCATCGGTGATTACCTCGACAATGTCTCCTGAATGAACGCGGTCTGAAAGCCGCACCAGCGCGCCATTGACTTTGACCGCACTGATTTTATCGAGCAGGAATTCCTGTTGAATGGAAGCCACTGCATCCAGCACGGTTGATCCTTCAGGTAAAAAGCGAGCACCGCCGGTTGGAGTCAGTATTTCCACAGGGCGATACTGGCTGATATCCTTCCCTTTCTGAATGGCGTAAACAACACCCCAGTGATTTTCCCCTTCCATATCCTGAGTGGCAATGGCAACTTCTATTGCGCCTAAATCCGGAAGCCAGGCGGTAATTTGCAAAGCCCGGTAGCCGTTTTGAGGGCAGGCGATGTAATCATCGAATCGGTTTTGATCAAGATACGGACCTAAAAAGCGATTCACCTGCGGGAGTAACTGGTAACAGGCTGCTTCATCATCTCCATCCACAACCATGCGGAAGCTGACGATGTCGTTGACATCACGAAACGAATTCATAGAAGTTTTGCGGGCACGTGCCATGCGGCGCAATTTTTGCCATGCCTGCCAGTAGCCGTTGACGGTGATTTCGATAGACCCGCTCAGACCGCATTTGCCCATGATTTCGCCCAATTGATCCATCATCGGATTAATGAAATTCAAGTCAAGCCGCGGGTCGGAATCGATCATTTTCTTGACATAGGCGTATGTTTCCGGTTCGGCATAGGGAAAGGCAAGGTCTTCAATCCAGCGCCGCCAGCGATAACAATTGAGGATGCCTGCCAGTTTCCCGTAAGCGCGAATTGCTTCGGTCGCTTTTTGCTGGCGTTTGTGGGCGGGCATGTGATGAAGGGTGAGTAAGTTGTGACTCTTATCGGCCAGTTTAACCAGAAAAACACCCGGGTCGCGGTATTGAGCAATTTTGCGCAGCGTTTCGATTTCACGGGTTCGCCCGTCACGAGGGGCGCTGATTTTGGTAACCCCATCCACAATAAAGGCAATTTCTTCCCCCAATGGGCCGGGGAAGTGTGCTTTGATGCGTTCCAGACTTTCTCCCTGATCTTCGACACTATCGTGCAGCAGGGCAGCAATGGTCCAGGCTTCCTTTCCGACCAGTTTATCCACAAACGCTGCTACCCAGGCGCAGTGGGTTTCGAAATATGGTTCACCGCTCAACCGCATTTGGCCGGCGTGCAGTTCTTTTCCCCAGCGATAGGCTTCTGCTATGGCAGGAGTGCGGGGAACAAATGTACCGGGGTTAAATTCATTATCCAGGCGCGGACGGATTTCATGGACGTGCTTGACTGTAACCATATTCAACAACCATTCAATTGAAAATTTATTTTAAGCGCAATTGGAAAAAAGTGACTAAAATTGGGGGAAGACATAGCGTAACTCACATTCAATGAGGAGAAAATGTCCATGAAACGAGTTTTTACCGTCATGATCCTGCCCATAATAATGCTGCTGGCGGCTTGTAATGGGCGAGCAGAACAACAAAAAACACCAGAACCAGAGAAAGTAGAATTACCGGTTGGAATTCTGGATTCGCTGAGCCGCAATTTAGAAGTAGAGCGTGAGCAGATTGAGTTCAATCAAATTACCCAATTAAGTTATTCCGATTCTTGTATGGGTATTCCCTCGGTAGATGAACAATGCGCTCAGATGGTGATTGAGGGCTTTCAGGGGATTATCTCTCTGAACGGGGCTCAATATGAATTTCGCAGCGACCAGAGCGGTGAACGGATACGGATAATCCCGATTGCGCTCAAAGCGGCTCAATCGAAACTGGCGAATCAATTGAATATCAGTCCGGAATTTGTCCGCTGGGTTTCTATTGAAAAAGTGGACTGGCCGGATAGCTGCCTTGGTTTGGAGCAGGCCGGCATCACCTGTAACACGGTGATTACACCGGGATTCAAGATCACGCTGGAAGCGGGCGGGACAATTTTTGTTTTTCGCACTGATCTGACGGGCAGTCAAGCAGTGCTTGAAATGTTCAGCGATTGATTAGGAATGTTGAAAAACCTCCCCCTTATCCTCCCGAGGACAAGGGGGAGTGGTTTTAACGAGACCCATACTGGTAAGGTGTTCTTTCTTCGTTGCGGTCAGTGGCGGGCGGCGGTTCAGGTGAAAGGGCAGAAATTTCCGCCCGCAACTCAGGGGTCATTTTGATTTCTAAACATTTGAGAATCTGCTGTAACTGCCCGGCATTGCGGGCGCCGATGATGGGGGCGGTAACAGCAGGATGACTGGCAACCCACGCAACAGCCAGAGGGGCAGGTTCAAAACCATGTGTTTTTGCAAATTGAGTAAACCTCTCGGCCAGTTCATAAACAAGAGGATCACCATACCGGGTTTGATACATCTTGTTTTCCACCAGTCTCCCTTTTTCTGGTTTTTTGCTGACGCCGTATTTGCCACTCAATAGCCCGCCGCCCAATGGGCTGTAAGGGATTACAGCCAGTTGTTCGGCTTGAGCCATGGGTAAAATTTCTACTTCGGCCTGCCGTTTGGCAAGGTTATACATTGGCTGGATGACTTCGAAAGCTGCCCAGCCATGCTGGCGTGAAATTCCCAACCCTTTCATGATTTGCCATGCGGCAAAGTTGCTGGCGGCTGGATATAAAATCTTGCCTTGCTGGACGAGGTCATCCAGTGCGCGCAGAGTTTGTTCCAGATCGGTGAAATCATCGAAGTGGTGAATGAAGTAAATATCGATCCAATCGGTTTTAAGGCGTTTGAGCGATGCCTCAACCGAGCGCATAATGTGCCGCCGCGAGGCACCGCGCGCATTGACATCCTCACCCGTGGGGAAATATACCTTGCTGGTGATGATGACTTCTTCACGATGGCCAGAGATCAGTTCTCCTAAAACCTCCTCTGATTTTCCGCCCGCGTAAACATTTGCGCAATCGAAAAAATTGATGCCGGCATCTCTGCAGATTTTGTAAAGCTGTGCAGAGGTGGAGGGGTCGGCATCACCACCGAAAGACATGGTACCGAAGCAAAGCGTTGACACTTTGACACCGGTTTTTCCAAGAAATTTGTATTCCATTTAAGCCATCCTTTGAGAATGATATGGAAAATTATAAACTTAAGTGGCGGGGAGGGGGTTGAAATTGTTTTGCTAAAGAATACCAATGCGATATAAAATTAAAGGTTATGACAAATGTCTGTGTTATTTCAAGTGTTTTTTTGATATGATAATATCAATTCCGGTATCAGAAAAAGTTAAAAAAGTTTATGCACTCATCCTGCTTGAAAAATCAAGATCGAAAGAAATCAATTGCTTCGATCATTGAGAAGTAAGGTTTTTTTGTTTTATTTCTGGAAAGCGCTATGGCGGAAATTTTAATTCCGGTTGTCCGCACAAAAGTAATCCTCCCGCGCCGCCGGCCGGATATTCTTAGCCGCCAACGGCTTCTTTCTTATTTAGATGAGTTAATCGAAAACCGTTTAATCATTGTTGCCGCACCGGCAGGGTATGGCAAGACTTCCCTGCTGGTGGATTTTGCCCATAGCACCGCCATGCCGGTTTGCTGGTTGTCTCTGGATACGATGGATTCTGAACCCCAACGCTTTATTGCCGGTGTAATTGCAGCAATTCAGACCACCTTTCCGGATTTTGGAAAAACCAGCATACCGGCTTTGAATGGTATGCCGCAGGAACGGTTGAATCTTGACGCGCTGGTTTCTTTGATCGTCAATGATATCTATGAAACAATTGACCAGCATTTTGTACTGGTAATTGATGATTATCATCTGGTTGAGAAGGTTCAGGAAATCAATTATTTCATCAATCGCTTTCTCCTGCTTGCAGATGAGAACTGCCATGTCATTATTTCATCACGGCGATTGTTACCCCTTGCCGATATGCCCTTGCTGGTGGCTCGCTCAATGGTTGGCGGTATTGGTTTCGAGGAACTGGCTTTTCAACCGGAAGAAATTCGGAATTTATATCTGCAGAATTTCGGAATTTCCCTGACAGACCAACAATTAGAAGAACTTTCCCGCCTGACCGAGGGATGGATTACGGGTTTAATTCTTTCCACCCAGATTGAAAACGGTCAATTGACGACCCGCTTTCGGGCTAAAAAGGTGGCGGGGGTCAGTCTTTATGATTATCTTGCCCAGCAGGTGGTTGATCAGCAAAGCGAATACTTAAAAAGATTTTTGTACCGCACTTCATTGTTTGAAGAATTCGATGCCGAAATTTGCGCCTCGGTGTTGGGAAAGGGATTGAATCTTGATGAGGATTGGAATTATCTCATCCATGAGGTTCAACGCAACAATCTCTTTGTTTTGCCGATTATCGAGGAGGAGCGAATCTGGCTTCGCTATCACCACCTGTTTCGGGATTATCTTCAAAACCGTTTGAATAATGAATTTCCCGATGAAGCTCGTCGTATTCAGGAAAGACTGGCCGAATATTATCAGGAAGTGGAGGAGTGGGAGCGTGCCTACCAGATTTATGAGCGGGTGGGGAATAAGGAAGCCAAAGCGCGGTTAATCGAAAAAGCGGGTGGAGTTCTGGTTTCAAAAGGCAGAATTTTGACGCTGCAATCCTGGCTGGAAGATTTACCTTCATTTTTTATTGAACGTTCACCTTTTTTATTGTCCATTCAGGGGGTTGTGCGCGTAATGTTGGGAGAGGTTAAGGAGGGAATCGAATCATTCAATCTCTCCTTAGGGTTGTGCTCGGAAAAAGATACCATTCTCTACGCCCACACCTTGATTCGGCGATCGGGTGCTTTTCGAATTTTCGGCGATCATACCCGCGCTTTGGAGGACGCAGAGAAGGCTTTGCAGATTCTGGAGCACTTTCCCGCTGAAAAGCAAATCTTTGCCACCGGCTTGCACGCCAAAGGGATAGTACTGAACTATTTGGGTAAAATCAGGGATTCATTGCATTGGTTAAACCGGGCTCGTGAAATTTTCTTTGAGATTGGGGATGAAGAATCTGCGACCAAAGTTGCCATGGGGATTGCGATGGCTTACCGCTATCTTGGCGATTTGGAAAGCGCAGAAAAGATTTATAAAGACGCTTTATTGTTTTATCAAAACAGCGGCAATGTGATCTGGCAGGCCAATCTGTTGAATAATCTGGGGGTTCTTCATGCACTGGCTGGTTATTATGAAACGGCTCTGGAAGAGCTGGAAAAAGCGATTTCATACGCTACATTAGGAGGGGATAACCGGCTAAAAGCCTACGCGTTGACCAGTCTTGGGGATTTGTTCAAGGATGTGGGTGCGATTGTGGAAGCCGAGCAAGCCTACCGCAAAGCCAATCAGATCATTGAGCAAATTCAGGATCAATTTCTTCGGTTTTATCTGACTTTTGCCATAAGCGAATTGCAGGTCTCGCAGAATCAAATTGCAGAGGCAGAGGCAACTCTTTCTCAGGCATGGCAAATGGCAGCAGATGCCGGTTCACTCTATGAAGAAAATTTATGCAGGTGGTTGTCGGGCAAGATTGCAATCATTAAAGGGAATTTAGAGATTGCCGTAAAAAACCTTGAGGAAGCAGAAAAATATTTCTCGCTGGAAAGGCATCATGTAGAAGCCATTCGCTGCCGTTTGTTGTTACTGGTGGTTTATGGGCGGGTTAAAAATCAAAATAAACTAAAAAATCTACTGGAAGAACTGTTGCCTGTAGTTCAGGATAAAAAGTTTCACAACCTTGTTGGAAGCAGCGGCAGGCTCCTGCAAGAGACATTTCATAACGAAGGTGGAAATTCAGAAGATGTGCGGCTGATGATTGTTCCATTCCTGAAAGTGATTCAGCAGCACGAAAAACAATTACCCAATGTGCGAAAGCAACTAAGACAGCGATCTCAGGTGGTGCCTGTTTCACCTCCAGAATTAATCATCCTGACTTTTGGGAGAATTCAAGTTGCGCTTGGCGATCATATCATTACCGGGATGGAATGGCGTTCCCAGGCGGCCCGTGATTTGATGTTGCTCTTGATGTTACATCCGGAGGGGTTAACAAAGGAACAAATCGGTTTGATCTTCTGGCCGGATATCAGTCCGCCGGAATTGAAGCTGAGATTTAAAAATACCATTTATCGCCTCCGCCATGCAGCCGGTAAGGATGTGATTATTTTTGAAGATGATATTTATTATTTCAATCGTGGTATGGATTATGAGGCGGATTTTGAAACTTTCAACCACGAAATTCAGCTGGCGGGATTATCCCGAAAGCCTGACCAGCAGATAAAACATTATCGTAATGCAGTTGAATTATATAAAGGGGAATTTTTGCCGGAGATCAATGATGAATGGGCTTTACAGGAACGAGAGCGTTTGCACCAAAAATATCTGGCGGTTTTGAAGCGATTAATCGAATTGTATTTAGAGACTTCACAACCGGTAGAAGCAATTACATTTGCAAATAAATATTTACAATATGATCCAACGAATGAAAATATTCACCAAATTATATTGCGGTGTTACGCCAGCATGGGAAATATGAATATGGTTGAAAAACATTATAAAATGCTGGCAAACTTGTTGGAAAAAGAAATGGGTGGCGAACCCAATCCGCAAACCATTGCCTTATATGATCTTTTAACTCGCAATCGCCGCAAAACAAAATCGGAAAATTGAATCCCTGTTAACTGATTCTTAACAAAACGTTAACATAAAATTCGCTGAAAAACGCCTCAAAACCGGTTTACGGCAGCCTCTTTGGAAGCCTACCCCTGATTAAACTGAAGTATATCCAAACCAAAAGAGGAGAGGCTGAAATGAAAAAGATCAATTCCCGCGTCATTTTGTTCGTGCTGACAGTTGCGTTGTTCGTTTTGGGCTCGGGAGCACCGGAAGCCGGCCCCGGTATCATCAATAGCATCATCACCTTCCCGGGCTGGTAAACAGTCGCACGGTAATCCCCAGGTAGCAAAACCCAATAAAAAATGGCTTGAGACAGGCAAAGAGGAAAGGCTGAAATGAAAAAGATCAATTCCCGCGTCATTTTGTTCGTGCTGACGGTTGCGTTGTTCGTTTTGGGCTCGGGAGCACCGGAGGCCGGCCCCGGTATCATCAACAGCATCATCACCTTCCCGGGCTGGTAATCGAACGACGGGTTTTTGCTTGAATGATACTCCTTGTTGCAATCATCGCAGGGCTGACAGCCGGTCTGATTCGAGCAAAAATCTCACATCGCCCTTACCATCCTTTCGAATTTCGATATGGGTGGCTGGTATTGGTAGCTCTCTTCATCCAATGGCTGGCATTTGGTTTCCCACCGACACGCACTTTGTATTCGGATGAAGCGGCAAGCGTAAGTCTGGTACTTTCACAATTCATTTTGTTGATATTTGCATGGTTCAATCGGAAAATTCCCGGTTTCCTGCTGCTGGCAGGCGGATTGGTTCTCAACCTGCTGGTAATCAGCCTGAACGGCGGCTTCATGCCCATCAGCCCCGAAACGGTGCAGTGGTTACGCGGTGATCCGGCACTCACGGGCTGGCAGGTAGGCGAACGATTGGGAACGGGAAAAGATATTGTGCTTCCGATTGACCAAACCAAACTCGAATTTCTTGCTGACCGTTTTCGCACCCCTTACACTCCGTACTATCGGGTGGCTTTCAGCGCTGGAGATGTACTTATCGCAATTGGAGCTTTCTGGTTGCTCTGGTCGGTGGGGGGAAGAGGCGGGCAAGATTCGAGAAAGGAGAATTAACGATGACACCCTCTCTTTTTGAGACAAGAAAAAGTGATTATCGGGATGCCTCTGAAGAATATGGACGCATTCTCACCGCGGCTGTGATCAGTGCCCAGTTCCGTCAATTACTGCTCAGCAACCCTGCCAAGGCACTGGCAGCAGGCTTTGGAGGTGAGGCCTTTCAACTCAGTAACGAAGATCGTTCCCGCCTGGTGGCTATTCGTGCCACTTCACTGGCCGACTTTGCCTCGCAATTAACCGGTTATACTGCCAATCGCTCAATACAAACAGCTGTTTGTGGAGATTAATGGTTTATATCTTATTCAGGTTGAGGGGATTCCGGAAACTGTTTCCCTGCCAGCACATTGAGGCTTGCGTCTTCGCTTACAAGGAATGGACTCCATGATTACAGGGAATCTTTATTTTGGCGGCGATTTATTCAGCCGCCTTGGAAAACGCATAGCTCCCCTCGTGGTTGAAGAATGGGGAGAAGGCGGCGACCTGGCTGCACAGTGGTTGCAGATTGAGGGGTCGTCCAGTTTGTTACATGAAATAGCGGTGAAGGCAGTGGAATTACTGGATGTCAAACACTGTCAGATTTTGGTTTTGTCTGCAGATGGATATTTTCACCGGCAGGCTTATTATCATTCTCAAAACACGCTAAGTCGCTCCAATGGAGCCTTTCGCAATTATCCCCGGCTGAATCATTTTCTTCAAAGTGTGGTGCTTAGCGAAGGCCCGATATTGATTGGATATCGGGATCCGTTCCTTGGATTGGAAGAAAGACGATTGTTAAAAGTGCAGGGAACGGAAAATCTGGTGCTCTTCCCGATGAGATTGGAAACTGAACCGGTGGGCATTTTTGCTCTTTCTTTTGACCGGTTTCATTCGATTGATCAACGACTGCCGCTGGCGCGGATGTTTTCAGAACAGGCTGCTCAGGCCATTCAAAGGGAGGGTTTGGCCCTCACGGAAGAAGAATCGGCGGTTGAAATTGTGTTGGCGCTGGCCAAAGCACTCGAATCGCGAGATTTATCCACCGGCTCTCACTGCCGGAGAATTACCCGTATTGCCGAACAGGTTGCAATTCGAATGGGCTGTACCTTTCGGGAGGTTCAAGATATCCGGCGGGCGGCATTACTTCATGATATCGGAAAGATCGGAATTCCCGATCAGATACTCCACAAGCCCGGCCCCTTAACTGAACGGGAATGGGCAATCATGCGCCAGCACCCGGAAATTGGAGCCAGAATCTTGAGATTGGTCCATGGCTTGAACGAGGTTGCGAAGCTGGTACTGGCTCATCACGAACGCTATGATGGCTCAGGTTACCCCTACGGTTTGAGCGGCGATGCCATTCCGTTGGGGTCGCGGATCTTGAGCGTGGTAGATGCTTTTGGAGCGATGATTACCGACCGGGTTTACCGGCCGGCGTTATCCTTCCGGGATGCGGTGGCAGAGTTAAAACGATGCGCTGGAACTCACTTTGACCCCCACGTTGTGGATGTATTTCTGGAACTAATCAGTGCTGGTTCGGATGGGATGGAAGATGTAGGGTGAAGTCATCCCGATCTTGAATTAAGGTGCCCCATGCGAAGTGTACAGCGTCATGGGGCACCCCTTTTTAACCAGAAGAGGCGGCGCGCCGGTTGATCAGACTGATTCGAACTTCCGGAAGGTCGGTGTAGATCAAGAACAGTGCCGAGAGCAGGATGCTAATTAATGTCAACGAAACGTAGGACACGTTCAATCTAACCACACCATCCACAAGAATAGAAGCACGCGGCATTAGCAGCATTAAACGGCTGATGATATTGAAGCCATGAGAAAAGGAGATCAAATACCACGGCCAGGGTTGAACAGCCCCGCGAAAGACCAGTTGTATGGAAGCAATCAGAGCCAAGATGGATAACAGGAGGGGTAGCCACCATTCCTGCGTTGCGGGGGAATATGAATCGGGGGGTAAAAGGAGGATGGGGAGAAATTGGATGATCAATAAGAAAATAACGACAGATGGTTGGGCAAGCTTCTTCCGCAACATGATTGTTTACTCCGTTATTAAATTTGAACAGGACGGGGAAGGCTTTACAGGTCAATATTACAATTTGTAAAAGCAATTGTCAAGCAATAACGCCAAAAAATTTAAGGGGGTTTTACACTTGACAATTTGAGCATGTTTCTCTATTATATGCACTATGCAATTTCAAGTAAAAACGAAATTGCAGGTTTTCATTCAATTCCCTCTTGTTTTTTAATTTCTATATGCAATAAGAGGTTGCCTTTAGGGAAGGAGGTGGTATTGTTCTATATAATAAGTAAAGTATTGTGAAGTTTCGTTTGCTTTGGAAAGCGCGGCGGGGGACCAAAAACAAAATATCGTGTTGTTCATTTGCCAAATGTATGGAGGAGAATATGCGTTTCATAAAATTTTTCAGTTTATTGATTGTCGCTGCACTTGTGCTTTCGGCCTGCGCCCAGGGCGGCAGCACCGGCGGCCAGCAACAGGAATTGAAGGTGGCGATTCTGGCACCGCTTTCCGGTCCGGTACCCACCTTCGGTGTGTCCACCCGTGATGGAGCCTTGATGGCAATTGATGAATGGAACGCCAAGGGTGGTGTATTGGGTATGAAGATTGTCCCCATTGTGGAGGACAGCCAATGCACACCGGATCCGGCGGTCAATGCTGCCAATAAGGTCATTGATCAGGATGGGGTGAAGTTCATTGTTGGCGAAGTTTGCTCCAAGGCATCCATTCCGGTTTCGGAAATTGCCAATGCCAAGGGTGTCATCCAAATCAGCCCGACCTCAACGAATGAACAGGTCACCGTGGATGCTAACGGGAATGTTAAACCCTATATTTTCCGCGCCTGCTTCATTGATCCATTCCAGGGCTATGTTGGGGCAAAATTTGCCATCGAGCAACTTGGTGCCAAAACTGCCTTCGTCATGCTGGATCAGGCTAATGACTATGTAAAGGGTCTGGCCACCGAATTTGCCAAGAACTTTGAAGAAATGGGCGGCACGGTGGTAGGTACGGAATCCTACACTTCTACCGATACCGATTTCTCGGTTATCCTTGGCAAGATTGCTGAGGCCAAACCGGATGTGGTCTACCTGCCCGATTACTATAACATTGTCAACCTGGTGACCAAGCAAGCCAAAGAAAAAGGTATTAATGTGCCGTTCATCGGCGGCGATGGCTGGGACTCCCCCGATCTGGATGTAACTTCGGCTGCGGGCGGCTACTTCACCAATCACTACTCGCCGGATGACCCACGCCCTGAGGTGGTCAACTTCTTGAAGGCCTACGGCGAAAAGTACAAGGATGAGAGCGGTAATCCCAAAGTCCCGGATGCATTGGCTGCACTGGCTTACGATGCCACCAATGTTCTGCTGCAGGCAATTAACGATGCCGGCACTACCGATACCACCAAAGTGAAAGAAACGCTGGAGAAGATTACCTACAAAGGCGTTTCTGGCACCATTACTTATGATGCCAATCACAATCCCATCAAATCCGCTGCTTTGCTGGCAGTAACAGCCGACGGCGTTAAATTCGAAACGATTGTTAATCCTTAGCGCCTACCCTGTTAACCAAACTGTGGAGGGCAGCCGGCCGGGTTGCCCTCCAATTTCGGTTTTTTGAATATGTGAGAAAGTAATTCTTCATCAGGCAATTCAAATTTGGAGGTGCTCGGCCGATGCAACAGTTGAGCGGTTCTTCACAAACGGTGATTTCCACCTTAAAAAAGAAAAAAAGACCTCCTCTCGCCTGGGTTGGTCAGAGTTTTTTCATTTTGCTGGGTATTGTTGTTGTGGCCATTCTGGTCACTAATCTGATACGGCAACCGACATTATTTGCTCAATTCTTCATCAGCGGGCTGCAATTGGGTTTTGTGTATGCCATGATCGCTCTGGGATACACTATGGTTTATGGCATTGTTAAATTGATTAATTTTGCCCATGGTGATGTGTTCATGGTTGGGGCATTTGTTTCGTATTTTGCGGTTGCCAACTTCCGATTGCACCAGTGGCCGCTGGCGGCTTTTCCGGATATTTCACCCGGGCTGGGTGTGGTGATCGGTTCTATAACCGTCATTTTACTTTCGATGGTAATTTGCGCTGCACTGGCTGTGACCATTGAGCGGGTTGCCTATAAACCCCTGCGGGATGCGCCGCGCATCGCAGCGTTGATTACAGCAATTGGTGTTTCTTTCTTTTTGGAATATTTTGGGGCTTTGAATTTTGTTTTTTCTCCCCGTTTTATCCCCTATGAAAGACCCTTTGAGGTGGTTGCCTGGTATATCAAAGATGGAATCCACTTAATAAAGGCCGGAGAAGCCCCCCCTGAAGGGGCAATTACTTTTTCGAATATTCTGGTTATCATCATGATTGCTTCAATTCTTGTGCAGCTTTTCCTGCAGTTTCTGGTAAAGCGCACAAAAATTGGCATTGCCATGCGGGCTTCTTCGTATGACAAACCGGCCGCAAGATTGATGGGTATTAATGTTGACTCGGTGATTTCATTCACTTTCGCCGTTGGGGCAGCCTTTGCCGGTCTGGGAGGGGTTTTATATGCCATAGCCTACAGTTCCATCTGGACTCAGCTGGGAATTTTACCGGGTTTGAAAGCATTTGTCGCGGCTGTTCTGGGTGGTATTGGCAGTATCCCCGGTGCGTTTGTCGGTGCTTTGATTATGGGGCAGGCTGAAGCCATGACGATGGGATATATTTCTACACCTATGCGAGATGCCGTAGCATTTACGATTTTGATCATTGTGCTTCTCATTCGCCCAACGGGTATTTTTGGCGAACCGGAAAAAGAGAAAGTGTAAAGGAGAGCCCCGATGGAACTAGGATTTCTTTTGGGTTCGGTTGTCAAAATCATTGCCATACTTGCTTATTTATACGGTTTATTATGGGTGTTAGGACGACCTAACCGGTGGGTTCGATTGATCGGGATGATCGTCGCATTTGGCGTCATTCAACTGGCCTTGACCAGTTTTGGCGGTTTTCAAATCCTGACCAATTTTGATAGCGGTTTGCTCTTTCAGGCCTGTGCCATGACCATGGTTGCACTGGGCTTGAATTTAATTTACGGCTTCAATGGCCAGTTCAGCCTTGGGCAATGGGGGTTTTACGGAATTGGCGCTTACGCTGCGGCGGATATTACCTATCGCTGGATTAACGGCGATGCCAGAGGTTTACTGGTTGTTGGTTTTGGTACCATTTTGGGTGGATTGGCATTAATTCTGGTTGGGCGCTGGTTGGGTCGTTTCCGCGGTGTACCGGTTCTCTCTTCTTTTACGTTGTATTTGATCGGCGCGATTGTTGCGGGGATTGTAGCGGTATTTATTGGAAATGCACTCAACCCACTTTTTGAACCCTTGCTGGGAACAAATACCAATCCGGGAGTGCTTAATTCGCCGCTGGCATTACAGGTTGTATTCTTTCTGGCGGTTGTCTTTGCCGGAATTTTTGCGGCTGAGGTCAGTTTTCTGTTTGGTTTACCGGTACTCACCCTGGGTTCGGATTATTTCGGCATCGCGACACTCGGTTTCACCATTGTGGTCAATGTGTTGATGATCAATTCGGATACCATTTTGCCTTTCCCGGAAATGAAAGGGGGGCGGGGAATGGTGGGTATTCCCAAGTTGACGACGTGGTTCTGGGCGTTCTTTTTTATGATGGCCGTCATCATCATTATGCGTAATTTGATTCAGTCGAGTACGGGCAGAGCGATTATATCGGTACGCGAAGATGAAGTGGCTGCCAAAGCGATGGGTATTGATGTGGCAGGCTCCAAGTTGCTGGCGTTCGTGGTGGGAAGTTTCTTCGCGGGTATTGGCGGGGCTGTATATGCCCACTTCATTGGTTTCCTCAGTCCCGGCACGTTTGGTTTTCTGCAAAGTTTCAACCCGTTGATTATTGTGGTGTTTGGCGGTTTGGGCAGCATGACGGGGACAATAGCCGCCTCGTTCGGCTGGATTTTCTTCCTTGAGGGCTTGCTGCGAGTGCTGCTCAGTCAAATGGGTACCGAAGCACCTACCTGGCGGTTTGTTTTATACCCCATCACCCTCTTATTACTGATGTTAATTCGTCCACAGGGGTTATTGGGAAATCTCGAATGGGGCTTTTTGAAGCAAAAAGATGTACTTCCCAGAGAAAAGCCGCTGGCGGATAAACCTGAGATGACTGCCAGTGAAGTATGAGGTGACTTCTATGATGACCACTATATCAACCATTCTCGATATCAAAGATCTCACCAAATTCTTCGGCGGGCTGGGAGCCGTTCGGAATTTCGATTTGACTTTAAAGAAAGGTGATCTCAACGGTTTGATTGGCCCGAACGGCGCGGGTAAAACCACCGTCTTTAATTTAATTACCGGTATTTATGAGCCTACCGCTGGTGAGATTCTATTTGACAATACCTCGATTGTTGGTTTACAGCCTTTTGAAATTACAAGGCTGGGAATTGCCCGGACTTTCCAGAACATTCGGTTGTTTTCCAACCTGACGGTGCTGGATAACGTGCGCATTGCGTATCACCCTCACACCAGGTACGGTTTAGCGGATGGTATTTTTCACAACCAGAAGTTTCATGTTCACGAGAAAGAACTCACCGAGAAGGCGCAGGAGTTTCTGGCAATTTTTGGGTTGGAGCATTTGCAAAATGAGATAGCCAAAAACCTGCCTTACGGACAGCAGCGCCGGGTTGAAATTGCCCGAGCGCTGGCTTGTGAACCCCGCTTGTTGCTGCTGGACGAACCGGCAGCAGGTATGAACCCGCGAGAAATTCTGGAATTGATGGATCTGATTCATTTTATCCACGACCGCTTTGACCTGACCATTCTTTTGATCGAACATCAGATGCGAGTGGTGATGGGAATTTGTAAATACATCACCGTAATGGACTTCGGTCAGGTGATTGCTCGCGGTACTCCAAAGGAAATCCAGGAAAATGAACGGGTGATTGAGGCTTATCTTGGAAAAGGAGCAGGCCATGCTGCTTGAAGTTGAAGATTTGAATGTGTATTACGGCGCTATTCATGCTTTGCAGGGCGTTTCTTTTCATGTGGAAGAAGGTGAAATTGTTACTTTAATCGGTGCAAATGGGGCGGGGAAATCCACAACCCTGCGAACGATATCGGGCTTATTGCGCTCCCGCACGGGGCATATCAAGTTCAAAGGTCAGGATATTTCAATGATGCCCGCAGACCAGATTGTGAAGTTGGGGATCAGTCATGTGCCGGAGGGGCGCAAGATTTTTGCACCATTGACGGTCAAAGAGAATTTGTTGATGGGTGCCTATACGCGCAACGATCCCACCGAAATCGAACGCTCGATGCAGCGTGTTTTTACCAGTTTCCCGCGACTGAAGGAGCGTTTGAACCAGTTAGGAGGAACGCTCTCCGGCGGTGAACAACAAATGCTGGCAACCGGCCGTGGTTTGATGAGCCGCCCGACCCTTTTGATGATGGATGAGCCCTCAATGGGATTGAGTCCCATTCTGGTTGAAGAAATCTTCAACATCATCAAGGACATCAATTCGCAAGGCACCAGCATTTTACTGGTGGAGCAAAATGCTCAAATGGCGCTGTCCATTTCTCATCGGGCTTATGTGCTGGAAACCGGTCGGATTGTGCTTTCTGGAACTGCCAGAGAAATTGCTGAAAATCCGCGGGTCAAGGAAGCCTATTTGGGCGTGTAAGTAAGTTACCGGGCTGGCCTGTAAGCCGCATTCTGTCCACCCGCAGGGTATCCCAAAGGGGACGACTGCGGGTGGGGTGATCATCTCTCTTGACCGGCTGTTACCAGACGGTTCTATGCAGCCTACCCGGAACTCAAACGGGACGAGCAGCCCCTCGTTCCTGCTTGGCTTTGCTCCCGGCGGGGGTTGCCTGGCAGCCGCATTACTGCGGACTCCGGTGGTCTCTTACACCACCTTTTCACCCTTACTGCTCAAAAGAGCAGCGGTTTGTTTCTGTGGCCCGATCCAGCAGGTTACCCCGCTCCGGGTGTTACCCGGCGCCGTGCTCTGTGGAGTGCGGACTTTCCTCAGCAGTGCAGATGCACTGCCGCGATCACCCGGCCAGCCCGGTTAATAAAAATATACCCTAAGAAATGTTAAACGTAAAGTATAATCAAAGAAAGTAATTTTTTTCACGGAGGGAACAATGCGTAAACCACTGATTGCTGGGAACTGGAAAATGAATAAAACGGTTGAACAGGCGCGGGCGCTGGTTGCTGAAATGCTGCCGGGGTTGCAATCTTTTTCAAATGTCGAGCGAGTGCTTTGCCCACCTTTTACTGCGCTGATGCCCATTTCGGCGATGCTGGTGGGGACTGAAATTGGATTGGGTGCGCAAAATATGCACTGGGAAGCGCAAGGAGCGTTTACCGGTGAAGTTTCGCCCGTCATGGTGAAGGAATTTTGTCAGTATGTTATTCTGGGACATTCCGAACGGCGGACATATTTTGGTGAAACAGATCAAACCGTTAATAAAAAAGTTCATGCCGCACTGGCTAACCAGTTGATTCCCATTGTTTGTGTTGGGGAAACGCTGGAAGAAAATGAAGCCGGCCGGACGGCGGAAGTAGTTGCCCGGCAGGTCTGTGACGGCTTAAAGGGTGTTCCAAAAGATCAGGCCGGTAAATTGGTGATTGCCTATGAGCCTGTTTGGGCAATCGGCACAGGCCGAGCAGCCAGCGGCGAGGTGGCTAACCGGGTGCTGGCGGAAATTATCCGCCCTGCGCTGGCGGGTTTATTCGATACCAGTACTGCTCAGCAGATCCGTATTTTATATGGCGGTTCGGTAACGGCTGCCAACGCGCAAGAATTCTTCGGTCAATCCGAAATAGACGGCGCACTGGTAGGTGGTGCCAGTCTCAAACCTGTGGAATTCGTTAATATCGTTGCTGCTGCCGCAAAGTGAGTTTCATTGAACCCTATAGCGGGCTGATTTACTTTATCCTTAGCCTGCTGATTTATCTCGTGGTGCAGCGCAGGCTGCACCACGAGATTCAGGGGGTGTTTTTATTATTGACGCGCAATGCAGCGGTTGCACTGGGTTTGTTTGCTCTCTTATTTTTCCCCGGCGTTTTTATTCACGAATTCAGTCATTGGGTTACGGCCAAACTGCTCAGAGTGCGTACGGGGAAGTTTTCCCTTCTCCCACAATTACAACCTGACGGTAGTTTGAGATTGGGTTATGTGGAAGCTGCACCGGCGGATTTTTTTCGAGAAACCCTGATCGGAGCAGCGCCTTTTTTCAGCGGGGTGCTGGCGGTTGGTTGGATTGCCGTACAACGGCTGAATATTCTCTCGATAGGGTTTAATCAAGCGGATTTAACCGCCATGCAGATAATGGAAACTTTGGACAGAATGATCAATCAACCCGATTTCTGGTTGTGGTTTTATCTGGCCTTTACCATCAGTTCCACAATGCTGCCTTCGGCTTCGGATCGGAGATCATGGCTGCCGATGAGTCTGGTTATCGGATTGATTGTTTTCCTGTTTATTGTTTTAGGGGCGGGGGAGTGGCTGCTCATCATGGTTCAGCCGATCAATCAAATTTTGAAGGCAATTTCACTGGTGTTTGTATTTTCTTTAGTTCTGCATGGGTTACTGATTCTTCCCTTCTGGTTGTTTCGAAAGATTTTGAGCAGAATGACAGGGCTGGATGTAATTTGACAAACATCATCTGTTATTGGGGAATAAGGTTAGATGTAAAAAAGATGATTTTTCGCTAGAATGAGAGAGAAATACCAAGGAGAATCCCATTGTTTACAGATTCATTCGGCAGACAAATAACCTATTTGCGGATTTCGGTGACCGACCGGTGCAACTTTCGGTGCGTGTATTGTATGCCGCCGGAGGGCATAAAACACGTACCTCACGAACGTATCATGCGCTATGAAGAAATTGCCGAGGTCGTTAAAATTGCAGCCCAACAAGGAATTCGTAAAGTCCGAATCACAGGCGGAGAGCCGCTGGTTCGTGCTGATTTACCACGACTGGTGGAGATGCTCTCTTCGACAGAAGGGATTGAGGACATCAGCCTGACGACTAACGGTATTTTGCTGGAAAAGTACGCACGTGCGCTTGCTGAAGCAGGTTTGAAGCGGGTAAATATCAGTCTGGATACACTGAATGCCGAAAAATTTGCGCGAATTACCCGCGGAGGGAATTTAGACAAGGTATTAGAGGGGATTGCGGCGGCAGAAGCCTGTGGGTTGACGCCGATTAAGATCAATACGGTAATTATGCGCGGGGTTAATGATGATGAATTGATTGATCTGGCAAAATTAACCTTGACTCACGCCTGGAATCTTCGTTTTATTGAACTGATGCCGATTGAAAATCAACAACCGTGGGGGGAAGGATTCCCGCCGCCGGAAAAAATATTCATGCCGGTCAGTGAAGTGATGGCGATGCTGCAACCATTCGGTTTACAGATGGTCGAATTACCCGGCGATTCTGGCCCGGCAGTACCTTACCGCCTGCAAGGGGGAATGGGAACGGTGGGGTTTATTTCACCGTTGACCGAACAACACTTTTGCCAGCGTTGCAATCGAATGCGTTTGACGGCAGATGGCAACCTGCGACCCTGCCTGATGAATAATATTGAAATCCCGGTATTGCCGGCACTGCGTGCCGGCAAACCGATTTTGCCATTGTTAGAAGAAGCGGTGATGAGAAAGCCAATCTCTCATCAGCTGGCTAATCACATAACTCCAAATGGGCGCTGTATGATTCAAATTGGAGGGTAGGTTTTTCCTAACCCGTCCCAAACTGGCGGTCACCGGCATCCCCAAGGCCGGGAACGATATAACCGATTTCGTTCAGATGATCATCCACAGCAGCCAGATGAATGGGAACATCGGGGTGATGCTGCTGCATGTTTTCGATGCCTTCCGGTGCGCCAATTAACCCCATAAATTTAATGCGTTTTACGCCCCATTGCTTGAGAATATCCACCGTGGCAACGGCAGAGCCGCCCGTAGCCAGCATGGGATCGAGAATCAGGCATACCGAAACACGCGGTTCGGTGGGAAGTTTGTTGTAGTATTGAACAGGTTTGAGGGTCTTTTCGTCACGGTAGATGCCAATATGCCAGACCTCGGCGGAGGGCATCATTTCCCAAATGCCTTCCACCATTCCGAGACCGGCACGCAAAATCGGCACCAGACCGATCTTCTCCAATAATTCTGCGCCGGGGGCAATGCCAAGCGGAGTTTGTACCTGAATTGGCTGCACCAGCAAATCGGCAGTGGCTTCGTAAGCAAGTAAGATGGTGATTTCCCGCACCAGTTCTCGAAATTTTTTCGGTTCGGTCTGTGTTGAACGCAATTTTGCCAGTTTGTGAGCGACCAGCGGATGTTGGGAGACAAAGAGTTGAGACATATCTGCTCCTTGGAGAAGATTTTACCAATTATAATCCATTCCCTGAAACGAAAGAGGGTATAATCGTTGCCATGAGTGATTCACCACGCAGACTGATACACCCAGAAGCACGCCCGGATGATCGGCTGGATCAGGCTATGCGTCCCCGTCACTTAAACGAAGTGATCGGTCAGGATCAGGTTCGGGAAAATCTGGCGATCTTGATTAGCGCAGCCCGCAAGCGCAATGAGCCGCTGGATCATGTGCTTTTTTATGGCCCGCCGGGGCTGGGAAAGACCACCCTGGCTCATGTTCTGGCGAACGAAATGGGGGTCAATATCAAAATTACAGCCGGTCCGGCGGTGGAACGGGCGGGAGACCTGGCCGCCATTTTGACCAATCTGCATGCCGGAGATATTCTTTTCATTGATGAAATTCACCGGCTGGGAAAAGCGGTTGAAGAAGTGCTATACCCTGCCATGGAAGATTTTGCGCTGGATATTGTCATCGGCAAAGGGCCTTCGGCGCGGTCTATTCGATTGAAGTTGCCGCGTTTTTCGGTGATTGGTGCAACCACCCGCCTGGCACTGGTCAGCGCACCGCTGCGTGCCCGGTTTGGTGCGGTTTACCGCCTGGATTATTATGAATTTGAACCGATGTGTGTCATTGTCGAACGGGCTGCTCAAATACTGAAGGTACCGGCAGAACGGGGCGGCATTGAAGAAATTGCCCGCCGTGCGCGGGGAACGCCGCGGGTTGCAATTCGTTTGCTGCGCCGGGTGCGCGATTTTGCTCAGGTTCGGGCCGATGGGGCAATTAGCCGTGAGGTGGCCCGGGAAGCGTTGAATCTGTTGAATGTAGATCCGCTCGGTCTGGATGATGTGGACAGGCGCGTGTTAAGCACGGTGATCGAAAAATACGGCGGAGGCCCGGTTGGCCTGAATACCATTGCTGCTTCTATCGGGGAAGAACCCGATACGATTATGGATGTGGTGGAACCGTATCTGTTACAACTGGGATTTTTAGACCGCACACCTCAGGGACGGGTGGCTACCCGGCTGGCTTATGAACATTTGGGTTTTGTGTTTCCGGGTGAACAGCGTCAACCAACGCTTTTTGACGAACCAAAAACCGAATAATGGAATATCCTTCACCCTTACGTACCAGCGATTTTGACTACGACCTGCCAGCGGAGCGAATTGCCCAGCATCCCGTTGAGCCGCGGCATAATGCCCGTTTGCTGGTGCTGGACCGCAAAACCGGTGAAATGGAACATCGCATTTTTTACAACTTGCCCGATTATTTGAACGCCGGGGATGTACTGGTCATCAACCAGACGCGCGTGATTCCGGCGCGTATTTTTGGGCAGAAACCAAGCGGCGGCAGGGTGGAGATTTTATTGCTGAAACGTGAAAATGAAACGGTATGGGAAGCGCTGGTGGGGGGAAAAAAAATCCGGGCGGGCACCGTTATTCAATTAATAGATGGCCCAAAAGCAATCGTCGAAGAGGTGCTCAACGGAGCCCGTCGGTTGATTCGGTTTGAGGGAGAAATCGAATCCTATCTGGATAAAAAAGGCCAAATGCCGCTTCCGCCCTACATCCATGAAAGACTGGAAAACCCGGAGCGGTATCAGACTGTTTTTGCGAGGTCACCGGGTTCTGCAGCGGCTCCCACTGCCGGCTTACACTTCACACCGGAATTGATGAAAATTCTCGAAGAAAAAGGGATACGATTTGCACGCGTGATACTGCATGTGGGATTGGACACCTTTGCACCGGTCACGGAAGAAGATCCGCGCCAGCATGTCATTCACAGCGAGTGGTGCGAACTGGACGAAGAAGCCGCGGCAATGATTAATTCGGCTCACCGCGCCGGCGGGCGAGTGATTGCGGTGGGGACAACTTCGGTAAGAACCCTGGAAAGCGCCGCCATAAATGCACCGATGGGGCAAAGAGTGGCGCCGTTCAGCGGTAATACGCATTTGTTTATCCTGCCGGGGTATGTTTTCAAAGCGGTGGATATGATGATCACCAATTTTCATTTACCCCGCTCAACTTTACTGATGCTGGTTTCTGCTTTTGCCGGTCGGGAGTTGATTTTTAAGGCCTATCAGGAAGCCATCCGTCGTGAGTATCGCTTTTACTCATTTGGGGATGCGATGTTGATTCGGTAAACATTTTCAGGACAAGGAGCGAACATGAAAAAAATGATGCAATGGGCAAAGCCGCCGGAAATGCAGATTGATCCAAAAAAGCGGTATACGGCTACTTTCGTTACCGAAAAAGGGGATATCGTTGTCCGCCTGCATGCGGATAAAGTTCCAAAAACGGTCAATAATTTTGTCTTTCTGGCAAGACAAGGGTTTTATGATGATACGATCTTTCACCGCGTCATAGATGATTTCATGGCGCAGGGTGGAGATCCCACCGGAACGGGGAGAGGCGGTCCCGGCTATCGTTTTGAAGATGAATTTCACCCCGCCTTAAAGCATGATAAACCCGGCATTCTTTCCATGGCAAACGCCGGCCCGAACACCAACGGCTCACAATTCTTTATCACCCACGTGCCAACACCGTGGCTGGATAATCGCCATGCGGTTTTTGGGGAAGTCATTTCCGGCATGGATGTTCTGCTCTCAATCCCGGCACGCGACCCCATGAAGGTGAACAGTCCGGCGGTTCATTTGAAAACTGTGATGATTAGCGAAGAGGATTAGTCTTTCTTTGTTACCCTTGCGGTTTTTATGGCAGCAGTTGAACGATGAAATTGTGGCTTGCCGGCGCTGTAACCGGCTGGTTGAGTGGCGCGAACAGGTAGCGCGGGAGCGCCGGCGGGCTTTTTTCGACTGGAATTACTGGGGCAAGCCGGTGCCGGGCTTTGGAGACCGGCAAGCCCGTGTTCTGGTTGTCGGCCTGGCGCCCGGCGCGCATGGTTCAAATCGTACGGGGCGCATGTTTACCGGCGATTCATCAGGGGATTTTCTTTATCGGGCGCTTTATGAGGCCGGCTTTGCCAACCAGCCGCAGGCAAGCCATGCCGGCGATGGACTTGAGTTGCGCGAGATTTTTATCACCGCCGTATGCCGCTGTGCCCCGCCGAATAACCGCCCCACCCCGCAGGAAATTTTGAATTGCCAGCCTTTTTTGATGAAAGAAATGCAGTTACTGGAAAGATTGGAAGGTATCGTTGCCCTTGGGAAGGTTGCGTTTGATCGCGTTCAGAAAATCCTGAAACCTCAATCTCCATTACTGTCTTTTTCTCACGCGGCGTTTTACCGATTAGGGGAGGGCTTGCCGTGGTTGCTTGCTTCTTACCACCCCAGCCGGCAGAACACCCAAACCGGTAAATTGACCAGAGAAATGTTTGCTCAGGTTTGGGAAAAAGTTAAGATGGAGCTTGATTAATCGGGCTTTTGGGCGATAAACCACACCCTGCCGGATGTAGATACGGCGGGAGTTCGCTCTGCCAGATTTGCGAGACGGGCCAGAACCCGAAAACCGCATTTTTCCAAAGTAAATTGAAGGAAATCCATCGGGTAAGCCTTTTGGGTGTGAATTTCTTCCCAACGCTCCCACGAATTGGATTGAGCCTCTTTCAAAAACAGGATGATACGCAGGCTGGCCTGACCCAATTCATAATCGCAGGAAGGTATGTGAATTTCCAGTACATCTTCTTTCTCTTGCGATATATACATCGGCTGTTGCTGCCAGCGAACGAAAAGTCCATATAGCGTGTTCATGTCAAAAAGGAAACCGCCGTTTGGTTTCAAGGCACGAAAAACGCGAGAAAAAACCTGCTCAATGTCCCCAGCTTCCAAAAGGTAATTCAGGCTGTCAAACCAGCAGGTGACCAGATCGAACTCATTTTCAAGAGAGAGATCTCTCATATCGCTGTGGAGCAGGGTATAGGGGCGGCCGGTAGATTTGAGCCGTTTTTCTGCCAGTTTCAGCATGGCAGCCGATTGATCCAAACCGGTTACTTGCCAGCCGTTCAGGCTCATTCCTTCCAGAAACGTACCTTCCCCGCAGGCCAGGTCGAGAAGTTTGCCTTTGGCGGGCAGGTTGTATTGTTCCAGCAGACCAGGAATGAGATTTAAAATCGCTTTTGAAAATTCAGGGTAGTGGCTCTGGCTGTATACTTTGGCAAACCGTTGATAGATTTCGCTCATTGCTGGTATTTACTCCCTGCTCGTGTAAAAGGTTTGTACAAGATTGCCTTGTTTCGAATGATGGGGTGGTTTAAAATCATTTTATGAAAAACAGGTTATTGATTATTTTACCATTTTTGATACTGACGGTGTTATTTACGACTTTTACCATCTGGGCGTATACACCTCTTGGGCCAATGCCCGAAGCACTTGCGGCATTAACCAGCGATAATGAAGTAGAAATCGCCGACCGCGGCGGCTGGTGGGAGTTTTCTCCAGTCCGCGGACCGGCGATTGCGGGCCTGGTTCTTTACCCCGGTGGGAGGGTTGACTGGCGTTCTTATGCACCCATTGCAAAAGGAATCGCCCGGCACGGTTTTCTGGTAGCCCTGGTGCCGATGCCTTTCAATCTGGCGGTTTTTTCACCGCAAAAAGGGGGTGAGGTTATCGCTGCTTATCCGCACATCCGCAAATGGGCTATCGGCGGTCACTCTCTGGGTGGAGCAATGGCAGCAAATTTTGTCTTTCAAAACCCCGGCCTTGTTGATGGGCTGGTTTTATGGGCTGCGTACCCGGCAGAGAATCAGTCTTTACGAAACATTGCTGTTGAGGTCATTTCGATTTATGGAAGTGAGGATGGCCTGGCAACGGTTGAGGTAGTGGAAACAGCCCGAAACCGGTTGCCGGAGGATACCAAATGGGTGCAGGTGTTGGGCGGCAACCATGCCCAATTTGGCTGGTATGGCGATCAGCCCGGCGATGGAACTGCCTTGCTCAGTCGCGAAGAGCAACAGTCCATTATTCTTACGGAAACCGTTCGTTTTCTTGAACAATTTGCTTCTGAGGGGGATGAAAAATGAAACCGCTACGGTTGATTGGCATTTTCATGCTGGTGGGTCTGCTGGTAATTACGATTGGTCCGCTGGTGATACCCATTCCTCCCTTACCCGATCCGCTGCCCCTTTCGGCGGTGGTGGATGAGGACAGCCGCTTCATCGAGGTCAATGGTATTGATGTGCATTATAAGCAATACGGCAGTGGTGAGCCGGTGATGATTTTGCTGCATGGATTTGGCGCAAGTACTTTTTCCTGGCGGGAGGTGATGAAGCCGCTCTCCGAATACGGAACGGTGATTGCATTTGACCAGCCCGCCTTTGGCCTGACCGAACGTCCCATGCCGGGTGAGTGGGAGGGTGAATCGCCATATACACTCAATTCACAAATCAATTTATTGATCGGGTTGATGGACCGACTGAATGTGGAAAAGGCGGTATTGATTGGAAATTCGGCAGGTGGAACGGTGGCGGCAGCAGCAGCACTGGCGCATCCGCAGCGGGTGCCGGCGCTTGTGCTGGTAGATGCGGCGATATATGCCGGGGGAGGCGCACCGGCCTGGATTCGTCCGTTACTGAAAACACCGCAGTTTGATCGGCTTGGGCCGTGGTTTGCGCGTTCGATTGCCGGAGAGCAAGGGGATGCTTTTCTCCGCGCAGCATGGCACGACCCCTCGAAAATTACGGATGAGATCATTGCCGGCTATCGCGAGCCGCTTCGGGTGGCAAACTGGGATCGCGCCTTATGGGAATTGACCAAAGTCAGCGGCGAATCGCAGCTTGTCGAACGATTGGATGAATTGAATTTGCCGGTGCTGGTTATAACCGGTGATGATGACCGCATTGTACCGACCGCCGAAAGTTTACGGCTGGCCAATGATCTTCCGAATGCCAGACTGGCGGTTCTGGAAAATTGCGGTCATGTCCCGCAGGAAGAATGTCCGCGGCCATTTTTAAAAGCGGTGGTGGATTTTCTAACTGAATTGGAGTAGGTTGGGGAGATTTTTAAGATGGCTAAACGATTGAATATTAATGTTCAGGCTCCGGATTTTGAGGCGGTAGATACCAGTGGTAACATCGTGCGGCTTTCTGAGTTCCGCGGCAAAAAAATCATTGTGCTGGTTTTCAACCGTGGTTTTGTTTGACCATACTGCGTTGAGCATATGGCGCAGTTGCGTCACGACTATGAGGAATTTACTCGCCGGGGAGCTGAAATAATTGCCTTAGGTCCGGATGGACCGCGGGCTTTTCAACGTTTCTGGCAGGAGGAGAAAATGCCGTTTATCGGTGTAGCAGATATAAAATCCAAAATTGCGGATAGATATTTACAGGAAGTTAACTGGTTGAAATTTGGCAGAATGCCGGCGATGTTTGTCGTGGATCGGGAGGGAATCATTCGTTATCAGCACTATGCTTCCGCGATGTCAGATATTCCTCCGAATCGGGAAATTTTGAAAGTGATAGATGAAATTAACGACGAAGAGGAAGAAGATGAGTAGAACAGCATTGATCTGGGGAATTAGCGGCGGAATTGGTTCTGCACTGGCCAGACTGCTTCTGGAAGAAGGCTGGCAGGTGGCCGGCACGGCGCGAAACGAAACAGAGGCACGCAAAATTACTCCCCTGGCCTATGAAGTTGATGTGGCAAACCCCCATTCTGTCCGGGATTGTGTCAGCGCGATTGCGCAGGAGATCAGCAGCGTTGATTGGTGGGTTTATGCAATTGGTGATATACTTTCCAAATCCATCATGGATACGGAAGAAACTGAATGGCAGCGGATTCTGGCTGCCAATCTTTCCGGCGCTTTTTATGCCATTCATTACAGCCATCCCCTGTTAAGCGATCAGGCAGCGGTTTATTTTCTTGGGGCGTTGAGCGAGCGCATGCGTCTGCCGGGGCTTGGGGCTTATGCCGCTGCCAAAGCGGGATTGGAAGCCTTTGCGGAAGTCTTGCGAAAAGAAATTCGCCGTCCGGTGGTGGTGGTAAGACCGGCGGCAGTGGATACGGCCTTCTGGAAAAAAGTACCTTTCCGATTGCCGGCGAATGCACTAAAAACAGAAGAACTTGCAAAGAAAGTATTTTCTGCCTACTTGAATAATTATAAAGAAAGTTTGCTGGATTAAAAAATGGATTGGGATTATCAACATCTTATCTCCAGGCGGTTACTCCTTTGGAGTTTCATCAGTATTATCTTCGGTTTGCTGGTGTGGGGGCGGAGCGATTTCTGGCGCGGGTTTGCAATTCAGGCTTTGGCGTGGGCCACTGTTGATGCCGCCATTGCCGTGTTCGGCTTGCGTGCTTCTTTACCAAAACTGGCTCAACCAGTGGATTTGAGTGCGGCAGAAAAAGAAGCCAGGAAATTACGCAAAATTTTATGGATTAACGTCGGATTGGATGTTATATATCTTACGGCGGGCGGTCTATTTCTTCTGCGCTGGAGTGCCGATCCATTTCTTGCAGGAACAGGATGGGGAATTATCATTCAAGGGGGCTTTTTATTGTTTTTTGACCTGTGGCATGCCCTTCATGTTCCTGCGGAAAATGTTTTACCCGATTTGGGTATATTCAACGAACCCCACCATGATACGATTGATTTAAATGGGGAACGAGGAGCAATCCTGATGGTGCATGGGTTCCCCGGCAGCCCTGCAGAAATGACTGCCCTGGGAAATGCCATGAATCAGGCGGGCTGGTATGTGCGTATGTTGCGGCTGCCCGGTCATGGCACGGCTTTTCGTCATCTCTTTCAGAGCCGTGTTTCTCAATGGCTGGATGAAGTCGAAAAAAATTTGATAGAGTTACAGAATAGTTATTCACCCGTATTGCTGATGGGTTATTCACTGGGTGGGGGGATCTCACTTGCGGTGGCCAGTCGCAGCCCTGTGGATGGTTTGATTCTGCTTTCTCCGTTCTGGAAAGCGGAGCCGTGGTGGGTCAGGTGGCTTGCAATCCCCATCCGCACATTGTTACCGGTTTCCATTTATCCTTTTCGGAGTCGGCTGCTTCGTCCGGAGCACTTTCGGGCTGCTTCGGTGGAATTGTTGCCGGGGTTTAATCTGGATGACCCGCAAGTGCGTCATTCGCTAATGCAAATTCGATTGCCCATTGTTTTTCTCGAACAGTTCAGGCAGCTTAGTCGTACCATCATCCGCGGGTTGAAGAACCTGCGATTGCCAGTTCTGGTAGTGCAAGGCAAATACGATCCGGTGGTCACACCAGCAGGTACACAGGCATTAATCCGGCGGATTAATGCGCCGTTGACCTATATCGAAAACGACGGCGATCACAACATCAACCAGCCTTCAAACAAAGGTTTTGCGGCGACATTGGCGGCGGTGATGGAATTTGCGGAACAGTTCCGCAGCCATTAAAAAATCAGCGGTGGGAAGATACTCCTTCCCACCGCCCGATGTCACTTGAGAGAATTAATTAGCGGCGCAGGGCGTTCCAGCCGGCATATTTGGCGGTATCACCCAGCTCGGCTTCGATACGCAGCAACTGGTTGTATTTGGCCACGCGGTCCGAGCGAGCCGGTGCTCCCGTTTTGATCTGGCCGGTATTCAAAGCGACTGCCAGATCGGCAATGGTGGCGTCCTCTGTTTCGCCGGAGCGGTGAGAGACGACCGACCGCCAGCCGGCACGGTGAACCATCTCGACAGCCTGAATGGTTTCGGTCAATGAACCGATCTGGTTCAGTTTAACCAGCAAAGCATTGCAGGTCTTTTCATCAATTCCGCGACGGATGCGGGTTGGATTGGTTACCAGCAAATCATCGCCTACAATTTGAATGCGGTTGCCCAGTTCTGCCATCATCATTTGCCAGCCTTCCCAATCATCTTCGGCAAGGCCATCTTCGATAGAGACAATGGGATATTGATCTACCCAGTTTTTCCAGAAGGCCACCATATGTTCACTGGATAACATTTTTCCTTCTTTCCGCAAATTGTATTTGCGGGTTTCCGCATCGAACAATTCGGAAGCGGCCGGATCGAGAGCGATGGCAACCTGTTCGCCGGGCTTATAACCGGCTTTTTCGATGGCTTCCAAAATTACTTCGACGGCTTCGACATTCGCCTTGAGGGAAGGGGCATAACCACCTTCATCGCCAACCAGCGTGGTATAACCGCGCGCTTTCAACACACTCTTGAGGGCGTGATAAATTTCTGAACCCCAGCGCAGACCCTCAGCAAAAGAAGAAGCACCCAACGGCATTACCATGAATTCCTGAGCATCGGTGGACTGCCAGGCGGTATGGGCGCCGCCGTTGAGGATGTTCATCATCGGCACAGGCAGGACATGGGCATAAACACCGCCAATATAACGGTAGAGCGGCAGGCCGAGTGAGTTGGCGGCTGCTTTGGCAACGGCCAAACTCACCCCGAGGATGGCATTGGCACCTAATTTCGATTTATTGGGAGTACCATCTAGAGCAATCATTTCCATATCAATGGCTTTTTGTTCCAGGGCATCCCAGCCAATCAAGGCATCCGCAATTTCGTTGTTGACATTTTCCACTGCCTTGAGGACACCTTTGCCGTTATAGCGGCCTTTGTCACCATCGCGCAATTCCAGCGCTTCGTGTGTGCCGGTAGAGGCACCAGAGGGAACCGCAGCACGCCCCCAACTGCCGTCCGCAAGAACGACCTCAACCTCGATGGTGGGATTGCCGCGAGAATCGAGAATTTCCTGTGCAAGGATTGATTCAATTGTGGTATCCATAGTTTTATACCTCTCTTGATTTAGATTGGATTCAGCCGGTGAGCTGTTGATTCGCAGTCCCAAACGCCATAAGTATAACCCAATTTTGGTTAAAATTTCGTCGAGTTTGTGAAAGGATGCACTTTTACGCGGGCATGTTCACAGGCAGCCCGCACAAAGGCCAAAAACAGAGGATGAGGTCGGTTTGGACGGGAGAGAAATTCTGGATGGAACTGCGTACCGACCATGAAGGGGTGATCGCTCAACTCGCAAATTTCGACCAGCAACCCATTGGGTGAAAGACCGGAAAAACGCATTCCATTTTCTTCGAAGATTTTACGATAGGCATTGTTGAATTCGAAACGGTGTCTGTGCCGCTCTTCAACCAGATCCTGCTGATAGGCACGGTGGGCAATGGTGCCGGGTTGTAACTGGCAAGGGTATAGACCCAATCGCATCGTTCCGCCCAATTCGGTAATGTGCTGTTGATCGGGCATAAGGTCAATGACCGGATGGGGTGTGGTGCGGTCAAATTCGGTTGAGTTGGCCCGCTCATCCTGCAGGATATGGCGGGCAAATTCAACAACCATCAACTGCATGCCCAGACACAATCCCAGATACGGGATTTTTTCTGTGCGTGCCATTCGGATAGCGGCGATTTTTCCTTCGATGCCGCGGCTGCCAAAACCGCCTGGAACGAGGATGCCGGCGGCATTGCGAAGTTCATCCAAATATTTTCCTTTTTCCAGATCAACCGAGTGGATCCATACGATTTCCACTTCCACCCCAAGATGAAGAGCGGCGTGATATAACGCTTCGCGCACGCTCATATAGGCATCATGTAATTCGACATATTTTCCAATTAGCGCGATTTTTATTTTGGGTTTGGGTTTCTTGACCTGGTCAACGAGCCGTTTCCAGTCTTTCCAGTCCGGTGAGCGGGAAGGCTTCAAACCCATTTTTTCCATGATAAACTCGGCAACTCCGGCTTCTTCCAGCATCAAAGGTACTTCATAAAGCGTGGAAGCGGTGATCATAGGAATGACGGCGCGCTTCTCGACATCGCAAAACAGGGCAATTTTTTCGATAATTTCACGGTTGACCGGGTAATCGGAGCGGGCCACGATCATATCGGGGGTGATGCCGATGGCGCGCAGCTGGGCTACGGAGTGCTGAGTGGGTTTGGTTTTCAGTTCTCCGGTTGCTCCAATATAAGGCAACCATGTTACATGAATGCACAAGGTGTTTTCCCGGCCAAGGTCGCTGCGCAGTTGACGAAGAGCCTCTAAAAATGGCTGCGATTCGATATCGCCTACCGTACCGCCGACTTCGATGAGGACAATTTCAGCGCCGGTGGTTTTGGAGACCATTGCGATCCGCCGCTTGATTTCATTGGTGATGTGGGGAATAACCTGAATGGTACCTCCCAGATAATCTCCACGGCGTTCTTTGCTGATGACCTCCGCGTAAATTTGGCCGGTGGTCATATTGCAGACCCGATTCAGGCGGATATCAATGAACCGCTCATAATGACCTAAATCGAGGTCGGTTTCTGCGCCATCGTCCAGTACATATACCTCACCGTGCTGGTAAGGGCTCATCGTGCCGGGGTCAACGTTAATGTAGGGATCTAATTTTTGAACGGCAACAGCAAAACCACGTTCTTTAAGGAGTCGGCCTGTAGCAGCAGCCGTGACGCCTTTGCCAACAGAACTGACTACACCTCCGGTATAAAAGATATACTTGGTTGCCATCTTTAATCACCTCGCCTTGCTTAATAAAGTAGAGGGAGGTGCAAAACTGGCTCCTCCCTCTGAGGACTTCTACATTGAGAATTGTTCTGAAGGTGTATCCTGAAGCACTGGTTAAATTCAAATGACCTGTTCAGAAGAATTGTTGAAAAGAAGTGCCTGCTGATTAGTTTATCATATTTTGAGTGGAAAATATGAAAACAGCCTCGCCGTCAAACTGGCAAGGCTGCAATCCTCCATGCTTTGCAAAGCGACCCGGGGAGTCTCTTGCTGGGAAAAGGATGGGAATAAATTATTGGGTGGTGCTTTTATGTTCCAGGGTGCGGGCTAAAATCTCTTCCTGTTCACTGGAAAGGTTTTTGGCCTTTTCTTTCTTGGCTTTTTCGGCTTTCTTCTTTTCCTTCGCCCTCTCCATCGCCTCGCGGAGGGCGATTTCCATAGCGGTAGGTTCGTTTTCAGCGGGGTTGTCTTCTCTGTTCACCTGAATCTCTGCATCGGTGTATTCGCTGCCGCGGTTCTGGCGGGGATTGTTTTTCTTCCCACGGCGAGGTTTTTCTCTGGATGTTTCTTTCTTGGACTCTTTGACGATTTCAGGGGCTTCTTCCTGAACCGGTTCTGGCAGCAAGGCTTTTACGCTGAGCTTGATTTGTTTTTTCTTTTTGTTGACATCAATGACCTTGGCTTCCAGTTCGTCCCCTTCTTTAACTACATCCGAGGGGGTGCGAACATAGCCGTGAGCAAGCTCACTGATGTGAATCAAGCCGGGGCGTTCGGCGCCGATATCCAGAAACACGCCGAAATTTTCCAGACGTACCACCTTGCCCTTGACCACCATATCCGGTTTGATATCCCGCCATTCCAGTTCAAGCGGCTTGATCATGGTCAATTCGATGCGGTTGTCTTTGATGCGGCGCACCCATACATCAATGATTTGCCCAACCTGCAAAACATCTTTAACACTTTTGATTGGCTGATCGGTAAAGGTGGAGATCTGTGAGATATGCAAAACGGCTTTCTGGCCGTTAGCAATTTCTACCACAGCGCCGGCCAGCGTGGTTTTAATCACTTTACCGGCAAATTTCATTTTCGGTTTGATTTCAATATTTGTGCTGCTTTCCGCAATAGCGGTATTTTCCATATTACACTTCTCCCGTAGGTCTTAATTGCTGCAAAAGGTGATTATACCCCTTGCAGGCGGAACTGTCAATTAAAAGGAAATTATCCGGTCATTCCCGGCTGATATTATTCTGTTTCCGAGAGGCTTATGCGAGCGGTTATATCAGATATGCAGGCTTCTAAATGAGATTATTCCCAACAAAAAGGGCAGCCAAAAGGTAAATCCCCGGTAAGCCAGGGTAATTACTGCTGCGGCCTCAACAGGTACGGCAAGTGAAGTGAGGGCGAGGGTGAGCAATCCCTCGACGACACCAATACCCGCCGGGGTGGGTGATATGATGACGAAGAGATAGGCAATGGAAAAACCGGCAATTAATTGGCCGGGGGTAACCGGTGTATTGAAGGCTAAAAACATGGAGCCAAGTATACAAATCAATAAAATTTTATTGAGGATGGTCAACCCGGCTGGCCGAATCCACGCGTGACGAAGATGCTGGATTGCTTTTACGCCTTCGCTGAGTTCGGATGAAAAGAGAGCAACACGAGGTTCATCAATTATTGACTTTTTTATCACTTTTGCGGCCGTTTTATTTATCCATCGAACGACCTGTAACAACAGGTGAGTCAGACGTTCGTCAGAGCGGGAGGCAAGATAGACAATTGAAATCAAAGCGGTTACGAAGAGGATGAACAACACAAATGCAAAAATCTCAAAAGGCCATAAAACCTGATAAAAGGCAAGAATGATCAAACCAAAAAAGATGATGGTTAACAAGCCGCTGTAATCAAAAATCAAAAATAAAGCACTGCCGACCATGATTCGGGCGGTGGAGTGCCCATTTTTTCGAGCGTCTGTGTAAAAAACCATCAAACCGCTCACGCCGGCGCTGGGAGCAGCCAGATTAATAAAATTGACCGCTAAAAATAACCGGGTTACGTGGAAGAAGGGCTTATTTACCCCCGTCAGAGAAAAAAGTGACTGGAAGGTTAAGGTGGTGATACTGAGCCAGCCGGCCAGTAAAAGAAAAGCCGCCACGAGCCAAAACCAGTTCCCCTTTTGGATAACAAGCAGAACCTCTTGAAGCTCGGTGAAGCGGCTGATAATAAATAATATGCCCAACATTACGATGAGGGCAATGACCAGTTTTTTCACAAGATGATTATATATGATAATTTCCGAGGATATAAAAATAATACTGAAATTAAACCATAACATCACCCTCGTACTCTCGTGGCGGGGTGATGTTATTTAAGACGGACGGCGGCTATAAGGCCGCAGATTACTACTTACTCGTCTGACTGTTGGGGACCTGACCGCTGAGCAGCAATTCGATGGCTTTGTCCAGTTGGGGATCGCGATTTTCTTTTACATCTTCTTCGGTGATCTCCACAACCACATCGGGCATTAACCCTTCACCGTTGATCTGACGCTCATTGGGAGTTAGCCAACGGGCAATGGTGATTTTGACTGCGCCGGCATCTGCCTGTAATTCGCGCCACGTCTGGACGGTGCCTTTACCAAATGTTTTTGTTCCGACCAGAAGTCCGCGTCCGCGATCTTGAATGGCACCTGCGGTAATCTCTGAGGCAGATGCAGATCCTTCATTAACCAGTACCACCAGAGGAATATCGGTTGCCAATCCGCCCGGCCGGGCCTGATAGGTTATTTTTTCGCCATCGCCATACTGCTCGTACATGATGACGCCATCCCCGATAAATTGAGAGGTGATGTTGATAGCCGTGTTCAGGTAACCACCGGGATTATTGCGCAGGTCGAGGATTATGCCGACAGGATCGTTCCTTAACAGTTCGCGAAGTTTGGCGCGTAAATCGCGGTCGGTCTGTTCGCCAAATTGGGTGATTTTGATATAGGCGATATTGTTGTCCAGCATCTCTCCGCTTACCGTTTCCAGTGTAATTTTCTGGCGAACGATGCTGACCTCAAATGGTTCTTCTTCGCCTTCACGCAAAATGGTTAGCCTGACCGTTGTGCCGGCTGGGCCGAGAACACGACGAAGCACTAATTGGGGATCCATGCCGGTTACATCTTCCCCATCCACGGCGATGATCTGGTCACCGGCCTTAAGACCAGCTTTTTCGGCAGGAGAACCTTCCATGGGGCTGATGATGGTAAGGAATTTACCAGTCGTATCTACCCACGCGCCGATTCCATCATACTCACCACGTAAGGGCGCGTTGGCTTGCTGGTATTCATCTTTTGTCAGATAACCGCTGTAGGGGTCACCCAAAGCATCTAACATGCCCCGGATAGCCCCCTGCATCAGTAACACATCGTCCACCGGCTGATCAACGTAATTTTCATGCACCAGTTCCCACGCCTGCCAGAATGGCGCAAATAGTTCCTCCCGATCAACGCTTTGAGGGGATGCAGCGGGTGTATTGGCAAGAGGCATTTCCGAAAGAAGGGGGAGTTTGGGCAGGCTGACAGAGGAAGGCAGGCTGATGCCGGCTGCCAGCCCAACGGTAAAACTAATTCCCATTAATAAACCGGCGAGGAGTAAAACCAGAATGGTTTTTAGGAATTTTGAATTCATACGGGCAACTCCACGATAAAAATTGATATGGGTAATTCAATATCACTTAAAGATTAAAGGTGGATGAAAAATCATTTATCCTCATCCTGTTTATGCTGAAAATTTTGCAGATTCGATACACGGCTGGAAAGTTCACGCAGATGTTGGTTTTCCTTTTCCCATGGGTTTTTGAGCGTTTTGAATGTTTCTGAAAGGATGGATGCTTCGGATTGTTCTGAACCTTTCTTTTTGAGCAGCGAAAACAAACCCACATTTGTAACGATGAAAATCAGAGCAATAAAGCCGATTGCAATCCAGCCGAGCGGTGAGAGATCATTCATTTTTCTTCCACCTCGATGCATAAAGAGTCAGTAAAAATTGCCGGCAGGTCATGAATGGTATTTATTTGCAGATGGGCAGGGGAGGAGGTGCCATTCTTTCCGACCTGCACGGTAAATAAACCGAGCGAACGGGCAGCGGTCAGGTTGCGTGGAGAATCTTCAAATATGACACAGCGAGACAAATCTTTGACGGCTGCAATTTTGACTGCCAGATGAAACGATTCCGGCATGGGCTTGCAAAATGGAGCGATATCCATCACATCTATGATACCGTCAAAACAATCCGCAACGTTGAGAGCGCTTAAAACTCTACCGGCATGAGCCCGATCTCCATTGGTGAAAATAATCTTCCGGAAAGGCAGCGAAGAAAGAATTTGTCTCAAGACAGGATCGGGTTTCAGGAACTGATGCAGGGGCACATCATGAACGAAGGCAAGATACTCCGCTGCATCGATTCCAAAGGACGCCTCCAGGCCGCGCAGTGTAGTGCCATACTGATTAAACAGTTGATCCCGAAGGCGACTGGCCTCGACAGGAGGTAAGTCAAGGCGTTGTTGAATGAATAAGTTGATTCGATCCCCGATGGCGTGCCACAAACCGGATTCGGGAGAGTAAAGAGTATCGTCCAGATCAAAGACAAGTAATTCGGGCTTCATGGTAATTTTGAGTATAATCGAAAAGGTGTTAAGATGAAAAGAAATTGTAAAGGGAGAGAAATTTGCCAATCCGGATATTAGCGGACGAAGTAGCTTCTCAAATTGCGGCGGGTGAGGTCGTGGAAAGACCGGCCTCGGTGGTGAAAGAATTGCTGGAGAATTCACTGGATGCCGGGGCGCAACGCATTGAAATTCGCATAGCCAACGCGGGAAAGGAGTTAATCGAGGTCGGCGATAACGGCTGCGGCATTGCGGCGGATGAATTAACCCTTGCGGTTGCCCGCCACGCCACCAGCAAACTGAGCAGTGCGGAAGACTTGTTTAGAATTTCGACCCTGGGCTTTCGAGGGGAAGCGCTGGCTTCCATTGCTTCGGTTTCTCGCTTAACCCTCATTTCAAGGGAGAAGTCGGCGGAATTCGGCAGAAAAATTATTGTTGAGGGTGGAAAATTGATTTCCAACGAGGCGGCCGGGATTCCTTCGGGAACAGTGGTCATCGTTGAAAACCTGTTTTTCAATGTTCCCGCTCGTCTTAAATTCCTGAAAAGCGATCTAACCGAAAGAAATCTAATCACCCAACTGGTTTCCCGCTATGCCTTAGCCTACCCACGGGTTCGATTTCGTCTGGTGCAGGATGGTCGGGAGATTTTTCACAGCCATGGTCAGAATAATCGCCGTGAAATACTGGCACAATTATTCGATAGTCAACTGGCCCGCCAGATGCTGGAGGTGGAACTGGAGGATGAAGATATCCGCATCAACGGATTTATCAGTCCGGTGGGGGTAAGCCGTTCCAATCGCCGTGAAATTACTTTTTTTGTCAACGGCCGCTGGGTGCAGGATGCGGGATTATCCACGGCATTAATTCAAGCCTACCACACTCTTTTAATGGTGGGACGTTATCCGATTGCGACTCTTTTCATTGATATGCCGCCCGAACTGGTGGATGTCAATGTGCATCCGGCCAAGGCAGAAGTTCGTTTCCGCGATAATGACCGCGTTTTTCGCGCTGTGCAAAGAGCGGTTAAACGGGCATTGCTGGCTTACTCGCCTGCTCCGGAGATTCATTCTCCCAGCTGGCAGAGTCAACCACGCAGTTTCGACCCCGCGTGGGGTATGGTGCAGCAAGCAACAGCGCCGGAAAATCAGATGGGGGAGCAGCACCTTGATTCACCGTCTGATGAAACAGGGGCTGTCCAGTTGACGGTGGATAAACTGCCGCTGCTGCGGGTGATTGGTCAGGTGGGGGCTGCTTATGTGGTTGCGGAAGGGCCGGACGGTCTGTATCTGATTGATCAACATGCAGCCCATGAAAGAGTCCTTTTTGAAAAGTTTATGCGCGAAGCGGGTAAGGAAATTCACTCGCAGGCCTTATTGCAGCCGGTGACTTTGGAGTTATCTCCCCAAAGCGCAGCCCTGTTGCAGGATCAACTGGCGGCCATTAATCGCTGGGGATTTGAAGTGGAATCCTTTGGCGGTAATACTTTTCGTATCAGGCGCATTCCTGCCATGCTCAGCGGTGTTGATCCGGTGTCGGCGATTCATTCTCTGGTGGAGGATTTCGAAGAAGATGAAACACCGCTGCAAACCGAAATCGAAGCCAGAGTGATTGCACGGGTATGTAAAAGAGCCGCTGTTAAAGCGGGCAAAATCCTCTCTTCAGAAGAGCAACAGGCTTTGGTACGCGACCTTGAACGCTGTCAGTCACCGCGAACCTGTCCACATGGTCGGCCAACGATGATTCATTTATCGGTGGATTTACTGGAGCGTCAATTTGGGCGGAAGGGCAGCCGATAGCCGTATCTCATGACATTTGGCGTATGATTTCTGGCCACAAATCGGCTACATCGTACGGCAATAAAAGATCGGCCTGAGAATCCAGGTAGGTGGGGGAAAAAGTGTTGATGATCAACCGTGCGCCATTTTCCAAAGCATACAGCGGGAGGTGAGCGGCAGGGGTCACTTCCAGAGCACTCCCCACCACAACAAACAAATCTGCTTTTTGCGCCTGTTCTTCGGCCTTTTGCCAGACATCCACAGGGAGTAATTCCTCAAACAAGACAATACCCGGTTTCAGAATTGATTTGCAGTTTGTGCAGCGGGGAATTTCTTTTTCATGAAGGAAGGGATCGATGTAATCTTCCAGAGGAAAAATGCGCTGGCAGCTGAGGCAGTGCAACTTTTTCATGGAACCATGAACTTCAAGGACATGGCTTGAACCGGCTTTCTGGTGCAGTCCATCAATGTTTTGGGTGATGATCGCTTTGAGATGGCCGGTTTCTTCGAGTCGAGTAAGAGCGTAATGGGCAGGATTGGGTTTAGCGTTGAGTATTCCTTCAGCCAGTGGGCGTAACCAGTTGAAGAATTTTTCCGGGCGGTGCCGAAAAGCGGAAAGCGAAGCGACCTCCATGGGATTGTCGTGTGTCCACAAGCCGGTGTTGGCAGAGCGGAAATCTGGAATGCCGGATGGGGTTGAAATTCCCGCGCCGGTCAGCACAACCATCCAGCGCGAATGGGTAATCAAGTCCACTGCCTGACGAGCGGCTGCGTGCAGATCATCCCCGTTCATTTGTTCAATCGGTCAGCGTAGAGAGCTGCCAGGCGATTGATTTGCTGGCTGAGGATGCCATCAGGCTGTAATTGAATCAACGGCACATTGCGCAATGCAGCATGGTAGGATTGTTCGGGTGCAGGTGGAATTACCATCATAATTGGTTTCTTGAGCATTTCCTGAATCTGTAGGGCGGAAAGTTGTAAATCCGCTCGCACGCGGTTGACAATCACCACATTCAAAATTTTTGATTTTCCGAAGCCAAGCTCGCTCAATTCGTCCATTAATTGATTGGAGCGCTTAAGGGAATACGGTTGAGGTTCGGCAATCAAGATCAATTCATCACAGGCGGTAACGATTTTTTCAAAACCGGGCATGAAGGGGTTGCCGATATCCAAAAAAACGACATCACCGAGGGTAGTTAAGTGACGAATCGTGGCTTCCAGTTGAGGAAGTGCATTTTGCATTAAGGAGAAATCCCTCATGCGATTATTTGCAAGCAAGAGGCGAATACCATATGTAGTGCGGATCAGTTCTTTTTCAACCGCGTTTCGGGTTACTTCGCCATTGCGCAGAGAAAGTAAATTGTTTAGACCTTCTGCATTTGGAAAGTTCAGCTCGCTTGCCCACGTACCCTGACCGGCGCGGATTTCAGCGGCGATGATTTCTTTCCGCGTACGTTGATAGTAAGCCAATGCCAGGTTGAGCACCAGCGTGGAAGTACCCATACCGCCTTTGGCTGCCAGTATTCCAATGAGGGTGGCTCTCTTTTGAACCTGCTGCCCTGACCGGGTTCGAACACGACTGAGTAATGCTTTGATATGAGCAATTAATTCAGCAGGGTGAACCGGTTTGGTCAAATAATCATCCGCGCCTGCTTCGTAGCCGGTGACTTTATCATCCACCTGAGATTTTGCCGTAAACATCAGGATCGGGATATCGGCGGTTTCAGAGTTGGCTCGTAAATCCCTCGCGACCTGAAAGCCGTCAACATCCGGCATCATGATATCCAGCACAATTAAATCTGGCCGCTCTTTGATTGCCAGCGACATGCCCTCTTTCCCATTGCGGGCAGAAATAACCTGATAACCCTGCCGCTGGAGCATTAAGCCCACCAGCCGCAGGGTTTCCAGGTCGTCATCCACGATCAAAATTTTCTCTGCCATTCCAGCCTCGCTGAAAAAATGCTTTAATCAGTCTAGCACAATCTCATACCATAGACAAGCCGTTTGATTGTTTTAATTCGGTTGCTTTTTGGTTTATCCAATAATGAGTTTTTGCCACATGCTATAATGGTGAGTGTGCTGGAGAAGTTTAAGGAAACATTACATCGTCAGTGCCACTTGAATGACCGCCACAGAATCGTGGTGGGTGTTTCGGGCGGGCCAGACAGTTTAACTTTGTTGCATCTGTTGTGCCAGACAGCGCTACCGGTTGTGGCGGTGTATTTTAACCATCAACTCCGTCCAGAATCGGAGAGAGAAGCCGATTATGTCCAGAAACTAGCCGAGCAGTGGGGCGCGGAGAGTTTCCTGACCGGAAAAGAGGATGTGCGGCGTTTGGCAGTGGAAAGCGGTTGTTCTCTGGAAACGGCTGCTCGCAAGGCACGTTATCGCTTTCTTTTATCGGTAGCAGAAAATCAAAGGGCGCAGGCCGTTGCCGTCGGGCACACTGCCGATGATCAGGTTGAGACGGTACTCATGCACCTGCTGAGGGGGAGCGGACTGGAAGGATTGCGGGGGATGGAATATCGTACCTTGCTGGGAGAATTTTCAACCACTATTCCGGTTGTGCGTCCTCTGCTGGGTTTCTGGCGGGCGGAAATTGAGCAGTATTGTTTGAACAACGGAATACATCCCTTGCAAGATGTATCCAACCTGAGCACTGAATTTACCCGTAACCGCATCAGGCTTGAGTTAATTCCTTTGCTGCAACAGTACAACCCGCAAATCAAGAGAAGATTGTGGACGATGAGCCGGGTTGTCAGCCGGCATCTTCAAGTAATTGAACCAGTAGTAGAACAGACGATGGAACGGGTATGTCTGGAGAAACGTGAGGGGGAGTGTGTCATTTTTAATGCTGCGGAGTTACGCAATATTACACAAGAAATGCTGAATCTCGTCTTGTGGAAGGCTTTAAAAACGATAAAACCGGTCAGTGAAAATATTGACTGGCAGCATGTAAATCATGCGGTAGAGGAAATTCTCGGCGGTCGAACGGATGGAATCATCCAGCTGGGAGATGAAGTTGAGTTGCTCTTTTCCCAGAATATCCTTTATCTTAAAACCGAAAAGAGCGTGGTTTACAATACCCGCTTTCCTTTTCTTTCAACCGATGCCGTTATAACCATCCCTGGTGAAGGCCGGTATGGGATTGGTAACGGATGGACATTATCCGTTGCGTTGACCCTTCCGGCTTCTATTCCCCCCCGCTGGAAGGATAATCCGTTTGAAGCATGGCTCGATGCGGATAAGGTTCAATTCCCTTTAACTCTGCGAGTCTGGAAAAAAGGAGAACGTTTCCGCCCATTGGGGATGAAAGAAGGAAGCATTAAAATCGCAGATTTTCTAAGTGGTAAAAAAATCCCTGCCCAGTTGAGAAGACAATTCCCGCTGCTCTACAGCGGGAATCAGGTGGTTTGGCTGCCGGGGCTGCAAATAACAGATGATTTTCGCCTCAGTGAACAAACCAAAAGAGTGCTTCACCTGAGCCTTTGGCGTAATTAGCTGGTCGTTGCACCAGCCTCATGTAGTTGTTTGAGTTTCATACTGATTTCACGCCATTGAATTTTCGAAATACCCAACTTCTGTCGCAGATGTTCGCGGTTCATATCCGACTGCCAATCGCGTAAGGCACACGTCCACCTGCACATATCAAAAGATAGATGTTTTTTCAGGCCCGCTTCTTCTCCAATATCCTCTAACAGGTATTCTAAACGGCGCGGAGACCAGGGGAATATGACATCTTTCGGCTGATATTGTGCAAGATATTCCTGATAACTTGCAACCCACTCTTCCGGCAGGGGTATTTTTCTTTCTTTGTAACGATTGCGCGGACTGGCATAACGAACGAACAAAATGGGGCCGCCCGGAGCGTCTAAATCAATATGATTGGTGTGGATGGCCAGACATTCTCCCTTTTTAATTCCGGTTGAAAGTAACAAGAGAAGAAGGGTATAGGGACGGGCGTCCGGCTTTTTGGCGGTACGGTAGGCGTTGGCAACTTCCAAAACCTGTTCTACTTCTTCATTCGACAGGACAGTTGGCAAAGGGCTGATAACGGACTGTTGAACGACTTTCTCGGCAGGGTCAACCAGAATACGGCCGGACTGGTGCAGCCAGCGGAAGAAAGATTTAATAGAGGTAATACGTCTGGAAAGGCTTTTTGGACTGCAGGGTATACCTCTGCCCTGTTGCAGCCAGTTCAGGAAATTATTCAAATCACGAGTACTGATTGCACCAATTGGGCGGTCGGGGGGTAAAAAGCCTGCCAGCAATTGCAAATCATTCTGGAATGCTTTGACTGTATAGGGAGATTTTCCCTGATCGAGGAGGTAAATTTCCCAGGAACGGATCGCGGGTAATAAAGGCGTCTGCGAAGTAATGTGAATCGAAGGAGAAGGCTCAGCAGCCATAATCCAAGCACCTCTTTGGTTTGCGTATAGCCTAATTTGAATTTCAGTGTACCCCAGAAATCCGGGAAAGTCAAATGATTTTTAGATTTTGACTTATTTGACCTGATAGGCTTCCTGCAAAATGGCTTGAATATTTTCTTGAATCGGAATCAATACCTGCGCGCCCGTGTCGGTTGTGTAGTGCCACACATCGGAAGGACCGATGGTCAACCGTTTGATTCGATCCGGATTAGAAACCAGACCCGGGGCAAAACCGGCGAGTTTTAAAGCCATATCAAGTGGAATGTCCGTTTCCACATTGTTGCGAAATTCTTGATATAACTGGGGCGCTTTACTGATCGCATCCAGACTCATTAATTTCTTAAAAACAGCAATGATGACTTCTTGAGCCCGGCGAGTGCGGTCAAAATCGCTGCTGCTGTATCTGGAACGCACATACCAGAGCGCGGTTTCGCCATTCATATAGACCCGGCCGGGTCCAACGGAACAATAACCATTCACCGCCTGAGGGAGTTTGCAGGTATCCGTCAGGTTGACGGCAACATCAACCTCAATACCCCCCAGCCGGTCAATTATGTTGATGAAGCCCTGAAAATTGGTCATCACATAATAATCCGGCTTAATTCCAAAATTAATTTCAAACGTTGCCTGGGTCAGGGGGAAGCCGCCGAATTGCTGCGCGGTGTTGATGCGCTGTTGCCCCACACCGGGTATTTCTACATATAAATCGCGGGGGAAGGAAACCATACTGACTGCGCCGGTGCGGGTATTGATCACTGTGAGAATCATTACATCCGTCCGAAAGCCGGAGTTTGGGCGCCAGTCGGAACCGAGAATTAATATACTGACGGTGTCTTCCGGTTGGGTTAAAGGCGGTGGAGTGCCTTGCTGTTCTGGAATTTCGGTGAGGTTTATAATCGGTTCTTCGGCAATCGGAGAGGGTGTAGGTGCCAGTGGTTGAAAAGGGGTGGGAGTGGGGGGGGCGTTGGGGTCGAGGGTCACTATACGTTGAGCAATGACTTGAGGGGATGGCTCACCGGAAAAATTAGAAACCGGCAGATTACAAGCTGCCGTAATGAGAACAATTAAAACCGCTATCCAGACTAATTTTCGCATTCACTATATTCCTTAAGGAGTTGTTGTTTCAGTAACAGTGGGTTCAATTGTATCGCTTGGTACCACAGTTGCTGTATCTGTTACCGTAGGCATAGACGTTGGAGTGGTTGTAAAAGTTCCAGTGGGGGGCGGAGCCGAAGTTGATGTTAATGACGATGTTGGGGGGATAGAGGTGTTGGTGGGTGGAGGGGGAGTAGGTGTAGTGGAGGGGAAAGCCGGTTGGGTGGGGGCGGGTTTATCGGGAACATCCGTAAATGTGCTGGTAGCCACATTTGGGACATAAAGCCGAGAACCTGCCCGAATGACATTACCGCTCAGGCAGTTTGCCCACTTCAATTCCCATACCGAAACGCGATAAAGCACGCTTAGCCGGTAGAGGGTATCTCCTTCTTTGACTGTGTAGCGTATCCAGCCCCGCGGTGGGCCGCACTTGATTGTGGTTGGCGAAATTGTGAGAGAGAGGGATGGCGCTTGCAAGGGTGTGCTGGTATTGAGTGGGGGAATAAAAATTTGAGCGCCGGGAATGATCGCTTCAGAGGTCAGGCAATTTGCGGTAAGCAATTCCGAGAGGGTGATTGCTGCCCGGCTGGCAATTTCAGATAACGAGTCACCGGATTGGACAAAATAGATTTGCCAGCCGGTGGGGGGTGGACATGCTGTTTGGGTGGGGGGTAATGATGTCTCGGTGGGATTGATGAAAACAGTTGGCTGGAACTGGCCGATGGGAGTGAGGTTGGGCGGAGGAAAGGTCGGCGGAAGGGTTGGTGAGGGAGAAACAGAAATTAAACCTTCCGAAACGCTGGCAACGATTGCCCCCAGAACGATGAGACCGACAGCCAAAGAGGCGAGAAAGGGAAGAAAACCACGAACCAAAGGATTCATTTATGAAACCAGTGATTGAGAAGTGAAAGCGGGGGTTTTTACCGGCAGAAGGATACTGAACGTGGAGTTTTTCTTTCCATCGCTTTCCACCCAAATTCTGCCGCCATGGGCTTCGATGAGGGTTTTGGCGATTGAAAGCCCTACCCCCGCATCTCCCAATCCTTTAATATGCGTTGAACCATTTTTTACCTGATGGGAGAAAACTCGGGATAATTCTTCGGCAGGAATACCGCCACCTTCATCGGTGATCTGGAATAGAACAAAGAGAGTATTCTTTTCTCCCTGCTCCACCTTGACTTTTAGATTGATATTCCCTTCCGGCGGCGTTGCACTACCGGCATTTTGCAGAAGATGGATTAAAACCTGATGGAGTGCATCGCGGTCTGCATAAAATGTGGGTAAATCCGGCGGTATTTCTATTAATAAATTGATCTCTTTTTCTCTCAGAAGATCGGACATATCGGTAATTGCCTGATCCAGAATCGTTTCCACATCCAGTGGTTGTGGAGCCAATTCGATGGGGCTGATGGTGAATACCGAGGTTTGTAGCAAATCGTCCAGCAAGGCTTGCATGCGGTCGGCGGAAGATTTGATTCGTTCCAAAAACTTGTGTTGTTGATTGTTGAGATTACCAATCGACTCGTTGATCAATAAGTCGGAATAACCGATCACGGAAGAAACGGGTTGTCGAAGTTCCTGAATAATGGACAGGATGGCTTCGTTATCCTTAATTCCTAGATTTGTGGTTTGCCCGCTGGCCGATTGCAGTTCAATTATTTTCATATTGGCATTTGCCAGCGCGTTCTGTAAGCGGGCAATTTCTTCGAGTGCCTGCCTTAATTCCTTTTCGAGATGTTCTACTTCAGATTGCTGGCCGGTTTTGCCTCTCAAATCCCTCAGTGCATCTCGCAGGGTGCGATTTTCATTTTCCAGCCGCTGAATCGTTGCCTGGGCTTCGCGTTGAATTGCCAGCAAACCTGCTACTTCGAGGGAGTTTTCAGGCGTGGCCGGAACTGGATTTTTGGGTTCGATTGCGAGTTCTGACAGGTCGTGAATTTTTTGCCGGAGCGCTTGAATTTCTCTTTCTGAAAGGCTCAATTGCTCCTTCAGGTTTTGAATGGTTTTATCCATCTCTTCTCTTCGATCAAGTTGCGAAAATAACCCGACCATTTCTTCACTGATATTATTCAGTAAAGTTTGATCTTCAATGCTCCACTCATGTCTGGAATAGGGAGAAAAGAGAAGGATAGCCCGTTTTTCGTTTGCCGGATAGCTAATGGGTGACATTAAAACATGACCCGGTACCGTCAATCCCACTGCTTTGGTGAGAACGAGCAGATCTTGAGCTGAATTCTCGCCATCGGCGATCAGTTTCAGGATTTTTCCTTTCTGCAATGCTGCGCTGATCAAGGGGCAATTTTCCGCTTCTATTTGAAGGGGAGGTAATGCTTCATCACGCAGAAGATCATAACCCGTTTCAAGAATGATTGGACGGTAGGGATTTTCCTGCTTTACGAGAAAGGTTAAGTCGGATGAGAACGTTTTTCCTGTGGCAGTTATCAGCAGTTGTAAAACTTCGGATGATTTTTCCGTTGCTGCCATTCGCAGCCAGGGTAAAATGACTCTGCTTTCCTGTGGTTTGAAAGAACGAGAGGGAACACTCTCAACTTTTGCTTCATTTTGTTTTGTGGGAACAGGTGAAACCGGCAGTAAGATTTTTACCAGAGAAGGAAGCAGGGGAAAAGCACATATCTGGGCAAGCCGCAAAGCGGCGGATAATTCCTCTTCATTCTGCATAGTGAACAATGAGGTGACCGAACCGGCGAGAATGATCAGGAAAAATGAGAAGCCAGTTTCCCAGTTTTGGGGCTTGCGAGAAATTAAGAGTACAAGAGACAGGCTGATTATAACGAGATTGGCTATTTGCCAAATGAAGTGGAAAGGGATGAGTATTAGAGGATTAAATTGGATTGCCAGATCAATAAAAAGTATGATGAATGAAAATAAAGCAAGCAATAAGAAAACCACATCGGCTTTTTTATCGCTTTGCGGGTAATTCCATATCCAGCCAATTACAATCAGAGAAAGCAGTGTGATACCCCTGTCAAAGGGTAAAAGAAATGCGGGATTGTTAATCAGTTTTTGCCAGACCAGAGCGGAAATCAAAAACAGAAGAATTTGACCCGCCAGCAGAATTCCCAAGGCGGTGATCAATCGTCGCGCAAGCGTCCGATTTTGTTCCGAGTGAATAAAAAAAACGGTTTGAAAACCCGTAAGAATTGAAAATACCAGAATCAGGTGATAAATCAGATTACCGGGCGGTTGGGTTAGTAGATCGAAAATCTGGTTGAATAGTGTGTTCATGGGATTAAACGTTCCGAAAGGATTATAGCATGGTCAGTTTGTGGCGACAATTTTAGCCCGGGTTGAAAATTTCGGCGGAGGGAGATGGAAGCGAAAGGTTGACAAATTGGCAATTCGGGATAAAATACCTAACGAGCAATGCCGAAGTGGCGGAACTGGCAGACGCGCTACGTTCAGGGCGTAGTGGGCATAGCGCTCGTGAGGGTTCAAATCCCTCCTTCGGCACCAATACCCCGCGAAAAGCGGGGTATATTTTTTCAAACCGAATTATACTTGCCCGTTGAAAAAGATTATTGTAAGATAAAGCCATGAGTAAAATCTTCACCCATTGGAAGCAAGTTCTGGTATTGATTGCTTTTGTAGTGCTTTTCTTTTTACTGATGGATTTGAACAGCCGGCTGGGAGATTTGAGCCGTTTGAACAACCAGCTGGTCAAAATCGAAACCCAAGTAGCCGGCCTGAAAGCAACCGAATCTGCCCTCAGCACGCAAATCATTTATTCAACCTCGGAAGCAGCGGTAAATGAATATGCCCGAGAACACGGTTTGATCCGTGAAGGTGAAAAATTAATTGTGCCGGTGGGAGAAAGCACCCCTCAAGGTGTTGTAAATATAACGCCTGAACCAACCCCAATACCAGTGAAAAATGTTGACGTCTGGTGGGCGTTGTTCTTTGGGGAATAAATAATCCTTTTTGATTCACACCCTTTTCTTCCTTTGTGAAGGAAGGTGCATTTTTGATGCCAGTTAATCAGATGATGGAGATGGTTGCCGATCGTTTTTATCTTCGGGTAAGCGGTGTAATACGACCAGCGTTAAATCATCGCTGGGGGGTGTGCCTTCTCGAAAATTGCTCAATTCTTGCCTGATAAAGTTCAGAAATTCGGCGGGGTTGCTCTTCGGAGCTCTTTCCAGCGTTGCTTTCAGGCGCTGTTCTCCAAAAGTTTCACCGCTTGGAGAAAAACTCTCCGTTACACCATCTGTATAAAAAACCAGCCAATCGCCAGGCTCCACCGGTAAGGTGTATTCGTTCAATTTGTTCGATGAATAAACTCCCATGGCCATGCCACCCCTGGGTAAATCTTCCACTTTGCCAGTGGAATGCCGAATGTGGAGTGGCAGGTTGTGACCGGCGTTTGCATATTTGAGCACTCCTTCTTTTGCATTGAAAATAACGAATACCGCAGTGACAAACATGGTATTCTGCGGTTCAAAAGTCAGAGCACGGTTGACTCTTTCTAATACACGAGCGGGGGAATCGGCGTTTTGTGAAAAAGCCCGAATGAGCGTTTTGGTTACCGTCATATAGAGGGCGGCAGGCATCCCTTTGTCGGAGACATCGGCAATGACCACACCGTAACGATCTCCTCGAATTCTAAAAACATCGTAGAAATCACCGCCCACTTCACGGGCTGTCTGCCAGTGGATATCCACCTCCCACCCTTCGATTTTGGGTAAGCGGTGGGGGAGGAAGGTTTTTTGAATTTGACGGGCAAGTTGAATCTCCCGCTCGAGACGCTCGCGTTGGATCATTTCGCGATTCAGGCGGTCATTCTGGATGGCGAGCGAAACCTGCTGGGCAATACCGGCCAGGATTTCCAACCTTCGATCATGAAAGGAAAGTGGTACGTTCGATTCACTGGCGACCATCACGCCGTAAAATTGACCCTTCACGGAGAGCGGTACGCCCAGTACCCATTGATCCTGAGGGTTATACTGACGCTCAATTTCATCGGCGGGCAATAAACAAGTGAGCGTCTTCCAGTTTTGAATGGAGTAATCTTCTCGTGTTGTCTTACATGCAATGAGTTGTTCGCTTTCCAGCACGGCATCCAGCAGGGGAAATTCTCCCAGACGGTAAGTTTCACCCTCCATCATCATTTCTTCCCGTTGAGAACCGGTAAACACTTTGGCCGTGCGGAAAATTTCCAAATGTTCTTCCCAGAGGAATATCACGCAGGAATCGATCCCAACCAGAATCGGCATGAGATGGACAATTGTATCGAGAATATCATCCAGATTATTCTGGCTGACGACTGCCTGAGCAACCTGCAGCATGACGGCCGTGACGTAGGCTTCTTCCTGTCGCGCTTCGATCAGCATCAGGTTTTCCATTGCCAGTGCGGTTTGGCGGGCAATGCCCTGTAGAAGATCGAGGGTTTGCTGGTCAAAAATACGGTTCGAGTGAAGGTTATTTTCTGGTGTGTGGGCAACCAGAAACGCACCCAAAAGCCGGCCATGTGAGATCAAGGGGAGGATGACCAGAGTGCTATCTTCTTCTTCCAATCCCGCTTCGGCGAGGTGCATTTCTTCGGTTATATCTTGAATGAAAATTGTTTCGCGGCTTTCTACCAGCCTCTGAACGAGTGGAACAGACAGGTCAAATGTTAGCGGAATTTGTCTTTGCGGCAGATTAAGTCCGTGTTCGGATTGCAGGATGAAGATTTGGCGATTCTCGTCCCAAACGAAAAAGGCACATTTGCGCACCCCAACCAGCATGGGGGTTAATCTTGCCATGATATCCAGTAATTCTTCGATGTTCTGGGTACCCTGCGTGGCTTCTGCGATTTGTAAAAGGATGGTGGAAATCCATGCCTGTTCTTGAGAAGCAGTAAACAGCCGGTTATTTTGAATGGCAACAGCGGCGTGGTTGGCAAAGGTCATGGTGATCAGCCCGGCCTCGCTGCCATATTTTCCCGGCATGCGGTGGACTAAAGTCAGCAAACCGAGCGGCTCATCTCCGGCGCGCAAGGGGGCGGCGAGGGAGGAATAATCAGCGGGGAATTCCATCGCCTGCCCAAGCGGGCCGATTGGATCGTCTGGCTTTCGGATCAGAGGCGATCTGGCGTTTAGTGCTTCTTTCAGGTATTCCCGTGCGGTCGGATTGGTTTGAAACACTTCCCAGACTTTTTCAGCGGGGGCGCCATGAACAGCAGCCAGCATCAGGGCAGGAATGGTATCGCCTTCTTTGGGCGGCACTACCAACCAGATTGCAGCCGCATCGCACGGAAGACTACGATCTACCTCATTGAGGATTCTTTCCAGAAGATCCGGCAGAGCCACGTTTGCCGAAACCAGACCGGCAATTTCGCGGATCGAATCGGCAACCTGACGACGCCATACTTCAGAACGATACAGACGCGCGTTGCGGATGGCAATTGCTATAGTAGAGCCAAGCGTTTCCAGCAAAGGAATATCACGGATATCAAAACTGTTGATCTGATCGGATTGAAGGTCCAAAACACCGAGAATTTCTCCCGCGTAGGCTAATGGGATGGCCAGTTCAGCGCGGGTGTCGGCGGGGGGAAGTTCGGAAGGACGGTAAAGAGGCTCCAGGGTGACATCATTGGCAAGCAGGGTTTTTCCCGTCCGGGCAACCCATGGAATGATGCCGTGGGGATCATCCAGATCATAGGCAACCTGATTTTCCTCCAGAGCATGACTTCGAGCTCCGCTGCCTGCTTCATAGATTAACTTCCGTCTTCCCAAATGCAGAATAAAAAGATGGACATAGGGGTAGCCAAAATGCTGCTGGATTGACTGAACAACCTCTTCTAGCAAGCGGTCGAAATCAAGAATGGAGGTGAGTTTTTGAGTGATATCCAGCAAGGCAGAGATTTGTTGGGTTCTTTTTTCAAGGCCATTGATTAACTCCATTCCTTCAAGTGCAAAAGCGAGATAATCGGCTATGGCACGCAAAACAACCAGATCAACCTCATGGAAGGGCTGCGGTTCGTTGGTTTGCAGGTGCAATACCCCTAAAATTCTTTCGCCGAACTGTACCGGCAGAGCGGCTTCCCACCCCACATTTCCGTTGTTGCTGGAATCACTCTCAATTCGTTGTGCAATGATTTCTCTGCCATTAAGGGCAGCCTGACCCACTATGCCGTTCCCCTCTTGTATTTGAGGTTCCACGTTCAAATTGAGGGAGGATGGTAGTTTCGATGCACAGGCGCGTTTGGTCAAAGAGCGGGATAATGAGTCATAAGTATAAACAGCGACTTGCTGGCAATTAAATTTTTCCAGAATTAAGTCAGTTAAATACTCAGAAAATTGATCCACATTCCGCAAGCGGGTAACTTCGGAACTGATATTACGCACCAGTGCGAGTTGTTCCAACCGCCATCTTTTGATGGTTGCCTGACGCTGTACTTCCATTGCAACCGCGGCGTGAGAAACGATGCCCCCCAGATAATCGATTTCGGAGGGAGTGAAAGGAGGACCATTGGGTCGCCGGGCAAACAAAACACCTAACAAGTTACCTTGTGCAATCAATGGCAAGGCGATCTGGTCGGAAAATTGCTTTCTCTTTTTATCGGTTTGAGGGGATGTTGACGGAAAAACGATTTTTTGTTTTAAGAAACATTCCTGAATGAGGGGATGAACCTCATCTGAAGGCAGAAGAAAAGACGTGTTTTCACCGGGGAGGGGGTACACAGGTTTTGCCAGCCATATTTCAACACTGGCGGCGAGATGACTCTCAACCCAGCGTTTGATCGTTGCACACTGATCCGCTGTGGTGGGTTGTTCTAGCAGCGCTTCCCCGAAGCGGAGAAATTCTTTCCAATCCGGTTTTTTCATCTGCTTACGAGGGAATGTCATTAATTCATCACACTTTTATGCTTGACCAACGTGAGAATATTGTATCCCTCACGGTGATCATAATGAACCTCATCCATCCACTGGTGAATGAAATATAAACCCAGACCGTGATCCGAGCGATTTTTCAGGGGTACATTGATTTTAGGTTTTTCGATCTTGCGGGGTTTAAATTTTTTACCGGTATCACGCAATGTGATGATCAGGGAATTGGGGGTGATTTCGTATGAAAACTCAATTTCCCCAACATCTTCCCCTCCATACGCATGTTCAATAATATTGGAGCAGGCTTCATCAACAGCGGTTTCAACGCCATAGGCGGAACACGAATCCAGCCCGAATTGACGGGTTGCAATCTGTACTAATTCTGCGATTTTAGCCAGGCTTTCATATTTGCCTGGGAAAACGAAGGTGGGCATTAATTAATTACCTGTAACCTTAAAAGTTTCCCACGGCGGAAACGGTATCGTCAAAGATTTTGAAGAAAGGTGTAAAACCGGCCAGATCAAGGGCGGAGAGGATATTTGGCTGTACATTTGCCAGAACCACCTCGCCGCGATTGTACCGTTTGCATGTTTTTTGTGCACCGATCAACACCCTCAAACCAGCACTGGAGATAAAATCCAAATCCTGAAGATCGAGAACGATGCGAAAGCGTCCGGCGTCAGTAATTTCGTTGATTTTTTCGGCAAGTCGTGGAGCGGTCGCACTATCCACGCGACCGGATACCTTCACCACATCGCAACGCTTAAATTCTGTATGATTGATTTCCATGGATTTCCTCCAGTTTTAGATTAATCGGACGTATGATAAATTATATCATGACAGATGCCGATGATATGCTTGACAAAATCACGGGCTACCCAAATTCTGGTTTTTTAGTGTAGAATACACCACGTGAACCTGTTTTCACAATCCCTTTTTCACCGGAGACAAATTTTCATCCCGGAAATGGAGCAGGAAAAATCATGAGTGGAAAAAAATCGCCTCAAAGCGTGATCGATTCCTATCGAAAACGCCAGCAAATGATGCCATATATTACATGGGGATTAGCCGGCCTGTTGGTGTTGATGGGGATTATCCTGATTGTTCTTTGGGTTTCGGGAGGAGATCGGCCGCAAATTGCACTTTTCTCTTCACCTACCCCCACCGCCACCACCACGCTGACCCCCAGTCCGGTTCCGCCTACCGCCACAATTACCATGACGCCAACGGAAACACAAACCCCCACGCCGACCCTGACTTACACACCATCCGGTCCGTTTGAATATACCGTTCAAAGCGGCGATACTTGTTTTGATCTGGCCGTCCGCTATGAAGTGGATTTGCTGGTGCTGCTGGCACTCAATAATTTCCCGGCTGGGCAGTGCCCCATTCGAGAAGGTGATAAGATTCTCATCCCTGCCCCCAATCAACAATTGCCCACCGAAACGCCGCTACCCACCGGTTTGCCTCGGGCAACACGGATTGAGTACGTTGTCAAGTCGGGAGATACGCTGGACTATATTGCTTCTATCTTCAATTCCACCGTTGAAGATATAATGCAGCAAAACAATATCACGGATAAAAATCTCATTTCCGCCGGACAGGTGTTGATTGTGCGGGTCAATCTGGTTACTCCCACCCCTACCCGCCCGCCCACATTAACTCCCACGGCGGGTGGTCCGCAGCCAACCCAAACTCCGACGCTGACAGCGACCCCATAAAAGAGGAGTTTCATTTCAGAGTAGTGAGGGGCTTTTCACAGGCAGGAAAGCCCCTTAATTATTTCCCGAATATTGTGTGGTATAAATTTCTCCAAACATTGTCAAGATCATTTTTCAGAAAATGTCCGACGATTTGGTTGCTGTTCCTAAAAAACGCTTGCTTGACCTGCTTCCCATTGTGATACTTGCAGGATTCTTTTTGCTGGGGTTGATGAGCCGCTTTGGGCAAATCTTCGATTGGAAAAATGAATTTATCCTCTCTATTATTGAGCGGGTCAGCAATTTTTCAGCCGTTTTTTTAGGGATTTTCATTGAGGCTGCGCCTTACCTGCTGTTAGGCACTTTGGCTTCGGGATTAATTGAAGTGTTTTTTAGCGCGCAGGAATTGAGCCGTTTGTTACCCCGCAATAAAATTCTTTCGGTTTCGTTGGGTGGTTTGCTGGGATTGTTCTTTCCGGTTTGTGAGTGCGGAAGCATCCCTCTCGCCCGCCGGTTGATGAGGAAAGGAGTGCCGGTGCCGGTTGGGGTGGCATTTCTGCTCGCTGCTCCGGTCATCAATCCAATTGTAATCGCAAGTACTTTTGCGGCCTTCGGTAATACCGCCATTTTCTGGTTGCGGTTTGGGTTAACTTTTCTGATCGCTGTGGGGGTGGGTTTATTGTTTCTGTTCGAACCGGAGGCAAACCGCATCTTAAAATTCGATCATCAGGAAAGTGATCACTCTTTTCACTTTCATCCGGAAAATGCGGCAGGTGAAGTGCCGGCATTTTCATTGGGGCAAAAATTACAGCGTACCGCGATGATCGCTGCGGATGAGTTTTTCGAGATGGGGCGGTTTCTGGTAGTCGGTGCTCTGCTGGCGGCTTCCATGCAAACTTTTATCCCTCAAAATTACCTTCTGGCGCTCGGGCAGGGACCGCTGCTTTCTGTCTTCGTGCTTTCGATTTTGGCGGTATTGCTTTCTATTTGTTCGACTGTGGATTCTTTTGTTGCACTGGCTTTTACAGGAACCTTTACCAACGGTTCAATCCTTGCCTTTTTGGTTTATGGCCCAATGGTGGATATTAAGGCAACACTCATGTATTTGCGGGTGTTCAAAAAGCGGATTGTCATTGTTCTGGTTTTGTTGCCCCTTTTGCTGACACTGGTTGCCGGCGTCGCGGTGAATCTGTGGGTGAGGTGAAAGTGACATTGCGTGTTGTTCGAAGTTTTCAGGCATTGCTGATGGCACTGCTGGGTTTGTACTTGCTCAGCCGGGTTTGGAATGGCAGCATTCTATTGTATATCAATCAGCGTTTTGTAATTCTGGCATTTTTTGCCGGTTTATGCATGATTATCCTTGCTCAGGTTTTATACAAGGGGCGTCATTCTGCATTGGGTGATCATGAAAATCGAGGAGAGAATGCGCCGACCAGCCTTTGGTGGGTGATGGTACCCATCGTGATCGGTTTTTTAATTCCCCCTCGGCCGCTCAGCCCTTCAGCGGTGAATAATCGCGGCATGATGATTGATGCCCCGCTCTCTGCGCGGATTGAAGATACCAGTCAAATTCTTGAATTGAGTCCCACAGAGCGAACCGTGCTGGACTGGATCCGTTTATTCAGTTACAGTGAAGATGTGACTCCATATATCGGGCAGCCTGCGGATGTAACCGGCTTTGTTTTTTATGATGGACGATTAAATTCCAATCAATTTATGGTGGGACGATTTACCATTACCTGTTGTGTTGCCGATGCTACGGCGCTGGGCATCATTGTGCAGTATCCAGAAGCGGCTGTGTTGAAAGAACACAGTTGGGTACGCGTAACAGGGACGGTGGATATATTCGAACGCGATGGCCGGCAATACCCCATCATCATTGCCGAGACCGTTCAGCCCGTGCCTCAACCGGAACAACCCTATTTGTTTCCATGAAACTGCGTCCTTTCGAACGAATTGCCTTGCTCAGTGGAATAGTTCTGTTCCTCTTTCTCGGCGTTTTGGCGTTGGTCAGTTATCAGGTTGGCTTGCCAAAACCGCAGGTAATATTTGAAAATGGGGCGGAGGGTTTGATCGGCGGCCGCGGGCCGGTTGAAATTCGTTTCCAGCAGGATATGGATCGCCTTAGCCTTGAAAGCCGACTTTCTTTCGAACCCGTCTGGGCTGGAAAGTGGCAATGGACGGATGAGCGCACCCTGCGGTTTTTACCGGCTAACACACTGGGCGAAGGTGCAGAAATCACTCTTCATCTGGCGGAAGGTGCTCGCAGCCGGGATGGACGGGTGTTGCGTCAGCCATTCGATATCGAATTGCGGGTTCGACCTGCCTCCGTTGTGTTTTTGAATGACCCGTTTTCATCCCCCGAATTGATGCGCATTGACCCTGCCAACGGCGAAAAATCTTTGCTCACCGAGAGCGATGGAAGGGTCTTTGATTTTTCGGTTTCACCGGATGGAGAAAAAGTTGTCTATTCGCGGGTTAATCTTCGAGATGGCAGTGATTTGGTTTTGATTAACCGCTACGGTAGGGAGGAAAAATTGCTGGTTGAGTGTGGTGAGTTTGCTTGTATTGAGCCGGCATGGACGCCCGACAGCCGATATGTGGCCTATACCCGTTATGAAAGCGGACTGACGGCAAGTCTGGTGGGGGGAGTTGGAAAAGTTTATGTGGTGGATGTGGAAACCGGCCAGAGCAATCCCCTGTTTAACAACCCCGGTTTATATGGTTCTTTGCCGGTTTTTTCGCCAGATGGGAATCAGGTTTCGTTTTATGATTTCAATCAACAGGCTATTCGTCTGGTAAATTTACTGGATGGCAGCAGTTCAATTGTGCCCAGCCGTGTTGCCGGGCGGGGGAGCTGGTCGCCGGACGGCAGTGTTTTACTGGTTGCGGATTGGGACGGCGAAGGGACGATTCCACCCGTAACGCTCTTTCAGTTGAATCTTGTAAACCGTCAGGTTTCCCGCTTTTTTGAGGAATCATTTAGCGTGCTGGATGTGGGTCTGCCGGAGTGGTCACCGGATGGAAGCAAACTGGTGATTGGGATCCAGCGTGAAAGCCGGCAGGAGGGGAAACAGTTATGGTTGTTCGATAAGGATGGAAACCCTGTTCTGCAAATCACTGATAACCCTCAATTCAATTATTCCTCTTACCATTGGTCGCCGGACGGTAAAAAAGTCGTGTTTCAGCAGGTGAATTTAGGTCAACCGGATGACTCACCCAGGATACTGATTTGGTACCCGGCAGAAGAAAGGATTGAATTACTGCACGAAAATGGATCATTTCCCCAGTGGATGCCATAATTTGAAGGGTTCAATCTTTTCTTATGGATAATTTTTGCAGGGCGAGGTTGATTTCTGCAATTACCAAAGGATCGGTTTCGATTTGAAGAGCCCGTTCAAGGGTTTCGACAGCCGTATCACCACCGATTTGCCCAAGCGCCCAGACCAAATGGGCGCGAACCAGAGGTTCTGATTCGCTTCTGATACACTCCCCAAGTACCAAAAGGGCATCGGCTCCGCCCGCGTTTCCCAGTGCCACGGCAACATTTCGCAAAAATCCCCGCCTTTTAGCCCGCTTCACAGGTGTGTTATTGAATTTTTCATTAAAGCCACCGGGTGACAACCGAATCTCCCGAATGAGGTGAGGACGGCTCAACTCCGGGTTTGGATAAAATGCCGGGTCGTTTTGCGGCCGGGCGAATCGAAGGTTCCATGGACAAACTTGCTGGCAAATATCACAGCCGAAAACCCATTCCCCCACCGCTTCACGAAGATTTGGGGGAATAGCCCCCTTATTTTCAATGGTCAGATAGGAAATGCAGCGTCCGGCATCCAGCGTGCGGTCGGGAAGGATGCAATGCGTTGGGCAGGATTGGATGCAACGTTGGCAAGAACCACAATGATCGGTCTCGAATGGCTGATCAGGTTCAATTTCCAGAGTTAAAAACAATTCACCCAGTAAAAAATAAGAGCCGAGGCGGGGGTTGATCAGGCAGCCGTTTTTGCCAATCCATCCCAAACCGGCACGTTGGGCAAGGTCGCGTTCCAGCACCGGTCCGCTGTCGGTTAAAATTTTCCATTCGAAAGGCGTTTGAGTTTCCTCTCGAAGGCGATGCACCAGTTCACTCAACCGCTGAGGAATGGTTTGGTGGTAATCCTCTCCCCATGCGTAAGCAGCAATTTTCCCGGTCGGTTGGGCAGGGAAGGCAGGCGCATCCTGCGGGCGCGGGTAGCGGAGCGCAACAACGACAATGGTTTTAACACCGGGCAGGATCAATTGGGGGTTGGCGCGTCGTTCCACGGCATCGGGGCGGGCAAGATAAGCCATCCCGGCGTGTCTTCCCTGAGCCAGCCAGTTTTCAAAAATTGCAAATGATTGTGGCGGTGACGGATTAGTGAAACCAATCAAATCAAAGCCGAGACGGTTAGCCTCGGCTTTGATGAAATCTTTGATGCGGGTTTGAGGATTCCTCATCCACCTGCCGTATTATGGAGTGGGTGATAAGGTTGCAGTGGTGGCAGGGCCGGTGGGAGTTAATGTTGCCGGTTCAGCGGTGAGGGTAGCGCTGGGGGCACTGCCGGAAACTTTGATATTCAACGTCAGAGTAAAAAAGTTCTGACCATCGGCGTTGGTCAAGACCCAAATTGTGGTGTAATCACCCGCTTTACCGGGGGCTTTCATGCTCAGGGTGAGATCTACATTTTCGTTGGGTTTGACCTCTTTTGGAAAACGTATATCCGAAGCGCCAAAGCGGAGTGTGGCATCACTTAAGTAATAGCGCACCTGATAAGAAGTGCTCCACGTGGTGGTGCCGGTATTCTTTACCGTCCATGTCAGGGTGAAGGGTTGTTCAGGATACATAACCGTCCCGTCCAGTGGAGATTGACCAACGAAATCTGCTCGGTCGGCAACGCTGGAGCGGGTTGCGGTGGGTGGAATGGTGGGGGTAGGTGATTCGGCACTGGTTGGAGAGACTTGCAGCGTTGGAGTGGGGGTGCTGGTAGGGGGTAGAGTCACGGTGGGCGTTGCGGTGGGCAGGCTGGCTGCGGTTTGAGTCAAACCAGCCGCAACCGTTTGAGCGGCCTGGGTGAAGACCACGGCGGGGTCGGGTGTGGGTGTAGTTTCTGATGAGCCGCAGGCGGAAAGCGCCAGTGATGCCACGACGAGTAGAAAAACCGCCAGCATGATGGATTTATTCTTGAGCATTATTTTTTTACCTCCGATAACTTAATCAAATTCAATGATACCCGCCAATCCAGTGGCAGGCAATCCCCCGATTCTGTCCTGTCCCGTTCAAAATGTCAAGGGTTCAGGGTTCAGCCGGCTGCCACGGCAAATCGGTCGTAGGGGCTTCGGGCAGGCGGTTGGAAAATCCAAAACCCTCCCGAAAGGTAATGTAGGTAATTGCACCGGGGCGAATGGCAAAACGGGTCTGGTAAGAGGCGTCATTGTAAGAAAATTCGAGTGTGTATTCACCGGCAGGAAGATCGCTGAGAACCAGATTCTCCCGGTAATAATCATCGCTGTTCACGCTCTCCGGCGCATAAGTCCGCACATCCCAGCTGCGTTGCAGTTCCAGTGAAGTTACCCTCACATCCAGCAGGCGGATCAAGGAACCATCGGATTTCATCCACCTGCCGACCAGCACTCCCCAGCCCTGCGGCGGGGCCAGCCATAGCTCAGGATTGCGGGAGACATAATAACTATTTCGCTCCAGCCGCACTTCAAAATGTAAGTGCGGGCCGGTGGTAAATCCGGTATTTCCCACAATTCCTAATTGATCGCCGGCTTTGACCGTTTGACCGACCGAGACATCCACCCGATCCATGTGGGCGTAGATGGTATATAACTGGCGACGGTCAAAGCCAAAATTATGGCGGATCGCTACGGCATTTCCGTAAGGATCATCGGGTGAATCCGGGCCTTTATATAAACCAACACCGGCCCAGACGACGGTTCCATCCGCGGCGGCAATGACCGGAGTGCCGCGTTTTGCGTCAATATCAATGCCGGTGTGAACGATGGTCGTGCCGGTAAAGTAATAGCCATAACGATAATCCGCCAGCGGCCAGTTGACCTCATCGGCGGCTATGGGGCGGGTGAAATAAAAATGGTCGTGCGGCGAAAGAGCCCATGGCACTTCGTAAAGCGGCGGGCGCCAGAGCGATATGGGCGGTTCTGCAGGGGTTGGGAAGGTAAATTTGAGGGGTTCTTCGGTTTCCACTTCATCCGGAACCGGATTGCCGGTTGAAGAGGAATTTTCAGCCGCAGGGGGAGTTGCGGTAAGCAATGAGGGTGGAGCAACCTGCTCAAGCAAGGGTGCATCGGCTGCCGCGCTGGTCTGACAGGCGCTCAACATTAACCCAAAGGCAATGATGAGGAGGAGTAAAAAACGATGCGATTTACTCATGGTTGGGAGGATACCGGTAAGGGCGTCCAGGTCGGACGACGGGTCGGCTGGCTGGTTGGTGTGGAGGTGGGCGGCGGTGTTGAAGTACGGAAGAAGCGGATGGTGGGGGAAATGGTCGGAGTGAGAGTCAATGTCGGTATACTGGTTGGTGTTTGCATCGCTTCGGGAGGGTAAAATTGTGCCATTGCGGCATTCCAGCCAAGCCCATCAGTTTTGACGAACTGATTAAAACGGGCGGCGGGGTAAAAAGTCCGCCAGTTTTGTAAAGCAGCAACCGGCTGCCATCCAAAACGGGCAGCAATTTCCGTAAAATCAACCCAATATCCTTCGGGGATTGGAAGTGGCGCGCCGCCTTGTTCGTAGGTGCGCGGATCACCATTATAGCGCGCATCCAGCGACCACGGGTGATCCCGCAACGGTAAACCCTGCGAGCCGTCCTGATAACGGGTGCGTATGAACACGCGCCAAAAGACCTGTCCGTTTCGCTCTTCCCGGCTGATGGTCATCCAGCCAGCCTGAATGGGCAGGGGATTAATCGCAAAAGCCCTGCCGGTCAACAGCCATTCATCAACACTGCCGGGGTGGGGTGGTTCTGTAATGGGTAAATAAGCGTTTTCCAGATTTCCCAGCACATCCCAGCCGGATTGTCGGGCAATTTCCTTGCGCAGGGCGGCGAAAGATTCGTCCACTGCATCATGCAGGAAAGGATTGGGGGCGTTGACATCAGCCAGTGGGACGAGACCAAAACGCCCGGCAAGTGATTGGGGCGAGCGGGTGATCACGACCGAATACAGGCTGGGGGGCACGGCCGGGCTTTCCATCTGGATAGACGAGATTAACTCATTGATCTGGCCGCCTTTCCAGTCCATTCCATGAACGGAAGAAGGAAGCGGGATAAAGGGAAGCGCCATCTTTTTTGTTTCCGGCTCAAATCCGGCAAGTGTGTCTTGCAACAAATCGGGCTGTCTGGACAGAACAACAGAGCCATCGGGGCTCCAGATAGCGTTGCTGCCGGGGAAGGCGGCAACAGGCGGCGATTGCGGCGTGCTGCTATCCCAGAGGAAAACCCAACTGGATGAATTAAAGGAACCTCCCCAACTGAGAAAGCGGCCATCCGGTGACCAGGAGGGAGACCGTGCCGGATTTCCGACGCCCACGCTTATGTTGGTATATTGTTCGCCAATCTGATCAAGACGTGCAGTCCAGATTTCAGCCTGCCCGCTGCGGTCGGAAACGAAGGCAATTTCCTGACCGAGCGGCGACCAGGCGGGGGAATAATCGGCGCCGGGTGTTGTGGTCAGCGGAATTGGCGACTGGCTCAAATCTGAAAGAGATTGAATGAAGATATCCAGATTGCCGTTTTTGTAGGTTTCATAAGCCAGCCACAGTCCATCGGGGGACCAGGTGGGCCAGCCATCGTATTCAGGTGTGTCGGTCACGCGAATCAGGCTGTTATCTCGCAGGTCAAAAATGTAAATATCCCAGTAACCGTTGCGGCGGGATGTATAAGCAATGCGGCTGCCATCCGGACTGATGGCGGGGTGCAAATCATCCCACGGATGATTGGTCAAACGAGAAAGGGGTAATTGGGTGGGATGGAATGCGAAAAGATGGATAAACGGCCCGTCGCTCATGGCAAGTACGATCAAGCCGTCGGGGTTTGATCCGTTTTGCGCAGCGATTGATTCTCCGATAACGACATTGACGCTTTGAGGTGCGGCTTGAACCGACTCGGGTGGAGTAGTCTCAATTAAAGGTATGGTTGGCAATAGCTCTGGCAAAGGAGGATTGGGCGTAAAAAGAATTTGATCGCGGAGGAGGGGAATTCCGAACCATGCCAGTACGACCAGTAAGGCAAACGTTAAGGTTAACCAGACCAGAGGTCTTCGGCTAGGGTGTTTTTGTTGTTGAGCAGCCATCGTCGTTTACATTGAAAAATTTATTCCCAAGTTTTATTGTAGCATTCAAAAATTTGAACGGTCAATAAAACGGGCTTATAAACAGGGCTGGTTATCAATATTGTTAATTTTTTTCATTAATCTTCTTCAAAACGCATGCTGTAAAGGTCGTAATAAACCCCTCTTTTTTGAAGTAACTGCTGGTGATTTCCGTCCTCGATGATTTCGCCATTTTGAATGACCAGAATTCGGTCGGCGTTGGTGATGGTGGAGAGGCGGTGAGCGATAATCAGTGAGGTGCGGCCTTTCAACAAGCGGGAGAGACCAGCCTGAATCTGCCGTTCGGTTTGGGTGTCCACACTGGATGTGGCTTCATCGAGAATGAGAATGCGCGGGTCGGCGAGCAGAGCGCGGGCGAAAGAAATCAACTGCCGCTGGCCAACCGATAAAATAGCCCCGCCTTCTTCGACAGGTGTATCATAACCTTGCGGCAGCTGACGGATAAATTCATCCGCCCCAACCGCTTTTGCTGCCGCTTCCACTTCTTCGTTGCTGGCATTCAGTCGGCCAAAACGAATATTTTCACGCACAGTGCCGGAAAATAGAAACGGATCTTGGAGGACAATGCCGAATTGTCGGCGCAGACTATGCTGGGAAACGGTGCGCAGATCGTATCCGTCAATAAAAACAGTTCCTTCGGTTGGGTCGTGGAAGCGGGCAACCAGTTTGATGAAGGTGGATTTACCTGCGCCGGTTTTGCCCACCAGGGCGACTGTCTGGCCGGGGGGGATGCTCAAATTGATGTTACGTAAAACAGGTGTTGGATCATCAGAATAGTGAAAACTGACGTTCTGGAAACGAATTTCGCCTCGTATGGGAGGCATTTCGATTGCATCGGGTGCATCTTTAACTTCGATGGGGGAATGGAGAAGATTGAGGATTCGCTCGCCGCTTGCCATGGTGGACTGAAATGAATCGAAACGGCGGCTCAGATCACGGATGGGGTCAAAAAAACGGTTGATATACAAAACAAAAGCCACTAACGTACCGGCCGTCAGCTGTTCACCCAGCACGGCACTTCCGCCCACCCACACCACCAAGGCCATGGCAGTGATGCCAAGAAAATCCACGGCGGGGAAGAAGAGTGCCGCAAGACGGGCTGCTTTGAGGTTGATTTCCAGATTATTGCGGTTGACCGTATCCCGAAAATAAGCGTAATTGATATCCTCGCGCGAAAAGGCCTGCACAACCCGTAAGCCATTGATATTTTCTGCCAGCACCGAGTTGACCCAGCTGATTGCTCTGCGCGATTCACGGTAATATTCTCTGGCCCGGTTGCGGAAAATGCGTGTACTCAGGATGATGAGGGGCATGACACTGAAAGTCAGCAGGGAAAGGAGGGGATTCATACTGAACATGGTGATTACAATGCCAATCAGCACAAAGACATCGCGGGCAATGGCCAGCATTGCCCAGGTGATGAATTCGCGCAATACACTGACATCGTTGATCACCCGAACGATAATGCGGCCAACCGAATAATGGGAGAAAAAACTTAATGAAAGTCGCTGGAGGTGATGGAACAATTTGGAGCGGATATCAAAAATGATAGACTGCCCCACCCGCGACATGAGATAAACCCGCCCATAAATTGCCGACCATTGAGCAATGGCTACGATTAAATAAAGCAGAACAATATTACGCAGAGTGTCCACCGATTGAGGGACTACACCTTCATCCAGCGCCAGTTTAACCAGATACGGCCCGGCAACCGACGCAGCAGAGGTGATTGCCATGAGAAGCAAAGAAACAAGGAGGGGTTTCCAGTACGGTTTGACGAATGAAATCAAACCCCGAACCACCTGTGGATCGTAACCTTTGAATTGAATATCCTCAACGGAGGATGGTGTGGTAGTGGCCATGGGTTTTCTTACTCCAATGAATTACCCGATCGAAGGTTAAATTTCAGGTCAACCGGTTGAGCTTCGAGTTCTTCCTCAAACTCTTCCTGGTTTTTCAATTGAAGATCATAAATTTGCCGGTATTGGCCGTTAAGCGCAAGTAATTCGGAGTGAGTACCGCTCTCGACAATGCGCCCGTTATCCATGACCAGAATCAAATCGGCTTTTTTAACCGTAGAAAGCCGCTGAGCAATAATCAATGTGGTGCGCCCTTCCATCAGGGTGGAAAGTGCCTTTTGAATGAGGTGTTCCGTATGGGTATCTACACTGGATGTCGAATCATCCAGAATCAAAATCCGGGGGTTCATCAGTAATGCACGGCCTATGGCGATCCGCTGCCGCTGACCGCCGGAAAGGGTTACGCCTCTTTCTCCGATGACGGTATCATAACCATCCGGTAGTTCCATTATGAAATCATGTGCCTGAGCGGCTTTTGCGGCGGCAATAATTTCCTCTTCACTGGCGTCTGGACGGCCATATGCAAGGTTTTCCCGAATTGTGGTGGAAAACAGCAAAGATGTTTGCAGAACGATGCCAATTTGACGGCGCAGCGATTTGAGGTCCATGTGACGCACATCAATGCCATCTATTTTCACAGCGCCTTCGCTAACATCATAAAAACGGGGAATCAGGTTGACCAGTGTGGTTTTACCAGAGCCTGTCGCGCCGATGATGGCTACCCGTTGATTGGGTGAAATTTTCAGGTTAATGCTGGTGAGGATTGGTCTTTCATCCCGGTTGTAATGAAAGGATACATTTTCGAATTGAATTTCACCCCGGAAGGTCGGACAAATAACAGGATTTGAAGGGGATTGAATTTCCGATTCTGTCTCTAAAATTTCAAAGGTGCGTTGTAAGCCGGCGTAGGCTTCGCCAGCGGCGTTGACCAGCCAGGCCAGTTGTTGGGCGGGGTTTGCCAGCAGAAGCATATAACTGTTAAAAGCCACCAGTTCCCCCACCGTAATTTCACCCCGTATGACCATTTGACCGCCAAACCAGAGGATAAGAATAGTTCCCAGCGTAACAAGAAAAATCGTTGAGGGCATCACTTTGGCCCATTCCCGCACCACCGTGATCTGACGGTCGAATAATTTACGGTTGGTTTGGTCAAATCGCTCGGTTTCAAATTTTTCCTGGGCAAAAGCGCGCACCACCTGCACGCCCAGTACATTTTCCTGTAAGATAGAGGATAATTCCCCCAGCGTATTGTCCACTGCAAGGAAGAGTCTGCCGACCCGCTTGCCGAAATCTGTGGTGAGAAGGACGAGGGGGATTAGAGGGGAAATGGCAATGGCCGCCAAAACAGGATGGCGGTTAAATAGAAGAAACCCAATTCCAATTAAAAGGATGATGATGCGGGCCAGTTCAATCAATCCATGACCGGCGAAATTTTGTAATGAGCGCACATCTTCGATTACGCGGCTGATCAGCTGGCCGGTGGGCATGTGATCATGATAGGTGAATGAAAGCCGTTGAATATGGTCGTACAGGCGGTTGCGCAGGTCATAAGCCACATGGTGAGCAACCCATTCTGTCAGAAACTGTTGCCGAAAGCTGAGCAGGGCTTTGATCAGACCCAGCCCTAAAATTAACAGGGCGGCTATAAGGATAAATTGACGATTCCCACCGCTCAACCCAACATCAATGACCTGCCGAATGATGGCCGGAAAACTCATTTCAATAACGGTCAGAATGAGAAGCAAAATACTGGCAAGGGTGATGTGCCGCAAGTACGGCCTGACCAGTGTTCGCAGGTTTTTAAGATGTCTTTTCATCTCCTGTTTTCCATGTGAGTAAGGCGATGACAGGATTGTAAATTGGTCGGTTAGAGATGGAACGCGACTTCTTTTTCATGCACCACACCTGTGTCCTCGTACAGGATGGAGGCATGCAAGGTTAAATCCTGATTGGATTCTGTTTTTACCCTCAGATGAAGCGTGATCACAAATTCAAAATCAATATTTTCCACGATATAGGCACTGGCGAGAGCTTTTTTCTCGATGTCCCAAATTTCAAATTCCAGATCGGGCGGTTTTTGAAAGGGGGTCAGGCGGACATGTACTTTCAGCCGGTGAGTATCTTCCCACGGCACTACTTTTAACTCTAAAAACCGTACTTCTTCCGGTGGAACGGCTTCGGGATCTGGTTGAAGAGGATTAAAACGCTTCATTAAATAATTTTTCGGGCTTCCATGTAAAACCGCTTTTCGATTGCTTCTCCCATGGAAAATGTTTTGCGAGGAAGAACACCGTCCAGGATGACTGTCCTGAACAATTCGTTCTTATCCATCGCAGGCAGGTAGAAACCACAGTTTTGGTCTTGCTGGGCAAGGGTGTAAAGGGCTTCTTCACCGTGAAGATAATCAATTTTCTCCGCAGCACCTTGTTTGAGCCAGTCATCCAGAAAGGCTTGCAGACTGCCAACCACAAGATTGGAAGTGGGTCTGATAATGGTGGCAATGCTGAAACCCTGTGCTGTAACAACACCAAAAGTCTGACCTTTGCCTACCTGCTGTCTGACCGCTGTTTCCATTTCATGAGAATTGTTAACAGCTTGGATGGCAACGCCGTCTTCCCCAAAGAATCGTTGCAAAGCAGGGACGAGGGGTTGTTTTACTGCAAACAGCAGCCGATGAATGGGTTCAAAGACCAGCCCGCTGTCATGGAGATTTTCGACCTCTACCAGCGCGTAACGGGCAGGGTGATACATACCGACACACGGCTTCAATTTTTCCCAGCAGGCTTTGGCGGTGGCCAGCGAGTGATTACCATCCCCTACGGCAAACAGTAGAACACCTTTTTCGCGGTCAACACCATACTTGGGGTAAAACACTTCCGGTGAAGCCAGTTGCTCAAGAGCGTGGATAACCTGTTTTTCAATTTTCAGGTCTTTGATCAATGCTCCCTTCAGATGACCGCTGCCCTGCATCAACTCAAAATCATAAAGCGGTGTGAGGGCTTCCGGGTGCTGGCTGACGGGTTCAATAACCGTATGCTGAGGGTCGTCAATGAGAACGAGGATATGGGGTAGTTCCAGAACTGCACCTTCTCGAATACGCATACGGGGTGGCAGGCGTTCGATGATCGTACCTTCGGTGGCACGGATCAGGGACTGAGAACCGGGTGAGTAATCATACTTTTCCAGATCCAAAGCGAGAATCAAACCGCGGCGGGTTTTACCCATCACGGTGCGCTCCACGTAAATCAGCCCGCTGTGTACTTCGAAGATGCCGTCGTTCAGATAATCACGCATCCTTTGTTGAGCGGTGTGAATGCGCTCCATTTCCTCCGGTTTACCGAGGTAAACTTCGGGCAAAATCAGGTTGAAGGTTGAAGGGGCATCTCCAACAAATTTAGCCACCTGTTCCCAGTATTCCGGCTGAGATGTAAACTGATCACAGGCAATGGTTGCCCATTTTTGTAAATCAACGCCTTTTTTGGGTAGTAGAACATCCGCAACCTGCACGCCGATTTCAGAGTATATTCGCATTGGATTAACCTCAAGGATGATATACAGGGAAAAAGAAAACGGTCTTTTTCATTTTACCAAAGACCGTTTAATAATAAAGAGATAAAGTGGCGGAAAGGAAATCTGTCAATCAAGATCAGGACAATTGACTGATTACATTCCTGCCATGAAAGCAATGCCTACCGTTCCCGGCCCGGTGTGGGTACCAATCACGGGAGAGACGGTGGCGGCAAACGCTTCGGCAATATCGGCGGGGTCAAAGCGCTGGCAGGCCTTTTCCAGCACGCGTTCGGCCTCCGCAGGCGCATTTGCATGAAGGGCGGCAATTCGAACCGGGCGCTGGTTTCCTACCCGCTGCACGAACAAATCGATAACCTTCTCGACGGCTTTATTCATGGTGCGAATTTTTTCAACCGCCACGATTTTTCCATCCTGAAGCCCGAGGATGGGTTTCAGACCGAGTGCCGTCCCGAGGAAGGCTGCCGCACCACCAATACGTCCACCACGATGTAAAAATTCCAGTGTACTGACGGCAAATAAAACGCCGGTATGTTTTACGGCTTTTTCGGCAATTTCTTTACATTCCCGCAGCGATGCTCCCGTTTTTGCAGCGCGGGCAACCTGCAACGCCTGAAATCCCAATCCCATACCGGCAGAAAGAGAATCGACGATTTCGATGCGATCGGTATGAAGCATATTTTTTGCCTGTGTGGCAGAATCGATTGTGCCCGATAGGGCAGCAGAAATGTGAATGGAAAGAATATCGTAGCCTTGTTCGAGAAGGGATGAATAGACCTGTTGAAAGGCGGCAGGTGAGGGCTGAGAGGTGGTGGGCATGACTTTTGCATTCTGCAAGCGGGTGTAGAATTCCAAAGGCGTGATATCTATTCCGTCACGGAAAGTTTCTTCACCCCAAATTACCTGCAGGGGAATCGTATGCAAAACAAAACCATTGCATAAATGCTCTGGAATATAGGCAGTGCTGTCGGTTACGACGGCAACCTTCGACATGGGTTTCTCTCCTGAGTTAAAGAATTAGTTTTATTATAATTTTTCTCTCCATTAAACCCCTTGGATTGTAGAAAGTTACGTGTGAGTTAAAAAACCGCCGCTAAACCTTGACCATTGTTCCTTATCCGGCTAGAATTATGCACACAACGCCCCTTGGGGGTGTTAATTTCTTATGGATTAAGGTCAGCGTGTTCGAATCGCTTTCACAAAGACTGGAACAGGTATTCCAACAACTTCGCCGGCGGGGAAAACTATCCGAGCAGGATGTGGATGCCGCAATGCGCGAGGTGCGTCTGGCATTACTGGAAGCCGATGTTCACTTCAGCGTAGTCAAGGATTTTGTCAACCGTGTTCGCCAGCGCGCGGTGGGAGCAGAAGTTTCCAAAGCCCTTAATCCGGCCCAGCAGGTCATCAAAATTGTTCACGAGGAATTGATCAAAACGCTGGGCGAACCGGCGCGCCTCAACCTGACCGGGCCGAAACCGCGTGTCATCATGGTGGTGGGGTTGCAGGGTTCTGGTAAAACTACTGCCGCAGCGAAACTGGCATCTCTGTTGCGTTCACAAGGTGAGCGGGTTGAACTGGTGGCGGCCGATCCGTATCGTCCGGCTGCTATAAAACAACTGCAAACGCTGGGCGAAAGGATAGGAGTGCCGGTTTATACAGAGGAAGGTGTTAAACCTCCCGAACTGGTGGCCAAAGCCTTTGAAAAAGCACAAAAAGGCGGTGTAAGTGTGTTGATTGTGGATACCGCCGGCCGTTCTCAGCTGGATAATGCCTTGATGGACGAATTGAAAGCCATCACGCGGCGGGTTACCCCTGCTGAAATATTACTGGTGGTGGATGCCATGATCGGTCAGGAGGCTCTGCACGTGGCCGAAGGATTCCGGGATACGGTAACGTTGACCGGTTTGATTTTGACCAAAATGGATGGTGACGCAAGAGGTGGTGCCGCAATTTCCATTCGATCTGTTACAGGCGTACCTTTGAAATTCCTCGGTACGGGTGAGGGCATTGAGGCCATTGAAGTTTATGATCCCGGCCGTCTGGCTTCCCGTATTCTGGGCATGGGGGATGTGATCGGTTTGATCGAACGGGCTGAGGCTGCCTTTGATGAACAAGAAGCCAAAGAGCAGGCCGAGAAGATGCTTTCCGGCTCGTTTACACTGGAAGATTTTGCCAAACAGTTGAAACAAATTCGGAAAATGGGTCCATTTGCCCAAATTTTGGAAATGCTGCCCGGCGGATTGGGGCAGATGGCACGCAACATCTCACCCGAGGAAGCCGAACGCTCCCTTAAGATTACGGAGGCAATCCTTAACTCAATGACACGGGAAGAACGCCGCCGCCCTGAGATTCTCAATGCCAGCCGGCGAAGAAGAATTGCCCGGGGTTCCGGCACGCAGGTTCAGGATGTGAATCGCGTTCTAAAACAATTCCGCGATGCGCAGAAGATGTTCAAGACTTTACAAAAAACAGGAGGACGGGGACTACCGCGCCTGTTTGGCTAACGAAGTACCTCTAAAAGAAAGCGCTTCCTTCGGCGCCCCTCGACTTTTAGAGGTCAACTTGAAATGCCACTTCCTATGCTAAAATGATCATAAAGAAATGAGGAGAAAAGATCAACTATGGTTCGAATACGATTGCGCCGTATTGGTTTAAAGGGACAACCCAGTTACCGCATCGTTGCGGCCGATAAAGAAAGTCCGCGAGATGGGCGTTTTCTGGAAATTCTTGGTTTTTACAATCCCCGCACCGAACCGTTCACTTTTCAGGTGAACGAGGAACGCATCTATCACTGGTTGAAAAACGGGGCAAAACCGACAGAATCGGTTCAAAAACTTTTCGATAGTGTCGGTTTGACCAAGCGTTGGGAAAGGGTCAAAGCAGGGGAACCGATTGAGGAGGTTTTGAAAGAAGCTGAGGCTTACTACGCTGCCCGCAAAGCAGGTGTAAAAACCAATCCGGTATAAAATCTTAAAAAAATCATCCAGAGCCGCTGAGCGAAAGGATTGATCGTGAAAGAATTGATTGAATATATTGCCTCATCACTGGTTGATGACCCGACACAGGTGCGGGTCAGGCAGGAATGGGTTGGAGGAAAAGCCCGGCTGGAACTGTGGGTAGCCAAAGAAGATATGGGCAGAGTGATTGGAAAAAGCGGGCGGGTTGCGAATGCTATGCGGGTTTTATTGCGCGTAGCTGCAGCACGTGAGGGGAAGCAGGCTACCCTGGATGTCATGGAGCCTCGTTGATGGCACGGCGTCCGTTTGAACCGGACCAACTTAAGGGAACAGCAGGCTCGCCTCCCTCAGGCGAGCCTGTCTTTCTCGTTGTCGGTCGGTTGCGCAGGGCTCATGGATTGCAGGGGGAAATGGTGATGGATATTCTAACCGATTTCCCGGAACGTCTTGTAAAGGGAAAAGTAGTTTATGCCGGCGATTCTCACATCCAGTTGACCGTTCGGTCTCTACGACCGAAGGGAAAACAGGTATTGATTGCCTTCGAGGAAGTGTTCGACCCGGAATCGGCAGCCCCTTACCGCAATCAATATCTTTACGTTCGTTCAGATGAAATTCCGCCTTTGCCGGAGGGGGAGTATTACCACCATGAATTACTCGGTTTGAACGCTTATTCGCCACAGGGCGTATTGCTCGGCACGTTGGTGGAGATACTGGAAACCGGTTCAAAAGATGTGTATGTTTTTAGAAACGAGGAAACTCACCAGGAATTGATGATCCCGGCGGTGGATGAGTTTATTTTGGAAATTCGCATCAAGGAGCGGAAGATTATCGTTTCTCCGCCTGAATGGCTGTAATCTGGAGCGTTTTTGATGAACCCCAAGGTTTATTGGGTTGGCTTCAATTACGTAAAAGGAATTGGATGCGTAAGATTACGCCACCTGTTAGATGCTTTCGGCGGTGACCTTAAGGCAGCCTGGGAAGCTCCCTATGAGAAGTTGATTGCGGTTCGACTTCATCCCCGGTTGGTGGAAAATGTTTTAAAGGTTCGCTCGCAAATTGATCTGCATCGTATCTGGGAAAATATCGAACGGAAACAGATTCGGGTGGTTACATGGGAAGATGAAGAATATCCCGAATTGCTCCGTCAAATCGAGCAACCGCCCCCTGTGCTTTACATCAAAGGAGAGTACCTGCCGGAAGATGAAACCGCAGTGGCGGTAGTGGGTACCCGGCGCGTTTCGGCTTATGGACGTCAGGTTGCAGAAGAATTGGCGGCCTTTCTGGCTCGCAATCAGGTAACGGTGGTCAGCGGACTGGCGCGCGGCACAGATGCGGTGGCTCATCAGTCTGCCATCCGTGCAGGGGGACGGACGCTGGCAGTACTCGGCTGTGGGGTAGATGTTGTGTATCCCCCTGAACATGCCAAACTGGCTGAGGAGATTAGCGCCAACGGTGCTTTGATCAGCGACTATCCGCCCGGCACCCCTCCCGAAAGCACAAACTTTCCTCCGCGGAACCGGATCATCTCCGGATTGGCGCTGGCAACGGTGGTTATTGAAGCCGGTGAAACCAGCGGTGCATTGATTACTGCTTCCTTTGCCGCCGAGCAGGGACGGGAAGTTCTTGCAGTGCCCGGCAATATTCATTCTCCCACTTCAAAAGGGGTGAACAGGTTAATTCAAAGCGGAGCCCGTCCGTTACTTTCTCCCACGGATGTTTTGGAAGCGTTGAATCTCCAACAGGTTAACACACGCCGGCTGGCCAGAAAGGTATTGCCTTCTGATGAAACAGAGGCTAAACTATTGCAAGTTATGGGAGATGATAATCTGACGGCTGATGAAATCAGTTTTCTGTCTGGATTGCCGATTGATAAAGTTTCAGCCTGTCTGGTGATGATGGAATTAAAAGGTCTGGTTAAAAACAACGGCGGCATGAATTATCGTGCCATTCGAGAAGAAATCAGTTATTACGGTAGAGAAAATGAATAAATCATTTTATGCGGTCATCATGGCTGGCGGAGGTGGGACACGATTGTGGCCCCTTTCGAGGGCAAACCGCCCAAAACAGATGCTCAAATTGGGCTCAAAACGCACGCTTTTTCAACAGGCGGTAGATCGGCTCAACGGCGTGATTGCACCCGAGCAAATTTTGGTGGTAACAGGGGCAACCATGGCAGCCGATTTACAAAAAGATTGCCCCGAAATTCCCGCCGAGAATTACCTCATTGAACCTGCGCCAAAGGGCACAGCGGCAGTGGTTGGGCTGGCGGCTGCGTACCTCGAACAGCGGGATCGAAACGCGGTGATGGCGATTCTGACAGCGGATCATATCATTCAGGACGTGGTTTATTTTCAAAAAATTCTTGGTCTTGCGGATCGGATGGCGAGAGAGGGTTACTTAGTAACATTGGGGATTCGTCCATCTCATCCTTCGACTGCCTATGGTTATATTCAACGAGGCCGAACCATTGCGGAAGTAGATCAACAATTGGTTTATGAGGTCATCAAATTCAAAGAAAAACCAGATTCTGAAACGGCCAGACGAATGGTGGAAAGTGGCGATCACGACTGGAATTCGGGTATGTTTTTCTGGCAGGTTTCCCGTATCCGCAAGGAAATTGAAAGTTTCTTACCGGAATTGTTCCATGTAATGACAGCCATAGAACGTTTTGGCTTTGATCACCCGGAAAAATGGCTCGATGCCTGGATGCAATTGAAACCTGAAACCATAGATTATGGGATTATGGAACATGCCCGACAGGTCGTGGTTATTCCCGCTGCCGGTTTAGGATGGAATGATGTGGGTAGTTGGGACTCATTATTCGAAGTTTTAGAAAAAGACAGGGATGGTAATATTTTTCTAGCACCACAATTGATTTCGTTCGATTCCAGGAACTCGCTGGTGCTCACGGAGGATGAAAACCGCTTGATTGCAATGGTTGGGGTTGAGAACCTGATCGTGGTTGACAGCGGTAATATTCTACTGGTTTGTGATAAAGATAATGCTCAATCTGTCCGCGAGATTGTTAAAATGTTGAAACAGAGCGGAAAAGAGATCTATCTGTAGAGAGGTGTGCATTGGAAGCATATTGTGTAAAGTGTAAAGAGAAACGAGAAATTTCTTTACCGCGCGCAGAGTTCAACGCGGCCGGTGCTCCGGTAACGAGAGGAGTTTGCCCGGTTTGCGGTACTCAATTATTCCGCATGGGCAAAACGCCAGAGCATGAAAATCTACCGATACCGGAGAGGAGAGTCAAACCGTCTGACCAGTTAATTAAAGCGGCTCACACCAAACAACAGCGTTCCTCCAAAAAAACAAACAATCGGGACGAACGCAGCGGAAAACTGGTTATTGTCGAATCACCGGCAAAAGCCCGCACGGTTGGCCGTTTTCTGGGAAAGGGGTATACCGTCAAGGCCTCGGTCGGGCACATTCGTGATCTGTTGCGTTCGGAACTTTCGGTGGATGTGGAGAATAACTTTCAACCCAAATATCGGGTTCCCAATGAAAAGCGTGCGGTAGTAAAGGAACTTAAGGAACTGGTCAGGAAAGCCGAAGAGGTTTATCTGGCTACCGACCCTGACCGCGAAGGGGAGGCGATTGCATGGCATTTGCTGGAAGCAGCGGAAATTCCGCCGGAAATTTCGCGGCGGGTTGTTTTTCATGAAATTACTCAGCCCGCCATCGAGGAGGCTTTTTCTCACCCGCGCGGAATCAACATGAATCTGGTCAATGCTCAGCAGGGGCGGCGCATCCTTGACCGCCTCGTAGGGTATAACCTCAGCCCGTTACTGTGGGAAAAAGTCCGCAGCCGGCTTTCGGCGGGGCGGGTTCAATCGGTTGCTCTGCGCCTGATCGTTGAACGCGAACGTGAGATTGAAGCCTTTGTTCCAGAAGAATACTGGACGATTGCGGCTGAGTTCAAACCGGAGAGCGGCCGGCAGACCTATATTGCCAAACTGGTCAAGGTCAATGAAGAGGAACCTTTATTGCCCGACCAGGCCACAGTGCAAGGTTTGCTGGAGGATATGGAGCCGGCCGAATACCGCATTGTGCGTATCAAACGCGGAGAAAGAAAGCGGAAACCGGCAGCGCCTTTCATCACCAGCACATTACAGCAAGAGGCTTCTCGAAAACTGGGCTATACTGCCCGCCGAACGATGATGATTGCCCAGCAACTTTACGAAGGTCTGGATGTTGGTGAGGGCGGCGCGACGGGTTTAATCACCTACATGCGCACGGATTCGACCAATATCTCCGAACTGGCTCAAAAAGAAGCGCGAGAGTACATATCAAGCACATTTGGGAAGGATTATCTGCCCGAGGTGCCGCCGCAATACAAAACCCGGGCAGTAGGTGCACAGGAGGCCCACGAGGCCATTCGGCCAACCTCCGTTTTGAGGCTTCCCGAAAAGGTAAAACCGTACCTCAGTCCGGAACAGTACCGGCTTTATACCCTCGTCTGGCAGCGGTTTGTCGCTTCTCAAATGGAGGCGGCCGTGATGGATACCGTTTCGGTAGAAATTCAAGGCAAAGGCAGTGCCAATGACTATCTGCTCCGGGCATCCGGTTCTACTTTGAAATTTCCCGGATTTCTGGCAGTCTATGAGGAATCGCGAGAGGAGGATCAGAAATCTGAGGAGGAAGAAAATGTGCGCATTCCTCCCGGATTAGAAGAGGGGCAATTGCAGCAATTGCAACGCTTGCTGCCGGAACAACATTTTACACAACCACCACCCCGTTATTCTGAAGCAACACTGGTTCAAACACTGGAAGAATTTGGCATTGGCCGTCCATCCACCTATGCCCCCATTCTTTCCACGATTGTGGAACGCGGTTACGTGGTGCGGGAAAATAAAAAATTGATTCCTACCGAAACCGGCATTCTAGTCAATGATTTATTGGTGCAGCATTTCCCGGATATCGTTGATGTCGGCTTTACAGCCAAAATGGAGAGTGATCTGGATCAGGTTGCCTCGGGGAACCGGCAATGGGTGGATGTGATTCGGGCGTTTTATGAAGGTTTTGAACCCACCGTTAAGAAGGCTCAGGAATTGATGCCGGTCACCAAGACGGTGGAAAAGGTTGGCCGGGCCTGCCCTCAATGCGGGCATGATTTGATCATTCGATGGGGTAGATTTGGGAAATTCATCTCTTGCAGCAATTTTCCGGAGTGCCGCTACACCGAACCGTGGCTGGAAAAAATTGGGGTTGCCTGCCCTGAATGCGGTGGGGACTTGATTGAGAGAAAGACCCGTAAGGGAAGGGTGTTTTACGGTTGTTTCAACTACCCGACCTGTCAGTTTACAACCTGGAAGCGGCCGGTGCCTACCCCCTGTCCCAACTGCGGCGGTTTACTCGTTATTGCCAACAAACGTGAACTGCAATGCGTGAAATGTGAGGAGAGTTTTCTCCAGGAGCAGGTTGGTGTTTCTTCTCCGGAATCGGCATGAACCTTGCAACTTGCAGAACAGATCATAAATTCATGCCGTAAACGCAGTTGCGCCAAAACAAACCTTGCTCTACAATAAACTCAAACATTCAGTAAAAACTGCACGGCAGAGATAATCACAGCCAGTGAGGAGCAAAATCATGGACAAGATTCGAGAACAATTACGCAATCCGCTCATTTCAGCCATTGCAGGCTTTGTGATTGGATTAATCATCGGTCTGCCTGTGCTGGGGTGGGGGCTATGGCCAGTCAAATGGATCAACGCAGATCCCAGTCAGCTGCGTGATGATTTCAAACAAGAATATCTTTGTCTGGTCATCGATTCGTATGCCCGCAAAGGAGATTCTGCCATCGCCATACAGCGTTTTGAGGCATTAGGGGAGGCGGGCAGTCAGCTGTTGGATGGGCTCAAGCCCGGCACTTGCAACCTGAGTGAAGGGGATATCAATTCCTTCCGGGCAGTGGTTATGGGGCCAACCGTACCCTTACCCGGTGAAACTGCCGTGCCAACGCAACCTCCCGCCGCGGGTGGCGGATCACGGGTGGGGTTGGTCGTTATCCTCTGCCTGGTAACGCTGGTGGTTGGAGCGGGGCTGGTTTATTTACTGATCTTCCGTAAAAGGCCGGTCAAAACTGAATCTCCTGCAGGGGTTGCCCAGGACTTAAACCGTCAAGCAGAGCGGACGGATTACACTGCCGAAGGGCAGGAATCACCCCTCAATCAATTTATGACCACTTACGTATTGGGTGATGACCTGTATGATGACTCTTTCAGCATTGACTCGCCGACGGGTGAATTTTTGGGTGAGTGTGGTGTTGGTATTTCAGAAACCATTGGGGTTGGAGATCCAAAAAAAGTTACTGCATTTGAGGTCTGGTTATTCGATAAAAATGACATCCAAACTGTGACCAAGGTTTTGATGTCGCCCCATGCTTTCAATGATCCATCAATACGCCAGCGCCTGGAATCGAAAGGTGAACCGATTGAAGTTGCTAAAGAACGACGGGTGCTTCTGGAAACGGCTACCTTGCAGCTGGAGGCTCGTGTTGTGGATGTCAGTTTGGGTGGTGGAGCGCTACCGGAAAACAGTTACTTTGAACGGCTGACGCTCGAACTGGCTGTGTGGCCTAAATCATAGCGTATCAAATACAAAAAATCGGGCTGTCGAATTTTTTGACAGCCCGATTTTTTATTTCAGGGGGTTTGTGAACTACTCGATTTTGAGAATTTTCAAGCGGATTTCACCATTCGGGGTGTCAACAATGACAACATCTCCAACTTTGTGCCCGATCAATGCCTTCCCGATGGGGGACTCGTGGGAGATTCTTCCGTTGCTGGGATCGGCCTCTTTGGGGCCAACCAGATGATAGCGTTCCGGCTCAAAGCCATCCTCTTGAATGGTGACATAATCCCCAATGCCAACTTCTTCAAGATTTTTCTGGACGTGATCAATAATGATGACATTGGCAAGCAATTTTTCCAATTCCTGAATTCGACCTTCCAGGAATCCCTGTTCTTCTTTGGCTGCCGTATAATCGGCATTTTCTGAAAGGTCTCCTTGCTCAATCGCAGCCCGCAGGCGTTTGGCCAGCTGCTCGCGGGCAGGACCTTTGAGATATTCCAGTTCCTGTCTCAGGCGGATCAACCCCTCTTGGGTCAAATATGAAGCTTCGGTCATACTTTCATTCTCCTGCACTAACGTTAACGTGTGCAATCATACCACGATTCTGACGTAAAGAAAACCGCACCGGCAGGAAAAAACAATTATGGCAGGGTTTCAGCATTAAAAAGTTTTCGGTGTTCTTCAATGGCAAAACGGTCGGTCATGCCGGCTATATAATCGCAAACCGTGCGGTATAAACCAAATTTTTCGATTCTTTGCTGCACATGTTGCGGCAGGATTGTTGGTTCCTGACAGTACGCATCGAACAATTCGCTGATCAACCTTTCGGCCTTGACAGCCATGCGAACAACGCGATAATGCCGGTAGAGGTTTTTGTAGAGGAAATCCTTTAATTGCCGGTTGCGGCGGTGAAAAGTTTCACTGAACGTCACGACATTATAATCCAACCTTTGCAGATCCTCTACGGTCTGAATGCCGCTTTCTTTAATTCGCTGGGTTGTGGTTTCGACAAGGTCATCCACTTCTTTGCCGATCAGCCGGCGAATTATGCGGTGGCGGGTCAGGTCGTCCATCCCATTACCTTGCCAGCCAATGGAGGTTTTCATCACCTGCCAGATTTCGATTTCTTCCAGCATCTCCGGCGTGATCATGCCGGAGCGCAGCCCATCATCTAAATCATGGGCGGTGTAAGCCAGTTCATCGGCTACATTTGCAATTTGTGCTTCAATATGACCGCGCAATTCAGGGTTGAAATCGCGGGCGTCCGTTTTGTCATATTCCGTTTCGTGCTTGACAATTCCTTCCAAAACTTCCCACGAGAGGTTAAGGCCGGGGAAGTCCGGGTACCGCCTTTCCAGTTCGGTAACGATGCGCAGGGATTGTTTGTTGTGTTCAAAGCCGCCGTGATCTTTCATCAGGCGTGCCAGTGCAATTTCACCAGAGTGCCCAAAAGGCGGATGCCCCAGATCGTGAGCCAGACAAATACTTTCGGTCAAATCCTCATTTGCACCAAGGGCGCGTGCGAGAGTTCTACCTATTTGAGCAACCTCAAGCGTGTGAGTCAAGCGGGTGCGGTAATAATCCCCTTCATAATTGATAAAAACCTGTGTTTTGTACTCCAACCGTCGAAAGGCGGTGGTATGGAGGATGCGGTCTCGATCCCGCTGAAAGACAGTCCGGTAGGCGGGTTCATCTTCCGGGTATAAGCGTCCGCGAGAGTATTTGCTTCTGCTGGCATACGGCGCCAGGATTTTATCTTCGATATCTTCCAATTCTTGCCGCGAAACCATTTTATCCTCCTCCTGATTAGTCTTTGGCGATTATAGTTCCAATTGAAGAACCGGATAACGCTTTGTAAAGATTATCGGCTTTGCTACCGGAGAAAATTTGTGCTCTCATCGAAGGATGATTTTCAATCATGGTAAACATTAATCGTACTTTTTCGAGCATTCCGCCGGTGACATCCGGGGCGGTAGAACCCTGTAATAAAGGCAGAATCATTTCCCGGTCTCTCAAGGTAATTTTTGAAAGCAATCGGGAACGGTGAGGAAAATCTTCAAATACGCCATCTTCGAGGCCGCATAACAGAATCTCATCGGGAGGCAGTTCATTGGATAACCATAAGAATACATCTTCCGTAGAAAAGATTGTACCGCCAATCATTGTATCGAAAACGACGTCACCATTGACCAGGGGAATGAAACCCGCCCGTAAAGCCGAAATAATTGGTTCTGGATTCCAGGATGCCAGCCTTGTGTTTGATGCTTGAATAATTGCCGAGGGAGGAAAGGCGAGGACGGGCAAACCCTGTTGAGTGAAAATATCAAACACAATTTGATTCAATTGACGGGCCTGACGATAGACTTCCAGAAACCCTTGCCATTCGGTTGGTGTGCGAACACCGAGCCGGGTTTGATATTTTTTGGCGGGAATGTGGCCAAAAGAACCGGAGCCATGGCCGATAAGTAATTGTAAATCGGGAAAATTGCGTATAGCCAGATTTATTTCGGCTGCTAATCGGGTAATTACATCAACCCTTGCAGTAGAGACTTTGGTTTTGTCTGTGATGAGCGAACCGCCGAGTTTGAGGAAAATGCGCCTCATGGTTGGTCATCCTCAACGCGGGAAGAAAGCGTTGTAACCCAGGTCTGAACAGCGCCCATCTGACTGAGTTTTTGCGAAATCAATTCAACCTGATCGGGTTCAACAAGGGCAATGATGTTACCGCCACCCCCGCCGCCGGTTAATTTTGCGCCAAGCGCACCGCATTCGAAGGCAGCATTCACCAGCCGATCCAGTGAAGGACTGGAAACGCCCATTTCCTGTAACAAACGATGATTTTCGTTCATCAAAGGTGCTAATTGCCTCCACTCCCCGTTTTCCAGTAATTTTTTCGCAGAATTGACGATGCTGCCGATCCTTGAAAAAATCTGCTCATATCGCTGAGGATTTTCCTGCCATCGCTGACGAACACCGGCTACCATCTCAGCAGTAGATGCTCCTTCTCCACTGTTGGCGATGACCAGCGTCAGGGGAGTTTTAAGGGGGATAATTTGCGGCGGTAGCTGGCGCACAAAATAAATGGGCATCTGGTAAGTGATGACGGTATTATCAATGCCGCTGGGGGTGCCGTGATAAACTTTTTCCACCTCGTAAGCGATTTGATTGATCTGCTCATTTTGCAGGGGGATACCTAAGAACCGGCTGATGGCACGTATGGTTGCCACGCTGACTGCTGCACTGGATCCCATGCCTGCACCGGCGGGCAGAGTGGATGTTATTCGAATCTTCATGGCCGGTAAATGTGAAATTCCGAGAGTATCTTCGAGAAGATCAAACAATTTTTTTAAGGGGTGATGATCGGGTAAATTTTTCCGTGTTGTATTTAAGCCGATAGGGGGAGATTCAATTGAAATCGTGCCGGCGGGTTGCAACGGCGCGGCTTGAACAACCACTTTGATGCCGACCGAAGTAACCGGCACTGCAATGGCGGGTTGCCCGTAAACAACGGCGTGTTCACCAAAGAGGATGATTTTTCCGGGAGCAGAGGCAGAAACGGCAGGCATGCTTAACTAACTTAAGTAAAACACAAATAGGACTGAGATACCCCACAGAAAAATAGTGATTTGCAACGGCCTATCGGTCAGGACGATTTCTTCTGGAGCGCCGCCGGCTTGTTCTACCTGAATCAGATAAAGATAGCGGAAGATTCCATATATCACAAACGGTATGGTCAACATCATCGAGTGATTTTCCGGCAAATTGGGGGCCGAAAAGGTATAAAGGCTGTAAGCCACAATGGTAGTTCCGGAAACAATCGTGATCAATTGATCCAGTAAAGCCAGATTATAACCGTCCAGTACTCGCCGGTGGTTGTTAGCACTATCCTGTAAGAGAGTTAATTCTGCGCGCCGCTTACCAAAGCCGATATAAAGGGCAAGCAGAGTGGTCACCACATATAACCACGGTGAAAAACGTTCTACTTCAATCAAAGAGACCCCTGCCGCTACCCTCAAAACAAATCCAGCCGCGATAATCAACACATCAATCAGCGGAATATGTTTCAGACGGGTGGAGTAAGCCAGATTGACCAGAAAATAAATCAAGGCAATCCAACCGAATAATGGAGAAAGCAAGAACGAAAGCGGAATGGTGAATACCACCATGACGATAGCGGCAATTGATGCGACGGGGACGGGCAGCCTGCCCGAAGCAATGGGGCGGTGGCGTTTCTGGGGATGATTACGGTCGGCTTCGACATCCAGAATATCGTTGATCAGATATACGCTGCTGGAAAGCAGACAAAATAAAATCATCCCCGCAAGCGATTTTCCGATTGCTTCCGGGTTGAGCAGTTTTTTATCGAAAACGACCGCTGCCAGAACGAACACATTTTTGCTCCATTGGCGCGGCCGCATGCTTTTGAGTAATGCAGAAAGCATACCCCAATCATATCACAACAAACCAAAATCAACCTGAGAAAATTTTGAGATTCTTGGAAATTAAACGAAAAGATGGCGGCTTAGACTACTGGCAGTTTCAAATTTAGATAGAATTGTAAATATGAAGAAGAGGCTGGATATCTATATGGTTGAAAGAGGAGTGGTGGAAAGCCGCAGTCAGGCGCAGCGGTTGATTATGGCCGGACGCGTGCGGGTGGGCCAGGCGATTGCTCAAAAACCCGGCCAGATGGTGGATGAGGGAACAATAATCGAGGTTACTCAACCGCCCGCCTATGTTTCAAGAGGGGGAGAAAAACTTGCAGCCGCACTGGCTGCCTTTGGATTGCTTGATCTGAGCGGAAAGATATGTGTGGACGTGGGAGCATCAACAGGAGGCTTTACGGATTGTTTACTGCAGCATGGTGCTGCCCGCGTTTTTGCGGTAGATGTGGGTTATGGTGTGCTGCACTGGCGTTTGCGTCGGGATGAACGCGTGGTTGTTATGGAGAGGACGAATGCAAGATATTTGAAAGGGTTTGGTGAGAGGATTGATATTGTCACGGTAGATGCTTCGTTCATCTCATTAAAGATTTTATTGCCGGTCATTCGACAATGGTTTAACAAGGATACCGGTGAGGTGATTGCATTGATCAAGCCCCAATTCGAAGCAGGGCAACAAGAGGCTGCCCGCGGCGAGGGGGTTATCCGCAATCCATTGATCCATCAAAGGGTGTTAAAGGAATTGGTTGATTTTTGTCAGCAGGAAGGGTGGGTCATCCGGGGATTGATCCGCTCTCCACTCACCGGACCGAAAGGGAATGCGGAATTCCTCATCTGGCTGGCACTGCAAGGATCTCCCCTGCCGGATCTTGAAAAAAGGATTGAGGCAGTTACCAGACCAGAATCACATTAATCTTTGAAAATATCGGCAACGTAAAAAGGTGCACTCTGGCATTCTTTTGAGGTAAAGTAACCGCTCACCACATTCCATGTGAGCTCGCCTTCTTCTTTCCAGGCACTTTCGATGGCGCGGGCGGTACAACCGGGGCCGGAGGTGTAATTTGCCATGGTGAACTTCCATAAATCCACATAATCGGCAACTTCACCGGCTCTCTTGCTGGTTGTGTTTTGCACAATCTGATTCACCTGACTACAATTGGCTTTGACCACTTCGGCAAAAATGGGGATGCTGCTGAGAGCGCGCTGGCGGTTAACCCCCTGTGGGCAATCGGCACAGGTGGCATTGACCTGCCTGACCAATGCCCCGCGCAGTAAGGCGCGCGCCGATTCGGGAATGCCTAAATATCCCTGATCACAGGTGCGCGGGTGGAGAATCAACGGACAGAATTGTGAATAAAAGTATGGGCTGTAGAGTAAGAGGGCATCTGCCCCGGTATCGTTTAGCTGTCCAAAACCGCTTTCCAGAATATCAATGTAGATTGCCGGCCAGAATTGACTTTCGAGAGCAAAAATCTTTTTTAACAGGCGTGCCGGAATTCCAAATCGGACACCGACTTCAAAAATTTTGGAATCGTATTGGTTTTGCCACTCGATAATTACGGGCCGGGCGACCTCCACCCCGCACTGGTTAGCCGTGGTGGCGGATTGCAAACCATTGTAGGGACATTGACTGGCATCCACCACTTTGTTTTGAATGAGCATGGCCGCCAGATAATAATAGTTATATTCGGTATATAACTCTTCAACACTGCGCGGGTATTCCAGCACGAGGGGTAAGTTGAGGGGAATTTCAGGCACCGACCAGATTTCAGCACAGGTAACAATTTCCGCAGGGGGTTGGGGTTCGAATTCTTCAAAGGATGAAGAGGTTGGAGTGGGGGTGAAGGGAATTAATGGGGCGGTTGGGGTAAGGGTGGGACTTTCCTGTGATTGAGGTTGTGGAATGATGATATTTGAATCGGAATTCAACGGTCCGGCTGAGTTTTCTGAAGGTGGTTGAACGGTTTTTCGCAATAATGGTTGAGGTAGATCAGAAATTGACTGAGAAGGTAAAGGTGGAATTTGAACAAGATTATTTTTTAGCGGAATGATGTTGAATACCAAAAATAGAATCAGACCAACAAAAATTGCAGCAAAGACCGGTTTGAAGAATCTCATGTTGGTTCGTACCCCCGCCTTGAAAGTAAATTACATTATTCGGTCTCTTCCTCATAAACATAAGCCCAGCCTGAACCCTTGCACACCGGGCAGCGGTCATACACATAGCCATCCTTGCATAAACCACCGCCGCCGCCTGAGCAAAAGGCACATTTTTTGGGTTCCTGGGCAACCAGGATTGTGCCAATTCCCTTACATACGGGGCATAAATCGTAAATGTTACCGTCACGGCAGCGACCGCTTCCATTGCCGCTGCAAAAGGCACAGGTTTCAGGAGCGTAATGAATGAAGGGCTGAATTTTGGTCATAAAGATTCAGGGGGTTATTTTTGTGGGTTATTGGTTTTTTCCTGACTTGATTCTATCACACCGTCAATAAATGCTTCGACAACTTCGGGGGAGAATTGTTTCCCTGCAGAATCCTTGAGGTTTTGCAGGGCTTCTTCGGTGGTTACAGCCGTTCGATAAGGAAGTTCAGCGGTCATCACTGTGTATGCTTCGGCAACTGCAATAATGGAACTGGCGAGAGGAATATCATTCTTTTTCAGTTGATCGGGGTAGCCGGTGCCGTCCCAGTGTTCCTGATGATGATAGATCCACGGCACGATACGGTTAAAAATGTTCATTTGCTTAACAATCTGTGCACCGTAATAAGGGTGCATTTGAATCATCTTCCATTCCTGAGAGGTTAGGGGTTTGACCTTGGTGAGGATGGTTTCTGGAACAGAAATCTTTCCGATATCATGCAACAAGGCGGCGATTTCCAAAAATTCGAGATCGCCGCTCGACCAGGCGAGTTTTTTGCCGGTTTCGACGGCCAGGCGGGCAACTTTTTCGGAATGACCGATCATGTAGCGGTCGCGCTGATCAATTGCAGCAACCAACACCCGCGCAAGACCGATGAGCGGCGATAAGCCCCCCACACCCGGAATTATGGACGGCGCTAATCCTTGAGTAAAACCGGAGCGTTTGCGTTCCCCGATGGCAACTTCCAGTTCGACGGTGTTCTCGTAAAAGTTCAAGAAATTTTCGACTCGTTCGAGTAATATTTTCAGGTTCTGGTACTGACCGGTTGACCAGAGCGCTGGAATTTGCTCGTACATGATGGTGGAAGATCGGGATATTTCAGCCTGTGGTATGATGCGTTTCCCATAGGAAGAAAGCAGGTCGTGAAGGGCAATCAGCCGCGAGAAGCGTTCGCCGACGCGTTGAATTTGTTTGGAGAGGCTGGGAAATTCTCGAATGGTTTCTTCCAGTGATTGAATTCGGGCGAGCACCGCAGGGTTTTCACAAAGTAGCTTGACAAAATAAAAGGTCTTCTTCGGTATACTTTTGTTCACCAAAACACAAAGAACCGGAGAAGACCCGAATGGATTATATCACGCTGGCGCCCACGCAAGAAGTCA
>JBFMBX010000009.1:0-121626 GCA_040754815.1 Chloroflexota bacterium
AAAAAATTGCTATAATCAAATCAAACAACTGAGGGATGGCCACCAGCCTCCCCGATGCGATGGCTACCCGCCAGAGCCGATACCCGCGCAAGCGGCAAGGTTCTGGCTTTTTGTTTTTGACCCGGCAAAGCGCTGGGATGGCGGTGCAAGTCCGCACGGGTCAATTCCACACGGTGGCCACAAGCCCTGTGAGGACGTGGAACATTAACAATGGGGTGATGGGCGCTTACCGCTTTGGGATCCCCGCCTGCTGTGATGGGGGACGGCGGACGGGGATCCCAGAGAGAAAGGAGGTGCACCATGAATCCTCAAATCGCTTTTGCGCTTGCCGCGCTCATTCTGGTCGTCACGCCGCTGGTGTTTTTGACCGAGCTGCTGGCGCTCAAGGTTATTCTCATCCTGGCACTGAGCCAGGATAACGAAGAGCGCAAAGCGGCGCTGCTGAGCGTGCTGACCGGGACGCTGAAGCGCAGATAGTGTTCCGCGAGATGGGCTACCCGCTCATCTCCATCTTCACTCCGCACAGTGCCATGTGCGGGTGCAAGTCCCGCAGGAGTGACCTGCCCGCAAGGGGTGCAGAACCTTACAAACGCAACAAGTCTGCCATCCGCCCTCGTAGTTCCGCCGGTGCAACTCCGGCAGGGCGGTTTTGGCGGGGCGGAATAAACAGGCGTCTCCTGCAAGATAGGGAATGTCACAAACATTCCCTTCAAGACCGGGAGATGTGTGCGGCAAAACGGAAGCCGCACATTCCACAATTCCGGCTCTGCCCCGCTGGACGCCAAAAACCCGGAGGTGCGCCATGTAACCCCCATCTTTTTCAGGGGGAGCGGGCGCAAACTCCGGCACAGCCGGGAACGGGTTGCGGCGTCCAATTCCCCACCGGGCAGGATACCCATCCTGCCCGCCATGCCAAATTCCCGACCGGGCGGATAAACCCGGACTGCACCTTAACAAGGTTATATCGCTCGCCTCGCCTCTTTTCGGGTTGCCGCGCCAACCCGCCGACTCATACCCCTGGGTCGGCGGCGCGGAGCCGACCCGAAAGGAGAATTGCCATGTCTTTACCCCCCATCCAGCCGGGCAAAGTCGTTGCCCAAATCACCGTCACCGAAGAGGACGTCTTCTATGCCTTTTGGGAGAACGAACCCAAGGACTGGCGGCATTTCATGGAGTACCTTTCTGAGTACCTTACTGACGCCCTGAATCAGCATGTGTACGATGAAATTCGCTACCTGTATAACGCCTACCTGCAACAGCAGGAAGAATGTCCTCACCGGCGCACCACTGTCCTCGCCACCGGCGGCTATTACTACTCCTCCGGAGAGGTGTGGGACGATCTTCGGGAGGTCACGGTTTGTCTGGACTGCGGCAAAACGCTGCCCGAACCTGACTCGTCCGAAGACCCCGAGGAAGTCCCGTTCTAGCCGAATTTGGGCAGCCGCACCTGCCCACTGACCCATTCATTTCACCGGGTCAGTGGTGCTGCACTGACCCAAAGGAGGATGACCATGAACGTAAGAGGTTTTATCGGCAGCGAAGCTGCAAAACGCCGAGAGCGAATGCTTGATGCTGTCAAAAAAGACTGCTTTCAAATTCAGTCTCGGCAGTTTTATCGCGGTGAGTGCAAAACCATCACCCTCTGGGAGGTATGGTCGAGCCATACCCACCGGCGGTATCCCCGGTTATACACCGTCTCACGGGTGGAAGAAGATGGGCGAACCCACTGGGGGTGCACCTGCCCGGATTTTGAATCGAACGGGCAGTGGTTCCCCTGCAAGCACATTCTGTACGTGCAGCAGGGAGGTTAGCAATGTCCTCAGTAGTCGTGGAACTCCAATCCCTTGCCCCCGCACCAGGTGGTGGCGAGTGGCGGCCCGGCAGCCTGGTGGTCTCTAGACGGACGAAATGGATCATCCAAAAGATCATCCGCATCCAGGACAACGGCAGGGTCATTGTTTACCTGACCCGTCCTAAAGGACAAAAAATCCACCTTGCGGTTTTCATAGAAACCCAACGTGGATGGGTCATGGGATCACCTACCAAAATCCCATTTTAGGCGAGCGAGTAACACCGGCAGGGCTACCCAGCCCTGCCTATCCGAAAATTCCACCCCGCAGAGTGCTGGAATGGCGGTGCAAGTCCGCCGGGGTGATGTCCCGCAAGGGGCAGCACTTTAACAACCGCATAGGCGGAAAGGGACGGGTAAATCTCCCGGTCTCACGGTCTCCCTCTGCCGCTTACCGCTCGGTAGGCGGTAGGGCGAGGCCGTGAGGCTCACCCTGCCGTACCAGGGCAATACACCCATATTGCCCCGGGTACGGACGGGGCAAAAAGGAGGTTTACCATGTCTCAGTTTGATTTCTCTCAAATCCTGGAGGCGCTCTCTGAGCCGTTCCCCTCACACGAGGTGGAGTTCAAGCCAGGCGCGACCAACCGCGAGAAGACCAAAGCCTTGGCGCTGGCGTATGTGGACAGCCGACCGTACATCCAGCGGCTCAATTTGGTGTGTCCTGACTGGCAGGACGAGTACCAAGTGATGATGCTGCCGGATCGGGTAGTGGTGCTGTGCCGCCTGACCATCGCCGGGGTGACGCGCACGGGAGACGGCGAGTGCCTGCTGAACGGCGGCGAGGAAGGCGAGCGGGCGGAACCCAATGCGGTTACGACCGCCTCTGCGCAAGCCTTCAAACGCGCTTGCGTGAAGTTTGGCTTGGGAGCATACTTGTACGCCTTGCCGCAGGTGTGGTGTGACTACGATGCCCAAAAGCGCAAGATCGTCAACCCGCCGCAACTGCCGGAGTGGGCCTTAGCGCCTTCGGAACGGCTGGAGAAGTCCACCCGCGATGCCGTCCAACGGGAAGCTGCAGAGAGAGGCTTGCCTGCCCCTGAACCTTCTCGACCCGCTACCGCTGAACCGGCTGCGGAAGCAGAAGGCGAACTTGCCGATCCCGGTCAGCTAACCATCCACTTTGGGCGGTACAAAGACAAGACTCTGGCGGAAGTCTGGGCGCTGGGCAAAGAAGGTCAGGGTTGGATTCGCTGGTGCGCCAACACGGACGGCAAGGGGTTCGATTCTAGGAACGACCCCAAGAACGTCCACTTGCAGCGCATGGCTCGGGCATTCCTGTCGGTCAACGCCGCCTATGCGGGCTAACCCCCTGCGGGATGAGCCGGGCTTACCCAGTCCGGCTCTTTCCTCACCCTGCGTAGTGTCTTGGGGCGGTGCAACTCCGCCCAGGGTGACCTCGGCAAGTGGTTATGCCTCCGTAGTTCAAGGGATAGAACAGAGCTCTGTCGAAGCGTAAGATGCGGGTTCGAATCCCGCCGGGGGCACCCACTTGCCGAAGAAGAGGGCTTACCCAGCCCTCTTTTTTGTTTTGCAAAACTTGAATTTTTCCGAGATAACTGCTATGATAAAAGCGCTTCGACAGAGTATCCGTGAACTACGGAATGCAAGAGAGGGCAGAAAAGCCCTCTCTTGTGTTTTTATGTTGTTCCAAAATGGATAGGGTGTTGTTTAGGTTTAGTTTGCCGAAGGGCTTTGGTGCATAAATCGAGGAGAAGATAGAATCCGTTGGTCTAGGGGGCAAGTTTATGCCACTAGATAGCTGTCAGGCATGCCTAGGTGTGTCATTTTGTTGAGCGCTAGGCAACGGATCACCGCTTGCGTCGTCTGTGTTTCCAACAATCTTGCAGAGAGTTTATCCCCAAAGATCGTTTTCAGGCGATATACGAGGGTTTCTGCCAAAGAACGCATGTGACAGCCAGAATCCTTTTTCCATTGTTTCCTGCCATGTTTGCGAATGTAACGCAAGTTCTCATCACGCGGATGAGGCTCTCCTTTGGAATTACCATGCTGCCAAATGTGCGCATCCTTGCGCGGGGGGATCAGCACCTTTGCATCGGGAGAATGTTCGTGGAGCGTATCATACACTTTACGTTTGTCATAGGCGCCATCGCCCGCACAGGAAAGCAGACGCTCCTCGATTTGCGCCAACATCTCGGCCACCACCGCGTCATCGCTGTGATGTTGTTCTCGGTCAACTCTACCGCCACCACCTCACCGGTGTCGGGATTGCCGCCCAGGTGTAGTTTCCGCCATGTCCGCCGCTTCGAGTACCCATGCTGACGCACCTTCCACTCGCCTTCTCCGTAAATCTTCAAGCCCGTGCTGTCCAAGACAAGATTCAAACTGCCGCTGCTTTTCTTTGGCAGCCGCACCTTCAAGGTCTTGCCGCGTCTGGAAAGGGTCGAATGATCGGGCACAGGCAACCCAATCGTCAGCATGGCAAACACCGAACGCACAAAACCCTCGGTCTGACGATTCGTCAAGCGGAACACTTCCTTGATGGTCAGCATGATTTCAATCGCCTTGTCGCTATAGTCAAATTGGCTGCCGCGCTGTTTCTCGCCGCTATACAACCAGATTTGTTCAACATCATCGGACAACCAGAATGTGATCGAGCCACGCTGTACCAGCGCTTTCTCGTATGCAGACCAGTTCTTTACACGGTATAATGGCTTTGGGCGTGAGGGTGTGGTTGTGTGTTTTGGCATAAACCCAAACTTACACACTCACGCTCCTTTTGTCATCTTTTCATGCACCAAAGCCTCCTGCGATCGAAAAAAATTTTTTGAGAGATTAGTTCTATTCAAGGATTTTTTCTAATTTAGAAGTATCCAGGTTAATCTCTCGGCTTTTTTAGCCACCCTATCTATTTGCGATGCTATAATAAAATCTAGCAACTGGGACAAAAGAAAAAATTGGGGATAATCTCATGGATACCGAATTTCTAACGGCTGAGGAAGTGGCTGACTATTTACGTCTTCCCCTATCTACAGTGTATAAGTTGGTTCAAGACCAACGATTGCCGGGGTTTAAGGTGGGGAAGCACTGGCGGTTTAGAAGAGAAATGATCCAAAAGTGGGTAAAAGAACAAGAAAATAAATTCCAACCAAAGCCCTAATCTCCGTATTATGAAACTTCAGCTTACCAACGGCTACCGCCCACGTTTTGATCAAATAACAAGGATTTTACAATTCCTGCACTCCCAGGAAGATCGGAAGAAAATCCCTCGGCAAGAAATTGTTGCTGCCTTGGGGATCCCTGATAAACAGGTTGTAAATTTGACCAGCATGATGACCGGTTTTGGTCTTGTGTTACCACGGGCGACTCTCCTGACGCTATTTGGAAAGGCTGTCATCCAATTCGACCCCTATTTTGATCGGCTTGAGACGTTATGGATGATTCACTATCTGGTATCCAGCAATCCTGAATATGTCGTTTGGCATCGAATCATCAATACTGTATTACCTTCTCAAGATCAATTTTCGATTAAGCAAGTTGCCGATCACTTTTTTCCCGATTTAGCTATCCATTTTTCAGAAAGAACGATTTCCGAAAAATTACCCAAAGAGGTGGGAGCGGTTTTTGCTGCTTACACACGCAGCAAGTTGTCCTATTTGGGGATCTTCGCCGCAGAAGGAGTGGGTAATTTTATTAAATCCAATCCAGTGGATGTTCCTGCTCTGGCTTTCTTGTTTTGCCTGGCGCACTTCAGAGAACAACATTTTCCTGGCTCTTCAGCATTGAATATCGAAGAGATTTGCCGGGCTGAAAATAGCCCGGGGAGGGTGTTGCTCCTATCCGAATACCAGGTCAGATCACAATTGGGAGATTTACATAATGCGGGCCTGGTACGCTTGGAGCAATTAGCCAACCTGGACCAGGTACGGTTCACCGACAACCTGACGACAGAATTTGTTCTTCAGAAAATCTACGGGGGACAGGATGCCCATTGATGTTTTTGATTACTTAAAAGGGTTAGAGCAAGAACGGTATCGCGCTATTATTATTCATGCCTCCCCGATGATGGGATCAATACTGACCACTTTCAGCAGAAAAATCTGCAACCATCTCGGTGGAAAATATCTGGATCTACTGGATTTTTTCATTCAGGTTCCGGAGTTGAGCCAAACCATTGACCGTTTCGATCCTGAAAAATTCAGAAACTTATTGATCCAACAAAGTCAATCTCAATCTTTGATGATCGTTGATCGAGTAGATTTTCTGATCGACACCTGGAGAAGAACAGAGCGACAGGATTTCTATCGGCTGGTGAACAATCAGTGGGATAGCTACAAAGAGGGCATGAAAGCCAGACTGATCTTTTGCCTGCAGACTTCGCAAGAGATTGAAGCCTTGAAAATCCATGATTCTCAAGGCAAAAGCCGAATCCTGAATCTGACCGACTTCAACGACATCGCCTAGGGGAGTTTTAAGCCATGACAAGAATTCGCGACATCATAAAGATCAATAGCGGTTATACCAGTTATGTTGACCTGTACGAAGAATACTACGACATTGTGAAAAACCGCGGGCGAATGGAACGCTACAAGCCGATTGCCGCCCATCGCCAGGCTTTTGAGAAGATTGCCAACGCGCTCAATCCATTGGATCGCCGCTTTTACTTTTTATCTGGGAGCTATGGCACGGGTAAGTCCCATCTTTTGTTAATGCTGGCGAATTACTTTGCCAACCCGAGCGATGTTCCCGAGATTGAGGCGTTTTTTAAAAATTATGAGAACGCGCAAAGTGAAGTATTGCTGAAACCTGGCGAAATCCTTAAAGAACGAAAAGCTGCTTCGCTCAAAGAAGCCAGGAAATCGGGCCGCTACCTGGTGGCTTTATGCAAGTACAGCTTAAACCTGGACTTTGAAGGGGCGCTGTTGAGAGCGCTGGAGGACGCTCTCAGGGACGATGAGACAGATATTCTGGTGGACAGTCATTACCGCGAAGCGCTGCGCAGGATCAAGAATTGGGAAGCCCGCAGAATTGAAAGCCGGTTTTTCTCTGACCTGGAAGCCGCCATCAGTAAGTTGTATCCCGATTGGACCATCAATGACCTGGTAGATGGGTTAGAGAAATTCGATGACCAGGCATTGAGTGCCTTCAAGATGTGTTTCAAGCAAGTGACAGACACCGAATTCGCCTATGAGAAAGACAACCTGCGCGATATCATCTCCGATCTCCTCCAAACCCCCCAGTTTAAGGAACGATACAAGGGGATTGTTTTTCTGTATGACGAATTTGGGGCAGCCATTGATGCAAACCTGGTGAATTACACAACTCTGCTGGATTTTGCCCAATACTGCGCCAATTCCACTTTAGAAAAAGGCGGCACGGTTGTCTTCATCGGAACCGGGCACAAAGCTTTCCGTAACCATGGGCAAATTGGCGACCTGAACGCCGAAACCCTGGAGGCACGTGTCACTGAAATCGGCCTCCAGACCCAGGGGATGGAAGACATCATCGCCGCCATTGTCCAGCCCAAGAAAGACTCGCCAGCGTGGCAAGCCGTTCAGTCACAGTCAGGAAAGTTCACCTGGTTCTCTGGTGAATGCAATCGCTTGCGATTGTTCAACTGGCTCTCAGCCCCAAAAATCAAGAACAACATCATCGAAAACATCTACCCGATGCACCCCCTGGCGACTTTTGCGTTACTCCGGTTGGCCGGAGAAGCCGGCTCGGATAACCGCTCGGTGTTCAAGTTCTTCGCGCCGGAGTTTGAAACTGGTGAAGAGGGGTGGGCAAACGTGCAACCGTATTCTTACCCCTGGTTCATAGAGAATCACGATGTAATTGAACAAGGAAAGCTGGCGCTCTACACGGCTGACCTCCTGGTGGACTATTTTAAAGACAGTCTTAAGGCAACCAACAGCCGGCTGGTGGACCGCGTGAAAAACGCGGTAATCAATTACGAAGCCACGCTGAGGGAATTGAATGCATATGTGGCGCGCCAAAATCAGCAGCAGTTGTTCGACACGGCCGATGAACTCATGCTGCGGATCATCAAAGCCATGTTGGTGAATGAGATTGCCAGCACGCCAGATGTGACCATTGCAAACACAGCCCAAAACATTGAATTTGCATTGGATTATGTCTCGGTTGAGGAAAAAGCGCAGGTCGAATCCCGTTTGAAACTGCTTTGCGACGCCGGCGTGCTCTTCAATAACCACGGCGTTTATGAACTCGTGCGCGGGGACCGCAAAGACGTGCTGCGCTTGGTCGAGCAATATAAGGCCAACCCGGCGAACCGCCCGACCAACTTGCTGGGATCGTTCCTGAAGTTCAACCCATTGAAGGGGGATGAAATATACCTGGAGGCAAAGGATTACAACGCCGCTTACAGTGAAGACAAGCGCCTCAAAGTGGTCTTTGCCACTCCAGCCCAACTAACCCAAAAACAACTGGTGAATGGCGTTTCGCTGTCTTTCTTTGCCGCGCTTGAGCAGGAAAGGCGGTCGGTCGCCAACCGCTCCGACGCTTACGAGGGCGTGGCGGTGTATGTCTTCTGTGAAAACGACCAGGACATTGACGCAGCCAAAAAAGCTGTCGCTCACAATGACCAGCCGCGGGTCGTGGTCGCCATCCCTCGCAGCCCGGTCGCAGTTTACGATGCGATCTTTACCCTAAATGCTCTGGATAGCGATTGGTTCAAGAAGCAATCGCAGAACTTCAGCCCATACGAAAAAGCCGAAGAGAAGAAGATCCGCGATGAGGCGCTCAAAGTCCTGGCAGAGGCGAAAACTGCCTACTTCACCAATTCAAAAGTGTATTGGTTTGCCCAAGGCGGCGCGGAGGTCCCTGTTCAAGAGGATAAACGCCATGATGCTGCCAATCGGATGGTCCAGGCGTTGTACGGGGCGCGGCGCAATACATTCGGGCACAATGAATTCAACAAGAGCCACATCAATTTGACCGGCCAGGTGCGCGCTATATTCAAAGAAGCCGGCAATATTCTCTGCGATCTCTCGCAGCCGATCCGCGTCAACTGGTCCTGGCCCGATAACCGCGGCGGCACCAAGTACCTGCGCAAATGTTTTGTGGATCACCAGGCTTTGCGCGTCTTACGCGTCGAGGGCGATGTGCGTTACCTGGAAGCCGAAAAGGACATCCCCAAATTCCGCGCCGCCCTGCCGGCTTATGCCCATCTCCTCGAAAGCCTGGCTTCGTTGGAGGGCAAGGGGCAGGTGAACCTGCTCAAGTTCATCGAGCCATACTTCGAGGAATTCGGGCAGGGAGAGATCGCGGTCACGCTGATGCTGCTGCTGGCAAGGCGCTTTTACGGTGATGGGCTGCGCTTCAAACGCGAGCCCAACAACCTGACCGATATTCAGTTCACCAGCACGGAGGATATGCTTGCCCTGGTGCAAGGGCAGTATCCCTCGGCGGTGATCCTGTTTGAGCCGGTTAGCGCCGAGGAGCAGGCGTACTTCGCCAAAGTCACACAAATCTTCACCAACCAACCGGCGCCGGCAGGCAAAACATACACCATCAGCGAGGCATACCAGACTGTGACTGCATGGTGGGATCACCTGCCAATCATTGCCCGTTCGCTTGGCTTCTACCAGGAGGAGGAAAAGCCGCTGGCAGAAGCCTTCAGCCAAGCGAAGACCAAAGACCCCTTCCACTTCATCAAGCACGACTTGATGGAGTTGCTCGGGCAGGTTCCGGGGGAAGCGCTGACCTCCGCCAAACTCATCCATATCGAAGTTTATTTGAAAAACTTCAAAGCCGTAGCAGAGGCGATTCAAGCCAACGTTGAAGAGGAAATCCTGAAGAAGGTGGCGGAAGTGTTCGGCATCCCTTCTCATCTGGATTTGGACATCCAGGAGGCGTTCAGGAACTGGTACAACGGGCTGAGCAGCATCCAAAAAGACCTCACGGTGTCCTATCACAACAATGACAGCAAACCGCTGGTCAAATTCACTTCGTATGCCAATATTCGCGAGCTGCTCTTCAAGACCCTGCCGGAAGCCTATGGCTTGGGCAGCGTGGAGACCTGGATGAGCAATTACGTGGATATATACGTGGGGAGAATCCGCAATGGGAAGGCGCACATCGAAACCAACGCGCCGCAGATCAGCCAGCTCAAGTTGAAATTCGAAAATGACCTTTCCCAACACGGAAACCAGGTCACCTACCAGGGCAAGCTGATCCTGCATGCGGATACCGAAGACGGCCAGGGGGTCATCTACTACACCGTGGATGGCTCCGATCCTGCCACCAGCCCGCAGCGAAGTAAACTATCTCCCGGCGATACGATCACCATCCAGGGCAACCGCAAAGTCAAGCTGGTGGTGGCGGACGAAAAAGGCAATTACAGCGCAGTCAAGACCATCGAGGCGATTGACGAACTCGAAAAATACAAGATCGTCCGCCCGATGCAAAGCGCCTTTGAGGATGCGGTTACCTTCGTCTTCCCTCCCAACAAAGACGCCGCTCGCATCACACTGCGTTCCTTGCTCAACGAGCTATCCAAAGCGGGTTTTTACCAGGCAGGCGAACTGGAAGATGAAGTCCTCCAGGCACTGGATGACCTCAAGTGACAGGTTCCTCATGCTGGACAAAGACCGTTCTGAGAACATGACGCCATGATCCACTATTACCGCAATGAAATGCTCTTCTCTGAGATTTACCTGGAGGAAATCACCCGCCAGGTGGAGAACGCCGAGGTGTTGGCTTCGCTCAACGTGCTGGCGGACTACCGCGAGTACGCCGATACGCGCAGCTTGCAGGCGTGGAAAGACACCTACGTCCACGAGGTGCTCTCGGCGCTGGGGTTCTTCGCCAAACCCTTTTCCGAGTCCTTGACATCCCTGTTCCCCATGGGCAGCGCGGGCAACGAGGCGCCGCTTTCGGTCTGTTTAATCCTGCTGCCCGAGGAAGACCTGGACAGCACCCGCGTGGGGCGCAACTGGGCGGAGAAGATCATCCGCGCCCTGCGCGAGCGCAACCTTCAGTGGGGGCTGCTGACTAACGGCAAGCTGTGGCGCATTTACCATCTGGACGAGCCCACCCCCTATGAGACTTACCTGGAGATCGACCTCGAAGCCATTTTGAAGGCGAAAGCCGGGCAGGCATACCAGATTTTCCACAAGTTCATGAAGGCGGAAAATTTCGTCCTCGGCGCAGACGGCAAATGTCAGTTCGACCGCTTCAAGCAGGAATCGATGCAGAAGATTGACTACATCGAAAGAGAGCTGGCAAACGCCCTCAAGCAGCGCGAAGAGGGCGGCAAGGGCGTGCTTTCGGACCTGTGCATGGGGTACGTGGAATCGCTAAGAACCTCACCCGCTGGGGGTGAGGGCTTAGATGAAGAATCCCAGCGCCGCAAAATCTACCACAGCGCCATGCTGTACATGTTCCGGCTTCTGTTTCTCCTGTACGCCGATGCCCGCCATCTGCTCAGCGACGAGAACCACGCCCTGCTGAGGAGGGTGATCGAGACCAGCCAGCGCCTGAGGGAGACAGGCGGCGGCTCCCCGGATGCTGCCGGGTTGTGGGACGACCTGGAAACGATCTTCGTGGATATTGACCAGACCTACAACGGCGGTCTGTTCAGCCCGCAAGAGAGCGAGTTCACACAGTTCCTCTCCGAGACGCGCATTGCCGACACCTACCTGGCGAACGTGGTGTATCACCTGACGATCTACCGCGAGAAAAACGGCGAAGAGAAACCGATCAGCTACCGCGACATGAGCGTGCGCCACCTGGGCACGCTCTACGAAGGGCTGCTGGAGCATAAGCTGTTCATCGCCCAAGAAGATACCGAGGTGCGGGTTTCCAAGGGCAAAATCCAGTTCATCCCCGCTTCGCAGGGTGGCAGGCTGATAAAGGGGCATTATCTCAAACCGGGCGAGGTTTATTTTGCTAGCGACCCCAGCGAGCGCAAATCCACCGGCTCATATTACACCCCGGAATACATTGTGGACTACATTGTGCGCAACACGGTGGGCGAGAAGCTCAAAGAGCTCAAAGCGGCGTTCTTGCAGGAGCAGCGGCAGACCCTGGAAGCCTATCAGCGAGCGATTGACGCCGATGAGCGCGCCGCGCTGGCGGGACTTTTGGAAGAGGACACGCTGGCATTCGTGCGCGAGCGAGTATTAACCCTCTCGGTGCTGGACCCGGCGATGGGCAGCGGGCATTTTTTGGTCAACGCCGCCAACCTGATCGCCAACGCCATCACCGAAATGCTCAACGAGCCGGGAATCGAGACCAGTCTGGAAAGCGGCGCGGGATACTGGCGGCGCTGGGTGGTGGAAAACTGCCTCTACGGCGTGGACCTCAACCCGCTGGCGGTGGAGCTGGCGAAGCTCTCGCTGTGGATCCTTTCGATGGCGCAGAACCAGCCGCTTTCCTTCTTGAACCACCACCTGAAATGTGGGAACAGCCTGGTGGGCGCCCGTCTGGAAGAGATTGGCAACTACCCCTTCTCCACCGCCAAACAGGAGCCGCGCCAGCTCAACCTGTTCGAGCGCGACCCGGATTTCAAAGCCGCGGTGGAAGAGGTGATCGCCAGGAGCCGGCTGATAGCGGGGAAAGCCACCGCCAGCCTGGAGGATGTGCGCGAGAAGAAAGCCTGGCTGGATGAAATGGAGCGCATCCTGGAAGGCTACAAGGCGATTTGCGACCTGCACACCAGCCTGTATTTTGGCAATCAGGTCGAGGAAAGCCAGTACACCGCCCTGGTTGAGAAGAAAGACTTTCGCCTCGCCAGGTCTTTGGCGCCCCAGAAATATTTTCATTGGGAATTGGAGTTCCCGGATGTTTGTTTATCGCGCCGCGGCTTCACCTGCATCACCTGCAACCCCCCGTATGACACCTTTAAAGAAAATGGTTTCTTCAAGAAAGAACCTGCTGCTGGCTGCGGGAACCTGTTTGGGCATTTCATCACCCGTGCAGTTGCGCTGAATCAATCTTGCGGATCGATCGGTTTTATTGTCCCCCTGTCGTTCGCCTGCGGTTCCAGTTATGAAATTGTCCGTCAAAAGGTTTACCATAATTTCCGCCGACTATATGCAAGTCACTATTCTATAAGACCAAATACTTTGTTTGAGGACGTTTCGCAAAGGATCACTATATTTATTGCTCATACAAAAGGATCAACTTCTGCTTGTCAATTGTATTCTTCGAAATTGTGGCGCTGGAAGAAAGAAGACCAGGAGCGGGTCGTTCGAGAGCCAAACCTTGTCTATGTTGACCAAATTGGAAGGGGCATTGTTCCCAAAGTTGGAGCAGAAGTTGGGATAGAGATTTATCGCCATATTAATAAATCTCCCCTTACACTGGGAGAGCTATTTACTAGAAGTGGCTCTTTAACGTACACAGCCTATTACCATAATGTTGCTATGTATTGGATCAAAGCCTACAATTTTAAACCGTACTTCAAGCGCGAAAAGGATTTAAACCCAGCGACATCATCAGGGATTAGAGAATTTCATTTCAAAGATCAATTCGATAGGGATTTATTTGTCTTGCTAGTTAACTCATCGTTATTTTACTACTGGTGGATCACACAAAGCGATGAGTTTCATGTACTGATCTCCGAAATCAGCGAGTTTGGTATTCATGGCTATGAAACCTTCCGTCAAAACCAGGAAACTGTGGCATCCCTGGTCAAAGAATTGATGGATGACTATCAAAAGAATTCAGCCATCAAAAGCACCGCCTTGGGCGGCTCGACCGCGTATTACCAGGAGTTTTATCCGCGCAAAAGCCGGCATATCATTAACCGCATGGACGACTTCATCGCCCCGATCTACGGTCTCACCGAAGAGCAGAACCGCTTTCTGAAAGAATACGACCTGGTCTGGCGTACCGATGAGGAAAAAGAGGCATGATCAAGATTATTTATGATCCGCAGGGGCTGACCTCCGCCGGGGAAGACCGGGTTCGGGAGATCTCCGCCTACCCGCGGCTGGTCAAGTCCTGTTTAACCAGCCTGAGCGAAGGCAAAGACCAGACCATCATCCTGGTGCAGCCGGTGCTGCTGCAGTGGTTCAAGAACATGTCCGCCCGCTACCCGCAGGGGACGTTCGTCTTTGAGACGCTCGACGCCCGCCTCGCCCTGGCGCAGAAGTGGGGCATGGAGATTCCCGCCAGCGTCACCAATGAAGACATCCTGCAAGCCGGTCTGCTGGAGCTCGACCTGCAACCGCAGCCTGGGTTTTCATTTGAGGACACCTTACTGGCGCACTTCTACGCGCCCATTTTTAGCGCCAAGACCTTCCCTTTCACCCAAATCGCTGCCCTGCTCAACGCAATCGAGCCGCAGCGCTGGCGCGAGCACAAAGCTGTACCGCTGCTGGCGCGCACCCTGCACAACCGCCTGGAAGAATGGAAGAGCAAAGCCCGCTCCAGCGAGCAGCGCCGGCTGATCGAGCTGTTCGCTGCCGACCCATTTGGTTTGAAGCGCAGCCTGATGCAGTTTCGACTCCTGCGCGGCTATCCCGATCTGGGGGAGGCATTGCTGGACCAATCTTTCGATCTGTTCCAGTCGCTCATACTGCCGCTGGAGGATTTGGAGATCCAGGAAGTCGAGATCCGCGAAACGGTGAGCCAGATCACATACCTGCTCAACAACCAGCAGCCAAACAGCCCGGATGATCTGGCAGCGCTGCTTGAAACCGCCAGCGGGCTGCTGGCGGTGGAGTTTGAGGCAGTCGAGAGGGCGCTGCATACCCATCCCGAATGGATCACGCCAGAGGTGGTAGACCAAGTAGAGGAGAAATTCACATCGCAGAGTCGCCGGCTGAGGCGCCGCCTGGGTGCGCTGCGCGGCATGATCCAGCCGCCCAAGCCCGCCGCACCCGAGATGGATTGGGATGTAGAACGCATGCTCGCCTGGGCAAAGGAATCCTACTTGCCGTATCAAGCCTGGTGCGACGCGCAGGACAGGTTCGAAGCCGGGCTGTACGCGCTGGGCGATAAGTTCTCGGAATGGTTGATGGCGCGTTGGAACGACCTGCACGCCAACTCCAGGCGCATGGTGTTCAACCTGCTGCCCAACATCGCCGCTGAACTGAAGCGCCCCGGCTGGGTCAACCTGGTGCTGGTGGTTGACAACCTAGGCTGGTCCTTCTCCGAAATGCTGCGCGAGCTGTTCCAGGAACGTGGCTACTACCTGGCTGCCGCCGAGCCCTATATTGCCATGGCGCCCAGCGAGACCGAGATCTCCAAGAAATGCTTGCTCTCCGGCGCGGTCGGCTACCAGGCGATGGATGATAAGACCTACAAGGGGATCATTGAGAAAGGGTGGGTGCCGTATTTCAACGACCGCGCCTTCCGCTACCTCAGCGATGTCGGCGCGCTTTCCACCGTGCAGACGATCGACGCCGCTGCCTACGTGGTCAACTATCTGGCGGTGGATAAAGCCCTGCACCGCTCCGCCGATGAGATCGGCATGCCGCAGCGCCTCCACATTCAACACCTGCTGGAGAACCTGGTGGAGAAGTGCGTCCAGTTTATCGAGAAGCACGGCTTGCAGGAAAACATCCGCATTCACGTGGTTTCCGACCACGGCTCCACGCGCATCCCGGCAGAAATTCCGAATGACCTGGATCCCTCGTTTTTTAAAACATCCGGCTTTGACGCCCGCTCGCACCGCTACATCACCGTCAGCCCGGAGCGCTTTGCGGGCTTAGCAGATAATTTGAGGCTGGACTGCTTTTTCCTGCCCGCCAACGATTTTTTGAATCCCGAAAACGTGCTGTGCGCCCGGCGCGGCAACCGCTTTATCCCCACGGCGAAAGATTTCTATGTGCATGGCGGCTTGCTACCCGAAGAAATGATTGTGCCTTACCTGTTGTTTGAGCCGGCAGCGGCGCCTCTGCAAAACCTGACCGTGTTGCTGCGCAAAACCGAGTACCGCTACCGCCTGGAAAGCATCGAGCTGGAGTTGGGCAACCCCAACGACCTGGCGGTAGAGAACATCTCAGTGATGGTGCTCAACGGCAATGTGGAAAGCGAACCAGCCAGGGTGGCTTCACTGAATGGAAAGACCAAGACCTTGCTGCAAATCCAGGCGCGCTTCCGGCAGACCAAGGTGCTGGAAGATCAAACCAGCCTGCGGCTGCGCGTTCGTTTTCAAGCCCGCGGCGAGCAGCACAGCTTCGATTTCCAGGCAAAGATCACCATGAAGAAGATGGTCGAAGAAAAGAGCAGCGATCTCTTTGATGTGTAATCTCAAGCTATCAAGTGCAAGTGGCGCAGGAGTGTGCGATGGAAAGTTTCGAACAAAAGGCTCTGGATGTGTTCAGCGAAATTGTGATCAACAAATCATTCGTCCACCAGGCTGGTTTTGGCAGCCGCGCCATCCCGACTTATGTGCGCGAATGGATTATCTCGCACTACATCGAAGACAGCAACGAATTGACCGGTGCCGCCCGAGAAAAGATTGCGCGCTTTGTGCAAAAATACCTGCCGGATAAAAGCCAGAAAGAGACGATCAAGAATCGGCTTTACGAGCAATTGGAAGTCGAATTGCTGGACAATTATTCTGTCTATGTCAACCTGGCAATGGGCGATCGCTATTTGCATATCCCTTTTTTGGACGAAGACACCGCCTTTGTGATCCCCCAAATCGTGCAGGATAATGAGATGCTGTTGAGCAGTGGGCTGTGGGGTGTGGGCACTCTCTATTATGTGCCCAAAAGCGAGGACAACCCGCGCGGACAGGTGTGGATGCGCGAGTTTCGCCCGTTTCAACTGGCGAACATAGATCTGGAGTATTTCCGCGAGAGCCGCAAGCATTTCACCACCCAGGAATGGATTGATTTCCTGGTGTCGTCGATGGGGTTCAATCACCGCCTCTATACCGAGCGGCAGAAGATTTTGCTCATCTCGCGTCTCATCCCCATGGTGGAACCGCGCTACAACCTGGTTGAACTGGCGCCGAAAGGCACGGGTAAGAGCTTCGTGTTTGAAAACATGTCCCGCTATGTGGCTGTCCGCTCAGGTGCGATCACGCCTGCGGTGCTGTTCTTCAACGATTCCCGCAAGACCCCCGGGCTGATCACCCGCTACGACTGTGTGGTGATTGACGAAGCCCAAAAAGTCAAAGCCGACACCTCGGGCGAACTGACCGCGCTCTTGAAGTCTTACCTGGAAGCCGGGCGGTTCGGGCGCGGCAGCGCCAGCTCGATCACCGCCGAAGCCGGGCTGGTCATGCTGGCAAACATCGAATTGGATGCGAACAAACGCCCGATCAACGAGCAAATTGGGCTCTTCCGCGTCTTTCCGAACTTCTTGCGCGAGACCGCTTTTATCGACCGCTTTTCGGGATTGCTGCCCGGCTGGGAATTGCCGCGCGTCAGCAAAGACACCCCCTCGCGCGCCATCGGCTTGAAAGGCGATATTTTCGGCGAAATTCTACACTCCCTGCGCAGCGACATCAGTTATCGCGATTTCGTCAAAACCACGATGGAAGTGGAAAACTGCGACGACATGCGCGACAGCAAAGCCATCGAGGCGGGCGCCACAGGTCTGTTGAAAATCCTCTTTCCGGATAAAGCTCCCTTAGATGATGAATTCTACGCCTTCTGCGTGAACCCGGCGCTGGAGCTGCGCCAGCGCGTGCGCGACGAGCTGTGCAAACTCGACCGCGAGTATGTCCCCACGACCTTCAGATCGAAGATGCCGGATGAATTTCAACGCTGCCACCGCCTGGTGTTTTATGTCGAAGAAGGCGCCCTGACGGAACCAACCCCTCCGGTTTCCCAGGAGCCTGTCGTTCCAACCGACGAGGAAGAAGCCGAAGTGCTCCAATTCTTTGGCGAAGAGGTGGGAGAGCCGTTAGCGAACGCCGATCAGCCGACGACGTTGACAGGGAAAACAATCCACATCCGCGAGGGAGAAACCGGATACAGCTACCAGAATCTCTTTGGACCTTATCTCAAGGGCGCGAAAAGGATCGTGGTGGTTGATCCTTACGTTCGATTGGAATACCAGATTCGGAACTTTGTCGCATTTGCAGGGATTGTGGATACCTCAACCGGACCGGTAGAACTGAAACTGATCACTACATCGGAGGATGCCTACCAGGAGAAAGTCCTGGAGCAAAAATTCACGGAGATCAAAGCCAGCCTGTCGTTTCACGGCATACACTTCGTCTTTGAATTCGACCCTGTCATCCACGATCGGAAGATATGGGCAGATAACGGCTGGTGCATCTATCCCGGGCGCGGCCTGGATATTTTCCAAAAACCTGAATCCAAGTACGAACTGAGCGAAATGGACCAAACCAAGCGAAAATGCCGGGAAACGGATATCGTGTTCCAGCGAGATGAGGGATAACGATGGCGACCTGGGTAGAAGACATCGTCCAAGCGTTGAAGAACCTGGGCGGGCAGGCAACCCTCAACCAGATTTATGACGAAGTAAAAAGGATCCGAACAGAACCTTTACCTGCTAACTATCAAGCCAGTATCCGCGAGAGAATTGAAGCTCATTCTTCCGATTCGGCAAACTTCAAAGGGAAGGACTTGTTCCGAAGGGTTGCCAAAGGGGTTTGGGCGTTGCGAGGGTATGTCGGGCAAACGATCCCTGCGAGGAAGGTTTCAGCCCATCCGCGTCGCCAGGTTTCCTTCCAAGACTTCCTCCCACCCGAATCGCTGGAAGAAATCACCAACACCCTGCACACCATCAAACAATACCGGGACTACCAGAGTCCAGGTTCAACGACCTGGAAAGAGTACATCAAGGAGTTTTTCCGGGTTCTTGGTTTCACCACCGAAGAGATCAACCCCCGCCTGTACACGCTGGATGTCATGAGTTCCAATCACACGCCCGAAGCGATATTGGTCATCGTGAACCCTGGAGAGAGTTTTACGGAGATTGTTCCAGGATTGCCGTGGGATTCCTATTGTTTTCTGGCAGCCCAATATTATCGGGTGCGATGGGGAATCCTCACCGACGGCATTCAACTCAGAGTGATCAATTATCAAGACGCCGATGAACTCAAGCCGTTATACTGGCAAGATATTGACCAAATCATCTGCAATGAGCAAATTGATACCTTCTGTTCTGTTTACAAAGTATTTTCTTACATAAAAGTTAAGAAAGGAAAGGCATCTGGAACTCAAACCGAAGGCGACAAAAGCGGCGGACAACCTGGCGGAGTGGCATAAACTACGGCTGAAATTCTGGGAGCAGCTCCTGGAAAAAGCAAAGGCAAAGACCAACCTTCATACTAAGATCAAGCCTGGAAAAGAAAACTGGATCAGCGCAGGTGCTGGAAAAAGTGGTCTTAGCTTTGCCTATGTCGTGCGCATGGATAATGCCAAGGTGGAACTGTATATTGACCGGGGTGAAGGCGAATGGAACAAAAGGGTATTTAAAATGGGTTATTGCAGCAACAACGAGAAATCGAAGATCGTTTTGGCGGTCCGCTAGATTGGCAGTTACTTCTGGATAAAAGAGCAAGCCGAATTAGATTTGTGATACCGGATTATGGTTTGAAGGATCGAGATCATCGGGATGAGTTGCAGGAACGTTTGATTGAGGCGATGATAAGGCTGGATGAAGCGTTCAAGCCGTTTATCAGGAGAATTGAAAGCTGAACTAAAAAAGAGGATAAGGTAAAGTCCGATCTCCAGTCCCAGTTTGATCAAGCGATGTTGGGTATCTACCATCGCGCCAGGGAACAATGTGATTACAACGCAGTCCGCTTTCTCCAAATGCTCTCCGAAAAGGGAGGCCGGGCGACTGCAAAACATCTTCTCGCAGCCGGTGCGCCACAGGAAGGTTTTGTCCACTTGTGGGAATGCGGCTGCCTTGATCTGACGGTGGAAGCGTTAGTATTGCAGGATCGTTTCCGGTCTTTATTCACTGATGAGGAGTTGGAAGAAGCTCATCGCCGGCTCGAGGACTTGGGATACTTCAAGTAGATGTCAAGCGTTCAGCCTTTTGGTGATCCTACCATCGCTACGATTCTGATCATTGGTCACGATCCGCGCTTGCAAAACAGCCTGGCTGAAGCGGAGAAAGCCTTTTTCTTTGAATACCTGGAAATATACCAGGTTTGTCCAACCTATGGTCCATATGCCCACATGTACGATCTTGCTCATGCTGTTTGGGACTATTAAAACTGGGTCTGGTGAAGAGCGAGTTTGGCACATAACACTGAGCATAATCTGAGTCGAAGTTGACACATATCTTTGAGAGAGTGGTGGATTATGATCATTCCAAAAATCATCATGGTGACTCTTCGGCGCCCCCACCTTTCCTTTCCTGGGGAGATGAGAACAGATCCTTTATGGGAATTCGTCAGCTTTGGTCTAGCGGGTTGCCACAACAGAAACTTGATGAACCCAAGAAATGTGGATATCTTAGTGGTGCTCTCGTCAAATTTCTAGATAGAATATAATTCCTCCTGAATCATTAGGAGGAAGAAACGCGCAAAGCCGTAAAACTGCAATCCTTAACAACCGAAGAAGAAGCCGAAATTCGGCGCTTAGCCGCTTCTCGGAAAGAGCCCTATCGCATCGTCCAACGAGCACAGGTCAGCGCCGCCATGCTCAATGATCCCAAATTGACTGCCTCCCAAGCCGGCTTTCGTGGTGCACAATCCGGGATCAGTTGGGTCAAACGCTTCAACGAAGAAGGTTTGGCTGGCGTGGAAGACAAGCCCTAAGCTGGTCGGCGATGAGTGTATCGAGACGAAAGCAGGCAAGCAAATGCATGGTTTGGATTACTTTTTCTCCAGTTTGAGGCAAAAAGCGGTTGCAGGTTTGTCCTTTTTTAGATTGTCCTTGATTAGCATCAAGCAGCGACGCTCGTATCCAATCTGTGTGGAACAGATGATCGGCACAGAAGAAGAAAAAGCAGCCAGCAAAGCGAAAAAGGAAGCCAAAAAAGCCAAACCTGCCCATCCAAAGCGGAAACCTGGACGTCCAAAGGGCAGTCGCAACCAAGACAAGGCAGACGCAGTGCTCACCCCGGAGTTGCAGCGTATCCAGAAAATGCTGCAAAGCTTTCTGAACACCATTCAAGGCACGCTCCAGCTGACATACCTGGTATTGGACGTTCATTTTGGCAATCATCCTGCTTTTCATATGGTTCGCCAATGCCAACTGCATCTGATTTTCAATCTGCGCTGAGATGCCGCTTTACACTTTGCCTGCGCGGGTGCATCTCCCAAACGTGGTCTAACACTTAGATTGGGCGAGCAGGTGGCTGTGTGCAAGGTCCCCAATCAGTACCTGAAGGAAATCCAGATCGAAGATGGCTTCGAGACTCGCCCTTACCAGATGGAGTTGCTCCACAAGGACTTCTCAGATCCTTTGAATGTCGTCATTTTGCTCAGAACCAACCTGGCAATCAAAGCCTGGGCCAACGTGATCTTGTTTTCTAGCGATTTAGAACTGTCTGACGACAAGTGGATTGATTATTACAGTCTGAGATTCCAAATCGAGTTCAATTTCAGCGACGCTAAACAGTGCTGGGCCTGGAAGATTTCATGAATGTCACCCCAACCGCTGTGACCAATGCCGCCAATCCGGCGCTGTTCATGACTAATGTCTCTCAAGTGTTAATGTGCCAATACCGACAAGATGATCCCAATTTCAGTGTTCTGGATTTGAAAGCATATTATCGAGGCTGCCGATATGTGACGGGAACAATACAAATGCTTCCGCAAAAACCCGATGATAATTTAACCCGATGTGCGGGTTTTAATCGATGAATAGTTTAGCAAAATGAAGCGGCGGCAGACCCAGTTGCTGGCAAAAGAAAACGGCGACCGTATGGCTCAAGATCTTGCGCAACCAGCGAGAAAAGAAGTGCCAAGCATCTCTCGCCGACACTCTTTTCGCATGGAATCGCTCCGTCAGCTGACTAAACACCGTGTCAATCAAGTAACGTTTGTGACTCAACCATCTCGGCCAAGGTTTTTTCTCGCGTTTCGCCGATGTATACGGCGTCAACCAGATCAAGCCTTGCTCCCAGCCTTTCTTTTTCAAATCCGGGCTCCAGTAGTTGCGATCACCCAGGACCCAGCCTTGGCTGCCAGCGAAGAGGTCTTCTGCGACGGCCAGGTCATGCACATTCGCCGGCGCCAGGCGGAAGTCGGTGATCACCGCTGGCAGGTTAAGGCGCACATGCAACCGCAGGCCCAAGTAAGTCTGGCGGGCGACTTCATCCTTGCCAAAGGCGGTATCTCCGGCCAGAATGCGACAGCGATACGCCCGCGCTAAGCGACAAACCGGGATCGGCAGGCTGTCGGTGATGGCGATCAGGGGATCATGCTCGATCTTGCTAATCAACCGCACCCACAACGCCTGTTTGACGGCCCACCGATTAGCTGCCTGGCGCACAACGGTCGTGCGATCAATCCGGCGCAGAGCCGGAAACCAATCGCCGTAATAGCGGCGAAAGTGGCGAAAGATGCCGCTATCGGTATCGATGCCCAGAAATTCGCCCACGATCTCCATGGTCAGGACTTCACTGTCGCTCAAGGTGGGCTGTGGTCCGCGTTGGCGCAACCGCTTGTCTTTCAGAAAGTCGTCCACCAGACAGAACACGCCGACCAGATACGTGGTAATATCCATTTGCGAGACCTCCGTAAGCCAGTGTTAGCTTGGCAGTCACACTTTTACGGCGGTCTCTTTTCTATGTCAAGGTGCTAGAAAAACTTGCACATCGGGTTAGTTATATTTATCACGAGCAATTTCTAAAGGTTGTTCCTTAAATCAGAAGGGATACTAATCTCCTTTTTCAAGGCAGTTTCAGTTAATTCCTTTGCTATTTTTTCAAGATCAAAGTTGTTTACTTCAACCACTTTATGATAAGTTTCCTGATTGAATTTTGTTATACCAGCAAAGGATCCTGTAATTGCTCCTGTGATCGTTGAGGTTGTGTCAGCGTCTCCTCCCATATTCACAGAACCAAGGATTGCTAAATTTGGATCTCCTCTAGAAGCTATAAACACCCCGATAGCAAAAGGAACAGCTTCTAAGAGAGGCAAGCCACAACCAATTACTTCAGCGAGTCTTTCGCAAGCTGTGTAAAAATCAGCGTGGGTAACTGCAATCTCAGCAGCCAGACTGATTCTTGAGACCATCGAAGGGCTTCTCAAAACGATGGATTGTTTCTTGCCAATTTCGTAGCCTTTCTTTGCCCCATAAAGTGCAGCATCAAGCACGGTGAGAATATTGGATTCGGGGTTCAGACTCTCAGCGATTGCAGCAGCAACTGCACCTGCCCCAGCAAAAGCCATATCGGCGTTATGGGTAGGGATGCATAAAACAACTGCGTCTTCAACTGCTCTGTCTAAATCACCGGGATTGAGCCAGCCAGCAGGGGCAACTTTCATTGCTGCGCCGTTTGATATTCCCATCCCCATTTTTTCTGCGATGCCAGTCTTATAAGGATCATGACCTGCCCTAAGCAATTCAATTGCCTTTTTGGTAGTTGGTCCTGCAAAACGGCTGAATAATTCATCTTGTTTTGCCCATTCCAGCAATTCATTTGCAACCAACTCAACCGATATATTGCCATTATTTTCAATGATTGCATGAATTATTTTCAACATTTGGGAAGTGTCATCCGTTATTTGCCCGGCCTTTCTGCCTGAAGCAAATGTGCCTTCGCCTGGGCTATAAAAGTCGGTAACTCTTCCACCAAAACGTGAGTATATATCATCTAGGGTCAACGTCTCTGTAGCACTTCCCATTGCATCGCCAATTATGGCACCAGCAAGACCACCTAAGACATGATTGAAAATAAAGTCTTTATTCATTACTTTCTCCTTTTGCTAACCAAATAATGATCTGCTTCCAAAGCAGACTATAACCTTCCCATTTTACGAATTCATCGGGACACCAGTGCGGCCCAATATCAGAAGCCCATGCTAATGTTCTTCCTTTTCCATAAGTTCTAACTGCAAGTAGTGGTTTATCCTGAACTGTTGCAATAAGGTGGGAATCTTCCTTCAGAGATAAATCGTTGTACCCTAACAAATATGGCCATGGTTCGGGAATGTGCTGGACTATGAAATGTTGCGGATCAATAACGACCGGATTAATTCCCTGTGGGCATTCAACTCGATCATCAAAGGTATACATAGTTACTGGGAGGATCTCTTCAATGGGTGTACGATAATATTTTGCACTCGCATAGATGCCGGCAAAGGAATAGTAACCACCGCACATAGCAAAACCACCACCGTTTGAGACCCACTCTCTGATCAATTGCAATCTGTTAACTGATCGTTTTCCTCGAATCCATACATCGGAAGGTAAAAGCAAGGTGTTGGAACCAATATCACTTAGGATGAGAACTTGATATGAATTCAATTCCTCAGTCGTGGAAGGAAAATGATCAGCAGCAAGGTGACCAGGCAGATGAATCAATTCAATATTTGATCCACCGAGAGACTCTTTCAGAAAGTGAATTCCAACTTCATAGACCGTACTGGAGAAGAAGTCCCACCCCTTATAGTGGGTGCTATTTGAGACCCATGATTCTCCGCTAAGTAAAACTCTGATTTTGTCGGTCATTTTTTACCTCCTTTATCTTTCATGTTGACAATCCAGATTGCTTGGCTTTTAGAGAGAATATCAACTGGTTGGCTGAAACAGCGCCTAATAGTATGAAACCCAAGACGGCCAATTGCCAAATAGCATTTATGCCAGCAAGTTGAAGACCAGACGCAACGAGCGTTACAATTAATACGGCTAGTAAAGTACCAAAAAGACTGCCAAACCCTCCGAAAATGTTTGTACCGCCGAGAACAGTTACCGTAATGGATTGAAGTTCCATGCCATTGCCCACATCTGGCCTGGCAGCCATAAGCCATGAAGCCATCACTACTGCTCCTACACCCGCAAGGATGCCATTCAAAGTGTAAAGTGAAAATCGCACTCTAGTTACCGGAATGCCGGCAAATTTAGCGGCTGTTTCATTAACTCCAATCAGATATACCCAACGGCCAAGGTAACTCCAATTCAAAAAGAAGTAAATGATTGCAAAGACTGGCAAGGCAACTAGCAAAATTTGAGCTGGTATCCCAAGAATTCTTCCATCCCCAATGAAGGCAAATTCACGTGGAAAGTTTGAAATGGGAACACCATTTGTTATTACTAACGCCAGTGCACCATAAGCCCACATGGCTCCAAGAGTTCCAATCAAGGGGGGAAGACCCCAAATAGCCACCGTAAAACCATTAATCGAACCGAGAAAGCTGCCAAAAAGTATTGTTAGAAGGGCTGCCACCCAGATATCAACCCCCGAGCGAGATAGAACGCCAAGAAATACCCCGGACAAGCTTAACATTGCCCCAACTGACAAGTCGATTCCTGCTCCACCTGCAAGGATGATCAGGGTTTGGCCGATTGAAAGTAACAAGAGTACGGTTCCCATTCGTAAAATATCAAGAATTGCTCGGGCATTCAGAAAATAAGGGCTGATAAGCGACATAATAATGACAACCACAATCAATAATACGATCAAGAAATAAACTCTATTACTCAATAACACGGGCAAAGACTGCTTGATAAATCGCTCAATCATGATGTTATGCTTCTCCTGCTTGAGGCTGTCTTGTTCTGAAGCGGAGGAATTTCGAAATCGCCTGTCGCTTGTTAATCAATAAATCAATACCAACTGACAAAATAATTAGGAAACCAATAACTGCCCTCTCCCATAAAGAAGGAATACCCAATAAAAGCAGACCATTCTTCATGAATGCCATGAAGAATACACCAGCCAAAGTTCCAATAATTGACCCCCTCCCGCCGAATACTGATGCTCCACCGATTACAACTGCTGCTATTGCAGAGATTGGCAAATCAATCCCAACTGTAATTTCGACACTCCCCAATCTCCCAACGTAGAGCAGTGAAGAAAAGCCGACCAGTGAACCGAGCAGCATGTAGCCGATGATTCTGGTCTTTCTCACATCAATTCCCGAAAGTTTGGCAGCCTCAACACTATTCCCTGTTGCGTATATATGTCGGCCAATTGGTAAGAAGGTTAAAAATAACCAGAAAATCATGTAAAAGAAGAAAATAACAAAAATTGAAGCAGGTATCCCGAACAGCTGTCCTTGTACCAATGGACTAAATACTGGTGGCAGGCCGGTTATCCACCGACCACCCAACATACCGAATACCGCTGCCCGCAGTATGTTTGACATCCCAAGTGTGGCAATAATGTCCGGAATTCTACCGAAGGTGATTAAGGAACCATTGATAAAACCAATGGTAGTGCCAACTACAATTGCAGTCAGTCCAATAAGAAGGGGATGTACTTCTGCCTGGATTAACCAGCCTACGATAATTGCGACAACTCCCAATGCTGATCCAACCGAAATATCAATCCCTCCCATCAGAATCACAATTGTCATACCAATGCTGACCAACGATAATTCTGTTGCATTGCGTAATACAGATCGAAGGTTTGAACTGCTGAGGAAGTTTTCCGAAACAATGGAGAAGATGAGTACTTCAAGCAGTACCAACCCAATCGTGAATACATCTCGACGGCCTAATCTAGGAATGAATGTTTTCACAAACCCGCTCCTGAATTTGAGGAATATTCTTTATTTACACCACACCAGTTCATGATGATGACAGCCAAAACTTTGGTGGCTGTGATGAGATCGTTCTCATCAAGAGCCTCATCATTCTGGTGAGCAACAGAAGGTCTTCCGGGTCCAAAGTTGATGGTGGGTATGCCAACATTCACAAACCACCCCATATCCGTATGGCTGCCAATGCCTTGAATTACGGCGGTATCGGCAACCTGAAGAAGCGATGCTTTGCAAGTTTCCACAAATGGGTGCTCAACCGGCGTTTCGGCACAATCAGCGTCAATTAACCATTCCACCTTTGGAGGATTTTGTTTTAGCCATTCATCCCTCTGGGAAATCGAGTAAATAAAGTCCTCAATCTCCTTTTTTACATTTCCACCTAAATAATTATGATCTCGCTCAGCAGGGAGGTACTGAGCGTTGAAAACCATTTCGGCCTGACCAGCAAAAGTAGTAGGGTATTCCCCTGCTTTGATTTGGGCAACGTGCAACTGAGACGGCATCGGTAACAAGGGATGAGTTTTTCGGTTAGCCCAATCCAAATTTAGAATATCGAATTGATCTAAAAAGAAGCGAGATAGACGAATTGCATCAACGGCGCCACCTTTACGCCAATCTTCCTGGGGCAGTTCAATATGGCCGCTACGTCCTTTGATGAAAAGTTTCCCCCAGAGGATTCCTCTACATAGTGGTGCAATGGTCAAATCGGTTGGCTCAGTAAGAATACAGCCATCTGCTCTGTAGCCCCGATCCACAAAGGCTAACGTGCCCATTCCACCAGCTTCCTCATCAACGACCGTTCCAATACAAATGTCCCCTGCGTTTCTGAATCCAACAGCGTGAATAGCCCTGACGGCAGAGATCATAGCGGCGATTCCGCCTTTCATATCCACCACACCCCGCCCAATGATCTTTCCATCCTTTCGTGTAGCGCTGAAAGGTTCGACGCTCCAATCCGACCCGGCTTTGACCACATCAACATGACCCGTCAAAATAAGTGATTTGCCTTGGCCTGTTCCTTTTATAATTCCCGCTTGATTCGGCCTCCCATCGAACTTGTGATCAGGATAATATCCCGGTTTTCCCTGATACTTGGAGAGTGCCTGAGGATCTGGCTCCCACCGATCTATAAATGCACCCAATGATTTTAATTCCTCAGCAATCAGATCCTGTACTTGTTCTTCATATCTCTGTGCTTGTTCTTCCAGGAACCATGGATTGACACTTGGAATGTGAACCAATCTTTGTAACAGGTTTATGATCCCTTCCCGATGCTCGTCTATCCAATTAAGAACGTGGGAGATGTCATTCATTGTAGGTTTGGAGTGGAGTTCGAAGGACGCTGATTTCATCTTGTCTCCTGTTATTGCAATTGATACCCAAGGCAAGCCGGAGGATTAATTCTTCGGTAGCTTCCTGCCTGTCCAAAATACCCATTAATTGCCCCTCGTGCATGACCACGAAAGTATCTGCAATTGCCAAGGCTTCGGGCAGGTCAGATGTGATGAGAACAATGGCTATCCCTTGATTCCCCAGTTCAAAAATCAGTTTGTGAATTTCATTCTTGGTACCGACATCAATTCCATGAGTTGGTTCATCCAGAATCAACAATTTTGGCTGAAGGGTAAGGTTTCGCCCCAATACTACCTTCTGCTGATTTCCGCCGCTGAGGCTTGAAACGGGTACTTCTATAGTCGGGGCTTTGATAGCAAGTTTCTGAAACACTTGCGTGACAACCGATTTTTCAAGATTTGAATTTATTATTCCAAATTTAGAAGAGATGCTTTGTAGTTTTGAAGCGATGATATTGTCTTTAATGGAGCGTATCAGGAAAAGCCCTTGCGCTCTGCGATCTTCGGGTAAATAGACGATACCCAGTCCAATCGCTTCTCTATTGCTTTTTGGTCTGATTGCACGACCCTCGTAAATAATAGCCCCGGTGTCGGCTTGCATTTCGCCAATGATGGTCTTGGCCACTTCGGACCGGCCCGCCCCGACCAACCCATAAAAAGCGAGAATCTGCCGCGGCTTTATCGTGAAACTGATGTTTCGATAAAAACCTTCGCAGGTTAAGTTTTTCACCACCAGCAAGGGTTGTTCTTTCTGATAGTTTCTGGGAAGGTAAATGTCGGTTGAGATTTGACGACCGGTCATGGCGTTGATCAAGTTGTTCTCATTTGTTTCCCTGACCGCAGCTTCCATGACAACATGACCATCCCGTAAAACGGTGACATCATCCGCGATCTCAAATATTTCTGCCAAGCGATGAGAGATGTATAAAATAGAAACATTATTTTCTTTCAGGGTGCGAATGGTGTGGAATAAAATCTCCGTTTCTCGTTGACTTAAGATAGCTGTGGGTTCATCTAGAATCAACAATTTAGCATTTCGCTGAACGGCTCTGGCGATTAATACCAACTGTTTTACCCCCAAAGAGAGTTCGCCCATCGGTTTTCTAATGATTTCACTAGGTAAACCAATCTGTTTTAGAGCCGCCACGCCTTGTTCGGTCATCTCTTTCCAGTCCAGCATGCCGTTTGGCTTTTTGATCTCTTCCCCTAGAAAGAGATTTTCAACTACCGACAAATCATTGAAAAACAATGGTTCTTGATAAACAATTGCTATTCCCAGTTTTGAAGCGTCTCGCGGTTCACATCCGTGAGGTTCGGGGGTTCGAGCCCCTCCGCGCCCACCTTCACACCCCCCCCACGGGGTGTTTTTCTTTTCAGGTTCGGGCGTCCCCGCAGGGGGGATTTACTCAAAATGTCATCACTTAACTCAACACCAGCCAGTTAACAAAACCTCGGCCAGCGTAATTCTGTTTACCAGCGAGTCGGAACGGTCTTACGACAAGGGGATTAACTGTATCGGCCTGAGATTCCAAAGCGAGTTTGATTTCAGCAAAGCTAAACCACTCTAAAATCGGGAAGATTTCATGAATGTCACGCAGGTGCTGCTCATGCCGAACGTGGCCAATTTGGGCCACATTCACTCTTTCTTCAGACTAATTGGCAAAGGTAATAATTTTACAATGACGGATATTTTAGCCTGATCAACTTTGGTTTAATCCGTTTGTGTTGGAAAAATGCAATTTCAAAACTTTTTATTCTTCTTTCCTCTCGGCTTTAATTTCATAATGTTGTGAGCGATGATCAAAATGAGCCAACAAAGCCCTTGCTTTTTCCGGCACCACAGCTTGTTCGTAATCATCTCCAGCAAATGCTTTAACTGCTTCCAGGGAATCAAAGACCATAATTGTGATAAATTCAGTTTCGTTATTTAATTCCCGACGAAGTAATTGAATCCCTCTGAAACCGGGAATTTGTCGGTCCAGTATGCCGATGAAAATCTCTTCTTTAAGTAATTGTTCATACGAATCAGCATTTTGGTGGGTCGTCCATCCATGCCATATTCTACTGATCATTATCTTTACTCCTTTTGGGCGGATCGAAGGACGATTTTCGGTAAAGAAAATGTGCCCCGGTCACGACTTAATCACGGTAAGCGACAAAAAATTCTCCTCTTCGGATACAGTCTGCTTGAGTGGCATCAAGAGTTTTTCTTACGCAATTTACTGTGGTAGCGGCGCATCTTATCCCGTGCACCACAGGTATTCATGTTGCACCAACGTCTGCTCTGGTTTTTGGATGTGTCCAAAAATAACCATCCGCAACCGGGGCATTCTTTAACATGGTTAAGATCCTCCGACATGAGGAGTTGTCCGGCAGAGTAGATAATCGGCCACAACATCGCATCGAAAGTCTCATTGACCCTCCACTCAGCCATGAAATGATTTTCTTTCCTCACAAAAGAACTCTGCGAGATGGCTTCCGCATACAATTTGACCAGTCTATTGATATCTTCTTGATCAGTCTCCTTTCCTTTCGCAAGGTTGGAGAATATTCGATAGAACATTTCTCTCAAAAATAAGGCTTTACGTAATGCTTTCTCTGCATTTTCGGTGTCTTGTTCTGCTTGTTTCTTTAACTGGACATTTTGCGATGACGACAATATTCCCACTTTAAAAGCCCAATCCGCCAAATCTGCATATTTCTTCAAGTAATCATGCTCTGGCTTGAAGCGTGAGTTGATTGTATTGGCAAGATCCAGACACAATACACCACCGGCAATCTCCAAAGTTTGTAATGTTCGAATCAGGATAGTTGCAGTCATATTTTACCACCAAAATTAGTTTGACAGGTAAATTATTTGATGTTATTATTTTACCATCAAAAACAATTTATCTGGTAAAGGACGAGAGATGAAATCCAACAAAAACTCAACTCGTGGCTTTGAATCCAACCCGGTTGAACTTGGAGAGGCTGATTCGCGGATTAATTTTTGGAAACTCTGGGGGGCGAATATTTTTTCCAATCTCGGTGATGGTTTGTATCAAATCACCCTTCCGCTCCTGGCAATTCACCTCACCCGATCCCCTGCACGCGTGGCCGCCTTGAGTGTTATGCTGAGTTTACCATGGTTAATCTTTGCCTTATTTGCTGGAAGCATTGTAGATCGCTTTGACCGGCGCAGGATCATGCTTTGGGTCAACGGCGGCCGCCTCATCCTCTTATTCTTCTTGACAATGACCGTCATATTCGATTTCGCTTCTATGTCGTTACTTTATGGAATGGCACTGCTATTAGGAATGGGCGAAACCCTTATGGATACTTCATTGACTTCCATTGTGCCTTCTCTCGTTTCAAAAAATCGGCTAAATTGGGCAAACGCCCAGATAACCGCAGCCCAAACCGTGACCAACACTTTTATCGGCCCCCCATTGGCAGGATATCTGGCAGGAATTGGATATGCGGTGGCTACCGGGATCAGCACCGTTCTGTATGCGATTGCAGGTATTACCCTGACTTTAATGAATGGTGTTATTCCTATCTCTGGTAAGGAGGAACAGCAACAAAAGCAGCAATTGTGGAAGCATCTCACCCATGGATTGCAATTTCTGTGGAAGGATGATCTGATTCGAAAACTGACTTTGTTCACTGCCTTGATGAATCTTTTTTGGGCCGGGTGGGGCGCTTTGTTTGTTCTCTATGCGGTGAAACCCGGTCCGATGGGGCTTAATGAATTTGAATATAGCCTGTTATTAACAGCAATGGCATTAGGCGGCCTTGCAGGTTCAATGTTTTGTGAACAAATTCAGCAAAAAATTGGATTACGCAACACGCTGGTTTTAGACCTTTTAGGCACCATATTGCTGGTGGGAATTCCGGCGCTCACTACCAATTTCTGGGCTGTTGGAGCTGCCACCTTTATGGCGGGATTGGGCGCTTCGGTTTGGGTGATTCTTGTCGCCTCCATCCGGCAGCGAGTTGTTCCCAATATTTTGCTTGGGAGGGTTTACAGTGCAAGCCGTCTCATTAGTTGGGGTGTGGGGCCCCTTGGCGCGAGCCTGGCCGCCATCATAGCGGAAATTTGGGGAATTCGAGGGTTGTTTGCGCTTGGAAGCGCATTGAGTGTGGGTTTGCTCTTACTTTTCCTGAAAACTTTTTCTTCCATGACATTGAAAGCCTTTGAAGACTCATCCATACAATCCCCAAAAAATGAGATCAATTGACCAAATAAAGGATTGAAGAGTCGCCTTTCCACGCTCCCCGTGCTTTGCTCCCAATGGCCCTTAAGGCACATTGAGTTGGCCCTTCCTTCAGCGATCCAGCGCTGAACTGCCGATTAACCATGCCCGCATTGTTTAATTCAGCAAATTAAGCAATTTTGCTTACAAAATACAAAGCGAGATGGCGCTCAAATTATTTTTCTATTCTCAATATACTTTTGAAAAGATCAAACAAAATTGAGGTCGTATGTTTACCTTAAACTTTGAGCATACACGGTTTTCTCCCTGCAGCGGAATAATAATCCTCTTACTCTTGTTGCCGGTTTTAGTAACTGCCTGTGGCGGATCCTCACCTGACCATATCCAGATGGCGCCCCTCGCCCAAATGCCGGTTGAGGTGCAGGATTCTCCTGTTGCTGTTCAGGAAGCATACCGTTTTGCGGTAGCCAACCCCGATGTGATGAAACAAATCCCCTGCTACTGCGGCTGTGGTGCCATTGGTCACACCTCCAATTACGCATGTTATGTGAAAGAAGCGTCTTCGTTGGGGAGTATTACCTTTGACACCCACGCCTTGGGATGTTCGATTTGTGTGGATATTACTCAGGATGTCATGCGTTTGCAGCAAAACGGTAAACCTTTGGAAGAAATTCAAAGAATCATTGACCAGACCTACTCTAAATACGGTTCCTCAACATCGCCGTCTCAATGAACAGAATTACAATCCTTGTCAACTCCCTGAAATCCTTTACCACGCAAAACTGGTTTTCGATATTTCTGGCAGCAGGCATTTTATGGCTACCGCTGCCCTTGCCAGAAAAACCACCGCTGGAGCGGCATATTCGCATTGAAGCCAGTACTTATCAGTTCACCCCCGAAGAGATTCATGTCAATGCCGGTGATCGAATCACGATTGAGCTTGTTTCAACCGATGTCATCCATGGATTATCATTGGATGGTTATTCGCTGGTAATGAGAGCAGAGCCCGGTCAAACGGCCCGGGCAACTTTTACGGCGGATCGTTCCGGCGTCTTCCGTTTTCGATGTGCAGTTCCTTGTGGCAATCTCCACCCGTTCATGATAGGCAAGATGCGCGTAGGTTCCAATATCTTTCTGATCCGTGCCGCGGCATTGGGATTGTTGGGAATTGGCGTGGCAATGAGAATTCCCTCTACTTCCTTCCGACGACCTGACAAAGGCCCCTTATGATACGGATGGATCTTAGCAAATCCCCCTACATTGCTCCATTCCTTCGGAACCGTTGGCCGCAATTTTTGATTCGAGCGGTTACTTTAGCCGGATTTATATTCACCATTCTCACAGGTTTAATCGGATCCGAGGTTGGCAGCAATAATTTTGCCGTTATCTTCGTATGGATAGCATGGTGGAGCGCACTTAAATTATTCTTTATCCCTTTGGGAGGACGATCATGGTGTAGTATTTGTCCGATTCCCATGCCGGGAGAATGGCTTCAAAATGAGGGAATCTTCAAACCGCGCCGTTTCCAATCTTCGAAACGGAAAAATTGGCCGAAAGCCTTACGAGGAAACTGGCTTCAGGCATTTGCTTTTCTGTTGATTGGTCTTTTTGGAGCGGTTATTTTAACTTCTCCGCGGGTTACTGCCCTTATATTGTTGGGGTTAATTATTGTGGCTTTTATTCTGAGTCTGATCTTCGAACGGCGATCCTTTTGTCTGTACCTGTGCCCAATCGGAGGTTTTACAGGGCTATACGCCAAACTGGCACCGCTGGAAGTGCGGGCAAAGCAGTCCGTCCTCTGCGCCCAACATGGCGAAAAAACCTGTTATCAGGCCTGCCCATGGGGTCAATATCCGCTTGCCTTAAAATCCAGTGCCAATTGTGGACTTTGTATGGAGTGCCTGCGGGTGTGCCCTTACGATAATATTTCTGTGAATCTTCGCCCGTGGGGGGAGGAAATTTCAAAGGGCTCTAAACCCACTCTGGACGAAACATTTTTGGGGTTAATGATGTTAACCACTGCTCTGGCAGATGCCGCAATCTTTTTGGGGCCGTGGGGAAAACTCAAAGCCGCTGCTTATTGGGTTGGCACGTCAGCGTGGTGGTGGTTCGTTATTGCATTTCTGCTGGGAGCACTTTTCCTTATGCCTGGTCTTTATTTGCTGGCAGTATGGAGCAGCACCCGCCTGGCAAGATCAGGGAGTACCCTCCGTTCTGCGCTTACTTATTTCAGTCCATTTCTTTTGCCGTTGGGTTTAACCGGCTGGATTGCTTTTACGATCTCATTTGCTTTCACCAAGTTTTCTTACATCCTTCCCGTCCTTTCAGATCCGCTGGGATGGGAGTGGAATTTACTGGGGCTGAGTGGAAAAGCCAGTGTTGGTGAGATATCTCCACTGAGTAGTTTTCTCCAGGTTGTGGTTATTGCCGCCGGAATGTTCTGGGCAGCGCGGACAGCGCGTCAATTGAGCAGTTCTCATCGCCAGGTTATGCCGCTGGTTATGTTTATTGCAAGTTTTGGGATAGCCATGCTGTGGTTGTTAGTAGGGTGAAAAAAGTGAAACAGGAATATTGGGCTCGTGCAATTCTGCTGGTGCTGATTGGAGCCGCTTTGTTAATACCTTTTGCAGGTAAGTGGCTGCAAGCCGTCCTAGATGACTTTCCAACGCTGGTCATTCATGCTCGTATGCCAGAAAATGGGGGATGGTCACCAAACAGAATTACTGCACGAGTAGGTGAACCTCTGAAATTGCGGCTTACCAGCGAAGATGTAATCCACGGTTTCTCCATTGGGAAGATGGATGAACCTTCCGTAGAAATTGAACCCGGAAAAGTGGTGGAAGTTAACCTGATGTTCAATCAACCGGGCACTTATACATTTTACTGCACGCGCTGGTGTGGTGAGAATCACTGGCGGATGCGAGGAGTTATCGAAGTCGTTGGTGAAGGCACTCCCGTTGTGGAAGATCAACCTTTATATCTCAAAATTGGACTGGATATAGACGCTCCCCATCCGGCAGAAGAAGTGCCATCAAACTCTGTTGACCCGCAACAGGGAAGCACTTTTGCCCGCTTGCTGCCTTCGTACGCGTTCGATAAACAAACGTACCGTACCTCAAGCCCGGCTAAACTGTGGTTAAGATTACGAGCCGAACAGAAATTGATCGAATTAAGCGATGATGAAATCTGGAATATTGTGGCCTGGATTTGGGAACAACAGACCTCGCCGGAGTTACTGGCAGAAGCCAAACAACTCTATGCCGAGAATTGTGCTGCCTGTCATGGTGAAACCGGTAAAGGAGATGGGGTGATGGTTCGGGATTTAATGCCTCCAGATACCGAAGGGCATTCCTCTGGTGAAAGAACCAGACCTCCGGATTTTACCGATCCGAACCATCTTTTTGGAGCAAGTCCGGCTTTACTGGAAGGAAAAATAATAAGAGGCGGCATGGGCACCGGAATGCCCTATTGGGGGCCAATTCTGACAAATGAGCAAATTGAAGCCCTCGTCAGTTATATTTTTCAGTTTGCGTGGGAGAAATAAAAAATTTCTACCCCCGTAATATTCTTTCACCCCCCATTTCATCCGTTGGGAGTGTTATCCTGACTCGTGTGTCACCCGGTCGGGTCAGCACTTCCAGATGGGCCCCAATCAATTCTGCCCGCTCTCGCATACCGAGCAGCCCAAAATGTCCGCGGATGGCAAAATCAGTGGGGGTAGGCGGTAAGGAGAATCCGATTCCATTATCCCAAACTTCCAGTGTGATCGGATTGTCGAACCGAATGGTCAACCTTGCTTCTTTCGTCTGAGAATGCCGCATCACATTATTAAGGGCTTCCTGGGCAATGCGGTAAAGGGCAAGTTCAATTCGTGAGTCGAGTCGTTTCTCGGAACCAATTCGCTGAAAATGAATTTGAATTCCACTGGCATGTTCAATTTCGCGGGCCAGCATTTCCAACGCCGTCACCAATCCCAGATCCTCAAGGTAAATCGGGCGTAACGCTTTTGTCAATCTTCGTAGATTTTCGATGGTTTCTTCTGTCAGGTCTTCCAGTTCTTGAAAATATGTTTTGCTTCCCGACTCACGAACCGATTTCCTTGCCAGCTGGATGCGGTGTTTGAGGGCAATTAAAGCCTGAATCGTCTCATCATGAAGTTCTCGAGCCAACCGGCGGCGTTCTTCTTCCTGTGCTGTAGTGATCGCGTTGATATAGTCTCGTAGTCCTTCTTGAGAGGAGTGAACCTTTCGCGCCATCTCCATGAGTTCACATTGCAACCGCTGAATTTCCACAATCCCTCCAACAGGTTGTTGGAGAGCATTAAAATTTCCTTGACCCAGTAATGTGGCTTGTTTTTCTAATTCTTGTAAAGGGCGTATGACCTGATTGCTTCCAAACCAAAGCGCAGCGGCTGTAACCGCCAGCGGGATCAATAATATCAAGGGGGCAATCAGAGTTAATTCCAGAGTCGGGTTGGTGGCAGCCTTCCAGGCTTCTTCGGACAGATACTGACGCATTACCTGTTGATGCAATGCCAGACTGCCAATGACCACAAGGATCAGAATGAGTGTTATAAGGAGAATAAACCAGAATAACAACCGCAGAGTTGAGGCACTGGTGAACATCGTATCTATTCTTTTCTTGAGGAAACAAATCCATCTTCCATGAAACTGGCCGGTTGAGGAATAAGCCCCAGTGCAATGGCTCGCATGACTGCCTCCGTTCGGCTGTTTACCTGTAATTTGGCAAAAATGTGAGCCAGATGACCCTGCACGGTGCGGTCGCTGATTCCCAGTTGAATGCCAATGGCTTTATTGGTATATCCCTTTGCCGCAAGTCGCAACACGTCCAGCTCCCGTTCGGTGAGGGGATCAATCATCCGCTCGCTGCGTTGAAAGAGGGCAGGCAGGAGTTTTCGGGCAATGGTGGGGTCAAGGATAGATTTTCCGTCATTGACATCCCGCACTGCCTGAACCAGTTCCGCCGAATCTGCCGTTTTCAAGATATAGCCGTTTGCCCCCGCGTGGAGAATAGCCATCACATAAGGCTCATCATCGTATGCGGTAAGGATGAGGATACCCACGTGTGGATAACGAAGCCGCACCCGTTGGGTTACCTCAATGCCACTTGCTTTGGGCATCTGAATATCCAGAATCGCAACATCAGGTTGATGTTTTTCGATGGACACCAGAGCCTCTTCACCATCGGTTACTTCGTCCACAACCTGAATATCGCGCTCTTTCTCTAATAACTGTCGTATTCCTGCTCGTACGAGACGATGGTCATCAGCGAGGATAACGCGAATTTTAGTCTTCTTGGGTGCTTTTTCCATGACTCATTTTCCTCTGTCTGGATTATAGCCCTCGATAGACTTTACTGGAATACTGATTGGGGTTGTTTCCGGGGAAACAAACCAATATGGTCTAAAAAATTCGACAATACCCCACGCTGCAAGAAGCCCGCTCAGAAGGCGCATCCACGAGTTGAATGACCCTAATGCATCCCCTGCATAAAACCAGTGTGGTAGGTTATTCCCGGTGAGACTGACTAACCACCCATTGGTGGCTCGAAATCCACCTTCAAGTCCTGAAAGATCACTGATGAAGTGAGTGACACCATCCAAAACCATGGGCAGCAGAAAAAGCAATAATCTTGGATTTGCTCGTGAAGAACGTGGAGGGCGAAGCCACCAACGCCACATAGAAAAAACCCAGATAGTGGTGTAAAAAGCGACCATGCGATCGGACCAGGCCACCTTCCACCCCATATCCGGATTCCCTATAAATCGGCGTAAACTGAGTGGATCACCCGACGCATTCCACACCTGTTGAATCTCTGCCAGTGAATACATAGTTTTCTCACCAAAGAGAAAAAAAGAACGTTGAGGTAATTGATGGCAGAAAACAGAGTAGAGCAGGTAAATGCCATTTGCCGCACCTTGCCAGCCGATTTTCATAAAAACAGGGGCCAGAAAAGGGGTTAACACCCATATTCCATATCCAATCAGCAGAATTTTCAAAACCAAACGGGTAATTCGGTCGCTCATTCCTGTTCGCTTCTCAGCCGCTCAGGGAACCCAATTCGAAATAACACGCACTACCAGATCTGGCTGTTGAGGATCATTCGTTTTCAAGTGGACAGCAAAATCGTGATAACCTTCCATACCCTCATGCATGAGAAAAACACTGGAAGTAAGGATTGTACTTTCACCGGGTTTGATCACCATCGAACCGATGGTTAATTGAGGCGGTCAACACCCTTCCAAAACTTCGATGTAGGGTGTTTCTTTAAATCTTAGGGGGCCTTCTCCATTATTGGTTACCCTGATTTTAAAAGATAAGGGGGTTCCCAATTGAACATCGCCGAAATTAATTTGCGTCTGGTCCACACTTATCACAGGAGGTTTTTCAATGTTGGGACGAATAAGCCACCAGTACGAAGCAACAGCCAGAAGCAATACGCTTCCAATAATGAGATAGGCGCGTAAAGAGAAGGGCTTCGCCTGCTTCCCTTTCGATTTAGAGGATGTTCTCATCTGTGTTCCTTTCATCATAAGGTTATTATAGAGATATGCGTCTCAGAGTTTGAGCGTTCAATGCCACCACGAGGGTACTCAGTGACATGAGAAACGCTCCCACAGCCGGAGAGAGTGAGATTCCCCATGGTGCTAACACCCCAGCCGCTAAAGGCAAAGTAATGATGTTGTATCCTGCTGCCCACCATAGATTTTCTACCATTTTGCGATAGCTTGCTCTACTCAGGGCAATGATTTTTACCACATCAAGAGGATTGTTTTGGACCAGAATGATACCCGCCGATTCTATGGCTACATCCGTGCCACCACCAATGGCAATACCGACATCAGCCCTGCTTAACGCCGGCGCATCGTTAATGCCATCCCCCACCATTGCCACGCGTTTTCCCTGCACTTGCAATTCGGCGACAATCTGATCTTTATCTTCGGGAAGAATTCCTGCAAAAATACGGTCAATTCCGACCTCTTCTCCCACCGCTCTGGCAACGACAGGGCTATCACCCGTTAGCATGGCCACTACAAGTCCCATCTGATGCAAGCGTTGAACTGCTTCTCGGCTTTGGGGTCGGATCACATCTGCTACTGCAAAAGCAGCGATCACCTCCTTACTTGTACAGAGGTACACCACTGTTCGCGCTTTATTTTCTTGCGCCCGGGTAAACTCATCAAGTGGATTTGAGAGCATCAGATGGAGCATTTCTAAGAGACGCGGCCCTCCCACGTAGATGGTTTTTTCCTCAACAATTGCTTGAACACCGCGTCCCTTCAGGGCTTCGAAACCTTTCACATCCGGCAAAGAAAGTTTGCGCAGGTGGGCAGCCTGCCGCAAGGCCTGAGCGATCAAATGCTCCGAATCGCCTTCTGCGGCTGCAGCAAAAGCAAGGGCACGCTCCTCACTCCAGTCAGCCGTCGTCGTAATGGCTACGACTCCAAATTTCCCTTCGGTGAGTGTGCCCGTCTTATCAAAGACGACAACATTTACCTCGCGGGCCATTTCCAGAGCCAGCCGGTTGCGAACCAAAATACCATTTCGCGCACCCAGGGTTGTCGTGATGGCAATTACCAGAGGTACGGCCAATCCAAGCGCATGAGGGCAGGCAATTACCAGCACAGTCACAACGCGCTTAAGAACTTCCACATTAAAGCCAATTGCCACTGACCAGATCAATGCGGTGAGAATTGCCACCCCCACAGCAATATAAAACAACCACCCCGCTGCTCGATCTGCCAGTACCTGAGTGCGTGATTTAGACTGCTGAGCCTGTTCTACCAATCGCATAATTCCTGCCAGCGCTGTCTGCTCCCCCACAGCAGTAACACGAATCCTCAAACTGCCTTCTCCATTCATGGTACCGCCAATTACTTTAGAGCCTTTTTCCTTCTTGACGGGCAGTGATTCCCCTGTGATCATGGCTTCGTTCACGCGAGATTCGCCTTCCACTACAACACCATCTGCAGGAATGGCTGAACCGGGACGCACCAGAACCAGATCATCGGTACGCAACTTTGAAACGGGGATTGTTTCTACCTGCCCATCGGGCGATAGTCTTTCAGCAGTATCAGGGATCAAGCGGGCCAATTCATTCAATGCGCCGGAAGCCTGCCTCACCGAGCGCATTTCAAGCCAGTGTCCCAGTAACATGATGTCAATCAGGGTAACCAGTTCCCAAAAGAACCCTTCACCAACGGCAAAGAATGTTCCCAACACACTGTATACAAATGCGGTCGAAATAGCGAGGGAGATGAGCGTCATCATTCCCGGCTGCCGATTGCGCAATTCCGGCACCGCCATGCGTAAGAAGGGAATTCCACCGTAAATGAAGATGATTATAGAGAAAATCAATGGAACCCATTGGCTTCCCGGGAATGCAGGAGCCCAAAATCCAAACCATGACTGGATTTCGTGGCTATACAACAAAACCGGCATGGATAAAAGCAGACTTCCCCAAAAACGACGGCGGAACAACTCTTCGTGTCCATGGTGATTCACCGTGTGACTGCCGGTCGAATGCGTTGGGGAATGCGACACGGAAGGCATTCCTTTTTCCGGTTGGAATTCCTTACCAGACTTGTGGTGATGATGTTCATGCTCTACGTGAGAAGTGTTTTTATCATTTGGAAGGGTATCTTTTCCATAAGATGATTGATGTTCTGGATGATTTTTCATTTCATCGGCATTCTTTTCTGATGAGTTATTGTTTCAGGGCTGCTCCACAATATGGACAGTGAGACCACTCGCTTTGAATGGGTTTTTGGCAGGATGGGCATTGAGACATGTGTGAAGGGGAAGAGGAACGAAGAAGTTGTTGAATAATCATAAATCCTCCCCAAATCAGTACAATCACGAGAACGAGGAAGAAGATCATCATTAATGGCATTGTAAACCATCCCCAAGACATCATTCCCCACGGATGCCAGCCCCATCCATTACACAACACTCCCCGCCCATTCCAAACTCCCATAAAAATGGGAAGAAGCAAGGCTATTATTAAAATCAAGCCAATGAATATCCATCCAATTCCTTTTATTTTGTTCATGGTGTCCTCCTAATCAAGAGATGCACTTTTTGTTCAGGATTTCGATTGATGGATGGGAGCAAGGGGGTAACCGCAATATGGACAATTGCGCGATGCCGGATCTACGAGTTGTTGGCAGGCCGGGCAATGTTTCTCCCCTAATGACGTTCCACAATTCGGGCAAAATTGAAAGGTGGGTTTTACAGGGAAGCCGCAATGATGACAGGTTTGTTGTCTTTCTGTTATCAGGGTAATTTCTTTTTCACTCGTTTCTGAATGGGAACCAGAATGAACCCTTTCCGTATGAGCCGAACCATGCGAATGCATGCAACCACACATAATTTCTCGCCTTCTCCTAACTGTTTTGTGAACTTAATTTCCACTGATTGGTTTTGCAATCTTCAGCACCGATCCCGGGGATTTTAAATTGCCATTTGCGAGATCTTTCTTGATCATGCAGACAAATTCTCCGAATTTTTTGGCATCAGACATTGTGTTCTCGATTGCAGAAGTTATTGGAACAGAGAATTTGTTGAATGAGCAAAAAAAGTGGATGACTGTTGGGATTGTCATTCGGTTGGGTCACCGAAAAGTAGGATCGATTTCCCCTGCTGTAAATACTAAGAGTTAGCGGAATGCCTTCCTCGTCATGAACTAGAAAAACCATGATGTGAGCTTCGCAATCGCTAGGATTAATAGGGGAATGAAAAACCTCCGTTGAATCTTTGCAAGACATTTGAAAATCAAATGTTTGAATTGGATTAACCCCTAACCTTTTCAAGCACCCTAAAATCATTTCACGCGCTCGATTGGCCGATAGATCCAAACTCAAGAAAGGTGTCAAAAAATTCATTGTGAAGACCTGTTCAAAAGTGTAAAACAAGCCAATAGAGTCTCCAAGCGTTAAAACCCCTAGTGGTGGATAGGCATTTTGGCGCGTGTTGTTCCTTTGTAAAGAACAGGGAAAAAAAGAAATGGCATGCTCTTCCTTTCCATGAGATTGCAAGCCATAGACCATGATAAATTCGCTTTCTTCGGCTAATCTTGCAGAATGAATCTAATCTATTTATCGAATCGTCAGAGTGATATCCTCTTTATACTCTAATCCATCCTTCTTAACAGAAACCGTCATCTTCCAGTTTCCGCTCATGCTTAAATTTGCCTGTATTGCATATTTTCCTCCGCCCTGCTCGGATGCTGAACCACTCATCGTCATTCCCATCATATCCGTGTGATCCAGCGCAACCTCCACCTGGGCACCTTCAAGAGGACTGCCTTTCTCATCAGTGAGATATACCGTAAAGGTAATATCACCCACTTCAGCAGGGTTGGGATTGTTTTCCACTCGCACGTTGACCGGTTTAGAAGGGGGCTGGCTTTCAGCACTACTACCTGAACAGGCAGTCAGCAAAAAGATAAAGCCAGCAAAAAACACAACAGACAAAAACCACTTGCGCATCATATTCTCCTTTATCCTCTTATGGTTCTGTGACATTGATAATTAACATCAGCCCGCCCGGTTCAACATTGTCATTGGTAGTATGGTGCAGAATATGGCAATGCAGCATCCATTGACCCACCTCAGTCGCTTCGAATTCGATGTCATATCGTTCGCCGGGAGCCACACTGACAGTATCTTTGGTCAGTTGAGCGGTTTCAGGGACGGGATGACCATCGGTTGCCACAATTTTGAAGGCCATTCCATGGAGATGCATGGGATGGATGAATTGACCGATACCAATAAAACGAATACGAACACGTTGCCCTTTTTTGACCTGAATAGTCTCAGTCAAGGGAAAGGCTTTTCCATTCAGGGTGAAATAATTTGGCTCCATTCCGCTCATGGGCATGGCGGCATAAGTTCTGCCGTTTTGGACCCGCCACTCCGAGATCATCAGAGTAATATCTAAATCCGGTGGGTTTACGGGTTCTTTGGGATCAATGATGAAGGGAGCGTACAGGCCAGCAGATACCTGAACATCTCCTTCGTAATGAGAATGGTACATGAACGTCCCGGCAGGTTTAGCGATGAATTCATAGGTGAAGGTTTCACCCGGTTCAATAGGGGCCTGGGTCATCCCCGGTACACCATCCATTGCGTTGGGGACCTCTACGCCGTGCCAGTGAATGGTGGTGGGTTCGTCTAATTCGTTTTTGACAATCACTCGTACCTGATCCCCTTCAGTCACTCTGATCATGGGGCCGGGAACGGTACCATTGTAAGTCCAGGCTGTTACAAAAACATTGTCCAAAATGGGCCACTGAACGGCTTTAGTGGTCAGTTCGAATATTTTTATGCCGTTTTCCTCGCGGTAGTCTAATAACTGTCCACCTATTTCATCGGAAGCAGGCTGAACGTTGCTCCCTCCAATCGGCTGCATCATATGAGCCGCCTCTGGATTTGTCGCAATCATCATGCCGGGTGTGGAAGTGGCAGTACCAGAGTTACTTTCCATTCCCATGTTTTCAGAGGAGAACTTTGAAGTGGAACAGGAAGATAACCCTACGACCAGAAAAACGAGCAAAAGATAATGGTATGTTTTCATGGTATTACGTTTTTCCGAAAGAAGTCAGTGAATTATTAGGATAATTATTATCATATATATACTAATTTGTTTATAGGCAATATTGCTTATAAGAGAATGACCAAGATAATCTTTAAGTGTGGTTCTAAAGAATTTTTTTTATCTGTCACCGCAAGAAAAGGGAATCAATTTCTGCAAATACTTATCGAAACGGTTAGAAAGGTCCTGAGAAATCGGTTTGAGCGATTTGGACTTATCTCAATTTGTCGTGAAAAAACATTTGGGATCTGAGAATAATCGCCTTGCGCCCTGTATTTACTTTTTCTACAATACGGACAGGAGCGTCCACAAGACCCTCCGCCTGAAAGAGCGTCAAACCGGCCACAAAGCCCGTTGGACGAATGCGAAAGCATTTGCCAGCGTTTTTTTTTCGTTATCGGCTGACGGTCAAAGCCGGTTTCGGGTGCAACTCCCGGACAGCCACTTTCCACCGGCTGACAAAGCCCGTGGCGGGACTTTTACAATCGAGCGGTTCACCCACACCGGTGTCCACTGGGACAAGATCTATTGCCCGAACACGCTCCCCGCTCATTTACTTAATTCCTGGAGTGCCGTTTCAACCAGAGGAGCAAGGGCTCTGTAAAAGCGAGGCATGGTGTTCACCGCCCATTCAATCAATTGATCGTGATTATCAGTCTCCTGGATATGTCCTGTTTGATAAATGGCGATGCGCGATGCCTGGTGATGATCCATCCGTTCCCAGCAAATATTACCGAATTCGTCCTCCAGCGCCTGCCGATAAGCATAAATACGGTCAAAAATGATTTTGCTGAGAGCCTGCTCTCCGGCATCAATGTACAATTCTATTCGGAAACGCTGATCGCGGGAAAAGGAAAAGACAAAGGCAATATTCCCACCTTTACAGATCGAACAGCGCAGTCGTTTTACAATTACCCAGCTTCGTCCTTGCGGATTGGTTTTTTCCAGCGGAAAATCAGATTTTTTCTCCAGTGCATCCAGCAGTCGATTGAAGAATTGATTGTAGAGATCTTTCCTCTCGCGGATGCGGGTAAATTCCACGCGTTGTTCGTCCAGGTTGATAAAGGAAGTCCGCCACCCAGCCTCCAGCCATTGCCGCGAATGGCTGTGAGCGACCGAATCATTGGCCCACCAGGCACGGTGACGATAAGCAGAAGCGGGCAGGGGATACTGAATGATTTCTTCAATCTGACTGAATTTCAGGCTGACCCGCTCAACATCATCCGGCTGGTTTTGCAGCCAGTCCGCCAGAGCGGCGTAACGGTTGCGGCTGTCTTCGCCTTCTGTAACTTCAATTTCAGGTGGGGAGCCAGTCCCCGCTTTTGCCTGGGTTTCACCGGAGTGTGACGCAGCGGACGTCTCTGGCCGGTCGAGTGAGAAGATCTGTCTCCCGTCCAGATACTGCAGCAGATTTTCCGGATGCCGCTGATCAGACTGCCAGGTCTGGACACGGCGGTTCAACCAGTCGTTGAAAATTTGAATTTTCTGTCGCTGTTGTGCGGTTGGTTCATCTCGAAAGTGGGTCAGCAAATTGCGAATCTCGCGAATGTCATCCAGGTTTTTGCGTAAAATGTCCCGCTTGTTTCTGAAAACCGGCCCGACCCTTTCCCAGATGCGGCTGTGCAGCAGAAGATGGATGTACTGGCTCAGAGTCAGTTCTTCAAATTCCGGGGGTTTTTCGCTGTTATCGCGTTGCTTTCGGGTGATGTCGGCGATGCTCTGTTCCAGTACTTTTTCATTCAGATTGCCATCTGCATCGGTGCAGGCATTCCGTATTAACTCTTTGATTGTGCTTTCTATATCTTCAATACGCATCAGGTCTTCACTTCTGGCGCGAAAGTAGGCCATCACGTCCCATGTGGTGATGATGCCGAGCAATACCTTTTCCCGATCAGTAATCAAGACGGCATTATGTTCCTGCAGCGCATCGAGCATATCGAACAGATCATCATCCAGGTAATAAAGCCGCGGAGTGGTCAACATGGCATCCACCACCTGCAGATCGGCCAGTGAAAGTTCCAGATGCAGCATGGACTGGACAATATCTTTGTATCGGATAATTCCTTTGATATATTTCTTTTCGCCCTTTTCCTCTACCACGGGCAGTTGACTGTAATCGTTTTCCAGCATTTTTTGCAAAGCCTCCAGTACGGACTCCTGTGGTGAAGCGCAGAGCGGCTCTGGTTTTCCTCGCAGTAGCTGTTCGACCTGATAGGGCATGGCATCCTCCTTGCCGGTCAGGGGTTAGATTCAGGCTACTTTATAAACCTTCAATACCTCATCCCCATAGTGATTGATCACCTTGACGGCGATTTTGCCGGTTTCCGGTTTTTCAAACGGATAACTGGTGGTTGAATACAGGTTGCTCCAGGCGGATTCATCAATCTCGGCTCTCAGAGCGCGTTTGAGTTTTTCATAAGGCTCATCTGCGCCGGTGAAATAGGCATGGCGCACGAAGAAACTCTCGCCGTTGTAATTGGTGTCAATAAACCAGCAGGCAATATCGTCGGTGGAACTGGAACGGATTTCGCCAGTAGTCGGGTCATATACGTCCACACCGTGAATTTCCACAACGATTTTTCCGTCATCCAGCGAGCGGATTTCGATATCCGGTTCGCCAAACACCATGAACAGGTTGCCGGAGCCGGTCTTTTTGAGCAGTTCACCGCCCATCTGCAGATCCGGATTGATGCGGGTCGGAAGCACGGTCAGTGTTCCGTATCGTCTGGCTTCCTCAAGCACGTGAGGGTCAAAGGCAAATCCCAGAACTATCAGCAGATCAAAGCCAATGCCCTGTACGGCTTCCTTGGCGGCTTCCTTAATCAGATCCGGACCCACTGTTCCATGTTCGGGCCCGATGGTGACTGCGGCGCGCCGCACCGTTCCATCCTTCTCCTGATACTCCCCCGCGGCATGAATCCAGGTGCCTGCATACGGCTCCAGCCGGCTGAATTTCAGCCGTTCGTTCTTCTTTGTGTTCTGTACCCCGGCCGTCCGCAGGTTTTCGATGATCATCGCTTCAAACTGACCTGCCCCCGCCTGTTTCTGAGCGGCGACTTCGGATTGAGGGCGCTCTTCATCGGTGGAGAGCACGCGGTGCGGCGAAAGGCTTTCCACGGTGAACGGACCGGTAACGCGGATTTTTTTACTGTCCTCATAGGGCTGATCGTAGAGCAGTTCCATATCGGCGTGGCGGGCGATGGACTCGTCAATCTCTTTCTGGCGCTGGCGGCGCAGGTTCCACCATTCTTCGATCAACTTCCAGGTTTCCGAATCCGGCAGGATTCCCGCAGAGCGCAGGGCTTTTTCAGTTTCGACGCGCTCCTTTTCGCTCTGGAAGGGTGAGGGCAGGCGCGGGATTTCCCATTCCTGCCAGTTCTTCCCCGCCGCCTGGTTGATGCGGGCGCGCAGCGGTTCGAGCTGCTCCTGCCACTTTGCATGGATGACATCAATTTCTTCATTGTTGGCGATGGATTTGAGGGTGATGTGGGGGACGCGTCGGTAAACGAAGCCCTTTTTGATCTCATTTATCGTCGGCGGCAGCGGCGATGGCGGGAGCTGTCCGCTGAGTTCTGCTTCTTTTTTGATGCCCTCAGGCGAATCTGCCAGCAGGTAGTAGGGGAAGCGCGCTGCCATCAGGCGGGTGCGCGCCAGGGCGATGGCGACGCGCGAGGTGTCAATGGTGATCCAGCGCCGCCCCCACTGCTCAGCGACGTAAGCTGTGGTGCCGCTGCCGCAGGTGGGATCCAGCACTAGGTCGCCGGGGTCGGTTGCCATGAGGATGCAACGTTCAATGACCCTACGTGCAGTTTGCACCACATATACTTTATCGCTAGGTGGTGCTGTATCTGTCCAAATATTATCTATTGGGGAAACTGGATAATCGGCCTCAAAAATTATGTGGCGAATTGTTTTACCATCCTGATAAGGCTGTAAACGATTTGCCTTGATCATTCTTGTCATCCCTTGAATGGGAGTCTTCCAACATCTACCAGCAGGAGGAGAAAATTGTCTACCTTCAAAATCGAAATCATAAAATCCTGTTGCAAAGGTTCCTGACGGATATAGGTTGCTAAGTTGATAAATTTTGCCTTGAGATGGTATAAGTTTATGGTTTGATATCTCTTCAGCGGCTAACTTCCTACGCGTATTATCAGGCAATTGAATCCAATCCCAATGAGAATCCCCCTCAGTAATCATTTCCTTAAACAGTTTACGGAATTTGACATTTTTCTTATCTTTTGCATACCATAAAATATAGTCATAGCTTCCTTCCAGCAAAACACCAGTTAAAGGCATCCCCTTTTTGCGAAAAGAAAGTAGCTCTATCCGATTTTCAGAGTCAAATACTTCATCTAGGAGCAGGGCCACTAAGTGTAAGTTCTGCCCACCAATCTGAACAAAAATACTTCCACTCTCGGTAAGCAGTTCTCTACTTACCACCAGTCGGTCACGCATATATGCCAGATAAGAGTGTATACCCAACTGCCAGGTATCACGGAAAGCCTTGATCTGCTCGGGCTGGCGGGTGGCGTCTTCGATCTTGCCATCCTTCACATCCCGTTTGCGCGTGCTCACCTGCCAGTTCGAGCCAAACTCAATCCCATAGGGCGGGTCCATGTAGATCATCTGCACCCTGCCCTTCAGCCCTTCTTTCTCCGCCAGCGAGGTCATCACCAGCAGGGAATCGCCCAGAATCATGCGGTTGGTCCAGTTCTGCTCATGGTGGTAGAAATCCACCATGTCCTCGAAGGGCAGGCCGTTGAAATCGGCAAACAGGTTCAGTTGCGCGGGCTGGTCTTTCTGCGCCTGCTGGCGCACATTTTCGATAATCGCCTGCGGGGAGATCTTCTCCTGGATGTAGATGGGCACCACCGGCACTTCCAGTGGATGTTGATCCTGCTCGTCCTTGCCCTTCCAGACCAGTTGAGGGTCAAGGGATGGATCGCGGGGGTAAAGCATGGTTTTGGGCTGGCGTTCCTCATCGGCAACAAAGTCGCGCAGTTCCTCGGTGGGAATATTGGCGCGGGTGTCTTTGTGTTTGATGTGTTCCACAGGAATGTTGTTTTGAGATTTGCGTTTGGGGACCATGGTCTGATTTCACTCCAGAACCGGATTTAACCGATTATTCAATTCTTCCAGAACTCTGCGGCCGCGCTCGTTCAGGAAGGTTTCATAATCATTTTGCCAAATGCCGAACCGCTCCAGGTCGTCTATCAGGTGGGTCTTCATGGTTTCTTCCAGATGTTTGTTTGTTTTTCTGAAGGTGTTCATATACTCCGCTGGAGATTTGGCTCGAATAGCATTTTTGTTGAGATATTCGTCCACAATGGTGATATTGAGGATGCTGTTGGCTTTCCAGTCCGGCACTCCTCTGGATCGCAGATATGCTCTCGGGAAGAAATGGTGGTAGTTCTTACTGGTAGATGACTTCAGCCAGGAATTGTCGATCTTGACCGGGCTGTCGTTCTTGAAAGAGCGTGGAAGGAACCATGCATACAGACACAGGATTGCTTTACAAAAAGCATCGCCAGTACTGAACCATTTATAGCGCAGGTGATCCAGAGTCAGGTTAACTTCCTCGCCCCGATAGGAAGGGGGAGTACCGGCAAGGATTTCGTTCATGCGTTCCAGATCTTTTGCCATTTTTGTTTCAACGCCTGAGGAATAACGGTTGCTCAGCGAAGCCCACCAGAAAAACTGGGATATTAATTTATCCTGCAGAGCAGTGGTTGGGCGGTTGTGGTTTTTATAGAAAAAGTATGTCAAGGGCACCAGTAATGTGTTATAGGGCAGCAATTGAGAGACCGGAATGCGAAGAACAGTACGAATGTAGTCCACTGCCGTGAAAATCGATTCGGTAACTGCGGGCCAGGCATCAATGAATTCATTCTTGTTGAGTCTCAGGATATCCTGGCGCCGTATTCGCCCAACCATACAGGCGGCGACACATTGTAAAACTGTAATGGCAGGAATGGTCTCAAAATCGGCGTCTTCCAGGTCTTTTCCATGGTTATTGCTGTTTATCAGGACGTCATACCGTGCTGAAAGGTCAAAATTACGCTCGTTATCAAAAGTTTTTGCCACCATGATTTCAAACAATGTGAGTTCTGTACCGCCGGTATTGATCCTTGTGAATATCTCACAGGCAATGTCGAGCGGATAATTGGAAATCACAATGGTCGAAAAATCGTAGGTGGTGAGTCGGTGTTTATAAATATCAATCTTCTTAATGTGTTCAATCTGATAATTTTGTAACAGTTCAGTCAAATCACTGTTTAATAAGCGATAAACTGAGATGTATGCGCCGGTTTCCGGTGGTTCTGTGATTACGATCTGCTCGTCAGAATCAGGATCGGGATCAAGAAGGATACAGATATCTCCGTAATTGATTTCCTCACCTTCCCTGGTAAAAATTGCCCCTTTGCGTACCGCATACAAAGAAGTGATGCGTTGTTGTCCATCCAGTACATACAATACCGGTTCCCCGGAAGGTGTGTCTGGAAGGTTAATGTTTCCGATATTCCTGAAATGGCGCAATTCCTCAGTGGTTTTCCAGAAAATAAAGGTTCCGATTGGGAATCCCTTGATGATGCTGTCAATCAGTTTTGCACTCTGCTCTTTCGTCCAGACAAAGTCACGTTGAAATTTCGGTATCTTGATTCGTCCGGAATCGATGTCGTTGAACAGGAAATCATATTTTTTATTCTGGTTTTCTGGCTGGAACATTTTGATATCTCTCACATCAGGGTAATACCGCGATTGTTCATTTCTACACCATTTACAAAAGCCCGAATGGTGTGCTGTGCATCCCACGGATCGTTGATTTCCAGAAAAGCCCAGCGTCCAAAACCGCCGTGATTGTTGATGGCAGGCACCCACAGATTGCGGGCGGTGGCAACCTTCACGGCTTTGTCTTTACGCGCTTCGCCGCTTACTTCAATGATCAGGTTCAAAGGATTTTCACGCCCGTGCCCGTCATCCAGTTTCACAATAAAGTCAGGCAGGTAACTGTGTTCGCGTCCCTCCATAGTATAGGGAATGGTGAACCCCAGATTGTGGTTCTTGACATAACAGATTACCTCGTCCATGTCTTCCAGTGTCTGAGCCATCTTCTGTTCCCAGCTGCCGGTATCTGCGACTACATGAGAAACATGGCACTTGTCCGGATTTGTCCTGTACACCGGACGGGTGGTGTCAAAATCCACATAACGGGTGGAGCCAATCGGGTCGTATGGCCGCAGAACTGGAAGCAGGGTCTTTGAGGTGGGAGTGGAAGCCACAATGGCACGGTAAATTTTATCGGCTGCATTGTGAGCCAGTTCTTTCATGAACAGCATTTGAGGAAAGGTGTTATCCTTGCAAACCAGACATTCCATCCGCCAGCGGCGCACGATTTGAAGCAGCTGGGGGAACAGCCAGGGTTTGGGGTTGCCATTCCCATCCCGAAAGTACTTTTCTAGCACCAGACTGGCCAGGCGGAAATCAATCTCCTGCTCACGGTGGTTTTTCAAACCATAAATAGTATGATATTCTGTGTCGCCGATGATCGAGGCCATCTCCGTCCTGACGGGTAATTCACTGGTTGAAAGAGCCATCATTGAGTCCTGCGTGAATACGGCAGTTAACTGTTCGGATGGCAACTCGTAACGGTAACCCGTAACGCGTGGAAAGGTGATTTCGCAGGCAATGCGCTCTTCCAGGGCACGCACCCGCACAGGCATTGGACCGGGCTTTGGGTCAACAGTTGAGCCTGCACTGGGAATGAAGGAAAAGGGAACACCATAAACTTCGGCATATTCCGGCTCGAACATACCCTGTTCGTTGGTGGTGTAACTCATCCGGCGCAGACCCCGCCCGACCACCTGCTCACAAAGTAATTGCGTGCCAAAGGCACGCACGCCCAGGATGTGGGTGACGGGACTGGCGTCCCAGCCTTCGGTGAGCATGGAGACGGATACGACGCATTTGACCTGCTCGCCCAATCGTCCCGGTTTCCCGACTGTATTCATCACTTCCCGCAGCAGATCCTCGTCGGTCAGGTTTTCTGCATCTCTGCCGGGGAAACGCGCCCGGTATTCCGCCTTGAATTCTTCGATCTCACGCGCGGCGATGCGCTTGAACTCTTCGCTCATCGCCTCGCCTGACTCGAGTTGCTGGCTGTCAATCAAAATGGTGTTCGGACGCGCTGCCCAGGAACCATTCTCGACGTTGCTGAACAGAGGCAGGCGTCCGGGAACCAGCACCGTCCGACCATCGGTCAGAGGTTTCTCCCAGCCCGAAATATAATCAAACACCAGCTTCGAGACGTTTGTATTGTTGCACACCACGATGAACACCGGAGGCGTCAGACCGCGTTCACGCGCCTGGATATTCTGCTCCCACTGGCGATAATACTTCTCATAGTTGTTATAAAGGCTTTGTAATGCGCCTTCCAGTTCGACCGGCAGAACCGGCTCACCGGTCAAATCCTGAGCCTTGCGTCCTTTCTTAGGTAATTCATCCCGGATGTGCAGCCACAAATCCCGGTAAGTGGGCTGTTCCCCAACCATCGAGTCGTCCGCCACTGGCACCCTTGGGACTTTGACGATTCCAGATTCGATTGCGTCAATCAGTGAGAAATCCGACACCACCCAGGGAAATAAAGTGCCTTCAGGATAACCCGAGCCGCGTAGAAAGAAGGGGGTAGCAGAGAGATCATAAATTACTTTAATCCCGAGTTTATCTTTCACTGCTTCCAGGCCAGAAATCCAGATACGCGCTTCTTCGTCGCGTGTTTTAGCCTCTTTACGCTCGTCGCTGGATAATTTTTCTTCATCTCCATCCGGTTTGCGCCGGTAGCAATGGTGGGCTTCGTCATTGATCACAACGATATTCTTCTTATTGCCCAGATCGCGGCAGGCGCGCCGCACCATCTGGTCAGGCGTTTCGGTGAACGGGCTGACTTCCCCGGTGTTTAAGATTTCTTTGGTCAGCCTTCCAGCAGTGATCCGTTCTCTCAGCAGGAAGGTGTGAAAGTTAGTGATGACCATCTTCGCCTTGCCCAACTCCTGTAACAGGTCGGGCGGCACCAGGTCGTGCAGGCGATAATAATTGTTCGGATCGTTCGGCAGCAGCACCCGCAGCCTGTCGCGGATGGTGATACCCGGGGTGACAATCAGGAAAGCGTCTGAGAAGCGGGCATCCTGGGGGTTAGCCAGCTTGTTCAGCGCATGCCAGGCGATCAGCATTGCCATGACCAGCGTCTTGCCGCTGCCAGTTGCCATTTTGAAAGCGATGCGAAAAAGCTGCGGGTTGGCATCCTGATTGGCTCGTTGCAGTTCGTTGATGATCCAGGCATCGCCATAACGGGAAGCGACTTCCGTGATGTAAATTGCCGTTTCTAAAGCCTCTATCTGGCAGAAAAATAGTTTCCGTTCACGGTCAGGTCGCTGCCAGTAATCCAGCAGGTGGGCTGTGGTGCGTGTGATGCCCATATACCCGCCCCTGCGCCACAAAGCCACCCGTTCCCGAGTTTGATTGATGAACCGGTTCTCTTCAATACGGTCTGCCGTCCACTCGGTATCAAAAACCAGTTGTCTCGGATTCTTTTTCTTTGCTCTTGGAACAGGTATGAAATAAGAACTCACCCGGCGCTTCTCGATGATTTCGTCCGTAATACCTTCGTCGGTAAATCGAAAATGGCGTTTGGGTTCTTCATAAGGAGAATTCAGAATTGGATTTTCAATTACAACCTGTTTCATAGGAATCTCAATATCTTCTTCGTTCCTGTGCGTATCGCCATAGAATATTCACGGTTCATATTCAAACATCAAAATTTGGGGGGGCGGTGGCAGCAAGCCAGTGTCTGGCAGGGAAACTTTCTGGCTGTTCAGATGCATTCTCTAAAGGTTTTGACTTTTTGTTCTTATTATTGTTCGTCCCCTGATTTTTTTGAATGGATGTCAATCGAATTGAGAACGGGTATGTTGTTTGTTGTAAATTATCGGCTCAGTAAATTATAGATTGACTCTTCCGATACGACAACTCAATTAACGTTCAGGTATCTAGTTATTCTTGTCTTGCTATCTCTTGAGATTACTTGGATAGTATGATGGGATGATCATGTCGGGTAACTTGCGTGCGGTGAAAAAATTTGCCAGGATAATTTGACACTATTCTAAAGCCCCCACGCCTGCATCACGGCCTCACTGTGGAGTAACGGTGGGGCTGGTTTGTTTTCGGTTATCTCGTATCGCTCACTCCCATCTTTTACCTTCGAGTCCTGGTCGAGGAGCCTTTCCACAGGGATTCCATCCCTGTACTCGGCAACGCACCTGATGGATCCCTGGGTGCATTTTGTGCATTCAGCAGGAAGGTCAGGTATGGTTACACTCCCTACATTTCTCCCGGTTGCCGAAGCCGCCCGTAAGTACGGGATGGAGGAAGCCCGCTTGCGTGCTTTGATTGAGAAAGGTAAAATCAGGGCAGGAGTGATCGCGGGAGAAATGGTCGTGAGCGAAGAAGAAGTGCGAGGCGAAGCCATTCAGGAAAAGGGTCTCCGCAAAGAAGATTTACCGGAGTACCAGAAGCATGTTCATTTGAGGGGAAAGCCTATTTAGATAGCCAATGCAGCAAGAGATTATCAGATTCCTCATCATACAATCTTGAAATGGGTCAGGGCAGGATAATTCGTACTCTTGGTTGAGAAACAAACCGATTACTGGTTGATGAGTCTGATGTGGCGTATTGTGCCGAGATTCGACGGAAGCGGGGAAAACCTGACCGAATCTTATTCAATCCGAAAGGCATTCCTTATACCTAAAACTAGCCCGTTGGGTGTGTAGTGGCAGAAAAACGCCGCTTTTTTTTCTTAAGAATCTTTTATGGTATTTCAATACAAAATAGTGAGCGCTTGAAAAAGTTGATTGGGATTCAGTTAGCACACTGGCATGGGTTCTGAGGAAGTTTGGACGTAGGCTAAGCCATATGAGCGGCTGGCGGCATGTGCAGGTAGGGGGGAAAGGTTGCAGCGTGGGCTGAATGGAAAAAAAGAGCAGTTGGTGGGGGCAGATGGAGCCTGGGTAGGGGGCAAGGGAGCGAAGGTAACGATGGACAAGGAGGATAGCAGCCTGCTGGAGATCGCCGAGGTGGATGAGAAAGCCAGTCGGGCACGGTTCACCTAGCTGAAGCGGTTGAAAGAAATGCATAACATTGGCGCCATCGTGAGCGATGATCTGGCAATCTATCAGCAAATTGCGGACGAACTGGAGGCAGGGCATCAGGTCTGTCAGTTTCATGTGCGGCGCTGGGTGAAGAATGCTCTGAAGGATTTACAGGCAGAACAGCTCAAAGCTTGACAGGGAGTGCTCCAAAGGGGGGAAGAAATCCTGCGCGACCTACCATTACTTGGAGACCGCCTCTTACACCGTCTGCGGAAATCCTTGCCAGGCAGGAGTACGCCACCGACAGGAAATCGTACGGCTCTGGAAAAACCCCACGATCTGATCTTGCGCTTATCCTGTGACTGGCAACGCTATATGACCTTCTATGCCGATGCGGTTATTCCCTGCACCAATAACCGCAAGGAACAGAGGATTGACAGGCTCAAGAGTCGAGCCCAACGAGGCAAGGGATATAAAACCACCGCCGGCTTGCTCCGCGGAAGCACGGTCGCCTGTCAGTTCTGATCATGAGCCCTCCCATAATCCCCTCTTCTCTCCGCTATCTTGTCTCTTCATTCCTAAATTCGCTTACCAACTTTGTTACATTTTCGCAATTAACCGGTTGCAGGTGTGGGAAAAATTCCTATAATGATAATGAAAGAAAAATTGCCAGGGGGCATGTATGGCACATTCCTTTTCCCAAATCGCCACGCTGACCTGCCCGCAGCGCGGGCACACTTTTCCGGCTGAGATCTGGCTGATTGTGGACGGCGATGAGCGCCCTGATCTGCTGGCACGCGCGGCGCAGGGCGACCTGCACCGCCTGCCCTGCCCGAAGTGCGGTAACGCTAATACGGTGGACGCACCACTGTTGATCTTGCGCCGCCAAGAACCGCATGGTGTGCTGATCTTCAGCCCGGCAGAGCGCACCACCCGCGAGCAGGATCAGGAGCACTTCAACGGGCTGATGCAGGCCCTGAAAGCCTCGCTGGGAGCCGAGTGGCAGGAGGAGTGGGTGAAGAGCCTGCAGATTGCCCCGCGGGCGCTCCTGCCGCTGGCGCTGGGGAATGTCAGCCCCGAAGCCCGCGAGGAACTGCAGAAACGCCTGCTGGAAGCTCTGCCCCCGGCGGTGCGCCAGGCCATGCAACTGCTTCAGGAAAGCGGCGAGGAGATTCATTCTGAGGAGGACCTGCAGAACCTGCTGGCGCGCCGCCCCGACCTGCGCCAGCGGTTGGAAGAGGCTTTGCGCGCGGCGCAGGAGGAAGCCCTCCCGAGCCCTCCGTCGTGCAAACCCAAGAGGCAGAGAACCCTCCCGCCGTCGGAGGAGAAAAGGAAGAAGAACTGAACCCCGCCATCGGGCGCTTGTTTGAGGACGCCGGTCCGTTGGGATAAACCCTGATAGACTGCCTTCAGGTGCGCTCGGCGGAGGAGCATCGGGCTTTCCTGCAAGCCCACCCCGAACTGCTCAGCAATGAAGGGATGACCCTGCTGGAACGCCTGGTGGAACTGGACCAGCGCGCGGGGGTCTCCGAAAGATTGCGCTTTTTTTCCTGCAGGTGCGCCGCGCCCGCGAAGCCGGAGTGGAAACGGCTTTGGGGGAGATGCAAGGTGCAGAGGATGGACTCTCTCAACGCTTCCAGCGCCTCATTGTTCTGCAGGAACAAGCCGCTAACCAGTCTGCGCTCTGGCAGGACGTGCTGAACGGGTGGTGGGGATTGATTGGCGAGGCGGAGCAAAAAGGGGAGGAATTGCTGGCAGCCAATGCTCGCGGAAACCTGGCAAATACCTGCCTGCGATTGTATGAAGTGACGGGCAACCCGGCATGGGCGGATCAGGCGGAGAATTTGTTCCAAACCATCAACCAGTTCTTTACCCGGGAAAAGTATCCCCAGGCATGGGGAATCGTCCAGCACTCCCTCGGCAACCTGTTCCTTGACCGCTATGAGCGCAGCGGGGAGGAGACCCAGGCCCGCCTGGCGGAACAATACTATCAAGAGGTGAGGCAACTGGCTCAGAACATTCCGCTACCGGCTGTTTTCCCCTTTCGCGCCTGCACAGCCCTTGTCCGGCTGAATTTCCGCCGTGGCAACTGGCAAGAAGTCCGGAAGTTCTCTCAAGAAGCCCGGGAACATCTTGAGGAACTGCTGGCGCTGCAAAGTGAGCAAAGCAGCTCCGAATCCTGGCTAGCAGAAGTGCAGGGATTGCCTGCCCAAACCGCCTGGGCGCTTCTGCAGGAAGCCTCCCCGAATTTTCATCAAATCGTGGAAACGCTTGAAGGAGGGCGCGGCTAACTGCTCCGCGAAGCCCTGGAACGCCAGCGGGCTGATATCGAACGCCTTCCTTCGTTGGGATATAAGGATCTGTATGATCGTTGGAAAAACGCCCTGGCAAATGAGCGAACCCTGCAGAGTCTTCCTCTGCAGGGACGCAATCCGCAGTGGTTCGATCAGATGCAAGCCATAAAAGCGCAAATTAAAGACCTTGCTGCGGAGGTTCGCGACCGGGTGGGCAAGGAACATCCCGAATTCCGGTACTTTCCGCAATCCTTACCCTTCGATGAAATCCAGCGCCAGGCAAAGGAAGCCCCGCTGGTTTATCTGGCAGGTACAGCGCACGGCGGCTTTGCGCTGATTGTGCGCGAGCAGAGCGAACCGCAAGTTGTGAACCTACCCCGGCTCAGCGAGACTGCCCTGCAAGAGCGGGTTAGAAAGTATCTCATCACATATAGGCAAAGATTAGGATGGCAGAGCGAACTGAATGCCCTGCTGGAATGGCTGGGTGAGGTGATGATGGCACCCCTGCTCGAGGCACTGCGCCAGGCGCAGATCTGGCTGAGGGACACACCGCTGGAGGACATGCTCAGGTACTGGCGCGGATACCCCGACCGTCAGGTGGGACTGGCATTTCATCGCTATCTCACCCCGAAGGTCCACAGCCTGAACCTGAGGCATCCATACTACTGGGCAGGTTTTGCCTGTGTGGGACTGCCCTGAAAGAGTAAGGAGGATATCATGTCAGATGAAAACATTTTTCCGCTGGCGCAATTCGTTCAGCGCATTGTTCCCCGTTTATCATCTCCGGAACAGCAAGAGCACCTGCGGGGACTGTTAAAGCGCATTGGGCAGGGTGACATCGAAGCCGAGTTCGACCTCGATGACGCTGTGCGTGAACTCCCCCAACCGGTGCGAGCCTGGCTGGAAGAAAAAAGTGTAAGGTTCGAATGGAAACAGCGCGGCATGGAAGGCCCGCCCGGGAAGGTCAGCCTTCTGCCAGCCAGCCAGCGCTGGGTGTGTCCCATGCCAGACTGCGACGATGATTTGCCGGTGCTTCAGGAGGGCGAGGATCCGCCCTCCTGCCCCAAACACCCGGAGCGCCGCATGATTCGCGCCACGCAGAAAGGCGGTGCCCATGCTGGATAAATTCTGGGAATCGCTGGGCGAGGACCTGGCAAAGCGCTGGGTGGAGCACCTCTTCGGCCCGGCCGGGCTTTTCTGGTTGGGGGGCGCCCTGCTGGCGCTGATTCAGGGCTGGGCACAGTCCTGGGTGGAGGCTTTCCTGAACCTCTCCACCTGGCTGCAGGGTGCCGTAGCCCTGTTGGCAATCGCCGAGGTGGTGGGCAGTGCGCAGGTGGTGCGCCTGTTCGTCTTTCCCCTGCTGCGTCTGCTGGAAGGCTACTGGCGAAAGCCCCTGAGCAAACTGAGCCAACATCTCACCGACCGGCTGGCGACGCGCTGGGAAAAGCGTCGGGAGCGCGCGCGGGCGTTGAAAAAGAAACAACTGAATGGCGAAAGCCTCAGTTTGCAGGAGACCCAGGAACTGACTGACCTGGAGACCTGGGTTCATTAGCATCCTGTCCGGCGGGATGACCTGATGCCCCCCAACTGGGCAAGCTGCTGAGAGCCCGCGAACTGGCGCCGCGCACCCGCTATGGGCTGGATGCGGTGGTGTACTGGGCGCGTCTGTGGGGTCTGCTGCCGCTGGATTTGCGCGAGGACCTTCTCTCGGCGCGGGCGGCGCTCAACCGCCGGGTGGAAGCCTTCGTCTGGGGCTTACTCTTCTTGCTGTGGGGATGGGTATCGTAGTGGGCAATCCCCTTGGGGCTGGTGTGGATGGGCTTTGCCTACTATCAGGCATATCTCGCCGCCGCTCCCTACGGCGACCTGATTGAGACCGCCTTTGACCTGTACCGCTTCCGCCTGTATGACGCGCTGGGCTGGGCACGTCCGCCGGACAGTGCCTCCGAAAAAGCCCATGGGAAAGCGCTGAGCGAATTTCTGTGGCGCAGCACGCTAAAAGAGCCCATTCGCTATCCCGAGAAACCCGGTGACGAATGAGTGACAAAGGCGCACCGATGGGGGAGAAAAAGGGAGTGGATAAATCCTGGGTTTGGATGAATTGGTAAACCTGAGCGGGATCATTGGGAAAGTGCTGTTGACATGGAAACAAACTTGATAGAAAAAGAGGAAGGAATCCTAAAAGGTCAAGAAGATGACACATCTACAGGATCCCTTCCAGAACAGCCCCAGGTGAAACGAAAAAAGCAAGGGCCGTTTCATCCATGCGTGTGTTGTAGCCACGTATTTCGGCAATCTCCGTAGTAGGAAGTTTCTCGTCATTTTGCGGTTACAGGAGGAGAGGAACCGCAATTACAGCAAAAGTATTTGGGTAGCCCCATCTAAAAAAGCGCATGGGGAACATATTCCCCATGTACTGGTGTAAAAACTTGCCAGAAGGTTGCTCGGGAAAGGAGCAAACTGGCATGAAGACCCTCATGACTACCGCAAAAGGCGGCACAGGAAAAACCGCCTTGCTAGCATACGGCTATCGCCTGGGGCTGCTGGAGGACCTGACCGGGCGCATCCTGCTAGGACTGGACAACGCGCTCACGCTTTGAGACCTGCGTCATCGACATCGGATTGGCCTGAAGAACGTCACGGGACTGGGTGGTAGCGCTGCAGGAGGTATGGCATCGCCTGCGGGTTGAGATGGGTGTAGCGGAGGGGTGCTGAAGATGTGCTCGCAGTGGTGCCACGTGCGAAACTGCCTGATCGACAACGACATCCTGTGCGACCGCATCTACCCGGAGGAGATTCGTCCGGCACAGGCAGGCAACACCTGTGCAACCTGCAGGCACTGCCGGGGGGAGATCTGCTGCCTGACACAGGAACGCCTGCCGTCCAAACGCTGGTGCTGTCACCACAATGCGGAAGTGCGTAAGTTTGAGAAAGTGCTGCTGCGTGCCGGACAGAACGTCCCTTGGGAACTGCTGGCATCCCACGAGGTGGCAAGTGTGCGGGACCTGTTTGGGCAGGTAGAGAGCGCGCCGGATTTGTCCCCGGAGGTACCGGCGTACGGGATGTGGCTGGAGGTGGAGGAACTCAGCATTCCTCTGGTGTATAGGGTGTGTGCGGCGTGCTGGGAAGCCGCCCTAACCGGCGAGGAAGACGAGGGGTGTACGACGATGAAGGAGATATGGAGTTAAGGAACATTCGCCTGGATTTGATTCGGTTCGATGTGCGCAACCCGCGCACGGATGCCGAAAACGGACTTCTGGAAGAATTAGCCGCGTCAATCCCAGCCATGGTCTGGTTCAGCCGCAAGCGGTCATCCCCGCGAGAGGGGGATACCGGGTGCTCACCAGTGAACGGCGAGTGCGGGCGGCATGCCTGGCCGGGTTGGAAGAAATCCCCTTCCTGGTCTGCGAGGGCCCGGGAGCAGTGACCGCACACCCCGCTGCACACCCGCATGAAGCAGACCTTCGCAGGGGTATATGAGGGCTTGGAGCGGCGGGGGTAGATTGAGATGATTGCGGACGAGTGGCGGCTGACGGAAGCGGGCAAGAGCAAGATACGGGTGTTGTTGGAGGGCAGATGAGCCTGAGGCGGGTGTACGCTATCCGGGGCGTCTTGGCGGTCGAAGCCGTCCTGACCACCGATTTGTCGGTGCTGGGCGGCAGTCACCGGGTGGTGTGCGAGAACGATCTGGCACTGGAAACGCTGGCGTTCGTCCTGGTCGGGCGGGCGCACCGTGAAGCCCTACATGCCACCGTCCACGGCTGGCTGTGGTCTGCGGATGAGCGGGCGCATGTGGTTGCCCGTGAGGTGGTCTTTCATGTTCCGCCGCTCTTGCGTGAGCAGGCGGTCAATGTCATCAAGCAGTTGCGCAAAGCCGAAGGTGTACTGCCGGAGCGGGTAGCCGTGAACGGCTGGCAGGTGAGTTTGCGGGAGATACTGGCGGATGTGGTGGTGGACGGCGGGCTGGTCTAGCGACCAGCGGGGACGGCCTAACGGCCTGGCTTACGGCACAGTGCGCCTTGCGCCCCGTCACCGCTTGACGCCTAGCGGCGTCTGCGCTCTTGGCGTAGCCGCCTGCGTTCGGGGGCGCTCCGGCGCAAGTGTGCCTGGTGCGGGCTTAGCCGCCCGTTGAAACTTTGCGGAGGTGCAGGATGGACTACCTGATGCGGTTTTTCAGAAATGTGCTGGTTCTGGTGCTGGTCATGGGCGGGATGGTGCTGGTCTTACTGCTCACCGGCCAGCGTGAGGTGGTGAAGATTTTGGGGTCAATGGTCGAGGTGTACGATGGGCTGGGTATTTTGCCGTTCGTGCTACTTCTGCTGGTGTTGATGGTTTTGCCCAAACCGAAACGGCGCAGGAGGGAATGATGAGTTTTGCCTTTCGCAAGCACGACTACAATCTGGACGAGTTCGAGCGCTACCCGGAGCATGGCTGTATCGTCATGCGGGTGGCGGCCGAGGCGAAGCCGGTCTGCCTGCTGGACTGGCTGAACGAGAACGCTGCCGAGCGGACGGTGCGGGATGTCATCCTGCGCGGCGAGGGCGAGTACGACCTTCCGGCGGTGATTCTGGACAACGGCTTCCTGCTGCCGGTCAGGCGGGCGATGGATGTGGTCACCGGCAACCCGCAGGGTGAGGTCAACGAGAGCGTGCTGGACTGGCGGGTGACCGACATTCTCTACCTGCGGGGTGAGAATCAAGAGGGGGTGGCGGTGGAACTGCTGCCGGACGGTTCGGAGGCGGATGATGACCCCGCCTTTCTGCTGTATCTGGATATGCCAATCCTCTTGTACCTGCTCTTCGATGCCGAGATTCGCAAGTACGAGCCGTGAGGTAAAATGCCCGTATGCGCCTCATCCGCAACGACCCTGACCGGAATATCCACCGCTGGTATGTGGTGGGGGTGCAGGCAACCCTCCTGGACGCCTGGGCAGTGGTGTGCGGGTGGGGCAGCCTGCGCTCCGGTTATGAACGCTGGCGCTGTATCCCGTGCAAGGATGAAACCCACGCCCGCCTACTGGCGGAGCGGATTGCCCGGCGCAAGATTCGGCGCGGATACCGTTTTTCGGCGGGGTGAGGACAGGTGGGGCGGGGAAATCTTATGCGGGATATTAAACCTGCAAAAAGTAGGGGGGTGCCACAATAATATCCCGCATAAGATTTTGTAAATTCAGGGTCATGGTACGCTTATGACACCGAGCAATGGTACGCTTTCAACCCGGACAAGGGCGATTCGGATTGAATTGTGGCGGCGGATGGAAACCGCCGTGCAGATACTGGCCGAGGGAGTTTCGCTGCAAAGAGAACTGCAATACCGGATGAATCTCTCCGGTGGAGCAACAGACAGGCTGATAAAAGTTTTGCTGGAACAGGAACTTATCGAGCAACGCTTTTTCGGCAGCGGGAAAACTCGCTATGCCGTCCTGCGTCTGACGGATAACGGGGTGGTCTTTGCCGCGGAACTGGGGTGTCCCATTCGCCGTTCAGAGTGGGACGTTCTTGCTCAAAAACACAATGCCGATGAACACGCCAAGCACGCCTTTGCCATCCTGCTGTTTGCCTACCACGCCCGCAGACGGGGCTGGCGGGTGGAGGTCTGCCCGGTGGTGGATAATCCGCTGGTCGAGCCGGATGTGCTGGTCGAGAAGGACGGCGAGCGGATTTATGTCGAGGTGGAGACCCTGCGAAACCCGCGCAAACGCAGGGACGGGGCAGATAACACATGGGTGCGGAAGTGGATCAATCAGTACAACTTCCAGCGGCGGGTGGCGGTATGCACCCTGACGCCCAAGCGGATGCAGGGTATCCTGCGTTATCTCAAACCCCGCTTTGCGGGGGTGGCCACCGAACTGACCACGCTGGCAAAGCAGCCGGACAGTGACCTGTGGCTGGAACGCTGGAACCGTGGGCAAGGGGCTTGACAAAATCCTTGTTGTGTAATACTCTATACACAATGAGGTGAGAGATGACCGAACTGATTCGAGTGCAAGTGATGTTGGACAAAAGTGACCAGGTGGAACTGCACGAGATTGCTCGGGAACAGGGCAAGAGCGTGTCTGAAATCCTGCGGGAACTGGTGCGCCGCTATCTGGAAGAACAGCGCCGGGCGGAGAGTGAACAATTCCGCCGCACGCTGGCAAAGTTGCGGGAAATTCGCGAACGCACTGCTGCTCAATATGGTGTGTATGAGGGTGACATTCTGCGGGATGTGCGTGAGGAATACGAGCGGGAGCAGGAGGAGAAATGGGGATTGTCGTAGATGCCAGCGTTGTGGTCAATGTCCTGCTGACTCAGGATTACTCGGTTCAGGCGGAGCGATGTCTGGGCGGCTGGAAGTCTAGCGGTGAAGTGTTGTACGCACCGGCGCACTGGTATGCTGAGGTGGTGTCAGCCCTACGTTTTGCCGTGTTCAAGCGCAGACTGGCTCCGCAGGATGCCGACCTGTTGGTGGACATTTTGCCGGAGTTAGGGGTACGGGTGGTGGAGCCGACCCCGGCTTTGTTGAAATCCTCGCTGCACTGGGCAGAGCGGTTGGGGCAGAGCAAAGCCTACGATGCCCAGTATGCGGCAGTGGCGGAGCAGTACGGAGCGGAGTTGTGGAGCGCCGACCAGCGGCTGGTCAATGCGTTGCAAGCGCAGGGTGCAGGGTGGGCGCACTGGATTGGGGAGGTGTGAGGTCTATAGGGGTCGTCACGCCAGAGATATGAAACCGGACGCCTTGCCAGGTAGGGTCGTTATGTTCGTTGTCCGTCTCATCTGGACGGCAATCTACATCGGCAGCAGGCAGTATGCGCTGGACAGACGGCTCGACCAATGGATCAAGTGACCGCCGTATGCGCGCCGAAACGAGCCGAACAGACCGCCTGCGAGAGATGAGCAGGCGGTCTATGTGTTACTTGCGTGTCGCACAACATAGTCGTACAATACACATTGTAAGACGCAAAACACCCGTTTTTGGGGCTGAAAACCGCCCTAAACTGTGTCGCACAATGTTTTTAGCGAAAGGAAACCGCACCAATGAACCCGGTAGAGGACTTCCTGTCAACCCTCACCAGCCCCCGCACGGCAGAACGCTACCGCTCTGCGCTGGACGAATTTACCGAGTGGTACACCAGCACCACTGGCGCAGGCGTGGACTGGAACCTCCTCACTGCCGTTGAAGTCAAGGACTACACCGCCTACTTGCAAACCGTGCGGAGGCTCTCACCGGCCAGTGTCAACCTGCGCCTGGCAGCCATCCGCTCGCTCTTGCGCCACCTGGGGCGCACCTTGAAGGTGAAGGGGCCAAAGCAGGTCACGCCGCCCCTCAAAGCGCTCTCTGCCCGTGAGTTGGGCAGACTGTTTGCCGCCGCCGAGGGCAGTACACGGGACACCGCCATCCTGAACCTGATGGGACGGGCAGGCTTGCAGGTGGGTGAGGTGGTGCGCCTGCGGCTGGGAGATGTCGAGATGAACGGGCGTTCGGGCTGGCTGACGGTGAGAGGCGGCAAGGGCAACAAGACCCGCCGTGTGCCATTGAACGGTGAGGTGCGCCAATCCTTGAAGGCCTGGCTGGACGAACGACCGGAGGTGGCGGAGGACTGGCTGTTTCTTTCCCGCAGCGGCAGGGCGCTGGCGGAGCGGGATGTGCAGCGTATGGTGGCGGAGTATGCCAGGGTTGCGGGTGTGGAAGCCACCCCGCACACCTTACGGCACACCTTTGCCACCCGTGCCATCGAGAAGGGGGTGGATGTGGCCACGCTTGCGGCGATTTTGGGACACTCCCGGATTGAGACGACCGGGCGTTACCTGCACCCGACCGCCGAGCGGATACAGGATGCGGTGGAGGGGGTGTGAGTTATATTTTCTGGATAGGGTAAATCTTTGCTTATTCCTTGAACATCTCCCTGTAACCAGATCATCCCAGTCTCTGACCATGAAATATTAGTCAGAAACACAATGTTCAGTTCACAAGTCATCAGACCTATAAAAGATTGATCACTTTCATGGGAGAAAATTTAGAGGTACTTATAGTTTTTTCTAAACTCTCTCACCGTCTCCATAAACACTTTTACCCTCATTGGATCAACGTGATTCTCAAAACAACCATCCACTTTGAAGGTAGTACCAACGACTGCACCATCCGCAATTCTTAACTGTTCACGCACATTTTCAAGACGAACCCCCGTGTTGGCAAATAGAGGAGTATCACCAACGGCTTCCTTTACTTTTTGAAGAATACTAACATCGGTTTGTGTCCCTGCCGTCAAGCCAGACACACACAAACCATCCGGCCGATGATTGAAAACTGTGGAGCGGGCAATTTCCACCACATCCCGATCAGCAAGATACTTTGCAGCCTCAGGCACAATATTGAAAAGCAGTTTGACATTCCTTGCGCTAATCATTTGGCGGTGACGAACAGCCTCGCCCGCATTGGGATTCCACAAACCAAAATCGCTCGCGTAAACCCCAGAAAAGATTTCGCGGACGAATGCGGCACCAGTAGCTGCAGCCAAATCAAGCGATGCCTCAGGATCCCACAGGACATTAACCCCAAACGGCACTTTGATTTCGTGCATAATTTCACCAATCACCCTTGCCATGCTGGCAACTGTTATCGTATGAACCTTAGTCAGATAAGGCATACTGAATTCATTCGAGAACATGACAGCATCAACACCGCCTTCTTGCAAGGCAAGTAGATCTTTTCGTGCCCAAGCGATCACTTCTTTCATCCCTTTTTCCTCATCATAATAGGGATCGCCCGGCAAGGGTAAAAGGTGACACATAGCAATAATCGGCTTTTTTACTCCAAAGGTTTCTTCAATCCAATTGCTCATAATCATTATCCTTGTTGTTTTTTATAGGTTATTTCCGCTTCTTAGTTCGTTTCAATGTACCTTGCCAGCTGATGCATTACGGGTTTTGTGCGAGGATAAATCTCTCGGAATATCCGATATGGTTCTTCATATTTCTTGTGATTATCAAAATCGGGTTCAATTCGATCCTTTACCTTTACCCATTGCTTAATCTCAGCCAGATTTTTGTACAAACCTATCCCAACTGCTGCTAAGAAAGCATCTCCATAACTGGCCCCAATTTGTTGTTCAGGAATTGAGATCTGCAAACCACAGATATCCGAGACAATCTGCATCCACAAAGGATTCTTACTTCCACCGCCAATGGCAAACAAATTGGTTGGTGAAACCCCTTCATGGCCCATTTCTTCAAAATTGTGTCGAATTCCGTAAGCCACTCCCTCTAAAATCGCTCGATACACGTCAGCTTTGGTGTGTGCTAAGCGCAAACCGAATAGAACTCCTCGGGCGTTCGGGTCATGAATAGGAGTTCGTTCCCCTTCAAAATAAGGGAGACATATCAAGCCATTAGCCCCAAGCGGAGAGTTAGCAGCCATAGCCGCCAGCAACGCATAAGCACCATCTGCCCCAGCATTTGCTACTTCCTGCTGGGCAAATTGATCTCGGAACCAGGTCGTCAGGCTACCTGCGGTTGACATTCCACCCAAAAATGCAAACGATCCGCTTTCTAAAAAGTTAGCGCTCCAAAAATGTTGAGTCCTGATCAGTTGTTCCGTTTTCATTATAAAAAAGACACTGCTTCCGAACATCAACATCATGTCACCAAACGCCGCCACCCCTGCCGCAATTGCTTCCGCAGCGGCATCGGTAGTCCCACAGACGACCGGCGTTCCTTCTGCCAGACCGGTGATTTGGGCTGCCTCTCTGGTCACTTTCCCAACAACTTCATGGCTCCAATACAAAGGGGGAAGTTGGTCAAAGGAAGTTATCACATCACCGAGTTCTACTAGCCATCTTCGTTCTTGAGTACTGAATAAGGGTGCGTAACCACTGGCGGTATAAATGTCAATCGAGGGTTGACCGGTTAATTTATAAACAAGGTAAGCCTGACTGGTCAGAAACCAGCGCGTTTTTTGAAAAATATCCGGTTCATTATTGCGGATCCACAAAATTTTTGGACCAGAAGCCTGAGATGTAAGATGAGCACCACTGGTTTGAAAAATAAAATCTTTGCGGAGTTTTCGTTCTAATTGCCGAATTTCCTTTGTTGCCCGGGTGTCAATCCCGTATAAAATAGCGGGACGCAACGGTTTACCTTCCTCGTCAATAGGCACCACACAGGATCCAATGGCGCTGATGCCAATTCCCCCAATTTCACCGGGTTTGACCCCGGATTTATTCAGTAATTGCTTGACGATTTCTACAAAATCACGCCACCAGACCTGTTCAGCATCGTGCTCAAAATAGCCCGGCTTGGGATTTGCCATTCCATGGGGTACCACATAGGTAGATACTAGGCTGCCATCAGGTTTAACCAAAACACCTTTTGAAGAGTACGTTCCAATATCCACGCCTAACAAGTAGAGATTGGTCATCATTCACCTCTTTTTGCGTCTTTAGAACAAAAACTGACCATTTTTGAAGATCAATTGACCATCTAAATAAATTTCTCCAAATTGCCGGGTATCCTTGACAATATCCCAGTGAATTGCGGATTGATTTGTCCCGCCTGTTTGGGGATACGCCCGGCCTAAAGCGATGTGGATTGTTCCTCCAATTTTTTCGTCTAACAATATGTCCTTTGAAAAGTACTTTACTTCCGGGTTTGTTCCAATCGCAAATTCACCAATCTTACTGGCCCCCGCATCAGTGTTAATAATCGAGTGGAGGAAATCCTGATTACTGGATGAAGTTGCTTCTACCAAATGACCTTTTTCCCAGCGGAGACGAATATCGTTCATCAACCGCCCCCCCAACACACCGGGAAATTCAAAATAGATATAACCATCAACACTTGATTCTACTGGTGATGTAGCAATTTCTCCATCCGGCATATTACTCATGCCAAGCGCAGCTTCCCAGGTTCTGCCTTCAACTGAGAAGCTCAGGTCTGTTTCGTTACCGACCAATCGGACATGTTTACCCCGGCTCAATTTCTCCGCCCACTTTCTCCACTGTTCTCCAACTTTCTCCCAATCCAGAAAACAAGCATTGAAGAACATATCTGTGAGGGTTTCTTCATCCATTCCAGCCTGTTGAGCGAGAGAAGCGTTGGGTACTCTGACCAGACACCAGCGCGTCTTTTGCCATCGCAAGGTCGAAATTGCCCCCATTGATTTTCGCAGGAGAGCAAGTTTATCAGAAGGGATATCCCAAAATACTTCTAAATTATAGGCCCCCCTCAAACCAAAATAGACATCAGCCCATTCCATTCCAAAAGATTCAATTTCCGGGACCCAGCCAATTTGTTCGACCGAACCGTATTTTAAAAGTTGACGGTTCAACCTGTCCGACAAGAACTGAACTTGCGGATACGCCCCCGCTTTAATACAAGCCCGATACACCGCCTCGACTAATGGATATGTCTCCAACTCGATAAAGGCAATCATAACTCGCTCTCCAGCTTGAACGCGGGTTGAATAATTGACCAATAAATCCCCTAATTGTTCCCAGCGTTTATCCATGCTCATGCTCCTTTTGCTTTACTCAGTCGTTTTTAGTTCGGCCCCGAACAAAATAATTCACAATGAAGATGATGATGAGAAGGATGCCCCATGCAAAGTCCCTGAAAAATGAACTGCCGCGTACCCCCGTCAGCAACATGTGAAAACCTGTTGAGAGAACCTGTAATATCAACACGGCAATAAAGATATCAATCACTTTACCAAAACCAGGAACTACTCCCGCCAGCACAGAAATTAAGATGGTTAATAGAACATAGGTGGTGGTTCCATATTCATAAGCCGCCGACATGGTACGGCTCATCACCAAAATACCTGTAATTGCAGAGAGAATCCCACTCAAAATATATACCCCAAGCAGCACTTTCCGATTTTCGACGGCAGAAAATTCGGCAGCGGTGGGGTTGGTACCGATCATGCGAGTCTTGAACCCAAAGGGGCTGCCGTTGAGAATAATATAGGTCAGGATAGTAAGAACAACAAACATAATAAATGGAATCGGAATTCCAGCAATAGTTTTGCTTCCAATGATTGAAACGCTGTCGGGAAAACCTGTTACAGTAACCCCTTTGGTCAATCCAGTGGAAATGCCCGTAAAAAATGTGAAGGTAGCCAGGGTTGCGAGAATGGGAGGAACGCCGATATAGCCGATCATTACCCCATTCAGTACGCCGCATAAAAATCCAACCAAAATTGCAATGATAAAAGCCTCAAGCACGTACCATCCCAACAGATTCGGGTCTACATCAGCAGGAATCATGCGCGTCAAAAACAAACCGGCAACCACAGCCGCTAAATTCGAAGTAGCATTGACGGATAAGTTAATACCACCACATAAGATGGTGATCATCATTGCCAGCGATAATATACCCAGCTCTGGCAATTGAAAAGCCATAGAAGTGATGCTTCTGGGTGTGAAAAATTTTTGAACCGTGAAGGTAAAAAACAAAACTAAGGCAATGAAAACACCGGTAAGTAGAAGAGTCTGACCATCAATATGCAGCCGTTTCAAAAAGATGGTTACTTGTGAATTTTTTGTTACTTTGGGTGTCGATTCTTCGGTCATTTTTTCTCTCGAAAAATAATTAATCAGATTGAGTTAATTGACTGGTATGTCCCATACGTTTAGCCCTCAAATTCCTCAAAGCAGGAATAGAGGTGAATAGAATCAAGATTACCCCAACAACAAATCTCTGCCATTCAACCGGAATACCGGTGAGAATCAATGCCCGGTTGATAACTTGAATAACCAGCACCCCCAAGGTGGTCCCAATAATAGAGCCACTCCCACCGGTGATTGCTGCTCCTCCCAATATGATTGCTGCTAAAACATCCAGCGGCTGGGTAATGAAAATGACCGGGTTAAAGTAACGGCTAAGAAATGCCTGTGTAACACCAGCGATTGCCGAGAACAATCCCATGATTCCGAAAATCACGAAGAAAATCAAACGCACATTGAAACCAGAGCGGACGGCTACTTCGCGATTGCCTCCAATCGCATAAACCCCTCTTCCCAAGGTTGTATATTTCAGAAACCACCACACAAATAGACCTAAGCCCAACGCCAGTAAAACGGTTATGTGCAGCCCTGTTTCACCAACATTTGGGTCTTGGGCTTTGAGAATGAAAATATTGTAAAAACCGACTGCGCCTTTGGGGAGCGAGAAATTTGCCGTTGCCCCCACAAAGAACAGATTAAAACCATACCACATTGTAAACATTGCCAATGAAACATCAAAGATTGGCAACTTAAACCGCGTAACCAAAAAGGCGTTTAAAAGTCCAGCCAAAATGCCTGCCCCTCCGGCAATGAGATAATACAAGAGAACGCCTCCATCATAACCCTGCCTCAAAAGGAACATATGAGTCGCGTATGAGGTGGTGGCTGCAATGGCCACAAAAGAGATGTCAATACCACCGGCTATCACGATTGGCAGTAATCCATACGCAAGGATCAAGAATACGATGGAAGATCGCAAAGTGTCGAACAAGGTGGAAATTGTGAAAAAGGCCGGGTTAATGGCACCAATTGTCAACGATAGAAAAAGCAGAATTAAAAATATTACAAATTCATTTGAGCGAATTAATTTCTTAACTCGGAATTGACCAATCATTCGTTAATCCTCACTCACTGCCTTTGCTTGATTCTCCGAAAAGATCAAGCGTTGATATAAAAATTGTTCATCAATATCATCCCGTTGATATTCTTCCACAATTCTGCCCGTTCGCATTAATAAAATGCGATGGCAGGTTTGAAATAGCTCGGGAATATCATCCGAAATTAAAATTATCCCGATTCCCTGATTGGCCAACTGTCTGATCAGCTCATGGATCTCTGCTTTCGAACCCACATCAACTCCCACGGTTGGGCCATTGAGAATTAAAATCTTGGGCATGGTTGCCAGCCATTTGGCCAGAACCACTCTCTGTTGATTCCCGCCAGATAGGGTTTTTACAGGTAACCTTCCAGAGGGCGTTTTGATAGCCATCCGTTGAATCCACTGCTGGGATACTTCGGTCTTCGTTTTCGACTTAATTAAGCCGATCCTGGTGACCAATCGGTCAATCACGCTAATAATAATATTGTCGTTGATGGATTGATCTAAAAACAGCCCCTGTTGAATACGGTCATCAGGCACATATCCAATCCGATTCTTAACCGCCTGTTGAATACTTTTGATATGGACTTCCTTCCCTTCAATAAAAATTCGCCCAGTGTCCGCCGGCAGCTCACCAAATAGTGCCAGTGCCAACTCAGTGCGACCAGAACCCAACAAACCAGTAATACCGAGCACCTCATTCTTTCTTAAGGCAAAAGAAACATCTTCAAAACCGTGCCGCAAACTTAAATTCTCTACCTTAAGAAGAGGGGTATCCATAGCGCCGGGGAAAGAAAAGGTAATGTTACTGCTGTCGAGTTTGCGACCGGTCATGTGATATTCCATCGTGGCAATATCAATACCTCTCGCGTCCTGATCTAAAACCTTTTTTCCGTTTCGAATGATTACCGTTCTTTCCGCAATCTCTCTAACCTCATTCAATTTGTGACTAACAAATAAGGTTGAAATTCCCCTTTCTTTCAGATCATTAATTACCTTAAAAAGCGCAATTACCTCTTTTTGGGTCAGTGCTGTGGTTGGTTCATCCATGATTATGAGACGGGCATCCGCCAGGATTGCTTTGGCAATAGCGATTAATTGTCTGTCCGCCGTAGATAGATTTTCAACCAGCTCATCGAGGGGCAACTCGATATTGATTCGTTGTAAGCCCTCTCGCGCAATTTTTTCCACCTCTCGCCAGTTGACAAGTTTTTTGCGATGAGCAAGTTGATGGTTAATTGAAATATTTTCAGCAACCGTCAAGTTTGGAAACAAAGAGAAATCCTGGTAAATCACCTGGATACCTTCTCGAATCGAATCGATTGGGGTTAATCTCTTGTAAAGCTTATTATTTAAGTAGATATTCCCTTCATCTGGAGCATAAACACCCGAAATGATTTTGATTAAGGTTGACTTACCAGAGCCATTTTCGCCCACTAAACAACAGATTTCGCCGGGGAAAATCGAAAGACTGACTTCATTAAGCGCAACTACACCGCCAAATCGTTTACTGATATTTTCAACTCGAATAATTGGTTCAGACATATACAGACCTTTGTTAAGTTGGGGCGGTGCAGATACCGCCCCAACTATACAGAGAGCTTTTCTATTTAGAAGGGATAATCATCCATGTTGTTGGCGTCAATCTTGATCCAGGCTGCACCATAAATTACAGGCACGCCATTTACGCCTTTGACCAATTTGATCTTTTCGTAACCGGGCACACCCAGGTCCATACCGTCAGTGATTGCCTCGCCCTTCAATACTTTGTAGGCAACTACATTACAGGCATAACCTGCGGTAGCCGGATCCCAGGCCATGGCAAGGTCAACTGCCCCGGTTTTGAGCAATTCGCCCGCATAGGACGGAATGCTTGTTCCAACCACGGCAATTTGATCTTGAAGCTTTGCTTCCTCAATTGCACGCCCGGCACCAACAACATCACCCGCCGCCGCTCCAAGCACACCCTTTACGTCCGGGTATGTTTTCAAAACGTCCTTCATCGTGTTGTAGGCAACCTCTTGGTCTTCTTTGGATTCATATTTGGCGATGAATTCCAGTTTGGGGTAGTTTTTCTCGGCATAGGCTTTGGCGCAATCCATCCATTCATTGTGGGATGCGTTAGTCAGGGAGCCAACAAACTGGATGTATTTTCCTTCTTCTCCCATGCGGGTTGCCATTTCCTTCATCATTTCTTCGCCATAGGAGCAATTATCGAAGGCTTCAACATCATAGAGCAAAGTACCTTCTTTGGCGGTGGCGGCTTCATGTCCAACCACAATAATCCCGCTGTCGATGGCTTTTTTCTGAACGGGTTCATTTTCGGGTACGCCGTACGGCACATTGCAAATTGCATCAACACCCTGAGCGATTAACGATTCGATAATCGCCACCTGGGCTGCCGAGTCAACCTGCGAGGGGCCTTCCATAAAAGCCTTAACGCCGTAGTCCTTGCCAAAGTCCTTGACGCCGGTTTCCATCCTCAGGAACCAGTTGAAAGCGATTGACTTTACAACGGTAGCAAAGACCAATTCTTCCTGTTCAACCGCTTTGGTCGGTTCTGAAGCTGCAGGAGCTTTGGTTGGCTCTGTACCCGCCGGAGGTTGAGTGGTGGCGGCTTGCTGTGGCGCACAAGCAGCTACCAGGGCAATGATTAACAGCACAGATAGAACAAACAGACTCTTTTTCATTTTGTTACTCCATTGTTTCTGAGAAAAGGGATACGATCAATTGGCTTACTAGTCAGCGATTTACGACAAACTTCCTCACCTTCTTCCTCTTCACCTCCTCCAAAAAAATTGAAATTGAACTATACGCGCAGAACCTCAACGCCCATTTTTTCGATTTGTTCAACAATCTCCGCAGGGGCTTTGGTATCCGTTAGAATGCGATCAGCAGCCGTCACAGGCGCAATTGAATTCAAAGCGATTTGTCCAAACTTTGATGAATCAGCAACGACTATGATTTCTTTAGCCCTCTTCAACATTGCCTGTTTTACGAGAGCATCCTCTAAGTTAAATTCGGTAAAGCCAATTTCCGGGTCAATTCCGCCTGCCCCCATGAAAAACTTATCAACATTGAAACCCTCGATAGTTCTTTCAGCCAGATGACCTACCAACGATAGTTCCCCCCGCCGGAGAATGCCCCCGGTTAAAATCAAGCGAATGCCCGGATGATCCACTAACGCCAGTGCAATATGAAATGAAGGGGTGATGACAGTGAGGTTTTGGCGATCGTAGATATTTTTGGCAATTTCAAGCGTGGTTGTGCCAACATCAAGCATGATCGAATCGCCGTTCTGGATCATCTCAGCAGCTGCCTTGCCGATCTTCTGCTTTTCTTCACTGCATTTGACGCTTCGCGATAAAAACGGCGGTTCATAACTTCTGCCACTCCCGCTGATGGCTCCGCCATGCACACGCCGCAGCAAACCTTTCCGCTCCAAAATATCAAGGTCTCGGCGGATGGTAACTTCGGACACACCAAACCTCGCAACCAGTTCGGTTACCTGAACCGATTCGTTCTGGTTGATTAATTCAAGGATGATCTGATGTCTTTTGTGAGAATTCATGGGGGAAATGGAAACAAGAAAGTTTCGATTACTTTCAAATAATACAAAATTTTTGATTGTTTGTCAATAATCAATCAATAATATTGGACTTTGAACCAGTTATTTGATTTGAGTAGAAGGAAAGATATATGAGCAATTGCTCATGAGCCAATAATTGGCTAACTAAAAACGAAAAGATTAATGATTTGACAATCATTTTTCCTAACTACTTTGATCAAGAAAACCATCTCCAAGTTTCAAATTTAGTAATGAAAATTGCTAAATTTCACCAACTTGACCGTTTTTTTTATCCGAGATCATTCCTGCTATTGTCAAGTCAATTTTTTGTATTTTTCCCAAAAATACAGGCTCACCCGGGGTGCGGGTGAGCCTGTCTGCAAAGGAGAGACCCGTTAATGGCAACCGGTAATCAAATTCTCACGGGTCTTAGTCAGCCGTAGCCGCCAGCGTCGCTGACGCGCGCTTCTGTGCATTGTAACGTAGGCGGAAGGCTGTTCCGATGGCTGCAATCACGGCCATAACTGCCAAAACACCGCCAACCCCAATCGTCTGGAAGTTTTCGCCCAAAAAGCCGGTAATCAGCATATCCTGACAGAAATACAGGAAAGTGGAAGTCGCCCCAGTAACACCCTCAACACCCTGCAACTTGGCCACTGCATCGGCCCACGGTGCCACGAAGATACCGGTAATCGTTGCCAGACCACCCATAATGATTGTGGTAATGAAGGTACGCAGCATGTCACCTTTATTAGGAGCCGCCGCAAACACCCAGAAGAACAGCAAAGCCGGCAGGTCGGCCAGCGGCACGCTCAGCGTACCGGGGATGATGAAAGCCCACAAAATCATCACCGGCACCATCAGCGCAGTGGTGGCCAGCACCGAGGTATGCCCCACCGCAATAGCCGGATCAACCCCGATGAACAACTGTTTGCCCTTGGTGCGTGCCTGCATGAAGGCCGCCGCCGCTTCCGAAACCGGCACCAAAGCCTGCATGACAATGCCGGACATCATCGGCAGCAGCACCAGAGCGGTGGCCAGTTTGATCATCAGCATGACAATATCGCCCCACCAGAAGCCGGCCCCAATGCCCATCAGCAGGCCGATGATGCCGCCCAGTACGGCCGGCTCGCCAATGGCGCCAAACCGCTTTTGCACATATTCCGGGGTGAATTTGGCGGAAGATGTGAACGGCAGTTTATCCAGCAGCGAAGAAACCGCGTGGGCGAACATACCCCACCACACATTGAAGCCCTGATAAAAGGCAATGTTCTTGAAGCCGTAGAACTTCTCCGGGTAACCCTTGTTGGCGTACCAGTCGGTCACCATCAGGTTGACCCAGCACCAGCCGGCCGCCACAATCAGCGCCGCCAGCACGTTATTGGTCAGGGCCAGCATAATCAAAGCACAAATGGTGGCTTCCCACGTGTCCCAGATGTTAAGATTGAGCGTATCGGTCAGATTGGTGACGATCAGAAGCAGGTTTACGGCCAGACTGATGGCAATCACCGCATAGGCAATCGGGTGGCCGAAAGCGAAAGCCGCATAGGCACCCCAACCAATGTCGGTGTAGGTGAACACCCCGCCGAAGCGTTCGGTCAGCGCGGTAGCCGCCGGCCCAACCCCGGCCAGGAAAAAGTCCACGATGATGTAGACGCCCTGAAAACCAACTGCGATCATCAAACCGTTGCGAATGGCGCGCACCGGCCCTAGCCGCACAATCAGGCCGATCAGTGTAAACACCACAAAAATCATGAACAGCGCGCCAAGATTGACGACCGGTTCCAGCAAAGCCTGTATGGTATTAAAAAATCCGTCCATCTTGAATCCTTCCTTAGGTTTTGGAAATGGGTATTATGACATAATGGATACGACAGGGCAATGAGTATATCTCTCGATGGCTTCCTCCTTCTACATCCTTGACAGGACGCAGTTATTCCTTGATTTTGGCAATCGCATCAAAAATCTGGTCGAACAATTCCTTCTGACCAATACCCGTCAACAGCGGCACACCGTTGAACACCGGCACATCATCGCGCGGCGGAAGCACAGCCGTGGCGACAATGATATCGGCTTTGGTGGATTGCAGCAGTACATCCGCATCGGCCACCTTGCCTTTTTTAACCACCACCGACACATTCCGCCGCTTGGCTTCTTCCTCAATCTTCACCGCCGCCAGCGTGGAGGTTGCAATCGAAGACCCGCACATGACTAAAATGACAGCTGCTCGATTCATCCTTGACTACATCCTTTCTGATACAGAGGTGGATTGGAGTGGGAGGGAATTTTCTTCAAAGTAATTCCGCAATTCGTTCAGCACACCCAGCACATCCTCATGGGTGCCAATAGTGATGCGGAAGTACTGATCACCGGGCAGACCGCGTGCATTGACGAAACTGCGCGTAATGTAACCCTTGCCGAGCAGGTATTCGTAAATCTGGCTGGCTTTAAAGCCGTTATCCACGCGGATCATCACAAAATTGGCCTGAGAGGGGATTGGATAAAAGCCGGGAAACTTCTTGAGTTCGTTGTAGAGGAATTCGCGGTCTTCTTTGACACGCCGCACGTTTTCGCGGATGTAATCGGCATCTTCAATGGCCGCTATGGCCGCTACTTTGGTCACCAGCCCAATGTTGAGCGGCGTGCGCACGCGGTTGACCGCTTCGATCAGTTCGGGGCGCGCTACAATCCAGCCCAGCCGGATACCCGCCAGCCCCATCGCCTTCGAGAAGGTATGGCTGATGATCAGATTGGGGTATACATCCAGGAGGTCTTCTACGGGGCTGTCGCCAAATTCAAAGTAAGCCTCGTCAATTGCCACCAGAATGCCGGTTTCGCACAGGCCGCGCACCAGCTCGCGGCTGATCTGATGCCCGTCCGGGTTGTTGGGGCGCGAAACCAGTGCCATCTTGGTCTGGGGAGTGATTTTGGAGGTGAAGCTTTCCAGCGTGTAGTTGAAGTCCTGATCTACCGGCAAGACGCTGACCACCGTGGCCCCGTAAAGCGGCACGCGGCGGGTGTAGGGTGAATAATCGGGGGTCGAGATCAGAATCTCATCGCCCGGATCAAGAAAAGCCTTATACAGCAGGTCAATCACTTCCATCGAGCCATTGCCGCAAGTGATCCAGTCTGCCCGGCCGGGCAGTCCCACGTATTCGGCCAATTTGGCGCGCAATTCCACATCCGTATAGGGATCTTCTGGATAGTAATTCAACTGGTCGGCAATTTGACGCACGGCCTCGACCACCTTTGGAGAAGGTGGATACACCAGTTCGTTGCCCATCAGCCGGCGGTATTCCGGCTTTTGCCATCCCAGTCGAAAATGATGCAGGTTATAAATTTCTCCAACTTTTGCGGCTTTGCTGATAAATTTTGAGAGTTCCATGATGTTCAATCCTTTGCTGTTAAGATAAAAATGATCACCGATTAAGCACCAGCCTGTTTCAAATGCTCCAAAAGCAGGGTCAGGCCGTCACCCTGACGCAGCTGCTGTAATTTTTCTGCATCCGAGATAAAATCCGCCAGTGCCGATAAAAACGCCACATGATCATCCGGGTCGGAGATCAGCAACAAGAAAACCAGATTGGCCTGCACCTCACCTCCCTGACCGCCCATCGGCTCGAAGGCAACCGGCTGCCCCAGAACGGCCACCACCATGCCGGGCACCACCGTCCATTCGGCATCGGCATGGGGGATGGCAATGCCGCTGCCCGGTGCGTGAATGCCGGTGGGGTATCTTTCTTCGCGTTCCAACAGCGCTTGAGCAAAGCCTTCTTTCACCCAACCGTTTTCAAAAGCAATTTCCGCCATTTTTTGGAGCAACTCGCGGCGGTCAAGGGCTTGCTCAAAACGGGTGATTTGCAGGGAATTCAGAACAGATAACAAAAGTTCACCTCAATGTATGGATTTTTTGAAAAGCAAGGGGGTGGGTAGAAATCTGAAAACGTTCGGGCTTTCTGGAATTGCTGTTTTTGATTATAGAAAAAAGCCGCCCGTTTTGTTTCATTGGTTTTTGTAATTACAACTTATGACAAAGTTAGATCATTTTCATACCCACCCCGCCCTCATCTGCCGGAGCAACGCCGGTTTGCAGATTTTTCACGCCCGCTCACAATTTCACCTCCCCAAACCTGATGAAAGCTAAACATTCCAGCCGGAACAGCCCCCCAATTGGTTAATCATGCGGAGAGATCATCCAACGGTTCAATCGCGGGCCGCGGACTTTAAATCCAGTTTCACTTCCCGGTAGTTTTGCGTTTTTAAGAAAATATTTTCCGTTTTGTTCCTCTCACTTGCCGCCGTCCGTCCAATCGGCTATAATGCGCTGAAATTCGCAAAATCCCAGTTAATACAAATTTGTTTTAATTCCCCCCAGCCAAGCCATGCCCGGACTTAAGATCAACATCAACCCGCGCCAGCGCAACATCATTTTTGCCCTGCTGGAAAGCGACGGCCGCCTGACGATTGAGCAGTTAGCCCGCCGCTGCGGGGTGACGGCGCGGGTCATCCGCTACAATCTGGATACGGTGCGCGCGTGGCTGCGCAACGAAGGCGTACCCCTGCGCATCCGGCCCGGATTTGGTATCGAGATCGAAGCCGGCCGCGCCCAGCGCAAGCGCTTGCTGGCTCTGATTGACCAGCCCGAAGACGAAAACCTTGTCTTTTCCCGCACCCAACGCCAGCACCTGCTCTTGTTTGAACTGCTTTCCTCCCCAACCCCGCTCACCTACCAGCAACTGGCCGAAAGCAGTGGAGTTTCCCGCTCCACCATCGTCAACGACATTGAGGAAATCGAAAAATGGCTGGGGTTGTTTTCCATCGAGTTGAAACGCCTGCCCAATCGCGGGGTATTCCTGAACGGTGGTGAAGCCAGCCGCCGCTTTGCCCTGCTGAACCTGATTCGCGAAGAACTGGGCGACCGTAAATGGTACCTGCTCTGGAAGCAACCCGAAGCCGGCTTCAGCGGAGATAAATCCATTCCGCCTCGTTTTGAAAAGTTTTTGCGCGGCCTGCCCCTCAAAATTGCCCACGTTGAAATTGTGCGCATTGAAAACATGATCGGCCGCAGTATGTCGCTCTATTCCAGGGTGGAAACGCTGGTTTATCTGGCCATCAGTATCGCCTGCTTACAGGGCGGCAAGGCCATTCCCCCCGAACAGGCCATCGGCGTGGAGCAGAATTTGTACTACGAGGTGGCCGCGGCCGTTTTTGGCGACCTGCGTGGCCGTTACCACCTTCCCGCCACCGCGGCGGAAGTGGCCCTGCTGGCGGCCAGCCTGTGCGGTGCCAAATGGGAATCGCCCTCGCTGGATTTACGCGACCATGCCAGCCGCACCGAACTGGAAGCCCTCTACCCCGGCGGGGCCGCTCTGGCCCGGCAGATCATCTCGACCTGTGCCCGCCAGTTGCACCCCTTGCTGCTGCTGGATGAGGAACTGTTTGCCGAACTGGCCCGCCACCTTGAACCGGTGCTGTACCGCATCCGCTACCGGCTGCCCATTTTGAACGAAAACCTGCCGCAGGTGCGCCGCCTCTTTCCGGAAATTTACCAGACCGCCCGGCAAAGCCTGCGCGAAATCGAACACGACCTGCAATTGACCTTTCCACCGGAAGAGACCGCCTACATCGCGATGTACCTGCTTTCGGCCCTTAACCGGCTCAACATCAAAGACCGCAGTAAAACATCTGTGGTGCTGGTAGGCGACGGCATCCGCGCCAAGGTATCGCTGCTGCGCTCCCGGCTGGAGCGCGAATTCCCCAACCTGAAAGTGATTGGCATCGTCAACGGCTTCAGCACCGAAAATGACCTGCTCCAGCAGGCCGACTTGATTCTTTCAACCGACCCCATCGAAATGCCCGATTATCCGGTGCTTAACATCAGCCCCTTCCTTCACCCGGCAGAAAAGAAGATGATTCAAAACTGGCTGGTGGAACGTGAGGGTCAGGTGCAGCGATTTGTGTTCAGCGATGCCGAAAAGCCGGAATTGATTGATTTGCTGCGACCCGATCATATCCTGATCAGTGAGGAAGAATTGGACTGGCGCGCCGCTGTGCAAAAGGCCAGCCAGCCGCTGCTGGCCAACGGCTATATCCTGCCGGATTACGTGCGCGCCATGATCTCCATCATCGAAAAGCACGGCGCTTACATGTGGCTGGCCCCGCAGGTGCTGATTTTGCACGCCCGCCCGGTGGACGGGGTGGTGCGCCTGTGCCTCAGCCTGCTCATCCTCAAAACGCCGGCCGCCTTTGGCGAAGCCCCCGAACATCAGGCGCGTATCTGTCTGGTGCTGGGGGCGGTGGACGATCACGCCCACCTGAAAGCCCTGCTGGAGCTGAATCACCTGCTCCATCAGGAAACCTTCCGCGAACGGTTGGGGCAGGCCCAAACCTCGGCTGAGGTGATTCGCATCTTCTGGTCGTCGCTGATGAATCTCGGCCCGCAGGAATCCGCCTCCACTTCAAATTAATTTAATTTTGTCACATCCATTGTTGAACAAAACCCAACAAACGATTTTCGGCACAACTCTCTATAATCAAATCAGGGTAAATCTGATGCGTTCGGTTTTTCACGAAATCAACCACAACTTAACGGGAAGGAAAAGAACATGGAAATGGTGGAACAACAGGTGTTTGAACAAATCATAGCGGTTGAACACGAACACGGCTTGCACGCCCGCCCGGCAGACCTGTTTGTGCGCTGTTCCAATCAGTTTTCCGCTTCAATTTACCTGTATAACCTCACCCGCAACGGCGAAAAGAAAGCCAACGCCAAGGGCATTTTGGGCGTGCTTTCGCTGGGGGTGCGCAAGGGGGATGTGATCAGGATCATCGCCGAAGGCGAAGACGGCGCACAGGCCATCGAGGCGCTGACCGCTCTGATTCGCTCCAATTTTCAGGAATGAGTCGCCGCCATGCAAAGCATACAGGCTATTTCGGTCTCCCGCGGCATTAGCATCGCGCCGGTCTTCCAGTTTCGTAATACGCCGCTGATTTACGACCGCCGCCGCATCGAAAACCCGTCAGAGGAATGGGAACGCTATCAGCAGGCAGTGCGCGAAAGCCTGAACCGGCTGGAACAGATTTACCATCAGGCCGTTTCGGAAGTAGGGACGGACGAGGCCGGTATCTTCCACGCCCATATTTCCATCTTGCAAGACCCCGACCTGAACGACGGCGTCAAAGACCGCATTTACAGCGAAAAGATCAACGCCGAAAGCGCTCTGTATGAAGTCAGCGAAGAATATTGCCGCATGTTGGAAGACATCAACGACGAGTACATCCGCGCCCGTACCACCGACCTGCGGGATGTGCGCGACGGCGTGCTGCGCATCTTGCTTCATGTAGATGGTCAGCAGGTCAAACTCACCGCCCCGGCCATTGTGGTGGCACGCGAACTGACCCCCTCGGAATGTCTGCTGCTTGACCGCCGCCTGGTGAAGGGCTTTTGCACCATCGAGGGCGGCACCACTTCACACACCGCCATCCTCTCGCGCAGTCTCGGTATTCCGGCGGTAGTCGGCATTCCCGAAAGCCTGCTGGATGTGCCCAACGGCACGACCACCATTCTGGACGGCTACGAGGGCAAAATCCTCTTGCAGCCGGATGCCGAAACCATCCGCCAGTATGAACAGCGCCAGTCCAAACGCCGGCAGGTTTTTGATTCCGCCCTGCGCGAAACCCACCGCCCGGCGCTGACTCAGGACGGCCACTGCGTGGAGGTGTTTGCCAACATCGCCAATGATAACCCGCAGGACTTGAAAGAAGCCCTCCAAAACGGCGCCGAAGGGGTAGGTTTGCTGCGCACCGAGTTTATCTACCTCGATTGTGAAATCCTGCCGGATGAAGAGGTGCAATTCCACAAGTACAAAACCGTGTTGGAAGCCTTTGGGGATAAGCCGGTTATTCTGCGCACACTGGATATTGGCGGTGATAAGCAATTGCCCTACCTTGACTTGCCCTATGAGTTAAATCCGTTTTTGGGTGTGCGCGGCTTGCGCCTGTGCCTGCGTAATCTGCCTCTCTTCAAAGCCCAGATCCGCGCGGCCCTGCGGGCGGCCTCTTACGGCAACCTGTACCTGATGTTCCCGATGGTCACCAAGGCCGCCGAAATTCACGCTGCCAAAGCCGTCATTGCCGAATGCCGGCGGGAACTGGAAGCCGAGGGCTACCGCATTCCGCCCCGCATTCCGCTCGGCATTATGATCGAAATACCGGCTGCGGCTCTGATGGCGCGTCATCTGGCTAAAGAAGTGGACTTTTTCTCGATTGGCACCAACGACCTGACCCAGTATACGCTGGCGGTAGACCGCACCAACGCGGTGCTGACCGATCTCGCCAACGGCTTCGACCCGGCCGTGCTGACCCTGATTCAGGCCGTGATCGAAGGTGCTCACGCTCACGGCAAAAAAACTGGCATCTGCGGTGAACTGGGCGGTGACCCGCTGGCCATCCCCCTGCTGGTGGGCATGGGCATGGACGAGTTGAGCATGAACGCCGGCGAAATTCCGGCTGCCAAACAAATCATCCGCCAGATCTCCCTGCGCGAGGCGCAAGCGGTCAGCCAGCAGGCATTGGAACTGGAAACCCCGCAGGAAGTGATCGGGTTGGTCAAGTCGGCCTTTCCGTTCATCGAAAACTACATCTAACCGTACCGGCGAGAAAGACAACCCGCATGCGCGCATTTGAACGCCCCGAGCAGGAACGTCAAAAACTCATCTCCCGCGAAAAAGAAGCCAGCCTGCCATTCTGGCTGGTGCGGTTTTCTTTTGCGCTGGGGGTGGTGGGTGTAATCGGCTTCTTTCTGGCATTCTTTTATCAAACCGTGCTGAACCGCCTGGGTCTGCCGTACCGGCAGGCTCAGGCGATTGCCATTTTGGTAGTGTTTATTGCCTGGGTTATTTTTATGCTGGCCTGCCGGCATTTGGGTATTTCCACGCGCGGGTTGACCTATCCTAAGCTGATGTCCATTCTTCGTAACGAGGTTGAAACCCCGCCCGATGAATTCAAAGCCAGCCGCAAGCAGATTGCCGCCGCTTTCGGCAGTTTGAGCGATGACTGGTTGTTATTTCCGGATGTTTTTGCCGATGACCCCACGCAGGTACTGCCGATGGTGCTGCTGGGGCCGGGCGGGGTGTTTGCCATCCGCGTGAATTATCAGGATCCGCGTTCCAAAGGGTTTGAAGACCCGGCCGTCTCGCTGCTGGCTGGCAGCGCCGCGCTGGAAAAACGGCTGGGTGTGCCGGTGAAGCCGATTCTGGCATTCACCCGTCATACCAAGCACTATCAAAACCGGTATGAACAGGTCAAAGTGTTCACCTTCCCGGACGCGCTGGCCTATATCACTTCGCGCGAGGCCGTGCTGGATGCCCACCAGCGGCGGCAAGTTGAACAGACGCTGGCAGAACTGGCCAACCTTCCGCGCGGATTGATTGAATAGAGATGTATGGGTGTATTTTCCCCGTGATGAAATAGGTGGGGTTGTAGCGGTGCTTTTTACAGATTTCAACCGCTTCCCAGACCGCTTGCTGAAATTGACGTTCCAGTTCGTTCATTCAGGCAACCTCCTCTGCTACCCATAACTCCGTCAGCAGGGCGGCCTGTTCCAGCACCGTTTGAGTAGCCTTCTCCTGCCGGTCGGGCGGGTAGCCGTATTTCCGTAAAAGCCGTTTGACCATCACCCGCAGCTGCGAGCGCACGTTTTCGCGCATCGTCCAATCAATGCTGACATTGCTCCGCACCGTGCGCACCAGTTCACGGGCAATCGTGCGTAAAGTTTCATCCCCCAGCACGGCTACGGCACTGTCGTTAGTTTCAAGCGCATCGTAAAACGCCAGTTCCTCTTCACTCAGTCCCAGCGATTGACCGCGGGCATTGGCCGCCCGCATCTCGCGCGCCAGTTCAATCAATTCTTCGATCACCTGCGCGGCCTCAATGGTACGATTTTGATAGCGGCGCAGGGTTTGCTCAAGCAATTCCGAGAAGGCGCGCCCCTGGATCAAATTGCGGCGGCGCAGGCGGCTCAGCTCGCCCTTGAGCAGCCGCTGCAGCAGTTCAACACTCAGATTTTTATGCGGCAGACCGCGAACCTCGGCGAGGAACTCCTCCGAAAGGACGGAAATATCCGGTTTGCTCAAACCGGCTGCGGCGAAGATATCCACCACGCCCTCGGGGGTGATGGCCTGCGCCAGTATCTGACGCACAGCATGGTCTAAATCTTGATAGGCGCGCCCCTCTGCTGGAGTGCGTTTGGTCAAGGCTGCCTGAACGCTCTGGAAAAAAGCAACCTCATCGCGAATGCGCAGGGCGTCATCATGCGGCACGGCCAGCGCAAAGGCTTTGGAAAGCTCGCGCGCTACCTGTACGAAGCGTTCCTTGCCGTTCTCTAATTGCAAGATATGCTCCAGCGCAGAGGGCAGCAGAGCCAGCCGCTGTTGAGGTGTGCCGGTCAGCCACGGCTGATAATCGAACCCGTAAAACAAATCGCGGCAGATTTCGTACTTTTCCAGCAACAGGCGCACCGCCTCTTCCTGCGGCATGGCGGTTCTCCCCCGCCCGCCCGATTCGCTGTAAACGGCCAGTGCTTCCTTCAATTCCTGCGCCAGTCCAAGGTAATCTACCACCAGCCCGCCGGGTTTATCGCGAAACACCCGGTTGACCCGCGCGATGGCCTGCATCAGCCCGTGTCCGCGCATGGGCTTATCCAGATAGAGGGTGTGCAGACTGGGCGCGTCAAAGCCGGTCAGCCACATATCGCGCACGATCACCAGTTTGAAAGGGTCGTTCGGGTCACGAAAGCGGTTGGCCAGCGCTTCACGGCGGCGTTTGTCGCGGATGTGAGGCTGCCAGTCCGGCGGATCAGCGGCTGAACCGGTCATCACCACCTTGATCTGTCCGCCCTCGTCGTCGGGGTCTTCCCACTCCGGGCGCAGGCGGACAATCTCGCGGTACAGTTCCACCGCAATGCGGCGGCTCATGCACACAATCATGGCTTTGCCTTCCAGCGCGGCAAGGCGCTGCTCAAAATGCTCCACCATATCGCGCGCCAGCAGCTCCAGACGGCGCGGCGCGCCGACAATCGCTTCCAGTTGCGCCCAGCGGGTCTTGAGCTGTTCTTTGCGCTCGATCTCTTCGCCCTCGGTGACTTCCTCGAACGCTTCGTCAATTTTCGGTTTGAGTTCTTCGGGCAGGTTGAGTTTTGCCAGCCGGCTCTCGTAGAAAATCGGCACGGTGGCGCCGTCTTCAACCGCGCGTTGAACATCGTAAACGCTGATGTAATCGCCAAACACGGCGCGGGTGTTGCGGTCGCCCAATTCCAGCGGCGTGCCGGTAAAGGCGATGAACGAGGCGTTTGGCAGGGCATCACGCATGTGGCGGGCGTAGCCGTCAATGAAATCATACTGACTGCGGTGGGCTTCATCGGCAATGACCACAATGTTGCGCCTGTCGGAGAGGGTCGGATTGAGATCCCCTTTCTCTTCGGGAAGGAACTTTTGAATGGTGGTGAAAATTACCCCGCCCGAATGCGCCGAAAGCAGCTGCCGCAGGTGAGCGCGGTTTTCAGCCTGCACCGGCGCCTGACGCAGCAAATCCTGACAGCGGGAAAACGTGCCAAACAGCTGATCATCCAGATCGTTGCGGTCGGTCAGCACAACAATGGTGGGGTTTTCCATAGCCGGTTCGCGGATGACACGCCCGGCGTAGAAGGCCATGGTCAGGCTTTTGCCGCTGCCCTGCGTGTGCCAGACCACCCCAACCCGCCGGTCGCCGGGTTGACTGCCCGGCTGACGGCGGGTTAGATAGCCGTCTGCCCGTTCGCGGATGGACTGCTGCATGGCTGAGGCGCGCAGGGTTTCCTGCACGGCTATCTGCACAGCATGAAACTGGTGATACCCAGCCGCTTTCTTGACCAGCCGCGAACGGTCACTCTCGAAGACGATAAAATCGCGCAAGAGGGCCAGCAGACGCGCCGGGTTGAACACCCCATCCAGCAGTACCTGCAATTCCGGCTGCGGCGGTGTGCCTGCCGGGTTGCCCGCCTCGCCTACCGGCGGGTAGAAATCCTCGCCGGTGATGGTGCGCCACGGTTTGAACCACTCCCGCCCGGCACCCAGCACCCCAAGGCGGGCTTCCAGGCCGTCCGAGATGCCCAGCAGTTCGTTGAAGGTGAACAGAGTGGGCAGTTCGGATTGGTAGGTTTGCAGTTGCTGATAGGCAGTCCAGATGGTGGCCTGCTCATCGGTGGGGTTTTTCAGCTCGATAATCGCCAGCGGCAGGCCGTTAACGAACAGGACGATATCCGGGCGGCGCGAGCGGCGGTTTTCCAGCACGGCAAACTGATTGACGGCCAGAAAATCGTTGCCATCGGGATGGTCAAAATCCACCACCCGCACCTGCGCGCCGCGAATACTGCCATCGCCGGCGCGGTATTCCACATTCACCCCTTCCGTCAGCATTTTGTGGAAGGTGCGGTTGCGCGAGAGCAGGTCGGCACCCTGTGGGTGAGTTAACCGGCGGAAAGCATCTTCCAGCGCCTCGGCAGGCAGGCCGGGGTTGAGCCGCACCAACGCATCGCGCAGGCGGCGCTCCAGCACCACCGTGGAAAAGTCCGGGCGTTCGGGGGCGGTGCCGTCGGGGGCAATTTCTGCCCCGTTTTTGATTTGCCAGCCGAGGGCTTCCAGCCAGGCCAGGGCAGCGGATTCGAGGTCGGATTCGGTGAGATAGGTCATGGTCTCTCCGATTTGGGTTTGATTCCCGCCGGGTTTTCCTGATCCAATGCCCAACGCAGCGGGTTATCGGCGATGTATTGACGAATGCGGTTCAGCGATTCTTCGTTGCGGATGATGTGTTCGTAGTAATTGCGCTGCCAGATGGGTAAACCCGGCGTACCGCGTTGTTTGTTAATCCGTAGGGCCGAAAACGTTTTGAATTGGCGCATGATTTCGGGCAATCCATACCGTTTTGCGGCGATCCCGCCGGAAATGGATTCGATGGATTGATCGGGGGTAGGTTGCGCAGAGGCGGGTTGCGGTTGCGTAGGGGCGGGTTGCGGTTGCGTAGGGGCGGGTTGCGGTTGCGTAGGGGCGGATTGCGGTTGCGTAGGGGCGGGTTGCGGTTGCGTAGGGGCAGGTTGCGGTTGGGTAGGGGCGGGTTGCGGTTGGGTAGGGGCGGGTTGCGGTTGGGTAGGGGCGGGTTCAGAACCCGCCCCTACCGCCGCCGGCGCGTTTACCGGGTCGGTAATGATGATGATTCCGTGCACGTGATTGGGCATGATGACGAACGCGTCCAATTGCACGTTTGGGACGTGGTTAGGCAAATCACGCCACGTCCACAGGACAATTTCCCCCCATTCGTTCAACCGCATTTCGCCGTTTACCACCGTGCCGAACAGGCACGCCCGATCCCGCGTGCAGATGGTGACGAAATACGCGCCGGGTTGGGAATAATCGTATCCTTTCAGGCGGATACTGCGGCGGTTGGGGTGAGGCAGGCCTTGCCCGTTGTTGGTGTGATTCACAATCCCCTCTCCTTCAAAAACCGTTCGGCGTCCCGGATGCGCATCTGCCCGCTGATCAGTTTGGGCAGCAGCGCATCGCGCAGCGCGGCCAAGGTGCGGGATTCGCACTCAGCCTGAACGACCTTACGGTACAATGGCTTCGACAATTCATCAAACGCGCTCATTACCGCGTCGTCTGGTGTAATCACTGGGATCGGCCGAAAACTACTCTTGCTAATTTCGAGGAATGTCGAGCCGTTAGCATGACTAACGATCTCCTCATGTGATGAACACGCCCAACGGAGCAGAAACAGGCTTGAAACGCCTTGTTTAGGCTTCATCGCGATAAACCCTTGATTCACTGCGACCGGTACTTCTGCAATTGCAAGATATCCAATAGGGGCACGTGACGAGAGTAAAACTGTTCCGGCTGGCAGTAAGCCGGAACTGATCTGAGCCAGACCTTCGTCAGTGATCTTTCGTTCAGTGTCAAGCAAGACTGGTGTTGCAAGTCCTGCAAGATCCTTCGGTGTCGCAAAATAGTGAATACCATCTTCCCAGTATTCAGGTCGCTCCGTTCTCGGCGTACTTCCCCCGACAACTTCTGCCAAGTCACCTACGGGCTTGACCTCCCACCCCTCCGGAATCTCGCCCAGTTCCGAATCGACCAGGCGGTCGGGGAAGAGGTCGTAGAGGTGGGCGGGCAGTCCCGGCAGGGATTCGCCGCGCCGCCAGCGCGGGCGACTATCCAAGTCGCCCCTACATTTGGCGCGCACGGGCTCGAAATCCACGAACCAGGCTTTGAAAAGCGCCCGCGCCATCTGCTCCAGCGTCTGGCTCATCCGCCGGTTGAGTTCGATTTTGTCGTCCAGCGTGCCGAGGATGTGGGCAATGGCGCGCTGTTCGGGGAGGGGAGGGAATGGAATTATCCAATGGTTGAATGATTGTGTGGTAATAGTCTCGAAAACTGTTCCGTAGGTAAGTGCTTGCATTTCGGCTATTGTGCCCTTCAAGACATAGAATAGGAAGTTGTTGTCAAGCCCCTCCTTGGGTATAAGAGCATAGCAGGTTTGGTTAAACGTCATCTCCCGACCAAGCTGAGCTATAGCCCCAACGGTACCACGAGCAGTTATGACTACAGTTCCCGTTGGTAGAAGTTTTGCGGCGCTATTCTCAAGTCCTTCTTCTGTGATGAATTCTTGAGTCTCATTCAGGTACCGGACTGCAGTGTTGGCAATATCCTTTGCTGTGGCCCATGGAATATCTCCATCCCAATACGCGGGAACGCTACGGCTAGGTGTTCCACCTATGACTGCTATCGCAACGTCAGAAACAGCAACCTTTGGCCACTCACCCGTCATAGCCCATTTACTCCTAATAAGGCTTGCCGTAAATCTTCCGTCCAATTTCCTGTTTTTTCGCCTTGAATAAATAATTCAAGTTCCAAATGGTCAATTGGCCACCCTATTCGTAAAAACAACCCGAAACAGTATCTGTAATTAGGGTCTTGAGTAAAAGCCTCTAATTTTTCATAGTCTTTTGTCTCATCATCTCCACTGATTTTTTTTACTTCCATGACCAAAAGATTCTTTTTCTTCCTGCGCCGGTGAATAATGATATCGGGGAAAACGGTTTTGGCTTCTGTATCAAAGGGAGTTACAACCTCGCTTATCAAGCTCAGCCTTTTTACGTCGGTACCTAACCGGTTATACTCACAATCTACATGCCATTCTGGAAACTCATCCTGCAGATATTCGGCGAGTTTATGGGTGATGGTGCGTTCATTGACATCTACGTCAAGTAACTCCGGATCATGCCGATAGAATCGAGCAATGGCGGCAATAACCCGCTGTTTGACTTCTTCTTCGCTCGGGTAAGGCAGAATGAGTCTCATTTTTTCCTCCTTATAATCACCCCCGGAAAGGGTTTATATTATCGTTTCGTTTAATAAGAGTTCGCCTTATTAAACGAAACCCGCAATTCGTTTAATAAGATAAATTCTTTGCTTTTCCTGAATGACTTATTCATAATGCTTCTGTTCCTTCGCTGAGAATGCTCAGGTACTGGTTGTAAACAAAAATGCGGTTGCGCCGCTGACCGGTAATTTCACTAACGATCTTAAGACTCACCAGATTTTCCATTGCCCGCGCAACGGCCGGAAAAGAAAGCCCGGTACGCTCAGAGACTTCCTTCAAGGTGACGATCGGCCGCTCACAAAGCACACGAAATACCCGTAATGTGGTTGAAGATGTACGTTGATGATTTTGAATGAGCCGTTCATCCTGCTGGAATAGCGATAGCAAGCGCTTGGCTGTTTCAACAGCATTTTGGGCGGTATGCTCAACCCCTTCAAGGAAGAAATCTAACCAGGCTTCCCAATTCCCCTCAAGGCGGACAACATCGAGCAAACGGTAATATTCCTGACGATGTTGCTTGAAATAAAGGCTCAAGTAAAGGAGCGGCTGAGAGAGCAGACCATCATGGTGGAGGATAAAGGCAATCAGCAGACGTCCCAAGCGCCCATTCCCATCCAGAAACGGATGAATGGTCTCAAACTGAACGTGAGCAAGCGCGGCTTTAATAAGAGCAGGATAAGGGTTATTCTCACCGTGGAGAAAACGTTCCAGTTCCGCCATGCAGTTCTGAACATACCCCGGCGGCGGGGGCACAAAGTGGGCATTACCCGGGCGCGTTCCTCCAATCCAGTTTTGCGTGCGGCGGAATTCGCCCGGAGACTTCTCACTGCCACGGCCGCGGGAAAGCAATACGGCGTGCATTTCACGAATTAAGCGATTAGAAAGAGGGAAGCCCTCTCGCAGTCGCTTCAATCCGTAATCCAGCGCCGCCACATAGTTGGAAACCTCCACGACGTCATCCAATGGCGCGCCGGGCATCTCTTCCAATTCAAAAAGCAGCAGCTGGGCTAAAGAGGACTGTGTTCCTTCAATCTGAGAGGAAAGAACCGCTTCGCGGCGTACATAAGCGTATAAGAAGAGATCAGGGTCGGGCAACAGCAGAGTCACGCTGTCCAGCCTGCCTAATGCCAGAGTAGCACGCTCCAGCAATTGCTGGCGTTGAGCGGTCATTTCTAACGGCGGATTTGGTGGAAGCGGGTCAGGGATAAAAGCACGAATTATCTCTCCGCCCACTTCGGTTATTTCGTAATGTCCGGTCAAACCGCGCCGCATGGATTACTCCTTATTTCCGTTTCGTTAAATAAAAGATTTCGCTATTAAACGATTCTGGCGAATCGTTTAATAAGCACCTACCTCCAAAAGCCCAATTCTTCCAGATTGCGCCGGATTTCCTCATCCAACCGTCTCGCCTCTTCCACCTGAGCCCGCCACTCGGCCGTCAGGCGGCGCATCTTTTCCTCGAAGGGTTCGCCGTCCTCTTCCTTCGGCGCGGCGCCCACGTAACGCCCTGGCGTCAGCACGTAGCCGTGCTTGCGGATCTCTTCCAGCCCGGCGCTCTTGCAAAAGCCGGGCTCATCAGCATAAGCGGCATCGCCGCTGCGCCAGCGGTGGTAGGTATCGGCAATCTTGCGGATGTCCTCATCGGTCAGTTCGCGGTGAGTGCGGTCCACCATGCCTCCCATCTGGCGGGCGTCAATGAACAAGACCTGCCCGCGGCGCGCTTCGCCCTTGCCGCGCCGCAGGAACCACAGACAAGCCGGGATCTGGGTGGAGTAAAAAAGCTGGGTGGGCAGGGCCACCATGCAGTCCACCAGATCATCCTCGATGATGGCACGGCGGATGTCTCCCTCGCCGGATTGATTGGACGACATCGAGCCGTTGGCCAGCACAAAACCGGCCACCCCGCCCGGCGCAAGGTGGTGAAGCATGTGCTGCACCCACGCAAAATTGGCATTGTTGGCCGGCGGGATGCCGTACTTCCAGCGTTTGTCCTCGCGCAGGCGTTCCCCGCCCCAGTCCGAAACATTGAACGGGGGATTGGCGAGGATGTAATCGGCCCTCAGGTCGGGGAAGCGGTCATCGTGGAACGAATCGCCCTGTGCAATCTGCCCTTCGATGCCGCGGATGGCCAGATTCATCTTGCACAGCCGCCAGGTGTTGTAATTCGACTCTTGCCCGTAGATCGAGATATCGGCTCTTGGACGGGTCAGCGCCCCGCCCCTACGACCGCCGTTGCCGTTGCCGGTGGCATGGGCGCGGATGAAATTCATGGACTGTACGAACATGCCCCCGGAACCGCAGCAGGGATCGTACACCCGCCCGCGGTAAGGTTCGATCATCTCCACCAGCAGTTTGACCACACATTGCGGGGTGTAGAACTCGCCGCCTTTTCGGCCCTCGGCACTGGCAAACTGGCCGAGGAAGTATTCATAGACGCGCCCCAGCACGTCTTTTTCACGGGCGGCTTCATCCCCCACGCGGATGTTGGACAACAGGTCAATCAACTGCCCCAGCCGCTGCTTATCCAAGGCCGGGCGGGCGTAGTCTTTGGGCAAAACCCCTTTCAGAGCGGGGTTATCCCGTTCGATGGCGAGCATGGCATCATCAACCACCTTGCCAATGGTGGGCTGGCGGGCCTGCGCCTGAATCTGCTTCCAGCGGGCTTCGGGCGGCACCCAGAAGATATTTTTGGCGCGGTATTCGTCCGGGTCTTCGGGGTCGGCGCCTTCATCGCGTTCACGTTCCAGTTGGGCGTGGTATTCCTCAAACGCATCGGAAACGTATTTGAGGAAGATCAACCCCAGCACAACGTGCTTGTATTCGGCGGCGTCCATGCTGCCACGCAAAGCGTCTGCCGCCGCCCATAAATTTTTTTCAAACCCCAGAATTGCACCGTTGGTTTGTGAATTTGCCATGTGGATTTCCCTTACGAAACGAATTTCGCCCGTACATCCGGTTCACTTGCGCGGGCAGCAAAAGTTTGCTAAGCTAGGTTTTGCCGCAACGCGCCTTCACCGCGTTGCACCTCAGCCCCACCAATGCCCCGCTGGGGCTTATTTGTCTTTGGGTATATTGTAGCAAAAGTTTGATGCTTGGCGCCTGTTTTGAACCGGTTTAATCTTCGATTGTCGAATCCCCGAATCACACATCCGTGAGGTTCGGGGGTTCGAGCCCCTCCGCGCCCACTCCCGCACCCCCAAAGGGGTGTTTTTCTTTTCAGGTTCAGAAAACAGCAATCTTTTTTTAGAAGCGCCGGGTCTTAATCACAGCGATTTTCCTTCCTGTCTTTACCACAACAATTCGTAAAAAACAGATTAAGTTCCCTAACAAAACTGAAAATATTCTTTACAAAGATGTTACGGGAAACAGCAGATAAGCCTTTTATAATTTTTTTAAGTTTTGTGGAGGCAATGCTATGCGTGAAAAAATCTTCATTGTGGACGACAATGAGGTGAGCCGCAAGTTAGTGGGTGGAATTCTAAAAAAAGAAGGCTACGAAGTTTATACCGCTGCCAGTGCCACAGAGGCTCTGGCAAATATTCCAAAAGTGATGCCGGATCTGGTGATTCTGGATGTGATGATGCCCGAAATGGATGGCTATCAATTATGCCGGCGTCTGAGAGACCGCCCCGATACCACCTACCTGCCAGTTTTGATTCTAACTTCCCTCAATCAATTGGAAGAACGGTTAAAAGCCTTTGAAGCAGGCGCCGACGATTTTATTCCCAAACCATTCCAGCCACAGGAATTTTTAGCGCGCGTGCAGGTGACTCTACGGCGCTCCTCTCGCTTACTCCCCTCACCAACAAAAGTTCAGGGAGAGGTACTGGCTATCTACTCATTGCGCGGCGGCAGTGGTGTTTCCACCATTGCCGTCAATACCGCCATTGGGCTGACCCAGTTATGGAAGAAACCGGTTGCACTGGTGGATTTGGCGTTGGAAAACGGCATCTGCGCTCTGATGACCGATTTACCCCTGCGTCATAGCTGGGCAGAATTATCCAAAATTCCTGCAGCCGAAATGGATTATGAGGTAGTGTATCAGGTTTTATTGAAGCACGAATCGGGTTTGAATGTGCTGGCTGCCCCGCGCCGTCCCTATGAGGCTGAACTCTTGAATGCCGATCAGGTGAAAAAGGTCTTAAGTTTGCTGGCAAACCAGTATGAATACCTTGTCCTAGATTTACCTCACAATTTTTCCGATCTCACACTGGCCGCACTGGATAATGCCGATAAAATTTTGCTCGTTCTTTCACCCGAGCTGGCTTCTGTTCAATGTACCACCATTGCGCTGGATGTCTTTTCAAAAATTGGTTATCCGTCCGATAAGGTTAAATTAATCCTGAATTGGAATTTCAAGGGTAAGGGCTTGCCCAGAGAAGAGATCGAAAAAGTCCTTCAAAAGCGGATAGAAATTGTGCTTCCTTTTGCAGGTGACCAGCTGGTGAATGCCCTGACCATTGGCAAACCTCCGGTTTATGAAGCGCCTGACGGTGCATTGGGAGCCTTGTTCGAAGATTTTGCTTTTTATTGGAGCAAGACAGATCATAAAAAGAACCCACCCAAGCCCTATTCTGAGGCGTTTGTCCGCGTTCAAAAGCGGATGAAAGCCAGACAAAAGTGAAACAGCAAGGAGATTGCCATGAAAAAACGAATGGACGAGTCGGGTCAGGGGTTACTGGAATACGCTTTGATTATGGTGCTGGCAGTGGCTGCCCTGATTCTGATCTTGCAATTATTCGGTATCTCTCTGCGGGATGTCTATTGTGCTGTGGCAGACATGTTCACCAACAGCGGAACTTGCCTTGTTTCTCCAAAACCGGCGGCAGTCTGTGAGGATGACTTTTCACAGGGCCTGACGGGCTGGCAAACTTTAGCCGGTATGCCGCAAGTAAAATCCGGCAATTTTTGCTTAAATGGATCAACCCAAACCTTCAATCAATGTTCGATGAAAAATGACCTGCAGGATTATGTGATCCATCTGGAAGATGTGATTCTCGATCAAGGGTCTGGATTTGGCGTGTTTTTTAGAACAACCTTCCGGCAGCAAGGCCCGTCTGGTTATATCTTTCAGTACGATCCCGGCATGAAATATTACGGATCCCCTAATGGGACTTTCCTCATTCGCCGCTGGATGAACGGTAAAGAGATCTGGAAACCGATTGCTGAAACCGAAATTCCTGCAGATTTTGCAGTTTATAACACCCCGCATGATATTGATATCGTGGTCAACGGCGCTCATTTTACCGTTTTGATTGACGGAGAGCAGGTTTTAGAAGTAACCGATCACGTTTATAAAGAGGGGGGAGTCGGCTTTCGTTCGTGGAGCAACTCCACAGCCTGTACTTCTCATTTCTCCATCCATTCTGTTACGCCGTAATTCAGCCGTTTTTCGGGAGGCTGCCGTGAATTTTGAACAATCACCCACTCTCAAGGATTTTCAGCACGGGCTGCCGGAGCAGGCCCCGCGCCGGCGGCGATTAACCCTGACCAGACTGGTTATTTTGCTGCTGTTGCTGAGCGTGGCAAGTCTGGCGGCCATAGTGGTACTGCGCTCCGATAGTCACCAGCTGGTACGGGGAGTTGGTAGTGTGCGCGGTTTTGTGGTGGATGAGAACGGTCAGCCGTTTCAGGCCGAAATTTACATTCTGGGTACTCAAATTGCAGGGCGCACCGATGCCAGTGGTTACTTCCAGATAGATGGTGTTCCGGCAGGCACGCAGTACTTAATCGTGGCCGATGAGCGGGTCGGTCACGAGTTTCAAATTGCCGTGCTGCCCGGCGAGGTGCTGGAAGTTGGCAGTTTGCAATTTATTTCCACAGCCACCCCCTGAAAAGCAAGGAGCCGCAGATGAAACCAAGAAATCAACGCCTTATCCTTCGGTACGCGCTTTTGGGTGCCGCGGTTGGGTTCATTTTTCCGCTTTTAGCCCTGATCCTCGAATTGGCAGAAATTCAAACCCCGACCAACTGGCTTTCTGTGGTCGTTTTGCTGGGGGAAAATCGCGCTCTACGGGTCGTTTGGGCAGCGCCGTTTGTTTTGGGGGTGCTTTTTTACAATCTTGCCCGGCAAAAAGAGGCCGTTATCGCAGTCAATGAACAATTGGAGGAAAAGGTTAAAGCGCGGGTTGAGGAACTGGATCGCGCTTACAAAACTCAAGTGATTCTCAACCAGCTGCTGCAATTAACTTTGCAAAACCTGCCTATAAAAGAGACCTTACAAAATTCGCTCGATTTAATTTTACAACTCCCCGTTTTAGCCTCTGCCAAGCAGGCCGGCATTTTTCTTTACGATAAAAGCACTAATAGTCTGAAAATTGCCGCAGAAAGATATCTTGATCCAGATGCCGGTAAATTCTGCCGGCTGGTGCCGGACGGTTTCTGCCGCTGCGGAGCAGCCATGCATGGCCGCGACATTCAACTGGTAACCTGCCAGAATGAAATCAGTTCAACACCCAGAGATGAATATCACGGGAACTTGTACATCCCCATAACCGTTGATGACCAGCTGGAAGCGGTGATGGCAATCTACATAGATGAAAAATCGATTCAGGATAATCACTGGAGCACACTCGACCTTGAGTCGGTGGCCGGCGATCTGGCTACGATCTTAAAGAACTGGCTCAACGAGGATAAACTTCGCTTACACAGTGTTATTTTGAACCACATCACCAATGCCGTGCTGCTGGCCGACCCCCAAGACCGGGTGATTTGGGTCAACCCGGCCTATACCCGCCTGACCGGTTATGAATTTCAAGAGGTGGTGGGGAAAAAACTGGGCTTTTCCCGCTCCGATGCCCATGATGATGACTTCTATGCGCAAATTCGCGAACAGGTTTTGAAAGGTGAAATCTGGCAGGGGGAGTTGATTGAGAAAAAGAAAGACGGTTCATTGTTCATCAACCAGCAAACGGCCATTCCAATTCGTGATGTGGGGAATGGGTCTATAAAGTATGTGGTCTCGGTGATGGAAGACATTACCGAGCGGCGCAAAACCGAGGATGAAATCCGCCGCCAGAAACATTATTTTGAAACGCTGGTAGAGAATACGCCCGTTGCCATTGTGACCCTCGATTATCAATATCGGGTTTCAAATTGTAACCCCGCTTTTGAAAACCTGTTTGGCTATTCTTTGCCGGAAATCCTGAATAAAAATATTGACGACCTGATTGTGCCGGAAGAAGAACTGGAACAGGCCAAATCGTACAGCACGGCAGTGGCCCGGATGGGCAAGGTTCATTTGCTTGGCCAGCGCAAACGCAAAGACGGTACGCTGGTGGAAGTAGAAATTTTTGGCGTCCCGGTAGTGCTGGATGATCAGCCCATTGGGGTGTTAGGAATTTATCACGACATCAGCGAACTGCTGGAAGCACGCCGGCAGGCCGAGGCTGCCGCTCAGGCTAAAGCCGAGTTTCTGGCAAATATGAGCCATGAAATTCGCACCCCCTTAAATGCGGTCATCGGTATGACCAGCCTGCTGCTGGATACATCGCTGGATGCCGAACAGAAGAATTTTGTCGAAACCATTCGTACCAGCGGCGATTCGTTGCTCACCATCATAAACGACATTTTAGATTTTTCGAAAATCGAAGCCGGCAAGATGGCGATGGAAAAACAGCCGTTCTATCTGAGTGACTGCATCGAATCGGCCATGGACTTGCTCGCTCCCAAGGCTTCAGAAAAAGGACTGGACCTTTCTTACTTAATGCAGGAAAATACGCCCTCTCGTTTGATGGGCGATGTAACACGCCTGCGGCAGGTTTTGGTGAACCTGCTTTCCAATGCGGTTAAGTTCACCGAAAAAGGCGGGGTGTTTATTACCGTTGAAGCGGAAAAAATCAACTCCGATGCCGAATACCGCATTCATTTTTCCGTTCGCGATACGGGAATTGGCATTTCAGCCGAACATCTCAAACGTCTCTTCAAACCCTTTACACAGGTAGATGCTTCAACCTCGCGAAAGTTTGGTGGAACGGGATTGGGATTATCCATTAGTAAGCGATTGGTGGAAATGATGGGTGGAGAGATTTGGGTGGAGAGTGAATTGGGCAAAGGTTCAACCTTTCATTTCACCATCCGCGCTGAAGCCGTTCCAGCCACACGTCTGCTGCCCCACCAGTTACAAACGGATGAACTGTCCGAGCGCAAGATTCTCATCGTGGATGACAATGCCATGAACCGGATGATTACCTCCCGCCAAACGGCCCGCTGGAAAATGAAACCCTACTCCGTAGCCAGTGGCAGCGAAGCGCTGGAATTGATTCGGAAAGGTGAAGTGTTTGATATTGCCTTGATTGATATGCAAATGCCTGAAATGGATGGCGTAGCCGTTGCAGAAGAGATTCGCAAATGGCCGGCCGGTAAAAATCTACCCATGGTTCTCTTCACCTCGCTGGGGTACAAACCGGCAACCGCTACACAGGATTTGTTTACCACAGTACTTTGCAAGCCATTGAAACCAAACCAGTTATTCGAAGCGATTCATTCGGTATTGAACCAGAAACCGCGTCCGCAGCCGAAGATACACACCACGCCGATCATTGACCACGCCTTTGCGGAACGCTACCCCCTGCGCATCCTGTTGGCGGAGGATAATCTGGTCAATCAAAAAGTAGCCATCGGCATTTTACAGCGCATGGGTTACCACGTGGATGTGGCTGCCAACGGTCTGGAAGTATTGGAAGCCCTGCACCGCCAGCAATATGATGTGGTGCTGCTGGATGTGCAAATGCCGGAGATGGACGGTGAAGAAGCTGCCCGCGAAATTTGTAAGCGCTACCCGCCCGAAAAGCGGCCGCTGTTGATTGCAATGACGGCCAACGCACTGGAAGGCGACCGCGAACGATATTTATCATCAGGAATGGATGATTACATTTCCAAGCCCATCCGCGTGGAAGAGTTAATGCAGGGTTTGGAAAATGCCTACCATAAAATTACACGAGGTGAACATGTCTCTTGATTTATCCACACTGAATTCTTACCGCGATTTCATGGGTGAAGATGCGGATAGTTTCATCGAAGATATTATCCGTTCCTACTTCAACGATGCCCCTAAACTGGTGGAAACTCTAAAAGAAACTATAGCCAGCGGTGATACTGCCCGCTTTGTGCGCTCTGCCCATACCCTCAAATCCAACAGTGCAACGCTGGGCGCCGCCGAACTGGCAGCAATGGCCGCCGAGTTAGAGCAAGCCGGTAAACTTACACCGCTGCCGGAATTGACCGATAAGGTGAATACAACAGAAATAGAATTGGGCAGGGTTTTACAGGCATTGAAGGAATACTTGAACCGGGGATAACCTCAGTTCTTCGGGTTGCATTGGAACAACCGGGCATCCGCAATCAATACACGAATACCACGAGTGCCAGTGCCATCAAGACTCCGATGGGATAAGAGTTTCGCAGCAGAGGGAACTCCGTCCTTTCTCTGCCCCTCTACGCCGCCACATCTTCCGTTCCAACGAAGATACCCGCTCTCCGCCTCTTCCAATCAAAGGGGGAATTCCACTGGTCTTTTTTGAATCGGGCTGACCATAGTGCAGTGCCTTTTTGGCTTCCCTGATGAATATGAAATTTGCCCCAACTCATCCAGCCCGCGGTTATTTTATCTAAATTGGATATACTTTATCATATATTTACGAGTAAAATTTATTAAAGACCTATTTTTGGATGTGGTCTGATGCCAAATTTCTAAGTAACTAACGGATCCCGTAAGTAATCTGCCGGGACTGAGCGATTTAGCAATTCAATTTCAATTTTTTTAACCTTGACAATATAGAACATATATTCTATACTTTGATTATCAATTTTGTCATCGGAATGTCCGGATGGATTTCTCGACTTCACGCTTCATAAAACAAAGGAAAGATATGATAGAACCCCCCTGCCTTGCTCTGTTACGCGGCATCAATGTCGGCGGTAATAACATCATCAAAATGGCGGAATTGAAAAAATTATTCGAAGAGAAAGGCTTTGAAAATGTAAAAACCTATATCCAGAGCGGCAATATCCTGTTCAGGTCCCCTCAAAAAGACCGGGGCAAACTGGAAAGTGAAATTGAGGAAATGCTTAAAGAAAGGTTCGGTTACCCGATCCGAAGCGTGGTCGTTTCGCTCACAGAACTTCAAAAAATCATCGAGGAAACCCCCGAAGGATTCGGTCAGCAACCTGCCCTCTATCGTTACGATGTCGTATTTCTGAAAGAGCCGCTTACCCCAAGCGAGACCATCAAGAACATCAGCACCAAAGAGGGAGTGGATACGGTACATGCTGGGAATCATGCCCTCTACTTTTCACGGTTGATCAGCAAGGCCAGCCAGAGCCGTTTAGCGAAAATCATTTCACTGCCGGTCTATCCGTTTATGACCATTCGCAACTGGAATACGGTCACAAAATTATTGGCAATGATGATGGAATAAATCATCGAGAAGCATACGCTTTATGACATCCCCAAGGAGAAAATGAACATGAACAAGATCGTCCCATCCTTATGGTTCGACACGCAGGCCGAAGAAGCGATGAACTACTATGTAGAAACCTTCAATAATGCGCCGAATAGACGACAAGAGTCGCGAATTATCAGCATCACCCGTTACGATAGAGACATGGAAGCACCCGGCGCTGCCGAAATGGAGGGTAAGGTCATTACCGGTATTTTTGAACTGGCAGGCCAGCGCTTCATGGCACTCGACGGCGGACCTGTGTTCCAGTTCACCGAAGCAATATCCTTTTATGTGGAATGCGAGGATCAGAAAGAGGTGGATTATTTCTGGGAGAGACTCTCTGCCGTTCCTGAGGCCGAGCAATGCGGCTGGTGTAAGGATAAATTTGGATTGTCATGGCAGATCGTTCCAAAGCAATTGGGAGAATTCCTTAACGACCCTGATTCCGAAAGGTCGAAACGAGTTTTGAACGCCATGCTCAGGATGAAAAAGATACTGGTCGTTGACCTGCAAAAGGCTTATAATGAAAAATAATTCGGATAATATACATCTGGATTATGAAAATAACCGTTGGTGAACCTGCTCACCACGAATGAGGATTTTTTATGAGCATGAAGAAAAACACGTCAAAAGCCGAGCAGGCGGGCGGTTTCTCAGCCGAAGAAAAAGCCGCAATGAAAGAGCGCGCCCGTGAATTAAAGGCAGAAGCGAACAAAGTCTCGGGGGAAAATGCCCTTCTTGCAAAGATCGCCGAAATGCCGGAACCGGACCGTTCAATGGCCCAAAGGATTCATGAAATCGTCAAAGCCAATGCCCCATCCCTCATACCGAAAACGTGGTACGGGATGCCGGCCTATGCCAATCAGGATGGCAAGGTCATCTGTTTCTTCACACCCGCTTCCAAGTTCAATTCGCGCTACGCGACATTGGGTTTCAACGATGATGCCAACCTCGATGATGGTGCCATGTGGGCCACTTCTTTCGCCTTAAAGGAGTTGACCCCTGTTGAAGAAGCGAAAATTGCGGCGCTGGTGAAGAAAGCAGTTAGCCCAAAATGAAAGCAAACACCACCTCTTCCCCCAATGACGCATCTGCCTCACAACAAATTGATGTCATCATTAACCAAACGGCTGACTGGCGGGGTAAGAAACTGGCGCAATTACGCGCCATCATCAGAACGGTGGACTCTGCCGTGGTTGAAGAGGTTAAGTGGAAAATGCCCTCGAAACCGATGGGAGTCGCTGTCTGGTGCCATGATGGAATGATCTGTCATGCCGATGTGCTGAAGAAATCCGTAAGGCTGACCTTTCACAAAGGTTCTCTAATGGAGGATGCGGACGAACTTTTCAATGCTCGCCTGGAAAGCAGTAGCGTTCGTGCGATAGACTTCCATGAAGATGACATTATCAATGAAGCAGCGTTAAAGGCGCTGATTCTCGAAGCAGTAAGGGTAAACATGTTCAATAAAGGTAAAACCATACCAGCATGAGGCCAAAATAATGTTCCGGGTTCAGGGTCAACAGGTGGGCTTTGTCCGCTCTGGCTCACCTGTTTTTTTATTCAACCCCAGTTCATCTGGATTTCGTTTTACGTGTTTTAGAAGAAAAGGAGAACCGAAGTTATGGAAAAAATGAACACAGTATCAAAGGGGAACACGGCTGCTCTCATTACTGAACTCCGGGCAAAATTCAATGGGCGGGCAATCTCCCCCGGCGATGTAGAATACGACAAGGTACGCACTGTTTTCGTCGGTGGCATTGACCGACACCCGGCCGTCATCGTTCGAGTAATAAACCCACAGGAAGTATCCCAAGTCATTTTGTTTGCTCGCGAAAGCGGCCTGGAACTGGCCATACGCAGTGGCGGCCACAGCAGTGTTGGACACAGCACCACCGAAGGCGGAATCGTGCTTGACCTTTCGTTGATGAAAGACCTGCAAATTGACGCTGATCAAAAAACAGCCTGGGCAGAAACCGGTCTGACCGCCGGTGAATACACCCATGCTGCTGCCTCGCACGGCCTCGCCACCGGTTTTGGGGATACGGCATCGGTAGGACTCGGCGGCATTACGCTTGGCGGCGGCGTTGGGTATCTCACCCGTAAACACGGGCTTACCATTGACAGTTTGCTTGCCGCAGAAGTTGTAACCGCCGATGGAAAAATTTTATTTGTGGACGAATCGAATTACCCCGACCTCTTCTGGGCAATTCGCGGCGGGGGCGGCAATTTCGGGGTTGCCACTCGATTTAAATTTCGTCTGCATGAGGCGGGTCAGGTTTACGGCGGAACGTTGATTCTCCCTGCTACGGCAGATATCATTGCTTCGTTCATCGAGGAAGCCGATTCGGCTGCAGAAGAATTATCCGGCATCCTGAATATTATGCCCGCGCCGCCGCTTCCCTTTCTCCCCGCGGAATATCATGGGAAGATCATTGCCTGGGCAGAGATGGTTTATGCCGGCAACCCCGAAAAAGGCAAGGAGGTTTTGGCTCCCTTCCGAAAACTCGGCCAGCCCCTTGCAGATATGCTCAAACCATTGGCTTACCCCGAAATCTACCCACCCGAAGCAGAGGATTACCATCCTTTATATGCAGGGCGCACCCTGTTCCTCGACTGTGTGGACCACTCGGTGGCCGAGACGATTCTGGATCGTCTTGAATCTGCGACTGCAATGATGGCTGTGGCTCAACTTCGCGTGTTGGGCGGTGCCATGGCGCGCATCCCCGTAGAATCCACCGCGTTTGCCCACCGCAGCTCAAAGATCATGGCAAACCTTGCCGCGTTGTATCAAAAGCCAGAAGATAAGTCCTTGCATGAAGGGTGGGTGGGCGAATTCAAAAGCGCCATCGAACAAAATGATAAAGGCGTGTATGTCAACTTCCTCGGCAACGAGGGGGAAGCGCAGATCCGGGCCGCCTATCCCAATGGGGCGTGGGATCGCTTGTGCCGGATTAAAGCAAAATACGATCCCGACAATCTGTTCAGATTGAATCAGAATATTCCACCGGCAAATTAATGAGACAAAGAACAGTTTGATTTCGGCAAGAAGGAATTTCTCCCGGCTCATCCCCTTTTCGTAGAACGAACAAAGAGGCAAGTTATAGGGAGATTCAAATCGCAGGAAATCTCGATCAAAGCACGAGGTTTCCTGTTTTTGTTCACGCAGAGATGCTGAGACCATAAATAATAAAAGCGCATAGCCCACCCAAAAGGGACTGTCCATTATTCCGCTGGCATGGAGACAATGCAGCGTGGGACTGACGCCTTTGTCGTCCGTTTACAAAATTGTCATTCGGCATTCCAACCCCTTGACATAATTACTAATCGGTTATATATTTTTGTAAAATTACTAAACTGTTGAGTATTTTATTATGTCCGTTCGTAACGCACTTTTGGGATTGCTCTATCAGCGCAGCCGGTATGGCTATGAGCTATTGCAAGCCTTTCAGGCGGTGATAGGGGGGCGAGAAACATGGGACCTCAAACCCGCCCAGGTTTATATGACTCTCAACCGCCTCAAAGAGAGCGGACTGATCGCCGAGGAATTGACAGAAGAAGGGGAAAACGATGATGCAGCCAAACGCTGCTACACGATCACCCCTGCCGGTGAAGAGGAACTGCGCCGCTGGTTTGAAGCGCCGGTCAAAGTGGAGCATCAGCGGGATGAATTTTTCCTGAAATTGATGCTGGCACTGGCAACTGGTCAATCTGACCCCCGCCGCCTGATTTACCTGCAGCGCAACAGCCTTTTTCAGGAATTACACCGCCTGACTGCCCTGAGAATGGAACTCGACCCCTACACCTCACTGGCGCACATTCTCTTGCTGGATCAAGCAATCATGCACGTGGAGGCTGATTTGCGTTGGTTGGAGATGATCGAAAGCCGCCTGGACGAAGTCCGCCGTCAACCTATTCCGGAACCGGAACTCCGTCCAAGAGGCAGACCGAGCAAGCAAGAAATTTCACCACAAATCCGTAAGGAGGAATAATGAATAACCCCATCGTTTCTACCCAGGCCCTGACGAAAGTGTACGGGCAAGGCGCTGCCGCTGTTCGCGCCCTGGACGGCGTGAACCTGACCATTCAAGCGGGCGAATTTGTCGCCGTGATGGGCCCCAGCGGGTGCGGAAAATCCACCCTGCTCCACCTCATCGGCGGGCTGGATCGTCCCACTTCCGGCACCGTCTGGCTGGATGGACAGGATCTCACCAGATTGAACGACGATCAGGTCACTTCCATCCGCCGCAAGAAAATGGGCTTCATCTTCCAGTTCTTCAACCTGATTCCGGTGTTGAATGCGTTGGAAAATGCCGCTCTGCCCATGATTCTGGATGGTATGCGCCCCGCAGATGCCCGCAAACGCGCCCAGCAATGGCTGGAGCAGGTAGGTTTGAGTCACCGCCTTACCCACCGTCCATCAGAACTTTCCGGCGGTGAACAACAGCGGGTTGCGATTGCGCGGGCCCTGGCAAGTGATCCAACGCTTATTCTGGCAGATGAACCCACCGGCAACCTCGATTCGCGTGCCTCAGAGGAAATTGCCAGTTTGCTGAGACAGATTTCCAGCACCTGGCAGCGCACCATCCTCATGGTTACCCATGATGCCCGCATCGCCGCCTATGCCGACCGCATCGTCTTCCTGAAAGACGGCAAGGTTGTGGACGAAACCATACTGGAACACCGCAACGGTGAACAGGCAGAGATGGTGGCCGACAAGATGAAAGAAATTGGCGATTGACCGTGGTTTACTCGTAAAAAGGAGTGCAGGATGAACCTGTATTTGACCCTTGCTTTTCGATATCTAGGCGGGCGCAAATTGCGCACTGCCCTCACCACCCTCGCCATTGTCTTTGGCGTGATGGTCATTTTTGGTATGAATACCTTCATGCCAACCTTCATCAAAACTTTCCAGACCCAGGCCATGGCAGCAGCGGCACAGGTGGATTTGACCATTACCCAGAAAACGGGGGAGGCATTCGATCCTGTTGTTTTGGAGAAAATCCGCGCTGTAGATGGCATTGAAGTGGCTACCGGCCCGCTGGAGCGGTTAATCAACCTGCCCGCCGATTATCTCGATAAAGACCCGCAAACGCCAGATCGCATCACCGCGGTCATGCTGAAAGGCATCATCCCTCAAGAAGCGCGCCAGATGATCGCGTATAACATCGTGGAAGGGCGTTTCCTTGAAGAAGGTGATACCAGTGCAGCAGTCATCACCCGTTCGCTGGCCCGGGAGTTCGGTGTAGAGGTGGGCGATACGCTCACTCTGCCAACCGCCATCGGCTTGAGCGATTTAACCATTGTGGGTATTTTGCCCGAGCAAATTCTGCCCGGCAATGAAGTGGTGCTGGTGCCGCTTGCCGAAGCGCAACGGTTGACCAATATGGCGGACAAAATCAACGTTGTGGATGCCAACCTCGACTCGATGGAAGAAGCGCGGCGTAACGAAATCCAGCAAAATGTACTGGCCGCCATTGGCAACACCTACAAAATTGGTGCTCTGGAGGCCGGTTCGGAAATTCTCACCAATATCCGCAATGCGCAGTCCATTTTCAACCTGATGGGTTTCCTGGCCCTGGTGATGGGTGGTTTCATCATCTTCAACACCTTTCGCACCATCATCGCCGAACGCCGCAGGGATATCGGCATGTTACGCGCGCTGGGCGCCAACCGCAGCACCATTCGCTGGCTCATCCTCACCGAAGGGTTGTTGCAGGGCATCATCGGTACGGCGCTCGGACTGGTGTTTGGTTATCTGTTCGGCGCCTTTGCCCTCGGTCTCACCACCCCATTGTGGCAGCAATATCTCAATTTGAACGTCGGCAATCCGGAGATTTCTCCCGCGCTGGTGCTGACTTCAATCGTTCTGGGGGTGGGGATCACGATCCTGTCCGGCTTGATTCCGGCACAATCGGCAACGCGCATCACGCCGCTGGAAGCCTTGCGACCCTCGATGGGAACGGTCACTTTCAAACGCGTGGCGGGCATTTCCTTCTGGGCGGGTGTGGTTTTGTTAACCGTGGCGGTGGGCATCCTCTTCACCGGCTCGATCTCGTTGATCAGCCTTGGTGCCATGCTCTTCGTAGGTGCCATCATCCTGATGGCGCCGGCACTGGTCAACCCCATTGCCGTGCTTTTTGCCAATCTGCTCACGTTGATCTTTGCCCGTGATGGCACAGCGCATCTCGCGGAAGGCAACCTGAGCCGTCAACCGGGGCGGGCTACCATCACCGCATCAACAACCATGATTGCACTGGCGGTAGTGGTGATGCTGGCAGCAGTGCTTTCTTCGGTGGCGTTAACCTTCATTCAGGTAATGGAAAAAAGTTTGGGGAGCGATTACCTGATTATGCCGCCAACACTGGCCGTGTGGGGCTCAAACACCGGTGCCGCCCCGCAATTGGCCGAAGAACTGCGTCAGGTACCGGGAGTGACGCTGGTAAGCACCTTGCGCTTTTCCGCCTCTCAAATTAAAGAAATTGCCGTAGGTGTATTAGGAGTGGATCCGCAATCCTACCGTCAGCTGGATTTGCTCACCTTCACGAAAGGCGAGCCCGAGGCGGCATATCGTGCTTTGGAAAACGAACGCGCCATGATCATCAACGGCGTGCTGGCAGCTGCGGCGGGTTTACAACCCGGCGATGAGGTGGAACTGCTCACACCAACGGGCAAGAAAGTGTACCGCGTGGTTGCCCTTGCCACCGATTATCTGAACGCCAAAACTACCACCGCGTATATTTCCCAACGTTTTATCGAGGAGGATTTTGACCGCCGCGAGGATGTCTTTTTCCAGATCAATGTTGCGCCGGACGCAGATAGAAAGGCGGTAGAGAGTGCCTTTGCCGCCGTCTTGAAAAAGTACCCGCAGTTCAAGCTGGTCAACGGCAAAGAATATGTAGAACAAAACGCCCGGATGTTCGATGCCGTCTTCCTCGGCATGTATGTCATGGCAGCCTTCCTCGCCATTCCCTCGCTGATTGCCATGGTGAACACACTGGCAATCGGCGTCATCGAGCGCACCCGCGAAATCGGAATGCTGCGAGCGGTGGGGGCCATCCGCCGGCAGGTACGCCGCATGATTCTCTCCGAGGCGCTCATCCTTTCCGCCATCGGCACAGCCTTTGGCATTCTGGCGGGATTGTATATGGGTTACATGGCCACCAAAGCCTTTGAAGCCATGGGCTACCCGATGGATTATCTCTTCCCCGGTTCGGGCATTCTGACCGCCATTGCCATTGGCCTTCTCTTTGGCGCGCTGGCGGCCATCATTCCTGCCCGTCAGGCTACCCGGCTGGATGTTGTGGAAGCGCTGCGCTATGAGTAAATAACCGTAATGCAAGCGGGGCTATTCCTCTTCTTCGGGGAATAGCCCCTTTTTTATTATGATGCAACCCGGAGGGTTTAATCCCAAACTCAGGCATGCAGGTTGAAAATTACCGCTGCCAGATCATGGGCAAATAGCAACAGGCTGCAAACCGATATCGAAAGTCCCCCGGAAAAAATTCAGGGCTCGTTTACAGGCGAAAGAACCTCACTCTCAGGGTTGATTCTGCTCCCGCCAAAGCCGCGAATTGGGGAAGAAGAGCGGTTGCCCGAATTCCTCCACACCAAATTGTGCAATCATTTGCTGGACGGGAACGGAGATGATCCAGTCCGCAAATTTTTCTGCCCATTCTACCTGAAGATTGGAAGCGCGTGTGGGGCTGACCACAATCACGCCGTAGGGGTTAAGCAGCCCATCATCTTTCTCCCGCAGGATAACCAGTTTCAGTCCGTTTTGCTGGCGGCGCAGGAAAGTAGCCCGGTCGCTAAGGGTATAGGCACTCTTTTCGCCAGCCAGAGTGAGCACTTCACCCATGCCCTGCCCGGCAGAAAAGTACCAGTCTTCACCCTGCGGGTCAAGGCCGGCTTGCTTCCATAAGCTTAACTCCCGCGCATGGGTGCCGGAAGAATCACCACGGGAGATGAACGGTGCTTTTCGCTGAGCAATCCGTTGAAAAGCCTCAACAACCGAAGCCGATTGACGCACTCCGGCGGGGTCTTCGGCAGGGCCAACCAGAATAAAGTCATTGTACATGACCTCTTCCCGGCGGATACCATACCCGGCCGCCATGAAGGCATCCTCGCGGGCGCGGTCGTGAACCAGCAGAACATCCGCGTTGCCGTCCTCGCCCAATTTGAGGGCCTGTCCCGTACCAACGGCAATCACATCTACTTTAACGGGATGTTCTTTCTCGAAGGCGGGTATCAGCATATCCAGCAGACCCGAGTCCTGCGTTGAGGTGGTGGTGGCAAGGCGCAGGTGAGGCGTTTCCGGCGATGTCTGACAGGCGTTCAGGATGATGAAAGTGAGGATGAATGCCAGTAGCCGTTTCAACATACCCATTCTCCCTGAATAAACGCGCGCGTGCGCGAATCTGTCGGGTTTTCAAAGAAGCGGCCGGTTTCGGCAACTTCGACGAGCTTACCATCCAGCAATAACGCAGTGCGGTGCGCCAAACGGCGCGCCTGAAAGATGTTGTGGGTCACCAGGACAATCGTCATACCGTGTTGAAGGTTAAGACGCTGGATGAGATCTTCAATCAAACGTACGTTGTAAGGGTCAAGGTTGGCAGTCGGCTCATCCAGCAAAAGCACCTCAGGTTGAAGGACAATGGCACGAGCCAGCGCCGTGCGTTGAATTTCTCCGCCGGAAAGCGTGCGGGAGCGCACGTTTGCCATTTTCTCCATACCCACTTCACGCAGGGCTTGTTCCACCCGGAAAGAATGATCGCGTTCACCGCGCAGGCGCAATCCATAAGCAACATTGGCGCGAACGCTTGTATTAATCAGCAGGGGACGCTGGAAAACGAGGGTTACTCTTCGCCGCAAAGCCAGTGGCATTTCAGAGATCAGCGAAGTAAATTCATGATCCTTGAAAACAATCTTTCCCTCTGTGGGAGGTTCCAGAAACGCCAGCAGGCGCAGAAGGGTGCTTTTCCCCGCTCCGCTGGGCCCCACCACTGCCAGAATCTCGCCTTGCCGAATGCTCAATTCGGTCACATCCAGAACAGTGCGGCCCTGATAGATTTGCCGAAGTTGATCAATGTGATACAGTATTTTCATGGGGAACTCAGGCATCCTGCCAGCGTTCTTGCAGGACAAAGAGAAGTGCATTGATCACAAAAGCAATGCCCAACAAAACCAGACCGAGTGCCAGCGCAGTCTGGAAATTACCCTGCCGTGTTTCGAGGATGATGGCAGTGGTCAGAACACGAGTACGCCCTTCAATGTTACCGCCCACCATCATCACTGCGCCAACTTCGGAGATAATCCCCCCAAAGCCCGCCACAATTGCAGCAATCACACCGTTTTTGGCCTGTCGCAGCACAGCAAGCGCCGCTTGCGCGCGCGTAGCCCCCAATGCCATCACCTGTAAACGCAAGGCAGGGTCAACCGCCTGCACGGCGGTCATGGTAAAGCCCGCCACCAGCGGGAAAGCGAGGATGATCTGCGCCAGAATCATGGCTTCGGGTGTGAAGAGAGCGGGTAGAAAAGGTAACGCCGAGAGCGGGCTTTGTTGAGAAAGCAAAAAATAGACCAGCAACCCGATCACCACCGGTGGAAAACCCATGCCTGTGTAAATAAGAATGATGACCAGCCGTTTACCCGGAAAGCGGTTCAGTCCAAGCAAAATCCCTGCCGGAATTCCACACAGGGAACTGAAAAACAACGCCGTTGCGGAAACACGCAAAGAAAGAAGGATAATTTCGCCCAGTTGAGCATCCATGGAATCGGTAATGATTTTACTTGAAAATTGTGAAAAAATCCCTTTGGAAAGGGATTTTTCCCTTGAAGAGGCGCCCGACGGGACACCGCCCCCTTCCGGGGATTTGAACCCGTCAAAAACTTGAGGCGACGACGGGATTTGAACCCGTGATCAGGGTTTTGCAGACCCTTGCCTTACCACTTGGCCACGTCGCCTTACTGTGTAACGGTGATTTTACTCAACAACCCCGCTTTGGTCAAGCCAAACCTTAAATAACCAGCAAGTCCATAAATTCATTCACCGGCATAGAGGATAATCGTTCAGCATCCTGACAAACCGCCAGAATCTGACCGGCCTGCTTTGGAGGAAAACGCCGCGCCAGATTGGTCTTGAACTTCTCAATCAACAACGGCACACCCTCTGCTCTGCGCCGGCGGTGGCCAATGGGATATTCCACCACCACCTGTTCGGTGCGAGTACCATCCCGAAAGAAAACTTGTACGGCATTGGCAATCGAACGTTTGGCCGGGTCAAGATAATCCCTGCTGAATTGAGGATTCTCCACCACTTCCATCTTCTCACGCAAAGTATCAATTCGCGGGTCGGCTGCCACTTCATCCTCGTAGTGACGGGCGGTTAATTCCCCAAAAATCAGCCCCACCGCCGTCATATATTGAATACAATGATCGCGGTCGGCCGGGTTGTAAAGCGGCCCGCGCTTATCAATGATGCGGATGGCCGATTCGTGAGTGGTGATAACCACCTTTTCGATCTCTTCCAGCCTTCCGCTCACCAGCGGGTGCAGTTGAAACGCCGCTTCAACCGCCGTCTGGGCGTGAAATTCAGCCGGAAACGAGATTTTGAAAAGCACATTCTCCATCACATAGGATCCGAACGGCTGAGGCAACCTGAAAGTCTGTCCACGGAACAGCACATCGTAAAAACCCCATGTCTTCGCTGTCAGCGCGGAAGGATAGCCCATTTCACCTTTGATCGCCATCAACGCCAGACGCACTGCCCGGCTGGTGGCATCTCCCGCCGCCCAGGACTTCCGCGAACCCGTATTGGGTGCGTGCCGGTAAGTGCGCAGAGGATGGCCGTCAATGAAAGCATTGGAGAGCGCGTTAATGATCTCATCCATTGTGCCGCCCAGCATTGCCGTAACCACCGCTGTGCTGGCAACCTTGACCAGAATTACATGATCCAGCCCCACGCGGTTAAAACTGTTTTCCAGTGCCAGCACCCCTTGAATTTCATGGGCTTTGATCATTGCCGTCAACACATCCCGCATGGTCAAAGGCTTTTTACCGTTTGCCACCGCCGTGCGCGAAAGCCAATCGGCCGTGGCCAGAATACCGCCCAGATTATCCGATGGATGCCCCCACTCCGCCGCCAGCCATGTATCGTTATAATCCAGCCAGCGGATCATTGCGCCGATATTGAAGGCGGCGGTAACCGGGTCAAGCACGAATGGTGTGCCCGGTACGCGCGCCCCATGGGGTACGATGGTGCCCGGCACGATTGGGCCGAGCAGTTTGGTGCAGGCAGGGTAAGAGAGCGCTTCAAAACCGCAGCCCAGCGTATCCATCAGACAAAGACGGGCCGTTTCGTATGCCTCGGCGCTGGAAATGGGCGTATTCAAGGCATAATCGGCAATTTGAACCAGCACCTCATCCGGCTGGGGACGGACGTTACTTACCGTTTCACTCATGAGTTATTTCCGCTTAGATGCGTTTTTCAATCGGCACATACTCGCGCGGTTCTGGGCCAATGTAATTGGCTGATGGACGGATGATCTTGCCGTCTTGCCGCTGTTCGATAACATGAGCCGCCCAGCCCGCCGTTCTTGCCATCACAAAAAGCGGTGTAAACATGAAGGTGGGGATACCCAGCATGTGGTAAACCACCGCGCTGTACCAGTCGAGATTGGGGAACATGCGTTTCTGTTCCCACATCACATCTTCAATCTTTTCGGCAATATCGCACATGGTTTCATCACCAAAATCCTTACAAAGCGAGCAGGAAAGACCTTTGAGGATTTTGGCACGCGGATCCGATATGGTATATACCGGATGTCCAAAACCGAGGATAATGCCCTTGTTTTCCAGAATGCGGCGCACATCTTCGGCAGCCTCTTCGGGTGATTTATACCGTTCGATGATTTCCATGGCGCCTTCGTTTGCGCCGCCGTGCTTAAAGCCTTTCAAAGCGCCAATCGCACCGGTAATTGCCGAATAAATATCCGCACCGGTGCCGGCAATCACCCGCGCAGTAAAGGTCGAAGCGTTGAATTCGTGCTCGGCATAAAGGATGAGCGAAATATCCAGCGCGCGCTCGTGCAATTCGCTGGGTTTGCGCCCATGCAGAAGGTGCAAAAAGTGACCGGCTATGGTATCGTCATCCGTTTCCACCTCAATCCTTCGTCCATGATGAGAATAGTGGAACCAGTAGGTCAACATGGAGGGGAAAACCGCCAGCAGGCGGTCGGCGATATGTCGCGCTCCCTCTACGGGATGATCCTCCCGTTCCGGCAGCGTGGCGCCCAAAACCGAACAACCCGTACGCAGCACATCCATGGGGTGTGCCGCCGCCGGAATCTGCTCTAAAACCGCCTTAACCGGTGCGGGCAGGCCGCGAAGTGTTTTGAGCCGGCGGCGGTAGCGGTCAAACTCATTGGCTACGGGCAGCTTTTCGTAAATCAGCAGGTAGGCTACTTCCTCAAAGGTGGAATACTCCGCCAGATCATTGATGTCATAGCCGCGGTAACGCAGGTCATGACCCAGTGTACCCACGGTGCAAATGGCGGTATTGCCAGCCGGCACACCGGAAAGCGCCACGGATTTCTTCTTTGCTTCTCTCTTCTCCAGCACCTGATCACTCATTGTCTCTCCTCTCCTTTGAAAACAATTGATCCAATTTCTGCTCGTAAGCGTAGTAGTTGAGCACTTCGTATAATTCCGCCCGCGTTTGCATCAATCCAAGAACCGCCTGTTGAGTGCCCTCCCGCCGGATAGTTTGATACACTTGCACCGCAGCCGCACTCATCGCCCGGAAGGCGGAGAGCGGGTACAGCACCAAATCCACCCCCACCTCAACCAGTTGTTGGGTGGTAAAAAGGGGGGTCTTACCAAATTCGGTGATGTTCGCCAGAATCGGCACCCCCGCCGCCTGTTTGAACTGGCGGTAAATTTCAAGATCGGTCACCGCTTCGGCAAAAATCATATCCGCGCCGGCTTCCACATACCGGCGGCTGCGCTCCAGGGCCATGTCCAGCCCCTCCACCGCCAGCGCATCGGTGCGCGCCATGATGATGAACGCAGGATCGCTGCGCGCATCCACCGCCGCTTTGATCCGGTCAACCATTTCTTCCGGCGGCACAAGTGCTTTGCCGGGGCGGTGTCCGCAACGTTTGGCCTGCACCTGATCTTCCATGTGCATGGCTGCCGCTCCTGCTTTGATCAGCGACCGCACGGTACGGGCAATGTTGAAAGCGCCGCCAAAACCGGTATCCACATCCACCAGTAGTGGCAGCGAACAGGCATCCGTGATCCGGCGTGCATCAATCAACACATCCTCTAAGGTCGTAATTCCCAAATCCGGCACACCCAGCGAAGCCGCGGCAACACCCCCGCCGGAAAGGTAAATCGCCCGAAAGCCGGCCCGCTCTGCCAGTAGTGCGGCATAGGCATTCATCACTCCCACCACCTGTAATGGTTTCTCATTCTTCATTGCCCCCCAAAAACGCTCACCGGCAGAGGGAGATGGTTGCACTGTTGCCTCCTGACTTGCTAGGGTAGAAGATTGTGGTTATCCATTCGGCAGGCAAGTTATTGAACAAAAATATCGTAACTATTTGCATCTGAATGGGTTTATTAAATGATACCAATTCAAATATTCAAAGTCAATTAATTTCATCGGATTAGTGGAAAATTAACTATTTCGAATGAATTAATTTAACCCCTTGTCGGACATTGTCCAACTTAAATCCCCGTTTTCAATCATATTGTCTGACATCTGATTAAAGAAGGCAGAAGTCGGGATTTCTTTCACTATCCCTTTTGGTTCGATTCATCCTATAATCAAGATTGGTCAAATCCTTCTGCCGCATTTCCGGCAGACCAGTTTCCAATCACCCACAAGGACGGAGCGAATGAAAAAACACAACTTCAATCCCGGACCCTCAATTCTCCCACAATACACCATTGAAGAAACCGCCAAAGCCATTCATGACTTTGCCGGCACCGGTCTTTCCATTTTGGAAATTTCCCACCGAAGCAAAGAGTTTGAAGCCGTCGTCAACGAATGCGTTGCATTATTCAAGGAACTGCTCAACATCCCCGAAGGTTATGCGGTCATCTTCGTGGGGGGCGGCGCCAGTACGCAGTTTTTCCATGTCCCCTACAACCTGCTGGAGAAAAAAGCAGCCTATCTGATCACCGGCCATTGGGCAGAAAGAGCCGCCAAAGAGGCCAAGCTTTTCGGGCCGGTGGAAATTGTCGCCTCATCGGCAGATAAAAATTTCACCTACATTCCAAAAAATTTCACCATTCCCGCGGATGCCGATTATTTCCACATCACTACCAACAATACCATCTACGGTACCGAACTACTCACCGACCTCGACTCTCCCGTGCCGTTGGTGGCGGATATGTCATCCGATATTTTCTCGCGGCCGATTGATGTTTCCAAATACGCTTTGATCTACGGCGGCGCGCAAAAGAATCTGGCCCCTGCCGGTTTGACTTTTGTGATCGTCCGCGAAGACATTTTGGGCAAAGTCAGCCGTCCGCTGCCAACCATGGTGGACTACCGCACTCATATCAAGAACAACTCGCTTTACAACACACCACCGGTAGTTATCATTTATTCGGCACTGCTCACCCTGCGCTGGATGAAGGAACAAGGCGGGGTTGCCGAGATGGAACGGCGCAATAAAGCCAAAGCCGAATTGCTCTACAACGAAATTGACCGCAACAAGTTATTCGTTGGCACCGTGGCCAAAGAAGACCGCTCACGCATGAACGTCTGCTTTGTCATGGCGCCGGGTTATGAACATCTGGAAAATGAGTTTGCCGAATTTGCCAAAAGCAAAGGCATGGTTGGCATCAAAGGCCATCGTTCGGTGGGCGGCTTCCGCGCTTCGCTTTACAATGCCCTGCCTCTGGAAAGTGTGCAGGCACTGGTGGACTGCATGCGGGAATTCGAAGCCAGCCACTAGAACTGAACCCGTCAGAAAACCCCCGCTTGAAGCGGGGGTTTTTATTTTAAAGAACTGTTTTCTCATAACGCGCTCGTGTCAACCGGCGGCGGAAACCCAATTCATAAAACCGGCGGATGGCAGCCGGATTGTTGACATTGACATGCAAGCCAACCTCTTGAAATCCATGCAGTCTGAAATTCCTCAAGGTATGCACCAGCAGTCCAAAGGCCACACCCTGCCCGCGCAATTCGGGAATGACCCCCGTCTGACTGATCCACGCCATCTCCCCCATCTTCCCCGCCGTTACAAACGCTACCGGTCGTTCCTCCCCATCAAGCGCCAGCCACGATAACTGAGGCAGAAAATCATCGTCCTCCTCATATTCCCCCGCCCATTTTTCCAGCGGGTCAAAAGAAGCCGCGCGGTCATAAAAAGCATCACAATAAGCCCGGTAAAACAATGGAACCGTCTCTTCCGTCCAGTTCACCAGACGGTATGATTCAGGCAGCCGATCCACGGGCAGGGTCTGCTCCAGCGAACAAACCATCATGTTTTCGGCAAAGATTGGCGTGAAACCGGCTTGAACATAGATTGAATGTGCGTCTGCTGTCAGGGCTTCGTTACGAATGATCAACCGCCGCATACGGTGATAACCGCTGACCAGATTGGCGCGGTTTTCCAGCCATTCCAGCAGCAAACTTCCCAGTCCCCGCCTGCGGTAGAGCGGATGTACCCGGCCGCCCAGCAACACCCGTTGTTCATTATCCGCCGAAGGCAGCAGTTCAATCCAGCCAACCGCCATGATGCGGTCTTCCCCCACGGCGCAAAAGGTATTATCCTCGTGCACCTTCATCGCCGTCAGTGCATCTCCAACCAGATCGCTGACCCATTCCTCGCCATCGGCGGTCTTACAGGCGCGGTCTAAATCCCGCAAGAGAGGCTCATCTTCCGCCTGCAGCCCCCGCCATGTCATCCATGCCTGTCCCATCGGCGTTCCATCATTCATAGTCGCACCTCTTTCCTCTATTTTACTTTGATTACGGTTACAATGCCTTTTGTTCAAACAATTAACCCCTTGGCTTGATTTTAGTGATAATTGGTGAATTGAAATAAGGAAAACCCATGAAGAATGCTTCACAATCTAACGTTGACCGTCCGCACATGCCCGAAAGCTACGGCCTTTCAAAAAACACGGAAGGGGTGCTCGATTGGCACTGGGTTCAAAACCGGCTGATTGCCAGCCGTAATTACTGGGTGTGCACCACGCGGGCGGATGGGCGTCCGCATGTGATGCCGGTATGGGGAATATGGCTGGATGATTGCTTTTACTTTGGCACCGATCTCCATTCGATCAAAGGCCGTAACCTGAGGCGCAGGCCGGAACTGGTTGTTCATCTCGAAAGCGGCGATGATGTGGTCATTCTCGAATGCCGCGCCGAACAGGTAGCGGATTCCCAACTGCTCAAGCGTGTCCTCAAGGCTTACAGTGAGAAATACGGCGTCTTCTCTCAAGACAGCGAACTGACCGATGAGATGATTTTCTTTGCCGCCAAACCGTACAAGGCACTGGCGTGGCGGGAGTCCAGTTTTCCAACCTCTGCAACGCGCTGGCGTTTTACAGGGTGAATCAAAGCCGTTTTTTACACGCCCACCAACGATTTCGCCAGCGCCACAGCACGGCTGGCGTCTGGTGCGTAACCATCCGCGCCAATCTGACGGGCAAAAATCTCGGTAACCGGCGCTCCGCCCACCATGACCTTGACCTGTTGGCGCAGGCCGGCCTGCTGTAAGGCCTCGATGGTCTGTTTCATGTTCGGCATGGTGGTGGTGAGCAGGGCCGAAAGCGCCACCAGTTGAGCCCCGCTGGTTTGAACGGCTTCCACAAAACGTTCCGGCGGGACATCTGTGCCAAGATCAATGATTTCAAAGGCCGCCCCTTCCAGCATCATGCACACCAGATTTTTACCGATATCGTGCAAATCGCCTTTTACGGTTCCCGCCACCACTTTACCGGCAGAAGCGACATCGGCCTGCACCAGACGGGGTTTGAGCAGATTCATGCCCGCCTGCATGGCGCGGGCCGCCACCAGCATTTCCGGCACAAAATACTCCCCCTCTTCAAACAACCGCCCAACTTCCTGCATGGCCGGCATCATGGCTTGTTTTAGGATGACTTCCGCTTCCAAATTCTCCGCCAGCGCGCGCTGAACTGCATCACGGGCAGCAGACTGATTGCCTTCCAGAATGGCTTGAAAGATGGGTGTGAGCAGGTCTTCCATAAACTTCTGCCTTTCCAATGATATTTCAACCCCCCATTATATTCCCAACTTGTCTGAAAGAAAAACACCACCCTCAAAATCGGGTAAAATTGCCTTGCAATCCAAATCCCCAACAAATGAACGAGGACTACCGTATGGAAATATCTCTTGTTACGCAAGTTACCGAGGAGATTGTCGAAGCCTTCCAGCACCTTATTCCTCAACTGAGTACTTCAGCCGAAATTCCAACTCTCCAGCAAATTCAGGAAATTGCCGATAACGAATCCCTGTTCATCGCCCGCGATCCGGAGCAGGGCGGCAAAATTGTCGGCACATTGACTCTGGTCACTTTTCGCATCCCCACCGGTGTGCGTTCGTGGATTGAGGATGTGGTGGTGGATGAAAACGCACGCGGTAAGGGCATTGGCGAGGCGCTCACCCGCGCGGCCCTGGAACGCGCCCGTGAGTTAGGCGCCAAAACGGTTGACCTGACCAGCCGCCCCAGCCGCGAAGCCGCGAACCGCCTCTATCAGCGGGTGGGATTTGAATTACGCCACACCAACCTCTACCGCTACAATCTGTGAACCTGCTCGGCCTGCAAGAAGAATTCTGTCCGAATCTCCATTTCATCACCCCATCGGCATCCACCCCTTTTCCGTTCGGTGTGAGGGGGATTCCTGCTTGAAAAGGCCCCATCGGCGGCGTACAATAAGTATGGAAAAATAAACACGGAAGCATCCATCTCAGAGGCTCTTTGCCCTGTCGTTTCCTGACAGAGCCGTTTCCACCCGCGAGCGGCTCTGTTTTCTTCAAAGGAGGATGCCATGTTCTGCCTTGAACTGACGCGCGAAGAACAGGATATGCTTATTCAGGTACTGGAAGCCAGCCTCGATGATGTGCGTATGCAGTTGATTGCGGCAGATAATATGATGTACAAGATGATGCTGCGTAAACGCAAAGAAATCATCGCCCGCCTGCTGGAAGAATTGAAGAAAGAAGAGCAACTGCCGCTGGCAGAATGAGCACTGTTGACCGGCCGCCTGAAATAAACAAACCCGCACCCTTCTTTGGTGCAGGTGATTACAACGCTTTTTCTGGTAGGGCGGGTGGGACTTGAACCCACAAGGTGTCACCACCGGCGGATTTTAAGTCCGCTGCGTCTGCCTGTTCCGCCACCGCCCCGTTTTCTGCTTATATTGTATCCGATTATCTCAACCCGTCAAGCGTTCCCTTTTTGGTTTTTTTTCCAATCTATAAACATCGGATCTCATCCGCTCCGCAAGGCTTGTTTTCTTGACGCTGGTCAGCCGCTGAATTATTTTTACAACGATTCCGGCAGACTGGTGAGCGGTCTGTAGGAATGGTCCATACGCATTTCACTTTCGCGCGCCAGTTCGATGATGTGGTGCATGACGGTTTCGGCAACCGAACGCACCAGCGGACGGTTTTCTACATCGCCGTGAAAATAGAGCGGTCTGCCCACCGTCAGGTTATACGGCCCGCGGACATACCAGCGCCCGTATTCAACCCGGCCGCGCACAGTAGAACGGATGGTATGCACCCGCTCCCATTGTAAATGCACCCCCACCGGAATGACCGGAGCGCCGCTGGCAAGGGCCAACCGCGCAACACCGGTACGCGGCTTTTCGAAGCCACCCCCCAGCGGGCTGAGCGCACCTTCGGGGAAAATGATGATCGTCTTGCCTTCCGCAAGCCGCTGCAACGCCGTGTCAATAGCCTGCTGGCCCTGACCGGCAGCCACCGGAATATGGCCGGAACGGCGCAGGTATTCACCCAGAACGGGCACCTGAAACAGCAATTCGTTGATCAAAATGAACGACTGATGTCCGACCATTGAAGCGACATAGAACGGATCGGTTGTGGCCGGGTGATTGGCTGCGATGATTTTGGCACCTGCCGGTAAAGGGTGGTGCTTGAAAACATCCATTTTCAACATGGTGCCGGTATACGTCCGCACCACCGGGCGGGATGCCCAGTACATTAGTTTGTCTGAAAGCATGAAATTACCTCAGGAAATGATTGCAAATTTGGGAAAAAGAAACGCTTGCTCAAGATGAAGAGATTGTACTTTCCATTTTTGTTTGTCACATCCCCCTCAGGGTAGATCAGGGTCACACCGTTGGTCACATCTGGCAGTCTGTTATTACTGCCCCGGTGTGAGTTCCCACTCTGCTGGAATGAGTTTGGACGTGCAATGAATCAAACACTATCGTAACCGATTCGTTACGTCTGCGGGGTGGGTTTTCTTTTTTGTAAGGCGGTGAGAGATCGGCTCATCAAGCGGGCAATTCCAGATACCCCCATTACTTTATTTTGAAGTATATTTAGATTTATATAAAAGTCCAAAGATCTGGAGGTTCCCATGCCAAAGAAATTTCAATCCCTGCGAATTATCGCCACTCTCTTCAAAATTCTGGCCGTCATCATCGCCATAATCAGCATCATTGCGGCGGTGGCAGGCCTGGTTTCCTTTGCCGTCAGACCCCGCGATATGGGATTTATGAGATTCGGATTTTTATCCAGCCTGTATTTTCTGATTGTCGGCCTGATCAGCGGTTTATTCCTGTATGGCTTTGGTGAATTGATTTATCTCTTGTTAGCCATCGAAGAAAATACCCGCGCCGGCCATCTGCCTCCCGCCGCTCCTCCTCAAGCGTGAGTTTAAAACCATGAACAACAGATATTCTCTACCGTGGGGCAACACAAGCCTCACCCTTGATTTACCTGCTCAATGGCAGGTGTTGGGAAGCTACAGCCCTGCCGGAAATGTGCCGCCGGTTGATCCAACCGAAGAAACCGCCCGCCGCCTTCAAGAGCCGGTCGGAACGGCGCGCCTCAGAGAGCTGGCAACCGGCAAACAACGCATTGCGCTGGTAATTGACGATGGCAGCCGGCCAACACCCGTTGCCCGCATTTTACCCGCCGTGATCGAAGAATTGACCGCCGCAGGGGTTGATCTCACCGGTATCACCGTCCTGCCGGCGCTGGGAGTTCACCGCCCCATGTCATGGGAAGAGGTCAACACCCGGCTGGGAAACGGCTATCTCGCCAGCATGAAACTGGTGCAACATGAATGCGACAACCCCGCCGAACTTGTCTTTCTGGGCACAACCACACGGGGAACGCCGGTAAAGGTCAACCGCCATCTCGCCGAAGCCGATCTCATTATTTCAATCGGCTGTATCGAGCCGCACATCATTGCCAGCTTTGGCGGCGGCTACAAAAACCTCATCCCCGGTCTGGCCAGCCGTGAGACCATTGCCCACAACCACGCACTGAACTGCCGGCCGGATACTTTCAACATGGTCGGCCAGCCCATCGAGCAAAATCCCATGCGGTTGGATCTGGAAGAAGCCGCGCGCATGATCAAAGTGCCGGTGTTCATCATCAACGCGGTTCTGAACAGCCAGTTACAAACCATCCGCGTGGTGTGCGGCGATCCGATTGCCGCGCACCGTGAGGGCGCACAGGCCAGCGCCTCGATTTACGGCGTGCCAGTTCCCACGCGGGCCGAAGTAGTCATCACTGCCTCCTACCCGATGGATCAGGACTTGCGGCAGGGAGTCAAAGCACTGGCCAACACCATCCGTGCCCTTCAAGCCGGCGGGGTGATGATCACCGCCGTGCGGGCGGAAGAAGGTCTGGGCGTATTCGGTCTGGCTAACCGTAAACTGCCACTGGGTAAAAATGCGCTGCGCGCGCTTGCGCCGGTGCTGCTGCCGCTCGTCCCGCGCTTGAAGTTGAAAGGCATGGGGGAAGAAGACAAATTCTTCCTTTACTTTGCCTTGCAGGCTATGCGCAGCGGCACGCTGTTGATGTATGCACCGACCATCCCTGCCGAAATTCACGAACGCCTCCCCTTTGTCACCTTTGTGGAGTCGATCCATCAGGCCATCCGTCTGGCCGAAAGCCGGTTTCCCCAACAGGCGCGGGTGTTGATCTTCCCGCAGGGCGGCATCACTTACCCCATTCTACCGGCGGTCTGATTGGGGAGTATCAATTTCTTGTACAGGGCAGAGGGTTTATGATAAAATGAAGCCTGCTGGAGGGACGACCTCCAATTCGGAGGGATGGCCGAGTGGTTTAAGGCGCCTGTCTTGAAAACAGGTGTGGGGCAACCCACCGTGGGTTCGAATCCCTCTCCCTCCGCCAGAGATTTCCATCTCGCTTTAACAACTTGGGGAGGTGCCAGAGTGGTCGAATGGGGCCGCCTGCTAAGCGGTTGTCGGGGCTTTAAACCTCGACCGCGGGTTCGAATCCCGCCCTCCCCGCCAGCCTGAACCCTTCGACCGCGCGCCCCCACAAGGGGGTGTTATTCGCATCCCGCCCTCCCCGCCAGCCTGAACCCTTCGACCGCGCGCCCCCACAAGGGGGTGTTATTCGCATCCCGCCCTCCCCGCCACGGCCAGAAATCGCCCGCGC
>JBFMBX010000010.1:0-102995 GCA_040754815.1 Chloroflexota bacterium
TGCGGGTGGGCGGGGGTGTATCGGTGGGAGTGACCAGCACACTCAACTGGCGGCGCGCCTGTTCCAGCCATTCGGGCGGTACCACTTCTTCACCCAGTTCCAGCAAACGCTGCCACTCATTGATGGCAGCGCGCACGTTGAGCGGCTCCAGCGAAATGGCGCGCCAGTAGTACACCTGCGCCTTGCGTTCATCGCTGTCGGCATCGCCTTCAATCTTGTTGAGTTGAATGTAGGCATCGCCGTAGGCTTCCATTTCCAGCAGGGCGCGGCTGCGCCACAAGGCGGCCTCGAAGGAATTGGGGCGGATGGTCAGCGCGCGGTTGAAATCACTGAGGGCGGCCTGCGCATCGCCGCGGTTGAAGTACAGTTGACCGCGCTCCATGACCACCTCGAAGTTGAGCCGGTCGAGGCGCAGGGCTTCATCGAACACCTGCAGGGCTTTTTCTTCCTCTCCGCTTTGCAGATAGGCCTTGCCCAGCAGGGCATAAACGCGCGGCTCGGGCGGGCGGGAAAAGCGTTCGTAAATTTCCAGCGGTTCAAGCGATTCGACGAAGAAACCGTTTGCCTGCAATGCTTCGCCCAGAGTCAGGTAAGCCGGCAGCAGAGTCACATCCAGTTGACTGGCAAGGCGGGCATCGGCCAGCGCTGCTTCGGCATCGCCCTGCGCCAGCAGGATGCGGGCGCGGTAGAGATAGACGAGCGGAGACTGCGGCAGCAGGCCGGCGGCGGTTTGCAGGTTTTCCAGCGCCGCCGGATAACGTTCCTCGCTCAAATCCAGCAGGGCCAGTTCCAGATAGGCCTCGGCCAGATTGGGGTCGAGGCTGAGGGCGGTTTGCAGGTCTTTGCGGGCTTCGGCTGGGTTGGGGGTGCTGGCGGCCAGCGCGGCGCGCGCCCGCCCCAGAAAAGCGGGGGCAAAGGTGGGGCTGGTGCGGATGGCCTGATTGTAGGCATCCACCGCGGCGGCGATTTGCCCGCTGCGCCGGTGGGCTTCGCCCAGCCAGTAGTATAAATCCGGCGAGTCGGGGTCGGTTTCAACCGCCTGCTGGAAGTATTCCACTGCCCGCGCCCAATCGCCGCGCTCGAAAGCGCGCAGGCCAATAGCGTAGGCCTCGATGATGGCGTGAGGGGTGCTGACATAAGCGGGGGTGGGGGTGTAGGTGGCCTGCAAACCCTCCCACGGCGGGGTGGGTAACAGCAGGGTGGGGGTGAGGGTGGCCGCTGCTGCGGTTGGCGCGCTGGTTTCGGCAACCACCGGGCGGAAAGAAATGGTGGGACGCTGACTGACCTCACGCTGGCGCAGCAATTGCGGTGCGAGGATCAGCGCGACAAAGATGGCGATGACGGTCAGGGCAGCCAGACCGTAAAGGATGAGTTGTTTCCAGGAAACGGGGGGACGCTGGACGACGGGTTTTTCGATCTTCACCTGCCACTGGCGGCGCTGCAGGCGGGGTGAAACAATCAGCGCCGGGTCGGGCGGCAGGACGCCCATGAGTGTCAAACCGCGCCGCGCGGCTTGATTGGCGGGGTCGCGTTTGAGCACTTCTTTGAGGCAGTAGATGCGCTCTTTGCGCGATTCGACGACCGCGCTCATCCACAGCCAGTAATCTGCGTTGGATTGGTCGCGGCGCAGCAGGCGGGTGAGCAGATCGCGCGCCCGCTGGCGGTCGCCCTGCTCCAGTGCGGTGAACACTTCCTGAAAGGCGGGGTCGTTCGGCGGCATGGTATCAGTTTAGCACAGGCTGAAAAAGCGGGCAAGCCGTGCAGGCGGCGGCCGGCTTTACGAAATTGTCAGGGCGGGGCTGTTATCCCCTGCTTTCGTTGAGCGCGTTTTGTGCCGGGGCGGTTTCGCTTTGGCGGCGGGCGCGCACACGGCGGATACGCCGCCCGCTGACCTGTTCGACGGTCAGCAGCCAGTCCTCTACCTGCACCTGTTCACCGCCGGTCGGCACGCGGCCGATCACGCCGTAAATGTAGCCGCCCAGCGTATCCGCCAGATCGGTGACCAGATTGGTGCCCAGCACCTCGTTGAAGTCATCCAGATCCACCCGTCCGTGAAAGAGCACTTCATCCGGGCTGATGCGCTGGTAAAGCAGTTCTTCGGCCTGATCGTACTCATCGCGGATTTCGCCGACGATTTCTTCCACAATGTCCTCCAGCGTCACCAGTCCGGCCGTGCCGCCGTATTCATCCACCACAATGGCCATGTGGATGCTGTTCAACTGCATTTCGCGCAGCAAGTCATCCACTTTTTTGGATTCGGGGACAAAGTACGCCGGCCGCAGGAAGGGGCGGATGTTTTCCGGCTCGCTCTCATCCAGTGAGGCGCGCAGCAGGTCTTTGGCATACAGCAGGCCGATGATGTTGTCAATCGTTTCATCGTAAACCGGTACGCGCGAATGACCGGAGAGCACCAGCGCCTCCACGGCTTCCGGCACGCGGGTGTTGACTTCCAGTGCCAGAATGTCAATGCGCGGCACCATGATTTCACGGCACAGCGTATCGCCAAAGTGGAAGATGGAGTAAATCATCTGACGCTCGCCTTTTTCCAGTCCGCCGGTCGGCTCGCCGACTTCTACCCATGTTTTCAATTCATCTTCGGTCATGCCGCCGTGGGTTGGTTCCAGCATCAGCGGTTTGCCCATCAACGCTTCCAGCAGGGCAGAAAAGGGGCGCAACAGCACTTCCAGCCCGCGCGCCAGCGGATAAAGGCGCAGCAGCCAGTTTTCGGCATTGCGCCGCACCAGCCCCTCCACGCTGATTTCCAGCGCCACCAGCAGCAAGCCGGCGGCAAAGAACACGCCCAGCCAGAAGAAGAGGTTGTTCACGGCGGGGTAATAAGCCTGTCCGATGAAAACGCCGCTCACCGCCAGCAGGATGTGGCTGATGGAAATGACCAGCCGCAAACCCAGCCGGAAGGCAACTTTTTCGATCAGGGCAATTTCGCGTTCCACCGAGGGCTGCGCGCGCTGACCGGCAATTTGCATCAGCACCGGCAGGCGGGTGTTGACCAGCGCCGAGCGCACCCACACGGCAAGCAGGTCAAGGATCAGGATAACCAGTACCAGCCAGATCAAAGGATGTGGGGCGGTCATTTTTTACTCCCCCGTGGAATGATCGGTGGGTATGCCGGCCGGCAAAGGGATGGGCGAGAGGCGGCTGCCTTCCGGCAGTTCGCAATCCTCCAGCCAGACGGCAGGAACGAAACTGCCGGCGCCAACGCGGCAGTTCTTCAACACGGCACCGGGACCAATGCGGCAGTTAGCGGCAATGTGCGTTTTCCCCGCCAGATAGCAATGGGGGTAGATGACCGTATCGGCGGCGAGGGTGACATCCACTTCGATGGTGATGGTGTGCGGGTTGATGAGCGTGACGCCGGCCTCCATCCAGCGCGCGGCGATGCGCTGCTGCAAAACCGCCTCCGCTTCTGCCAGATGGGCGCGGGTGTTGATGCCGAGTGCTTCGTGCGGGTCGCTCACCGTGAGTGCTTGCACCCGCCGGCCGTGCCGGCGGGCAATTTCTACCAGATCGGTGAGGAAGTACTCACCTTTGGGGGACAGGTTGACCTCCTGCAGGGCCTGCCACAGCCAGTTACCGTCAAAGCAGTAAACGCCGGCGTTCAACTCGCGAATGGCGAGCACCTCCGGCGGGGCAACTGCTTCCTCGACGATGGCCTGCACATCGCCATCCGCGCTGCGCACCACCCGCCCAAAACCGTGCGGATCGTCCAGAATGACGGTCAGCATGGTCAGCGCGCTGTCGGCGCTGCGCTGCATCTGCACCAGTTGCTGCAGGGTTTGGGCGGTAATCAACGGCATGTCACCGGCAGTGACCACCACCAGCCCGCCGTTGGCTTCCAGCAGCGGGCGGGCCATGCTCACGGCGTGCGCCGTGCCGAGCTGCTCGCTTTGCAGGGCATAGCGCGCCCGCTCGCCGACTGCGGCGCGCACCTGTTCGGCGCCGTGGCCGATGATCAGCACGGGTGGCTGAGGGCTGATTTGCGCCGCCGAGCGCAGCACATGCTCAATCAGCGCAATACCGCCCAGTGGATGCAACACCTTGGGCAGGGTGGATTTCATCCGTTTGCCGTAACCGGCTGCCAGAATGACGACTGAAACCGAGGGATCGGGCTGCTTCATTTCACCCCCGTTAATGGGAAATAGAAGAAGCACCGCCGCCGGTACAAAAAAAGACCTGCCGCAGCGGGGCTTGGCCGTTCGGATGGTTCTATTGCAGGGTCAGTAGAATCGCCGTCCACAGTCATGAGGTTTTTAGGCTGGGGCGCCCGGATTCGAACCAGGATCCACAGATCCAAAGTCTGGTGTGCTGCCGTTGCACCACGCCCCAACGGGGCTTTGAATTACCCCAAAGCGGTTATGATTTTATCACAAAAAGCAAATTTTGGGGCAGCAGAAAGAAAAGATTTAACAGGCGGGCACTTTCACCCGCAGGCGTTAATACTGACACACTTCGAAAGTGTTGCCATCCGGGTCAAAAAACTGAAACCAGCGCACATCTCCCTCTTCACCCTGCAGCGGCGTGGTGCTGACATGGTGATTCTTCAGTTTCTGATGCTAAGCATTCACCCGGCTTGTGGTACAATCGCCCTGCAATGATAGACCTCGATCATCTCAACCCGCAACAACGCAGCGCGGTAACTGCCCCGCTGGGACAGATTCTGGTGCTGGCCGGGCCCGGTTCCGGAAAAACCCGCGTGCTGACCCAGCGCATCGCTTACCTGATCGAAGCCATGGGGGTGCGACCGCACAACATTCTGGCAGTCACCTTTACCAATAAAGCCGCTCGCGAGATGCAAAACCGCCTGCAATCCCTGCTGGGTGATGCCAGCGCAGGGGTCTGGCTGGGTACTTTTCACGCCAACTGCGCACGCATCCTGCGGCGCGAGGCGCAATACCTCTCGTTCGATAGTAATTTTGTAATCATGGACAGCGATGACCAGCAGGCGCTGGTCAAACGCGCCATCCGCGAACTCAATCTGGATGAGAAATTGTACCGCCCTACCAGCATCCACGCCGCCATTTCCACCGCTAAAAACAACCTGATCACACCGGCGGACTTTCCGGCCCAATCCTACCGCGATGAAGTGACCAAGCGCATCTACGAACGCTATCAGGCTTTGCTGCGCGATTCGAACGCGGTGGACTTTGACGACCTGCTGCTGGAAACGGTGCGCCTGCTGGTGGATAACCCCCAAGTGCGAGAACGGTACGCCCGCCGCTTCGAGCATATTCTGGTGGATGAGTTTCAGGATACCAATCTGGTGCAGTACGAACTGCTCAAACTGCTGGCTTCGATTCACGGCAACCTGTTTGTGGTGGGGGATGAGGATCAGTCCATCTACCGCTGGCGCGGGGCGGATTACCGCAATGTGCTGCGCTTCGAGCAGGATTTTCCATCCTGCACGAAGATTTTGCTGGAACAGAATTACCGTTCCACCCAAACCGTGCTGGATGCGGCACGGGCGGTGATTGACCGCAACAAACACCGCACCCGCAAACACCTGTTTTCCGAACGAGGGATGGGTGAACGGCTGGTGCTTTACGAAGCGGTGGATGAATACGCCGAGGCCGCCTTTGTGGTGGATACCATCCGTCAGTGGGTGGAAAGCGGCAAGGCGCGCGGCAGTGATTTTGCGGTGATGTACCGTACCAACGCGCAGTCGCGCCTGCTGGAAGAAGCCTTTTTGCGCGCCGGCCTGCCCTACCGGCTGGTGGGTGCGCTGCGCTTTTACGGGCGGCGCGAGGTCAAAGACCTGATCTGCTTCCTGCGGCTGGTACACAACCCCGATGACGAGGTTTCGCTTGCGCGGGTCATCAATGTGCCGCCGCGCGGAGTGGGTGAAAAGACGATGGTGGCCCTGCAGGTGGCTGCCCGTCAGGCCAATATGACCGCCGGTCAGTTATTGATTGAACTGGGAGAAAAGGGTGAACAATCCTCTCATTGGGGGCGTTTTAGCGGGCGCAGCATTCTGCCGCTGGCCGATTTTGGCAGCCTGCTGGCGGGCTGGCGGCGCGCCGTTGCCGAGGGGCTGAGCCTGCCGGGCCTGTTCGACCGCATTCTGCTGGATACGGCCTATCAGGAATACATTGATGACGGCAGCAACGAGGGTAAGGAACGCTGGGAAAACGTGCAGGAATTGCGCCGGCTGGCTTACGAATTCAAAGAAGGCGGGCTGACCGCTTTTTTGGAAAATCTGGCGCTGGTTTCGGATCAGGATACACTGCCGGAAGAAGCGGCCAATGCGGCTACTTTATTGACCCTCCATGCTGCCAAAGGGCTGGAATTTCGATTTGTATTCATCATCGGGCTGGATGAAGGCTTGCTGCCGCACGCCCGCTCCAAAGACGACCCGGAAGAAATGGCCGAAGAACGCCGTTTACTGTATGTTGGCATCACCCGCGCCAAAGACCGCGTCTATCTGGTGCGGGCGCACCAGCGCAGTCTGTACGGCGGCCCGGAAATTCAGGAACCCTCCCGCTTTCTGGAAGACCTGCCGGATTCGCTGGTTCAGCGACAGGGTCAGCGCCGTCACGCCGAGCGCTGGGAAAGTCCCGAATCGCGCGCGCTGCGGATGCGCACATTTGGCGCGCCGCGTCAGCAGGCTTCTGCTCCGCTCGTCGAGCCGCGCTTTCAACCCACCGACCGGGTGCGCCACCCCGTTTGGGGTGAGGGGATTGTGATGGACAGCCGCATTCAGGACGGCGACGAAACGGTGGATGTGTTTTTTGAAAGCGTGGGGTTCAAGCGGCTGGTGGCCTCGCTGGCGAATTTAGAAATCCTGCCGAGAACGTAACGGCTGCGATATATTCAAAGGCCGGCGGGGTGAAGAGCGCTTTGCCGGAGTGCCTCATGCCCGCTGGGAAAACAATCCCTGTGACTGAACAAAACCCATCCGCCGGCCTGCTCGATCAGTTGCATGGCCGGCAGGTCAACATCGGCGCAGCCGATATACACCGCAAACGCATCCGAAGGGGAACGGTTGGCCAGCACCCAGCCGGTTAACGCGCGGCGCAGTGCGGCCGGGCCGCTGTGAACGAGGCGCAGGTGATTTTCCAGCCGGTCGGGATCTTCATCCGGTTCGTGAAACTCGCGGCCGTGCCGTGCGGCATATAAAACGCCTTCCAGCGGCAGGGCGGTACGCAGTTCGTCGAGTGCCGGCGCGCCGATCAGCACCGGCAGCACCCCCGGCAGATCGAAAAGTTTTCTCAATTGTTCCACGCGTTCCGCATGAAGGGGGTTGACGGCTTCGTAACTCACGAACAGGCGCGTGACCGGTTCGCGGGTCAAACGTTCGGTCAGAAAATGGGAGGTATTTGGGTTCATGTCAGCAATTCGTAATAAGACAATATTTGTCGTAATTTTACCAGAATTAAAAAGGGGAAATCTTCTGACAGGGAAACGTGAATTATCCCCTTCTGCTTTATCGCCGGTGTTGGCTTTGCAGTTGGGGGGCTGGCGGAAAAGGATTATTACCGCGCCATCGGAATCTTACAATCTCTTCATCTTCCAATATCCATAGACTTCGTGCGAATTGAAGATACCCTCACCTCGCGAAATTCAAATCCTCTGCTTGAATTTTTGTGCCTTCCACCCGCCAGTATTGCGTGGCAAAGGATTGCAGAAAATAACGGTCGTGGACGACAGCCAGAATCGTCCCGCGGTAATGCTGGAGGGCCTGCTCGAAACGCGTCCGGGCGGGGATATCCAGATGGTTGATGGGTTCATCCAAAAGTAATAAATTACAGCCCTGCGCCACCAGACTGGCCAGCATCAGCCGTGCCCGCTCGCCGAAAGAAAGCACTTTCACCGGCGTAAACACCTCATCGCCCTTGAAGAGAAACTGGGAGAGGAAAGCGCGGGTGGCAGTTTCGTTCCAGCCGGCGGCATTTTGAATGACCTGAAACGCATTTTGATCGGCGGGCAGGGTTTCCTGCTCCTGTGCCATGTAACCGACCCGCACCTGACTGCCAAGCCGCACCCTGCCGCTCAGAGGCGGGACTTTACCGATAATGGTGCGCAGCAGGGTTGTTTTGCCGCAGCCGTTTGGCCCAATCAGCGCTGCCCGGCTGCCGTAGCGCAGGGTTAAATTCAGCCCGCTGAGCAGGGGCTGATCGCCATAGCCGATGGTCAGGTCATCCAGCACCAGCACATCGCGCCCGCTTTCCGGCAGGCTGCCGAATTCGATTTTCATCTCCCAACTGCGGGCTGGTTTTTCGATGTGGTCTTCATTCAACAGCCGTTGAATGCGTTTTTCGATATGTTTGGCTTTCTGCACCGTCTCTTTGGCGCGGTTGGCAAAAAAGCCAACGCTGAACCCATCCGTATTGGCAGGGTCGGCCTTGCCCCCTTTGTGAAAGCGGGCCCGTGAACGCATCTGAGCAGCAGAGGCGCGCAAACGGGCAATTTCGTCCTGCTGATCCTGATAGGCCTGCCGCTGCCGTTCCTGCTCGGCCAGTGTGGCTTCCAGATAAGCCGTGTAATTTCCCGCATACAGCCGGGCGGTTTGATGGTGTGAATCCATTGCCAGAATGTGCGTTGCAACCCGGTCCAGAAAGGTGCGGTCGTGGGAAACGATCAACGCTCCGCCTTTAAATTCCACCAGCCAGTCTTCCAGCCATTCCAGCATCTCCATATCCAGATGGTTGGTCGGCTCATCCAGCAACAGCAACTGCGGGTGGTGAATGAGTAAACCGGCCAGCGAGAGGCGGGTTTTTTGCCCGCCGCTCAAAACGTTCACCGGCAGATCGGGCGGCAGATGAGCCAGCCCCAGACTGGCCAGTATTTGCGGCGTTTGCCCGGCCGATTGAGCGGCGGCTTCGATCTGACTCAAGAGCGAATCGTATTCTGCTTGCAATTCGGGCGCAGGGGCAGGGGACATCAATGCAGCGGCGACCTCACCGAGCCTCCGGCTGAGCAGCGAAAGATCACCCTGCAGGCGGTGTAAATATCCTTGCAGGGTTTCCTGCGGCTCGAACCGAACGCTCTGGGGCAGATAGCCTGCCCTTAATGTGGAAGGGATGAAGCGCACCGTGCCGCTATCGGCTTTTTCTTCGCCGATGATGATGCGCAGCAGGGTGGTTTTACCGCAGCCGTTGGCACCCACCAGCCCGATGCGTTCCCCCGCATTCAGGGTAAAGGATACATCTCGAAAGATGGTTTCAATTCCAAATGATTTGGAGAGATTTTGAACACTGAGCATCAGCAACCTCGAATTTAGTAACAAAAATCCGAAGGCAGAAGCCTTCGGACGGAAACACCATACCTGCCATGCGCCGCCGGGCGCTGCCTGAAACAAAGTTGTTTTTAGAGGTTGCTGCTAATCATCAAATTTTCCTTAATCCATTAACTAAGTGAATTATACCAGAAAGCGCAAGGTCAGGGCTGTTTCACTCGATAATTTCATAGGAATAGGTGATTTCTGCCACACCGCGCACAGTGGTCGAAACCGAGCAGTATTTCTCCTCCGAAAGCTGAATGGCCTGTTCGACGGCCTGTGCCGTCAGCCCCTTGCCCCCCAACCGGTATAACAGGTGAATCTTGCGGAACGTCCACGGCGGGTCGCTATCCTGCACTGCATCGGCTTTGATTTCTAGAAAAGTCAGTTCAATGCGCTTTTTTTGCAAGATGTTGACCACATCCACGGCTGTGCAGCCCGCCAGTGCAACCAGCAGCAATTCGGAAGGTTTCATGCCAACCCCCTCCTCGGTGGTGGAAAGCACAACCGAGTGGTTGGTCGAGTCGATGCCCACAAATCGTTTTCCGCCAATCCATTGTACTGATGCAGATGCCATGCTGAATGCTCCTGATGAGGTTTGGAATTATTTTTCGAACAGAGCGGCCCAGCCCTGGCGAATGCGCTGGAAAGTATCTTCCAGTGCCTCCGGCAAAACGCGCGTGCCGGCCAGGGTGGACATAAAATTGGTATCCCCTGCCCAGCGCGGGACGATATGGAAGTGAAAATGCTCGGCAATGCCCGCGCCGGCTACGCCGCCGATGTTTGCCCCCACGTTGAAGCCTTCGGGTTTATAGACGGCTTGCAGCACCAGCAGCCCGCGGTTGAGCAGTTCGATGATCTCCCGCCGTGTAGGTTCATCCAGATCGGGCAGGCTGGGCTGGTGGGCATAAGGGACGACCATGATATGCCCGCTGGTGTAAGGAAAGCGGTTGAGAATGACAAAGGCATGTTCGCCGCGCGCGATGATGAGATTTTCGTGCCCGTCTTCCTGCTGGGCTGCAGCACAAAAGACACACTGATTACCCTTTTCGTTCCCCAGTATGTATTTCATCCGCCACGGTGACCAGAGGTGATCCATGCGCCGATTTTATCACAGCCCGTCGGGATATTTCCAGTCGTTTTTTGGATTTTTGCTTTCTGTGCAACGGCAGGTCTGGCGTTCAGTCTTCGCGCCGTTGCACGGTATCTTTTTTGAGGATTTCAACCCGGAGCGCGGGGTTGTGCAGGGCGGAATGTAAATCATCCAGAAAGCGGTTCAGGCGTGCGGCAAGCCGGGCAGGCTGTTCGAGCGGTAAGAGATGACCGGCGGCGGGGATAATATCCAGCCGCGCCAGCGGGATGTTCTCGGCTAAAAAACGGGAGCGGGCCGGGGGGGTGAGGCGGTCTTCGCTGCCGCAGGCGATGTAAGCCGGGGCTTGAATTTCTCTCACCCGCTGGCGAATATCGAATCGGGAGGAGGCCAGCCAGTCACCGTAGAGGACGCTGCTGCGAATCTTTTTCAGGGCGTTCAGCGTGCGGGCCGCCAGCGGAGAATCGCCGCGATTGCCGAAAAGCTGTTCTTGAATCAGGCGAATGCCCAGTTCTGCCGAGGCCGGATTGCTGAGGTACTCTACCAGTGCAGGGGGCACATCAAAGCAGGCGGCGGCCGAAAACAGCCCCAGCCCGGCCACGTGCTGGGGAAATTCCAGCGCCAGATACAGCGCAATGGCTGCTCCCAGCGAATGGCCGACAAACACGGCTTGAAAACGCCCCAATGCGGCTAAAAATTCGAGCAGTGCTTCGCCATACTCTTGCACCGACTGACAGCCCGGCAGGGTAGAGCGTCCATGACCGGGGAGATCAATGGCATAAACGGTATGGTCTTTCAACCGCCGAAAATCGGCCGGCCAGTCCAGATGACTGCCGCCTGCGCCGTGGATCAGGATGACGGCTTTTTGGTCCTTTTTGCCCCCCTCGTTCAGCGTGTAAGATATTCCGGCTGTTAAGGGCATTCTGGTTTTTCCTGAAAGCGGATTTAGTTGGGTTGGGGTGCTTTTGCCAGCCCGCGCTGCAAGCGGTCAACGGCAGCGTCATCCAACGGGATGATCGCCTGTACCCGTGTGCCTTTGCCGGGCGCTGATTGAACGCGTAAAACGGCGTTGATCATCTCCGCTCGTTCACGCAGGTTAATCATACCCAAACTTCCCCGTTTTTCATAGGAATTATTGACCTGATTTACGTCGAATCCTTTGCCGTTATCGGCAATTTCCAGAAAAACCATGCTCTCATCTTCCGGCAGGCGATTCAGCCGCACGCGAATCAGGCTGGCCTGAGCATGTTTGCGGGCGTTGTTGACCGCTTCTTCAACCAGATAAAACACCGCACTCTGCCGGTTCAGGTCGAGTGCCTTGACTGCCTGCGGATCAATTTCCAAGGCTACGTTTTGCTGATACACCTCTTTCATCTTGGCGGCCATCTGTTCCAGTGCGGCGGGCAGGCCTTCGCTTTCCAGCGCCAGCGGCCGAAGGGTGAACAGCATGTGGCGCAGTTCCTGCGTGGCGCGCCGGGCAAGCTCTTCGATGCGTTTGAGTTCTTCGGGCAATTCCTGCGGGTGTTTTTGAAGCATCTTCATGGCAATTTGAGCGCGCATGACAATGCCGGAAACCAGCTGGGTTGGCCCATCGTGCAGGTCGCGCGCCAGTTTCTTGCGCGTTTCTTCCTGCGCTACGAGGATACGGTTCTTTTCTTCTTCAATTTCGTGGAACAGGCGCGCGTTTTGAATGGCAATGACGGCCTGATGACTGATCATTTCCAGCAGGTCGCAGCGTTCGCCGGTGAAAAATTCCGCCTGCGGGTGAGCAAACAACATCACCCCAAAGATCTCCATGCCGCGCAGCAGCGGCAGAATCAAAGCCGCCTGACAGGAACGCAGTGCCAGCAGGTTTTTCAATTCCGGGTCGGCGGACGGAGCGGCAATCAACTGCGGCTGGCCGCTTTTGAGTGCCTGTACCAGCGCGCCTTCTTCAGCATACAAAACGACGCGGCGGTCGGCGGGTGAAAGGCCGCGCGCCTCGACGATCATCAGTTGATCCCTTTCGAACATCAGTACGGCGCTAATCAAACGACTGGTTTCGTTTTCTTCACCCAGTGCGCTCTGGCTCAGGTTGAGTGCGCTATCCAACACCACCTGATAGTTGAGGGTGGCACTGAGCGTTTCCACCATCGAATAGAAAATTTCAAGTCGTTTGCGTTCCTTGAGCTGGGCTTTGCGCTCGGTTTCTTCGCGCAGGGCCAGCAGGCTGCGGTAACGCTGACGCAGCAGGCGCATGGTACGCCGGCTGAGCAGCCCCAGCGCCATCATAGCCGTCAGATGAATGGCCAGCAGGATGCCGGCCGGCAGAAGATAAGCCGAAAGATTGTCTGCGCCGATCATTTCTACCGTTACAAAGCCTTCCAGCAGTGTGATCAGCAAGGTGCTTGTCACAGCGCCGCGCCATTCGTAATACAGCGCTGCGCTGAGAATGGCCAGAACGCCGGCCCAGGATAATGCTCCTCCCAGCCCGCCGCTGGTATAGAAAAACGCCGCGCTGAGCAGTAAATCCATCACCACACCGATCAGCCGGTGGGCCGGCAGGCGGGTGTTGGCAACTGCCAGAATGGACAAAATCAAATTAAGGGCGGCGGCGGCTGCCACCACCCCTGAAAATGGAATCGAAGGTGTGCCGGAAAACGCCTGAACGGTGATGAATACTACCAGCACCAGCCAGCGCAAGGCCAGCACGAGTAAATCGGGTAGATAGGGGAATTCTGCTCGGCGCATACCATTAAATCATAACCGATTTGTAACCAGAATTAGACTAATAAATTTGCAAGGTGGCGAATGAATTTAATTTCTTTTCTCTTTCTGGATTTTTAAAAACCATTCCGGGATAAAATGGTTAAGATGACTACCGGTTTCTGGATCATATTGCTCTCCATGACGCTCTACGGTGCGCTGCATTCGCTGCTGGCCTCGCGCCGCGCCAAACGTTGGGCCGAGGCGCGCTTTGGAGTTCAAATCCGCCGGTATTACCGCTTGATTTTTTCGATTTTAGGCGCGCTGACCTTCCTGCCGCCGCTGGCGCTGACCGTACTGCTGCCCGACCGCCTGATCTACACCATTCCCTTCCCGTGGTTCATCCTGACCGGTCTGGTGCAACTGGCCGGGCTGATCGGCCTGGTTTACAGCGTTTCGCAAACCGGAGCGATGCGCTTCCTCGGGCTGGATACGGTGGTGGACGAATCCGCCCTGCACCGTCCGCCGCCCTTTGTAACCGGCGGGCTGTACCGCTGGGTGCGTCACCCGCTCTACACCTGCTCGCTGCTGTTCCTCTGGCTGATGCCGGTGATGAGCTGGAATCTGCTGGCGCTCAATCTCGGGGTTACGCTGTACTTTGTGATCGGTTCACGGTTCGAAGAGCAAAAACTGCTGGCCGAATTCGGCGAGGCGTATGCCGCGTACCGCCGCCGTACCCCGGCTTTTCTGCCGCGCCTGTTCCGCCCGCCGGAGTGAGCCGCCGTGCCGCCGCTATTGTGGCTTTCGGCTGCCTTTCTGGCCGGGGTGGGGGTGAGCGCCGCCCTGCGCCTGCCGACCGGCTGGTGGCTGGCAGGCGCAGGGCTGGCCGTTGCAGGTGCGCTGCTGGAAGGACAACTGGGGCAGCGCTCCGGCCTTTATATCCGGCTGCGCCGCTTTCTGCCGCTGCCTCTGGGCGTGATTCTGGCCGCGCTGCTGCTGGGGGCGTGGCGCTGGGGGGCAAATCAGCCGCATTTTACTCCCGCTGACCTGGCCTTCTACAACGACCTCGGCAAGGCCGAACTGAGCGGCTGGATCGCCGCCGACCCCGACCGGCGCGAGAACGCCGTGCTGCTGACCGTGCAGGTGGAAGCAATCCGCCTCGAGGGGGAAGATCAACCGCAAAGCGTGCGCGGGCGCGCTCTGCTGCGCCTGCCGCCCGGCGGCGGGTGGCGTTATGGTCAGCGCGTTTTGGTGTGGGGCAGTCCGCAAACCCCGCCGGCGGATGAGACATTCTCATACCGCGACTATCTGGCTCGCAAGGGGATTTATACCTACCTGACCTACCCGGCCGTTGAAACACAGACCGGAGAAAGCGGCAGCCCGCTGCTGAAAAGCATTTACGCGCTGCGCCGTTACGCTTATGAAACCCTCAACCGCATTTATCCCCAGCCGGAAGCGGCGCTGCTCAACGGTATTTTGCTCGGTTTGGAACGCGACCTGCCGGCCGGGCTGGCGCGTGCCTTTCAGGATACCGGTACGGCGCACATCATTGCCATTTCCGGTTTCAATATGAGCCTGCTGAGCGGTTTGTTTCTGGCCCTTTTCGGGCGGCTGCTGCCGCGCGGCTGGGCGGCTCTTGCAGCCGGGCTGGCCATTGCCTTTTACACTCTGCTGGTAGGGGCCAACCCGGCGGTGGTGCGCGCGGCGGTGATGAGCAGCCTGGCTCTCTTCGGGCGGTTGATCGGCCGCCGCTCAGCCGGGCTTACGCCGCTGGCATTCAGCGCGGCGGTGATGACCGCCTTCAATCCGTGGCTGCCGTGGGATGCTTCCTTTCAACTTTCTTTCACTGCCACGCTGGGGCTGATTCTCTACGCCGAACCGCTGCAGCGTGCCTTTGAAGGCTGGTTGACCGGCCGCTTTTCGCCTTCGCTTGCCCGGCGCATTGCCCCGCCGGTTGCCGAGTACTTTCTCTTCACGCTGGCCGCGCAGGTGACCACCCTGCCGGTCGTGCTGGCGCAGTTCGGGCGGCTTTCGCTTTCGGCATTGCTGGCCAACCCGCTCGTCCTGCCGGTTCAGCCGCTGGTGATGCAGCTGGGCGGGCTGGCGTTGATTTTTGGGATGCTCTGGCTGCCGCTCGGTCAGGTGATGGGCTGGCTGACCTACCCCTTCTCGGCATTTACCATCCGCATGGTGGAATGGCTGGCCAACCTGCCCGGTGGTGTGCTGGATTTAGGCGCAGGTGGCTGGAGTCTGGCCTGTGGCTTGTACGCCCTGCTGTTCGGGCTGACCGCCCTGTTCAGGATTAAGCCGGCCCATCCCAGTCGCTGGTGGCGCCGTCTGCGCTCTGCACTCACGCCCGCGCTGGTTTTGGGTGGGCTGGCCGTGCTGAACATGCTGGTTTGGTCGGCCGTTCTGCGCCGCCCGGACGGCAATCTGCATGTCATCGTGCCCCACCTCCCCGACGGGCAGGCAGTCTTGCTGCGTGCGCCCGGCGGACGGCAGTTTTTACTGGGCAGCGCACCGCAGGCCAACACGCTGGCAGGATGGCTGGGACGCGAAGCGGGCCCCTTTCAGCGCCGGCTGGATGCCGTGATCCTGCCCTTCCAGCGCGCCGCAATGCTGGAAGGTTTACCCGCCGCCATTGAACGGCTGCCCTGCCGCGCCCTGTACTGGACGGTTGAACCGCCCAACAGCCGCGTTGCCACCCGCCTTAACCAGACTATCCAACTGAGCCGCACGCCCCAACAACGCCTCAGCACCGGCGACCGCCTGCAACTGGATCAAGACCTGACGGTACAGGTGCTGCAAAGCGACGGCCAAAAGGCCGCCCTGTTGATCGAGTACCGCACCGCCCGCCTGCTGATACCCAACGGGATCAGCCCGGCGGCTCTGCGTTCGGCTGCCCCTGCCGTGGAGGGCGTAACACTGCTGCTGGGTAGCCTTGACCTGCAAGATGTGCCGCTGGAAGCGTGGCAATCCTTGCAGCCAGCGCTGATTGTGCTGCAAAGCGGACAGGACGGAGAGGACGGGGTGATTTCCACCGCCCGCTACGGGCGGGTGGAGTGGATCAGCGATGGAGAAGCTATCTGGCTGCGGGGCGAACACCGCTAACCATGAGGCGGTGAGGTTTTTCGGCGGAACATGCGCAGGGCCGAACCGATCAGCACCAGGCCGAGGATGATTTTTAACCAGTTTGCCGGCACAATCCCTGCCAGCACTCCGCCAAGGACGGAGCCGATCAGCGAGCCAAGGCCCATTGGCAGGACAATGCTCAACCCTTCGGCGCGGCTGAAGAGCATGTTTTTGCGCGCGTAACGCGCCAGCCCGACCATTACGGTAGGGAGGCTGATGATCAGGCTGGCGCTACCGGCGGTTTTGATGCCCACGCCAAAAATAAAGATTAATGTAGGGATGATCAACTCCCCGCCGGCCACACCCAGCGTGCTACTGACCACACCGATCAGACAGCCGGCGACAAAGCCGGTCAACGCCTGTATCACAGGGATTTCACCGATTACACCCCCTTCGGAAAGCGGCACAAAACCCTCAATGATGAGCAGCAGGCCGATGGCGGTCAGCAGCAGGCGCATCCAGCCTTCCAGCGCGTGCGGCGAAAGGCGGGCGGTCAACCCGGCGCCGAGGTAGGCGGTCAGCACCGCGCCGCCGATCATGGAGAGCAAAATTACCGCCAGCGCGTCCAGCGGCAGTGTGGGCAGGGTGCGCGAGCGCACGAGCAGTGAAACCAGCAGGGTGATCAGACTGACCGCCAGATTGATGGGCACCGCCTGGTGCGCACTGCGCCGCAGCAGGCCGACCAGCACCGGCAGGCGGAACTCCGCCCCGCCGAGGCCGATCAAGCCGCCCAGCACAGCGATGGGAATGGCAGTCACAAAGGCCAGCAGTGCTTCGGTCATTATTCTGGAGGTAAAAAGCCGTAACGCGCCTGCACCGCCTGACCATCATCCGAAAGGACAAACCGGACGAACTGTTCCGCCAGCGCAGGGTTTGGGCTGGCTTTTAGCGGGGCAATCGGATAAAGGGCTTCAACGTTGATCGCATCCGGTATGGTGAGGAATTGCAGTTTGTCCGCTGCGCTTTGAGCATCGGTCAGAAAAACGATACCGGCATCGGCCTCTTTTAACGCCACCTTGTTGACCACTCCTTTAACCGTACTCTCGTAGGATACCACATTGGCATAAACCCGTTCCTTGAAATCGGGTGGAAATTCCGGTGAGGCGGAAGCCTTGCTCAAGAATTCCTCTACGTAAATCCCCTGCGGGCCTTCTCTGGCGCCTATCACCAGTTTGAGGCCGGGCTGAGCCAGCTGGGAAAGGCTTTGAACCGCGGCCGGGTTGTCTTTGGGCAGGATCACCGCCAGCCGGTTACGGGCAAACAGCCGCACCTGCTCGGAGGCAGCCAGATCCTGCTCAACGGCTTTATCCATGAACGATACCGCCGCCGAGGCAAACACATCCGCCGGGGCGCCCTGCGAAATTTGCTGGAGCAGGGTGCTGGAATTGGCAAAATTGAAGATAACCTTGACTTGCGGATTGCGTTCCTCGAAGATTTGCCCCAATTCGGTGAACGATTCGGTCAGCGAACCGGCTGCGAAAACAATCAATTCGGTCTGCTGAGCAGCCGGGGTTGGGCTGGCTGCCGGCTGCGGGGTGCACTGCGCCAGCGGTAAGGACAAAACTACCAAAAGCATCATCATCACCTTGCGGGTCATTTGAAAGAAACCTCTTCAATCACTAAGATTTTCATCAGCCTGCCGGTGCAGAACCGACTTAAGCACCAAAAGGACTGTGAAGGAGAAGATCACCAGTATGGCCGAAAGCGAAAGGGCGGTAGTCAAGTCCACTTCCAGGCCGAGATAAATGGCCAACGGCATGGTTTGGGTGCGGCCGGGCAGGTTACCGGCAAAGATGATGGTTGCCCCAAACTCCCCCATCGCGCGTGACCACGTCAACACACACCCGCTCAACAATGACTGCCACGAGATCGGCAGAACGATGTAGCGAAAAACCTGCCAGCGGTTGGCGCCATCCAGCGCCGCTGCCCGGCGGATTTCACAACCGACGCTGGCAAAACCCAAAGCCGCCGACTTGACATACAGCGGTGCCGCAATAAACGTCTGCGCCAGCACGACCGCCGCTGTGCTGAAGGGCAATTGGATGCCGAGCTCGGCCAGCAGCCTTCCGAGCGGTGCGGCCCGCCCAAACGCCATCAGCAAAGCCACCCCCGCTACCGCCGGCGGCAGCACGGTGGGCAGGTCAATCAACGTATCCAGCAGTTGGTGAAAGCGCGAGCGTTTGCGGTAAAGCAGGTAGGCTACCGGCGTCCCAAAAACCACGCTGACGCCGACGGTGATCAGCGAGGTGAGAGCACTCAGGCGGATAGCCTGCACCGCCTGTGGTGTTTGCAGCGAGCGCCAGATGGCTTCGGGCGTCAGCCCCAGAAAGATGGCCACAATCGGGATGGCGATGAAAGCCAGCAGGGGGATGGTCAGCATCTGCCAGAGCGATTGGCGCCAGCGGCGGATCAGCCGGCTGGTTTGAGGGACAGAGCCGTAACGAGGTTGGGATTGAGTCAGTTCCATTCGCTGCATCGGCGGTTTTCAGGGAGTGGATTTGTTAACCTGTTCGTACCATCCGGTGCGTTCCGCCGGGTGGACATCAAAATCTGGCACATACGGCTTAATATCCAGTAGCGGGCTGCCGTCCAGCATATCCGCGCCGCGGATATGCAGTTCATTGCCGCGCCGTTCCAGCAGGCGCACCACCGAAAGCCCAATGGGGTTGGGGCGGCAGGGGTAGCGGGTGGCAAATAGACCGGTCTCGCGCTCACCTAGAAACGGTTTGACGCGTAAGGCCACCTGAGCCGGTGCCTGATGCCAGAGGTACAGCAGAATCAGGTGGGAAAAACCCTCGATGCCCTCCAAACCGGCGCTGTACTCCGGAAAAACCAGCACCCGTCCTTCGGCAGCAGAGCGGCTGGACTGGATGGGCGTCTCTTCTTTGCGGGTGAACGGCGTATGAATGATGCCGATGGGTTTTAAGGGGGGAAGCATTGTCGTTAATCTCTCGAATTAAATACTGACGGAGTGAGTATATCACACTGCTTTATTGGAAAACAAGTGATTTTCCTCACTATGTCAGACAGGGGTGGATCTCTTTCAACCGCGCAGGCTTTTCAGCGCTCCCAGGCGCTGAAATCCCAGCCGGCCAGCCGTTCGCGCAGTTCGGTGCGGTGGCGCAGGTTGAACTTGACCAGCGCATTGCGCACATGGGTTTTGATGGTGTCTGGCGTGACGCCCAAACGGGCGGCAATCTGGCGGTTGGTGTAGCCAAGGCAGACCAGCGCGGCTACTTCCTGCTCGCGCGGGGTGAGCGATTTCCACTGCTGCCAGGCGGCTTCATTCTGACGGTGGTGCTGCAAGCCGGCCTCGATCAGCACTTGCAGAATTTCCTCCGGGGAGCGTTTTTCCTGCATGGCCAACTGGCGCAACGATTGCTCCAGTTGCAGGTCGAGGGCAAAGGTGCGCTGCTGGTCTGCTTCCTCCCTGAAAAGTTTCAACAGGCGCTTCCACAGGTTCATATTCTTATTTTATAGAATAAATGTTCTATTGTCAAGTGATTCGAGCCTTCGGTTTGGGAGGGGTTTATCCGGCCGCCGGGCGGGCGTGGTATCATTATTCTGCCGTTCCTCTCAATCCCTCTGTTTTGGAGCAAACCGATGACTTTTTCTCTCTTTCAGGTCGATTCGTTTACTGCCGAGCCCTTCCGCGGCAACCCCGCCGGGGTTTGCCTGCTGGATGCCCCCCGCCCGGATGACTGGATGTTGGGCATTGCCCGCGAGATGAATCTTTCCGAAACGGCCTTCCTGCTGCCGGAGGGAGCGGTGTACCGTTTGCGCTGGTTCACCCCGCAGGTGGAGGTGACGCTGTGCGGCCATGCCACCCTGGCCAGCGCGCACATCCTGTGGGAGCAGGGCATTCTGCCGCCCGCTCAAACGGCGCAATTTGAAACGCTTTCCGGCCGGCTTTCGGCCAGCCGGACGGCGGATGGCTGGATTCGGCTCGATTTTCCGCTGCGCGAGGTGAGGCCGGCGGATGCCCCGCCGGGCTTGGTGGATGCGCTTGGCCTGAAACAGGTGCGTTTCAGCGGCCGCTACCGCGAAGATTACCTGCTCGAAGCGGACGATGAAGAGCAGGTGCGTGCCTTAAAGCCGGATTTTGCCCGGCTGAAACATTTGCCGGCGCGCGGGGTGGTGGTCACGGCGCGGGCAGCGCCGGGCAAGGTTTATGATTTCGTTTCCCGCTTCTTTGCTCCGGCGGTGGGGGTGGATGAAGACCCCGTTACCGGTTCGGCCCATTGTGCACTGGCGCCTTACTGGGCGGAACGACTGGAAAAGCCGGCCCTGCTGGCCTTTCAGGCTTCGCAGCGCGGCGGGCTGCTGCGCGTCCGCCCGGTGGGTGAGCGCGTGCTGCTGGAAGGGCAGGCGGTGACCATCTTTGAGGCACGCCTGCGGGTTTAACCCCCTTATTTTCAATGGCGGCGGGGCAAAGAACAACGCACCCTGCTCATTCGAGTTCGATGTAGATGCGCTTGTTGATCTTGCCCTTGCTTTTGTAATCCACCACGCGGATTCTGCCGACCTCGGCGGTGCTGGCAACGTGCGTGCCGCCATCGGCCTGTAAATCCAGCCCGACGATTTCAACGGTGCGGACTTCCTGAATTTCGGGCGGCAGCAGGTTGATTTTGGTGCGGATCAAATCGGGGATTTGAAAGGCCGTTTCGCGCGGCAGAATCTGCACGCGGATCGGACGGGCAGCCTGTACCTCGCGGTTGACGGCTTCTTCGATCTCGGCAATGCGCTCGTGGGTCAGCGTCTCAAATTCGAAATCCATGCGCCCTTTGAGTGGCTCCATATCACCGCCGGTGACCAGCGCGCCGTAATCGCGAAACACAACCCCGCACAGGATGTGCAGGGCGGTGTGGGTGCGCATCAGGGCGTAACGCCGCTCCCAGTCGAGTGCGCCGTGCAGGGCATCGCCGGGCTGCGGCAGGCCGGCTTCTCCCGCCAGCGTATGCCAGATGCCTTCTGCCGCCTTTTTCACGCGGCTGACCTGCCAGACCCTGCCGGCCGGGTCGGTCAGCGTGCCCGTATCGCAGGGCTGGCCGCCTCCGCCGGGGTAAAAAGCGGTGCGGTCGAGCAGCACGGCGCCGGCCTCTTCATCCACGGCCTGCACGCGCGCTTCGAAGGATTTCAGGTAACTATCGGTTGTGTAAAGCAATTCGGTCATGGTGTCCTTTCCCCGGTTGAAGGTTGGAAGGTGTAACGCATGATACGGCGGGTGGGGCCGGGTTGGGCAATTTCAACAAAACCCAGGCGGCGGAACATACCGGCCGTACCCATGAAACTGCTCACCGGCGGCAAAGTGCTGCCGGTGTTTGCTTCGATGGGGTAGGCTTCGATAATACCTGCCCCTTGCTGATGGGCGTATTCCATCGCTCCGCGCAGCAACGGGTAGGCAAGCCCCTTGCCGCGCCAGCGGCGGGCAACGAAAAAGCACACCACCGACCAAACGGGTGCATCATCTACCCGTTTGAGGGTGCGGGAACGTTCCAGCGCAAGGTAATTTTCCCGCGGGGCAATCGAACACCAGCCGACTGCCTCCGCGCCAAGATAGCCCAGTACGCCGGGTATTTCACCGCTCTGTACCCGTGCCTGCATTGCGCGGTAATTGCCCTCATTGCCGTTTTTGGCGAACTGACTGCGCGGAATGCGCCACCACATGCACCAGCAGCCGCCGTAAGCCCCATTTTTCCCAAACAACCGGACAAAATCATCCCACCGTTCGGCGGTGAGCGGAGAAATGCGCAGGTTTTCCACAAACAAATCGGCAGACATGGGGTTTCCTCCTTAACTTATCAGATCATCCACTGCCAGCCCAGCACGAATAACAGACCGTTGATGACGGCATGGGCCAGAATGGCCGGTTTGAGGCTGCCGTGAGCATTTGCCAGCCACGCCAGAGCAAGCCCTGCCAGAAAGGCGGGCAGCCACAACAGCGGACGGAACTGCAAAGTGGCAAACAGCCCGGCCGAGGCAAAGGCAGCCCCCCACAGTCCCAGCCGCGATTGCCAGCGGTGTATCAACTCGCCGCGGAAGAAACGTTCCTCCGCCCATGGGGCAATCAGGATGCCGATCAGCAGCGTTGTCCAGCGGATCAGCGGGGCAATTTCCAGCGGCTGAGTCAAATTGGCTGCTGCCAGGCTGCTTTCCAGCCACGCGCGCGTGATGCTGAACAGGTAAGTCATCAGCAGGGCAATGCTCCCCCCGCCCAGCAGGCCGCTCAGCCAGACCGGCGGCAGGGCACGAGAAGCCGGGCTGTTTTTTGCGGCGGCAGGTGCAGCGGTTGAAATGTTGAGAAAGGTAAGAATCAGTGCCTGCCAGAGGAATAACCACGGCTGACCGGGGAACAGCGACGGGCGCAGGCCGACGGCCGGCAGGGATGGCTGCAGACCGGCGGGACGCGAGGTTAACAGGTAATCCATCCCAAAATAAACCCCGGCGGGCAGCAGGTAAGCCAGCAGCAGGGTCAGCAGCAAGGGAGGGAGCAGGGGCTGCCTGCCCGCACGGCGCAGCACAAACCCCAATGTTCCCACGGCGAACCCCAGCACCAGCAGGGTAAGAATGGAAAGCAGGCCCACCAGCGTTTCGGCGGAGGTTTGAGGCCGGTCTTGCACCAGCCAGAGCAGGCCGCCCGTCAGCAGCAGGAGCATCAGCCCGTAAACCAGAAAAGTGAGGACGAGGAAACGGGAGGTGGTGGGGGAATTTTTATCCGATGGAATCATTACCCTTTAATTGTACTCTGCCGGCTGGCTTACAGTGGCTTTACTGGGGAAAAAATTCACCGGCAGAGGCTCGTTTGCCTCTGCCGGCAGCGATTCAGCCGCAGCCTCCCAAATCGGCCGGCGGGCAGGGCGTTTTGGTGATGGTTGGGGTACTGGTGCGGGTTGGCGGAAGCGTGTTGGTTGGGATTGGGGTATTGGTGCGTGTGGGGGTGAACGTCCGGGTGGGCGTATAGGTAAAAGTGGGAGTGATTGTCCGCGTGGGGGTCGGCACGGTTGCGGTTGGGGTCAGGGTGATTGTCCGCGTAGGGGTCGGCACGGTTGCCGTTGGGGTCAGGGTGATTGTCCGCGTGGGGGTGGGCACGGTTGCCGTTGGGGTGCGTGTGACGGTGCGGGTGGGCGTATGGGTGAAGGTGCGAGTAATCGTTGGCGTGTTCGAGGGAGTGAAGGTTAAGGTGATGGTCGGCGTATTCGTCCGCGTGGGGGTGAGGGTGCGGGTGGGCGTATGGGTGAAGGTGCGCGTGATGGTTGGGGTAGGGGTCTCGGTAAATGTGAGGGTGATGGTCGGCGTGCGGGTTGGCGTGCCGGTGTGGGTTGGCGTCCAGGTTGGTTCGGGGGTAATGGGACGCAGGTAGTAGCCGTCAATGATCACGGGTGAATCATTGATATTGGCGGTGATTCCCGGCCCGCTCCACGCCACGGATATATGATCCAGCCCGATACCTTCTTTGTGCAATGCTTCAATTGGATACCAGTGGCCCGCGCTCATAAAAATGAGCCCGGAGGCCTGAGAGGGGTATTCATCCCACTGGCGGAAGTAGGTCCAGCCGGGCACAGAAGCAATGCGGGAGCCGTTCAGGTAAAGTTCACTGTTGTCATCACTGGCGATGAAGAAGCGGTAAAAGCCGGTTTGAGGGGCGCAGATTTCAGCGCGCAGGCGCTGGCCGTAATTGTTCTCCCAGTTCTGGGGCGCTTCGAATTCCGGCAGGATGTCCATGTCATCCGGCGCAAGGGGGTAGCGCGGATGGGAAGTCAGCTCTTCGACTTCATTACCGGGGATACCCGTCCACCACTGACGCAGCACACCCGTGCCGCCGCAGGGGTAGTTGGGGGGAGTGGCGGTGGGAGTAGCGGTGGGGGTTGCGGTATCGGTCGGGGTGGCAGTGCTGGTTGGTGTGGGTGTTTCGGTGGGAGTGCTGGTGGGTAAGGGGGTGTTGGTAGGGGTTGCCAGAAAGGCGGCTACACCGAGTCCCAGGCGCGAGCGGCGGAATTCTTCGACTATGCCTTCGCGGTGAGATCTCAGGCGCACGGTCGGCAGCCAGGTATTCAGGAAGGGAGTGATCAGGGTGTGGCGGTAGGTCAGCGTAACCCGCACACGGTCACCGGGGCCGCCGGCATCATCCACATAATGACGCCCGCTGCCGGTTTCCATCACGCAGTAATCCGGCCAGAGGTACAGGTCATCTCCCTCATGGCCGTCCACATAATCCGGGTTGCGGTTCAGCGAAATTTGGGCTTCAACTTCCCCGCCGGGGGTGATCATGCGTCCGTGCCGGTTGGAGCAAACCGAGATATTGAGGAAGCCGGGCAGAGAGGGGTTGCCGCGGTAAATTTCATTGAAATCGGTGGTGTGGTAACCGAAGTGATTATAAAGCAGATAGTCACCGGAGACTTCCGTTGCCTCATCCCATGCGACACCGGTTGCGCCTGCCAGCGCCGCATCGCGAATGGAGGCCAGCCGCGCCCAATCTTGCAGGGCGTTGGTCTTCTTGATCCACGGCGGATCCTCGCCGTAATCCAGCGCGGGGATGGGATCGGGCGGTTCTACCACGCAATCGTGGTTGGGATCGTCGGCTGTCAGCCCCAAAGCGGCGGCGGCCTCATCGCAGTAGGCCGTATCGAAAGAGCCGGTAATGGCATAGCGAACACCAAACCGTGCGCCGTTTTCCAACGCCAGCCAGGCCTGCAGCAGCCTGCCGAATTCGATGATGCCGAAAATCAGCGTGAGCAGGATGGGTATAGCGAGGGCAAATTCTACGAAGCCCTGCGCTTTGCCGGCATATCTCACTTTCTTCAAAAGGGGTGAATTCACTCTCATATCTTCCCCGCTTTCTTACTGGCTCAGGCGTGTATAAATGCGGCTGGCGATATCTTCAAAAATGGCTCTCAGGTTTTGCGCACTGCTGGCGTAGTAATAATTCCCGCAGTTCGTGCGGCGAGGTCTTCCCTCACAGGGGTTATCCACGTAGCGGCTGCCGTCATCGCCGAGATTGGCCACATAGCGCAGCAATGCCTCACCGACATCCACAAGGGAATCGGGCAGCATGTTGAGTAAACCAACCGAATAGAGGGCAATCGAATTGCCCTTAGGTTCATCCGGGTTGTAATAGGGACACGAGCCGCTCTCGATCTGGTCCGTGGTATAACCTTCGTCGCGGCATCGCTGCAGGTCCGATGCGCCCGTATAGGCCATCAGATCGGCCATGCGGAAGGCGTAATCCTGCACCGAGTACTTCTGGGTGTGGACTTTATCATCGGCGTTGTTGTTGCGAATCCACAGAGAATTGGGCGGGCAGGTGCTGGCCGATTCATCCAGACAATAACGAGGGTTAACTTCACGGTCGAGGCAGAGCCGCTGCCACCAGCCTTTGTTATCTTCACGGTTTGCCAGTACTCCATCACAAAAGCCGTTCGGGTAATCCCCGCCCAGCGGCTCCAGGCGGTTGCTGGAGGAAAGGGCATAGCCCGGCACATCGCTCAGGTTGACGATCCCATCGGTGAACAGCACGGCCACCCAAACGGCGCCTGCCCGGCCTTCCTGACGAAAGAGCTGGCTAGCTTCGCGCAGGCCGCAGCCGATGCAGGTGGAGAGGAAGGTCAGCGAAGTGTGATTCGGTTGAGAAAGGTAATTGACGGAGGCCTGATGATCGGCAAGGGTGAAGAGATCGTCCTGATCCCAGTCGTAGGCATCCCGCAGGTTATCATCGTCACACGGCACTCCGCCCCAGCCGAATGGATCGGGCGCGCCTTCATCCACACTCCACCAGCGGTCATTCAAGACGAGCGGACTGGTATCCCACGGACAGCGCACGCCGTAGAGCGCTTCGTCATCGTCATCGTCAAGGCCGTCGCCATCGCGGTCTTCGGGGTTCACCGGGTTGACGCGGTCGAGCAGGCCGTCGTTATACCAGTTCGGCCACAGGCGGGCGGACGGGGCTTCGTCGTGGACGTTTACACCCTGCCAAATGGATTGCCTTGCCTGAGCGAGATTCGAGGTAAAGCCCTGCACCAGTCTGGCTTTATCCCCATACGTAATAATCGCAACCCGGTCATAACCGCCGTACATCCGGCTGACCAGTGCATCGGCGGCGAGTTTGGCATACCACATCGGCAGACAGGCGCCGGCAGGCGGTGTTGAGGCAGAAGGCTGACCGTTGGCATCGCGCGGCGGTTCGGATTGAGTGAGCGCGTTGCAGGTGCTGGGGTCGTAATCGTTCACCAGATAGCCATCTGTGTTCACCGCCATGGACTCGGAAACATCCAGAATCAGCACCAGATCTACGGCGGCCGCTTCGGCAAAGGTATCGGTGGTCAACCGCACCGGCCCCAACCCCAACAGTCCCAAAAAATAAAGCGGTGCGTGCTGGGTTGCCTGCACCCAGACCATTTTGGGAACGGGCGAGATTTCCGCACACTTTTGCGCAATCACTTCGCCGCTGCCATCATAAGCGGAAAAAGGCTCCCCGCTGGCAGAGTGGCGGCATTCCACCCCGCTGCTCGTGCAGCGGCACACCAGCAAGTCCACCACGCTGGTATCCACATTGTGGAGACGAATCATCTCGATGGCCGAAATGGACATGCTGTTGATATCCTCACCGCGCTTGAAAGTGTTTGCGCCGGCAATGGCGGCGGCATCCACTGCCCGTTTGAGCTGGCCGTAGGTGACATATAACGAGCCGGCATCAATGGCCAGACCGACGAAAACCAGCAGCACCATCAGCGCCACACCGAAGATGACCAAAATCTGCCCTTTGCGGGTTGAACCCGCCGGTCGGTCAGGGGTTGAGGGTCGGTATGGGGGTGCGGAATTCGGATTCTTGAAGCGGCGGGAAGGAAAGAATGGTATACGCATGAATTTGAATTGGATTGGGAATGAATTGATTGAGGATGGGAGTACCGATAACCTGCTCGTGGCAGTAGTAAATTTCCACTGCCACAAAGCCGCGGTTATATTCACTGCTGTCCACCTCGACGATTTGACGGACGCGGTCAATGGTGTAATACGGTTCGGTGCGGACCTCATCACCCTGACAGTTGCGTTTCCAGTTATCGTTGTGGGAAGTATCACCATCGTGATTAGAAAGCGCCCAGCCGTTGAGGTGCGGATACATTAAGTAACGGGTATTGCCGCCCTCTTTATAAATCATAAAGTAGGAAATGATGACGTCGTCGGTGGCGGGGTTGAGCGTCAGGTATTCGTTCAGGCCGGTGGGGGGAGGCCCGAAAATTCTGGCAATTTCATCGTAATAATTGTTTTGAAATTTTTCTTCCTTGGAAGCAAAGCGAGTGGCCACGCGGGTCAGTTCCAGCGCATCGAGGTAGCGGCCGATGAAAATAACCACTTCAACCAACCCGAGCAGAATGATGAACAAAACCGGCAGGACGAGGGCAAGTTCAATAAATGACTGGGCCGGCCTGCCGCGCTGTTGCCGGATGTGGAAACGAGGGGCTGGCTGTTCTTCGATCATGGACATCAACTCGCTCCCCCAGAAAAAAACAAGAGAACCTTCTTTCAGTATTCATATCATAACGAATACAATAAAGAAAGTCAACGGGGGTAAGATGAAACCAACCGTTTTTTGGCAAATGAACAAACGGTTTTGTAACCAAAAGAAAACAAAAGAGAACACAGCAGCCCCCGCCAGAAAGGCAGGGGCTGTTGAAAACTTGCCGGGGCAGGGGGTGAAAATCAGCGGCTGGCGCTTTGCGGTGCGCTGACGGCCTGCAATGCTTTCAATTGTGCCTGACGGGCAAGGTCGGTGGCGGCTGCCAGAATGCGCAGGGCTTCTTCGGGGTTATGGAAACCCATACTGTTTTCGGCGGCGATAAAGTCCCAACGCAGTTGGGCGGCGCGGTGCAGGGCGCGGGCTTCTTCGATCAATTGGGCATCGGCGTTGCTGTTTTCAGCGGCGGTTTTGATGGCAGCAATGGCTTCCACCAGCGCATCTTCGGTGGCCGACATGGTTTCCCAGACCTGATTTTGGATGGCCGTGACCCGCCCGACCACGTAATCCACATCGGTGTGGCAGGTGCCGCACGAGGCCGCCGGGTTGAAGAGCGGGCTGTGAACATTATGATTGGAGAATTTGACCGCGCCATCGCGGGTGTAGGGCATGTGGCAGTCGGCGCAGGCCACACCGGCGTTGAAGTGGGTGCTGCCGGCCGAATACAACTCGTATTCGGGGTGCTGCATCTTGATCATGCTGGCGCCGCTTTCGGCGTGAGTCCAGTCCGAAAAGCCGATTTCGTTGTAAAACTCTTCGATCTTTTCAATGGCAGTCCCCTTTGCCCACGGGAAGACCAGCAATTTATCATCGCCGGCGAAGTAGTATTCCACATGACAGTTGGCACACACCACCGTGCGCATTTCCTGGCGGGTGAAGGTGCGCCAGTCCTTGCCCTGCGCCTGCAGGGCGGCTTCCAGTGCCGGGTTGGTGACAATCAGACGCATCGTGCCGGCTTCGTGGCAGTTGGCGCACCCAATCGGCTGATCAATCTGCTTGCCCAATTCGGCGAAGGGCGTGCGGGCGTATTCGGCGGCGCCCATCTCGGCCCACAACATGGGATTATTGGCCGATTTGCAGGAATAGCAGGTGCCGGGGGTTTTCTCGTTGATCCGGCCGGTTTCGCGCACATCGGTCAACGACCAGCGATGCCCGCGGTCTTCCTTGTAATCTTTGCTGAATGCCATGCCGGCGAATAAGGTGCGCAAACGCGGGTCAACATCCAGCTTCTGTACCTGCTCCGATCCGCCGTAGGGGGTGCGGGTGTTGTTGGTTTCCGTCTGCAGGAAGGTGGTGTACTGATTGGGAAAATTGACCCCCCACACAGAACTATCCGGCTCCATGGCAGCGATCTCGATCAGGTTGGGGACGCCGCGCGTTTGTAAGGGTTGATTTTTCATGAAGATCAGCAGGGCAACCAGCGTTGCGGCGAGGATGACGATAATCACACTCAGCACGATTGGGATGGTTTTGGGATTTTTGAACATAGATGATTACTCCTCCTGTAAGGTGCGGGAATGGGGATCGTAAATACCCTTATCCTGATAAGGAAGGATGGAAATGCCGCGTTCTCCGTGCGCCACACTGCGGTGACATTCGAAGCAGTAGCGGCCGGCATCCATCTGGCCATCGGCGATCTGCGAAACGGTTTCCTGATGACAGTAAATGCAGTTGGCCTGAATGATGTCTTTGGATTCGGTTTTGGCGCGCAAGGGTTCGGGGATGTTGCCCAGCGTGAAGTGAAAGACATGATTCAGGCCGGATTTGGCTTTTACAAAATATTTGGGAATGAGGGCGTGGGGGGTGTGGCAGTCGTTGCAGGTGGCCCATGCCTGATGACCGGCGTGGTACCAGCCTTCGTAGGCGGCATCCATCACATGGCAGTTGTTACAGGCAGTCGGGTCGTTGCCCAGATATACCGTGAAATCGGTGGCGTACATGCCAACGCCGACAACCACCAGCAGGGCAGCCAGTCCGATGATGAGGGGAAGTTTGGTCATCGTTCCTCTCCAAATAAATCAGACATATCATTCATATTTTATCCGATTTTAATGGATTTAATTTGTTCTTAATCAAAAAAGCAGAAAAATCATCTTGTTTTCACTTTTGGTCAGGGTGGAAAGGGGGTAAGGATGAAATTCAAACCGATGGGATAGCCGCTTAAATCGCCGCCAGCGGGCGCGGCGGTTTACCGCAAGGCATTTCGCAGGCCGGGGGGAGACCCCCACCTGCCCTTTGCCAACACCTGCACTGCACCAAACGCAGTGCGGTGCAAGTGGCACACTGCCTTGGGGGTGACATTGACGGGTTTACATCAGCGCGAGCCGCCAGACGGCGCGGCGGCCTGCGCCAGCAGGTCGGTGTGGCTGAGCAGGCGGATTTTGTCCGGCGGCCAGTAAATCAGCACCGCCCGGCCGACCACATCGCTCATCGGCACAAAACCCCAAATGCGCGAATCGGACGAACGGTTACGGTTATCCCCCAGCACGAAGAGCGAATCGGGCGGTACGACCCACTCCCCGGTATAGGTTGGCGGTTCGGCGATATACGGCTCGTCCAGCGGAATGCCGTTGACATAAACCACCCCGCCTTCCACCCACACGTGGTCGCCCGGCAGACCGATGACGCGTTTGATGTAATCTTCCGGCGGCTGACGGTTGTGGTGGAAGACGATGATATCACCGCGGTGAGGTTCGCCGAAATGATAGGCCAGTTTATACACCACCAGCAGTTCACCCTCGTTGAGGGTCGGCTGCATGGAAATGTTCTCCACCCGCACGCGGTCGGTCAGCGCGCTGATGACAAGATAAAGCAGCACGGCAAACAAAACCGTCTTGAAGACTTCACTGATCAGGCCGAGCAGGGTGCTGGCCGGGCGTTCTGTTTGCGGCGTGCTTTCGGTGGCTGGTGTAATTTCCCCGCTGGTGTAGCGTTCTTCAGTCATAACAGGGGCATCTTATCACAATTTTGGCGGAACGGGGAGAATTTGCAAAAGTATTAAGCGGAACGGGTCTAGCGGCTGACCGCCGGAAGGTAGGCGGAAAAGAGCCGCTCTACCAGCAGAAGCCGCACATTCAGGCGCAGAGGCGGGTAGGCGCGCTCATCCGGGCGGATGATGACCTCGCCGTTGTACTCACCCGAACCCAGCCCGCCGGTTTGCAGGCGCACTTCTACCCGCTCGCCGCTGCGGCTGGCTTGCAGCCACGGCAGGTTTTCTTCCACCAGCCAGCCGTCCCCTGCCAGGTAGGAAGGCAGCACCAGTGCCGAAAGTGGCGGCGGGGTAGCCGATGGACTGGCCAGCACGGTCAGGGTAGAAGGTGTCAGGCAGCCATCTTTTTGAGAAACGGCGGCTTCGCGCAAGGGGGTAAAGTTGCCGGCATCGGCGTTGGAAAAACGCACCCACACCCCCTGCCCGCGGTAAACCCCGCCCGGCACCTGCCAGACGAACGGACTGCCGGTGAAACGCTGCGGGGCGGTGAAAATGGTGACCGCATCCACACTCAGCTGGGCGCTGCCGGTTCGCCGGATTTTGAATATCAGGAAGGGATTGTTCTGGTCGGGGGTGAAGGTAAAAGCAAGCGGTACTTCGATATATACGGAGGCGGAAGGAAAGTCGGAGGCGTGCAGGACCACTTCGCCGCTTTGGAAGGTGCCGGCGGTCACGCTCAGCCGGGCAACCTCGCCGCCGGCCGGCTGGTTGATTTTGAGACGGAAGTAAGCCACCATGGGCTGGTGGGAGAAAAAGGAAGTCGTCCACACCCACGCCATATTGGGGTCGCTGCCGTCGCTGCGGTCGTGCGGCAGTTGCACGGCCTTGCCGTTCAGCGCGGCCGGGTCGGCAATCTGCGGCAGATGGTTGTTCTTGCCGGTCTTGAAGGCATCCCCCAGCCAGCCGAGGCTGAGTTGAATGTGGCTGCGGCCTTGCGGATCGAGGCCGTAGAGGGCAACGGCGGAGCGGGTGGTGGAGAAATGTTCTTCGCCCAGCGGTTGACCGGCGGGCAGATTGCCGAGGTAAATGCTGTCCTCCACCGTCAGGCTGCGCCCGTAGGAATCCCGTGTGCGGGCGTACACCCGTTTCCAGCCCTCCCCTGCCGAGAGAGTCCATGAAGGGCGGGGCTGGTAAGGCTGGACGGCGGCCTGATTGAAACAGGCATCTTCGCTGAGCTGCATGGAAACGGCCGGCTGCAGAGCGGTGAAGGTATCACCGCCCGGCCGGTCGTACAGATACAACTGTACCTGCCGTGCTGAGGTACTGAGCGCTTCGTTGGCGATGACCAGCGGGGCGTAGGCATCATCACTGCCGAAGTCCTGTGCCAGCCAGCCTTCCCCGTTCTGGCTGTAACCAATGCCCACCTCGCGGTGGTCGGGGCTTAATAAATTCTCGGCATGGCCGGTATTACTTTGAACCCAGCCTTCAACTGCCTGAGGCGGCGGCACATACTCGCACCACACGTTTTCGGCCCCGGCAGAGCCGGGGTAGCCGAATGCCTGTGCGCGCACGTCGGGGAAGTTGCCCAGCGTATCGCGGTGGGCATCCTCGCAGTTGGGCGCGGCGGCTTTATCGGCGGCAAACCAGCGGGCGGACTGGGTCAACTGCCAGTTCCAGCGCAGGGGCGGTTTGCCGAGCGCCTCGCGCTCGAGATTGGTGAGAAAGACCACTTCGCCTTCCTGCCGGGCAAGCGCTTCCGACTGGGTGACGGGGGTGTAACCGCTTTGGGCGGCTGCGGCAGCAGCCGTACCTGCCAGCACCACCAGTATTAACAAGAAAAGGATCCATCGTTGCATAGGCCGATAATTCGTTGAGAGATTTTATCATTATTATCCAGAAAATCAAATCTGTTTTCTCAGAACCTTAAATTGAGATTGACCACCCGTTTGAGGCTGCACGGCGGCCGTTTTTTGCTATGCTAATATACAACAGGCTGTATTTAAAAAAATTCGAGCGGGAGCAATCTGATGCCGAACGAGTATTTTTCCATTCCCACTGCCGCCGAACTGGAAAAGAAACGCGGCTGGCAGGTACATCGCAAAAACAGGCAGCGTTATGCGGTGGTGCGTTTCCATTACCTTTTGCGCGGCCCGTTTCAGCTGGATGAGCCGGTTCGTAAAGGCGAGGTGATTGCGGTTGCCAAACCGCTGCGCGGCGTGCGCGAAAAACGCACCTTCAGCGCCGAGTATGAAGTTTCCATTGTTAAAATGAACGACCTGATTCGCGAGGCCGTGCGCCAGTCGGAGGGCATCCGCCAGTATGCGGCCAGCCTGACGGCCAGATTGGGAGTGGAGCCGTTCGCCGGTCTGGCTGCATTTGCCAAAGCCGAAGCAGCCGAGCGCCTGACCAGAACCGTGCAGCAGCGGCTGGAAATTTCCATCAGCGAGACCTACCGCGAAAAGAAAACCATCACCAGTGAATATGCGATTGACCCCCACGAATTTGAACCGAATACCACGCTGGTGTTTGTGCGCGCTTACAAAGCCTTTGAATACCGTCTTTACCTGCAATGTCTGGATTATTTGATGGTGGAGTATACTTCCACGCCGCTCAGCCCGTGGCTGGTGCGCCGCAAAGTCCCCCCCCATGCGGGTGACGGTCAGCCGCCGAATGTGATTCGCCTGCAAATCCCGCTGTGTACCATCCGCTACTGGAAGGCCATCCCAGAATCGTCCCTGCTGGTGGACGAGAAGACTTATGTGAACGAAGTACCAGACCCGGATGAGGTGCAAATCGGCGAGTTGAACGACGGCCGGCACTATCCTTACCGGGAAATGCCGCCGCGCCCCACGCTTTACGACCTCGCCGAACGCGCTTTTCCGGCACGGGTGCGGAAATAAGGTCTTTTGTGCGGCTTTATTTTCAGGCAAGGGATAATTTTCTGGAGAGTCGTGCTTGAATCTCAACCTCTTTTCCTGTACAATTTTGACAGGAAAGATATTCAATTTTTCCGTGTCCCCGAATTTTTGTTTGCTTGACATCGAACCCGATCACAGAAAGGAAAAGGCCAACCCATGGACGTCATTAAGGTCAAAGCAAACTCTCGTACAGCCGCCGTTGCAGGGGCAATTGCAGGTGTTATCCGCGAGCACAAACGTGCCGAAGTGCAAGCCATCGGCGCGGGGGCGGTCAACCAGGCGGTCAAGGCTCTGGTGCTCGCCAAGGGTTATCTGGCGGAGGATGGCATTTCGGTGGTGTGTGTGCCGGAATTTGTGGATGTGGACATTGACGGCAAGGTGCGCACCGCCATCAAACTGATTGTGGAACCGCGCTAAACCTTTATCCCTCAATCGCTGGCAAGCGCCACTTCTTCGGGGGAAAAGACCACTTCTTCTTTTCCGGTTAATTTGTCCTGCACTTTTTTCAGGATCAAATCGAGGTGGCGGGGGTGAGCCACGTAATCGAGGTTGTCGGCCGGGACGGTCAGCACCGGGCAGAGGGTAAAAGCGGCGATCCATTCCTCATATAATTGATTGAGACGGGCAAGATATTCGTGACTGATGCCGCGTTCGTAATCGCGCGCCCGCTGGCGGATGCGGTTTTGCAGGGTTTCCACCGAGGCGCGCAGGTAAATGACCAGATCCGGCGGCGGCAGAAATTCGGCAATCGTCTGATACAGGGCGTAGTAGGTTTCGTAATCCCGCTGAGAAAGGTAGCCCTGCAGGTACAGGTTGCGGGCAAAGATATCGGCGTCTTCGTAAATGCTGCGATCCTGAATTACCGAGCCTTCATGGCGCAGAATTTGCTGGTGGATGCGCAGACGGTGGGTGAGAAAGAAGATCTGCGAGTGAAAACTCCAGGCGTGCATGTTGTTGTAGAAGTCGGCCAGATAGGGATTTTCGGTGACCGGCTCGTAAAACGGCTGCCAGCCCAGCCGCTGACAGAGCAAATCTACCAGCGTGGATTTACCAACCCCGATATTCCCCGCCACGGCGATAAACTTTTTCATCGTCCTCTCCGCCTGCCCGGAATTATTTGGTTAGTTTGCCGGCCAGTTCCAGTTCGATGACTTCTTGAAAGACCTCGAACGGTTGAGCGCCGATCAGGGCGACGCCGTTGATGAAGAAAGTAGGTGTGGACTGCACCCCAAACTGACGGGCGTATTCAAAATCGGCCGAAACTTCGCTTTCGTAGCGTTTTTCATCGAGGCAGGTTTTGAATTGCTCAAGGTCGAGGTTCAACTGGCTGGCATAGGCTTCGTAAGCCTCGCGGCTCAACCCCTGTTCGGCATCAAAGAGCAGATCGTGATATTCCCAAAAGCGGCCCTGCTCGTTGGCGCAGTTGGCCGCCTCGGCTGCTGCACCGGCGTTAGGGTGGATGCTGTAGAGCGGAAAATCGCGGTAAACCAGCCGGATTTTATCCCCGTAGGTTTCCTGCAGCTGCGGCCAGACTTCTTTGTGCCATTGGGTGCAGAAGGGGCATTCGAAATCGCTGAATTCGATGATGGTGATCGGCGCATCGGCAGGCCCGATGGCGGGGTTATCGGCCTCGGTTACCGGATAGCGGACAACCTCGATGGGTTCGTTGGGGTCGCGGGTCGGCCTTGGTTGACCCGGCACATCCATACCAATTTCCTGCAAGACGGCTTCGGCGGCTTCGGCGCGGGAAAGGGCATCGTTGAGGGCCTGATTGGTCTGCGCCAGCGACTGCCCCCAAACCAGATAACCGGTGAGCATGCCCACCCCAAAGAACAAAACGGCGATGACAATCACCAGCGGAAGCGAATAACCGCGGCGTTTGACCGCCTGTTCTTCTGCTTCCGCCGGCTGGACTTCAATGGAGATATTGGGATTTTCTTCACTCATGCATGAAATTATACCATGCCGGTCAGAAAATCCAGATCAATAAAAGGACGGGTAATGCCAGAATACCCAACACCAGTACGATGGCCAGCACGATTACACCCACGGTCAGACCCAACACTGCACCCAGCAGGCCGATCACCAGCCCGAAAACGCCGCTGATCAGACCCACCACAAGGCCGATGATTCCGCCGATTAAGTCAAAAAGAAACTTGAACATCTCCGTACTCCTTTCCCTTTTTATACGCACAGCGACAGGAAAAGTTGCAACCGCGGGACGGCACCGCTTTGGACGCCGCTGGGTTATAATCGCTTGCGGTGGAATTGACTTTTTCCGACAGGATGTGACATGCTGGTTCTCTTGCCTGCGCTGGGCTGGCTGGTGATTTTGCTGGTTGTTCAGCGGCGTGCGCCTTTTGGGCGCGATTTACGCCTGAACCTGCTGCTGGGCTGGGCCGTGTGGAGCGCTGTTTTAACCGCCCTGACCGAACTGACCGGTTCAATGGGCTGGCTTGCCCGCCTGCCGCTCGCGGCCGGCTGGGGGCTGGTGCTGCTGGCCGGTCTGTATGTGCTGCGCGCCTCTCCGCGCGGCGGTTTGAACACCCCGTGGCGCAATGAATTAAGCGCCCTGCCGCGGCTGGATGCGGTTTTGCTGGGCGGGGTGGGCGTGGTGGCACTGGCCGGGCTGGTGATTGCTCTGGCGGCCGCTCCGAACAACTGGGACTCGATGGTCTATCACCTCAGCCGGGTGATGCACTGGTTGCAAAACGAAAGTCTGGCGTTTTACCCCACCCACATTCTGCGCCAGTTGTACCTCAACCCGTGGACGGAATATGTCCACGCCAGCCTGTATGCCCTGAACGGCAGCGACCGCTTTTTGAATCTGGTGCAGTGGTTCAGCGGCGCGGGCGCGCTGCTGGGCGTTTCTGTGCTTGCCCGCCGCTTGGGTGCAAACAGGACGGGGCAGATTCTGGCAGTTGTGTTTGCCGGCAGCCTGCCGATGACGGTTTTGCAAATGACCAGCACTCAAAACGACCTTACCGCTGCCTTCTGGCTGGTGTGCGTGGCGGTGTTTGCGCTGGAAGACCTGCGCGCTCCGAGCCGCGCCGCCCAAATTGGGCTGGGGCTCAGCCTTGGGCTGGCCGTACTGACCAAGTCCACGGTTTATTTGTTTGCTTTCCCGATCATGGTGGTCTATGTAGTGCGCCGCTGGCGGCACAGCCGGGCAGTTTTTTTGCGTCCGCTCATTTTGATTGCCGCGCTGGCACTTCTGCTCAACCTGCCGCATTACGCCCGCAATTTTGCCGCTTTCGGCAGTCCGCTGGGGCCGGCCGAAGAAACCCGCCTGTACCGTAATGAACGCTTTGGGGCAGATGTGCTGCTTTCTAACCTCAGCCGCAATCTGGCGCTGCATTTCGTTTCCTTTTCCCCTCTCAACGAAGCGGTGGAGGGGGCGGTGGTTGGCCTGCACGGCTGGCTGGGGCTGGATGTGAACGACCCGCAAACCACGTGGCAGGATCATCGTTTTACTTTGAATCGGTTTGTGGTCAACGAAGATTTTACCGGCGCACCGCTGCATGGGGTGATTTTGTTTTTTACGCTCATTCTGCTGGCCCTGCGGCGAAAGAAACTGAAAAACGGGGAAGTCTGGCTTCATGCGGCTGTTCTGCTGGCCGGTTTACTGATTTTTTGCGGCTTTTTGCGCTGGCAAATGTGGCATGCCCGTCTGCATCTGCCTTTGCTGGTGCTTTCGGCGCCCATTTTAGGGCTGCTGCCGGAGGTGTTTTCGTTGCGCTGGAGCCGCTGGCTGGGGGTAGTGCTGCTCATCAGCACGCTGCCGGTGTTTTATTTCAATCAGAACAAACCGCTGGTGCAGGACTGGAACATCTTCAACCTGCCCCGCCGCGAGGTGATGATCATCCGCAAGAATCTGGTGGTGCCGTATATCGAAGGGGTCAATTATCTGCTTGACGAACGGAACTGCACCCAACTGGGCCTGTATTTACCGGACGAAGAGTGGGAATATCCGCTGTGGGAGTTATACCGCGCGGCGGAAGGTGGCAGGTTTCGCATCGAGCATGTGCTGGTGGATAACGCTTCGGCAGGTTTGACGCGCCGCCCCTTTGAACCGTGTGCCATCTTTGCCACTCAGCCTTTGCCCGGCGGAGAGACGGTGGAGGTGGAGGGCAAAACCTTTCGGCTGGCGTGGGAGATGCCGCCGGTGCGCATTTACACGGCAGAATGACGAAGGCAAAAGGCCATCCCCGCGCCCAGCGTCAGCCGGGCGTTGGCTGAGCGTCAAGTAAAACTGCGGGCATTTGCGGTAAAATGGGGAGTACAACCAACATGAAACTCCGGCAGCGCTGCCTGATTTTATTATCCATAATGATTTTGACGGGGGTCATTCATTTGCCACCCTCTGCCCATGCGCAAGACCTGCCTGAGGGCAGGGTGGAAATTGTATCCGTCAATACGGATTTGTTCCCGCGCATTCAGCTCACCTTCGAGGCTTATGACGGGGGAGGTAACTTCCTGCGGGATTTGCAGGCGGACGATCTTCAAATTGTGGAAGGGGATGCCGCGCAAAACCCGGAAGCAGTGCGCCCCGTGGAACAACTGGAACTGCTTCAGCCGGGACTGGATGTGGTGGTGGCGGTCAATTTTGCGCCGGAATTGAACGCTTCCTACGGCGGCGTGCGCCGCTTTGAGGCGGTTTTGCAGCGTTTGCGCGAGTGGATGGAGGCTGATCCTTCCTCAGGGGATCGGCTGAGCATTTCCACGAACAGCGGTTTGCAGTTGATTCGTTCAACCGACCGGCAGGAATGGCTGGCGGTGCTGGAAAATCTGGAGCAGGTCAACCCGGCGAATGAACAGGCCGATTTGACGGCAATTGCCCGCGCGCTGGATCTGGTTACCGATATCGGCGGCGAAGAGAAGCCGCGCAGTGTGGTGCTGGTGGTTACGCCCCTGCTGCCCGCCGCCAGTCTGGATGGCATTCGTACGTTGATTGACCGCGCCGACCGCCTGAACGTACCGGTTTTCGTCTGGTTGACGACCTCTGCCCAGTCCATTGCCGCCAACCCCGATGTGTTCGGTGCGCTCGGCGATCTGGCCGGAATTACCGGCGGGGAGGTTTCGATCTTTACCGGCAGTGAAGTGCTGCCGGAGATTGAGGGCTATCTGCAGCGGCACCGCTTTCAATACCGGCTGGAGTATGAATCGCGGCTGAACTTCACCGCAACTCACCCGGTTGCCTTGCAGATCAATCTGGAAGATGGCGGGGTGCTTTCTGCTGCGCAGCCGGTGTATCTCAATATTTTGCCGCCCAACCCGATATTTCTCTCTCCGCAGTCCCAAATCGAACGGAAGTTCCTTCCGCCGGAAAGCCCTGCCCGCGATCTTGAACCGGATGCGGTGACCTATCGGGTGATTGTGGAATTTCCGGATGGTTACCCGCGGGCTTTGCGCGTCAGCCGTTTTTATGTGGACGGCAAACTGGTGCAGGAGCGAACTTCCGCCCCGTTTGATACCTTTACGTGGCCGCTGGAAGATGTGGAAAGTGACCGTCAGGCCGAGATTCAGGTGGAAGTGGAGGATGTGCTGGGGTTGAGGGGTCAAAGCATCCGCCTGCCGGTGCAGGTGAGTGTGGAAAGCCTGCCGCCAACCGTGTGGCAGACGGCCCTGAGCGGTAACCGGCCGCTGGTGCTGGGTGCAATTTTGTTCAGCGGCCTGCTGTTGGGAATGGTGCTCTTGCTGGCCGGGCGCAAAAACCCAAAGACACCTTTCAGCCGCGATCCTCGCAGCCGTGATCCGGTTACCCAGCCGCTGCCGCCGCCGGTCAAAAAACAACGCGGTACGATCAACCCGGCCTCCATGGCAAGGCGGCTGGCTTCGCCCCGTCCGGCAGCAACGCCAATTCCCTCGGCTCCGGCGTGGTTAATTCAGGTCGGTGAGGATGGCGGGCAGGTTTTGGAAAACGAGGAATCAACTCTAAACCGCCGTTTATTGCCGCTGAAGCGCAAAGAGACTCTGCTGGGCAGTGATCCCTTGCGTTCGCAAATTTGCCTGACTTCCCCCAGTGTTTCACCGGTGCATGCCCGCATTGTTTTGAATGAAGCAGGGGAGTACTGGATTTTCGATCAGGGTTCTCTGGCGGGGACGTGGGTCAATTACATGCCGGTAGGCGGCGGGGGAATGTGCCTGAGGCACGGGGATTTGATTCACATCGGCTTTGTGACTTTACGGTTCGAGATATCTAAAAAACCACAACCCAATCCCGCCATCGTGCGGTCGTATCAGGAAGAAGGATGATTCGGACGCAGCAAGCCCACTTACCGGTTGTTGCTTTGAGCGATCCCGGCATGCGCGGCAAGAACAACGAGGATCGTTTTGGGGTGGTGGCAATGCGCACCGGCGAAGCAAACGCTACGCCCGCCCTGCTGGCCGTGCTGGCCGACGGCATTGGCGGACACCGCGCCGGTGAAGTGGCCGCCGAAATGGCCGTCAACCTGATTGCGGCATTTGTGCTGGAAAACGGAGACCGCCTTCCCCCGCAGGAACTGCTGGAAGAAGCCATTACCCGCGCCAGCCAGAGCATTTACGAGCAGGCCCAAACCAGCCGGGCGAAGAAAGGCATGGGCGCCACCTGCGCCTGTGTGTATATTCTCGGTCATCAATTATACACGGCCAGCGTGGGCGATTCGCGCATTTACCTGCTGCGGGGTGGCAGCATTCGGCAGTTGACCACCGACCACACCTGGATTCAGGAGGCGCTGGAGCGCGGGCTGATCACCAGCGAGCAGGTCAACGGTCACCCCAACAGCCATGTCATCCGCCGTTTTCTCGGTTCACCCACCCCGCCGCAGGTGGACTTTCGGCTGCGGTTGAACGGGGAAGAAAGCGATGAGCAGGCCGCTGCGAACCAGGGACTGCACCTCAGGGACGGCGACCGCCTGCTGTTGTGTTCGGATGGGCTGACCGATCTGGTGAGCGATGAGGAAATTCTGGCGGCGGTGGAAAACCAGCCGGCGCAGGAAGCAGCCGCCGGCCTGATCGCGCTGGCCAACCAGCGCGGCGGGCATGATAACATTACACTGGTGCTGGTGGAAGTTCCGCCGGGCAGCCTGCCGCAGGCCGGGCCAAAACCGGCGCGGCGCTGGTGGGTGTGGGGCTGTGTGGCGCTGCTGATCGTGGCGCTGCTGGGCGGTCTGCTGGGCGGGGGGGCTTTATGGCTGCTCAACCGCGCTGAACCAACCCCAATGGCTGAGCCAACGCGCCCCGCCAGCGGCACCCTGCAAGCCGAAACGCTTTTACCTGCAGTGACCATACTGCCTTCGCCAACCCCACCGCTGATTTCCCTGACGGATGAGGCGGGTACGCTGCCTGTTCCTCTTGTTGACAGCCCGACACCCACACCCTGGCCGACCTATACCCTGCAGCCGTAAGGAGGTAATTGAAGATATGTGGAAATCTTTGAAAACCCTGCCTCCCAATTATGTGGAACGCGCTCGTTTTTCCCTGCAATCCCGCGGGACGCTGCTCATCATGAACCTGATTGGTCTTGGGCTGGTGCTGGTTTCGGTGTGGCTGTTTACTGCACTGGCATTGTACCTGCGCCCCGAAGCGGAGGAGATTCTGTTCGTTGTCTCACTGGAAGGGGCTGGGGCTTTGCTCAGTCTGCTCGGTTTACTGCTCATCATTGCCGTGACTCTGGTGCTGCACGAAGCCGTGCATGGTTTGGGATTCTGGCTGCTGGCGGGTGCCAAACCCCACTTTGCCTTCCGGGGGACATATGCTTATGCGGCAGCGCCGGGCTGGTATATTCCCAAAGAAATTTACTTTTGGATTGGAATTGCTCCGCTGGTGGTGATCAGCCTGCTGGCGGCGGGGTTGATTGCCGTTGTGCCGGTGGGTGCGCTGAATGCCGTCATTCTGGCGGGGGTGATCAATTTTTCCGGTGCGGTGGGGGATTTGTGGGTGGCTTTGATGCTGCTGCGCGCTCCAAAGGGTTCGCTGGCGCTGGATCAGGGCGATGAGATGATCCTATACGCGCCTGCCCCTTCCATTGCCGGTTGACCAGCCACACCCCCAGCAGAATGATGGCTCCGCCGAGCAGGGTTGCGGCGGTGAGGGCTTCATCCAGCAGGAGACCAGCCACTGCAACGGTAACCAGCGGTTCGAGATAGAGGAATGCCCCTACCTGCGCTGAGGGCATGGCCTGCAAGGCATCGTACCAGAAGATGTAGGCCAGGCCGGAGCAGGCTATCCCTAAAAACAATACGGCGGCCCAACCCCCGGCCGTGAGGCGGGGCAGGTCGTTCAGCGCCGGGCCGTTGAGGAAAAACAGGGAGGAGAAAAGCCAGCCGAAAGCCATGACGAAGAACATCATCAGGGCGGCCGGGTAGCGGCGCAGTCCATCCCGCGAGAGGGTGGAAAAAATTGCCCAATTCGGCGCGCTGATCAGAATCAGGCGGTCGCCGGGTGTGCCGAATTGCCCCAGCGAGAGCGACTGCCAGTCACCGCGGGAAACCACCAGCAGCACACCGGCAGCCGCCAGCAGAATGCCGGCTATCCGCCCCATGCCGAGCGATTCACGCAGGAACAACCAGCCCAACAGCGCCATGAACACCGGCGTGCTGGCTACAATCCACGCGGTGGTGGTGGCCTGGGCGGTGATCAGCCCGGTGGATTGCAGCCACTGGTGAAAAGTGATGCCCAGCGCGCCCAGCAGGGCAAAGTAGGCCAGATCGCGGATGCTGACGGGGCGGAAGGCGCGCCGCAGGGCAACGGCAGCCCCCAGAATCAGCACGCCGATGCCGAAGCGAATCCAGACGATGGTGACGGGGGAGATATCGCGCAGGGCGATTTTGGTGGCGATGAACGAGCCGCCCCACACGGCCACCGCAAACAGAACTTTGAGAATGACGACCCAGCGTTGAGCCTGCGGTGATGAGGAGGTCATCCGGCGGCCTCTTCCGTCAGCCAGTATTCCCGGCCGTTGCTTTCCCGCGCCATGAGGTGCGATTCGATCAGCCCGCGGCGCAGAGAAGCCGTATCGGCATGGTAGCGGGAAAGGATTTCGTTGACTTCCTTTTCGGTATAACGCCGGCCGGGCTGAAAAGCCTGCGCCACATAACGCAACAGGATCTGAAATTTCTTTTCCTGAGCCGGCAGGGCTTTGATGCGTCCATCGGAGTCGGTGAAATTCTGGATGATTTTGCGCTCGTAGGCGTCACTTTCCACATCCTCCGAAAGGCGCGGCAGGTTTTCACTTTTCAGCAAGCGGTGTGCCATTTCTTCCAGTGTATCGGTTTTGAGGGAGTAGAAATAATAATGACCTTCGGTGCGCGCTTCTACCAGCCCGGCCTGAGCAAGTTTGGCGAGGTGGTGAGACACGGTTGAAGGGCTGACCTTGAGCAGAGCGGCCAATTGTTCAACGGTGTGGGCTTCCTGCGCCAGCAAGCCGATGATCTTCAAGCGCTGAGCATCGGCCAGCGCTTTGAAGAAGGCAAGTAGTTCTTCAGTGAGAGATGAGTTGTCCATAGCAGTTCCTTTATTTTCGTAAAAACATTTTGATAAATATAGAAACGATTTTATGCCAATTTGATTTTTTGTCAAGGGGAAAAGGGACGGCAAATTCTCAAAAACCAGAGCCTGTTTTTTTTACCATCCGCAGGTAAAACGAAAACTACTTCGCTTTTCGGCTGGCAATGGTCATGCCCGCAATGGTGAGCAGCAGCAGGATGGAGATGCCGAACAGGCCAAAGGATATTTTGTAGGCTATACCCTGCGGTAAAAGATCGCCAATGCCAAGGGTAAAAAAACTGGCTCCAATTGTTCCCGTACACCAGCGACTGATTTTTTCCATTTTTTGGGAAGCCTGTTTCAGGTTGGGGGTGACCAGCAATGCGCTGGCCGGTTTCAGGCCGAGCCACTGTTTCAGGCGGGTATCGAAGATGCCCATCAAAATCATGGCCGTGCCGAGGATTAACCAGAGTGGGGACATGGTAAATTCTCCAGTTGATATATGGGGTTAATCACGAGGAAATCTTTGTCAAAGGTCAGAAGCGTTTGGGGCGGCGGGAACGCAGCCAGCGGAGCGCCGCCCCAAGGATTGCGCCGGCAAGAGTATAAAACAACCACGAGAGCGGAGCAAGCGCCACGGCCTGCGCGAGATCACCGGTCAGCAGATTGACCGGAAAGGCCAGAAAGCCGATCACCGGATAAACCGGCGCGGTACAGTACCACGGCCACGGGATGTGCGGATAGGTGATGTAGAAGGGCAGACAGTGCCACACCACGGCCAGCGCCACCGCCGAAGAGAATAAACCGGCCAGAAAGCCGATCACTGCGCCGCGTTTGGCAGCAGGAAAGAGAGACCTGAACTGGAATCCGCCTGATGCAGGTTTACGCGGCTGCCTGTTGTGGGATAAATCTGCCTCGGGTTGGATTGGATCTTTCACCTTTTCCTTCTCCTGAAAAAGGATCAAAAATGCAACAAAAAAGCAGGCGCGCCGAATCCAGCCCCGCAGGGCATTTTCAGTCCGCCAGCGGCGGCTGAAAGGCGTTTGGTTTCAAAAGCAAGATACCCTGCCAGACCCAGATGATGACCCCCAGGATGAGAACCACGCCTTCCAGTTCTGGAAACAGGTACACCAGCAGCGAGGGCACGCCGGCCAGTAAGTACAACATGCTCAACGGACGGGGCAGGATTTGGGAAGTCCAGCCTGATGAACCGAGCAGCAAGAACACCCAGCCCAGAAAGTGAAAACCAAACGCATTACCGGCGGAGACCAGCGTGCTCCAGACGGTCAGGATGAGGGCGGAGTTTTCCAGATTCAATTCGGGGTGGGTGAGATGATAGTACCGATTGGAGGCCCGCATGAAGGCAACGGCAGCCATGCCGGCCGCTGCAAGGACGGCCATCAGCAGGGCAAGGTTCGTGCGCCGGAACGCGCTCCTGCCGAAGAGTTCGCGAAGAACATAGGTTACCACGATCAGACTGACGGAGATAACCGGCCCGTAAAGAAAATCGGCCAGGCTGTATGCGATCATCCCCCAGAGATTATCCAGATTACCGATCAGGTAAATCAGCGGTGCAACGATAAAGGATACCGCCAGTAAAAAGGATGCGCTCCCTGCCCATTTTTGGGTTGTCATGGGATAAATTCCTTTTCAAACGCTAAGCCAGAGGGGGGATGGGACACGGCGGGGGTTGAGGATTTGGGTTATTGAACGACCGGCTGCCGCAAGATTTTTTCCATGGTTTTTCCTCTGGCCAGTTCGTCAATCAATTTATCCAGATAGCGGATTTTTTGCATCAGGGGGTCTTCGATTTCTTCCACCCGAATTCCACACACCACGCCTTTGATGAGCGAGCTGTGCGGGTTGAAGGCGGGCGCTTGAGCGAAAAAAGTTTCTAAATTGACACCCTGCTGGATTTGCTGCTCCAGTCCCTGCCGGTCATAACCGGTCAGCCAGCAGATGATCTGCTCCACTTCTTCGCGGGTGCGGTTTTTGCGTTCGGCTTTTTGAACGTACAGTTCGTAGATATCGGCAAATTTGAGGGCGAAAATCCGATGTTGGGGCATGTTCTTTCTCCAATCCTTCTCGCGGTACACCGTTACGGTTAATGGTCTCTCCTTTTACTTGCCGGAAGATTCACCAATTGTAGATGAAAACCATAAATGATTGTAACATGTTTGGGCGGTGGAAAGACCCCCTCAAATGAAAAAACACCCGCCCTGCAGGCTTTTCCGCCGGCAATCCTGTGAAAGCCGAAGCCGAGTGCGCAGGCGGGTGCATCTTTTTATTATTAGACCGGGAATAATGTTTTACTACACTGTGTAGCGTTTGTTCCAGCTGGCTGGAAAGGTGAGTTCATTTCCGTAAACAAAGCGAATGAGCTGCCCATGGTGCTGGATTTCGTGTTCCAGAAGATCGAAGGCAAAATCAATCTGCACGTCCGTCAATTCGGTAAAGTCTATCTCATTCAACTGGTGATGGGTTGTATTGAGAGCCTCAAGCACAGCTTGCCTGACACGGGGGGTAGTTAAACTGCATGAAAACCCTTTCCAGCCGCTTGCCTTGATTGCTTGGATATAACTTTCGCGAGCCCCAATGATGCACCACATTTGATCTGCAATTCGATTGGATGGCAGGTTCGGTAAATCCAGGGCGAGGGATGTCTCATCGAGGTGTGCAACGAGGTCGTGGGTTAACCGAAACGCCCGATCTAACTTGTCTTTGAGTATATGGTTCATGCTGGTTTCCTTAACTCCGCCGTCGTTTTCCGCAGCCCGCCGGAGTTACGGGCTCATTAAAGCATTTCAGCCGCCCCGCAGCTCAGCGGAGCGGCGTCGGGTGGAAGCGGTTGTTGGGCGGCGTTCGAGTCATCATTTGAGCAACAACTTAGAAAACATCCTATTTAGCGATTCGAGTAGTGTTATATCGGGGCGATTCTTTATAACTCCCAGACGATAGCGGTTATAAATTTCCAATACTTCTTGGGAAGTATCTTGTGGAATGGCTTGTAAATCTATCACTTTGGCATTATTCAAGTCGTTAGGCTCAAACTTCTCTAATCCATCGCCATATTCGCGGCGGTTATCATTGAAGATTTCCCGTGCAACGTCTGTCATTAAATAAGCCATTAAAATGTCTATCTTTTCCATTGCAAACATATCTAGATAAAAGCAGTGGAAACATGTTAGATTTCTGACATTGGCTTCGTTTCTGACAAACCTTAAACCGTTGCGGTTGAATACGGTTACAAGAATCGGTGCGGGTGGGCGATTCTCTATGGCATACCAGGGTGTTCTATGACTGGTAAGATACTTTTTATGCACGCCGAGTTTTTCTCCCAATTGAATGTATCGGCGAATTGCTGGACTTGTAACGTCAGTGATATTGAGGAGATAGATGTTTTTCCAGCTCGCTCTTAATTTCTCAAAGTCTTCCTGCGTGAAGAAATAGGAACTAGCTTGATTGGCCTTCGTAAGACAAGGTAACAAATATCTGTCTTCGATTTCAAACTCTCGTTTCTTCTGTTCGCTGAATGTAAAGTAGTCATTATCACCAGTGGCTATTCCCCTGACGACTTTTCCGTATGTCAAAAGCGGTACTAGATTCTTATACTTACTGCCGTTTTGTTTTTGATAGTACGCTCGCCATTTGATACTCTCGTCCAAATCTTCGTATAACACTGCTTTTCCACTTGTTTTGATGTTCGGATAAAGAGGGAATTGACTTTCGAGGTATGCTAAATCGTCAAGTGATTTGACCGCAATAAATTCGATGGTCTTTATATCAGCAGAGTTATCAAAGAGCAGGATACAGGATGTGGTGATAACATTGTCAAATAAGTTTTCGGTGAAGTCGAAAACGATAACGTATTTCAGGCTCTTATATTTGATTAAATTACGCTTGATGAATACACCATAATCTGCGTTTAGGAACTCTGATGGCAGAATATAGGCAGCTCTGCCATTCTCCGAAAGTTGGTTAACTGATTTGAGCAAGAACAGAGTGTGCAAGTTTGTTAGCCCACTCAACGACAAACCGAGTCGACTTTGAAATTCTGCTAGTATTTCATTGCGGTTCTTGTAGTTCTGGAATCTTTGATATGGGGGATTACAAATTATCCCGTCATATCTATTATTCCAATCGTTGAACATATAATCACGGTTGATAAGCCTGATCTCATAATCTTTGTAATCCTGAAATAAGGCTCTTGCTTTCTTCAAAACTTGAGGATCAATATCATAACCTATTAATTGATACGAATTTGAAGCGGCTTCTTTGAGGATTGCTCGAAAAAATATGCCCAACCCCACAGCAGGGTCGAGGATGGTCCTACACTGTGGGTTGCTGATAACCCATTTCGCCATAAAGTGGGCAATCGAGAAGGGTGTGAAGAATTGCCCAAATTTCTTTACATGCTCACTACTGGCATTTGACGCATATTCTCTTTCAGGTGCATCAGAGAAAAAGACGTCGTTTTGAGTCTGTGCGATGACTGACATTACTTTACTCTCTACGCGGCAAGTTCAGGAGACGAAACAAGTTTTCAGTGTTCAGATACGCTTCCCCGCCTTCAAACTTCACGTAGAATAGTAGGCGTCCCCTGTTAAGTTCTCGAAAATCGCTTTGGTGGCTTGGCATGTCCACCTTTGACGCGATTTCAATGCCTTCCTTCACGTTTATCTTGATAGTGGTCTTTTGTTGATTCTTCTCATCCTTCTCAATAAAATACTTTGTGTTGCGATTGGCAGGGTCAGCAATCAATTCAAGGATGTTCTCGAATGAGATACCATAAACCTTATCGAAGAAGACTTGGAAATAAAAGTGCGGAACGTTGAATGTCTGTATCCATTTGTATACTATTATAATGTCTTCGACTTTTGGCGTGAAACTCAAAAATTCCCTTTGTGTTGTCTTTTTGGCAGAAGTGGCTTTCTGTTGAAGATGCAAGTCATATTTCTCAACAAGAAATGAACTGGAGCGAATCTCTAATCCCGCAATCGCATTGGGGACAATTGCCATCTGCTCATCTTCGGGGAGGTTGCTTATGTTGAAGTTCCAATCTGGCTTATAGTCCTGTACCTTGAAAACCAGAATATCTGGACGTTTGCCAATACGGTCTAACTCATCTTGATAGGACTCGTAGAACTCTTTGAAGCCTGCTTCGCCAGCAACAAGCCTGTCAGACCTCCCATACTGAACGGCTACAAAGTGCTTGTTAACTTTGTTGATAGCATTGAATACAAGTCCCTCTGCCCAATCACCTTGCTCGCGATTCGTAAGAAATTCTGAAAAAGCTTGTGTTGGTGGTTTACTACGCTTCCGTTGTTGATTGAAGTCAGAAACAATGTCCTTTGGAACTTTCAATGAGAGTTCGCGAATCCTGTCCTTGTAACTCATGTGACGTTGCTTTCCTTATCTTTGGAGTAGATGACGAAATAATTATAAGTGTTGCAAGTCAAAAATGAAATGCATTGTTGGTGCAAGAAGAAGCAGCCCAACGGTTTGCGTTAGCTGCTGGTGGGCAGGACCAGAGCAGAAAAAGCCCGGAGCCAGAAAAATACCTGTAAGTCGCGCAGAATCTCGCCAATCGGTTGCACGCTTTGTTAACCCGTTTCTTGATCGGAAGGAATATTTTTGATGCAAGAATATTCCTTCTCTTTTGCTTCTTAATCTCTCAATATGTTCCCTAGCGCGCATGTTGTCCAATAATGATTCTAACTACAGTATCGGATGCAATGGGACTTAGCGATGTAATTTGAGGCAAGGTGTTAATTGGTTATTCAACATAATTTATCTTTCCTTAACTCCGGTATTTTAAGAATTTATAGGTTCAAATGACACTCCCATCATTGCCTATGGGGCAACGGCATTCTCATTGTCCTAACAAAATTCTTAATCGGCGTTTTTACGAAGTTCAATAATTTCCTTTTGTAATTCAACAATCATCAATTGTTGCTGTTTAATCGCTTCGGTAAGAACAGGGATTAGGCTAACATAATCTATCGTTTTATATCCATTTTCGTGTACATGAACAAGTTCAGGATAAACTTGTTCCAATTCTTGAGCAATAAAACCAATTTGTGGTTCATTACTTAATCCAAGTTCGGGATAGTCTGAGGTGTTCCAGAAAAATGTTACACCATTCAAAGAAAGTATGGCTTGCAATGGATCTTTAATTGGTGAAATATTGACTTTTAATCGACTATCCGAATAAATTTCGTGCGAATGAGCATATTGGTCAGCATTCACTGCTAACGCCTTAACATACGATAATTCATCAATTGTTGCTTCTAACGTCCCTTCTAGGGTATTTACTTTATAACTTGTTGCTTCTAACGTCTTTTCCAAAACATTTACTTTATAAAAGAGAGAAAAAACACTTAACACGAGTATCCCAATAAGAACCGAAACTAATACAGTAGATTTAGAAATTCGTTGCCTTTCAATATTATTTAGTGTTTCTGATGTCATGTTTATAAATCTCCTTTATTTGGATTTAGAATGAGCAGGTTAACAGCCATCGAGATGAATCGCCTGACAAGCACTTGGAGCCTGGCTTTAGCCTGTTTGGCAACAGCTGGCCGGGTCGGCTCCATCGAGTTGAGGGGTGGATTGCGTAGCTATCCGATTTCCCAGGCAAAGACTTTGCCTGTGGCGTAAACGGGATGGATGAGGCCGTCGAACGTTGCCATCTTGTGGGCACAGAGCGGCATTGTGGCTGACGCGAGCACCTCGAATGCTGTTATTGCCGGCTTGAGTGGTCATTCATCATCCTCATAACCGTAGATGAGAATTGCTTTGTTGGGGGCGAGGATACTCTCGGAAAGCTTGACGCAATCATTCAGCGCACTGCGATGAGCAGGGTACGCTGAAAGGATGTGCATGAGGGTGTTGTCATTCATTTTGCCGTTGTTTCCAAGCATGCGGAGCATCTTCACCTAGATGGCCCAGTCCCAAGCTTCGACAGAGCCAAGGCACAAGTCGCACTTCCGACGAGGGGCATCTGGATAGGGAATGGATAAACCGATCTTGCTCACATATCGGCTAGAGTGGGGGGACGTGAGTTTAGAAGTGATGAGACGGACAGTGTCGGCCTCCGTGTGGGGTCCAATTCCAGGGAGGAAGGGCACCTTAGACCTGACGTTGATAGCTTGGGGACGGCGAGGGTAAACTGCCATCAGCGCGTTGGCAAAATCAATTACAATTGTTTGAAGATCGAGCATCTGTTCTTCGGCAATCCACTCCATAAAAAATATACAGATTCCCATCAACTTACATTGTTACCTTAAACCAGTTTGAAATTATACCAGATAACTCAAATTCTCAACCGGGAACGAATTTACACTTTCATTATACATAAACCCGCAAAATTAAGCCCTCTTATGCCTGCTCAACCCCCTCTCTCGCCCAAAAATCCCTTTCCCGCATGCGATGGGGCAGGGAACGGCCTCACACCACACCCCTGACCGCCCATGCCCGCGCCGATAATTCGATCCTCCCTCCAGGGGCTACCGCCAGTTGTTTTTCGAGAGAAAGGCGGATTCGCTCGCGCGTTTCATCACCCACACCGGCTAAATACACCGGCCCAGCACCCACATTGCCGAGAAACGGCCGCCAGAAATCATCAAAGTTCTGGAAGATGGTGGCTATCTCGATGGCGCGAACTTCCACCGCCTTCAATCCCCCGTTTTCAAACAGTGACCCAAGGGGTTCGGGCCGGCACAGCGGGAAGCGCGTGGCTTCATCCAGCAGGGCGCCGTTGGGGCTGGCTGCAACCGCAGCATCCCAAAAGAGGCGCATCATCTCCATTCCGCCGGCGTAATCCCACACGTAAACCGCCACTACGCCGCCCGGTTTTGTGACCCGCACCATCTCGCCGATCATGGACTGGTGATCCGGCACAAAATTCAACACCAGTCCGGAGACCACCGCATCAAAGGAAGCCGCCTTGCACGGCAAATGAGCGGCATCGCCCTGCCCAAATCCAACCCGGCCGTCCCCGAGGTGCTGCCGTGCCAGAGATATAAAGGCGTTTGACGAATCGATGCCGTGAACGGAGGAAGGTCTGCAATTTGCGGCGATGGCGGCCGTCAGTGCACCTGTGCCACAGCCGATATCCGCCCAGCCCAGCCGTTGGGGAAGTGCCAGCCAATGAAGAAATTCCACCGCAATCCTGCGGCTCCACCGCCCGACATACTGTTCATAGGCATTGCCCGAATCCCACGCTTCCAGTGCCATGATCTTATTCCTCTCTTAGTTTCTTCTGCTGTCGGCGGGGATATGCGCCGTTATGGCGCTCATGAGGGTAGGGGTAAGGCTTCCCCTTTGCAGGAAAGCGCTGACCGGCGGGGTTTCCCACTATCCCCTTTACCTCACTTGAGGATACGGGGTGAGACCGGCAGCGGCTCGATTTGCATTCCTGCCCTCTGCCGTTCAAAGTCTCTGGTATTTCGGTAACGTTATGCCCTCCAGCACGGCGGCCACCGTTTCTTCCAGACAATGTCCCTCAAAAAAGATGGGGAATTTGCGTTGTTGGGGCGGGAGGGCAAGGCAGGCACTCGTCACCGCTCGGAGAGGCACGGCCAGCACGGCATTTGCCCTGCCGTTGCCGCCCTGACGGGCATCTTGCAATGCCAGTTCGCCCAGTCGTTGATCGGAGATATCCTCACTGCTTTTTCGGATGGCGTTAACCAATGGCGGGTAGGCGATTACGGACTCGAAGATACGATAGACTCGAACGGTATTCATCTCCTTTGCGCGGATATTGCCGGTGGGGGTTGCCTCATTCTCGACGAGAGTTGCCAGTGGTTTGACGGAAAAATGTTCCGGCTGCAAGGCGACGCTTAACGCCTCGGCAAATTCTTCCATCAATTCACGGCCCGGATCCGTTTCAAGAACCGCATCCTCCGCGTGGCTGAGGTGGCGGATGCAAAACCTCCGCAGCACGGGCCAGTCAGACGGTCGGATGAACAAGCGAAAATCCTGTTCGGCGCGCGAACGCTGGCTGTCGAAATGAAAGTCGCCGATCAGGCCGCGGAGGGCATCCACATCCAGAATGCGGATTGCCCCGCCAAAAGGCTGGCAGCGCACTTCAACCCTGTTGTCGCTCAGGTATGCTTTGCGTTCCAATGCCAGCATCCGCTCCCCTTCAAGGGGGTGTTGAAAAACCACTCGCACCAGCGCGGCCACACTGACCCGCAGGCTCATCTCCGGCGTACTGCCGATGCCCGCTTCATAGTTCATGGGAGGCAAAGGCGATGGCCTGATCAATGTTCATTCCCGCGCCGAGCCGGTGCAGGTGGGCAAATTCATCTGCCGTCAGCGCAGCGTGCAGCATTTCGAGGTTCCTTTCCACTTCTACGCGGTCGGCCGGCCACCACGCCCCGCCGGTAACTTTCAATATCGATTCCGCTGCATTGAGCAAGACGGCTCCCCATTCGATTTTTCCCTGCCGGGCTTTCAAACCGGCCAGTCCGGCAAGGCTTTCGGCGATTCCCCGGCGGTTGCCCAGCCGGCGGAACATCGTCAGGCTTTCCCTGAACAGGGATTCGGCCAGTTCGAATTCCTCTTCATGCTGGGCAATATAACCCAGATTATGAACGAAGCGCGCCACGTCGCCTCTATCGCCGGAAGGATGCAATAATGCGATACATTCCTCATAATACTTGCGCGCCAGATCAAACTGCCCTTGCGTGCGCGCCACCTCGCCGAGATTGTTCAGCGCAAAAGAGATCAGCCAGTTTTCGTTGATGGCGCGAGCCATGGCAAGACCCTCTTCGTGATAGGCACGCGATTGTTCCGGATTTCCCAGTCCCAGTTCGGCATTTCCCAGATGGACAAGCGTGAGAGCGTGGAAATAGGGCTGATTTGCCTGCTTGAAATAGTGACTGGATTGTTCCAGCAACGGCCGGGCGTCGTTATCTTTGCCCATGTTGATGAAGGCAATGCCCATTGCCATGCGGGTGGTTGCCACGATCAGATCATCTTCCAGCATTTGGGCGAGTGGAAAAGCCTGTTGCAGTTTTGAGAGGGCGACATCCTGTTTTCCCTGCCAGAGGGCCACCATGCCGCTTGACCCAAGCGCCAGCGCGCGGAGCGGAGGCGAATTTTGCACCTCCGGTAATGCCAGATATTTATCCCCCCATTCCAGCCCTTCCATTAAAAGCCCGCGCCGGTACCAAAACCACGAGAGGGCAAAGAGAAGAACGGCGCCCAGCTGGATGCCGGGCAGTGAAGAAAGGCCGCCGCTGAGGGTTGCCCGAATGTTATCCAGTTCCTGATCAAACCAGTTCAGCCAGTGGATAGAATTCGATGAGTAGATTTGACGCCCCGCCTGATTGAGGATGATTCCTCCGTAGTAGCGGGCATGCGCCGTGCGGATGCTCTCTTGTTCGCCGCTCTCGGCCAACCGCTCCACGGCGTAGGCGCGAATAGTTTCTAGCATTTCGAAACGCGGCGCGCCGTCGAAGGTCTCCAACTGACGCAAGAGGCTGTTGTTGACCAGTGCGGTCAGGCTTTCCAGAATATTGAGCCCGCCGTCGGGGTTACAGACCGCTTCGGCGGCTTCGAGGGTGAAGCCCCCGGCAAAGATGCCGAGGCGCGCGTATAAAATCTTTTCGTCGTGATTCAACAGCCCGTAACTCCACTCCAGCGTATTACGCAGGGTCTGCTGCCGGGTGGGCAGATCGCGCGCACCGCCCGTCAGCAATTTAAGCCGGTCATCCAGCCGAGCGAGAATTGCCTGAGGCGGCAGAAGTTTAATGCGCGCGGCGGCAAGCTCAATGGCTAGTGGCAGACCATCCAGACGGCGGCAGATTTCGGCCACTGCCGGCGCATTCTCTTTCGTCAAATGAAAAGCGGGATGAACCGCCTGCGCGCGCCGGACGAAGAGAAGCACCGACTCGTTATTCAGCAGATTTTCCGGCGCCACTTCCTCGGTGTGGGGCAATTCCAGAGGGGGGACGGGAAATCCATGTTCGCCGTACAGATTGAGCGCGATGCGGCTGCTGGTGATGATCTTCAAGCGGGGAGCGGCGGTGAGCAGCTCCGCCACCACAGGCGCGGCAGGAAGCAGCTGTTCAAAATTATCCAGCACCAGCAGCATGCGTTTGTCGCGCAAATAATCCTTGATATTTTCAAGCAAAGGGCGGCCGCCTTCGCGGACTTCCAACTGCTGGGCAACGCGGGAAATGAACTGGCCGATATCTTTATCTTCTGCCAGCGGGACGAAAAAAACGCCGTTGGGGAATTGTTCAACCACTTCCTGCGCCGCCTGCACGCTAAGCCGGGTCTTGCCGCTGCCGCCGGGGCCGGTCAGGGTGAGCAGCCGTACTTCCGGTTTCAGGATCAGATCTTTGATGGCGGCAAGTTGTTTCGTCCGCCCGATGAAGGGGGTGGATTGAAGGGGAAGGTTGTTTTTTGTCTGCTTTGCTTTTGCCGGCTCAAACGAATCCCGGCTGGGGTGATTTTCGTCATAAAGCAATTCCACTTCCGCGGGTAAGGGCAGGCCAAAAAGGGTGGTGAATCGCTTCAGGTTGGCGGCGGCATATATTAAGCCGGCAAGGCGCTGTTGCGGCGGCTGGGCGGCTTTATGAGCGTAGCTCAACCCGGCGGCAACACCGGCAAGCCAGTACTGACCCCACAGGTCATCGCGCAGGCTGGGATGATTTGCCTCCATCCATGCCGCAAATGCGCTCCGCCCAGTCCCTACCACGGCACTCACCCCCGCCATTTCGATGGATACCTTTTGCGGGTCGGGGCTATCGGCCTGTGATAGCCGGGTGAGAAAATGAACTGCCTTTGCAAAAGAGGCGTGGGAAATCGCCTGAATGAGATAAGACATTTCCAGATAGCGCTGGTCATATAAAAGGGGCATGTTCTCTTTGAAAAGGGCGAAGTCAATCAGATAGTAACCGGTCAGTGATTCTTGATCTTCGGCGAATTTGGCCAGAATATTATTGGTGTTCAAATCGCCATGAATGAAGCCGGTTGCCACATCCATTGGTCGCGCCCGGCCCCAAAATTCGGGCTTGCGCGCGTAAAGGAAGGGATTGGGGAAAACCTGACCGTTGATGAGCAAGCCGCCGGTTTCCGGATTCACCCGGCATGTTTCCTCTAAAAAGCGTTCTGTGCTGCTGCCGGAATCCAGTCGAAAACCGAGCCATTTTTGCAAAACCTTTTGCGGATGAACGGCCTGTTCAAAGGTGATGTTCGTGTTCCATTCGTCGAGAAGCACGCTGTTGGTTCGGGCAAACAGGGTTTTGAGTTGATTTTGCCGTTCGTAGCGGGAGAGGGGTAGATAGTCGAGCAGCGATTGGCCGGCGATTCGGTAGAAAATCCCAATGGCGCTTTCGTACTCAACCCTCTCGTACACCAGTTCGGCAATATGAGCGCGGGAAAATTCGGGGGAAGCCGTACTCACCACGCTGGTGTGTCGGGTAATCTCGTCGGAGCGGGCATTTTTACTCTTATGGTCCAGTTTCAGAATACAATGTTCAACCTGCCTGCTCTCGGTGGAAGAAATGCTGACCAGAAAGACGACGGCTCCCGACCAACCACCGACCAGTAATTGAAGCGGGGTGATGGTGATTTTGTGGGTATCTTCTGCCAGCCGAATGAGGTGCCGATAGTCCTCCGGCAGAGATTGAAAATCCAATGTCAACCCGCCTGTGGGATGAGCCTTTTCGCCTGCGAGGTCAGGGGTTACCATTGGATTTTAAGTGTGTCCAGATGCTTGTTTATAAGTAAGGTGATATACATTATCATAATTAATAATATGATACCGCGATTAACCGATATTACAATATGCAACCGCTCATCCATTTCGGTTTTTTAATTCAGAATCGCCGGATTTTGACCGCTAACGGCCGGTAAACAAAATGCCCTCCCGCCATAGGGAGGGTGTTATTCTCGTTTTATGGGGTCAGGCTCGAACGGCCGGGCAGAACTTATGCGCGTAGATACGACTCGGTCCGCAGCGGAGAGGTGAGGGTGTAGATTTAAAAGCTTGCGCTTCAGCCGCTGTGTGGAGCGCAGCGGAGCACGATCGGCTGGAAACGCTGGTTAGGCCGCCCATTAACCTGGAACTCTCTCTCGGAACAGCGCTGCTAGTAGGATGGCAGACAGCGGTATGCTTACGATCCAGACTCCCAGCACGGGCAACCCAATTTCCATAGGGATAAGGCCCAGACTGAATGCGAACTGGAAAGGAACAGTCGCACCGACCGCGATCCATAGTCCGCGGATCGAGCGCGCTGGTCTGCCACCCTCAATCGCCCAGGCGGCAAAAAACAGACCGAGGCATTGAATGGCGTACGAGTTTGCCAATGCCCAGAAGATTGAGTGCATGTTCTCACTTACGAATAGCCCCAAGCCTTCGGTCTCTCCGGCGAGCAGGCTTGCCCGTACAGTTACAAGTTGAATCAAGTAGTTGATGTTAGCCATGACCGCGTAGATGATGGCAAACGCCAGCCCAACCATAGTTCAAATCTTCTTCTCTTCTGGAACGAAAAAGTGGACGCTGATCATCATCACAACGAAGGTCCAGCTCAGCGGTAGCGCGAAGACCAGGTTGATCATGTCCGTGACGAAATTGAATGATTGCACAGTCTCTTCCACGCCGCCCCAGGGGCCTTGTGAAGTTATGCTGAACTGGAAGGCGAAGGCACCCGCCCAAGCGATTGACAGCGAGGCGGTGAGGACTGCTGACCAGAATCCGATCCTGTACACAGCATTTGAATGATTCGACTTCGCCATGGCGCACTTCTTCCTTTTGGCTGAGATGAGTTTCCACCGCGCTGGGTGGCGGCCTAACGGCTTGCGCTTCACCTGCGCCGCGTAGCGCAGCGGAGCGGCGTCAGGTGAAGCGCTTGTTGGGCGGCTGGCAGTTAGGGGATATGGTGTTTTGTTCTCCCTAGGATATTTCCGTTCTCTTCCTCAAGGATAAATTCAATATCTGTGTCCCATGAACCCTCTTTTTCCACAGAAATCAACTGGTAGGGTAGTGAATATCCTTTTAGTTTATAGTTCCCCGGGCCAACTGTATAGCCCTTTACCTTGATAAACACTTTTTCGTCCGTCCTGCTAACTTCAGTGATAATCCCATCGGTGAGCGTTTGCCCGACAAGGATTAGCACAGCGAAAGATTGCTCATAATCCACTGCGTTAAGCTGGGTCACCATAATATCAGAGAATTCGAGTTCCGGTAACGGTGGTGAAATTTCTTCTGGGGAGGCAATAACGATAAGATTTGGAACACTCTGGGAGGGTGGCGATGTTTCCGTAAAAGGTGATGATTGTACAAGTACTTCAAAAGATAATATTTGTGGTTGTGGAGCTTTGCTACATGAGGTTGCCAAGATTGCGGCTAGAATCGCAAGAATAAGTTTTTTCATTGGGCTTTCTCCTGTAAAGCCATCGCTTCATTTGACCACCAGAGGTAAATAAACATGTGCAGATGGGAAAAGCAACCATTCGCACACAGTGCCACCGGTTCCGGCAAACCAAGCTCTTTCATCATTGTATTGATTGGGAGTGGCCCCGTAATGTGCAGGACATATTGAAGAGGGGGATACCCAAATTGTGCTATTACCACTATCACCGGTGCTTACTGGCCAATCTTTCCAGACACCCCCGTTCAGATATTGTGGGTGCCAATGATAGAAACTGGCCGTTATGTACGGGTCATTTGCTTCCTAATAGCCTTCCTCTGTGTCGGAACGAGCCAAGTAAATACGATTGCTGTTGTACGGTATTTGAGCAACAACATAACCTACACTGTTAGCGTCATAGACTATTGCTCTCCAATAGTTTTCGCTTAGGTTTTTCTTCAGTTCAACACGAGTATATCTGCCCAGAGAGACTAAATCATTGTAGTCGCCATAGCATTCTGGCAAAGTCGGATGTTTAGTGCCACGCAGACAGGTTACTCCTGGTTCGGCATATACAAACCATTGTATTCCGTCCCTGGTGGTTTCAATTCCAATTTGCGTGAATTTACCGCTGCCAGGTGTGCCATTGTACTGAGCTAGAAATATTCCTAACCATGCAGTTGTGAAATCTCGCCTGTCACCAGTAGTCGGTTGTGCATTCGCTGCTATATGTACTCGATAGTCGCGTGCATTATACACCTCGGCTAGATCTACGCGTAAATCTCCGATGACAAAACTGTTTCCTGCAAGGGCTGCAGAGAATCCCACTGCTGTGAGGACTGCCGCAAGGAGTAAAGAAATGGGAAAGTTTTTGGGTCTCATAATAGCTCCTTTCTCTCAAGGATAGGGATTTGGGCGAGATGGGGATGATTCTGGAAGCAAGGGAGGGGGATAAGGCTGACTGAGTACATTGGGCGTTGTCGTGAATTGGGGTTTTGGTTTATCGATCACCGGCGTGGAACGAATTGGCTTTAGAGCAAAGCCTGTTACAATCCTTTCGTTATCTTTTAGTCCCATGAGTGTTCTAACATCACCCTCATAATTTGCCGGGATTATGAATTGTTCATACTTCCCATCGAGTCGTTGAATAACATAGACGAACTTATCCTCTTCGGCCAAACCTTTTGCCAAGTCAGTGATCTTCGAGATGACGCGCTGGCCTGTTGTTGACATTATCTCATTGTCATTTGAAAGGAAATCAATCGACTTAAGTATCGGTGTGGGCGGCAAATCGTAGCCTGGAGCCAGTTGTTGATATGCCCTTGCTTGTTTAGTTACTATTACAACTAAGGCGGTTATCAAGAAAAGTATTCCACAACCGGTAATCAATGTTTGTTTAGTGCGTTTCATGGCTTTTGCCTCCTCTTTGTGATTGTTGTTTTAATTTGATACGATAACCCAAGTTGCCACCTAGAGAAGAGAGAAAAAGTCCATGCGAATTCTGGTAAAGTTGAGATGCAAAAAACCAAGACTCCACCGGAGGATCGCATGGACACTCAAATTGCACTCATTTTTTGCCTGAGTGATGACCTTTTGAAAGCCCTCCATCATGTGGAAGATAAGCAAAGTCAGATGAAAGACGCGGAAGTGATGACCGCTGCTATTGTTGCCATGTTGTATTTTCGAGGTAATTTTCGGTTGAGCTGCCAATTTCTGTGTGAGTATGGATATATGCCGCGTATGTTGAGCCGCAGTCGTTTCAATCGGCGGCTGCACCGCATTGCCGACTTGTTTTTGACCCTGTTTCTCTCGTTGGGTAAATACTGGCAACAGTTGAATGAGCGTTCCACCTATGTGCTGGATAGTTATCCGATTGCAGTCTGCGATAATATTCGCATTCCACCCTGTAAAATCTATCAAGGGGAAGCCTGGCGAGGTTACATTGCCAGTAAAAAACGCTTCTTTTATGGCGTGCGCGTGCATATTCTGGTCACGGAAAACGGGCAACCCGTGGAATTCTTTCTGGCTCCGGGCGCAATGAGCGATACGGCTGCCTTGCGCCAGTATGATTTGGATGTCCCGGCCGTTGCCTGGTTGACGGGGGACAAAGCTTACAATGATTATATGCTCGAGGATGTCCTGCGCGAAGCCGGTATAGAGCTCTTGCCCATGCGCAAAACCAATTCGCATCGTCCACTGCCACCTTTCTTTGTTTACTTGCAAGCCTCAGTTCGCAAAGTCGTTGAAACGACTGGAAGCTTGCTCGAGCGATTGTTGCCTAAATCCATTCATGCTGTAACTGCTCGCGGTTTCGAACTCAAAGTCGCTCTGTTTGTCCTGGCTGTTTCTATCAACTTCCTTTGGTAGCAACTTGGGTTACGATAGTACATCGAAGCGCGCCCAACTAATAATTATACGGATTCCTGATACACAGCATTCTTGCCGTATAACTGACCGAAAAAAGCATGTTATACTGCGGTTATGCTTGAATAACTCACATCCTCTGCTAAAAAAATCCTTATTTTTTCATTATATGATATGTCCAAATTCGTTGATCTAAGTCGTTTTATATCGGATTGCCCCCTTCCAGACCCAAAAAACTTCTTGCCCCGCTTTGTGGCGCCGCCCAACGGCAGTATGATCCTTACCGCACGGAGAAACCTCTTGATTCCGTTGGCCTGAATCAACGAAGCGCCCACCATTCCTGGCGGGCGCTCCATTCTATATTTTCTGAGACTTATTTCAAAACCGGCCTAAATTTATACCCGTATATGATGATTCCCTTTTCGTTGCCGTCCGAGCGGATTTTGCGGGTGACCATCTCCACCGGCATGCCAATTTCCACCTCGTCGGCGTCCACGTCGGTTAACTGGGCGGTGACCACGGGGCCTTCCTCCAGCTGTACCAGCGCAACGGTATAGGGAGCGGTTTCTTCAAAGCCGGCCGGCGCTTCGGTCACATGCGTGAATGAATAAACTTTGCCGCGTCCGCTAAAAGTGAAGGTGGTGCGGGCGTCGTTGCCGCAGTGCGGGCAGACATCGCGGGGCGGGAAGATTTTCCCCTCGCAGTGGGGGCAGATCTCGCCCTGCAGGGAGTAGCGCTGTTTTTTCAATCGCCAGTGTCGCGGAATTTCCATCTTCTTATCTCTCCTTCTTGCTTGTAAATAATACCAGCCTACAGTTTAGGGGCTGAAACCTGTCAATTGCTATCAAGGTTAATCCGCTTTTCTATCAAAACCTATCAATCTGCCAGCCGTTCCAGCACATGGGCAAAGGCGGAGGAAGCCGGCCCGCCCAAATTGAGGGTTAGTGCCAGACGCGCCTCAGCAACCTGATTTGCGCCGGCTTCACCGCGCAGTTGCTGAACGGCTTCGACAATCTGATAAATCCCTGCCGCACCGAGCGGGTTGCCGCGCCCTTTGCTGCCGCCCATGGTCAGCACCGGCAGGCGGCCGTTCAGGCGCAAATCGCCGTTCTGACCCAGCCGCCAGCCCTCGCCGCGTTCGGCAAAACCGGCGGCTTCCAGTCCCAGCACGGCGTAAATCGAAAAGGCGTCATCCAGCTCGAACAAATCCACCTCACCGGGCAGAATGCCGCCCATCTCACAGGCGCGCTGCACGGTGTAACGGGCGGCATCGAAGGCCAGCGGGTCGGGGCGGTCGTGCAGCGCCAGCGTATCAATCACCCCGGCCGAGCCGCGCACGCGCACCAGCGGGCGGCCGATGCCCGCCCGGCGCGCATTCTCCGGTGTGGTCAAAATCACGGCGGCGGCGCCATCGGCATAGGAAGCCTGATCATACAGATTGAGCGGTTCGGCAACCGGGGCTGCTTTTTCGTAAGTTTGCTGGTCAATGGCGCGGCGGTACATGGCAAAGGGGTTGTTGACGGCGTTGGCGTGCGCCAGGATTGGGAATGCGCCAAACGCCGAGCGCGGTGCGCCGTATTGGTGCAGGTAGCGCTGCATCAGCAGACCGGCCTGCGCTGCCAGAGTCAGGCCGACCATGGCTTCGTAATCGGCATCCATGGAAATTGCCAGCGCGGCTTCCTGTTCACTGCCGATGGCATCGGTGTATTTTTCCACGCCGACAACCAGTGCCGTATCCACATATCCGGAAGCAACGGCCATGTAGCCCATCTGAAAGGCTGCCCCGCCGGAAGCCTGCCCCGCCTCGCAAGTGAAGGCCTCCACCCCCGTCAGTCCGGCGTTATCGGCCAGCAGGGTGCCGAGATTGGACTGGTGCGAGGTGACAATGGCCAGATAATTGCCCACATACAGGGCATCGGGGAGCAGTCCGTTGGCTTCCTTACGGGCGGCTTTGATCGCCTGATAGGCGAGCGAGCGCAGGGAAATATCCCACAGTTCGCCAACGCGGGTCTGACCGATGCCGGCAATGACAACATCACGCATGGTTGGCCTCCTCAGTCTGCCAGTTTGCCGCGCAGGCGCACGTACATGCCGTAATCAATTTCGGTGCGGCGGGCAATGTAATCCTGCGTTTGCAGGGCCAGCCGCTGGCGTTCGGTCAGCGCTTCGGTGGCGCGGAAGAGGAAGGCATCCGAACCGGCGCCGGAACCGAACGAGACCACCAGAATGCGGTCGCCGGGCTTGGCGCAGTCCAGCACGGCGGAAAGGCCGATCATCGCCGCCCCGGCGTAGGTGTTGCCGATAACCGGCGAGAGCAGGCCGGGTTGAATCTGTTCGGGGGTGAAGCCGAGCATCTTGGCCACCCGCTGAGGGAACTTGGTGTTGGGCTGGTGAAAGACGGCGTATTGAATATCGGCAGCAGTGACACCAAGGTCTTTCATCAACTGTTTGCCCGCTTCGGTAATGTGTTTGAAATAAGCCGGGTCGCCGGTGAAGCGCTGGCCGTGCTGGGGGTAGCGTTCGTGCGCCCGCCGCCAGAAGTCCGGGGTATCGGTCACGTAGGAATAGGTGCCTTCCACCACCGCCAGCGATTCTTCGGCCGGGCCGATGATGTAGGCTGCACCGCCGGCGGCGGCAGTGTATTCCAGCGCATCGCCAGGCCGGCCCTGGGCTGTATCCATGCCGATGGCCAGCGCGTAGCGTCCCATGCCGGCGGCTACCATGGCGATGGCCGCCACCATTGCCTCGGTGCCGGCTTTACAGGCAAATTCCCAGTCGCCTGCCTGAATGCTGACCGGCGCGCCGATGGCTTCGGCTACCACGGTGGAACTGGGCTTGACCGCATAAGGGTGCGATTCGGAGCCGACCCACACGGCGCGGATTTCGTGAGCGTGAATGCGGGCGCGCGCCAGCGCGTTGCGGGCGGCTTCGATGGACATGGTGATGACATCTTCATCGGCGCCGGGTACGGACTTTTCGCGTACGGGGGTTTCGTCCTTGCCGCCCTTCCAGATGCGGGCTACTTCACGCGCCGGCAGGCGGTAACGCGGCACATAAGCGCCGTAACCGACAATACCCACCGGCCGGGCAGGTTTATGGGTTAATGTCTGGGTTTCGGGTTTTTCCATCGTTAACGGTACTCCTTCACTCTCATATTTCCAAAAAGGATGTTCTCACTCGTTTCCCTGAATTTCCTTCAAAATTTGCTGGGCGCGGTCAATGCGCACCACTTTTTCGCGCACCATTTGCTCGGCCACGCGGTTGACCAGTTCGCCGCTGGCCCCGGCGGCAATTGCCACCTGACGGGCATGCAGGGTCATGTGGCCGCGCTGAATGCCCTCGGTGGCCAGCGCGCGCAGGGCGGCTAAATTCTGCGCCAGACCCACTGAGACGATGATTTCGGCAAGTTCGGCGGCGGTTTTTACGCCCATCAGGCGGATGGCGGCCTGCGCGGCGGGGTGCACACGGGTTGCCCCGCCGACAATGCCCACGGCCATGGGCATTTCCAGCGTGCCGACCAGATTGCCCTGCTCATCTTTACCCCACGTGCTCAGGCTGGTGTAGCGCCCGCTGCGGGCGGCGTAAGCATGCGCCCCGGCTTCAATGGCGCGCCAGTCGTTGGCGGTGGCAATCACCATGGCGTCCACGCCGTTCATGATGCCTTTGTTGTGGGTGGCGGCGCGGTAGGGGTCGGCGGCGGCAAACGCCCACGCGGCGATGATGCCATCGCGCACCTGCTCGGCGGTGAAGTTTTCAAAGGCCAGTTCTTCCAGCCGAATGGTAACGCGAGCGCGCGCCAGACGGCGCTCGGCAAGGTTGGTGAGGATGCGTAAATGTGCCCTGCCGCCGCTGATTCGTTCGACGTGCGGCGCCAGCCGTTCCAGCGCGGTGTTGACGGCGTTGGCGCCCATGGCATCTCGCACATCGTAAATCAGGTGCAGCACCAGAAAGGGGCCAATCGGAGAATGCTCGATCAGGCGTACTTCCAGCCCGCGCGGCCCGCCGCCCAAACCGGCCAGCACGGGGTCAATTTGGGACGCCTCGGCCAGCAGTTCTGCCCGCGCTTCCAGCAGGCGCAGGCGCGCGGTTGGGGGATCGGCCACACCTAAAATTTGAATCTGACCGATCATTTCCGGCGGGTCTGCACTGGCAAAAAAACCGCCGCTGGAGCGGGCCAGTTTGGCCATGAAGGACGCGCTGGCCACAACGGAGGGTTCTTCCAGCACCATGGGCACCAGCACTTCGCGCCCGTTGACGATAAAATAGCGGGCAACGCCGAGCGGCAGTCCATAGACGCCGATGACATTCTCAATCATGTGGTCGGCCTGTTCCAGCGTCAAACCGCCGCTGCCGCTCAGCGCCTGCAGGGCGGCATCATCCAGTTGAGCCTGCCGGGCAACCCATTTCAGCCGTTCGGCTGGGGGGAGGTCGTAAAATTTTGCCCCGCTTTGTTCAGGCATCTTTAACAGTTTCCTCCGGCGAGAGATGATGAGCAGGTTTTCGGTTCAAAACCTACCGTATGTTACCCTCAAAGGTCAGTCAAAATCTATCAAATTTGCGGAGAAAGGTTATACAAAAGCGGGACAAAGCGCGTACAGAGGGGCAGACGGGGCGGGAGGCTGCCCCCCTCGCTCGCGGCGTTCAATGAACCTTGCTTGAATTACTCAAGCCTCAACCGCGTTGGTCTCGATCACCTGCCGGAACCAGAAGGCACTGTCTTTCAGCAGCCGGCGCCCGCCGGGGTAGTCCACCCATACCAGCCCGAAGCGCTGTGAATAGCCCATTGCCCACTCGAAATTATCCATGAACGACCAGACAAAATAGCCCTTCAGGGGAACTCCCGCCTGAATGGCGCGATGTGCGGCGGTCAGATGAGCGTGCAGGTAAGCAATGCGCCGCTCATCGTGTACCCGGCCGTTTTCAGCCGGCGCATCGGAGTAACTGGCCCCATTTTCGGTGATGTACAACTTCTGCGGGCGGTAAGTCAGCCACATGTGCATGAGCAGGTTGAAAAGACCATCGGGATAGACCTCCCAGCCCATTTCGGTAAAGCCCTCGGGCGGGGCGGACGTAGGGGCAATATTGTTGGCCAGATCTTCATACCCGGCGCGCAGCACACCGCGGCGGTAGTAATTCAGGCCCAGATAATCCAGCGGCTGGCTGATCAGATCATAATCGCCCGGTTGGAGAAAATCCAAACCACGCGGCAAATGCCCGCGGCGGATATGTTCGCTGACCACATCGGCGGGGTATTCGCGCCCGTAAATCGGATCGAGGAACCAGCGGTTGTGATAGCCGTCGAACCAGCGGTACTCGGCGTAATCCTCCGGCGAGCCGGAGGCCGGTTCGGCGGGAATGGGGTCAATCACAAAGCCCACATCGGCTTTTGGGCAGTTGGCGCGCAGCACCTGCACTGCCAGACCGTGGGAAAGCAGTAAGTGATGAGCCGCCCGCAGGGCGGTATGCCAGTCGCATATACCGGGGGCATGAATGCCCAACTGGTGCCCCAGCAGACTGGCGCAGGTCACCTCGTTGTGCGTGGTCCAATCCTGAATGCGGTCGCCCAGCCGGCGGCTGATGACATCGGCGTACTCGGCAAAGGCATAGGCGGTATCCCGTTTGCTCCAGCCGCCTTCATCTTCCAATGCCTGCGGCAGATCCCAATGGAAAAGGGTGGGATAGGGAGTAATGCCGGCTTCCAGCAGACCATCCACCAGCCGTTCGTAAAAATCCAGCCCGGCCGGGTTGACCCTGCCGCGGCCGTCGGGCAGGATGCGCGTCCACGCGAAACTGAAACGGTAGGCTTTGAGGCCGATTTGCCGCATCAGGGCAATATCCTCCGGCCAGCGGTGGTAGTGATCGGCGGCCACATCGCCGGTATCACCGTTAAGTACCTTGCCGGGGGTATGGGCAAAACGGTCCCAAATCGATTCACTTTTGCCGTCCTCGTTCCAGGCACCTTCAATTTGATAGGCGGAAGTTGCCGCCCCCCACACAAATCCTTCTGGAAAGACCAGTTTGGTCATGGTTGCATCCCTCACAAGTTGAAGAATATCATTTATCTTAACACAAAATCTCCCCTCTGCGGGGAGCAGAGGGGAGAAAATGGGAAAAATGGAAATGGTTTACTTGCCGATTACGGGGAGGTACTGGAAGTAGCCAGTGTTGAATGGTATGGCCTCCGCTTTTATCTCCGCGTTGTGATGATGCATCAGCAGCACACCCTTCGGCTGAACCGTTGGATAATTGGTGAGGTCGTACCCAAAGGTCAGCGTGCCGGGTTCATCGAAGTAGACTGCCAGCCCATCCAGGTCGTCACCAGTGGTATTGATGGTATCCACTGCCGGGTTGAGCGCATCGTAGGTGTACAACTCGGTGATATCCACAGGTTGGTCGTCTTCCTGATCGCGGCTGTAGGTTTCGATGTAGAAGTCAAACGCCCCGTCTGTGCTGGTCAACCCGATCGCCGTTGCAGGAATCCACATGAACATCACGTTGGTGTTCAACGGTGATGTTTCGGCAGCATTTGCAGGCAAACCGTTCAAATATTCAATACTAACAATGGTGCTGCTGTTGAGATCAAAGAGTACTCCAGCATACACATCTGTACGTTGATTGTTTTCACTGAGCGCAGAGTTATAAAGGACATAGTCTTCCGTGCCATCCTGATCAACGTCAATGTAGATATCAAATTCCACTTCATTCGGGGTCGTCCAGCTCTTGTCGGTGACCACTGCAAAGTAGATATATGCACCTCCAAAACCCCAGTAATTGATATCACTCATGACACCCACATGCCGGATATCCACATGACGCAGCTGACTTGGCACCGCGGTGGTATCTTCATCTTCTCCCAGCCATTCAAAGGCACTAACCAGCGAAGGCACGTCTGGATCACTGACGGGAGTGCCATCCAGCACCACATCAAAAGTTCCAGCCGGCTGATACAGACTCAGATTCACCTGCGGCGTAACCGCATCCATTGCCGAAGCCGCACGCGGTACCGAATAAACGGACAGGCGTAAAGCCGGATAGGTAGCAGAAGCAGGCGGGGTCAGTTTGATCAAAGCCGCCGCCTCGCTCAGGAAGTGGCGCGCCTCCCCTGCCTGCGTTGCCGCCAGCGCCGGATCTTTGACATGGGTCATCTGGCTGGCATCTGCTTCCATGCGCACCTTGAAGGTGAACGTTTGATTCGGTGCAAGCGTGATGCTGGTCAAGGGGGTGTCGTCCAGATTCAATAACTCATACGTGACACCCGGCACAGTAAGGCGATTCTCAATCGCGGCTGTGTAGGTAAAGGTTTGAGCGGGATGCTTGTTGACCACCTTAACCTGTTTTTCGGCCTGTGCTGTGGTGACCACTTTAACATCCCCGAAGGAAACGCTCACCATGCCTTCATCTTCAGCATTGTACATTACCACAAAGGAGGAAGCCGCTTGGTGTGCGTCCACGCGGCCGGTGCCGACACGAGAGGGAGCGTGCTTGTCTCCGGTTTGATTCAGTCCGGTGTAGAGATCATAATGTGCCGTATTCATTGCCAGGGCTTTAAGTTCTTCCACGCTCCAACTAGGCCTCAATTGGCGTAGTAATGCCATCATGCCGGCTACGTGCGGGGCAGCCATGGAGGTGCCATTTAACGAAGTTGCACCACTACCTGTCAGGGCATCCACCGAGGCAATAGACTGACCCGGCGCCGCTAAATCCGGTTTGAGGGCATTATCCACGCGGCGCGGGCCGCGTGAGGAAAAGGCGGAAACCGTATCCACCTGATCAGGTGATAAAACAGTAATCGCCGCATTGTAATCTTTGGTCAGGCGCACGGTAACCGTGCCGGCTGTCAGAGCGGCTTTTAACGCATCACCAACCGGCTGAATGGTGATCGTCGCCGGAATAGCAGCATTACCGGCAATCGCAATCGGCAAAACCGTTGCGGGGTACACCATAATCACTCCCAACCCGCCAGCACTCTGAACATTGTTAGTGCGGGTTGCCGAACCACATTCGTTTGCACCGCTGCCTGTCAGCGTCCAATCAATCAGGGCAATTGTGCCGGAGAAATAATTTGCGGGGAACGCCGTACAACCCCCGAGGTTGCCCGCCGGCGCTGCTTTGAGAGGAGCTGTGGTATCAGGATTCGCATACCAATTATAATTTGCCGAATTGCTGGATGGATGCGGACCAATGATTGTCGTGTGCCCCGCCGGGGCGGCTGTCACTTCAAAACCATCGTAAGGTTCGTTCGCATCCACCGAAGAAGCAACCGAAATGGCGCGGGTAGCTACACCCGGCGAGCCGGTAATGTAGTGGGTGTTATAACTGTTGCCTGCCGAAGTAACCACGATCACGCCCGCGTGAGCAGCATTATTGGTAGCAATCGCGCTGGTATCGTATTCCGAGCCAAAGCCTGCACCCAGAGACATATTAATCACGTCCAGCCGATCATCGAATACACCATCTCCGTTCGGGTCAACCGCCCATTCGATGGCTAAATCGGTGACCGCCGTTGAACCACTGCAGCCAAATACCCGCAGAGCATACAATTCAGCTCCCGGCGCAACGCCCGGACCAAGGGCAAAATCTACCGCATCGTACATTCCGGGGCCATAAGGTCCAAGATAGGTCGCCTTGGTGGTTGGTGTTGGACGGTAGATGCCATATCCACCCACTGTTCCAGCCACATGCGAACCGTGTCCGTTGCAGTCCATTGGGTCAGAATCGGGTTGTGGAATTTGCTGTGCTGGAGTCCCGCCAGCATTGTAGGCATCTCCAACAAAGTCATATCCGCCTGCCACCTTTATACCCGGATAGTTGGGGGCATCGCCTACTACCGTTGTATCATTGGCTGAATATGCCGCGGGTGTTCCCGGTCCCCCAAAATTGAGGTGCAGATAGTCAATGCCGGTATCAATGATACCGACTTTTATATTATCTCCTTTGTTGCCCAGACCAATGTTCCAGACCTCCGGGGCATTAATCAGCGGCACGCTGGAGGTGTGATCAAGTTCCTTCAGGGTCAGACGATGGATAGCCTTTACACCCGGGAGACGGGCAATCTGTTCGATGCGCCCGGCCTGCACCCGCATGGCAATGCCGTTATAAATCCGCTGGACTTGATAAACCAGAAACTCTTCGTCACCGAGCTGCGGGTTGAGTGTCGGCAAGATTCCTTCCGCTAACAGCGCATCCAGAAAAACCTGTTGTTCCTGTTTAACCTGCTCAACCTGTGCTTGAGTGACCGCTGCAAGTTCGGTTTCTGCCCGTACACCTTTGAAGCGGCCATAGACCACCGTGGCTGGCTCACTCTGCAACTCGACCACGATATAAACCGGCTGATTAGGGGTGCTCAACAATTCGCGAATGCCCGGCATCAATTCCACACCATCCGGCAGTGATGCACGGGGAGGATTCCCGCCCTGTGCTTGAACAGAAAAAATTGACGGCCCGAAGGCAAGAGATAGAACTAACAAACCCGCCAGAATAACGTAAAACAAACGGTACACCTTGCTCATCCTTTTCTCCTTTGACTGCAATTTGGAATAGTCAGATTTTGATCAAAAAGCAATGATTTTGATATGAATCAGGTCTGTTTGATATGTCCCTCCTTTCTAGCACCGGTTGATTGTGCCATTACACAACTTTTATCAGTTGCATTGTAGTAAAAATCAAAATGAAAGTCAATCCAAAGAATCCAGTCACGTTAGAAAATCATCCTATTTTTGTACTACCGGTAAATACAGGAATACCCATGATCGTATGGTGTAATCTGACTCGGTATTATAAAAGGGCAGGTTTTCCAAGGGGTTGCCAGCAGCATCCTGAATGGTGGTGTTTAGTGGTAGCATTAAGCCCAATTGACCGTTTCCAGAGCCTGGGCGAAGACCGATCTGATAGATGTTCGTACTACCAGCCAGGGTGGTTATGATGCTTCCGTACAATTGACCACTTTCTACCACTGCAAAATCGGCCGGGTCTACGCCTTGAACAGCCTCACTGAACGTAATTTCAAAACGCACCTGAGCGGCACTGGTGGGGCTTTCGTCCAGCCGGCGCAGGGAAGTTACCTGCGGCGCCACCTTGTCAATCTGGTAGGTTTTGCCCGGGTCGAAATACGGCAATCCGGTGAGGGTATTGCCGGCTTCATCCCGCGCTGATGTGCCATCTTTCAAACGCAGGCCCAGCTGGCCTTGCGGCCCGCCGCTGAGCAGGGTGATGGTGTAAGTTTGCGGGTTATCCGCTTTGATGGACGTGACGCTGCTGCCCGTCAGACCGTCTTCTTCCACCGCTTCAAAGTCGGTTGCGGTCAGGCCGAAAACCGGCTCGCTAAAGGTGATGCTGAAGTGCACTTCCGAGGCATTGGTGGGTGTGCTGTCCAGCAATGTGAGCGACTGAACCGTGGGGGCAGTTTTGTCAATCCAGTAGAAATTGTTCTGATACGTTGCCGGAAGTTGCAGCGAATTGTCGGCAAGGTCAAAAATGGTCGCCGTCGAACGCAATTCCAGCATGAGGCTGCCGCTGCCGCTGCCCGTATCCACGCTAATGGTGTATGAGCTACCTGACCCGCTGACGGAAGTAACGCTGCTGCCGCTCACCCCTCCGTTTTCAACGGTAACGAAATCATCTGCACCCACCTCTTTCACTTCTTCACTGAAGGTTGCCAAAAAGGTTACGCTTTGGCGATTGGTCGGCAAAAAGCCCTGCGTTGCCATAAGGGACACCAGTTGCGGCGGTTGCGTGTCCATCGGCTTGGCGCGCACCGCCACCGGCAGGTGCAGGTCGGCAATCTCCGTACCGTCGCTGAAGGTGCTATCGGTATCGAGACGCACCGTCCCGAAAGTCCACTGGTTCAGCGGCAGGCTGCTGACATCGGCGGTGAACGTGACGGATTGGGTTTCGTCAGCATTAACCGTAAAAGAGGAAGGGCTGGCCGTCATCCATGTCGGCAGGGTGATGCTCATGCTGACGGGAACGCCGCTGACGTTTTTGAAAGTACGCGTCCACGAGCAGCTGGCCACGCAGAAGTTGTTTTGTAAACCGGGCAGGTTGAGCGCCTTGGGGTCGCCGCCGTTGGCGGGGTCGGCGGCTTCAAAATTAGCGGTGGTTTCCTCCAGAATCAAACCTGCGCGGGCGGCGGCGCTCAGGTTAACCCGCCCGGCGCCGTGGTCGAAGGCATCGGCCGGGGTGGCGCGGTCTTCTTTGAGCAGGCCCTCATATTGGGCGGTGGTCATCAATGCCGATTTGATCGCTGCCGGGCTCCATGTGGGGTGCAGGGCTTTGAGCAGTGCGGCTGCCCCGGCCACATGCGGGCTGGACATGGACGTGCCGCTCATATAGGCAAATTCGGATTCCGAACCGGGCGTAATTTCGCCATCGCCAACGGCGGCCAGAATTTGCAGCCCCGGCGCGGTGATATCGGGTTTAAGCACTTCGAACTCGTTGTAACTCGGCCCGCGGAAACTGAAATCGGCTTTGATATCGCCGTAATATTTGTGGTAAACGGTAAGTAACCAGGAAACGGAAAGATTAACCATCATCCCTTGTTGATTAATTTCCAAAATAAACGCTCTTAAAGCCTCTCCATCTTCTTTATCCAGCATCGCTGCCGGGATGTTGAGCATTTCTAAACCAGTCATAGGATAAGCCTGACCTGCCGGGTTGTAAATCAACACACCAGAGGCACCCGCTTGCTGGGCATGAAATACTTGTGTAAAAAAGGTACATTCGGAACTGGCTTCTAATAAGGCAATTGTCGGGCCGAGATCACCAAAATAATTATTCTCAAATGATTGACAACCGCTCGCGTTTTCAGGATGGGCTCGAACTTCTGTTTCATAATCTGCTCCGGAAAATGTTAATCCATCACCGGGTAGAGCCATGAGACCGTGATTCAATTCGTCAGGTATCCAACCGGCTGGTGCAACCACATCTACCCAATAACCATATCCACGATTATGGCTGCTGGCGGCCACGGTCATCACCCACGGGCTGACGTGATTGACCTGCCCGTCGGTGGTGGGTTCGTCGCGCTGATTGCCGGCCGATGCCGCCACAAAGATGCCTGCATCGAAGGCTTCCAGAAAGGCCAGTTCCACCGGGTCGGAATAGGGGGTTTTGCCGCCGGAGATGGAGTAGTTGATCACATCCACCCCGTCCAGAATGGCCTGCTGCACGGCGGCTACCGAGGCAGTAGTGGCGCAGCCCGAATCGTCGCAGACATCGTAAGCAATGATCTGCGCCCGCGGCGCAACGCCGGAGATGTTCACGTTGGGAACCCCCTCAAAATCGGGCAGGGTTAACGCATTACCGGCAACGGTGGAAGCGGTGTGCGAGCCGTGGCCGTTGGTGTCTTCCGGTGTTACTGTTTCGGTTGTGAAGGAATACGCACCGATTAATTTATCGTTACAGGCATTCTCATACGCCCCGCCACTCACAGCGCACACCCCTTTGGGTGGCGTGGATGGGTAGGTGTAAGTGGGGTCGGCGTCATCGGCAAAAGAGGGGTGGTCGAAATTGATGCCGGTATCCAGAATACCCACGACAATCCCCTCGCCTTTTGTGGAGATGGCGTCGGGTGTGTTGCCATTCCAGATTTCATCCGCTTCGATAAACCATGGGCCGGCATCGGTGAGCGGCTGTTCCAACCGGTCGGGGATGACGGCACGCACCCCCGGCAGGCTGCGGATGCGGGCGGCCTCAGCCGGGCTGAGCTGGAGAGCAAAGCCGTTCAGTACCACATCGTAGCGGAAAACGGGCTGCAGGGAGCGCCCGATCACGCGGTTGATTTGCGCCAAACGGCCATCCTGCTCCCGCCGCAGCAGGTTCAGGTAGGCCTGTGCATCCGGCGTGTCCAGTTGAATCTGACGGGAATCGTCAGAGAAACTCTGCACCAGCGAATTGCCCTCGAAGAGGACAAAGTAGCGGCCGTTGAAGGGCTGGGCCTCAGCGCTGGCATCTTGTAGTTGTAGTTTCTCGCCGGTCGGCGGCTGGATTGTGGATTGGATTTCGGCGGCCTGAACAACCGCTGGCGGGTTGCCTGCCGAAAGGGGGGCTGCCAGCATGCTGAGTAGCAGGATGACAGCCAGCAAAGCAAACAGTTTTGATCTCATCGCGCCTCCTTGGAAAAAAGATATATCAAACCACGCGAGGTCGGTTGGCTGAACCGCTCGCGAAGTTTTGCTATTGGATTTTATTGATCAATAAATTCAGAAATAAGTACAGAAAACTAACAATAAACAAAAAGATTGTATAACCAAAGCCAGTATTGTCAAGTAAATTTATGTCACAAGATAGCAAACAAACACAGCCCTGCAAGAGGCAACAGGGCTGTGTTTCTTCTCAAAGGATGAACTGCTCTACTCCAACCGCCCGGTCTGAATGGCGCGCTTGACCTCGGCAATGGCCTGCGTGATTTTGATGTCGCGCGGGCAGGCTTCGGTGCAGTTGAAGGCCGTGCGGCAGCGCCACACGCCAAACTGCTCGTTGAGAATTTCCAGCCGTTCGGCGGCGGCCTGATCGCGGCTGTCGAAAATGAAGCGGTGGGCGTTGACAATCGCCGCCGGCCCAACGTACTGGTCGTTCGACCAGAACGACGGGCAGGAAGTGGTGCAGGCCGCGCACAGGATGCATTTGGTCGTATCGTCAAACCGCTCGCGCTGTTCCGGCGATTGCAGGCGTTCTTTGCCGTCGGCGGGCAGTTCATCGTTGACCAGATAGGGCATCACCGATTTGTAATGCTCGAAAAACGGGCCCATGTCCACAATCAGGTCTTTGATTACCGGCAGGCCGAGCAGCGGTTCGATGGTGATTTCGGTGGTGCCTAAATCGCGCAGCAGCACCTTGCAGGCCAGGTAATTGCGCCCGTTGATGCGCATGGCATCCGAGCCGCACACGCCGTGCGCGCACGAACGGCGGAAGGCCAGCGTGCCGTCCACATCACCGCGGATCCATTCCAGCACATCCAGCACCCGGTCGGTAGGTTCGGCCTCCACCGTAAAAACATCATAGCGCGGTTTGCGGTCTTTTTCTGGATTGAAGCGAAACACCCTCATGCGTACTTCCATGCCAGCCTCCTCATCAGTAAACGCGCTCTTGGGGCGCGTATTGGGTAATCACAACCGGCTTGTAGCCCAGCCGCACGCTGCCGTCCTCGTTCAGCCATGCCAGCGTGTGCTTGAGCCAGTTTTCGTCATCGCGGCGGGGGTAGTCTTCGCGGGCGTGTGCGCCGCGGCTCTCTTTGCGTTCCAGCGCCGAAACGGCCGTCACTAGCGCGGCATCCAGCAGGCAGCCCAGTTCCCACGTGTTGAGCAGTTCGGTGTTGAAAATTTTACCGCCGTCGCTGACGCGCACCTGTTTATAGCGTTCGCGTAGTTCACGCACCTTTTCAACCGCCTGTTTCAGGCCTTCTTCGGTGCGGAAGACGCCGACATCATCGGACATGACTTTGCGCAGTTCGCGCCCGATCTGGGCGGCCTTTTCGCGTCCGCTGCCGTTGAGCAGGTTATCCAGCTGGCGGCGCACCTCGCCATCCGCATCGGATGGCAGGCGCGGCAGGTCGCTGCCGTTGGCGTATTCGGCGGCTTTGATGCCGGCGTATTTGCCGAACACCACCAGATCCACCAGCGAGTTGGTGCCCAGCCGGTTGGCGCCGTGCACCGAAACGCAGGCACACTCACCGGCGGCGTACAGGCCGGGCAGTACCGTGCCCTGATCGTCCACCACCACCTCGCCGTACTTGTTGGTGGGAATGCCCCCCATGGCGTAGTGAGCGGTGGGCTGAATCGGCATGGGGTCTTTGACCGGGTCAACGCCGAGGTAGGTGCGGCAGAAATCGGTGATATCGGGAATCTTGGAGAGGATTTCTTCTGCCGTAACGCGGTAGGGCGTGCCGTCGGGGCGGGTGCGCCCGTCCAGTTCGGCGTATTTGTTGACCGTTTCGGGGCGCACGTCCAGATAGACGTAATCCTTGCCGTTGATGCCGCGCCCCTCTTTGATTTCCAGATAAATGGCGCGGCTGATGACATCCCGTGAGGCGAGGTCTTTGATGGTGGGGGCGTAGCGCTCCATGAAGCGTTCGCCCTTACCGTTGAAGAGGATGCCGCCCTCGCCGCGCACCGCCTCGGTGATCAGAATGCCCAGTTTGTAAATGCCGGTCGGGTGGAACTGGAAGAATTCCATGTCCTCGGCGGGGATGCCCTTGCGCAGGGTGATGGCCACGCCGTCTCCGGTGTAGGCATAGGCGTTAGAGGTGATTTCCCACATGCGCCCGTGCCCGCCGGTGGCAAACACCACCGCCTTGCTGTGGAAGACATGCAGTTCGCCGGTGGCCAGTTCCACCGCCACCACACCGGCGGCTTTTCCGTCCGAGAGAATTAAATCCAAGACCTGAAATTCATCGTAAAAAGTGATGCCGTTCTTGATGCACTGCTGATAGAGGGTTTGCAGAATCATGTGGCCGGTGCGGTCAGCCGCGTAACACGAGCGGCGCACCGGTTTTTTGGTCAGGTTGTTGGTGTGGCCGCCAAACGGCCGTTGAGCGATGCGCCCGTCCTCCGTGCGCGAAAAGGGCAGGCCGAAATGTTCCAGATCATAAACCGCCTGCACTGCCTCGCGGCACATGAACTCGATGGCGTCCTGATCGCCGAGGTAGTCGCTGCCTTTGACGGTATCGAAAGCGTGCCACTCCCAGTGGTCTTCTTCAAGGTTGCCCAAAGCGGCACCAATGCCGCCCTGCGCCGCGCCGGTGTGGGAGCGGGTGGGGTAAAGTTTGCTCAGCACGGCGGTTCTGGCGCTGCGCGAGGCGTTCAGCGCGGCCATCAGTCCCGCGCCGCCTCCGCCGACGATGATTACATCAAACACATGCGTTTGTGCCATATTTTTTCTCCTGAAAGGCTGCTACTGCAGCGGAAATTCCTGATTCACCCCGCCCACCAGCGCAATAGCGCCGAACAGGGTAATGCCCAGCCAGAAAATGAACAATGCCCAGTTGAGAATTTTGCGCCCCTGTTCGCCGTGGATAAAATCGTTCAGCACCTGCCGCAGGCCGTTGACGCCGTGCGCAAAGGCAAAGCCCAGCAGCAGCGCATCGAACACCCGCCAGAACAGGCTTGCCCAGCGTTCGGCCACATAGCCCAGATCCATAGCGTGAACACCCACCACCACATCCTGCAGGATGGCGTGAATCCACACCAGCGGGATGAGCGCAAAGGCTGAATAGCGCATCCACTTCCACGCGATGGTTTCGTAATTGGGTTTAATTTTTACCTTGCGGACGGTTTCGGTTGTGGTTGCCATGGTCTCCTCCTATCCCCCCAACAATACAATGCCGTAATTGTGGAGCAGAATGTTACGCACCATCCAGAAGGCGGCCGGCAGCCACAAAACAACGGCAATGATTAAAGTGGTGCGGGTGGATTTGCGCTGCATTTCGATGCTCCACAACCCCGGTTTGAACATATCGAAATAGGCGATGCGCAGCCCGTTGACGCCGTGGAAGAACACGCAGAAAATCAGCGCAATTTCGCCGATACCGAAGAGGGTGGTCTGGTAAATCGCCAGCACATCCAGAAAGGCTTCGGGGTTGAAGTAAACCAAGCCGATATCAATGATGTGAATGGTGAGAAACAGCACCACCCCCAGACCGGTGATACGGTGGAGGAGAAAGCTCCAGTGACCCTCCCGCCCGCGGTAGCCGGCGTAACCGGTCAGGGTCGTCTTCAGAGTGGACATATTAACCTCCGTCTATGGGATGGGACGGTTAAATTGTAGCATATTCAAAAATTGAAGTGTAGTAATCGGGTAGAAAAATTCCACAAGCAAAAGGGTGATTTTTGATTAACCTTTACGGCGTCAGCGGCGCACCATCGGTAAATACACATCAAACAGAGGCGTGCAGGTCTGGTGCAGGTGAAAGTGGGGGTCTTTTTGATTCAGAAATTGATGCAGTGCATTGCCGGAGGCGGGGTAGTCAGCCGGTACACAAAAGCGGTTATTGTTCAAATCCAGCCCGTCCAGATTGCCGGGTTGGAGCGTGCCCGGGTCAAAGAGTCCCGTCAGGCTGGTCATACTGGCAGGCGGGAACCCCAGCAGCAGGTTGTCATTCAACCATAACACATTCAAGGCCGCGAGACTGCCCACGGCGGGCGGCAGTGTGCCCCCAAATTGATTGTGGTCAAGATACAGGTACTGCAGAGAAGTCAGGTTAAATAAGCCGGCCGGCAGACTCCCGCTGAACTGGTTATTGCTCAGGTCAAGGATGACCAGCTGGCTCAGGCTGCCGATTTCGGCCGGCAATGCGCCACTCAAGTGATTATCGCGCAGGGTCAATTCGGTGAGCGAAGTGAGTGTGCCAATTTCGGGCGGAAGAACCCCCTGTAAATTATTGTTGGATAGCAGCAGTCTGGTCACGTGGCCGTCCTCAACCGTCACCCCAAACCAGTCGGCGGGGTTGACTTCCACCAGCCAGCCGGTGTTATCCGACCAGCTGTCGCCGTTCGTTTGGGTGTAAATGGCTGCCAGCGCTTCGCATTCTTCCACCGGAATGTTCACGATGGAGGCGCAGAAATCCGTCTGTATGCGGGAATGAGCCTCTGCCCTGCCGTTGAAAGCAAATATGACCACCAGAAGGAAGAAACACAGCAAAATTGTTAAAATCCGTCCCATCTCAACCTGCTTTCTACAATGGATTTAATGACCGTGAGTCCGGGCTGAAAACTTTTGCTTTTTCGTGAGCGTGCGCTCTTCCGCAAAGCCGGGGGGAGGCCGCTGTCTGCGGTGGGTGTGGTATTAACGAAATGATCCCGAAGTCAAGTATTTATATCAGGGTTATCAATATTATAAATAATTTGACCGGTTGAAGGGATAATATTTCGGCCTCTCTCACAGTTGAGAGAGGCCGCTGTTTGTTCGGCTTGATTTTCTTTTTTATCTAGCCGCCGGAAAGCGCCGTTTCGTAAACCTCTTGCGGCCGGCTGGCGGTTGTGGATTTTTCATCCGCCTTGTGAGCGTCCCACGGCAGTGTCGTGCCGCCGAATTCCCAAACGGTCACTTCGGCGTCAATTTCTGCCTGCCCCAGCGCCCGCGCCACCGATATGCGATGATGCCCGTCTTCGACAAAATAGCGGTTGCCCACCTGAATCAATTTGACGGCATCCAGCGGCTGATTTTGAAAACGCACCATGGCAATCGCCACCCAGCGGTCGCGGCTGCGGTTGGTCAGCGGATGAAATTGATTGTCAAAATCCTCGCTGCGCCCCAGCGTGCCGAAAATTTGCGCGATGGGCACCGCCCGAATGCCGCTGTAATGCCGGCTGCGAATATTGCCGAGAGGCAGGCTGTTCAGATCGAACAACCGTCCCAGCCGCCGCAGCACAGCGTTTTTCAAGCGGTAGAAAAAAGCCCGGTCGCGGGCCTGTTGAAAGAGTTTTAACGCCTCTTTGAAGCAGGAAATGCTCCGCCTGCTGCGCCCGTTGTTGTTTTCCGGATATGTTTCCAACCATGGATTTTGAAAATCGAGCATGATTTCTCTTCGTCTTTCTGCAACAAGCTGCTGTATCAAGGAAAATACCAATCATGATTAATATATTGCGGGCATACTTTTGAGGCATCGGACAGGGGGAGTATTCGATATTGGCCATTTGACCAGTTAATCCCTCACTGAGGAGTATAATTACCCTTCGCAGTCGAGCGTCTTGTTCGGCTGGTAAATCTATATACTTTCAAGAGGTTTGACTGGATGAAACAAAAAATTACTCTACTGGTTCTCCTTCTTACCCTCCTTGTTTCGGCCTGCAGCCCGGCGCAGCCCACCGAAACGATTACCCTCAAAGTGGCCATTCTGCCCATTCTGGATGCTTTGCCGATGGTGGTTGCCCAGCAGGAAGGGCTTTTCACCAAAAACGGCGTGAATGTCGAACTGATTCCGGTGGGTTCGGCTCCCGAACGCGACCAGTTGATCTCGGCCGGTCAGGCAGATGGCATGGTCAACGAACTGGCCTCGGTCATGTTCCTTAATCAGGATCAGATTCAGGTGCAGGCGGTGCGGTTTGCCCGTACGGCAACGGCCGAGCAGGCCCTGTTTCGCATTCTGGCCGCCAAAGACAGCGGCATTCAATCCCCTGCCGACCTGAGCGGTGTACCGGTGGGCGTTTCACAGGCCACCATCATCGAATATCTGACCGAACGGCTGCTGCAAGCGCAGGGATTGAGCGGCGATCAAATTCAAACCATTGCCATTCCCAAGATCCCCGACCGTCTGGCGCTGCTCGCCAGCGGCGAATTGAAAGCCTCCATGCTGCCGGAGCCGTTTTCCACACTGGCTGCCCAGCAGGGTGCAACGGTGGTGCTGGATGATACCATCCTGCCGGAGTATTCCTTCAGCCTGATTACTTTCCGCAAAGCGGTGATTGATGAGCATCCGCAGGCGGTACGCGCCTTTCTGGCGGCCATTGAAGAAGCCGTCAACCTCATCAACGCCGACCCGCAAAAATACAGCGGTTTGATGGTGGAACAAAAAATGGTGCCGGAACCGCTGGCGGGCAGTTTCAGCGTGCCGACTTACCCGCTGAAAGGCGTCCCCACTCAGGCGCAATTCGATGATGCGCTGGCGTGGGTCAAGGAAAAAGGCTACCTCAACAAAGACCTTTCTTACAGCGATTGTGTCAACGGCAGCCTGCTGCCGTAACAGGTGAAGTGGATTGGGGGGACTTCTGCTTTCCCCCCATTGCCGTCATGTGTGCCTCCCCCCGCTCAGCCGCCGCGGAGTTGGGGGAGGCACGAGGCAAGCGGTTTTGCCCGACCCTTTCGGAATTGTGTATGATTGAACTGCACTCGATCACATTTGCTTACCAGCCGGCCGTGCCGATCTTTGAAAATTTCTCGTGGAGGGTGGAACGCGGCGAGGCGTGGGCGGTGATCGGCCCATCCGGCTGCGGTAAAAGCACCCTGCTTTCACTCATCGCAGGGCTTTTACGCCCGCAGGGGGGGCAAATCGAAGTGGATGGCAAACCGCTGACCCGCCCGCGCCCGCAAACCGGCCTCATCATTCAGGATTACGGCCTCTTGCCGTGGGCAACCGTGCGGGAGAATGCGCGGCTTGGGCTGCGGGTACGTAATTTTTACGGCGCCGATGGCGTTCATGCCCCGGCCGACTACCGGCGTACGCTGGATGTGGAACCGTGGTTGGAGCGTTTGGGGCTGCTGCCGTTTGCCGGGCAATACCCGGCGCAGCTTTCCGGCGGTCAGCGTCAGCGCACGGCCATTGCCCGCACACTGGCGCTTCAACCGGATATTCTCTTGATGGATGAGCCCTTTTCCTCGCTGGATGCGCCGACCCGTGAGGGGCTGCAAAGCCTGACGCTGGAATTGTGGCAGGAACGCAGCCTGACCATGATTGTGGTCACTCATTCCATCGAAGAGGCGGCGCGCATGGGGCAGAAAATTTTACTGCTGGGACAGCCGCCCAACCGCACTCCGCAGGTGATTCTCAATCCGCACCTCACCGAGGCCGATTACCGCGATTCGCAGGCCTACCGATCCCTGTGCCGCACGCTGCGGGAACGACTGGAGGAAGCATGAAGCGCCGCGATTTGCTGCTGGCGACGCTGGGTTTGTTGCTGGTCTGGCAGCTGGCCGCCGTGGTGGTCAATCAACCGATCCTTCCTTCGCCGTGGCAGGTGCTTATCGTGTTGTGGTCAGAGGTAAGCAGCGGTCATTTGAGCGGGCATTTCCTCGCCAGTTTGTGGCGGGTGGTCGCCAGCACCCTGCTGGCCATCCTCACCGCTGCACCGGCCGGGCTGGCGCTGGGTCAGTTCCCGCGCCTGAATGCTTTTTTCTCGCCGTTGATTTATATCCTTTATCCAATTCCCAAAGTGGTTTTTGTGCCGGTGGTGCTGTTGTTTTTGGGGGTGGGTGATTTTTCGAAAATTTTTGTCATCTTTCTCATTCTCTTCTTCCAGATTCTGGTGCTGGTGCGCGATCAGGCCGCCGGGCTGCACCCGGAGTTGATCCGCAGCGTGCGCAGTCTGGGAGCGGGGCGGCTGGCGTTGTTCCGTTTTGTGTTCCTGCCGGCCAGCATTCCCGGCATCCTCACCGCTTTGCGCCAATCGGTTGGCACGGCGGTTGCCGTGCTGTATATTGCCGAGTTGTTTGCCACCCAACAAGGGCTGGGTTATTACATTTACCTGAACGGCAACACGCTGTTCAATTACCCGGCCATGTATGCCGGTGTTATTGCCATGAGCGTGCTCGGTCTCGCGCTGTATTTTACGGTGGACGGGCTGGAACGCCTGCTCTGCCCGTGGCAGTTCAAAAACCGCCCCACCAGCGGCTGATCAGCAGCCCGGCAGCGTAGCACAGCGCAAACCACAATTCCAGCTGACCGGTGCCGGCCAGCAGGGCATTCAGCCCCCGCCCGCGAACCTGTGCCACCCGCCTGAACAGCACAACGGCGCGCGGCAGGGTCAGCAGGCTGAGGAAAACAGGCCACGGCAGGATGCCCGCAATTACCCCCACCACCGTCACAATGTAAGCCAGCACAAGCCAAACGCCGTATTCGATGACCGCGCCGCGCTCGCCCAGCCGCACGGCCAGCGTGCGCTTGCCGCTGGCGCGGTCGGTGGCAATATCGCGCAGGTTGTTGACCGTCAAAATGGCCATGGCCAGCAGACCGACCGGCAAGGAAGACCACAACGCCGCACTGCTGAGCGTGCCGGCCTGTACATAATAGGTGCCGCCTACCGCCGCAAAGCCAAAAAAGAGCAGTACGAACACCTCTCCCCAGCCGTGGTAAGCCAGCGGATACGGGCCGCCGGTGTAGGCCAGTGCCGAGAGGATGGCCACCACCCCCAGTATGAATGCCGGCAAACCGGCGATCCAGATGAGATAAACGCCGATCAGCGCTGCCAGCCCAAACACCACCACCATGCCGCCGATCACCTGCCGCGGGGTGAGCAGGCCGGCCTGCGTTACCCGCAAAGGGCCGAGCCGTTCGCTGGTATCGGCGCCTTTTTTGAAGTCAAAATAATCATTGGAGATATTGGCGCCGATTTGCAGCAGCAACCCCACCAGAAAAGCCGCCAGCGCCGGCAGCGGTCGAAAAATACCCTGCCAGGCGGCCACGGCACAGCCGACCAGCACCGGAGCGGCGGCGGCCGGCAGGGTGCGTGGGCGGGCGGCCATCAGCCAGACCTGCCATGGAGAGGGTTTGGCGGGGGCAGATGTGTTCATTGCCACGGATTATATCAAAATCCGCCGAAAACCCGGCGGGTTCGACAGGCACTGGATTACCCCTTGCCGCTACGGTATAATGAAGAAAATTGATAAAAAAAGGTTAAAAATGACTCAAATTTCTGTTTCTGCACCCCAATTTTCGGCCGTGCCGGCAGCCGCCGGCCTGCCGCTGCTGGGTGTATTACCCCGTTTTGCACGCAACCCGCTCCATTTTTTGCTGGATGCGGCCATCCGTTACGGGCCGGTGGTGCGGCTCGATCTTGCCGGCCGTTCCACCTATCTGGTCAGCCACCCGGAGGGCGTAAAGTATGTGCTGCAGGATAACAACCGCAACTACCGAAAAGGCTACGATCAGGCCAAACCCCTGATGGGGGAAGGGCTGGTCACCAGTGAAGGTGAATTCTGGCGTTCTCAGCGGCGGCTGATTCAGCCCTTCTTCAACCGTCAGCACCTGAGCGAGTACGCCCGCGTCATGGTGGAGGCCACTCAGGAACGTTTGCCGCGCTGGCAGGAAGCCGCCCGCCGCCGTCAACCGCTCAACTTCGGCGAAGAAATGATGCGTCTGACCCAGACGATCATCGTGCGCACCATGTTCAGTGATGATGTGGGGGATCAGGCGGACGCTTTGGGCAAAGCCTTTGACCAGACGCTGGAGCACCTCAATCAGGTGCTCTTCTCGCCGCACCCGATTCTGGAAAAACTGCCCACACCGGCCAACCGCCGCCACGAACGTGCTTTGCGCTTTCTGGATGAGTTCATATACTGTCTCATAGAAAAACGCCGGCAGAGCGGTGTGGATCACGGCGATTTACTCTCGCGCCTGCTGGCAGCGCGCGACCCGGAAACAGGCGAGGGCATGCCCGACCGCCAGATCCGCGATGAGCTGATGACGATTTTCCTCGCCGGGCATGAGACCACCGCCAATGCACTGGCGTGGACGTTTTACCTGCTGGCCCAGCACCCGCAGAGCGAGTTCCGCTTGCTGGATGAAATCCAGCAGACCGTTGGTGAGCGCTCGCCAGCGGTGGAGGATTTAGCGGCCATGCCGTACAGTGCCATGGTGTTCAGCGAAGCGCTGCGCCTGTATCCGCCGGCGTGGATGTTTGCCCGCCATGCCATCGAAGAGGATGTCATTTTCGGTTATCCCATCCCTGCCGGCACGATGATCTTCCTCAGCCCGTATGTGACCCATCACCACCCGGAATACTGGGAGAATCCCGAAATCTTTGATCCGGAGCGTTTCAGCGAGGTGCGTTCGGAAGGACGCGCCCGTTATGCGTATTTTCCCTTTGGGGGAGGCCCGCGCCAGTGCATCGGCAACCATTTTGCTCAAATGGAAGCGCAGTTGATTATGACCATTCTACTGCAGCATTTTCGGGTTGAACTGGTTGAGGGAGTAAAGGTGAAGCCGACGCCCATTGCAACCCTCCAACCGCGCCCCGGTGTGCTGGTGTATTTCGAAAACCGCCGCTGATTTCATCAATTGCCCGCGGCGGCGCAAAGGGTTGAATCTCATCCCACCGGCAGCGAGGGAGGGTGGATGACCGCGTTCGCTCGCCATGAGGTGGAAGGCTGCTGCTGATTGCCGGCGGCCTTTATACTGCCTGCCTGACCCGAAAGGCAGCCTGATGGTTCAGTTTATGCGCCGCTCATGGTAAAATAAGGCGCATTCGCTTTCGGATGCCCCTGCCTCCTTTCGGATTTGCTATGGCAAATCAAGGAAGGGGATGGAAAGGGTGGTTTATAATAAAGGGAAAATCCTGCTCCTTCTGGAGGAATGATGGTCAATCCGGAATTACTGGAAATTTTGCGCTGCCCCGCCTGTGTCCGCGAGAAGGAAGGGCTGCTCGATTATTACAAAGAATCGTGGCTGATTTGCCGTGATTGTGGAAGAAAATATCCCATCGTTGAGGATATTCCGGTCATGTTGATTGAGGAAGGGGATAAGTGGGTCAATACCGCAAGAGAAGCCCTGCCCGTTCCTCCGCCGCCGATCAAGTAAAAAAAACTTTACTGGAACGGATCTTGCAACGATGAGCGGCATGATCCGAACCTCCTCTGTGCGATATCGAAAGATGAAGATGGCTCAAAGACAACAACGAATGGTCCTCAAGCGAAACCCGCTCGACCGCCTGACCCTGATTGTGCTGGTGGTGTTCATCGTTCTGGCGGTAATTACCGGCATTGTGACTTTCAATGTGGCGCGCGATATTTTCAAATCCTGGACGGCTACGCCGCTGGAAGGGGTAGCTGTGAGCAACAGTAATAATCCGGCAGTGCCCACTTTGCCGCCCAACACCATATTGCAGCCCTCAGGCGGCCCGCAGCCTCAGCCGTGGGATGGCAAGAACCGCGTCAACGTCCTGCTGATGGGGCTGGATTACCGCGATTGGGAAGCCGGTGAGGTGCCGCGCACGGATACGATGATGCTGCTTACCCTCGATCCGGTCACCAATACGGCCGGCATTCTTTCCATCCCCCGCGATATGTGGGTAAACATTCCGGGCTACGATTATCACAAAATCAATCAGGCTTATTACTTTGGCGAACTGGATAAACTGCCCGGCGGCGGCCCCGCGCTGGCCATGGAAACCGTAAAGCAATTCCTTGGCGTGGATATTCAATACTACGCCCAGATTGATTTCAACGCCTTCGTCCGTTTCATTGACGAAATCAAAGGGGTCAAAATCCGCGTGGAAGAACCGATCACCGTGGTGGTGATGGGGACGAACCGCAAGATCAAACTGGAACCGGGCGTGGTTACCCTGCCCGGGGATATTGCCCTTGCCTACGCCCGCCAGCGCTATACCGAAGGCGGGGATTTCGACCGCGCCCGCCGCCAGCAGCAGGTGATTCTGGCGATTCGCGACCGAATACTCAGTTTCGATATGCTGCCCACGCTCATCACCCGCGCGCCGGTGCTGTATAACGAACTTGCTTCCGGCGTGCGCACCAATCTGACGCTGGAGCAGGTGATCCGGCTGGCGTGGCTGGCTCAGCAGATTCCCGAAGAAAACATCAAGCGCGCCGTGATCGGCACCGATGCGGTGGAGTTCGGCACTTCGCCGGATGGGCTGGATATTCTTATTCCCATCCCCGACCGGATTCGCCTGATTCGGGATGAGATTTTCACCACAGGCGGCCCCGTGGGGCCGGTGGCCGTTGCCGAAGACCCGGCCGCGCTGATGCAGGCTGAGGCGGCGCGTATTTCGGTGCAAAACGGCAGTGGCGCGGAGGGACTGGCCGGACGAACTGCCGGCTGGCTGCGCGAGCAGGGCTTCAATGTGGTGGATGAATCTACCGCCGATCAGTTCTACGATGTAACCACCTTTTTCATCTACAACGGCAAGCCGTACACTCTGCGTCATCTGGCCAACTTGATGGGCATTGAAAATCCGCGCGTGTATAACCGCTACGACCCCAACGCCCCATACGATATTGCCGTGGTGGTAGGTACGGATTGGGCGGCTTCCAATCCGATGCCCTGAGCATGTTTACCTGCCCAGCCGTTTGATGAAAGCGGCTATTTCCCGTAAAAAGTTCATGTACGCTTCGCGGTGCACATTGTGACCGGCTGTGACAATGCGCACCGTTTTGCTTTTCCGCCATAACTTTTCGATCTGCCGAATCACCTCAGGGGTCAACACTGCCCCCAGCGCCGGCTCGCCGGTGATGATCAAACCGGGGCAGGCGATCTGGCGGACGATCTCGCGCCAGTCCGGTTGGGGCTGAACGATCCAATCCAGCGCCGCCAGTTGAACCTGCTGCTTGGCTTTGGCCCACTGAAAGAACTCGCTCTCGTCCCACAGCGGGTTGAGCCGCCTGCCCTCGGCGATAATTTCTTCCAGCGATTTTTGTTTCAGACCGGCCAGCCAGTCGCGCCAGTCGTTCAGTTTCTTTTCGCGCCGTTTGCCGTCCTCGCCGGATGCTTCCTGCCACGGCGGGTCTTCGAGGATAACGCCGCGCACGATTTTGGGCAATTGGGCAGCCGCCAGCGCGGCGGTGGTGGCGCCCATCGAGTGGCCGATGAGGATGGGTCTGTGAAGCTGCAGGTGTTCGATGAGCGCACAGACATCCTCGGCCTGAACCAACGGCGAGGCGCCGCGCTCGTCGAGGCCGGAGGAACCGTGTCCGCGGGCATCCATGAGAATGACATCGAATTCCACTTCCAGAACCAGCGGCAGGCGGTTCCAGCACAGGGCATTATCACTCAAACCGTGCAGCAGAAGAATGGGCGGTTTTTGCCCGCCGGTGCGGTAATATTGAATGCGCACCCCATTCGACAGCAAGTGACCGTAGAACAATTGCGGCATGGGCTGTTTCCCCTACATGATTTCAGTATAACCGAAAAGGGCGCAAGCGGTTGAAGGAAGAACGCCCCGAATAAGGATGATAATCCACTTTCCTGTTTTAGTATTGATTTTAACGGCAAACTTGTTATAATAAGTATAATAAGTTATCCCGGAATAATCACGGTATGATTTCTCCCCTGCGGCAGACGAGCAAACCCCTTTATCAGCAGGTGGAGCAGGAATTGCTCCGCCAGATTCGCCACAATCTGCTCAAGCCGGGCGATAAACTCCCCTCCGAGAGTGAACTTTCCCGCCAGTTTAACGTCAGCCGAATTACCGCCCGCCGCGCCATCAATAACCTGATTCAGCAGGGCTATGTCTATTCCCTGCAGGGCAAAGGGACTTTTGTGGCGCAGACCCGCATTCGGGAACTTTCCGGTTTCCGCTCTTTCAGCGAGGATATTCGGGCGCGCGGCATGACCCCTGCCTCGCGCCTGATTCAAATCCGCCGGATGCAGCCCAAAGCCAGCCTGCGGGCGGAATTAAACCTGCCCGCCGGGGTGGCGGTTTACCGGCTGGAGCGGGTGCGGTTGGTAAACGGCGAGCCGGTGGCTTATGAGGACGCTTACCTGCCGGCCAATCTTTGTCCCGGACTGGAGCAGTTCGACCTTGAAAAACGCTCGCTGTTCGAAGTGCTGCGCAGCGAGTACAACCTCAACCCCACCTGGGCAGATGCCGAGCTGGAGGCCGCCCCCGCTGATGAAACGCTGGCGGCACACCTCGGCATCCGTCCGGGTGAACCGGTGTTGATTGCCCTGCGCCACACCTATACCGAAACGATGACCGTCATCGAGTATGTCCGCTCGGTATACAGTGGCAAAAATTTCACCTTCTACACCGGACGGCAATATATTGGGTAGATACCCAAAGTCAACTCATTTATTTTTTCACAAAAGAAAAAAGGAGGAAGTATGCGTGTAATCAGTCGTTCTATTTTTGTTTTCGTTTTGCTTGCAGTGCTGGTGATGAGCGCGGCCGGATGCGCCTCACCGCAGCAGGCGGAAGGGCCGAAAGTGGTCAAAGTGCTGGCGATGCAACAGGCCGGCCCCACCCCCGAAGAGATGAATGCCATCGTGGCCAAATTCAATGAAAGCTCGCCCAATGTGAAGGTGGAAATCGAATATGTTTCCTACGATGCCCTTCACGATAAAATCGTCACCGCCATGGCTGCCAACCCGCCTTCCTATGATGTGGTGCTGGTGGATGACATCTGGTACGCCGAATTTGTCAAGAACGGCTACCTGTGGGATGTGACCGACAAAATTGACCAGACCACCAAAGAGGAAGTCTTCTCGACCGCATGGGATATCACCAGCGTCAACGGGCGGATTTACGGTATGCCGTGGCTGTTAGACCAGAAATACTTCTACTACAACACCGAGATTTTGGAAAAAGCCGGTGTTGACGTGCCTCAGACGTGGGAAGAAGTGGTGGAAGCCAGCCGCAAGATCAAAGAGATGGGGCTGGTGGAATACCCGATTGTCTGGTCGTGGGCACAGGCTGAAGCGGCCATTTGCGACTTTGTTGCCCTGCTTTACGGCAACGGCGGCGCCTTTGTGGATGAAGCCGGCCAGCCGGCGTTCAACAACGAGAAGGGCGTTGAGGTCGTTGAGTGGATGGTGCAGACCATTGATGAAGGATTGAGCAACCCCGCTTCAATTTCCTATGTCGAGGAAGATGTGCGCAATGTCTTTTCGCAGGGGAAGGCCGCCTTTGCGCTCAACTGGCTGTACATGTACGATCTGGCCGCCCTCAACCAGGAAGAATCGCAGGTAACCGGCAAAGTGGGATTGGGGCTGGTGCCGGCCTTCAAGGACGGCGGTGTGCCCAGCGCGACCATCAACGGCTCGATGGGCTTTTCGGTGATTGACAAATCGCCCAACCGCGAAGCGGCGTGGGAATATGTCAAATTCCTGACCAGCGAGTCCATTCAAAAAGAATATTCGGCTCACCTTTTGCCCATCTGGAGCAGCAATTATGAGGGTGAAGCGCTGGAAGAGTTGAAATCGCTGAACGAATCGAACCCGGTGACGGTGCCGGCTTTCAGCGCGCAAATTGTATATTCACACGTCCGCCCGAAAGTGCCGTTCTACCCCGAGTTTTCCAAAGCCCTGCAGCTGGCCCTGCAGGAAGCCCTGACCAAGCAAAAAAGCCCGGCAGAGGCATTGAACGATGCTGCTGCCAAGTGGAACGAACTGGCTTCTCAGTAAACGGCCATTACCAACCCCCACAGGGCGGGGAAGTTTGATCCCTCTTCCCCGCCCTGCATCTCTGAAACAGCCTGATTTATGACCATTACCGTTATTCCACCCAAAACACGAACTCTCACCCAGCAGCGCTTGCGTGACGGCTTCTGGCTGATTTTGCCCGGTTTGCTGGTGATTTTCGGCATTACCCTGTTCCCCATTATTTACACGTTCGTCCTCAGTTTTACGGAGACCCCCATCTCCAATCCCGCCCCGCAGGATTTTGTGGGTTTAAGGAATTATCTTTCGTTCATTTCCAGTCCGGTATTCTGGGAGGCCATTCGCCGCACGGTGTATTTCACCATCGTTTCGGTGGGTGTTGAATTGATTTTGGGGATGGGACTGGCCTTGTTAATTCATGCCCGGCCGTTGGGCTGGCAGTTCCTGCGCACCAGTCTCATCATTCCGTGGGCAATTCCAACGATTGTCAACGGGGCGATGTGGCGCTGGATTTACAATGCGGATTACGGCGCGCTCAACGGGCTGCTTTATCAACTGGGGGTAATTGACCGCTACCGGGCGTGGCTTGCGGAGCCGGTCATGGCGATGAATCTGGTCATCGTTGCCGATGTATGGCATTCGGTGCCGTTCATCGCGTTGATTTTGCAGGCGGCTCTGGCGACCATTCCCCGCGAACTGGAAGAAGCCGCCGAGGTGGATGGGGCGAATGTCTGGCAGCGCTTCTGGAAAATTCGTTTTCCTTTATTGCAGCCGGCCATTCTGGTGGCGCTGGTTATCCGCACGGTGGAGGCTTTTCGCGTGTTCGATATCATCTATGTCATCACGCAGGGAGGCCCGGCGTTTGGGACGGTTACCATCTCTTATCTCACCTACCTGGAATCGTTTTCCTACGGTCATCTGGGCGGCGGAGCGGCGCTTTCCTTCCTGATTTCGGCGTTCACGCTGGTGATGGCGCTGTTGTATATTCGACTGCTGTACCGGGAGGACTTGCGCTGATGAAAACCACTCGTCACACCGGTAGTAAAATCCTCTTCTTTTTGTTCAGTCTGGCGGCTCTACTGGTCATTTACGCCCCGCTCGCGTGGCTGTTCCTTGCCAGCATTTCCACCCGCGCTGACCTGCTGGCCACCCCGCCGCGCTGGATACCGGAACACCCCACCCTTAAAAATTATCTGGATATTCTTGTGCCGGGAACCGCCGTTTCCGAAGTGGCCAAAACCTTCAAGATCACGCTGGGTAACTCGCTGCTGGTGGCCCTCACCACGACAATTATCTCGCTGGTGATCGGCTCGCTGGCCGCCTATGCGCTGGCCCGTTTGCGCCTTCCTTACCGGAACAAAGTGTTTTTTGGTGTGTTGAGCGTGAGGATGATACCGGAAATTTCGCTGGTGATTCCGCTTTACATCGCCGCCGCCCGCCTGAGCATTCTGAATAAACCGATCATTCTCATCCTCACCTACCTGAGTTTTGCCCTGCCTTTTACCATCTGGATGCTGACCACTTTCTTTGAAACGGTGCCGGAAGAGCTGGAAGATGCGGCCTTGATAGACGGCAGTTCGCGGCTGAACACGCTCTTCCGCGTGGTCATACCCGTGGCCGCGCCGGGCATCATCTCCACTGCTTTATTCACCTTTTTGCTGGCGTGGGATGAATTTTTCTTTGCCTTGATTTTCACCAGCACGGTAGCCGCCAAGACCGTTCCGGTGGCAATTGCCGAATTTACCGGACGATACGCCGTGGATATTACCGCGATGATGACGGGGGGAATCCTTGCTGCGCTACCGCCGGTTTTGCTGGCGCTGGTCTTCCAGCGGTTTATCGTCAGCGGACTTTCTGCGGGAGCGGTCAAAGGATGAACGGTCAACCGGTTGTTGTGGGTGTGGATCTGGGCGGTACTCATGTGCGCGCCGCTGTGGTCAGTGAAGGGGGCGAAATTCTGTCCTTTTCCAAAACGAACATCGAAGCGCAAAAAGGGGTGGAGGAGGGCATCCGCCGTATTCAGGGATTGATTCGGCAGGTGCTGGAAAGTGCGGGGGTGAAAAAAGCGGCAGGAATCGGTTTTGGTTCCACCGGGCCGCTCGACCGGCAAAGGGGACGCATTCAAAACCCCTACACCCTGCCGGGCTGGGAGGATGTGGATATCCGCGAACCGTTGTGCAGGGAATTCGATGCCCCGCTGGTGATGGAAAACGATGCCGATGCCGCCGCGCTGGGGGAGGGCTGGCTTGGTTCAGGACGGGGCACTTCCCGTTTTGCGCTGGTGACGGTTGGCACGGGTGTTGGGCTGGGGGTGGTGATTGACGGTAAAATTTACCGCGGCATGGGTGGTGAACATCCCGAGGGCGGTCATCAGGTGCTGGATCCTGCCGGCCCGCCCTGCTATTGCGGGGCGAGGGGCTGCCTGGAAAGCCTTGCCTCCGGCCCGGCGATTGCCGAAGCGGCCGGCCGCCTTGCTGCCGAGGCTCCCGGTTCCAGATTGCATTCCCTCTTGAAATCGGGCGCAGCGCTGGATAGTGTGCAGGTGATTCAGGCTGCCCGTGAAGGCGATGAACTGGCCCAAAAGGTGGTGGAGAATGCGGCTGCTTATCTGGGGCTGGGGCTGGTCAATTTGATGCTTTTCTTTTTACCGGAATGTATTGCGTTGGGCGGCGGGGTGATGAAAAATTACGATTTGTTCTTCCCCGTCATTCAACGCGTGATCAATCAGCATGATGTGGTCATACCGGCGCGCCGCGTCCGCGTTGTTCCTGCTTCCCTTGGAGATAAAGCAGGGGTTTTGGGTGCGGCGCGCGCGATCTGGATGGAAGTAAAAGGAAGATTACAATGAACTCAAACCCGTATGTGCAAGATATTCTTTCTCAGCCGCAGGCTTTGCGGGCTGCGCTGCAGGGTTATCCTGCCCAAATGCTGGATTTGCTCATTCAGGCCTTGAGAGCGGGTAAATTCGACCGCGTTTTGATTACCGGTATGGGGGCTTCGCTCAACGGCTCGTATCCGGCGGTTTTGCGGTTGAGCGCCTTGCCGCTGCCCATCCTGTGGGTTGAAACGGCCGAACTGGCGCATTTTTCCACCCGGCAGATCACGCCGAATACGCTGTTGTGGGTTGTTTCGCAATCGGGGCGCAGCGCCGAAATTGTGCGCCTGCTGGAATGCTGCCGCGACAACCCGCCTGCCGCGCTGCTGGCGGTGACCAACGAGACCGACAGCCCGCTGGCCAGAGCCGCCGATTTTCTTCTGCCGCTGAACGCCGGCGCGGAATACACCGTCAGTACCCGCACTTACCTGAACACGCTGGCAGTGATGGGGCTGGCCGTTACCCAGATTCTGGATGAGCCGTTGCAGGCTGCGCTGGATGCTTTTTACGCGGCCGCCGACGCTGCATGGTTGTATCTGGAACGGTTGAACGAACACCGGCAGGCTTTTGCCCCGCTGGTTGAAAACTGGCAAAACGCCTTGCTGGTGGGGCGGGGCAGTTCGCTGGCGGCGGTTTTCAACGGCGCGCTGGTGTTGAAGGAAGCCGCCAAATTCCCGGCAGAGGGGATGAGCGCAGCGCAATTCCGCCACGGGCCGTTTGAACTGGTGGATGAACACTTCTCTGCTGTGGTGTTTGGCGGGGAGGAAGCCGCCCGCAGCCTGAATATCAATCTGGCGCGGGATATTCTGCGCCACGGCGGGCGGGCAGTCTGGGTGGATAGCCGCCCCGAGCCCGATTTGCCGGTCTGGCCGATTCCTGCCTCTACGCCGCTTACCCGGCCGGTGCTGGAAATTCTGCCCATTCAGGTGTTAAGCCTTGTGCTGGGGGAATTGCGCGGCTTTGTGCCGGGGCAGTTCCGTCATCTGGGCAAGGTGGTGCTTCAGGAATAAAATTAGCCAAAAAGCGGAGTTAACCCATGAAAATCCTGATTGCAACCGATATGGAAGGGGCATCGGGGGTGGTTCATTTTGATCAGACCGACCCCACCCATGCCGAGTATCAGCGCTTTCGCCGTCTGTTGACCGGCGATGTCAATGCCGTCATTCAGGGAGCCTCGGCTGCCGGCGCCACCGAGTTTATTGTTGCCGATGGCCACTGGAACGGCGGCAATATTCTCATCGAAGAACTTGACCCGCGCGCCCGTTTGTTTTCGGGCAGTCCTACGCCGTGGGGCATGGTGGACGGCGTGGATCAAGGGGTGGATGCGGCACTGTTCATCGGCTACCATGCCCGTGCCGGCACGCTGAATGCCATTCTCGATCACACGTGGTCGAGCGTGCGGGTGTTCAACGTCTGGCTGAACGGCCGGCCGGTGGGTGAGTTCGGCCTGAATGCCGCCGTGTGCGGCCATTTTGGTGTGCCGGTGCTGATGGTTTCCGGCGATCAGGCCGTGTGCGCCGAGGCAGCCGAATGGGTGCACGGCATTGAAACGGCGGTGGTCAAAACCGCTGCCGGACGGATGAGCGCGCAGTGCCTGCCGCTGGAAGCGGCGCGGCGGGTTTTGCGCGAAACGGCGGAGCGGGCCGTGCGCCGTCTGATAGCCGGGGATGCGCCCCCTGTTTTAGCGCTGCCGGCACCGGTGGAGATCGAAATTGAGTTCCATTACCCGCAGATGGCCGATAACGCCGCCCTGCTGCCCGGCAGCAAACGGCTGGATGGCAGAAGGCTGGCCTACCGCGCGGCGGATATGCTGGAAGCCTACCGCGCTTTTCGCGCTGCGGTTGGGCTGGCGGCCAAGTAATTCAGGCCGTTTTTTGCGGGTAAGGGCAGAGATCGCGCAGCGGACAGCGCGGGCAGGCCGGCTTGCGCGCATAACACACCTCGCGCCCAAGGCGAATCAGGTTTAGGTGTGCTTCGCCGTATTCTTCCGGCGGGAAGAGCGCGGCGAGATGGTCGTGAGCCTGCTCGACGCTCATCGCGGGAGGGCGCAGGCCCAGCCTGCCGCTGACGCGGTAGATGTGCGTATCTACCGGAAAGGCCGGTTTTTGCAGGGCAAATTGCAGCACAATGGCAGCGGTTTTGCGCCCCACGCCGTTGAAGCGCATCAGCCAGCGGTGAGCCTCTTCCGGCGGGTAGGCGCGTAAAAAGTCCAGATCCAGTTTGCCGCGTTCGGCGGTGATCTGACGCAGGACGGCTTGAATGCGCGGCCCTTTCTGATTGGCCAACCCGGCCGGTCGGATGACCGCAATCACATCTTCCACCGGCGCATCCCGCACGGCTTCCCAGGTGGGAAAGCGGGCTTTGAGCGCTTCGAAAGCGGCATCGCGGTTGCGGTCGTTGGTGTTTTGCGAGAGAATGGTCGAAACCAGTTCGTCCAGCGGCGGCAGGGGCTGGCGCCACTGCGGGCGGCCATAGACCTGCAGCAGGCGCTGGTGGATTTTGGCGGCGTGCTGGCGCAGGTCAGGCGGCGGCTGTGGCGCTGACATGCCGTTTAATCCCACTGCAGGTCAAGGTGAAAGACCGGCCGAATCTCGCCGATATCCAGCCCGCGCCAGTTGGTCAGCCGCCGGGCGGCCAGATTTGCCAGAACCTGACGAATGTCATCGTCACCGATCAGTCCCAGCTGGCGCAAGATTTCGACGGCAATCACCGGCCGCGCCCGGCCGGAAGGGTCGCCATCGGCAACTTTGAAGGCAATGCCCAAGGCGGGGCTGTTTTCGCCCAGTGCGCCCGGCATTACAGCAATGGCCTGATAGCCCTCCGCGCCGCCCTTGCAGATAAATTTTCCCTGCCCGATTTGCATGGCCAGTGTATCGAAACGGTCGGGGCCGGCGACCATAAACGGCTCGGCAGCCATGGCACGGGTTACCCGCCGGCAGGCCTGCGCGCGCTTTTCGGGCAGGCCGCGCGGGTCGGCCAGACGCGCCAGCCCGAATGCGGCATGATAGAGCGGCACGGCAAACACGGGCGCCGAACAACCGTCAATGCCAAGGATGATTTTTTCCACCGGAAAATTGACCATTTCGGCAAAAGTTTGCAGCACCCGCTGCTGAACCGGATGAGCCGGGTTGATGTAGTCCTCTTTGGGGAGGCGGCGTAAGACGGCCTGTGCCAGAAAACCGGTGTGCTTGCCGGAGCAGTTATGCCGGTTGGGGGTGGGCGATTCGCCGCGCCGGAGCAGGGCTTCCTGCGTCGGTTGGTGATAGACGGGATGCGTACCGCACAGCAGGTCGCTTTCCTGGACGCCTACTTTCTGCTGTAAGGCGTTGACGGCCGCCAGATGCTCATCCGTGCCGGAATGGGAGGCGCACATCAGCGCAATATCGCGGTCGGTGAGGTGGAAGGCTTCTTCTCCCCCGCTTTCCAGCAACGGCAGGATTTGAAACGGTTTGGATGAGGAACGCAAAAAGGTGACATAATGGGGGTCGCCCAGGGCGGCCCGTAAGCGGCCGGAAGCATCCACAACGGCAGCGCAACCGGTATGGAATGACTCGACGATATTTCCGCGGGTCAGTTCAACGAGGGGTACGCAGGCGGTAGGGTTCATTGTCAATCCTTTGTTCGGCGGGGATGCAATCTTATTCGTCCACCAGTTCACCTGTGGCGCGGTAATGGCGTTTGTAATACTGTTCCAAACCCCATTTCAGGCGCTGGTAGTACTGGGCTTTTCGTTCGGGGGGGAAACTCGTCCGCTTGAGCAGGTCGTCAATCCAGCCTGCGGTTTCGCCCGGTTCGCCTTTGCGGGCGGCCAGTTCTTCCATGCGCTGCTGAATTTCTTTCAGGTAATCTATTTGCTGGCGGACGTGTTTGTGGGTGATCAGCCCGCTGCGTCCGCTGACCAGCAGGTGATTCTGATAGGTGGGGGTGAGTAAAATTTGCAGGGTTTCGAGCCATTGGGGAATATCTGCCCCGGCCAGAAAGGGAGGCTGGTTGACCACCACTGCATCGCCGAGGAAAATCAACTTGCGTTGTTCAAGAATTACCCAGATGGCGCCGGCGGCCGGGCCGGGGTGATATTCCAGAAGAAGGGGGTCTTCATCCCAGTGAATTTTCATCTTCTGAGTGAAGGAAATTTCCGGCGGTGCCCAGCGGATGCTGCCCAAACCATTGTGATATTCCCAGTCGGCGCCGGTATCGGCACCCTGTGCTTTGAAGGTCATCGGCCGGTTGCGGAAAACCTCGGCCATTTTTTCGTGACCGATGACGGTGCATTCCATAGCGCGAGAGCCGATGGTGCGGTCGGCATGAACATCCAGATTGACCAGCAGCCGATCCGCGCCGCCGCCCAGATTGAGCATGGCCGAGCGCCACAACCGGATATCATCCGGCCGGAAAGGTGCGTCAATCATCACCTGACCGTGCGGCGTAACGACCAGTCCAAGCACGACCCCCGGATAAGAATCTTCGATATAAACCCGATCAAGTATCTGCTGCATTGAATACCTTTACTCCCGATGGAATGGGGATAAACTAGCGGGCTGGCAGGATAAAAATAAACTTACTGCCTTCGCCTAATTTACTTTCAACCCAGATTTTACCACCATGCGCGCGTACCGCTAACCGGCAAAATGCCAGTCCCAGCCCCAATCCTTTGGGGTAGCGCTCCCCTTGCAGGCGGTTGAATTTTTCGAAAATCAGTTCCAGTGCGTCCTCCGGTATGCCGGGGCCGTTATCCTGAACCCAAAACTTGAGCGTGTCTTCTTCCCGCTGGCAGCCTACTGCGATTTTGCCCTGCATGGGGGTGTATTTGATGGCGTTCTCGATCAGGTTGATCAACACCCGGCGGATCATATCCACATCCACGGCAATGAGGGGCAAATTATCGGCCATGGCGGTGGACAACTGCTGATGCTTGCTTTCTGCCAGTGTGTGGGTGGCATCTACGGCTTCGTTGATCAACTGGCGCGGCTGAACCGGCCGCTTGTTGATGATGGGCTGGCCCGCTTCCAGGCGGTTGATATCCAGCAGGGAACTGATCAGGCGCTGCAGCCGGTCGGCAGCCCGCACGGCAATATCAAAGACGGGTTGGATGGATTGAGCCGCTTCTTGCGGCAGCAGGGTTTGCAGAATATCCAGACTGGAGATGATGTTGGCCAGCGGCGAGCGCAAATCGTGATAAATCATGGCCGAGAGATCATCTCTCAGTGTATCGAGCTGCTTGCGTTCGCTGATGTCACGCAAAATCCATTGCAGCATGGGGCTTTCGCCGATCATCACCCGGCGGATGTAAACCTCCACCGGCAGGGCAGAACCGCTCTGGCGCAGCAATTCGGTTTCATAGTGAACGGTCTGCCCTTGATGAAGCTGGTTGAAAAAACCGGTCAGCGGCGGGGTTTGCCCGCCCTGCAATTGATCCATGGTACATTCCAGCAGGGTTTCGGGAGAAAATGCCGTAACGGCGAGGGCCTGCCGGTTGGCTTCCAGAATCCGGCCCTGCCAGTCGGTGATCAGAATCGGGTCAATGCTGTCTTCGAATAATTCCTGATAGCGGCGCTGGGCTTCCTGCATCTGGCGGTAGAGGTGGGCGTTGCGCACGGCAATGCCCGCCAGATCGGCAATGCCTTGCAGCAAAGCGAGATGTTCGTGGTTGAAGAAACCGGTTTGAGCGTGAACAAGGGTTAGTACGCCGGTCAATTGCCCGCCGGAGAACAAAGGCACGCAAATGGCCGATTTGCTGCCGGTGCGTTCGGCGGCGTCATCGGGGCGGCGCGTCCAGCGCTCATCCTCACGCGTGTCGGCAATCAGCGCCGGCTGACGGTGCTGGGCAACCCAACCGGCCAGCCCGTGATCCAGAATGCTCTGCATTTCTTCGATGGTGGGATGAAAGACCTGCCCGTGAATGGTCAGCGCGGCTTCGACCGGCTGGCCGTTTTCGTTAAGCACAATCAAACTTCCCCGCTCTGCACTAACATTGACGGTGGAAAGCAGTAAAACCCGTGAAAGCACAGTGCGGAGGTCAAGGCTGGCGGCCAATTCACGGCTGATATCCAGTAACAATGCCAGCGACGAACGAGTTGTGTCGTTCTTCTGTTTCGCATCGCTTTCCATGGCTACCGTTTTTCCTCCCTGACTGGCAAATTTCACTTGCTGCTTAACTCATTCACGGGTCGTTCCTCTTTCTATTGTGCAATGACCCGTTTACTGCCGTTGCCTTCCGTGCTTGCCGGTTTTTACACATTTTCACGATTCGAAGCATTGTGCTTTCAGTACAGTATAGCACATTCGTGTTTTTATTTTGAAGCCGCCGTGGGCGGGGGATTGTCCAATCTTTGCCGGAAAGGCTAAACAATGCCGTATCCGCTCTCAAGAGTATAATTATCAAAACCATAGCGATTTTCCTGAGGCTGAGAGGAACGGATGAAATTCCCCTCAACCGGTGGAGTGGAGACTGGCAATCTTTTTAGTGAGGTGAAGCGATGTTTGGGATATTTAATCGTAAGGAAGAGGAAGAACGCGCCCGCAGTGAACAACGCCTGCCGCCCGGTCAGGCTTTGACCAGCAAATTCCCCGTGCTGCATTACGGGCCGGTTCCGGCTGTAGATCTGGAAACGTGGACACTGCGGATTTGGGGCGAGGTTGAAAAAGAAGTGACCCTGACGTGGGAAGAATTCAACCGCCTGCCAAAAACGCGGGTCACGCTGGATTTGCACTGCGTCACCCGCTGGAGCAAACTGGATACCGAATGGGAAGGTGTTTCGGTGCGCACGATGATCGAGCAGGGTGTTTTCAAACCTCTGCCCACGGCGCGTTTTGTCATGCAACATGCCGAATACGGTTTCACGGTCAATTTGCCGATTGAAGTCGTGCTGGCGGAAAATTTTTTACTGGCGACCCACTTCAACGGCGAACCAATCAGCCCTGACCATGGTTATCCCCTCCGGGCAGTGGTTGGCGCCATCCCCGGACGCAGGGATTTGAAAACGCCTTACCTGTGGAAAGGTGCCAAATGGCTGCGCGGACTGGAATTCATGAAACACGACCGGTTTGGCTTTTGGGAAGAAGCCGGTTACCATAACGAAGCAGATGTGTGGAAAGAGCAGCGTTTTGGTTAACGATTGGTGATTGACCGGTGGCTTTGAATCGGATATTCTTATAGAGAAATGACGGGCAAATAAACTCTGCGGGAGGTGAACATGGCCAGCACAAAGGATATTCTGGCGGTGATTCTGGGCGGCGGGCGGGGGGCGCGCCTGTATCCGCTCACGGCGGTGCGCTCCAAACCGGCCGTGCCAATTGCCGGCAAATACCGCCTGATTGACATTCCAATTTCCAACTGCATCAATTCCGGCATTTACCGCATTGCCGTGCTGACCCAGTTCAACTCCGTTTCACTGCACCGTCACATTGCCAACACCTATGTGTTCGATACGTTCCACACCGGCTGGGTGCAAATCTGGGCGGCCGAGCAGACCATCTCCAGCGCCGACTGGTATCAGGGCACTGCTGATGCCGTGCGTAAACAGTTGTTCGAAATCCGTGCTGCCCGCTCCCCCTATGTGTTGATTCTGGCAGGTGACCATCTCTATCGCATGGATTATGCCGCCATGTTCGATTTTCACCTCGAACACGATGCCGATATTACCGTTGCCGTGCAGCCCGTCCGTAAAGAAGATGCCGGCCGTTTTGGCATTCTCAAACGGGATGCTCAGTACCGCATCACCCGCTTTGCCGAAAAACCAAAGGACGATGCCGTACTGCGCGAACTGGTCAGCCGGGATGACCCGGCGCGTCCCTTCCTCGGCTCGATGGGCATTTACCTGTTCAAAACCGAAATTCTTGCCGAACTGCTGGAAAACAACCCCGAGTTCGATGATTTCGGCAGCGATGTCATTCCCCATGCCATCAACACCTTGAAGGTGTATGGCTACGATTTCGACGGATATTGGGAAGATATTGGGACGATTCGTTCCTTTTACGATACCAATCTGGCGCTGGCCCGGCCGAATTCGCCATTCAATTTCTACGACCCGCAGCGCCCCATTTACTCCCACCCGCGCTTTTTGCCGGGTTCGCTCATTGAAAACAGTCATCTGGAAAATGTGCTGATCGCCGAGGGCTGCTGCATTAAAAACGCGCAAATCTCCAACTCGGTGATCGGCTTGCGCAGTCAGATCCGCTCCGGCGTGCAGATTTCCAATACCATCATTATGGGCGCCGATTACTACGATACCACCAGTTGCAGCGAACCGGATAGCCTGGCAACGGGGTTAATACCTTTGGGCATTGGCCGAAACAGTCAAATTGCCGGTGCAATTATTGATAAAAATGCGCGCATTGGTGAAAATGTGGTCATTCAGCCCTTCCCGACCGGTACGGATTTTGACGGCGAGAAGTGGGTGGTTCGGGATGGCATTGTGGTGATCCCCAAGGATACGGTCATTCCGGCAGGGACGCGCATCGCCCCTTAAACCACCTGTTTCTTTCCGCCTCTCAGCCGGTCAGTGGTAAATAAAGTATCCTCTGACCAGATTTTTGTTAGCGGAGTTTCATTGACCATGGCAAACCGAATCGTTGAAAGTGGCGCAACTACTGATGTTGAGCGTGACTTCGACACTGCATGGCACAGTGTGGATGCCGAAATATTGCTCAGGGAACTGGATACCCACCCTCAAAACGGCCTGACCAGTGAAGAGGCTGCCCGCCGGTTAACCGAATACGGCCCCAATCAGTTAGCCGAAGCGCCGCGGCGCACCTTTTTCCAACTGGTGATCGGGCAATTGAACAATTTTGTGGTCATTTTGCTGATTGTGGCCGCGCTCATTTCGGCGGTGGTTTCCTATGTCGAAAATGAACCGTTTATCGAATCGGCCGCCATTCTGGCGATTGTCATCCTCAATGCCGTGCTGGGGGTGATTCAGGAGAGCCGGGCTGAACAATCGCTGGCGGCTCTGAAAAAACTGGCGGCGCCCGAAGCGCTGGTGCTGCGCGATGGGCGGCGGGTCAATCTGCCGGCCAGCCAGCTGGTGCCGGGGGATATTGTCTTTCTGGAAGCGGGTAATTTTGTGCCGGCGGATATTCGTTTGCTGGAAGCGGTCAACCTGCGCATTGAAGAGGCGGCGCTGACCGGCGAATCCGTGGCAGTGGAGAAAAATGCTGCTTTGCAGTTGCCGCCCGATGCCGCCATTGGTGACCGGAAAAACACCGCTTTCATGGGGACGACGGTCATTTACGGACGCGGACGGGGTGTGGTGGTCAGTACGGGGATGCGCACCCAGCTGGGAATGATTGCCGGGATGCTGCAATCGGTAGAACAGGAAGAGACGCCCCTGCAGCGGCGGCTGGATCAGTTGGGGAAAACGCTGGGTTGGGCGGCGCTGATTATATGCGGACTGGTTTTCATTGCCGGTATTTTGCAGGGCGGAGAGATGCTGCACATGTTTATGATTGCCGTCAGTCTGGCCATTGCTGCCGTGCCGGAAGGACTGCCCGCCATTGTCACCATTTCGCTGGCGCTGGGGATGCGTGAAATGGTGCGCCGCCACGCCCTCATCCGCCGGCTTTCGTCGGTGGAAACGCTCGGTTCAACCACGGTGATCTGCTCCGACAAGACCGGCACGCTCACCCAAAATGCCATGACGGTTACGCGTGTCTGGGTGGACGGCAGGATGTATGAAATCAGCGGCGCCGGTTTCAGCACCGAAGGGGAATTCCGGCTGGATGGACAAAAGATTGCCCCCCAAAGCCATCCTGCTTTACTCACCGCTCTGTGGGTGGGGACGCTCAATAACGATGCTGTGCTGGAGCACATCGAAGGTTCGAACGGAAATGCAAACTACCGCATTATAGGCGACCCCACCGAAGGGGCGCTGTTGATTGCGGCTGCCAAAGCCGGCGCCTTGCCGGAAGAGTTAAACCGCGCCTACCCGCGCAGTCAGGAAATCCCGTTCGATTCTGACCGCAAACGGATGATCACCATCCACAAGGTGCACGATCCCCGTCGTGATGACCTATCACCCTTTGATGAATCAACCGACCGGCAGCAGTACATTATTCAGGTCAAAGGTGCGCCGGATGTGGTGCTGGATTTGTGCCGTTATATTCAAAGCAGTGATGACCGGCCGCGCCCGCTGGATGACGAGACGCGCCGGCAAATACTGGCTGCCAATGATGAAATGACCCGTCAGGCCTTGCGGGTGCTGGGAGTGGCTTATCGGGTCGTCAGCGTTTTACCCGAAGAAATCAACGCCCCCGAACTAGAGAAGGATCTGGTGTTTGCGGGGTTGATTGGCATGATTGACCCGGCCCGCAAAGAGGTACGCCCTGCGTTGGAAAAAGCACAGCGCGCCGGGGTGCGCACCATCATGATCACCGGCGATTATCCCAACACCGCCCGCGCCATTGCCGAAAGCATCGGCCTGCTGCGGCCTGCGCATCAGGTGCTGACCGGTGCTCAATTGAATGAAATGGACGATACTGCCTTGCAGCAGCAAGTGCCGCACACCGATGTGTTTGCGCGGGTTTCACCGGAGCATAAAAAGCGGATTGTGGATGCCCTCAAAGCCACCGGCGAAGTGGTGGCCATGACCGGGGACGGAGTCAACGATGCGCCGGCGATCAAACGCGCCGATATCGGCATTTCGATGGGCATTACCGGCACCGATGTGGCCAAAGAAACCGCCGATATGGTGCTGACCGATGATAACTACGCCAGTATCGTTTCTGCCATCGAGCAGGGGCGCATCATTTACTCCAACATCCGCAAGTTCGTGTATTACCTGATTTCCTGCAATCTGGCAGAAATTATGATCATCTTTCTGCCGACCGCCTTTGGAAAACTGATCTTTCCGTTTGCCGGTGAGCGGGTTCTTTCACCGCTCACCCCCATTCAACTGCTGTGGCTCAACCTGATCACCGACGGCGCGCCGGCGCTTGCGCTGGGCACGGAAAAGGGCGATCCCGATATCATGGATCATCCGCCCCGCCCGCCGCAGGAACCGATCATCAACCGTTCAATGCAGATCGGTGTGCTGATTCAGACGCTGGCCATCACCGCTGCGACTCTTACCGCATTTGGTTTGGGTCTGCGCTACGACCCGCCTTCGGCGGGGACGATGGCTTTTCTGACTCTTTCACTTTCCGAACTGCTGCGCGCCTTCACCGCCCGTTCTGAACGGTATCCTCTTTTCAAAATCGGTGTTTTCGGCAACCCGTGGATGAACCGGGCAGTGGTATTTTCGCTGGCGCTTCTGTTGATGGTGGTGTATGTGCCGTTCTTCAATCCCATTTTCAACACCGTCCCGCTCAGCTGGGCGGAATGGCGCATCATCCTGCCGCTTTTGTTGCTGCCTTCCATTGCGGCAGAACTGGCTAAATTCTGGATGACCCACCGGCGGCAAAAAAGAGCGCGCTAATTTTTCAAAGCCCGGTGTGAAGGAATAGAAAATCTCCCCGCTGCGACCTTTCAGCGGGGAGATTTTTGGGGATTGTTTCTCTAGCCTGTCAACGCATCCAGCGATTGACGCCCTGCACAACCATGCCGGCTCCCAGCATCAGTAAGCCGAGGTAGGTGAAGATCGAGCGCAGCAAGGCCTGTACGGGGGGCAACAATTCACCACCGGTCACCGGAATCAACACGGATGTGGAGGGGGGCGGTGGAGGCGGTAAA
>JBFMBX010000011.1:0-72769 GCA_040754815.1 Chloroflexota bacterium
CCCGCCACCGCCCGCCTATACTCCCCCCGCCGCTCCGCCCCCCCGAGGCGGCTTTCCAAAATGGCTGATTGTGGTGCTGGTACTGGTGGTGCTGTGCTGTTGTTTGACTTTTGTGATCGGCGGAATTGCACTTTACCAGTATCTCAACATAGCCGATGTTTCAACGGATGGCATCGTTCCGCCTGTGGTTGCAACGGTAGAAGGTATACCCGTAACCCCTGAAATCGTCGAACAGGTAGAAACCGCGCTTGCGCCGCTTGAAACCCTGCTCCCCGAAGCCACGCCGGAAATCTTCACCCCTCAACCCGCAGTCGGTCAAAACCTGACGGAAGATACGCTGATGGATGATTTTTCATCCAATCTATTCGAATGGGCCGAAGAAGCCGATGACATTTCGGTTCATGGTTTTCGCGATGGCCGTTATTTCATACAGGTACTGCAGCCGGAATACTTCGCCTGGTCTTTCATCCCCACCGAATTCAACCCCACCTTTGTCCGCTTTAACGCTCAGGTGGAAGGGGATGTCAGCGAAGGAACCTACGGCGTGATGTGTAATTTTCAAGACAGCAGTAATTATCACTTCGTCGAGATTGATCTCGATACACACAGTTACCAGGTCGGTATGCAGCAGAACGATGAATTCATCCCGCTAACCTCCAGCGAATGGGTAGATGCCCTTTACCTGCAGGATGACCCCTACGCCGTCAATCAGATCGCGGTTTATTGCACCACCGATACCATCTGCCTGGAAATCAACGATAATCTGGAAGCGGAAGTGAATTTTACCCCCGCCGAGCCGGATGGCTGGGTGGCGATTTACGCTGCCTCGTGGGATACGCTTTCATCCCCCGGTTTTACCGTGTATTTCGATGATTTGCTGGCCACCATCACAGAGTAAGCGCGGTTTTCGCCGAATTTTCGAGGACGGCGATCAGCAGGCCAAAAAAGAGGCTTTGACAAAGGAGAAGATTTCTTCTATCATATAAAAAACTGGGATGCGGTCTCGCAGGAGGTGAAGCCATGCCCGGGCCGTTTCAAATGCCGCCTTTGCCTCAATTACCCTTTTATATCAACCCCTTCCTCTTATGGGGAATTATTCTGGTCGCCGCTGTGTTACTGGCGTGGTCTTTCTTCCGCTTCATATTCGCCGAACCCGGCGAGCGGGTCGGCGCGCTGGTGCCCTTCATGCTGGTGGTCATCGGCCTGTTTTTGCTCTATCTCATCGCCGATAATGCACCGGCCATCACCGCTTTCTTCCGCCGCTTGACCGCACCGCTCTTTCGCTGGTAAGCCGCAGCGGGTTATTCCTCTTCGGCAGGCGGCAGCGCCGCATCACCGTACGCCATCAGCAAAGCAAACTGGGTAATGGCGTTATACACATCCTCCAGCTGGCTCTGCAAGGTCAAATCGCTGACAAAATCGGGCTCGCCCAGCCGTTTGAGCAATGGTTGAGGAATTTCGGGGGCGCGTACCTGCACCGAAAACTCGCGGATTTTCTCGCCAATCTGCCAGAAGTGTTCAATTTGTTCTTCCAGCGGGCGGTGTTCTTCCCTGACGCGGATAGTCGGTTGCTCTTCCAGTGGCATGGGCGGCGGTTCGCCGTTTGAACGCCGCGCGCGCAGCGAACTCAGAATTTGCTCCTGCGTGCGCCCGCGCATCCGGAAGAGCAAAAACGGATCTTCATCGAACCGCTCCCCCAAAATGTAATGCACCGCCGCAATATGCTTGCAGGGATTGGCCTTATCCGGGCATGAGCAGCTGGTGATCAAATCGTGGTGCGTTTGCGGGAAAAGGCTGACCCCCGCGCTGGCAAAAGCCTCCTCGATATTGGCGGGCATTTCACCCGCCAGCAGTTGGGCGGCAAAGATGGCCTGATCGGCCAGCACGTTCAGCACCTTGCTCCACTGCGAATTGGTCAGGTGTGTCAGCCGGATGGTGACGCGGTAGGGCTTGGGGCGTGAACCCTGAACCAGCGCGGTGATGCCTTCTTTATCTTCGTCAATCGAAATCACCTGTCCCTGCCGGGCGTAGTACTTGCCGCGCGCCAGGCGCGGGGCAGAAACCAGATTTTCCATCGCCGCAATCCAGCGGCGCGCCCACCAGTTTTTGCCAAAAGTGCCTTTCACACTGTGAGCGCGGATGCCCCCACGCACTTTGCGCGGGCTGATTCCCCATCCCCAGCTTTCCAGTTCTTCATCCATAATTAGCCTCTTGCGTCCTTATGCCGGACGGCGCAGCATCACCAGTTCGCGCAGTTCTTCGGTGGAAAGTTCGGTCAGCCATTCTTCACCCGTGCCGATGATGGACTGCGCCAGCCCCTTCTTGGATTCGATCATCTCGTCAATGCGCTCTTCCAGCGTACCAACCGTGATGAATTTATGCACCTGCACATTGCGCGTCTGACCGATGCGGAACGCCCGGTCGGTGGCCTGATCTTCCACAGCCGGATTCCACCAGCGGTCAAAGTGAAAGACGTGGCTGGCGCTGGTCAGGTTGAGCCCAAACCCGCCCGCCTTGAGCGAGAGGATGAAAATGGGCGGGGCGCTGGGGTCTTCCTGAAAACGGCGCACCATCTGATCGCGCGCCGCCGGCGGCGTACCGCCGTGCAGGTAATACACCGGGCAGCCCAGCATCTGCGGCAGGTACTGGCTGAGCAGGTGTCCCATCTCGGCAAATTGAGTGAATACCAGCGCACGGTCGCCGCTTTCCAAAATTTCTTCCAGCATCTCACCCAGACGGGTCAATTTACCGCTGCGCCCGTTGGTATGATTGCCGAAGGGTTCTTTTTCGGGCGGCTGTTTGAGGAAGTGCGCCGGGTGATTGCAAACCTGCTTCAACTGGGTGAGCATGGTCAGCACCATACCGCGCCTTGCAATACCATCACTTTCTTCCACCTTTTTGAGCGCATCCCTGACCACCGCTTCATAAAGGGTGGCCTGTTCCTCGCTCAGGTAGCAGTACTCCTTCATCTCGATCTTTTCTGGCAGATCCTGAATGACGCGCGGGTCGCTCTTCAGCCGGCGCAGGATGAACGGCCCCACCATCTGCTTCAGGCGGGTGGTGGCCTCGCGGTCGCCAAAGCGTTCGATGGGAATGGCAAAATCGCGGCGGTACTTTTCCAGTGAACCGAGAAAACCCGGATTGAGGAAATTCATGATCGACCACAGCTCGGTCAGCCGGTTTTCCACAGGGGTGCCGGTCAGCGCAAAGCGGAAACCGGCTTTCAGTTTGCGCGCCGCCTGGGTCTGTTTGGCGGAAGGGTTCTTGATGTTCTGCGCCTCGTCGAGAATCACCCCGTACCACTGAACCGAATGCAGCGTGTCGGCATCCATGCGCAGCAGGGCATAACTGGTCAAAACCAGATCGGCGTCCCTGACGGCATGAATGAATTCCTCATCCCGCAGGCGGTTCGGACCCTGATGCACCATCACCTTGAGCGAGGGGGCAAAACGGCGGGTTTCGCGCTCCCAGTTAGTCACCACCGAAGTGGGACAAACCAGCAGAGTGGGCGCCGGCAGTTTGCCCAGCGACTCTTTTTCGTATAACAGCAGCGCCAGAGCCTGAATGGTCTTGCCCAGCCCCATGTCATCCGCCAGAATGGCGCCCAAACCCCAGCGGCGGTAAAAAGCCAGCCACGAAAACCCAAAGCGCTGATACGGGCGCAAACTGCCGTTGAGTGTGGCGGGCTGGGGCAATTCGCTCAGGCGGTGATTATCCGCCAGCCGGTCGAGCCATTCGGCCACCCAGCCCTCGGCCTGCACTTCGTCCAGCGGCAGGCCATGAGCCGTTTCGGCGCCCAGTGCCAGTTGGGCGGCTTCCAGCAGGCCCATCTGACCGCGGCGCTGCTGCTTTTCCCAAAAGCGGATGGCAGCCTCAACCTGTTCGGCATCCAGCTGCACCCACTGACCGCGCAGCTGCACCAGCGGCACTTTCAGCGCGGCCAGCTGCTCAAATTCCTCGCGCGAGAGGGCGGTATCCCCCAGCGAGAGTTCCCACTCGTAATTGATGAGCGCCTGAAAGGTGAAATGCGCCGGAATGCCGTCCTGCAAGGGGATGTCCTTTTGCGGCGAAAGTTTGACCCGCACCCCCAGCCGTGCCCCGCGTTGATTCCACCACGGCGGTACCAGAATGCCAAAACCGGATTGTTCCAGCAGCGGCGCGGCCTCGCGCAGGAATTGATAGGCCGAGGTGGTGTCCAGTTCCAGACCGGTGGGGTGCCTGGCCTGCAAACTGGTGCGGATGGGGTTGAAAAATTTGGCAGCAAACCCCAAACCGGCCAGCAGTAATTCCTGCGGATGTTTGAGATTGGCAATTGCTTTCATATCCGCCGCGCTGCGGAACCAGATATCCTCCGCCGGAATGAGCAGACTGGGGTCACTGCGCGATTGGAGCAGAAATTCCAGACTCCAGCGCGGGTTGGGTGAGGAATCGTCCGCCGGTGGAGCGGTGAGGCGCAAAGCCACGCGGAAGTGTTCATCGCCGGCGGCTTCGAGGTTGCGCAGCCATGCCCGCAGACTGCTGTAGAGGGCTTTCAACTGCCCCGGACTGGCTTTGACGCGCAGGTCGGGGGTGAATAATGCCGCCAGCCAGATATCCAGCGTGTTGTCCTTTTCCGGCAGCAGCAAGGGTGCTTTGGAACGCCCCCACGAGCGCGCCAGCGCATCGCAGGTCATTTTCAGGAAACTATCCAGTAAACTGCGCGAGGTGTGGCTGACCTGTTTGATGGTTTTACCGATGGCCACCGCACTGCTCACCTCGGCGCGGCAGATGGGCGGCATGGCGCGTTCCAGCAAGGCAAGGCGGATACCGTCTTCCTGCCCATCCAGCACCGGCCGCCAGCGTGCCAGATACATATCCGGTTGACCTTCCACCACCACCTGTTCCAGCGTGGGCAGAATGCGCTGACCGGCCAGAATTTCCAGCACCAGCCCGCACACGGTTTGCCAGTAGCGCGCATCCGGCCCTAAAATAAAACCGCTGGTGCGGCTTTCGCCGGGCAGGTTGGCCAGCACGCCAAAAGCCTTGCCCGCCGGCAGCCACAAGCCGCGCACCAGCCACGGCAGCAATTTGGGCTGCGAAAGTTCATCCGCTTCCCACTCCGGGTTCAGGTCGGGTGAGGGCAGCGGGCTGTTCTGGGTGGAAGGCAGGCGCAAGCGTACCGCTCCGATTTGGGCGTCATCCAGCGGCGTGCCGCTGCCAATCTGCAGCCGGATGGTATCCGGTTCAAGGCAGAAGGGATGGTCGCGCACATGGGTGCGCTTGGCCGCAAAGCCCCGCCCGCGCGGTTCGGGCTTCTGTTCGGGGCTTTCTGCCCAGAACAAAACCCCTCCACTATCGGTGGGTCGGCGTGGTGGCTGCCAGTGAGCGTGTAAAACCCACATAACGGCTTATGAATTAACCTGCGGATTCAAAGATGGTTCTTCCTCAACGGATTCTTAAAGTAGCAAGCACGCGCCGGATTTACGGCGACTGTCGGCAAGGCAGTGTTTTCATAACTTCACACCCGGCGGGTGTGTTTTACAACCAACTTTCCCCTCGCATTCAAATGAGCAGTTTCAAAGGTTCAAAACCTGTATGAGCAATTTGATCTTTCATCACAATTGATTTCGGAAGCGTCAGGCAGCCACCCGGGCAGCTGGCCCGTCCCCCTTGTTCGAGTGACCGCTCTGTCCGCCTCGGTTTTGCACAGATCAGCACCCTAATTATAACCGAACTCCCAAAAATGCAAGGGTTTTTAGAGAGATTGATGGATAACACCTACCCCATCCTGCGGTTGCCGGGGCGGCGGTCTGCCGCCCCCTCCTGCACCTCCCCCATTTTCGCCGTACGAAAATGGGGGAGGTCGTGTGGGAGATTTCCACCTGCTCTGCACCTAACTCAGTGCGGTGCAGGTCTCGCTTCGCTCACAATGACATTAACGGTTTAGGTCAGGCGGCGCGGCGGTTTCAAGCATCATTCATTCGGCTTTGGCACTTTACCCGCGCAGTTTGGCGTTGACCTGCTGCTCCAGCCGGCGGATGATGCGCTGGCGGATTTGCGCCGCCTCGGCGGCAGTCAGGGTGTGGTCTTCCGCCTGATAGGTCAGGCTGTAGGCCAGGCTCTTCTTGCCCGCGCCAATTTGCTCGCCGCGGTAAATATCGAACAAACGCACCGCCGTCAGCATCTTGCCGCCGCCCTGCCGGATGGCCGCTTCAACTTCGGCAGCCGGCACATTTTCATCCACAATCACGGCAATATCTTCCAGCACCGGCGGAAAGACCGGCACGGGGCGGGTTTCGCGGCGGCTCTGGCGGCTGGCCAGAATCGCCTGCATATCCAGTTCGGCAACGATGACCGGCGGGGCGAGCAGGTCGTACTGTTCCTTAACCAGCGGGTGCAGTTCACCAAAAACGCCAAGGCGCACCTCACCGCTGAACAATTCGGCGCACTTGCCGGGGTGCATGGAGGGGTGGCTGGCCGGTTGCACGCGCAGCGGCTGCAGGTGCAGGTCACTGCCCAGCGCTTCCAGAATGCCCTTCAAATCAAAGAAATCGAAGTAAGGCGGACGGGCGTTATCCCACGCCGGCGGCTGACGCAGTCCGCTCAATGCAATGGCGAGGTAAACCGGTTCATCCGGCAGCACCTGCCCCTCGCGCGGCCAGAAAACCGGCCCAATCTCAAACAGCGCCAGCCGTTCGCTCAAACGGGCGTTCTTTTCCAGCGCATCCAGCACCGAAGCCAGCAGCGAACGGCGCATGACTGCCCGCTCCGGGCTGAGCGGATTGCGCAGGGTGATGTATTCGGCAGGCGGGGCCGACACTTCCGGCGGGTAAAGGCGCGCTTCGCGCTGGGGGGTGGTCAGGCGGTAACTGATTACTTCCTGAAGGCCAAGGCGAATCAGCGCTTCCCGAACCTGTCGTTCCACTTCCAGTGCCGCATCCGAGCGCGGCGGCGGCAGCGGATCGGCCAGTCTGGTTGAGGGGATGTTCTCATAGCCGTAGATGCGGGCAATTTCCTCGATCAGGTCGGCCTTGCCGGTCTCGCCGCGCCCGATATCCAGCCGGTGCGGCGGGGTTTTGGCCGTTACCTCATCCCCTTCAATCCGGCAGGTGAATTCCAGCCGGGTGAGAATATCCGCAATCTGACCGGCGGTCAGTTCAATCCCCAGCAGTCGCCGCACATCCGCTTCACTCAGGCGGATTTCGGGATCGTCCGGCGGCAGGGGATATTCATCCACCAGATCGGCATACACCTGACCGCCGCTCCACTCCGCCATGCGTTTCAGGCACAGCACCACCCCCTGTTCGGCCAGCGCCGGATGCACACCGCGCGAAAAACGGTAAGCCGCTTCGGAGTTCAGGCGCTGGTGAAACGCCGTCCGGCGCACATTGACGAAGTTCCACGCCGCACCTTCCAGCAGCACCGTGCGCGTCTGCGGGCTGACTTCGCTTTCCAGCCCGCCCATCACCCCGGCCAGCGAAAGCGGCCCGGCCGTATCGCACACCAGCACGGTGAACGGCTCCAGCGTGCGCTCCACCCCGTCCAGCGTGGTCAGTTTTTCGCCCGGCTGGGCCGCGCGGGTGATGATGGTAGGCGGGTTGCCGCCGGCGCGCTGCACCAGCACATCGTAATCGAAGGCGTGCAGCGGTTCGCCCAGTTCCAGCATCACGTAATTGGTGGCATCCACCACGCTGTTAATCGGGCGCATACCCGCCAGACGCAGGCGGCGCTGCACCCAGTAGGGGCTAGGCCGCGGCGTAACCCCTTCCACCAGTCCCAGCACAAAGCGCGGGTTGAGCGATGGGTCAGTAATACGGATGGCGGCTTTGCCCTTCATGGAAGGCGCATTTTCGGGCAGCCGGGCGTGCGGGTAGCGCAGGGGCTTGCCGGTCAGCGCGGCCAGTTCGCGCGCCACACCAACCAGCGAAGCATCCCGAATCATGTTGGGCAAAATTGAAACTTCCAGCACGGCATCGCCCATGTAATCCACCAGCGGCATACCGGTCGGCGCGTCATCATCCAGCACAATAATGCCCTCGTGTTCATCGGAAATGCCCAGTTCCTTCTCGGAACAGACCATTGAAAACGATTCCACCCCACGAATTTTGGCGCGCTTGAGGGTGGTCAGCACCTGCCCGGGCTGGTGACCATCATAGATGCGCGCGCCTTCGCGGGCGTAAGCCACCTTAATCGGTTTGGGCAGCGGGCCTTTGCCCTTGTACTCGAACAGGTTTGGCGCGCCGGTCAGGACGATGATTTCGCCCGTGCCGTCGTTCAGGCGGCACAGCACCAGCCGGTCGGCATTGGGGTGCGGTAGCACTTCGTCAATTTGGGCCACCACAATTTTGTCCGGCGCCCACGAAAGCCCGCTGACCTTGAACTCGCGCGGTGCATCGGCCGGCAGGTCAGCATACGGGTCGGGCAGCCCCACCAGTTGAATTTCCTCAACCTCCAGTCCGGCCATGGTCAGGGTTTTGGCCAGTTCAAGCAGGGAAAGGTCAATCTCAATATAATCTTTCAGCCAGGAAAGCGGAATTTTCATCAGAACTGCTCCAGAAAACGAATGTCATTTTGCCAGAAGTAACGGATGTCCTCGATGTGGTACTTCAGCATGGCAATCCGCTCCGGCCCCAAACCGGCCGCAAAACCGGAATAGACCGCCGGGTCATACCCGCCGTTTTGCAGCACCACCGGATGCACCATGCCGCAGCCGCCGATTTCCAGCCAGCCGCTGCCGCGGCACACACCGCAGCCTTTACCGCCGCAGATAAAGCACTCCATATCCACCTCGGCGCTCGGTTCGGTGAAGGGGAAATAGGACGGGCGGAAACGAGTGCGGGCGCCTTCGCCGAACATGCGTCTGGCAAACGATTCCAGCGTGCCTTTCAGGTCGGCAAAGGTGATGCCCCGCCCCACGGCCAGCAATTCCACCTGATTAAACTGCATCTCATGGCTGGCGTTGGTCTGCTCGTAGCGGTATACCATGCCCGGCAAAATGACGCGAATCGGGTTTGGGGCCATCTCGCGCATGGCGCGAATCTGGCCGGGTGAGGTGTGGGTGCGCAAAATCAGGCCGGGCGTGGTGGTGTGAAAGGTATCCCACATATCCCGCGCCGGGTGGTGGGCGGGAATGTTGAGCAATTCAAAGTTCATTTCCTCGGTTTCCACTTCCGGCGAGCGGTAAATCTGAAATCCCATTTCAATGAAGATGGCGCAGATTTCATCCAGCGCCTGCGTTGCGGGGTGCGCCCGGCCCAGCGCCGGCGGGCGGCCCGGCAGGGTCACATCCAGCCGTTCGGCGGTCAGTTTGCGCTCCAGCGCTTCGCGCCGCAAGACCGCTGCGCGTTCTTCCAGCGCGGTTTCCAGCGTGACCTTGACCTGATTGGCTTTCTGCCCTACCTGCTGACGCAGTTCTTTGGGAATGCCGCCCATGCGCGCAAACACCTGCATCACCGGTGCATTGCGCCCCAGATGAGCCGTACGCCAGCCGCCCAGCTGGGCTTCGTCCTCAATCTGCTGCAGCGCATCCAGTCCGTTTTGTAAAATCCGGTCGAGTTCCAGCAAAATGTTTTCGGAGTCGCTCACTTTTACCTCCTGTTTGAATTCCGCTTAATAAAAATCCCGTCCCGGTCAAGGGACGGGAGGGATTTTCCCGCGGTACCACCCTGCTTGGCTGTGGATAAGACAGCCCACTCAGCCCAACGGTTCTGCTCCGTGGCAGAACGATTGGCGCGCCTCTTAACGCTGGCGCTGCGGCCCGAACTACTGGCCCTCGTTGAAAAGGGCGTTCCCCCGGGCGGCTCGGGAGGGAACTTCAACCGGTTTCTGCCGGGCTGGGGTTTCAGTCTGTGCCCCGGCCTCCCTGTCGGTTTCCACCGGTTTACTTTCCTCCGTCATAGCCGTTTGCGGATTTGGAATAACTGTATTATCTTCAGAATACCATGCTTGTCAAGGATAGAGGTCAGGTAATTTTCAGGAATAAGCAAACCGCTTACCTGCCGTAATCGTAGTAAAATCAATCCGGTCTCTGCCAACTCTGCCATTCACGGTACCCTATGCGACGATTATTCGAAACCCGTTATCCGGCTCAATTCTGGCTGATGTTTGCCGGCATGTTGATCAGCACCATCGGCGCCAGCATGATCTGGCCTTTTTTGATGATCTACGTCAGCGAACGGCTGGATATGCCGCTCACCGCCAGTGCCGGTCTGCTGACCATCAATTCCATCTGCGGCCTGATCAGTTCTTTCATCGCCGGCCCGATCATTGACCGGCTGGGGCGCAAATGGGTCATGGCCTTCAGCCTGCTGGCCAACGGCGCCGGTTACCTGCTGATGAGCCGTGCCGAAACCTACCCGGCCTTTGTGCTGTTGATGATCCTGCAAGGTTCCGCCAACCCGCTTTACCGTGTCGGCGCCGATGCCATGATGGCCGATCTGATTCCGCCCGAAAAACGGGTGGATGCCTACTCGCTGCTGCGGCTGAGCAACAACGTGGGAGTGGCCATCGGCCCGGCAGTGGGCGGTTTCATCGCTTCCATTTCCTACCAGTTTGCCTTTTATGGGGCAGCCGCCGGTCTGAGCATTTACGGTCTGCTCATCACCTTTCTGGCGCGCGAAACCCTGCCCCAGATTCACAGCGAGGATGCCGCCACCCCCCACCAGAAAGAGCGCTTCGGGGGATATGGGCGCGTCCTGCGCGACCAGCCCTACATGACCTTTCTGCTGGCGTTCGTTTTTACCCAGTTGAGCGCCTCGATCATGTGGGTTTTGCTTTCGGTCTATACCAAAACCCATTACGGCATCACCGAGCGGCTCTACGGCATGATTCCCACCACCAACGCCTTGATGGTGGTGCTTTTTCAGATTCCGGTGACCATGCTCACACGGCGGTTCAATCCCCTGCCGGTGCTGGCACTGGGCGGCCTGTTATACGGTCTTGGGGTGGGCAGCGTGGCGTTTGGAGCGGGTTTTTGGGGCTTCTGGCTCAGCATGGTGGTAATGACCCTCGGTGAACTGGTGCTGGTGCCCACTTCCTCCACCTACGCCGCCAATTCGGCCCCTGCCGATATGCGCGGGCGGTACATGAGCCTCTACGGCCTGACGTGGAATGTGGCAGCCGGCATCGGCCCGGTGGCAGGCGGTTTTTTGAATGACTGGTTCAGTCCGCAGGCCATCTGGTACGGCGGCGGGTTGTGCGGCCTGCTCAGCGCGCTGTTGTTCGTGTTCTTCTGGCTGCGCCGCCCGGCGGTTGAGCCTGCGCCGGTGAGCAAATTGCCGTAATTCTGTTTCAGTAATCTGCCGCAGCATTGATAACCGAAAAAACGGCCTGTCAAACACTCAGAGTAAACCAACCAGTTTAACCAGCGACTGCAAGTCCGGCACTTCTAAATCCGGTTGGGCCGCCGCAGGGGGAGTTGCTCCAAGCCGGCTTATAGCGGCAGCGGTTGACCCATACCGCCGATAAACCCGCGGCTTTGGACGGCATAATGTCCTGCAAAAGGTTCTGAGTAACTTGCAGGCAAGCCTTACGCGTCAACTTGACAATCTGTACCTTTTTTCAGTATATTTGGAACAGTTTTCATGCGGGGAAACCGTAACTTCACGGGGAGAAGTCTGGTTTACCCCCAAACAGTAAATCGTGAATATTCATCTACAAAAAAAGAAAGCAACCCCGATGGACATTGTTCTGCCCACCGCCATATTGCTCTTAATGATCCTTTCTGCATTTGCGCCGTTCATTCAACGAACGCAACCGCAGCATAGCGGCTGGTTGCTGGCCGCTATGCCGGCCGGTCTCTTGCTGACCCTGCTCGGCAGGCTGCCGGCTGTTCTGGCAGGTCAGGTATTTTCCTTTCGCCTGCCGTGGGCCGAATCGCTGGGGATCGCCTTTTCCCTCTATCTCGACGGTCTGGGACTGCTCTTCGGCCTGCTGATTCTGGGCATCGGCGCGCTGGTGCTGATTTACGGCGGCGGTTATTTGCACGGTCATCACCACTTGGGTCGCTTTTACGGCTTCACTCTTTTGTTCATGGCCTCGATGTTCGGCGTGGTGGTCAGTGATAATGCTCTGACTTTGTTCGTGTTCTGGGAATTGACCAGCATTACCTCTTTCCTGCTGATCGGTTTTGACCACGAAAAGGAAGGCTCACGTTACGCCGCCCTGCAAGCCCTGCTGGTGACCGGCGGAGGCGGACTGGCCATGCTGGCCGGGCTGGTGCTGCTCGGTCAAATCGGCGGCACTTTTGAAATCAGCCGGTTGAATCAACTGGGGGACGTGCTGGGCGCTTCACCGCTCTTTTTGCCGGCTTTTCTGCTCATTCTGGCCGGCGCGCTGACCAAATCGGCGCAGTATCCTTTCCACTTCTGGCTGCCGGGGGCTATGGCCGCCCCCACGCCGGTCAGCGCTTACCTGCATTCGGCCACCATGGTCAAGGCCGGGGTTTTCCTTCTGGCACGCCTCAGCCCCATCTTCGCCGGCACGGCGGAATGGCAAACGCTGGTCACCGCTTTTGGGCTGGCCACCTTTCTGGCAGGCGCACTCCTCGCCATCGGTCAGGTGGATTTGAAAAAGTTGCTGGCTTACACCACCGTTTCCTCTCTGGGGACGATGGTCATGCTGCTCGGCTGGGGCAGTCCGCTGGCCGTCAAAGCCGCCATGCTCTATCTGCTGGCTCACGCGCTTTACAAAGGCGCTCTGTTTCTGGTCGCCGGTGCGGTTGATCACGAAACCGGCACACGGGATGTGAGCAAACTCGGCGGTCTGGGTGGAGCAATGCCCCGCACGGTAGTTGCTGCCGCGGTGGCTGGCCTTTCCATGGCCGGTCTGCCGCCCGCATTGGGCTTTATTGCCAAAGAGATTCTTTACGAAACTACCCTGGCCGCCCACCCGCTGGCCGGATGGTTGACTGCCGGGGCATTGGTCGGCAACGCCATTCTGGTGGCTGTTTCCGGGCTGGTGGGGCTCAAGCCTTTTGTCGGAAAGAAAGGCGAAACTCCGCGCCATGCCCACCCTGCCCCGCTCGCGCTCGACCTGCCGCCCCTGCTGCTGGCAAGCCTTGGCCTGCTGGCCGGATTATTGCCGATGACCCTCACCTCGCCGCTGATACAGGCTTCGGCACAGGCCGTGCTGCTGCAGCCCTATAAGGTCAAACTGGCGCTCTGGCACGGCTTGAACCCGATGCTCGCCTTGAGCGGGCTGACCCTTTTACTTGGGGCAGGCATTTACGCCGGCTGGAAACCGATCTGGGGTTTTGCCGTCCGTCTGCACTGGCTGGGGCGCATGGGGCCGGCACACGCCTTCCAGGTAGGGCTGGAAAATCTGCGCCGCTTTGCCGCCTGGCTGACCTTTCGACTGCAAAATGGCTATCTGCGCTTTTATCTAATGACCATCATCCTCACAACCGGTGCACTGGCGGGGCTGGCCTTTCTGAGATGGGATTACAGCCTCCACCCGCGAAACGACTGGGGGGCAGTCAACTTCTACGAGATTGTACTGGTGGCGGTGATCATCCTTGCCGCACTGACAATCACCCGCACCCGTTCGCGTCTTGCAACCATTGCCATCATGGGCATTGTCGGTTACGGGCTGGCGTTGATTTACCTGCTTTACGGAGCACCCGATCTGGCCATGATTCAGTTCGCCATTGAAACCCTGACGGTGATTCTTTTTGTGCTGGTGGTTTACCGCCTGCCTAAATTTACCCGCCTGACCAGCCCGCCGGCCCGGGTGGCTGACTTTCTGGTGGCGATGGCCGGCGGTATTTTGATGACCATGCTCACCTTAATCGTCACAGCCCGCCCGGTTGTCCCGCACATTTCAGAGTATTTCCTTCAAAATGCGCTGCGGCTGGGCAACGGGCGCAATGCGGTCAATGTGATTCTGGTGGATTTCCGCGGTTTCGACACACTGGGAGAAATTACTGTGCTGGCACTGGCCGGTATCGGCGTCTATGCCCTGATTCGACTGACTATCGGCAGACGCGAAATCATCATCCCACCGGCAGAGGAGGCAGACTAAAGATGGGTTCAATCATCCTCCATCTGGCTGCCCGCTACCTGATGCCCCTATTGATGGTCTTTTCGGTTTTTCTGCTCATTCGCGGACACAATGAAATTGGCGGCGGCTTTGCGGGCGGGCTGGTGGCTGCCGCAGCCTTTATCCTCTTTGCCATCGCCAATAATGTGCAGGAGGCCCGGCGTATTTTACGCGTCCACCCGCGCTCACTGATTGCCTCCGGATTGCTGGTTGCCCTCTTGAGCGGCCTGATCGGCTGGCTGAACGGCAACCCGTTTTTGACCGGCTTGTGGCTGAAAGACGCCCTGCCGGTGATCGGTAAGATCGGCACGCCGCTGTTGTTCGATATGGGGGTGTATCTGGTGGTCATCGGCGTGACCCTGCTGATCATTTTTACGCTGGCGGAGGAGTGAAATGACTTTGTTACTGGCGATTGTGATCGGGGTTTTATTTACGATTGGTCTTTATATGATGATGCGCCGCAGCCTGACCAAGGTTTTGATCGGCCTGATGCTGCTCGGTCAGGCAATCAACCTGTTGATCTTCACGACCGGCCGCTTGCAGCGCGCCAGTCCCCCATTGATACCCCTTGGTGCAGAACAAATCACAACTTCGGCAGACCCGCTGCCTCAGGCGCTCATCTTAACCGCCATTGTCATCAGTTTTGGGGTAACCGCCTTTGCGCTGGTGTTGGCTCGCCAGACCTACCAGGTGCTGGGCACCAACGACATGAACGAATTGCGCGACACCGACATCATTCCTAAATATCATCCGGAATCAGTGCCGGAAGAAGAGGAGGGTTTGTAGTGCAAATCGTACTTTTCCCTCTGCTGATCCCGCTATTATTTATCGTGCTGACCCTGTTCGGGTGGAATAATCCCCGAATCCAGCGCCTGCTGGCTCTGCTCGGCAGCACTGCCTTACTGCTGGCCGGCCTCATTCTTCTTACTCAGGTGCAGAAAAGCGGTATCGCCGTCACACAAATCGGCAACTGGCCGGCGCCCTACGGCATCGCTCTGGTGGCCGATTTGTTCAGCGCTATTATGATCACCATTACGGGTGTGGTAGCCCTGCTGGTAGCCATCTACTCCCTGGAAGGCATTGACGAACAGCGGGTGGCACACGGCTTTTACCCGTTGTACTTTGCCCTGTTGATGGGCGTGTGCGGCGCCTTCCTGACCGGCGATATTTTCAACCTGTATGTCTGGTTTGAGGTCATGCTGATGGCCTCCTTTGTGCTGATGGCGCTGGGCGGGGAACGCGCTCAGCTGGAAGGCGCCATCAAGTACGTCATTCTCAACCTGACTTCATCGGCGTTGTTCCTTTCCGCCACCGGCATTTTATACAGCCTTACCGGCACGCTCAACATGGCCGACCTCTCCCTCCGCTTACAGGAACTCGATTCCCCCGCGCTGGTGACGATTATTGCCATGCTTTATCTGGTCGCTTTCGGCATCAAAGCGGCCGTTTTCCCGTTGTTCTTCTGGCTGCCGGCTTCCTATCACACGCCGCCGGTGGCCGTCACCGCTCTCTTTTCCGGCTTGCTGACCAAAGTAGGCGTCTATTCGCTGGTGCGGGTGTTTACGCTGCTCTTCCTGACGGATATTGCCTTTACCCATACGGTCTTGCTGGTGCTGGGCGGCTTTACAATGGTAGTCGGCGTGCTTGGGGCGGCCGCTCAGTATGACATGCGCCGCCTGCTTTCCTTCCATATCATCAGTCAGATCGGTTATCTCTTGATGGGGCTGGGATTATACAGTGTAGCCGGTCTGGCAAGCACCATTTTCTTCATGGCGCATGTCATCGCCGCCAAGGGATCGCTCTTCCTGGTGGCCGGCATCATCCGGCGGGTGAGCGGCTCATTCGATTTACGCCGTCTCGGCGGGCTGTACCGCGAGCAGCCGTGGCTGGCGATTCTCTTCCTGATTCCTGCCCTTTCGCTGGCCGGTTTGCCGCCGCTTTCCGGTTTTTTTGGCAAACTGGCGCTGGTTCGTGCCGGTCTGGCACAGGGGCAGTACGCTATTGTGGCTGTTTCGCTGGCGGTCAGCCTGCTCACTTTGTTTTCGATGACCAAAATCTGGATGGAGGCCTTCTGGAAGCCGGCTCCCGATAAGGCTCCGCCCCAAAACCGTGAAGCAGGTTACAAACTCACGCTTGTATTGCCTGCATTGGGCATGGGGTTGATCAGTGTGTTGCTGGGTTTTCTGGCTCAACCGGTCTATGGTCTGTCCGAACAGGCTGCCGGGTTCTTGATGCAGCCGGCCCTGTATGCTGCCGCCGTATTGGGGGGTGTGCGGTGACCATCTTTCTGCTCAACGTGCTGCTGGCACTGGCATGGTCGGCGCTTTCGGCGCAGTTCGACCTGCCCAACCTGATCTTCGGGTTTCTGCTCGGCTATCTGGTGCTGTGGCTGACCGTGCGCGGTGAAAATCGCACTTACTTTACCCGCGTACCGCGGGTGCTTTCCTTTATGGGATTTTTCCTGAAAGAGCTGGTCAAAGCCAATCTCAACCTTGCCATCACCGTCCTGCGGCGGGAAATGAACTTAAAACCGGGCGTGGTAGCCGTGCCAATTGACCTGCCCAACGACGCCGCCATCACTCTGCTGGTCAATCTGGTCACCCTCACACCCGGCACGCTGGCTCTGGATGTTTCCAGCGACCGTCAGGTGGTTTATATCCACACGCTGGACGCCCGCAACCCGCAGGAATTCCGGCGTTATATGCAGGAAGGTTTTGTACGGCGGGTGAAGGAGTTGTTCCAATGAATATCGAGATTTTGTACGCCATTGCGCTGGGTATGATCAGCCTTGGGCTGGTGCTGGCTTTCATCCGGCTGGTGCGCGGTCCCAGCCTGCCCGACCGGGTGGTGGCCATTGATCTGGTGGTAGCGCTGGCCATCGGCATCATCGCCAGTTATGCTATTTTGTTCGATCAGCCCGTATTTCTGGATGTCGCCATCATCATCGCCCTGATTTCGTTTTTAGGGACGATTGCCTTCGCCTATTACATCGAAAGGAGGGTGTGATGCTGCGTGAATGGCTGGTTGCCGTGGTGATGATTTTGGGTGCCGGCTTCATGCTGATTGCCAGCATCGGGCTGCTACGCATGCCCGACCTGTTCCTGCGCATGTCCGCCACTTCCAAAGCCGCCACATTGGGCGCCGGGCTGGTTATGCTGGCCGCCGCCATTTATTTTGGCGATTCGGGCATTACCCTGCGCGTGCTGGCGATCATTGTCTTTCTGCTGCTGACCGTGCCGGTAGCCGCTCACATGATCGGCCGGGCGGCCTATTTCGATGGTGTCCCGCTGTGGAAGGGTACACTGGTGGATGATCTGCGCGGACATTACCGCACCAGCGATCATCAACTGGTGCGTGACGCCGAAACCTCCCCCGACTTTACAATTCCGGAAGGCGTGGAAGGCGATGATTTTCTTAATTAGCCCCTGGCGATTATGCTATAATCCGTTGAGAAATATCATCCTCATTTTTCCCGGGAAAACAAACTTCAATGAGATACCTGATCACCGGAGCAGCCGGCTTTCTCGGTTCGGCGCTGGCAAATCGTCTCGTAATGGAAGGGCACACCGTCCGCGGCCTGGATGACCTTTCCACAGGCGATCCTTCGGCGCTTTCGCCAGAAGTGCATTTTGTACGCGGGGATGTCAACGACCGTCCCAAACTGTGGACCCTCTTGCAGGAAATTGACTGCGTCTATCATCTTGCGGCCAAAGTACTGGTGCCGGAATCGGTGCTTTATCCGCGCGAATACAACGAAGTGAACGTCGGCGGCACGGTCAGTCTGATGGAAGCCATGCGGGATGTAGGGGTGCGGCGGGTGGTGTTCATCTCGTCCGGGGCTATTTACGGGAATCAACCTGCCCAGCCGGTCAATGAAGATGTTATTCCCAACCCGCGCTCGCCGTATGCCGTTTCCAAATTGGCCGCCGAGTATTACGTCAAAACCATCGGTCGCCTGTGGGGGATCGAAACCGTTTGCCTGCGGGTGTTCAACGCTTACGGACCGGGGCAGCACCTGCCGCCGGTTCATGCGCCGGTACTGCTCAATTTTTTGCGGCAGGCTCTGCAAAACGGCACACTGGTGGTGCATGGAGATGGCACCCAGACCCGCGATTACGTCTATGTAGATGATGTGGTGCAGGCAATGGTGGCCGCTTCCACCGCACCGGCAGTGGATCAGATGACCATCAACGTGGGCAGTGGTGTGGAAACCAGCGTGCGCGATCTGGTCAAAGTGGTCATTTCCGTGACCGGCAGTAATCCGGAAGTGGTTTACAACCCCCGCAGCGACGGCGGGCCGGCGCGCATGTGCGCCGACATCAGCCGCGCCGCCGCGCTATTGAATTACCGTCCCTCCATCTCCCTCGAGACCGGCATCCGCCTGACGCTGGAGCGTGACCCGCGTCTTCGCCCGCGCCCCTGAATAACCGCCGGGGAAGATTACCACCCTCCCGAAAATTCGTTTGTCAATTTTCTGTCCATGCCCCGGCGGTATACTGTCAGCATCGGGGTTTATCCCTTTTTTGAATCATTAAAATCCTTGCCTTTTTAATGATTTAACATCTTTTACGGAAGCAGGAAACAAACACCTTCTCGCGGAGGGCAAACTGGTTTTCAAGATGAATTTTGGGAGGGGCATTTTACGGTTGTCCGTGCTGATTGTTCTCGTCTGGGGAACACTCACCGCCTGCACCAGCCGCGAAACGCCCGTTACCATCCAGCAACCCGGCACCTTCAGCGTAGATCCCCTGCTGCGGGAATTCTACGCTTCGCTGGGCGGGGAGGATATCCTCGGCCCTGCCATCACCGCTCTCTTTTCGCTGGATGACCGGCAGTGCCAGTACACACAAAACGCGTTGATGTGCTTCGATCCGCTGGCGCAGGGCATTCAGCGGTTCAGTCTGTATCCGCTGGGGCGCACTTTCGATTTGGGACTTCCCGCCAGTGCCGGTGTTTCGTCATCCGAAGAGGGTGATTTTGCGGTTTATGAAGAATTTACCGACCTCTATCAGCGGCTTTACGGCTCGCAGTATGCCGGCAAACCGCTCACCCCGCCGCGGTTTAACCCCAACAAAAACCGCATCGAGCAGTATTTTGAAAACGTTGGCTTTTACCGCAATCTGGATGACCCGCAGGGAGAAGTTCACCTGCTTTCCTACGGCGTCTTTGCCTGCTCCGCCGATTGCCGCTTTTCCCCTCCGGCCAGCGCCGTGGTCATCCGCAATGTCGTCGAAATGGAGCAGCCCTTTCTGCCGCGGCTGGTGCGCTTGGGCGGGGTAAAGGTATTCGGGCTGCCGCTCACCCAACCCTACCTCGCTGCCGATGGTTTCCGCGAACAGGTTTATGAAAATGTCGTCCTGTACGCGCCCGTTGAAAACCCCACTGCCGTTCATCTGCGCCCTGCCGCACTGCTGACAGGCATGCCGGCGGGTCAACCTCAGCCGCGCCGTTACAGTCAGGCCGATGGGATGGTCTTTTATCCGGTGGAAGGCGAAAACGGCTTCCATGTCCCGCTGGTTTTTGATGAGTTCATTGCTTCGCACGGCGGCATCGAAATTTCCGGCCTTCCCTTGAGCGAACCGTATCAGGTCGGTGAACATCTTTACCGCCAGTGTTATCAGAATTACTGTCTGGACTACGACAACCACCCCGAAGCAGTCGAGCGGGTGCGCATGGTTGCATTGGGGCGCGAATACCTGAAAATCACCAACCCGCAAGGGGCAGCAGAAACGCCTTTCGAAATCACCCCTCAATCGGTGCGCCTGCTGGTGAATGTGACCAAACCCCGCCTGACGGCCGAAGAACCGCAGCAATTCGAAATCACCCTCCTGCGGGCAGACAATCATCAGCCGGTCAGTTCGGTGGAAACCAGCCTGACCCTCACGCTGCCGGACGGGCGGGAGGCGTTGTACTACTTACCGCCGACCGATGCTCAGGGACAGGCGCGCCTGAGAATCGCACCTTTGCAGCCCGCCCTGCCCAACGGCAGCGTGCTGGCTTACCGCGTATGTTTGAACATCCCCGCCGCGCAACCCATCTGTGCGGCCGATAGTTACCTGATCTGGAATTACCGCTGAGTGAGCGGTCTAGGGAACACCCTCTGCCAGCAGCATCACCCGCGCAATCGGCAAGCCGGTTGAATAAACCCTTACCTCAAAGGGCAGCGATTCACCCGCCGCCAGCACTTGATCCGCCTGCCAGCGGCGCAGCCCGACCACCCTCCCGCTTTCATCCAGCGCAACGGCCGCCAGCAGCGGGCGGGCAGCTGCCGATTCATCCTCTTTCAGCCGCAGGCTGCCGCTCACCTCAGCATACGAGCCGTCTTCGCTGATTGCCACCTCCTGCCGGGTGATTTCTACATCGAGATAGCGGCGGCTTTCGGCCGGAATGGGCAAAGCCGTGCGCAGTTCTACGGAAACATCGAAATCCCGCGGTGCAGGCGGCGCAAAGAACACCGCCAGCGGCAATTGCCCCGCGGCCGGCAGCCGGTTGAGGGGCGGATAAGCCGCCTGACTGAGAATTTCACCGCTCGAACGATCATAAAGGTGGAATACCACCGAAACACCCTCGACATCGAAAGACTGCGGGTTACTCAGCAGCGCAAAACACCACATACCGCCGTCGTGGGTGGGGTAGCAATCCGGCCGGGGCAGAGTCAACCCCACCGGCGTTGGCGAGGGCGGGTTGCGCGGGTCGAGCGTGGGGGTGGTTTGGGAGGCCGGCACCACCACCTGATCCCCCACCCGCAGCGCATAGGGGTTCACCGTCGGGTTGGCGGTCAGCAAATCCTGCAAGGTGACGCCGTAAAACAACGCAATCCCGAACAGGTCCTCTCCGCGCCGGATGGTATGTAAACGCGGCGTGGGGGTGGCGGTTGGCAGCGGCGTGGGGGTATCACCGGCAGTGGGCGAAGGTGTGGCAGTGGGCGGCAAACCGGCGTAGGGGGTCAGCGTTACGGGCATCACCGTGCGCGGGGTAGAGGTGGGGAACAACGGGGCGGCGGGCGCGCAGGCGGCTAAGGCCCAAACCGTCAACAGGCAGAGCAGAAATTTCTTCATGGCTGGGATTATACCCGCCTTTCCACCTTTCCCCGCCCCATTGGGGCAAAACAACTGCCGCGCGGTCAGGGTAGCCCCGCAGTTTAACCCACAAATCCGACTTGCCGGCAGGGGAGTTTGTGTCAGAATAGAAAATATGTTCTGTGTGGAGTAAACCATGACCCTGATCCTCTGCCTGCTGGGCGAAAAAACCCAATTCCTGCTGCAGGATGCGCGTTCTGTGGAGGAATTAATCGAGCAGGTGCGCAACGGCGAGTGGTCACCCCCGGAATACAGCGGTGAACACCGGCCGGGGGGCTGGCAAACCCTGCCGATTGGAGAAGAAATCCTGCTCGTGTTCCCTCAAAAGCACCCTTCGGCAGCCGCCTTACCTCCTGCCGGCCCGCCGCTGACACCCCGCCAGCGTGCCATTTTGCACCTGCTGAGTGAGGGCCTGACCGTCAAACAAATCGCCGGCCGCCTTGGGCTTTCCCGGCGCACGGTGTTTTTGCATCTGGCGGCCATCCGCCAGAAAGCGGGGGCAAGCAGCACCATTCAGGCGGTCTGGAAAATCCGCTCGCGGGAACGCCCCTGATTTGCCATAACCTCCCCTGTTTCTTGGTAGAATCAATAAAAACCACTTCTGCCACCCTACCAATGGAACAACCCCTGCCCTTCCTCTTTCCTTCCATGTCGGTCAGCGAACTGACGCGCTACCTGCGTCAGTTGCTGGAAAGTGACGAGATTTTGCAGGATATCTGGGTGCGGGGGGAAGTTTCCAACCTCTCCCGCCCGACTTCCGGGCATATCTATTTCACCCTCAAAGATCAGGCGGCCTCGCTGCGCTGTGTCATCTGGCGCATGAATGCCGGCCGTTTGCGTTTTGAACTCAACAACGGGCAGGCGGTGGAGGCGCACGGTTATATCAGTTTGTACGAGCGGGACGGCCAGTACCAGTTATATGTGGATGCCTTGCGCCCGGCCGGGGAAGGCTGGCTCTTTCAGGAATTTATGCGCCTGAAAGCCCGGCTGGAAGCCGAAGGGCTGTTCGATGAAGCGCGCAAACGCCCTTTACCGGCACACCCCCGGCGGATCGGGCTGGTCACTTCCCCCACCGGGGCAGCCTTACAGGATATGCTCAACACCCTGCGCCGCCGCTACCCGCTGGTGGAGGTGGTGCTTGCGCCTGCCGCCGTGCAGGGAGAGGAAGCGCCCGCCGCGCTGGTGGCCGCTCTTCAGCGCCTTTACCGCCAGCCGGGGCTGGATGCCATTCTGGTGGCGCGCGGCGGCGGCTCATTAGAAGACCTGTGGGCCTTCAACGATGAAGCCGTGGTACGCGCCATTGCCGCCTCTCCCGTGCCGGTAGTGACCGGCATCGGCCACGAAACCGATTTCACGCTGGCCGATTTTGCCGCCGATGTTCGCGCCCCCACCCCCACCGCCGCCGCCGAGTTGATTACACCGGATGTTTACGACCTGCGCGGGCAGTTGAGCGAACGGAACACCCGCCTGAAAGGCCTGCTGCAAGCCCGCATTCAGGCGGAACGCCGCCACCTTGCCGAGCGCACTCAACGGTTGGGGCTGCTTTCACCGCGCCGCTGGATTCAGAACGACCGCCAGCGGCTGGATGCCCTGCTGGAACGCGCCGGGCGCGCCGTGTTGACCGGCATCTCCCTGCGCCGCACGCACCTGAACGGCTGGCAGCACCGCCTGCAGGCACTTAACCCGCTGGCCGTGCTGCAGCGCGGCTACGCCGTGGTGATGGACCGCAGCGGGCAGGTTGCTCACAGCGCGCGGCAAATTCACAGCGGTGATGAACTGACCATCCGCCTCAAAGATGGCCGTGTAGATGCGCTTGCCCGCCAGATTCATCTCGATCCTCGTGAAGGAGAAGCAAACCATGAGCCCTGAACCGATCCCCGCCGGTCAAATGTCCTACGAAGAGGCCTTTGCCGAATTGGAAAGTATCATTCAACGGCTGGAAAATGAGCAGCCTTCACTGGAAGAGGCCCTGCAATTGTACGAACGCGGACAGGCGCTGGTGCAGCGCTGTGCCGCTCTGCTCGATCAGGCCGAGTTGCGCGTCAAACAAATCGGCTTAAACGATTTAAGTTTGATGGAGGAACAAGAGGAATAACCGTGTGGGAGGATTTACTCAACAATCGGGTCTTTATCACCGCCATTCTGGCGTGGTTTTTGGGGCAGTTTCTCAAAGTTCCGATTGAGTACCTGACCAAGCGGCGCTGGAACTGGGCATTGTGGTTCAGCAGCGGCGGCATGCCCAGTTCGCACTCGTCGCTGATGGTGGCCACCACACTCTCGATTGGGCTGTACTACGGCTTCGACTCACCGGTCTTTGCGCTGGCGTTTGCCGTTTCGATGATTGTGGTGTATGACGCCGCCGGCGTGCGCCGGCAGGCCGGTTATCACGCCCAAAAGATCAACCTGCTGTTCGAGGAACTGTTCAGCGGACACCCTATCTCGCAGGAACGCTTGAAAGAAGTGCTCGGGCACACCCCCCGGCAGGTGCTGGGCGGCATTGCGCTGGGGACGATCATCGCGCTGGCGGTGTACGGCCTGCTGCCGCCGACAAACCCTTAATTGTGTACTTTATCCACCTCAAAAGGGGACTTATGCCACTTCCGGATGGGTAAAAAAAGTGGAGTATAATGGTACGAGTTTTCAAGGATTTTCCATTACCGGCAGTGAGACGATGAACATACAAAAAATCAGAGAGGATTTTCCGTTACTCATCTCGAATAACGGGCGCAAACCGATCATTTACTTCGATAACGCCTGCCAGAGCCTGCGCCCGCAGGCTGTAATTGAAGCCGTTCAGCAGTATTACGAAGAAACGCCCGCCTGTGCCGGGCGCAGTATGCACCGCCTCGCCAGCGAGGTCAGCCGGCAGGTGGATGAAGCCCGCCAGCAGGTCGCCAGATTCCTGCATGCCGCCCGCAAGGAAGAAATCATCTTCACCCGCAACACCACCGAAGCCATCAATCTGGTCGCCAACGCGCTGGACTGGAAGCCCGGCGATGTGGTACTGCTGACCGACAAAGAACATAATTCCAACCTGATTCCGTGGCAGATGCTGGCGCGGCGGTTCGGCGTGTGCCTTAAGTTTGTGCCTTCCAACCCCGATAACACCTTCAACCTTGCCGCTTACCAGCAGGCTCTGCAGGGCGGCGTGCGGCTGGTGGCTATGGGCTACACTTCCAATCTGGATGGCGTCAGCATACCGGCGGAGGAAGTGGTGCGGCTAGCCCACAAACACGGCGCGCTCGTCCTGCTGGATGCCGCCCAGACCGCCCCCCACCAGAAAATAGATGTTCGCCGGCTGGATGCCGATTGGGTGGCCTTCTCCGGTCACAAGATGCTGGCCCCTTCAGGGATTGGCGTTCTGTACGGCAAATACCGCCTGCTGGAAACCATGCAGCCTTTCCTCGTCGGCGGCGATACGGTAGCCACTTCCACCTATGAGGACTGTCAGTTCCTGCCCCCGCCGGAAAAATTTGAAGCCGGCCTGCAAAATTATGCCGGCATCATCGGCATGGGAGCGGCCGTCCGCTACCTGCAGCAGGTCGGGCTGGAAGCCATCGAGAAACACGAAATTGCCCTCAACCAGTACCTGAGCGAAGCGCTGAAGAGCGTGCCGGGCCTGCAAATCATCGGCCCGGCCGATGCCCGCCTGCGCGGCGGCATCCTCTCGTTCTTCATCCCCGGCGTGGATCACCACCGCATCGCGCTGATGCTCGATCAGATGGCGGGGATTGCGGTGCGCTCGGGCCAGCATTGCGTTCACTCGTGGTTCAACTCGCGCGGCATCCCCGGCTCGGTGCGCGCTTCATTGTATTTCTACAACACGGAAGAAGAAGCGCGTCAACTGGTAGATGCGCTGATCAAGATTCGCAAGGTGCTGTAACCATGTTTTGCGTCATCTCGTTCATCGTTTTGTCCATTTTAGGGGTATTCAGCGCCGAAAACCGCTCGCTGGCGCGCGAAGCGCTGGATTGCGTCCTGCGCCGGGTAACCTTGCGCCCCTGCAATACCGGCTTCGACGAGAAGATGAAGGCGAAAATTCTCGGCTTCGTCATCACCCGCACCGAAACCGGCGCACGCATCCTCAACCGCTTCTTCGAACCACTCTCGTGGATTTTTGTCCTGCTGTTTTTAGGGAGCATCTTCTTTGCCGTGCGCGGCGTGTATTTATTCTATGTCACCGGCTCGTGCAACGGCCTCAATCAGAGCGGTTTTTGCGTTTTCGACCCCACCGGCCAGTCCAATCAGATTTCCAATGTGGGCGAAAGCTGCCCGGTGGTGCTGCCGGGTGAAGACCCCGTTTCCCTCAAGGGCGTAAATCTGGATGGCTTTCCGGTTTTGAACGCAGAGGGCGAAAAAAGCATCGTTTTCATCGGCTCCTACGGCTGCGAGTACTCCCGCAAGGCCTACCCCGTGGTGCGGCGGCTGGCAGAAGAGAGCAACGCCAGTTTCACCTTCCTGTATTACCCCGTCAAAGAAAGCAGTGACTATCTGGCCAAAGTCAGTTACTGCGCTTACCGGCAGGATGCGGAAAAATACTGGTCGCTGGTGGATACCTTCTTCACCGCTGAACGCAGCGTGATTGAAGAAGAATCGTTCATCCGCACGGCGTTAAGCAATGCCGGTTACAACGCGGATACGATCCTGTTTTGTGCCGGAGACCAGCAAACCGAATGGGCTGTCAAAAAGCAGCTTTCCGAAGTGGTCAAAACCCGTTTCTTCGGCACGCCCACCGTTTTCATCGGGGATGAGGTATTGATCGGCCCTAAACCGCCGCGCGTGTATGCCATTGCGCTGGAAGGTTTACTTTATTGGGCGCGTTGACAAAACATTGATATACCGCCATGATTTTCTAATGTAAAATTAACGAAATGGGTTTAGAATAAGAGGTCGTTGTTCCTAGAGCAAGTCGTTGTATGAGGGAGTAAGTCATATGCCGGTCTATACCTATCGGTGTGAAAATTGTGGAGTTCAGTTCGAACGCAATCAGAAGTTCAGCGAACCCCCGCTGGCGTGGTGTCCGGAGTGCGGTAAAAAATCGCTGCGCAAGGTTTATACGCCGGTGGGCATCGTCTTCAAGGGGTCGGGGTTCTATGCCACCGATCACCGCTCACCTTCCGGACAAACGCGCACCTCATCCAACAATCACAGCGAAAGCAAATCCTCCGGCGAATCCGGCTCATCGTCGTCTTCTTCAGACAAAGCCGGTTCGTCAAACGGTTCAACCACCACCTCGTAACAGGGCAGGCACTGCCCCGGGGCGGCGAACGCCCTGATCCGCCCGGTCATGCCGGGCTTTTTAATTTCCTTCCCGTAAGAGAGATTTTGACACCTCCGTGATAGATTTTGAGAGAGCGGTTCATCTACGATAAGGCTGACCTTTGCCGATGGGAAAGGAATGATGAACCATTGCCTTGCGGGATGAGCCCAAAACCGTTACAATGGGTACGGTTTGTGGAGGAAAAGCATGTCGAAAGCAAGCAAGAAAAAACCAACCTCACCCCGCGAAACGCCCGAACAGCGCGCCGTGCGCCTGCAGCGGCTGGTGTTTATCATTCTCTCGGTGATGATCATTCTGGCAATGGTTTTGTCTGTGGTTGCCACGCTGTAACCAGCGCCAACCACCGCCCTGCGCCGGATTTCCCCTCGGCAGCCGGTCAAAAAAACACCATTCAGGAATCATAAACCAGCCTGAATCAATCCTTACCACATCGAGGAACTGACCGATGCCAAAATCACACAACCTCTTCTGGCTCACCGCCTTGCTGATTGCCACCGGGGTGGATTTTCTGTTCTGGGGCAAACCGATTGGCATTTCGTTTCCCATCTGGTCGCTGCTGGCGATCAGCGGTGCCGTGTTCCTGACCTATCGGCAGGGATCGCGCCCGGCCGGGGCAAACATCCTGCTCGCGGCAGTCATCCTTGCGCTGGCTGCTCTCGTCTTCCTGCGCGCCGAGCCGCTCACCCGCGTGCTGGCGGGTTTGCTTGTTCTCGCCGCACTGATGTTGTGGGCGGCCACCCTGCGCAGCGGCTACTGGCTGCATTACACGCTTTGGGATACCCTGCGGGCTTTTGCCGTGCTGGTTTTCGCGGCTCTTACCCGTCCGTTTTCGCTTTCCGCTCAAAACGGGGAACAGCCCTCCGAAAGGCAGTCCCCTTCTTTTTCAAAACAGGGCTGGGCGGTGTTGCGCGGCATCTTGCTGGCTTTGCCGGTGATGGGGGTGCTGGCACTCCTGCTGGCTTCTGCCGATCTGGTCTTTGCCGAACGGCTGGAATCGGTGCTGGACGCCCTGCGGCTGGACAAACTGCCGGAAACGCTTTTCCGCCTGTTCTACGTTGGGGTACTGACGTTCATTTTTTGCGGTGTACTGCTCCATGCCGTTCTGCCTGCTCATGAGGTTAAACCTTCTCCAAAGGAAAGCCGTTTGCTCTCGCCATTTCTCGGCTGGACGGAAAGCAGCATCATTTCAGGAAGCGTCAATGCCTTGTTCCTGTTCTTCGTGATTCTGCAATTCCGCTACCTGTTTGGCGGGCAGGCTAACATCCACGAGGCCGGCTTTACCTATGCCGAATACGCCCGCCGCGGTTTTGGAGAACTGGTCTGGGTAGCCATCATCACCCTCTCGCTCATCTGGGCTCTGCACACCATCGGCCGGCGCGAAACCCCCGCTCGCCAGCGCGGGTTTGTCATCCTCAACGCTCTGCTGGTCGTTCAGGTGCTGGTGATTCTGGTTTCCGCATACCAGCGTTTGATGCTCTATGAACAGGCCTACGGCTTCACCCGCCTGCGAACCTATACGCATTTGTTTATCCCATGGCTGGGTTTGCTACTGCTCGCCGTGTTGGGTTTCCTTTTCAGCAATCAAATGCGGCGCATGGGGCTGGCGCTGATCCTCTTTGCCGGCGGATTTGGTTTACTGCTGGGGTTGTGGAATGTGGACGGCTGGGTAGCGCGGCAGAACATCCAGCGCGCCATGCACGGCGAAGAACTGGATGGAGATTACCTGCAAACCCTTTCTGCCGATGCCGTGCCCGACCTGATTCGGCTGGCTCAGCAGCAAGATTTACCCGCGCCCGCCCGGCAGGAAATTCTCATCGGTCTGGCCTGCCGTGCCGCCCGTTCAAACCCCCCCCAACCCGCATGGCAGTCCTTCAACCTCAGTGAAGCGCGGGCAGAACAGTGGATGAGCGATTCTTCCGCGCTGTGGTCGGCGTATCAGGTGGTCACGGATCGAGACGGATCGTACATTGAACAGGACGGCCACCGCCGCTACTGCAACACCGCAGGCGAGTGGGATTGAAGGGGGGCGGTTCTTTCCCGTCGTAAATTTGTCAGTTATCTGACATTTGACCAAAAAAAGGGATGAAAATCAAGCAATTAATGGTATATTTTACGGTATAAATCCACCCTGCTATTCACTACAATAGAAACACATGATAGAAACACATGGGCAGGGTGAACCTGTACCGTCGGGAAGCCGTTGTCTTCCCTGTTTCTGTTTTCCAACCCAATCCCTAATCCCAAAAGCGAGGATGCCTTATGCCTGAAGAAGATCCCCGAATTCTTGAATTACGCGAAATGCGTCAAAAGGCGCGTCTCGCCGGCGGCGAAGAACGCATTGCCAAGCACAAAGCCAAAGGCAAATTGACCGCCCGCGAACGCATTGAGCAGCTGCTCGACCCCGGTTCTTTCCACGAAATCGGTCTCTACGCCACGCACCGCAGTGACGATCTGGGCATGACCGAAAAATACCCCGGCGATGGGGTGATTACCGGTTACGGCACGGTGGACGGGCGCACCATTTATGTCTATGCTCAGGACTTTACCGTTATGGGTGGTTCACTGGGCGAAACCCAGGGCAAGAAGATTGCCGCCATCATGGATATGGCCGCTGCGGCCGGCGCACCGGTGATCGGGCTGATCGACTCCGGCGGCGCGCGCATCAACGAAGGCGTGCGCAGCCTGTATGGCTACGCCCAGATCTTCCAGCGCAATGCGTGGTATTCCGGCGTTATTCCCCAAATCAGCCTCGTGCTGGGGCCCTGCGCCGGTGGTGCGGCCTACTCCCCCGCCGTCACCGATATGATCATCATGGTCGAAAAGCAGTCCTTCATGTTCCTGACCGGCCCGGAAGTGATCAAATCCGTCACCGGTGAAGTGGTGGATACCGAAAGCCTCGGCGGCGCCGATGTGCATTTGGGCATCAGCGGCACGGCGCACATCAAGACCCAATCCGATATAGAAGCCATTGCCATGGCGCGCCTTGTGCTCAGTTACCTGCCCTCCAACAACGTGGAAAACCCGCCCTATGTGGATACCGGCGACGACCCCAACCGCATGGACGACTCTCTCAACAGCATCGTCCCGCTCGATCCCTCCGAACCGTATAACATGCACGAGGTGATTGAGAAAATTGTGGATGCCGGCACCTTCATCGAACTGCAGGCCCCCTTCGCCCGCAACGCCATTATTGGTCTGGCGCGCATGGGTGGTTACACGGTCGGCATTGTGGCTCAGGAACCGGCCTTCATGGCGGGTTCGATGGACATTGACTCGGCCGATAAAATTGCCCGCTTTGTGCAATTCTGCGATTCGTTCAACATTCCGCTGGTGACCTTCTGCGATTCGCCCGGCTTCCTGCCCGGCGTGGATCAGGAACACCGCGGCGTCATCCGCCACGGGGCGAAGGTGCTTTATTCCTACTCCAACGCCACCGTCCCCAAGATTCAAATCATCACCCGCAAGGCTTACGGCGGCGCCTACATCGTCATGTCCTCCAAAGTGATGGGCGCGGATATTTCCTTTGCCTGGCCGAGCGCAGAAATTGCCGTGATGGGCCCCGAAGGCGCGGCAAACATCCTTTACCGCAAACAAATTCAGGAAGCCGAAGACCCGGCTGCCGAACGCAAGAAGATTGTGGAAGAATACCGCAAGAAATTCCTCAATCCTTATGCGGCGGCGGCAGATGGCTTTGTGGATGATGTCATCGAACCGCGTGAAACCCGTATGCGCGTGATCGCAGCCCTGACAGCCTTGCGCGAAAAAGCCGCCTCCACACCTGCCCGCAAGCACGGCAACATTCCGCTTTAGCCGGCCAACGGATTAAAGAGGAGCGCGATCCATGTCTGAGTTACTTTCGCAAGGTTTGTTAATGACCGCTATTGGGATGGGGCTGGTTTTTCTGGCACTCATCTTCCTGTGGGGGTTGATCAACCTGATTGCCCGCCTGCCTGTTGGGGTAAAAAAGGAAGAAGAAGCGGCCTCAACCGAGGAAGCCGAGGCTGCACCCCTTGCACCCGCGGCGGAAGATCAACGGCAGGCTTTACGGGCGCGCGCTGCCGCCGCAGCCGTAGCCGCCGCGCTGGCCCTGCAACGCTCGTCCATGCGCATTGCCCCGCCGGCCGGTCAAACCGTCAGCGCGTGGCAGGCGGCCCGCCGCAGCAGCCAGTTTGCCCTCCATGCTCAAATTACCTCTCGTAAAACCCGGAGTTCTGTGCGATGAAACTGAATGTCAAAATCAACGACCAAACTTTTGAAGTGGAAATTGCCGACCTGAACGCCCGCCCCATTCTGGCAGTGGTGGATGGCGAAACCTTTGAGGTCTATCCCGAAGAAGCGGCTCAACCGGCCGTCCGGGCCGCAGCCGCGGCTGCACCCGCGCCGGCCGCAGTTTCCCCCGCACCTGTCGCCGCCGTCAGCCGCCCGGCTGCCCCTGCTCCCGCCGCGCCGGTCAACGCCGGTAAAGCACTCAGCGCACCGCTGCCGGGGACGGTGGTGGCCGTGCTGGTAAAAGAAGGCTCGGCGGTCAAATTTGGGCAGGAACTGCTCACCATCGAAGCCATGAAGATGAAAAACGCCATCCGCGCCACACGAGACGGCACCATCGCGGCAATTTATGTCAAAGAGGGCGATTCTGTGCGGCACGGTCAGCCATTGCTGGAATACGCCGACTGACGGAGGCGATTAATATGGACTTTAGCGAACTGCTAGTCGAAATTTCCAAAGGCATTAACGCCTTCACATGGGGCAATGCCGTGATGATTGCCGCCGGTCTGGTGCTGATCATTCTGGCAATCGTCAAAGAGTTTGAACCGGTATTGCTGCTTCCGATTGGTTTCGGTTGTATTCTGGCCAATCTGGGCATGTCCAGCGATCACGGCATGTTCAAAGCCCTGTACGATGCCGGTATTAAAACCGAGTTATTTCCTCTGCTCATCTTCATCGGTGTCGGGGCAATGATTGATTTCCGCCCGCTGCTAGCCATGCCGCGCATGGCCCTGCTGGGGGCGGCCGGTCAGTTCGGCATTTACGCCATTCTTCTGCTGGCCATTTTGTTGGGGTTTCCGCTCAATCAGGCGGCTTCCATCGGTTCGATTGGCGCCATTGACGGGCCGACCGCCATTTTCGTCACCAGCAAGCTTTCGCCGGAAATTCTCGCGCCGGTTACGGTGGCAGCCTATTCTTACATGAGCCTCATCCCCATCATTCAGATACCGGTGATGAAACTGCTCACCACCCGCAAGGAACGGCGCATCCGCATGGAATACGCCGCCCGCCCGGTTTCCGATACGGTGGTGATTGCCTTCCCCATCATCGTCACGGTGGTCATCAGCCTGCTGGCGCCGGATGCCGCCCCGCTGATTGCAACCCTGATGCTGGGCAACCTGCTCAAAGAAAGCGGTGTGGTGGACCGACTGAGCAAGGCCGCACAAAACGAAATCATCAACATTACCACCCTCTTTCTGGGGCTGACCATCGGCTCCACCATGACCGCCAGCAGTTTTCTGAATGTGCAAACCCTGATGATCCTCGGTTTGGGTTTTCTGGCTTTCGTGGTGGATACGGTTGCCGGGCTGATGTTCGGTAAATTGATGGCTTTCCTGACCGGCGGCAAGATCAACCCGCTGATCGGCGCCTGCGGCATCAGTGCCTTCCCCATGGCCGGCCGTCTGGCGGCTCAGGTTGCCAAGGAAGAGGATTTTGACAACTTCATCCTCATGCACGCCATGGGTGCCAACACTGCCGGTCAGCTGGGCAGTGTGATTGCCGGCGGCCTGCTATTGGCCCTGACGCTGGGCTTTTTAGGGTAAAAAACCGCTCATTCCCTCATCCCCCGGCCATGCACCGCCGGGGGATTTTTATTCGTGGGCAATCTGATATTTAGCCATCAACTGGTCGGCCAGGTTGATGAAATCATCCAGCCGCCAGATTTTGCCGGACTTGAGGGGATATTCCCCCCGCAGGGCATTCTTCCAATCCGGCGGAATGCTGCTCAAACCGTAGGCAGCGCCTGCCAGCGCGCCGGTTACCGCGCCGGTGGTATCGGTATCTGCTCCCAGATTGATCACCTGCACCAGCGCATCCTCGAAGGACGAGGTGTTCAGCAGCCCCCAGATGGCACTTTCCAGCGTGTGACGCACCCAGCCCGTGTTGCGGAGTTCCTCGCGTTTACGGCGCGGCGCCAGTAAAACCGTGTTGTAAAACCCCTCCGAGAGTGGCACGCGTTCAAGAGCTTGCTGGTAGGCCTGCTGCGGAGATTCACCACGCACCAGAAAATAAATCATCACATTGACAAACGCACAGGCATCCAGGCAATCCCTGTGCGGGTGAGTTACCTGACTTTGCAGGCGCGATTGAGCCACCAGACGCTCCAGATCCTGCCAGCAGGTCACCGCCACCGGGTAACAGCGCATTAAAGAGCCGTTGCCGGCGTTTTGCGGGTTGGCTTGCTGCACTTCCTGCACGGCTTGCTGCCAGCCAATCCCCCGGCTGATGCGCTGCAGCACCGCCGCGGTATGAATGCCCACGTCCGGCGGGTTGCTGCGGTACCATTTGACAAAACGCTCCGCCAGATCATCGGCATCGAAATCGAAACCATGCAGCAGACTTTCGGCCAGTGCCAGCGCCATTTCGGTATCATCGGTGAAAGAACCGGCCGGCAGCCGGCCCGGACGCATGGTGCGAATCAACCGCTCAGCCGGCGCCGGGTTGCCGAACTCCAGCGGCATACCCAGCGCATCCCCCACCGCCGCCCCCACACACACACCACGAAGCCGATCACGGATCATTTCGTTCATCGCGTTATTAATCCCTCCTCGCCCTTCATGATCTACCTTTATATTGTAGTATATCGAATTCTGGATGTTCGGTGTGCAAAAAAGCGAGGGGAAGAAAATTACCTGCCGGCCTTTGCTGTTACCGCCCGGCCCCTCTTAACACTTTTGTAATGCAGGTTAGGATTCCTTGACAATCTCAATAATTGACTTTTATACTAAAAAATAACGGATTCCGGGACGCGAGGGGGCAACCTGCGCGCAAAAACTCAACCAGGAGCCCATTATAAAAAGGAACTAAGTGATGCTCGCAAAAAATGCCCCCGCCTCGTTCATTAAAATTGAATTGATCCGGAGAAAATTTAAAAACATAATTCATTTGCTCACCATCCTCATCTTTACGGCCACTTATTTTGCCGGTTCGCTTGAATCGGTAGCGGGTTTTTACCCCACCCCCCCAACCTCTTCATCCACCCTCAACGGCCGTCAAACGGCCACTTTCAACCGCATCCTGAATCAGGCGGTACCCAACGATGACGGCGGCGTCATCTACCTCCCTATGGTAAGCCGCCCGGCCAGCACCGAAAACTGGGCTACTGTGGCAGGCAACCCACAGCGGACCTCATGGATCAGCCATGAAGTTACCGGCAACCTGACCTTGCAATGGTACCGCCCGATTGAAGCCTACATTCCCCAAAACGTGCAAATCATTGCCGTGGATGGTTTGTTGTATATTTCCACCGCCAAAGGTCTGGTCGTTCTCAACGCCGCAGATGGTTCGGTGGCGTGGCGGTTCGATACCGAATTGCCGCTGGGCAACTCCCCCACGGTGGATAACGGCGTGGTCTATGTCGGCGGCTATGACCGCAAACTCCATGCGCTGGATGCCCGCACCGGCCAGTACCTGTGGGCCTTTTCCGGCGCGGGCGCCGGTTACAGCGCAAACCCGCTGGTGGTGGACGGCAAAGTGATCATCGGCAATCGGGATGGGAAAATGTACGCCATTGGGGCGCATAACACCCCCCGGCAGGGTCAGTTGATCTGGTCGTTTACTGCCGGCGGTCCGATCCGCCTCACGGCTGCTTATAACAACAACACCGTTTATTTCGCCGCCGGCGATAACCGCGCCTATGCCCTCAATGCCTCCACCGGCGCTTTGATCTGGCGCTCTGAACCCATGCCCGGCGAGCAATACCAGTCCTACTGGCCGGTAATTTATCAGGATAAGGTCATTTTTTCGGTGGCACAGGGTTACCGCACCAGTTCCCGGCCGGGCCTGAACAGTTTGACCAAACAATCCGGCGGCACTTTCGGCACCTACCGCGAATTGCAACTGGAAGGCATCTTTGAAGGTTATCCCGAAGGGGAAATTGTGGGCGCTGTTTCCGGCCCTCAGCCGGGCTCCAACAACTTTCCGAGCATGGATGCCGGCAGTGTGCTGGAATACCTCGAAGACAACCCCGCCGCAGACCCCTATAAACACAAGCCGTGGCGGCGTGTCTTTGTCATTCTGAACCAGAGTAACGGTCAGGAATATCGTTTCGATTCCGATAATGACGGCTTTGCCGAATATGCCCCCTTTGCATGGTGGGGCACCAATTCCGGCAACCGCTACCCACCCATTGTCGGCCCGGATGGCACCCTCTATGCCGGCACGCTGTATCAATGCTGCTCCGATTCCAAAGGGCGCATTATGGGGTGGCATTTGGGTGAACGTTCGATGAGCATCATCGGCGGGGCCGGTGCGCTGGCGGAACCTCAGGCCATCTCCGGCGGCGGCAGTGTCATTTACCGCAATTTGTGCTGCGACCGCGTGGGTGATTATTTTTCCACCACCAACCCCGGCCAGACCCGCCAGTTATGGTCTTACGATCTCGCAGAACAGGCGCCGGGCTATGACCCGACGTGGGTCATCTGGCCGGGCTGGCCGCGTTTGCAGGGCTGGTACCGCGGCGCTACCAACAGCATTAACGCCGCCTATCACAATCACGGCGACCAGAACCCCATTATCCCGCACCAGGGGCGGCTATTCGCTCACCGCAGCAACACCATTATCGCTTATGGCAGCGGCAGCGGCCCCGGCCTGCTGCCGATGGTGCGCATCAATCCGGCGCCCGATTCGAATTCCTCGCTGGACAACGGTCAATTGCTCGCCCGGCTGGAAAGCGAAATCAACAAAATGATTGATGCCGGTCACCTGCGGCCGGGCTATTACAACCCCGGCCAGTTTGCCGCCAATAACGCCGAATTTGTGGATTACTTCAGCAACCCCGGCGAAACGCTTTATGTGCTGAGCATTGCCTATCCCCTGCTTTCCACCAGCCTTCAAAACCGGCTGCGCCCCTACCTGCAGGCGCACTTCAGCACCTTTTTCGACCCCAACATGTATGCCACCATCGGGTGGGACAGCGGCGCACCCCGCGAAGACATGCTGCTCCCCCCCGAAGTCGAAGCCGACCTCGTCAACCACCCGCCGCTGGCGCGGGCAAGAGGTTTTTCATGGGAATATCCGCCGTTCAATTTTTACGCCATGTGGAAGTATGCTCAAATCTTCCCCAACGATGCCGGCCGTATTTACGACCTTGCCCGCGGCAAGATTAATCCCCAACTGTCCAGTGGTATCACGGACGATTATTTCCGCCAGCGGCCGTTTGAGCACAACGCCTATCTGGCCGGTTACTTCGGCTTTTTGCGGCTGCAGGAAATGGCCGGGCGCACCACGCAGGATGCCCAACTCCGCACGCAGGTGACGAACGAATACAACCGCCTGCTGGCCTTGCGGGCGCAGTTATTCAGTAAAGATTCTTACTGGGTAAACGACCGTTATCACAAAAAGCATCTGGATGTATCCGCCAACTTTCTGTGGCTGGTACCGGAGGTGGCCGATTACTTGCGGCAGACTCGTTTGAACGAGGTAGAGGCGGCGGTACAGGAATACGAAGCCGTGGCGCCCTACTGGTTCGTTTCCCGCTTTGAATCCAGCCTTGGCGAGGGTGTGATGGCCAATCTTTACAGCATCAATGCCCTGTTTCAGGCCAAAGCGCTGATTTTACGGGAAAGCAAAGCCCACCTGACGAAATACATTGACGTGCCGGCCTTTGCCCGCGGCGACCTGTTCTACATTCAGAATCTGGTCACGGCCATTCAGGCTTCGGATTAAACTCCGGCGCAGCGTCCCTTCGCCAAAAGCATAGCGCACCCCCGCGGAGGGGGTGCGCTTATTCATTCAGGCTCAGGCTCCTCGACCAGGACTCGAACCTGGAACCTAGCGGTTAACAGCCGCCCGCTCTGCCGATTGAGCTATCGAGGAATGTGCCTTTATTATAAAATCATCAGCAAGGCATGTCAAGGAATCAGCCTCAATTGTCAGGCAAACCGCCAACACCTTACAAAATGCAAACCATGCTTGAAATGCCGTTGTTTTGTGGTATCTTAAGAATGGTTGAATCTGTTCATTTCATCTCTTCCCCGCAATATTGATTTTTACCTGCTCAGGGTGGTGAAATGAGTTTTCCATGATAACCCGGTCAAAATTGCATATGGGGAAGATCTGTGATGGACTCTCAGCCATCACCATCAGGACACATAAATGAACCGGGTTTTTCATCCCAATCCCTCTTCAGCCAATCAACCGCCTCTGGGCGATGTACTGGCCCTTTACCGCCAGTTATTGGAGCGCGAATCCACCCTGCGTGCCATCCTTTACAGCATCGGCGATGGCGTGATCGCCTGTGATAGCGAGGGTAAAATCACCCTGCTCAACCCCGTAGCCGAGGCACTGACCGGCTGGAGCGAAGCACAAGCACAGGGCAAACCGCTGGAAGAGGTTTTCAACATCCTCAACGAGCAAACCCGCCAGCCGGTAGAAAATCCCGTCCGGCGGGTATTGCGCGAAGGTGTGGTGATCGGGCTTGCCAACCACACCCTGCTCATCAGCCGTGATGGCAGGGAAGTGCCGATTGCCGATTCGGGCGCGCCGGTGCGGGGAGAAGGTGAAGAAATCCGCGGCGTAGTGCTCGTATTCCGCGACCAGAGCGCCGAACGCGCTGCTCAACGGGCCATTGATGAAGCGCGCCGCTTTGCCGAAGGCATTGTAGAAACGGTGCGCGAGCCGTTGATCGTACTGGATGGCGACCTGCGCGTTGTACGCGCCAACCCGGCATTTTACCGCCTGTTTCACACCACCCCACAAGAAAGCGAACACCACCTCTTCTACGAACTGGGTAACGGACAGTGGAATATTCCAGAACTGCGCCGTTTGCTGGAAGAAATTCTCCCCGGCAACACCTGTTTTGAAAATTACATGGTGCGCCACGAATTTCCCGGGCTCGGCCCGCGCATCATGCTGCTGAACGCCCGACGCATCTACCACGAAGATAACAAAACCCGCTTCATCCTGCTGGCCATCGAAGATGTTACCGAACGACAGCAAGCCCTCGATTCTCTCAACCGCAGCGAAGAACGCTACCGCGCTATCTCCGAAATGATTTCGGACTTTATTTATGCTTTCGATGTAGAAGGAAACGGACAATTGAGGCTGGTCTGGAACGCCGGTGGCTTCGAAAAAATTACCGGCTTTTCACTCAACGAGATGGATGTAACCCTCGGCTGGCAGGCTTTAATCCACCCGGCCGATATGCCGCTGATTCAACAACGGATAAATCGCCTGATGCGCGGCGAGCAAGATACCAGTGAATTCCGTATTGTGGCTAAAGACGGCGGAGTGCGCTGGCTGCGCGATCACGCCCTGCCTTTGTGGAATGAAGAGAAGAAACGGGTGGTACGCATTTACGGCGCGGCGCAGGATATCACCAGCCAAAAGCAGCATGAACGGCAACTGGAAGCTCAAGCGCTGGTGGTTCAGATTTTGCAGGAAGAAGGCGATCTGCAATCCCTGCTGCAGCGCCTGCTGGAAGCCGCCTGCCACGCCATCCCGGCCGCCGAAAAAGGCACCATCATGCTGGCAGATGCCGACGGCCAACTTCACATGCGCGCAATGATCGGTTACCACGATGAGCGGGTAATGACCGCTTCGTTCCCCCTCGATTCGGGCTACGCGGCAAAGGCCTTCCGCCTCAACCAGCCGCTAGTACTTGAGGATGCGCGCGCCACTTCCGAAACCCGTTACGACGGTGAAATTCGCGAAATAGCCACCGTGCAGAGTGCCATTGCAGTTCCGCTGGTGGTTAAAGGCCAGCCTATTGGCGTGCTGGCGCTGGATAATTGCAGTAAACGGGCGGCTTTCAGCGAGCAGGATGCTCAGGTATTGAGCAGTTTTGCCGCCACGGCCGGCCTGCTCATCGAACGCACCCGCTTATTTGAGGAAACTCAGCAACGGTTGAACGAACTGCAAACCCTCCAGCAGGTATCGGCTTTGCTCTCCCAATCCGATTCGGTGGAGGAAATGATCCACATTTTCGTTGAAAACGCCGTACGTTCGGTCGGTGCACAGGCCGGTTCAATTTACATGCTGGATGAAACCAGCGGTGAATTGACCGCCCGCGGCTGGTTCGACCCGCAAGGACAATGGATTGAGGGGCTGGAAAACGTCTTTCACCAGCAAGTCGGAGAAGGGGTAGTCGGCACGGTAGCAGCCAGCGGCGAAATTTACACCTTCGAAGACTGGCGCAGCGACCCTATCACCGTACTGAAGCCGGGTGAAGATCAATTATTGCAGCCTTTGAGGGGTGGAATTGCTCTTCCTTTGCGTGCCGGTGCTCACGTGATTGGAGTGATGAACATCTGGTTTCAGCAGGCGCGCACGCCTGCGGAATCAGAACGGCGGCTGCTGACAGCCATTGCCGATATGGCCGGCAACGCCCTCCAGCGTGCCAGTCTTAATGCGCAAACCCGCAAGCGACTGGATGAATTGAGTGTACTGCACACCGCCAGCCAGGCCCTTTTGACCAGCGGATTGGAAGGCGGGGCCGTTTATGAAGCCATTCATCGGGCTGTTGCCCAGGTAATGCCCTGCGAAGCCTTTGTCATCGTTCTGGAAGACAGCCAGACAAAGGACTATATTGCGGTCTATTTATACGATAAAGGCGGCCGGCATCCCGAACAACGAATTCCACGCGGCAGCGGCCTGAGCGGGCAGGTCATCGAAAGCGGAAAAACCCTTTTAATTGAAGATTACCCCCAAACGGCTCTCCCCGCCGTTCATTTTGGGGATCCTGAGGTAGTACGCTCCATCCTCGCCGTACCGCTCAGGCAGGGCAGCCGCGTATTGGGGATGGTTTCGGCACAAAGTTACCAGCCAGCCATTTACAATGAAGGTCACCGCCATTTACTGGAAACACTGGCAGCTCAGTTTGCCACCACCGTGGAAAATGTCCGTCTGTTTTCAGAAACCCGTCACCGCCTGCAAGAACTGGAATTGATCGCCAGCCTGAGTGAGGAATTGCGCCGTGCCGCAACCCGCAGTGAATTACTGCCCGTCCTGCTGGAGCAGTTGATGCTGCAAATGAAAGTAGATGGCGCCGTGTTGGAAAAGGTGAATGTATCAAGCGGTGATGTGATTCTTGAACTGGGAGTTGGCATTTGGGAAAATTTAACCGGTCAGGTGATTCCTGCCAGTCAGGGGTTGAGCGCGGTCATTCTGCAAAGCGGGTCGGCCTATTTGAACAACGATGCCCGCAATGACCCGCGCCTGTACTTTCCCCGCGAATTGGGCAAATGCGCGGCAGTGGCGGGTGTGCCCCTGCGGGCGGATGATACCATCAACGCCTTGTTGTGGATTGGCAGCTGCCGCCCGCTGGATGAAAACGATCTGCGTCTGCTGCGTTCGGTAGCCGATATGGCGGCCAGCACCTTGCTGCGCCTTGAATTGCACGATGAAACCCAACGGCGGCTGGAACAGTTACAAACCCTGCAGTCCATTGACCGCGTCATCACCACCAGCCTCGACCTGCATTTCTCGCTGGATGCCCTGCTGGAACAAACCCTGCTGCATTTGAAAATGGACGCCGGCGGTGTGCTGCTCTTCAACCCGCAAACCCTGATGCTGGAATACGCCGCCGGGCGCGGCTTCCGCACGCGCGGCTATCAGAAAGCGCGCCTGCGGCTGGGGGAAAGTCAGGCCGGCATCGCCGCGCTGGAGCGGCGCCTGGTGCACTGCGGCAACCTCGCGGCAGCCGAACCGCCCTTTCTCCTCCCTCAATGGGTGGAGGAAGAAGGCTTTCTGGCTTATTGCGGTGTTCCGCTGGTTGCCAAAGGTCAGGTCAAAGGGGTGCTGGAGGTCTTCAACCGCACTCCCTTCGAACCCGATGAGGACTGGCTGAACTTCTTTGAAACCCTTTCCCGTCAGGCGGCCATCGCCATCGAAAATGCACAACTGTTCGAAAACCTGCAGCGCACTAATCTGGAACTTTCACTGGCCTACGAAGCCACCATCGAGGGCTGGTCACGCGCACTCGACCTGCGGGATAAAGAAACCGAAGGCCACACCCGCCGCGTTGCCGACCTGACGGTGATGATGGCAAAACGGATGGGATTGAACGACGAACAAATGATCCACCTGCGGCGCGGCGCCCTGCTCCATGATATTGGCAAAATGGGCATTCCGGATGCCATTCTGCTCAAAGCCGGCCCGCTTACCGATGAGGAATGGGAGATCATGCGCCGCCACCCGTACTACGCCTACGAAATGCTTTACCCCATTCGCTACCTGCGTCCGGCGCTGGATATTCCCTTCTGCCACCACGAAAAATGGGATGGCAGCGGCTATCCGCGCGGCCTGAAAGGGGAGCAAATTCCGCTGGCGGCCCGTATTTTCGCCGTGGCAGATGTTTGGGACGCCCTGACCAGCGACCGCCCCTACCGCAAGGCGTGGAGCCACCGGCAAGCGCTGGATTATATCCGCGAACAGGCCGGTGTGCATTTCGACCCACAGGTGGTGGAGGTGTTCTTTGCGGTGATTGATGAATTTCTCCGCCGCGCAGATGAAGAATGAAAGCGAAGTTGATCCGTTCAAAAGCCTTCCTGCGCCGGAAAAACCGCCGGTCAGGACGACCTTAGCCGGGGTTACGTCACCGCCAGCCGCCGCAGGCGGAGCGGCGGTCTCCCGACCCTCCCTGCGCCTCCCCAAAAATCGCAACCGATTTTAGGGAAGAGCGGGGAACAGTGCAGGGCAAGTATCCTTACACCCGGCGAGAAATTCACAAGATCATCTCGAACCTCTGTTTATTATCTCTATTTTGCCTTGTATTCCCTTTATAAGGTCGTATAATACAAACAAGAATAATTCTCCTCTCCAGCCAGAGGGGGATTTTCTATATCCGGTTCGTAGAGGAGAAGAGAGCATGAAATCTCGAAAATGGTTGATTTTGCTTGGGCTGGCAGTGCTGGTTTTTTCAGCAGTGGCCTGCGAGTTTAGCGCCAGCACCGCCAGTATTGGCGATGCCTGGCTTTCGGATAGCGAAGAAGGCAGCAACCGCGTAACGACCTTTGCGCAGGACGCAGTTTTTTACGCCTTCGCCGACCTGAAAAATGCACCGGAGGATACCACCCTCAAAGCCGTCTGGATTGCGGTGGAAGTCGAGGGGGTAGAACCCAATTTTGTCATCAACGAAACCGAGTTCACCAGCGGCAGCAACATCATCACCTTCAACCTGAGCAACGAAAATCTCTGGCCGGTGGGCAAATATCGGGTGGAAATTTACCTGAACGGCAAGCTCGATAAAACCCTCGATTTCGAAGTGCGCTGAGCATTGCGCCTCATTCAAACAGGATCGCCGCCCCAATTATTTGATAAAATTGGTTATCAACAAATCGAATGACCATACCATGGGGTAACGGGGTGAGCGATCCTGTTTTAGCTCAAATGGAAGAATGGATCGAGCGCTGGCATCAAAATCATGACCAGCGCGAGACTTTTTTAGCCTGCTATCGGCTAATGACGGCCAACATGCTGACCGCCATTGAACGGCGGGAGTTCTCCGATGGTGATTGGGTGAATCATCTGCTGCACCGTTTCGCGGATTATTACTTTGCCGCCTTGCACGCCTTCGAACAGGAGCGCAGCCACACCCCGCCCGTCTGGCAGGCGGCCTTTGATGCGGCCCTCAGCAGCACCTACACCCCCCTTCAGAACCTGCTATTGGGGGTCAATGCCCACATTAATTATGATCTGGTGCTGACACTGGATGACCTGTTGCAGCCCGAATGGCACTCCCTTGACCCGCCTCACCGGGCCATGCGGCGGATGGATCACAACCGCGTCAACCGGATCATCGCCGCCACCATTGACGCCGTGCAGGACCAGATTCTGGAGCCGGCCATGCCGGTCATGCAGGCGGTGGATGTTTTGTTGGGCGGCATGGATGAACGCCTGATTGCCGGCTTGATCACCCGCTGGCGGGGCAAGGTGTGGCAGTACGCCGTTTATCTGCTCGAATCCCCGGCCAACGAAGAGCGCACAAGATGGATTGCGCGGATGGAGCAGGAAGCCCTGCACACCGCCCGCTGGATTGGCTGGAGAGGTGAAACTGGATAGGCAGGCAGGGAAAGCGCAGCGTTGTCTTAAGCCTTTCTCCATGCTTACTTGACAAGCCCTCTTCATCCGGCTATACTATACATGCTTGAACACGGGGAGCCCGGCGCACCGGGCTGAGAGGAGGGCTGAAGCCGCCCTCGACCCGCTGAACCTGATCCGGGTAATGCCGGCGGAGGGAGAAAACAAATCGCTTGCGACTGCTCCCCTCCTCACCGGCGAGGAGGTTTTTTATGATGTCAAACACCCGTGCGGTCATATTTGCCAACGGCGAACTGGCCGACGGCGCAACCGTACAGCGCTGGCTGCGCCCCGATGATTTTCTCATCGCCGCCAATGGCGGACTGCGCCACATAAAAGCATTGGGCTTGAAACCCCATCTGCTGATCGGCGATCTCGATTCCCTCTCTCCCGATGAAGTGGCTGCCCTGCAAAATTCGGGGGTACAGATGGAACGCCACCCCGCCGAAAAGGACGAAACCGACCTTGAACTGGCGCTGCAGCATGCCGTGCGGCAGGGCTTTCAGTCCATCCGAATCGTGGCCGCGCTGGGCGGCCGGCTGGATCAAACGCTGGCCAACCTTGCCCTGCTGGAAATGCCCGGCCTTGAAAAAGTGGATATCCGGCTGGATGACGGCCGCGAGGAAATTTTCATCATCCGCGATCAGGCCGTCGTGGAAGGTCAACCCGGCGATACCGTCTCGCTGCTGGCGATGAACGAATGCACCAAGGGCATTGTCACCAGCGGCTTGAAGTACGCCCTGAACCACGAAACGCTCTGCCCCAACCGCACGCGCGGCATCAGCAACGAGATGACCGGCGACCGCGCCGAAATCCGCCTGCTGACCGGCCGCCTGCTGTGCATGCACACCCGCCGGCCGGCTGCCGTTTCGTGATGGTCTGGCAGCGCTGGTGAATGGCTCACGTTCGGTTCATTCAGTTATTGGAGGTGATCCGATGAAACGAATGCCCATCTTCTTTATCCTGTTCAGTCTGCTGGCCGCGATACTGGCGGCCTGCGCGCAGCCCGCTACCCCCGCCGGCCCGCAGGAACTGCGCGTGCTGACCCACGATTCCTTTGCCGCCAGTGAAGAGGTCATCCGCGCCTTTGAGCAGGAAAACAACGCCAAATTAACTTTTCTGCCCTCCGGTGATACCGGCTCGGCGCTCAACCAGGCCATCCTCACCAAAAATGCGCCGCTGGCCGATGTGTTCTACGGCGTGGATAACACCTTTCTCTCCCGCGCCCTGAACGAGGATATCTTCGAACCCTACAACTCCCCCCTGCTGGCGCAAATTGACGATGCCTTCAAACTCGACCCGCAAAACCGCGCCCTGCCGGTGGACTACGGCGACGTGTGCATCAATTACGACAAAGCCTATTTTGCCGAAAAGAGTCTGCCCCTGCCGCAATCACTGGCCGATCTGACCAGACCGGAATATAAAGGGTTGCTGGTCGTCGAAAACCCGGCCACCTCTTCACCCGGTCTGGCGTTTTTGATGGCCACCATCGCCGCCTTTGGCGAGGACGGCTACCTCGACTTCTGGCAGCAGTTGAAAGACAACGGCGTGGTGGTGGTCAACGACTGGGAAACGGCTTATTACACCAATTTCAGCGCGTCCTCCGGGCGCGGCCCACAGCCGATGGTGGTTTCTTACGGCTCCAGCCCCCCGGCCGAGGTCATATTTGCCGAACAGCCGCTGGAAGATGCCCCCACCGCCTCACTGGTTGGTGAGAACATGTGCTTCCGCCAGATCGAGTTCGTCGGCATCCTCAAAGGGACAAAACAGCGCGCGCTGGCCGAAAAGTTTGTAGATTTCATGCTGGATGTGCGTTTTCAGGAAGACCTGCCCCTGCAGATGTTCGTTTTCCCGGTCAACCGCAATGCCAAATTACCGGATGAATTCGTGCGCTACGCTCAAATCCCCGAAAAACCCGCCACACTCGACCCGGCCCTGATTGCCGAAAAGCGCGAAGCATGGATCGAGGCCTGGACACAGGTCGTTTTACGGTGAGTCTCTTTTCTGCCCCCGCTCCTGCCCGCCCATCCCCCGCAGGGCAGCCGCCGGCGCCTGCCGTCTGGCAGGCGCTGGCCTTGTGGCTGCTGCCGCTGGCCTTTTTGCTGGTCTTCTTCTTCATTCCGTTGGGCAAAATTCTGGGGGCTGCCGGGCAGGGGTTGCTGCAAAGCGGGCTGAGTCCAACCGCCGCCGAGCGCTTGCTGCGCGCGGTTGGTTTCACTTTTTATCAGGCCGCCCTTTCCACCCTGCTGACTTTGCTGGTGGGCCTGCCGGGTGCGTATGTGTTTGCCCGCTTCAACTTCCCCGGCAAGCGGCTGCTGCGGCTGCTTTCCACCCTGCCGTTCATCCTGCCGACGGTGGTGGTTGCGGCGGCTTTCAACGCGCTGATCGGCCCGCGCGGCTGGTTCAACCTGCTGGCAATGGAGTGGTTCAACCTGTCCGCACCGCCGCTCAATCTGCTCAATTCCCTCCCTGCCATCCTGCTGGCGCACGTGTTTTACAACACCACCATCATCCTGCGGGTGGTGGGCAGCGCGTGGGAACAGCTCGACCCGCGCCTGGAAGCGGCGGCGCGGGTGCTGGGTGCTTCACCGTGGCGCGCCTTTCGTGAAGTGACCCTGCCCCTGCTGCGCCCGCCCCTGCTGGCCGCGGGTTTGCTGGTCTTTCTGTTCGATTTCACCAGTTTTGGGGTGATTCTGCTGCTGGGCGGGGCGCATTACGCCACACTGGAAGTGGAAATCTACATTCAGGCACTGCACATGCTCAACCTGCCGCTGGCCGGACTGCTCTCACTGGTGCAGTTACTTTGCACCCTGCTGCTGACGGTCATCTACACGCGGGCGGCCTCGCGCCTGAACATTCCGCTCACCCCCCGTTTGCGCGGAGAGGGAGCCGCTTCACCGCGCAGCCTGACCCAGAAAGTGCTGGTTGGAACGGTGGTGTTGATGCTCTTCGCCCTGCTGATTTTACCTCTGACGGCGCTGGCCGCCCGTTCGGTGGTGCGGCTGGAAGCGGCCCGCGGTCAGCGCGGTACATTCGAAAGCGGCCTGACGCTGGATTACTACCGCGAATTGTTCGTCAACCGGCGCGGCTCGCTGTTTTATGTGCCGCCCATTCAGGCGGCGCGCAACTCCCTGCTATATGCCGGCGTTACGGTGGGCATCTCGCTGGGGCTGGGCCTGCCGGCCGCCGCCGCGCTCAGCCGCCGCTCGCCGCTCAACCGTCTGCTCGACCCGCTGTTGATGCTGCCGCTGGGCGCTTCGGCAGTTACATTGGGGTTGGGTTTCATCCTCACTTTCAACCGCCCGCCGCTGGAGGCGCGTTCTTTTCCTCTGCTGATACCCATTGCCCACAGTCTGGTGGCGTTTCCCTTTGTAGTTCGCACCCTCACGCCGGTGCTGAATTCCATCCCGCTAAACCTGCGTCAGGCGGCGGCCGTGCTGGGGGCTTCGCCGCTGCGCGTCTGGCTGGAGGTGGATTTGCCCATTCTGGCCCGCGCTGCGCTGGTTGCGGCCATCTTCTCATTCACCATCTCGCTGGGCGAATTCGGCGCCACCAGTTTTCTTGCCCGCCCGGAATTTCCCACCCTGCCGGTGGCGATTTTCCGCTTCATCAGCCAGCCGGGCGGTCTGAATTACGGGCAGGCGCTGGCCATGTCCACCCTGCTGCTGGGGGTGTGCGGCGTGGGCATTGCCCTGCTGGAACGCCTGCAACTGCCGGATGAACGCTCCCGCTAGGGGGCTAGTCGTGGTATAACCAGAAACGCCATGCTCACCGTCGAAAACATCCACAAGCACTACGAAGGCCAGCCGCTGCTACGCGGAGTCTCTTTTGAAGTCGGCGCAGGCGAAACGGTTTGCCTGCTGGGCGCCTCCGGCAGCGGTAAAAGCACCCTGCTGCGCATCCTCGCCGGACTGGAAGAAGCCGAAAGCGGACGGGTGCTGTGGGAAGGAAAAGACCTGCGCGGCGTGCCGGTGCATGAACGCCGCTTTGGGCTGATGTTTCAGGATTATGCCCTCTTTCCGCACCGCAGTGTGGCGCAAAATGTAGCCTTTGGACTGCGGATGCAGAACCTGCCGCCGGCCCAGATCGAACAGCGCGTGCAGGAAGTGCTGCGGCGAGTCAACCTGAGCCACTTTGCTTACCGGCGGGTGACCGACCTCTCCGGCGGCGAGCAGCAGCGCGTTGCGCTGGCGCGCGCGCTGGCCCCCCATCCGCGCCTGCTCATGCTGGATGAACCGCTGGGCGCGCTCGACCGCGCTCTGCGCGAGGAACTCGGTCAATTTCTGCGCGAGGTACTGCACGAAAGCGGCGTGCCCGCCATTTACGTGACCCACGATCAGGAAGAAGCCTTTATGATCGCCGACCGGCTGATTCTGCTGCACGACGGGCTGGTGGCGCAGGACGGCACCCCCGCCGAGGTGGTTCAGCAGCCGGCCAGCGTGTGGGTGGCGCGTTTTTTGGGGTTGAGTAACCTGCTGCCCGGCCGCGTGATCAGCCGCCAGCCGCTCACCATTCAAACCGACATCGGGCTGTTCTGCCCCTCTGGCTGCCCCGAACCGCCCGCGCTGAACGAAACGGTTACCTTACTTATCCGCCCCGGCGGGCTGGCCGGGCAGGCCGCCGCTGATGCCGTCAACACCTTTGCCGCGCAGGTACGGGATGTCATCTTCCGCGGTGAGGGTTACCGTCTCACGCTGACCAGCGGGGGGCACACCCTCTCGTTTCACACTGCGCAGGCACTGCCGCCCGGCTGGCAGGGGCAGCTGGCGGTGAACGCCGACTCGCTGTGGTGCCTGCGTCAGAGGGAGGCCGATCAGCATGAGTGAGACGGTAATCGTGGTCAAGCAGGATACCACCGGCCGGGATGTCTGGCAGTATCACGGCGAGGTGCTGCGGCGTTCGGCGCGCGGCGTGCTGCTGCAAGCCCGCTTTGACCGGGACGATTTTCTCTTTCACGGCGTCTGGCTGTGCAAAGGCGACCGCTTTGTGGAGGCTTACTTCACCCACCGCTGGTACAACATCTTTGAAATTCATCACCGCGAGGGAGACGCCCTGAAAGGCTGGTACTGCAACATCACCCGCCCGGCGCGCCTGCTGGATGGGCGGGTGGAATATGTGGATCTGGCGCTCGATTTACTGGTTTACCCCGATGGCAGCACCCTGCTGCTGGATGAAGATGAATTTGCCGCCCTCCCGCTCGGCGAGGAAGACCGCCGCCGTGCCCGTCGGGCGGTGCGCGCCCTGCGCCGCTGGTTTACCACCCACCAGCCGTTCAACCTGAGCGAACAGTTCCACCGCCTGGTGCGCTGAGAAAATAAAAAATCCCCTTTTTCAGGGGATTGCGTGAGCGGGCGATGGGACTCGAACCCACGACCTTCTCCTTGGCAAGGAGACGTTCTACCAACTGAACCACGCCCGCAGTTTTCGAACGCACCCCAATTATAGCAAGAATCCGAAAATCGTCAACCTTTTAGGGGATTTTTTTCCTGCACCCTATATATTTACCGGCAGTATGATCCGCCGTTTTGCACGCCGCCGAGTGTTATAATTCCGCTGGCCGGTCTGCCGGTAACCCCTTGTAATGCACTCACGGATTTGCCTCGATGCGTCGTCTTTCGGCGGGTTTGATTTTCACCCTTGCGCTGACTCTGGCGGCCGCTGCCCTTTTTGCGGAACAGATTGGGCTGGATAACGACCCCGGCTGGGGCAGCGGGCGTTTTGCTCTTCTGTTCGCCGCTCTGCTGGGTGTAACATCCGCTCTGACGCTGTTTTTCCTCCCCGTGGTTAAAAGATGGCTGGAAAGGCTGGAAGCCGCTGCCCTGCGCCGGCTGAGCCACTTCCGGGAGACGGCTCTTTATCGCCGTCTCCACCGTTTATCTCGAATCATCTATGCCCTGCCGCCGTTTGCCAGCCGCGAGCGGCGCGGCCGGCTGGGCTTTGGCCTCTCCCTGCTGATTTCCGTAGCGGCAATTCTGTGGTACAGCACCGCCGGGACTTTCACGCGCTGGTTTTCTTACCCGCACACCTATTTCGACCGGCTGGCGCAGGCCTTCCGTCACGGCCAGCTGGCCCTGCTGGATCAGCCGGACGCTTCCTTAACCAGCATCCCCGATCCCTACCCTTTTGAAAACCGTCAGAACGCCCGCTACCTGTGGGATGTTTCCTACTATCAGGGCAAATTTTACCTGTACTGGGGGCCGACCCCTGCGCTGGTGCTGGCAGGCGTCAAGAGCATCGTGGACGGCGTCATCGAAGATCAGGCGCTGGTGGCGGCTTATTTGCTGGGCGTGGCCGTTCTGCTGCCGTGGATCGGCTACCGCCTGTGGCGGCTGCTTCCTTGGGCGGTGGGGGCGCGCTGGCTGCTGGTCTTTCTGCCGGCCCTCAGCCTGAACCTGTACCTGCTCTGGCCGACCGGCCGGCCCGGCGTCTATGAGGCGGCCATCTTAAGCGGTCAGTTTTTCCTGCTGGCAGGCATTGCCGCGCTGGTGGAGGCCGCCGGCCGTCCGGCAGCAGGCTGGGGCTGGTTTCTGGCAGCCGGGCTGGCGGTGGGGCTGGCCATCGGCAGCCGCATGACCCTGCTGGTCACCGCCCTTTGGCTGGGGGTGATGGTGGTGTGGCTCAACCGCGCCCGCTTTCCCCACCAGCGCGGCGCGTTTCTTGCCCGCTCTGCGGTATTCTGCCTGCCGGTTTTGTTCAGCCTCGGCCTGCTGATGGCCTACAATGCCGCCCGCTTCGGCAATCCGCTGGAAAGCGGCCTGAGTTATCAACTGGGCATCCCCGGTTACCCGCCGGAGCGGGCGTGGCTGTTTTCGGCGCGCTACCTGCTGCCCAACCTGTATCATTACCTGCTGCGCCCGCCGGTCTGGCGCGCCGAGTTTCCCTTTGTGTTGGTGCCGTTTATCCCCGAAACCCGCTGGCCTTCCTTCATCCGTCTGCCGGAACATTACATCGCCCACGAATCTCAGGCCGGCTGGTTGTTTCTCTTTCCGCTGCTGCTGCTCATCCCGCTCGGTGCGGTTCTCGTCCTCCGCCGCTTGTGGGTGGATCTTTCCCGCCACGGCCCAGCCGCTCTCTTCCGCCAGCAAACCGCCAGCCCGCCTGTCTGGCTGCTGACGACCCTGCTGGGCAGCGGGCTGGGTCAAACCGCCGTGCTGCTGCTGTATTTCTTCCCCGCCATGCGCTTTCAGATGGAAGTGGTACCGCTGCTTTCGCTTTCTGCGTGGCTCACGTTTTTGTGGCTGATGCAGGCCCTGCGCGGCCGCCGCTGGCTGAGGCCGTTATTTTCCATCCTCATCCTCTTTGCCGCCCTGTACGGTCTGGCAGTTGGCTTGCTGGGCGGTTTTGCCGCCGGTGAAGAATTGTTCCAAAACAATAATCCGCTCTTGTTTCAGCAAATCGGCGGCTGGTTCGCTCAATGGATGCGATGAGAAAACACACCCTGACCCGATTGCAGGAATTTATCACCCTCCCGCGCCTGATTTTCGCGCTTTTCATGCTCGTTCTGCTGGCCGTTAGGGCGTGGCTGGTAGAAGATTACGGCGTTTCGTGGGATGAACATGTGCAGCTGGAAATCGGGCTGGCCAATTACCGCTTCCTCAGGCACGGCGATCCTCACCTGCTGGAATTGAAAGACCGCCACTACGGCCCTCTCTTTGAGATTTTTCTGGTGCGGATGATGGATCAAAGTTCAACCCGCGCCATCTACCTCAGCCGCCATTTCTGGAACTTTACGGCATTCTGGTTCGGCGTTTTGGGTTTTTACCTGCTGCTGGAAGGAATTTACCCCCGCCGCTGGCTGCCGCTGTTCGGCGCGGCTTTACTGGTTTTTTCACCGCGCATTTTTGCGGATGCCTTTTACAACAGCAAGGACATTCCCTTCATGGTGGGGGTTATCTGGTTGGCGGCGGCGCTGCTCTATTACCTCAAAGGCCCCTCTCTAAAACGCATTCTGCTGGCGGGGTTTTGTTCGGCGGTGACCATCGGCATCCGCTTGCCGGGGGTGTACCTGATTGCGCTGACAGGTTTACTAATAGGGCGGGAAGTCCTCGCCCGGCGGCTTTCCCTGCGCCGCGCCGCCGGACAGGGTCTGCTTTACCTGTTGTCCACCGCCGGGCTGGTCTTTCTTTTTTATCCGGTCTTCTGGCATGATCCGCTCGCTGAAATTCCCAAAGCGTTTGAGATCATGGCGAACTTTCCGCATTCCGCTTCGGTGCTTTACATGGGGCATTTTTTCTCGCCGCAATCGCTCCCCTGGCATTACCTGCCGGTGTGGGTCGGCATCTCCACGCCCATCGCCTATCTGGTGCTGATGCTGAGCGGCGCAGCCCGCGCGGCAGGAACGTGGCTGAAAAGCCCCGCCGCCCTGCTGGAACGGCAAAGCACCCCCCTGCTCACCGCCGCCTTGTGGCTGGTTTTACCGGCAGGGGCAGTGATTTTACGGCGCTCGACAATGTACGATGGCTGGCGGCAGATGTTTTTCATTTACCCTGCGCTGGTACTGTTTGCCGTTCACGGCTGGGATTGGGTTTTGAGGTGGTTGAGGCAACGGCTGAACCGCAAAGGGCCTTCCACGCCGCTTGTTTTTGCCGTGCTGGGGCTGACCTTCCTCCCCGTTCTGCTCTGGATGGCCGTGCATCATCCCTATCAGAACCTGTACTTCAACCGGCTGGCCGGGGCGGATATGCAATCGGTCAAGATGCGCTTCGATATGGACTACTGGGGGTTGACCTACCGCCGCGGGCTGCAAGCCATTCTGGCGCAAGACCCTCGCCCGCGCATCAATGTCCGTGCCGATAATGCCGCCGGTGAATACAACGCCGTCATTCTGCCCGGAGAGGAAGCCAAACGGCTGAATTTTGTCCGTCAAATCGAGCAGGCCGATTACTTTATCACCAACTACCGCTGGCATCCGCAGAATTATTCCTACCCCAATGAGATTTTCACCCTCCGGCTGGGCAATGCCAAAATCCTCTCGGTGTTCCGCCTGCGCTGAGCCGTAAACAGCCGTGCCCTGCCCGCGCCGCCAGAAGGCTGAATTTCCCTCGCGGAATTAAGAGGATGTTCCCATCTTTTATCTGAATTATTTCAGCAGAAATGTCTGACATTTTTCGGTATAATCGAAAACAGGTCTTTCTTTTACTCCCCTTTTATTTCTATGCCGAGGTCGCTGTCATGCTTTATTTGTGGATTGTTTCTCTGCTGTGGGCTTTTTCTTTTGGCTTAATCAAAGGCCAGTTGACCGGGCTGGATGCCAGTTTTGTGGCTTTTGCCCGTCTTTTTCTTGCCGGGCTGGCTTTTCTGCCGCTGCTGCGCCTGCGGGGGGTTGACCGGCGGCTGGCTTTGCGGCTGGCCCTTATCGGCGCTGTTCAATACGGCCTGATGTATGTAACCTACATCTATTCGTTCCGCTTCCTCAAAGCCTACGAGGTAGCCCTCTTCACCATTTTTACACCCCTGTATGTCACCCTCATCAACGATGCGTATCAGCGCCGGTTAAACGGCTTCAGCCTGCTGGCAACCGTGCTGGCGGTGGCCGGCACTGCCATCGTCCAGCAGGCCAATCTGCTCAGTCCCGACCTGACGCGCGGTTTTCTGATTGTGCAGGTCAGCAATCTGTGCTTTGCGTTGGGGCAGGTGGCCTACCGCGAGGTGATGCGCCGCTACCCCCACGTCAGGGACGGGCAGGTTTTCGGCTTGTTGTATATTGGCGGCGCGCTGGCGGCCGGTCTGCCGGCTCTGTTCACCACGCCGTGGGGCAATTTCACCCTGCTGCCAAATCAGGCCCTGACGCTGGTGTATCTCGGCGTGGTGGCTTCGGCGCTCGGCTTCTTCCTGTGGAATGTGGGCGCCCGCCGGGTCAATGCCGGTACGCTGGCCATCTTCAATGACTTGAAAATCCCGCTGGCGGTGGTCGTTTCACTGCTCTTTTTCGGTGAACAGGCCGACCTGCTGCGCCTGCTGATTGGCGGCGGGGTGGTGCTGGCGGCGCTGGCGCTGAATGAGTGGAATGTGCGGCGGCGCAGTGCTCCGCAGATGGCGGCCTCAACCGATTAGGTAAAATTTATCCCCGCCTGCGTTTTACCATGTGCAGGGCGGGGGATTCTTCGCTTCGCTCAGAATGACATTAACCCCCGTTTACGTCACCGCGAGCCGCCGTCAGGCAGCGCGGAGGTCTCCCGCATTGCTGGCGTGAAAGCAGGGCGGGGGATTCTTCGCTTCGCTCAGAGAATGACATTAACCCCCGTTTACGTCACCGCGAGCCGCCGTCAGGCGGCGCGGAGGTCTCCCGCATGGCTGGCGCGAAACAAGGGCGGGGGATTCTTCGCTTCGTTCAGAATGACATTAACCCCCGTTCACGTCACCGCGAGCCGCCGTCAGGCGGCGTGGCGGTCTCCCGCATGGCTTTTACCCAACGCATTGCGGTGCAGGTGTCACTCTTACCGCAATGGAGTAACCAAAATTTTTCCGAATTCAAGTGAATTTACAAAATCACCCCTTTTATGCTATGATTTACAAAACCGGTTTTGCCGGCAGGGGGCGACCCACCGGCGAAGCTTTCACCCTGCGGAGGTTATCCTGATGAGTTTAGCCGTACCTTTTCGTCCCATTCTGTTGGTCGAGGATAACCCGATGGATCTGGATCTCACGCAGCGGGCTTTCAGCCGCCGTCGGGTGATGAATCCGTTTGAACTGGCGCGTGACGGCGAAGAAGCCATAGACTGGATCCGCCGCTGGGATGAAGGCGCGCCCCTTCCCGTCCTCATCCTGCTGGATCTCAAATTACCGCGCGTGGACGGTATGGATGTTTTGCGCCGCTACAAAGGACACCCCCTTTACCGCTCCATTCCGGTGGTCGTCCTGACCACCTCGGCTGAAGACCGCGACATCGAAACCGCCTATCAGTTGGGGGCCAATTCCTACATCGTCAAACCGGTGGAATTCGAAAAATTCGTCGAAGTGGCTGCCCAAATTGAGGTGTACTGGACGCTGCTCAATCAGCCGCCTCCCCTGCATTTTTCACAAATATCATGACCGGCGATTCGAATCTTCCTGTCCAGAAAACCATCCGGCTGCTGTATGTGGAAGACAACCCACAGGATGCCGATTTAACCGTGCGCTACCTGCAAAAACACGCCCCGCATATTCAAGTGCAGGTAGTCGTTTCTCAAAATCGGGCGCTGGAACTGCTGTACGAACACAAACTCCCCTGCGATGTGGTACTCATTGACCGTAATCTGGTGGATGGGGATGGACTTTCTCTGCTGGTCAAACTGCGCAGCCTCAATTTGCCGCTGGCGGTGGTGATGATCACCGGCAGCGGGGATGAGGAAACCGTCATCGCCGCGCTGAAAGCCGGAGCAGATGATTACATCATCAAGCGCAATGATTATCTGGAACGGCTGCCGCCGGTCATCGAATCGGCCTTACAACATTACCGCCGGCGGGTCAGCCGTTATAACCGCCCGCTGCGGGTATTGTATGCCGAGCATCACCCTGCGGATATTGACCTGACCTGCCGCTTTTTTGAAAAGAATGCTCCTTACCTCACACTGGAGGTCGTCCCCACCGCGCAGCAGGTTTTACAAATCCTGACCGACAGCGAACGACTAGCCCGCATTGACGTCCTGCTGTTGGATTACAACCTGCCCGGCGGGGTCAACGCACTCGAACTGATCAAAGAAATCCGCGAGATACACCGTCTGCCAATCCCCATCGTGCTGGTGACCGGTCAGGGTGATGAGATGGTCGCTTTGAAGGCCCTGCGCCTTGGCGCACAGGATTACATCCCCAAAACCGATCATTACCTTGCCCGCCTGCCTTATGCGCTGGCAGATGCCTATCACCGCACCCGCCTTGAACAGGAACATGATGCCCTGCGCAGCAGCGAAGAGCGTTTCCGCTCGCTGTTCATGGACTCGCCGGTTGCCATGCTGGAGCAGGATTTTTCGGAGGTCAAGCGCGGCCTGCTGGCGCTGAAACAAAGCGCAGCGGAAGATTTACGAACCTATCTGTTGCAGCACCCCGAAATTGTCAGGGACTTTTTGAATCGATCCTATATCCTCTCTTTCAACCGCGCCGCCTTACGGCTTTACGGTGTGGACGAGGGCAAGCCGCCCCGCTCGCTGGGCGAACTGCTGGATTTTGAAGGCGTCTGGCAGAACTTCATCATCGAATTGCTGGAAATCGCCGATGGCACGGCTCATTTTCAACGCGAGACGGCGGATATTCTGCCCGATGGGCGGCGGATTTTCCTCAACCTGCACTGGAACGCGCTGAACGGCTATGAGGATACGCTAGAACGGGTAATCGTTGCGCTGGAGGACATCACCGAGCGAAAAATGACTGCCGAACGCATCGAGCGCCAGTTACACCAGCTGGAAGCCCTGCGCACCATTGACGATGCCATCAGCTCCAATCTAGAACTGGATCGCACCTTACAGGTGCTGATTCAACAGATGCGCGGCCAGTTGAATCTGGATGCGTTGGCCGTGTTTTTATATGACCCCCGCGATGAAACGCTGACCTGCACCGCCGCCGGCGGCACTGATTTGAAATTCCCGCTGGGAGTGCGTTTTCATTATGAGGAAGCCCTCTGCGGTCAAAGGATGCTGCAAGCCGGAAAGGTAGTTTACTGCAATCTCAATGAGCCCATCACCACCTCTTTTCCCCTGCTAAATGATTTTCTCCACCAGTTGAGAGAGGCCGGCTTTCATTCCTTGCTGGCCGTCCCGCTGACCACCAAAACCAGCCCTCAAGGGGTAATTGAACTGTACTTTCGCACCCGGCCGCCCGATGATGCCGAATGGCAGCAATTCCTCACCATGCTGGCGGGGCAGGCCGCCATTGCCATCGAAAACGCCCGCCTGTACGAAGAAGCCCAGCGTTTCAACCGGCAGTTGTTACAGGCGTACGATGCCACCATCGAAGGCTGGACACGCGCCATTGACCTGCGCGATAAAGAAACCGAAGGCCACACCCAGCGGGTGGTGGAGCTGGTTTTGCGCATGTGCCGCAGGGCGGGAATGAGTGAAGATGAACTGGTGCATGTGCGGCGGGGTGCCCTGCTGCACGATATCGGCAAATTAGGCATACCGGATGCCATTTTGCTCAAACCCGGCCCGCTGACCGATGAAGAATGGATCATCATGCGCCGCCACCCGTTATACGCCTATGAAATGCTCTCACCCATCGAGTACCTGCGCCCCGCGCTGGATATTCCCTACTGCCACCACGAAAAATGGGACGGCACGGGCTACCCGCGCGGTTTGAAGGGCGAGCAAATTCCGCTGGCGGCACGCATCTTTGCCGTGGTGGATGTGTGGGATGCGCTCACCTCCGACCGTCCCTACCGCCCGGCGTGGTCGAAAGACAGAGCGCTGGCTTACCTGATGGAGCAAAAAGGCAAACATTTTGACCCGCAGGCAATCGAACTTTTCCTACAGGAAATGGGGTTTCTTAAGTAAAACCCAACTTTTGGTGCAGTGCGGCTGTTGAAAATGGTCAGGCGGGAATCTCCCGGCCTTGCGGGGGAAATCCGCGCCGCCTGACGGCAACTCGCAACAGGGTTAAACGGCTCAACAACCTTGACAAAATTTCATTCCGTTCTATAATCAAGAACGATAATTAAGATGAAATTGATAAATATTTGGAGTTACAGAATGCTTACTTGCGTGTGTCTGAGGCGGGGCTGATGACAGCCGCTGCCTGAGACGAAACAAAAGCAATTTTCGCCAGCAGAATCAGACAGTGGCAGTCAGTCCCGCATGATCCCCTTCTCATGTGTGCGGATTGCTCCGCTGTCTTTTTTGTTGTTCTGCTGGCTTTTTCTTTGCCAAACAAACCAACCAAACATCACACAAACGCTCAGGAGTACAGGATGAAAATCGCCAACGATGTCACCGAACTGATTGGAAATACCCCCCTTGTGCGCCTCAACCGCATCACCGAAGGCGCAGTTGCCACCGTAGTTGCAAAACTGGAATACTACAACCCCGCTCACAGCGTCAAAGACCGCATAGGCGTTTCAATGATCACCGCCGCCGAGCAAGCCGGCCTGATCAACAAAGACACCATCATCCTCGAGCCGACCAGCGGCAACACCGGCATTGCACTGGCGTTCGTCTGCGCGGCGCGCGGCTACAAATGCACGCTGGTCATGCCCGAGACGATGAGCAAAGAACGCCGCATGTTACTGCGCGCCTACGGCGCGGAACTCATCCTCACCCCCGGCAGCGAGGGTATGGCCGGCGCCATCCGCAAAGCCGAAGAACTGGCCGCCAGCGACCCGCGCTACTTCATCCCCCAGCAGTTCAAAAACCCCGCCAACCCCGAAATTCACCGCCGCACCACCGCCGAAGAAATCTGGCGCGATACGGATGGTCAGGTGGATATTCTGGTCGCCGGAGTCGGCACGGGCGGGACGATCACCGGCGTCAGCGAAGTGATCAAAGCCCGCAAGCCGTCCTTCCACGCTGTGGCCGTCGAGCCGGATGCCTCGCCGGTGCTTTCCGGCGGGCAGAAAGGCCCACACCCCATTCAGGGCATTGGCGCCGGCTTTATCCCGGATGTGTTGAACACGCGCATCATTGATGAAATCATCCGCGTGAAGAACGAGGATGCCTTCCGCACGGCGCGTGAGATGGCATCCCGCGAAGGGCTGCTGGTGGGCATTTCCTCCGGCGCGGCCGCATGGGCAGCCTTACAGGTGGCCCGCCGCCCGGAAAACGAAGGAAAATTGATTGTGGTCATCATCCCCTCTTTCGGCGAACGCTACCTCAGCACTGCCCTGTTTGCCGACCTTGCGGACTGAAGATGGGGAGGAAAGGAAAAAAGAACATGCTCACGATTTTCAAGACTATGCGCGAAGATATTCGCAGTGCACTGGAACGCGATCCGGCGGCGCGCAGCCCGCTGGAAATTATCCTCGCCTACCCCGGCATCCATGCGCTGTGGCTGCACCGCGTTGCTCATTTTCTCTGGAAGCGCAACTTCAAACTGCTGGCGCGCTGGCTTTCACACCTCAATCGTTTTCTAACCGGCATCGAAATTCACCCCGGCGCGAGAATTGGCAAACGCCTGTTCATTGACCACGGCATGGGCGTGGTGATCGGCGAAACCGCCGAGATCGGCAACAATGTAACCCTCTATCACGGCGTCACACTGGGCGGCGTCAGTCTGGAAAAAGGCAAGCGCCACCCCACCATCGAGGATGATGTGGTGATCGGCGCGGGCGCCAAGGTGCTAGGCAACATTACCGTGGGGCGCGGCAGCCGCATTGGCGCCAACGCGGTGGTGATTCACTCCGTGCCGCCCAATTCGGTGGTGGTGGGTGTGCCGGGGCAGGTGGTGGTGCGCAGCAAGCCGCTTGAAGGCGGACCGGATTTACATCACGATCAACTGCCGGATGCCATCGGCAAATCGCTGGCTTCGGTCATGGCCCGGCTGGAAGCGCTGGAACACCAGCTGCACAGCCACGCGCTGGAAGCCAACGGCGGCAACGGCAAACCAATCGGCAAAGACGATGAACGGGTGCTGCTCAACCCACCGCTGGTGCATAAACCGGAAGCCGGCATCTGGCGCGGCGAAGATTTTTCGATTTGATTATTTTCTGCGAAAGGCGGCAATCAGCACAAAAAGCAGGCCGGCGCCGCTGATGATGATCAGCCCCAGCCCCAGCGTTTCCTGATTCATCCACGCCGGCGGCTGCCAGTCAATCAGCGGGGCCGGCGTTTGGGTGGCGGTGGGGATGGCTGTGAAGGTCAGCGTTGGTGTGCGCGGCAGAGGGGTGGGTGATGGTGTGCGCGTTGGCGGAACGGGCGTCAGGGAAGGAACAGGCGAAAGAGTCGGCGTGGAAGAAGGCTGAACAATAATCGTCTGGCCGAGCAGCAAAACCGCATTCGGATCCAGATTGTTCAATTCCTGAAGCCGGGCAATGCTGACACCGTAGGCCGTGGCAATACCCCACAGCGATTGCCCGCTTTCCACTTTATGAATCACCGAACCATCCGGGTTGGGGGTGGCGGTGATCACCGGCTGGATGAAGGCAGCGGTAGGACTTACCTGCAAGAGGCCGGCGGCCTCGGCCTGCGCCTGAATACCTTGCGCAGGCAGGAACATCCCGGCGGCGGCAAGAAGTATAAAAACAATCATTCCGCTCATTCGAAAAAAACGGTGCATCGGGTCAATTATACCCGATGCACGCTTAATAATCGTAACCAGTATTCTGAAACCGGCAAGGCCGGAATCAGGAAAGCAATCTCTCGCCGTCTCCGCGCCCCATCGTTTCGGCAATCACCAGAAAATCATTGGCCGAGATCATGCCAATCACCGTCCCGGCTTCATCCACAACCGGCAGGTGGTGAATGCGTTTTTCCTTCATCACCCGCGCACATTCGGCAATGGTCATATCGGGCAAAACGGTAATGAGCGGCGAGCTCATGATTTCTTTGACCTTCACTTTGGAGGGGTCCTTCCCGTGAGCCACAATTTTATCGCAGATATCAATGGAGGTAACAATGCCGTATTCGGGATTTTCGGCCGTTTTCTTGACGATCAGGCTGTTGATGTAGCGCCGGCGCATGGTGCTGAGTGCATCCAGCACCGGACTTTCCGGATCAACGAAAACTACCAGATCGTTCATCCAGTCGCGTACGGTGTTTTGCATGTCGGTTCTCTCCTTAGTTACGGGGGTAAAATTGGGTGATCTCTGAACAAACCTGACCGCTCCCGTGCGGTCTGAATCTAGTATAACAAAAAGAATCGCCTTGACAAGCCAAAAATAAATAACTCACCCCAAATCCGGAAACTGCCAGCGGCGCAGTCCATCCAGAGCCTGATAAGCCGTCAGGTCCAGTTGCAGGGGAGTGATCGAAACATAATTGCCCGCCAGTGCGCCGATATCCGTGCCTTCCTCCGGCAGGCCGGTGGGTTCATCACCGCCAATCCAGTAATACGGTTTGCCGCGCGGGTCCTCCCGGCAAATCAACTCATCGCGGTAAATCCGCAGTCCCATACGGGTGACCATCCAGCCGCGAATCGCAGTAAGGGGCTGGTTTGGAACATTGACATTCAGCAGTACATGGCGCGGCAGGCCATGCTCCATCACCAGCGGCAGCAGCCGTGCCGCCACCGCCGCCGCCGTCTCGTAGTGGAGGGTGTGATTATTTTCCTCGTTGCGGTCGAGTGAAAAAGCCAGCGAAGGCAGTCCCCAAATGGCACCTTCCATTGCCGCCGTCACCGTGCCGGAATAGGTCACATCATGCCCGACGTTGGCGTTGGGGTTGATGCCCGAAACGACCAGATCAATCGGCTCCGCCAGAATGCCCAGCACAGCCAGCGCCACACAATCGGATGGAGCGCCGTCACTGGTCAGGGCCGGCGTTCCATCGGCCAGTTGTACTTCTTTCACGCGCAGGGGACGATGCAGCGTTTTGACATGACCGGAAGCCGACCAGTTGCGGTCCGGCGCCAGCACACTCACTTTGCCAAAAGGCCGCAATGCCTGTGCCAATGCCAGCAATCCCGGCGCTGTTACGCCGTCATCATTGGTAACCAGTATGTGCATATACTTCTGCCTCGATTCAGGTTTCTTCTAAAGTATCCATTTCAATTTTCAGGCGCTGAACGAGTGCCTGTTTTTCTTCGGGGGGTAACAGGCTGGCCTGTGCCGCTGCCAGCACTCTCTCTTTTAACACCTGCCGGCTAATGCCCACTACCTCTACCGCCACGCGGTATTCATCACTCAGGCGGATGCGCGAAATGCCGGGGTCGTCACTGTTGATGGTCACATTCAGGCCGGCTTCCAGCATTTTTTTCAACGGGTGCATGAACATCGCCTCGACGGCACCGCTCTGCACATTGCTGGTCGGGCACACCTCAAACGGCACGCCTCGTTCGGCGGCCAGCCGGGTGATATCTTCATTACATATTACGGTGATCCCGTGACCAATTCGATTGGCCTCAAAATCTTCTATGGCCTGCTGTACATTTTCGGGCGGTCCCCATTCACCGGCGTGAACAGTCACCGCCAGCCCGTCCTTGCGGGCTTGACGGAAAAGGCTCAAAAACGGGGCGGCACTGAAATAAAACTCATCACCGGCCAGATCAATCCCCACCACCCCGCGGTGGCGAAACTCCACCGCCAGCGCAGTCACCTGTTCGGCCAGTTCCACCGGTTCGTGGCGGTTCATGGAAACCAGCAAACCAACCGGCAGGCTGAAATCGCGGCTGGCCTCTTCAACGGCGGTGCAGACCCATTCCATCACATCACGCAGGGCAAAGTTGCGCTGGCGGCTGAGAGCCACCGGCGTAAAGCGCAATTCCATGTAGCGCACCTGATCCAGCGCCGCATCTTCAACCGCCTCGCGGCTGATGCGCTGAATGATTTCCGGGCTGCGGTAGAACAGGCGCAGCACTTGAAATTTGTGTAAAAAATTATCCACATGGAGCGGATCACCATTAAACACCTGCACCATGCGGGAGAGCGATTCGGCATCCTGCGGGAGGGGCAGGTGTTGTTGACGGGCAATTTCCAGCAGGGTAGAGAGGCGCAAAGAACCCTCCAGGTGCCGGTGCAGTTCTACCTTTGGCATACTTTCGTAATATGGTCCCGGTATCTCATCTCCATACCAGCCCATTGCAAACCCTCCTCTCTACCCCGGAGATGATCATCTCCAATTGGCACAATTCTATCATAAATCCATCCCCGGCTTATCCAAAATGAACTTGCGAAGTTGTAAACCCCCGCCGGCGCGCAACGCAGCCATCGTTTTCCCCGCCATTTGAAGCCGCCGCCTCCGGCAAAACTGCTCATGCTCGTTTCCTTTGATAATAGGATAAACCGCAGAGTCTTTTTTCCCTAACGGCTTATATTTATTAAAGTTTTACAGTAATCTTTACTTCATGGGGCTATAATCAACAAAAAGCCATCGGTTTTATTCTGCAATGAACAGGACGACAATCTTTTGGTTCATCAGCCGCCGCTGATTCTGGTCATACTGCTGGTGCTTTCGGGGGTGGTTTGCGCCTATCTGGCAGCCTGGGCGCAGGTTCGTCACCGCCAGTCAGCAGCGCTGGAATTTTCTCTGCTCACCTGGGCATCTGCCCTTTATTCGCTGGGCTACGCCATTGAAATTACGCGCAACCGACTGGAAGATATCCTGATTGCCATTCGCATTGAATATCTGGGTTTAGCCTTTATTCCGGCATTGTTTATCCTTTTTACAATGCACTTCATTCGCGGTAAACCGCTGGGCATTTTGCCAACCGCTGCCTCGCTCATCATACCGTTGATCACCCTTGCACTGGTCTGGACGGTGGAACAACACGGCTGGTACTATCGTGAACCGCATATCGAAAGCGGCCTGTATTTTCCCGTGCTGGTCTTTGAACGCGGCCCGTGGTATTTTGTGCAATTGACTTATCTGCTGGTGGCAGCCCTGCTCATGATCATCGCACTGGTATGGCATGGGATACGCCGCCCGCCTCCGCAGCGAATTCGCTTTTTATTAATCGCCGGTGGTGCAGCCGCGCCGCTGGTTGAGGGGTTCTTTTACAGCATGGGGCTGCTGCCTCGCGGCATAGATGCAGGGCCGTTGGCGCTTTCGGTTACCGTGTTATTATTCGCTCTGGCACTGTTTCGCTTCGGGTTGTTTGAAATCGTCCCCGCGGCGCGGGAACTGGCGCTGGATTCGGTGCGCGAAGGCTTTTTTGTCATGGATCACTCCGGCAAAGTACTCGACCTCAACCGCGCCGCCCGGCAGCTCAAAGAAACAGCCCAATGGAAAATCGGCTATCCCATCCCCCGCAACGGCCCGCTTTCCGAGTGGATTGCCGGAACAGGTTTTGAAGTTCAACCGGTGTATGAATTTGCCATCCACGAGGAGGATGGTCACGTGCGCTATTTTCGCGTGCGTGCTTACCCGCTTTCGGACTGGAGGGGATGGGTGAGCGCAACGGCCTTCCTCATCAGCGATATCAGCGAAACCACCCGCCTGATTCAGCGGCTGGACGAGCAGGCCAGCACCGATGAACTGACCGGGCTGCTCAACCGCCGCGCCCTGATACAAAACGGCAACGAACTGGTGGCAAATCTGAACCGCAAGGGAGAAATGCTGGCCGTGTTGTTACTGGATCTGGATCACTTCAAAGAAATCAACGATACCTTCGGGCACGAACGGGGAGATGCCGTGTTGCGGTGGGTCGGCCGCTGTTTACAGCAGCACCTGCGCGAAGAGGATATCTTCGGGCGGTACGGCGGCGATGAATTTGTCATTTTTCTGGCAGGGGCAGATTTTACAGCCGCCCAACGAGTAGCCGAAAGGATCAGACGAGGGATCGAGGAAGGTTCCAATCAGCTGGAGCTGGGCGGGTTGAAAGTAAGCGCCAGCATTGGCGTGTGTGCGGTGACTTCGACCACAGGAATAACGCTGGATGAGTTGCTGCACTGCGCCGATCAGGCACTCTACCGCGCCAAAAGCAGCGGCCGCAACCGGGTCGTCGGTTGAAAAGCAGGGTCAAGCCCCTTGCCTGCTCCCGCCGCCGGCGGCGTTCAGTCCAACCCGGATATATCGGTTCAACCCATCAATCTGTTGCCGCGGCGCGTTTCTCGCGGTGGGCTTTGAGGGTTTCCCACACTGCCGGCAGCACTGAGATCAGGATGATGGCGATAATCACAAAGGAAAAATTATTCTCCACGAAAGGCAAACCGCCGAAGAAGTAACCGCCCCACAAAAAGAGCGTCACCCACAAGGCGCCGCCGACAACGTTATAGGTGAGGAAATAACTATAACGCATCTTGCCAATGCCGGCCACGAAGGGCGCAAAAGTGCGCACAATCGGCACGAAGCGCGCCAGCAAAATGGTCTTGCCGCCGTGCTTTTCGTAAAACTTTTGGGTGCGTTCCAGATATTCCCGTTTGACCCAGCGGGTTTCGTGTTCGAATACCCGCGAACCAACTTTGTTGCCGATCCAGTAATTGACACTGTCGCCGATGACGGCGGCAGCCATCAGCATCAGCCATAACGGCAGGATCGAAAGCGAGCCTTTGGCCGAAAAGGCTCCCGCCGCAAACAGCAGGGAATCTCCCGGCAGAAACGGCATAACGACCAGCCCGGTTTCGATAAAAATAATCAAAAACAGCACGGCGTAGGTACCCGCCCCCACGCTGCGGATAATCAAATCCAGATAATGGTCAATGTGCAGTACAAAATCAATCGCCAGTTTAATCCATTCCATTGCCAGTATTCCTCTTTAAAGTTTCGTGGTCGGCTGCGGCAGGAATATCCTGCTCGGTTTGCGGGGAGAGTACTGTGAATTGCCCATCAGCGGGCTGGTCAGCAGCAGCCACCCCTTGCCCGGCCTCCCTTTGCAAACGGGAATTCATCCACAGCAGCAAGCCCATATTGAATATCACCAAAACCGGTAAAGCCAGCCACAATGGGTTCATTGTACCATCGAAAAGCGGCAGATTGTTGAGCAAGGGCGTTTGCGGCGTCACCGGAACGGCGCTCAACACGCCAAACAGGTTCCACGAAGCGTGCAGGCCAACGGCCAGCAGGTAGGTGCCGATCAAGCGGCCCACAAAGCGGCGTTGACCCCAAAACGAAGCCAGCCCCCACCCCAGCATGGCCGTGGCAGTGATGTGCAGCAAGAGCGACCCGATCCTTACCACCAGAATCAACGAACCGCTGCCGTTCCCTGCGCCGGCCAGCGCACTCAGGTTTTCCCACAGGCCAAAGGCAGCCCCGCACAACGCCCCGCCCACAAAACCCTGCGCCGGGGTCGGCCGGTCACCGGCAAAGAAAAACAACGGCAGCGGTTTGAGCAATTCCTCCACCAGTGGGGTGAGCCCTGCCACCAGACTGACGAGCAGTGTGACGATCACCGGGTTGGAAAACACCTGTTCGGTCAGCCGTTCCAGTTGCTGAAGGTCGAAGGCGGACGGGTCGAACCTTTCGAAGAAGCGCTGCAACTCGGCCAGCAGCTGCGGTTGGGTATTGAGGTAAGCCCCCAGCACCACCATGTAAACCGCCAGCAGCCCCAATGAAAGAACCAGCGTGAGCGGAATGGTCAGCGCAAATGAGGTCGAAAGAATCTGCCACTCCTGCCCGCGTTGCAGGACATTCAATCGCCGGCGCGCAATTTCGATCAGCCACCAGGCGGGAATAACCGCCCCGATGATCACCAGCGATGGCAGAAACAGCCACGCGAGCGAAGAAGTTTCCACCGCCCGGAAAAACACCACCAGCGGCAGCCAGACGAGCATCGCCAGACTGGCCAGCGTCAGCCCGTATCCGCCGGGGGTCTTTTTCTGCGGGGCGGCGGGTGCATTTCGCACCAGCGAGGCCAGCCCCAGCAAAAATACCACACCCATCAATCCGCTGGCAAAGGCGATATTCAAAAAAGAAAGCGCCGAAGCGGACGGCAGGTTGAGGATGGGGGTGAGCATGGCCAGCCCCACGAGCAGGAAGAGCAGCGCCGCTCCCAGGGAGAGCGCTGCTCCGCTTGCAAACAACACCACCAGCAGCCAGAATCGCCAGCCGCGCTGCATGTTCACCCCCAACGGCCGATCTACTCTTCCTCGATGATGACCGAGAGTACCTTATCGCCGGGAGGCAGGTCTTCGGGGGCCGCACTGGCCGGGTCGCGGGCGGTCAGGGCTTTGGCCACTTCCATGCCCTCGATGACCTCACCAAAGATGGTGTAGCCACCGTCCAGCTGCGGCAGTTCGGCGTAGGTGATGAAGAATTGACTGCCGTTGGTATTGGCGCCGGCGTTGGCCATGCCCACCAGCCCGGGGCGGTCGTACTTGAGGTCTTCGCTGATTTCATTGGCAAATTGATAACCCGGCCCGCCAAAACCGGTGCCGGAAGGATCGCCGGTTTGGGCAACGAAGTCCGGCAATACGCGGTGGAAAATCATCCCGTCGAAATACCCCATTTGGGCCAGAAAGACGAATGAATTGACCGCCAGCGGGGCTTTATCGGCAAACAGGCGGATTTTGATATCGCCCTTTTCGGTTTTCAGCGTGGCGGTGTACTGCTTGTTCTGGTCAATGATCATCGGCGGGCAGCGGTCGAATTGTTTTTCGCGCAAATTAGCCAGTTTGAGAATGGCATCCAGCGTGGCCGGGTCGTAGGGCACCTGATCTTCGGGGACGAAGATCAACTCGCCGTCAATGAAGACGAACAGAGAGGGCGTGCCGGTCAACCCCATATCCATGCCGCTCTGGAAGGTGTTTTCCACCTTGCGCACGATGGCTTCGGAATTCAGATCGCGGCTGAAGCGCGCCGAATCCAGCCCAACGGTCGCGGCCTGATCCACCAGCCATTTTTCAAAATCGGCTTTCGTCAGTGTTGTCCAGTTTTGCCAGTTGGTCTGGTCAAACAAAAAGTCGTGCATTTCCCAGAACTTGCCCTGCAGTCCGGCGGCTTCGGCGGCCTGGGCTGCCAGAAGCGCCTTATCATGCGAGCTGAGCGGGAAGTGGCGGAAAATCACCCGCACCTGATCGGGGTTGGCTTCCTCAAATTCTTTCAAAAAACCGGCCGCCTGCGAGCAGTACGGACACTGAAAGTCGCTGTATTCCACCAGCGTCAGGCGGGCATTGACCGCCCCGCGCGACCAGTCCTGATCGCTGACGGGGGGAAGTTTCACCTCTGCCGGGTCGCGCGGATCGGGAAACAGGCTGAAAAGGGTACAGGCCATGGGTGTCCCTTCCGGCATGGGACGGGGGGTGCGGGTTGGCACGGCAGTCGGCTCAGCCGGCGTTTGCGTAGCCGAAGGCGTACAGGCCGCCAGCAGCAGACCTGCTGCCACAATTATCAACAAAAAGCGGGATTTTTTCATCATTTGAATTCCTTAAAAAAGAACCTTTCTTGTTCAAAGTAAGGCGGCTTAAGGCCGCAGGCGTGCCAGCACGTGCTGGCGCAGCACAAATTGTACCGCATCCGGCGGCTGACTGGCATCCACAATGACCCAGCGTTGGGGTTCGGCCTGCGCCAGTTGCAGGTAGCCCTCCCGCACGCGGCGGTGAAATTCGGCATCGTAGGCATCCATCCGATTCCATTCGCCTTCTTTCTGCTTGCGGCGCAGCCCAACCAGCGGGTCAACATCCAGCAGAAAGGTCAAATCCGGACGCAAACCGCCGGTGGCAAATTGAAGCAGTTGACGCAGGGTTTCCAGATCCACCCCATGACCGTACCCCTGATAGGCAAGGGTCGAGTCGGCGTAGCGGTCGCACAGCACAATCTCCCCCTGCGCCAGCGCCGGGCGGATGACCTCTTCCACCAGTTGGGCGCGCGCCGCCAAAAAGAGCAGAATTTCGGTGCGGGGGTGCATGGCGGTGTTGGCAAGGTTCATCAGCACGGCGCGTACCTGCTCGCTGATGGGCGTGCCGCCCGGCTCACGCAGGGTCAGCACCCGGTAGCCCTGCTCGCGCAGGTGGTCTGCCAGCCGGGAAATCTGGGTGGTTTTGCCGGAGCCTTCCGGCCCTTCCAGAGTGATGAACAAAGCGGAATGTGCGTCCTTTTCTTTACAGGATGAATTCCCCTTCGGGGTGAGGCAGAGCGGCGCTTTTGCGGGCGGCGTTCAGGTCTCTTCCCGAACTCAAATTTCGTCAGGCTGAATTGTACCCCACTTTTGACGGGCCGAATGTTCTTTTTCCACCGTTTTTTATGAGGATCAGCCGTTAAAGTTTGGTTATAATCTTACCAAACCGGTCATAATTGGAGAGAAAAATTATGCACACCTCGTTACAGGAATTGGGAATTGATTTTCTTTCGCCGCAATTCATCGCCGATCCCTACCCTTTTTACGACCGGTTACGCGCCGCCTGCCCCATCCTTTTCGACCGGCACTGGAATTTGTGGTTCTTCAGCACTTATGAGGATATTACCGCCCTGCTGCGCGAGCGGCGGCTGGGGCGCGATCTGGCCGAAGCGCCCAAACCCGACCCGCAAACGCCCTTCGGCTGGCTGCACGCTCATTCCCTGATGGAAAAAGAACCCCCCGACCATACCCGTCTGCGCGGGCTGGTCAACAAAGCCTTCACCCCGGCGCAAGTCGAATCCCTGCGCCCGCGCATCGAACAGACGGCCCACCGCCTGCTGGATACGGTCATTGAGCAGGGCGGGATGGATCTGCTGGCCGATTTTGCCGAACCGCTGCCGGTGATGGTCATTGCCGATCTGCTGGGCGTTCCGGCAGAAGCCCGCCCGCGCCTGCGGCCATGGTCACACCAGATTGTGGCCATGTACGAACTGGCCTACAGCGCCGAGGATGAAAAGCGGGCCAACCGCGCCGTGAGTGAGTTTGCCGCCTTTCTGCGCGGACTGGCCGCCGGGCGTAAACTGCAGCCGCAGGACGACCTGATCAGCGCGCTGGCCGCCGCCGAAGAAGAAGGCAGCCGCCTGAGCGAGGATGAATTGATTGCCACCTGCATTTTGCTGCTCAACGCCGGGCACGAAGCCACCGTCAACGCCATTGCCAACGGCATGCTGGCGCTCTTCCGCAACCCCGATCAGTACGCCCTGCTGCGCCGTTCACCGCATCTGCTGAAATCGGCAGTGGAAGAAATGCTGCGCTACGATACGCCCTTGCAGCTTTTCCGCCGCTGGGTGCGCGAGGATGTGGAATACAAGGGCAACCGGCTGACCCGCGGCATGCAGGCCGCCTTGCTCTACGGTGCCGCCAACCGCGACCCGGCGCGCTTCCCCGACCCGCATCGCTTCGATATCACCCGCAGTGACAATCCGCACCTGACCTTCGGGATGGGTATTCATTACTGTGTCGGTGCACCACTGGCGCGGCTGGAAATGCAGGTAGCCATGCAGGCCCTGCTGGAACGAATGCCCAACCTGCGGCTGGCGGATACGCCGCTGGAATACCGCCCCAATTTTGTGATTCGCGGGCTCAAAGCCCTGCCGGTGCGGTTTTAGAAAAGGATGGAAGGCGCCCCTGCCCTGCGGTTTCTCCCTCCAACGAGCTACCGCTCCATTCCAATCCATAAATGAGGCAGTACAGGCGGCGCGCCACCACCTTGCCGCTATCGGCATCAAAGTTTTCGGCAATCTCCGCACCGCCAGCCTGCTCGATGAGAGTGACCTGCCATGGCGCGCGGTCGCCCGAGGACGTGCGGGGGTGCAGCGCCTGCCGGGCAATTTCTTCAACAGCGGTTTCATCCAGTTCAACAGCGCGGGAAGCACAGGACGCGATTGCGCCCAGCATCAGCAGCCAGCAGCCGGCCTTGATCATCCACCGCAGGAAATAAGATGAAAAAAGGGTGAGGTTCATCGGCTATGAAGATAACACATCGGCCTTTGAATTCCAGCAAAGCAGGGGATTTACCCCTTCATCCTTGCAGGGGAGTGTTGTTTGTGCAATTTTATACAAACGCTTGTAATTTGGATAATAAAGGGTATAATAGTGATAGTTATAACTTTCACAAATTGCCGGACTCGCGAAAGGAGATTCCGATGAAATCAAATACCTCCCTCCCTCATGTCGTCATTGTCGGCGCCGGTTTTGGCGGCCTGCGCGCCGCCCGGCGGCTGGCACGCCTGCCCGTTCAGGTGACGCTGATTGACCGCAACAATTACCACCTTTTCCAGCCGCTGCTATATCAGGTGGCTTCCGCCGGCCTCTCGGCGGCCGATATTGCCTTCCCGGTGCGTTCCGTCCTGCGCCGCCAGAAGAACACCCGCTTTCTGCTGGCCGAAGTCCAGCAGGTGGATCTCACCAACCGCCGTCTGCTGACCAGCGCCGGTGAGGTCACTTACGACTTTCTCATCCTTGCCGTGGGCGGGCAAACCCATTTCTTCGGGCAGGAATCCCTTGCCCGGCACGCCTTTGGGCTTAAAACCCTGCCCGATGCCGACGGCATCCGCAATCATGTGCTGAGCCTGTTCGAGCGCGCCAGCCGGGAAAGCGACCCGCAGCGCCGCGCGGCAATGCTCACCTTTGTGGTGGCAGGCGGCGGCCCCAGCGGTGTGGAAACCGCCGGCGCGCTGGCCGAACTCATCCGGCTGGGACTGAGCCGCGACTTTCCGAATCTGGATGTCTCCGGCGCGCGGGTGATGCTGCTGGAAGCCGCCGACCACCTCCTGCCGGCCATGCCCCCCGACCTGCAGGCAGCCGCCCGGCAGGCTTTGCAGCAAAAAGGGGTTGAAATTCGCTTTGGCGCGCGGGTGGAATCCTACGACGGTCAGGTGATTACGCTGGCCAGCGGCGAAAAACTGCCCGCCCGCACCCTGATCTGGGCGGCGGGCATCCGCGCCGCCGAAGTGGTGCAAAACCTGCCGCTTGAGCACGCCGCTGCCGGCCGTGTTCGAGTCCTGCCCACCCTGCAATTGCCGGGGCATCCGCAGGTATTTGTCATTGGCGATGCCGCCTATCTGGAAGACGAGCAGGGCAAACCGCTGCCCATGGTCGCGCCGGTGGCCATGCAGCAGGCCGATGCGGCGGTGGAAAACCTGCACCGTCTGTTGAGCGGTGAGCCGTTGCGGCCGTTTCGCTACCGCGACCCCGGCATGATGGCCACCATCGGGCGCAATCAGGCTGTGGCGCAAATCGGGCGGCTGCACCTGCGCGGCTTAATCGCCTGGCTGATGTGGGTGGTGGTGCATATCTTCCAACTGATCGGCATCCGCAACCGGCTGGTGGTGATGATCAACTGGGTGTGGGATTATTTCCTCTACGAGCGCGCCCTGCGCCTGATTCAATCGCCGCCCCCGGCCGGATTTCGCGGTGCGATAGCGGGAGACATGCAGGAAGGGATCAAAGACCGCCGCACCGCCTGACGGAAGCCGGCGTCCTGCCGCACCCCCTGATTCAGACCAGATTCTCCCGCAGGCGGATGAGCAGGCCGCGGAGGTTTTGGAGATCGGCCTCGCCCAACTCCCGCCACGGCGCGTAAAAATATTCATCGGTGAGCTCTTCGGCCGCCTGACGAATCTGCACGCCCAGCGGTGTAAGGGAGTAGCGTTCATTTTCGGCCTGTAACCAGCCCCGCATCATCAGGTCGTCCAGCGCCTGCCGGTATTCCTCGCGGCTGAAACCGCGCCGTTCCAGTTTTGTGAATAATTCATCCAGCGTGGAGGCTTCACCGCGCCACAACAGGGTAAAAGCCTCCCACGCCTGCCCGCTGCAGCGGTGGGGCTGCCACGCCGCCAGATGAGCATCATCCCGGTAAGAGGAAAGGTCGCTGAGATACTGGTCAATCCGAATGATCACGTGGGCGTCCTCGCCGGTATCCAGACGGTGCGAAAGTTGAATACACCACTTGCCCGGCGGCGAGGGCGCTTTCAGACAGGCATCCACCAGCCGGTAGAGCAGCGCTGCCAGCCCTTCCAGTTCTTCCGCAGGCAGCGGCTGCAACTGTCTCATGCAGTCATAAGCCGCTTGAATGATCTTATCGGCCGCTTCACGCCCGTAGGGTGTTAACCGGAACGCCCCCGGCTGGTTTTTCACCTCTTCCACCAGCCCCAGTCCGGCTGCTTCGTTCAGCCGCCGGGAGTATAACGTTTCGGCGGTGTAGGCCGCGCGGATGTGCAACTTTGCAGCCGTGACTGCTTCCGGATCGAAAGACAGAGCCGGAAACAGAATGCCGGTACACCATTCTGGCAGTCCCAGTTTCGCAATCATCTGCTCCATGGGCAACCGGTAATGGCTGCCAAGCGCCTGCAAGGCCTGCAGGGCAATCGGCCACAGGTTTTCGTTTTCCATTTGTCCCTCCCTTCAATCGTCCTGATCAATCCCTCATTTCTATTATAGCGTGAGCAGGGGATAATAAAAACCGGCTGTTTTCGAGGAAAATGTCACGGCGAACCGCCGTCAGGCGGCGTGGCAATCAGAGCGGGGCGGCGGGCGTAAGCCCGCCGCAGGGCGGAGCGCATACCGGCGGGCGAAGCCCGCCGGTGAGCGTAGCCCGTCCCGCTCTTGGCGTGAGGCGCAAAGCCGAGCGGTTATGAGGGAGCAACAAGCGACCGAATGCGAGGCTTTGCAAGGGGAAGCCCCCCTTGGGGGGGCGGGGGTTTGAGGCGGGGGGGCAGAGTGAGGCGGGCTTTGCCCGCCGAACGGAATTGTTTTAGGGGCGGGTTTAGCCGATTGCGGAGCGGAGCGGAGCAACGGCGTTTGAAACCCGCCCCTTACCTTATTCAAAAAAGGGCTTGTCCTTTGCGGGTGCTGGTGTTTCCGCAAGGTGCAAGCCCTTTGAAGTTTTACTACCATATATGGGGGTGTCAATTGTCACTTGTGCCATATATGGGGGATGTGATAATTTATGGATGTTCATCTATTCCACTTTGAGGAGGCTATAAATGGTTTTTCGTAATTGTTCCAGTGAAGATGAAGTTTTAGATAATCTTGCTATTCTTTACAGGGCGCAGTTATCCCTTGTAAAGGACGCAAGAGAGCGGGGGAAAGTGCCGGCTTTCAATATGGCTTATTTTTTTGCGGATGTTTTAGATTGTTTTGGACGGCTAGATTACGAGGCTTTGGTTAGGGTGATGGGCGAGAGTGTGGCCAGAAAAATTTGGGATGAGGTGAAGCCTTTCAATGGACGGGCGAATTAGCCGGTTTGAGTTTACCAGACGACAAAAGCAGGTTTTGGCGCTGATTGCGCAAGGTTATACGACCGGTCAGATTGCTTTGGCTTTGGGGATAAGTAAGCGAACAGTATTGGCTTATTCGGCATATTTGCGCAGCATGACCGGTACTGCTAACAATGCTGGTCTGGTGCATGTGTGCTGGCAGTTGGGCGTTTTGCCTTTGGATGAAGGCCGGCCTTCCTAGTCGAGCGTAGCCCAAGCCCCGCACGGAGTAAGGGGCGCAGGGCGGAGCGAGTGTGTATGTGAAGTCGAAGCCCGCAAGCGGAGCGTTTAGCGGAGCATTGCGGGCGTAGGCTTGACCTACCCTTTTTTCTTTCAGGTCCGAATCATGATTCACGACCGCTTACCTATGCTTGCCAGGTGGGCATGTGTGTTAGCAGTTTGGCGTTTTGCCTTTGGATGAAGGCCGGCCTTCCGAATGTAAATCATGATTTTGATTGGTTTAACGGCAGTGGGCGGCAAGCCGAAGGCGAGGCTACGCCCGCACCCCCCCTTAGCCCCCCTAT
>JBFMBX010000012.1:0-67948 GCA_040754815.1 Chloroflexota bacterium
CCCGCCGCGCGAGTTGACCATCTGCATCGGGCAGGAACCGAACTCGCTCTACCTCTACGGCGGTAGCGGTTCGCGCGCCATGTGGAACATTCTGGAAGCCATCTACGACGGGCCGGTGGATACGCTCGGCTACCAGCCCCGGCCGGTGATTCTGGAAAGCCTGCCTTCGCCGGAAAACGGCGGGGCGGCCTACGAAACCGTCCCCGTGGAGCGCGGGCAGGATGTGCTGGATGCCAGTGGAGAACCGGCCGTGCTGGATACCGGCGTGCGCGTGCTGCCGGCCGGCTGCCGCTCGGCCGACTGCGCCATCCGTTGGGACGGGGTTTCGCCGCTGCAAATGGAACGGCTGACGCTCACTTTCCGCCTGAAAGCCGGCCTGCTCTGGCAGGACGGCGCGCCGCTCACCGCCGCCGATTCGGTCTTCGCCTTCCGCATCGCTTCCGACCCGCAAACCCCGGCCGCCCGCTGGCTGACCCTGCGCACGGCCGCTTACCGCGCTGTGGATGAAGTTACCGTCGAATGGCAGGGCATTCCCGGCTACCTGCCCGCCGATTATGCGATGCACTTCTTCCTGCCCCTGCCCGAACACGCCTGGGGCAATTACACGGCCGCCGAATTGCTGCAAAATGAAGAAGTCAACCGCAAGCCGCTCGGCTGGGGGCCTTACCAAATCGACTCGTGGACGCCCGGCGAGAGCATCCGCCTGAGCCGCAACCCCAACTACTTCCGCGCCGCCGAAGGCCTGCCGCATTTCGACCTGCTCACCTTCCGCTTCTTCGGCGAACCGGCCGATAACAACATCGCCGCGCTGACCAACGGCGAGTGTGATTTTGTGGACGACACGGTGGACTGGGAAGGCCAGTTATATATTCTGGATGAATTGCAGCAGAAGAACGCCGCCCTGATTCAGGCTGCCCCCACCACCACGTGGGAACAGCTCACCTTCGGCATCCGCCCGGCGGCTTACGACGGCGGCTACACCCCCTTTGGCGGTTACCGGCAAGACCTGCTGGGCGATGTGCGCACCCGGCAGGCGATTGCCGCCTGCATTGACCGTCAGGCACTGGTGGACCGGCTGCTCTACGGCTATTCGGCTGTGCCGAACGGCTTTTTCCCGCCTGCTCACCCCTTTGCCTTTGCCGACCTGAACGCGCCGCCGTTCGACCCCGAACTGGGCAAACGCCTGCTGGATGAAGCCGGCTGGCGCGATTTCGATGGCGACCCGGCCACGCCGCGCACGGCCGCCAGCGTGGTCAATGTGCTGAACGACACCCCGCTGGTGCTGGAATACCGCACCACCCCCGACCGCCTGCATCAGATGACCGCCGAATTGATTGCCGGGATGCTCAATGCCTGCGGCATTGGGGTGACCCTCAGACTGGTTGAACCCTTTGAACTTTATGCCCCCGGCCCGGAGGGGGCTTTGTTCGGGCGCAATTTCGATCTGGCGCAGTTTGCGTGGCAGTCCGGGCGCACCACCCCGCCCTGCAGCCTGTTTACCGGCGCGCAGATTCCCAGCGCCGCCAACGGCTGGGTCGGCACCAACATCACCGGCTGGAGCAGCCCGGCTTACGATGCCCAATGCGCGGCGGCCCTGCTGGCCGACCCGCGCGATGCAGCGGGTTACCTGCAGGCCCAGCGCGCCGTTCAGCAGACTTTTTTGGACGAACTGCCCGCCCTGCCGCTCTTTTTCCGCCTGCAAATTGCCCTTGCCAGCCCGCAGGTGTGCGGCGTTCAAATGGACGCCGGCGCGCGCAGCGTGTTGTGGAACATCGAAAGCTGGGATAAGGGCGAAGGCTGCCCCGCCAATTGACTTGATTTGACTCCTCCTGTGTTTCAGGTTATAAAAACCATTATCCAAAATCAAATAGCACAGGAGGTGTAATCATGGCAGGTATTGCAGGCATTGCCAGGCCTGGCGAACAGGATACCGTTGTTCGCGTGAGTGAAAAAATTGCCCACCGCGGCAAACACAATAAAAAGATAATTAACAACCATCGTACAACCCTGTATGCGTGCTGGCACGCGATAGAAAATCAACCGGTTCCACCCACTTTAGAAAAACAATCTGTTTGGGACGGTGTATTTGTCCCCTTGCCAGAGGAGGAATTGCTTACCTCCGCCAAAAAACCATTTGCGATGGCAACCATTATTGGGGAAGAATTACTCCTCGCCCGGGATCCATTAGGGGTTAAACCTTTATACTATGGCAGATTGGGAGATATCCTTGTCTTTTCTTCGGAAGTAAAATCGCTGCTCACCGTAACCAAAAATGTTCACGAATTCCCGCCCGCAACGATTTACACCCCAAGTAAGGGGTTTCGCCGTTACAAAAAATTTGGTTTCAAAATATTTCAGGATGCTGATGAAAAGAACTTAATTACCGGTTTACGTTTGCGGCTGGAGCAAGCTATTCTTCGCCGAATTATCGGTAACGAGGTGGGCTGCTGGCTTTCCGGCGGACTGGATTCTTCAGCCATTGCGGCTCTCACCAGACCTCATCTTCGCAATCTGCATTCTTTTGTCAGCGGTGTTAAAGGCGCAGAAGATCTGGAATATGGCCGTCAAATGGCATCTCATCTCAATACAGTTCACCATGAACGTATTGTAACGCTGGAAGAGATGCTCAATGTTTTGCCTCAAGTCATCTACCATCTGGAGTCATTTGACGCTTTGCTGGTGCGTTCTTCGATAACAAACTACCTGACCGCGGAAATGGCTTCTGATTATACCGAGACCGTGCTTTCCGGTGAAGCCGGCGATGAACTGTTTGCCGGTTACGAGTATCTCAAGTCTCTACCGTTAGAAAATCTTCCGGCTGAATTGGAAGACATTCTCATGCGTCTGCATAATACTGCTTTGCAACGGGTTGACCGATGCGCCCAGGCAAATGGCATACTTCCCCTGGTACCTTTCACCGATCCGGACGTTGTGGATTTCGCGCTGCGCATTCCGCCCCAATTCAAACTTTACCGGCGCGGGAGTGAAATCATCGAAAAATGGATATTACGCCGGGCTGTGGAAGATTTGCTGCCGGGCTCGGTGCTGTGGAGACCTAAAGCCAAGTTTTGGCAGGGAGCTGGCGTGAAAAACCTGATTGAGGAATATGCCGACCATCACACCAGCGATACCGATTTCCAAAGGGAACGACAATTACCCAACGGTTGGGTTCTCAATTCCAAAGAAGAGTTGTTCTATTATCGCATCTTCAAGGAACAGTTCAGTGAATTGGAAAACCTGGATTGGATGGGACGTACCAAAGGTGCTCCCCTAAACTAGACTAGTCGCAACTCCCGCCCGCCGGATACAGATGCGGATTCTTGAACGGGATTAACGCCAGCACCACCGCCTGCTCGTAGTAACCGGCGCGGTCAATCACATCCCCGGTCAGCAGACCCACCGCGCCGTTCTGCTGCTTAGAATTCTGCCGACCGAACAGCCGGTCATCGGCCTCGCCCAGCTCCACACCCTGCCGGATCATCTCCGCCAGCGCCGGGGGCAGGTCAAAGGCGGCACTGCGCGCTCTTCCGCAGCGCTCCGCCGAGAGGATCACCACCCACGCAAACGCGCTCAGCGTGCCGCCCTGCTCTCCCACACCGCCTTCCACGCCTGCCCAGAAATCGGCTTCCGCCGCCATCTGCCGCGCCGCACGGGCGCGATTGAGCGCGCCTTGCAGCGTTTCGGCATCGCTTAGCGGCTGATGACTGACACCGCTGGGCACGCTCACCGCTAGCACCAGTAACCCGGCCTGCGGGAACATGCGCTCGAATCCACGGCGCACCGCCTCGATTTTGACCGGGTTCTGCGAAGCCACGACTACCCGCAGAGGGGAGGACTTTTCCGTTTCGCTCATGGTTTTACCGCGCGGGTGGCAATATACGAGGGAATGTACTCCCCCAGCACGCTGGTGGGGTCAATATCCTCGTAGAAGCCGGTCAGCACAAAGCCGGCCGCCAGCTGGCCGCCGATCTGCTCGTCCAGCGAGTGACTCCATTCCAGCGGCAAGCCTTCTTCCATAAATTGGTGCAATTTTTCGGGGGGAAGATGAGTCAGGTCGGCATAGGGCAGTTTGTTCCTCACCACCAGCCGGCCCCGATCCAGTTCGTCAAAGTCGAACAGATAGAGCAGGGGGTTGTTGAAACCGGCCAGCAGCACCCCGCCGCGGCGCAGCACCCGGTAAGCCTCGCGCCAGACCGGCAGGATATCCGGGACAAAGATGTTGGAGACCGGATGCACGATCAGGTCGAAGGCAGCATCCTCAAAAACGGACAGGTCGCGCATGTCGCCTTCCACCAGCCGCAGCTCCAACCCTTCGCGCTCGGCCACCAGTTGATCCTGGGCCAGTTGGGCGGGGGAATTATCCAGCACAGTCACCGTTGCGCCGCAGGCCGCTAGCAGCGGCCCCTGCTGCCCGCCGCCGGAAGCCAGACACAGCACATCGGCGCCTGCCAGCGGGGGGAACCACTCTGCCGGTACAAAGCGGGTGGGGGTGAGTAAAATCCGCAGGTTGCCGCGTCGTGCCTCGGCCACCTCTTCACTGCTCACCGGCACCGTCCACGGGTTCTGCCGGGCAACCTGCCGGTTCCATGCCTCGCGGTTATAGGCGCGAATATCCAAAAGTTCACCTCCGAATGAATGGGAATCCTGCCGGACTTAACCGGCAGGGTATAATTTTACCCCCCTTCCAGCCGGTAGCCGTAACCGCGTACCGTGACGATGTAGCGCGGTTCGTCCGGCTGTGGCTCAACTTTCTTACGCAGCAGAAAGATATAACGCCGCACGGTGGTGGTGTTTTCCTGCCGGTAGGCGCCCCACACCTCCCGCACCAGGTCGGTTTCGGCAACGGCTTTGCCGGCATTGCGCGCCAGCACTTCCATCAGGCGGAACTCGGTCGGCGTCAACGCCAGCGGCTGACCCTCACGCCGCACCTCGCGGCGGTCCAGATCCACTTCCAGATCGCCGATTTGCAGCACGTTTCGCTCGGTGAGCGGCTTGTGACGGGCACGGTTCAGTACGGCCTGAATGCGCGCGTTCAACTCGGCAAAACTGAACGGCTTGGTCAGGTAGTCATCTACCCCCAGACCAAAACCGCGCAGTTTGTCGGCCTCGGAACTCTTGGCAGTCAGCAGAATGATGGGAACATCGGACATCTCCCGCAGGCGCGCGGTCACCTCCCAGCCGTCCATGCCGGGCATCATCACATCCAGCACCACCAGATCGGGATGTTCGCGGTAGGCCAGCCGCAGCGCTTCGTTGCCGTTGGCCGCCGCAATGACGGTGTACTTTTCTTCACGCAAAAAATCCTGCAAAAAACGCAACAGGGTCGGATCGTCATCTACCACCAGAATCTTGGTCATCTTTCCTGTCCCTCCTCTTGCGCCGGGCCTTCCGGCTCGTTCATCTCCACCAGCGGCAGCCAGCAGGTAAAACAGGCCCCGCCCTGCGGGTGATTTTCGGCGGCCACCTCACCCTGCATGGCTTCGATCAGCCTTCGCACGATGTATAAACCCAGTCCATGGCCGTATATGGTGCGGTTATCCTGACTGTCGTGGCGGTAGAACTGCTCAAAAAGATGCGGCAGTGCATCCGGCGGCAGGCCTGCGCCGTGATCGCGCACTTTCAGCCACAACCGGCCGTTTTCCGCGCCGGCAGAAACCTCAATCTCCCCCTGCGGAGCATATTTGAAGGCATTATCGAGCAGGTGAAAGAGGACGCTGGTGAGCGCCTGTTCGTCGGCCAGTACTGCCGGGCAATCCTGCGGCAGCAGCCAGCGCACCCGTTCGGCATCCGGCAGGTGGGCAATCTGATTTTGCAGAGCGGTAAAAATCCGGCTGACCGGCAGCGGCGCCGGGTAAAGCGGCAGTTTACCGGCATCCAGTGCCGAAAGGTCAAGGATGGTTTCCACAAAATGAGTCAGGCGTTCGATTTCCGCCTGCACCAGAGAGAGAATCTGACTGCTGCGGCCGGAAAGCGGGCGGGTGCCGTACATCAGCAATTCGATGCCGCTCTTGATGTTGGTCAGCGGGGCGCGCAGTTCGTGAGAAACCAGCGAAACAAAATCGGACTTGAGGCGGTCAAGCTCGCGCAGCAGGCGGTTTTGCGCCTCCAGCTGCTGGTAGGCGTGGCTCAGGTCGGCGGTCTTTTCGGCAACGCGCTGTTCCAGTTCACGGTTAAGCCGTTCCAGTTCGGCGCGGTCGGCGGCAATGCGCTCGTAAGCAGCCTGCAAGGCCGCCTGCTGGCGTTTTTGCAGGCTCAGGTCGTGAGCGGTGCCGGCAATCATCCAGCGCCGGCTGCTGGATGAAATGACCGGCCGCAGGGACAGGAAGACCGGCAGACGCTCGCCATCGCGCCGCCGCAACAGCGTTTCGCCCGACCAGCCCTGCGCTTCGCCGTTATGTTCGCTCTTTGCCAGATCCGGCCAGGTATAGGCACCGGGGGGGTCGGGCAGCAGGTCTGCCAGTGTGCGGGTAATCAATTCGGCCTCGCTGTAACCGCTGGCCATGGAAAGCGCCGGGTTGACCAGCGTCAGCCGTCCGTTTTCATCGCAAATAAAGGCCGGTTCGGCCACACTTTTAACCAGCCCGGCGTACTGCTCATACTCCACCTCGCCGGTCACCAGCCCCTGCCGGGCGATTAATCCCAGCGCCAGCAGAACCGTCACCCCCACCACCGGCTGGTTGAACTGACGGGAGATTTGCCATTCCAGCAGTACGAACCAGCCCAAAACCAGTACCGCCAGAATGGGCAGTAAATTCTGCAGGCGCACCAGAGCGCCTTGCAGCCAGCCTCTGCCCGGCAGGCGGCGCACAGCGGCGGGGGAAAGGACGGCGACGGCAAACGGCGTTTGCAGCAGTGCCGCCAGCCACAGGGCATCACCCACCGCCCAGCCCAAATCGGTGGCGGCGCCGATTTGATAACTGCCCTGCCGCAAGGCGGTGGCGTACAAGAGATCGGTCAGCGTATAAATCACCAGCCCGGCCGTCAGCCAGCCAAACGGCAGAGTGCTGCGGCGGGCATCGCTGAGCAGGATGAGATCAACCACCAGCAGCAGCAGGGCCAGATCGGCCAGCGGATATAAAACACCCAGCGGGTTGCCGTTCGCTGGCGGTGCGTTCAGTGCCGGCTGAATGACCAGCAGGAAGATCAGGGTGAAGGATGCCAGTGAGGTCAGCGCAATATCCAGCCAGCGCCTCATGCGGCTGCCGGAAGAAGGCTGCGGGCGCGGCAGATTGATCAGGCCGGCCACAATCAGCAAAGCCCCCGGCAGATAAAGGAGATCGCACACATTGGGGCGCAGTAAGAAATCCGGCTGAAGCGCCAGCATGACCATGCGCAGCAGATCATTGAACGCCCAAATGCCCAGCCCCAAGGCCAGCAGGCGATAAGCGCGGCGCGCTGGCGGTTGAACCACACCGTACAGCCAGCCGGCCGTTCCCGCCGCCGAAGCGCCGGCAATCACAATGGATAAACTGCCCACCCAGTAACGCTCCCACGGGTCGGTGGAACCCCACAACAGCCAGCCGGCATAAAGGGTCAACAGCAGGCCGACTGCCAGCGGAAAGCGCAAACGCTGGAGAGTTTGGGTCATGTTTGTATTGTAGCAAGGCAGGCAGGCCGGTGCAAGCCACCCTCTTCTTAAATTGAACCGAAAAACCAACTTACGGATTTTGTTGTGGAAGGGGTTGACAGGGAATAAGAATCAAATTATACTGAGTGAGTAGTCAGTCAGTATTAATCGAAAGGAATAAACCCTTTAATGAGGCGTACCCCTGCCCTCGAAAAAAGAGCAACGATCCTGAAAGCAGCCCTGCATTTATTTGCCAGACAAGGCGTGACCAATACATCCACTGCGGAAATTGCCAGAGAAGCAAACATTGCTGCCGGCACTTTATTCTTGTACTTCCCCACCAAACAGGATCTGCTCGACCAGCTGGCCATCCAGATTGGCAAAGAACAATCCGAATATATCCGTTCGATGCTCAATCCCTACCTTTCCTGCGAGGAAACTTTTTACATCATCTGGCGTGGCACCATTGAGTGGTTCATCGAACACATGCCCGCCTTCCAGTACCTTCAACAGGTGAGAGATACCGGTCTGATTTCCGAAGCCGCCGTTTTAGAATCGAGCAGTTTCTTCGATTATTACTACAACGCGATCCAAAAAGGTCTCGCCGAAGGTTGTATCAAACCATATTCCCTTGGGCTGATTGGAGATATCCTTTATCAGGATATTGTGGCCGTCATTAACCACATCAAAAGGCAGCCGGCATTTGAGGGGTATGAAGAAATCGTGCGCCAGGGATTTGAAATTTTTTGGAAGGGCATAAAAACCGATTCCCCTCGCCTGCTGAAAGAAGAATGAAATGAGATACAAAAGTGTAGTTGTCACCCGACACGGCGGGCCCGAGGTGCTGGCCATCGCCGAGAACGATCTGCGCCAGCCGGCGGCCGGTGAAGTGCGCATCCGCACGCTGGCGGCAGCGGTGAGCAGGCCCGATATCACCGTTCGTACCGGTGAGGCATTATATACCGGCACACCGCTGGGACAGAAAATTCCCTTCGTGCCCGGTTATGCCATTGTGGGTATTGTGGATGCCATCGGAGAGGGCGTGCACGAATTTGCGCTTGGCGATCAGGTGGGGGCGTTGACTGTGGTTGGTGGTTACAGTGAGTACGTTTACTGGAAGAGCGCCCGCTTAATTGCCGTTCCGAACCGACTCAATCCTGTTGAAGTTGTCCCCCTCATTTTGAATTATCTGGTGGCTTATCAGACCCTTCATCGCTTTGCCGCGGTCAAAGCGGATGAGCGGGTATTGTTGATTGGCGCCAGTGGTGGAATTGGAACTGCGCTCTTACAACTGGGGCAGCTTGCCCGACTGAAAATGTACGCGCTTGCTTCGCAGAACAAGCACGCCATCCTTGCCCGGTATGGGGCCATACCCATGGATTACCACACACAGGATTTTGTAGAAGTCGTCCACCGCGCCGAACCGGATGGCCTTCATGCAGTCATCAGCGGAATGACCCGCATGGACTACATCCGGAGAGGGATATCGGTGTTGCGACGCGGCGGCCGGCTGGTGAGTTTTGGTGAGCCGGATAGTTTCTCAACGCTTTTTCAGGTCTTGAGGACCATGTTGAGTCCCAATCTGTTGCTCAGCGGCAAGCGGTTAAAGTTATACGGTACCTCCACTTACTTTTTAGGAAATCAAAAGCCCTATCTGGAAGATTGGGCGACCCTCTTGAAACTGCTGGAAGAGGGCAAAATCCGGCCTATCATCGAAAAAACTTACCCGCTTCTGGAAGCGGCTCAGGCGAATGCTTTACTGGAAAGCGGTCAGGTAACCGGCAATGTGGTGCTGGTAGCCCCAGAACTGTTGTGAATTTTCAACCCAAACCACACAAATTCGAGGTAATGAAAAAATGAATACAACCTTTGTGAAAATCGGCTTGTTGGTGTTATCGTTTGTGGTTATTTTTACGCTGGGTTTCTTACTGAGCCGTTCAGGCAAACCTTACAATCTGATCGTTTTCACCATTCACAAACTGGTATCGGTGGGTGTGTTTGGTTTCATGGGTGTAACGGTGTATAAGACCCAGCGCATTAACCCACTGGATTCGGCGCAAGTCTGGATGGTAGTCGTTACAGCCATTATTTTTGTGGCTGCGATTGTGACGGGAGGCTTGCTGAGCAGCGACCTTGCGCTACCCAAAATTGTGCAAAAACTTCATCATATTCTGCCCTACCTCGTGCTTCTTTCAAATGCAATTCTTTTTATATCATTGGGATAGATTCAAATTGACGACAGGAATCAACCCCCTGAACGGGCTTAAGGCAATGATCCTCTTCGTTGAGGTATTCAACCGGTTATCCTGTTACATCCTGTCATATCATCCTTGACTTTTCAACCGGTTTATGCCATACTCAAAACACATTCACGGTGGCTCGCACCACCTCAACAGTCGCCATCCTAACGAAGAGGAGGTGATGCTGAAAATGGCAGATAGTAGTAGTAAGCGTATGGCTGCGGCATCCCTCCTCGGTTCCCGATAAAGGTTGCCGCAGCCAAAGAAAGGCAGAAACCGCCCGCAAGGGCGGTTCTCTGTTTCAGTTGGGCATCTTATAGTAAAATCCCTTCCATGAGCAATCCTCGCAAACAAATTTTACTGACCAATGACGACGGCATTGAATCACCCGGTTTGTGGGCCGCCGCCGAGGCACTGGCGCGGCTGGGCTTTGTGACCGTCGCCGCCCCGCGCGATCAGTACAGCGGCGCCGGGCGCAGCCACCCCCTGCAGGCCGACGGCATCATCACACCCCGCTCGCTGCAAATCGGCCGCCAGATGTGGACGGCCTACGCCATCGGCGGTTCGCCCGCCCAAACGGTGATGTTTGCCATTCTCGACCTGATGCCGGTGAAGCCCGATCTGGTGGTTTCCGGCATTAATTACGGAGAAAATGTGGGCAGCGGCATCACCGTTTCCGGTACGCTGGGCGCAGCCTTCGAGGCTGCCAGTTTTGGCATTCCGGCGCTGGCGGTCTCCCTCGAACTGCCCAGCGGCGAATACTACTCCCATTCCCGCGAGGTGGATTTTTCTGCCGCGGCTTACTTTACCGCCTATTTTGCCGAAAAACTGCTCAGCCTGCCCCCCCAGCCGGATGTGGACGTGCTCAAAGTGGAGGTGCCGGCTTCTGCCACGCCGCAGACGCCCTGGCGCGTCACCCGTCAGAGCCGCCAGCGTTACTTCTTCCCCGTTTCAAGGCGCAAAGACGGGCTGGAAAGCCCGGCGGACGTGGATTTCATCATCCGGGTGGAGCCGGAGGAAATTGAGCCGGACAGCGATGTTTTCGTCATGCGGTTGAAAAAACAGGTGGCGGTTACCCCCCTCAGTCTGGATATGACCTCGCGCCTGCCGCTGGATGAACTGGAACAAACTCTGCGCGGCAGGGAATGAACCTGCCGGCAAACTTCAATCCAGCGGATTGCGCCGCCGTTCGGGCAGACTGCCCAGAAACACCTGTGCGGCATCGTAATCCAGCACCTGACCGGTGCGTTTCAGCCACGCCAGTTCGTCATCCCCAATCGCACGGCTGCCGATTAAATCAACCGATTCGATAAACTGGCCGCTGGCAAGGTCCTGAAAGATATTGTCTCCCCAATCCACCACCACACGGCCGTCTTTCAGCACCAGCAACCAGCCCCGGTTGAGGGTTAACCCTTGCGGCACAGCACTACCCCCGGCCGCTGCCCGCCGTCAGGCGGCGGTTTTAACGAAGGCTCCAAAGGTGGTGGTGCGCAGTTTTTCCACCAGTTCATCCTGCGCCTCGCACCACAGCGGGCGAATCGGGCAGTCCTCACCGAAGGGGCAGGCGTCTTTCGAGTAGGTGCACTCGTTCAGCGCAATCGGCCCGTCAATGGCTTCCACCACTTCCAGAATGCTGATTTCGTCGGCCGGACGCGCCAGCGTCACGCCGCCGTGCGCACCGCGGGAGGTGTGAATCAAACCCGCAATCGAAAGCTGAGAGATAATTTTCGCCAGAAAGGAAGGGGGTATGCGCTGTTCTTCGGCAATCTGACTGGTTGCGGCGCGCTGGTTGGGCGCCAGTTTGGCCAGATAGTACATGGCTCGCAGGGCGTAATCGGCCTGTCTTGTAATTTGCATGGCAGTCAATCCTCAATATGCAATTTGGGTAGGAATACTCTGGTTATATGTTCAGTTTATGAAAATCCCTGTGATGGTGCAAGTGACAGAGGTCACCATTCCAGTTGACATTCTGCGCTTGCTGGACAAATTTTATACAATTCCGGTAAAATTGGCGCATGGCCGACTTCAACTTCTACTACCCCATTTCCGTTCGCTACGGCGATCTCGACCCGCAGTGGCATGTCAACAACGCCCGTTTTCTGACCTTTCTGGAACAGACCCGGCTGGCTTATGTGCAGCACCTCGGCCTGTTTGATGGCAAGGACTTTTTCAACCTCGGCATGATTGTGGCCGATGTGCACATTGCCTACCGCGCCCCCATTCAACTGAACGAACCCATCCGCGTGGGGATGCGCGTGAACCGGCTGGGCGGCAAAAGTTTTCAGACCGAGTACCTCATCGAAAACTCCCAAACCGGCGAAGTCAAAGCCACCGCCGAAATCGTAATGGTCACCTTTGACTACCACAAGAATTGCAGCATCCCCATTCCCGAAAACTGGCGGGAAAAAATAGCCGCCTTCGAGGGCATCCCCGCCGGCCCTGCTTCTGCCTGAACACCTGACCGAAAAAAGGAAAAAAGATGAACCCGCTCCCCGAAATCAACGAACAGGAACTGGTTGACTTTCTGACTGGCCTGCTGAACACCCCCAGCCCATCCGGTTTTACCGAATCCGCCATCCTTTACACCGCCGCCGCGCTGCAATCCATTGAGGGGTTGAGTTACCTGCGCACCCGCAAGGGCGCGCTGCTGGCCGTCTTCCCCGGCGAACAGGCCCTGCAGCCGCGCGCCCTGACGGCGCATGTGGATACGCTCGGCGCGATGGTCAAGGAAATCAAATCCAACGGCCGCCTGCGCCTGACGCGCATCGGCGGTATACCGTGGAACGCCATCGAGACCGAGGGCTGCACGGTGTTCACGGTGGATGGAAAGGCTTACCGCGGCAGTGTGCTGCCGGAAAAGGCTTCGGTGCATGTATACGGCGAAAAAGTATCCTCCACCCCGCGCGATGAAACCAGCATGGAAGTACGGCTGGATGCCCGCACCAGCAGCGCGGAGGAAACCCGCGCGCTCGGCATTCAGGTGGGTGACTTTGTGGCCTTTGACCCGCGCGTGGAAGTGCAAAACGGCTTCATCCGCTCGCGCTTTCTGGATGACAAAGCCTGTGTGGCCTGCATTGTGGCGGCCTTTCAGGCTTTGCACCGCGCCGGCCTGCGCCCCAAACAGACCACCTACGCGCTGATCAGCAACTACGAAGAAGTCGGCCACGGCGCTTCCACCGGCTTTCCCCCCGAAGTTGGCGAACTGGTGGTGGTGGATATGGCCGCCATCGGCGAAGGGCAGACTTCCGATGAATACCACGCCACGCTGTGCGTCAAAGATTCCGGCGGGCCGTACGACCACGCCCTCAGCACCCGCCTGCGCCGGCTGGCCGATCAGTATCAGATCCCCTACAAGGTGGATATTTACCCCTACTATGGCTCGGATGGCGGTGCGCTGCTGCGCAGCGGCGCCGATTTGCGCGTGGCACTCATCGGGCCGGGGGTGGATTCTTCGCACCACTACGAGCGCACGCATCTGGATGCGCTGCTGGCCACCACGCGCTGGATACTCGCTTACCTGCTGGCCGACTGACCCCCACTTATCGCCGCAGGATGACGGCGGTTGAATCGGCGTAGATTTCCTGCCAGCCGTCCGTTTGCAGGGCAGGCCGCAGCGGTTCGGCGGAGGGGATGATTACCCACTCCACGCCGTAGCGCGCCAGCACGTCCTCCCAGCCCGGCGCAAGGGTGATGACCGTCTCGTACTCGCGGGTCAGCGCCTCGCCGTAAAAATCGGTCTGGCCGTCAATGAAGACGGGGTACTGCGGGTAGAGGCGGTAGAGCAGATAGCCGCCCCACGGAAAGTAATTGAACATGCGGCCGCTTTGCGGGTGCTGTTCAATCCAATCCACCGCTGCCGTCGGGAAAACCCGCGGGTCAAAACGGCTGGTTTCGCGCACCGCCGGCATAAACGCCATGGCGAGAATCAACACCGCCGTACTGAGCGGCAGCCACAGCGCACCGCGCAGCGAGGTTTCGATGGCGGCGACGGCCGCTTCGATTTTCTCCCACTTCCGCCCGCGCACTTCTTCCGCCAGTGCCTGCGCCAGAATCGGCACGGCGATGACGGCGTAGAGCGGAATGTTGCGCGCGCTGAACAGCCCCATCACCGTCCAGCCGGCCAGCAGCAAGCGCCGGGCGAGCGGCAGGTTTGCCCGCCGGCTACCCGCCAGCCAGACCGAAAGGCCGATCAGCGCCAGAAAGGGGTAAAACGCGGCCTGCTGAAAATCGGGCGGCAGGTATTCCTGCGTATGACCCACCAGATAACGGTTGCTCAAAAAGTCAAAGGCGGTTTTCCACACCCCCACCCCCACCGGGTTGAGCAGGGAGGCCGCCAGCGCAACGCCGCCGCCGAGCAGCACAGCGCGGCTGAAGGATGAAAGGCGCACAGGCCTGCGCCGGGCATCATCCCATATCCCCTCGACCAGAAAGGCAGCCCAGACCACAAAGCCGGCGATGAACGCGCCGTGCGTGTTGGCCCACACCAGCATCACCAGCCCAAGCCAGAGCAGAGAACGCTGCCTTCCGGTGCGCAATTGTTCCAGCAGTCCCAGCCACAGGGCGGTATACAATATGGTGAACACATGCGGCCGGGCCAGAAAGTGCAAACTGGCAGCCGCCACACCCAGCAGCGTGACCGAAAGGGAAAGCAGCGGCATGCCACTTTGCCGCCGTGCCTGCGCATAGACCAGCGTAAAAGCGGCTGCCAGCACCAGCACGGTGACCAGTGTTACGCCGCTCAGTCCCAGCCATTGTTCGGCCAGCGCAAAAATGACCTGCGCAAGCCACTCATGCGGCGCTAGCGGCTGACCGTGCATGGTGTGAGAGAAAATATCCGCCCGCGGAATCTGCCCCGCGGCAAGAATGGTGCGCCCCACCGCCAGATGCCTGCCCGTATCGCCATCCTGATTCAACAGGCGCGGAGCAATGCTCATCAGCCCGAACAGCAGCGCGGCGAAAAGGAACTCCGTAAGGCGCGGCAGCAGGTAGCGCAGGGGAGAAGTGCGGGAAGCGGACATCGGTTTAATTTTAATGGAGAAAGCGGGGCGGGAGCGGCTCTCTTGCCTTTCGATTTCGCCCTGGCCGGATAAAATAATTAACTTCCTGATTTTTTAAGATAAAACGACATTCTTACCCTGCTCTTTCCGGTATAATATAAGACAAATGTTCGATTTTCAGGAATCAAAAGATGCCGGTTAATTATTTGCAGGTTCAGGGACAAATTCTGGACAAATGCCAGCAGGCGCGCCAGAACCAGCAGGTCTATCGCCAGCGGCTGGAGCAGGCTTTGAAACTGCTTGAGCGTTTTGCCGGCGAACTCGACACGCTGCGCGCAGTGGTAGAAAATGCCCGCATGGCGGATTCCACCCTGCGCTGTGCCGTGCCGCTGAACGAAGAACTGAATACCGCACGCGATGCGCCGGTGATGGGCGAAATGCCCCTGCTGCTGGCCGCTGACGGCTCGCAGGTCAACCCCAACCGCCACGATGCGGTGGAATTTGCCGTCATCAACACCGGCCTGTTCCGCATCCAGCCCGGCACAGCCCACACCCCGCGCGAAGAAACCCAAACCCAGTTGTACCTGCTGGAAGACCTGCACAACCCCGATGCGCCGCTGACCGAAGAGGTGGTGGCACTACGCCGCGACCTGACCGAACGCCGCCTGCTGGCCGAACGCGCCGCCGCTGAGTCAGCCCGGCCGCTCATCACCCTCACCGACGGGCCGCTGGAACTCTTCCGTGAACCGCGCGATAACCCTCAATACGACCAGCTGCTCAGGGATTACCTGAACATCTTGCAGAAAACCAACCGGCATGGAGTCGTCAGCGCCGGATATGTGGACAAACCGCGCAGCGATCTGGTGGTGCGCCTGCTGGAACTGGCCGGTGAACAGAATTCCGCCGCGCAGGAAACCGCTCGCCGCCGCCCGCTGGCCGGGGTGCTCGACCGTGTCATCTTTGCCCGGCTGCTGGGGGCGGGTCAGCGCAGCGCGGTGTTTGCCATCCAATCCGGCATGGCCGAACGCTTTGCCGATTACGACCCCGCCTTGCAGCCGTGTTTCTTTTACCTGAATGTCAGTGCTGGCTCTTCTGAGCCCTATCTGGCGCGGGTGGAAATTCCCCTGCAAACGGCGCAAAATTCCGACCTGCTGGATGCGCTGCACGCTGCTCTCTTACAGCAGTGCCGACAGATGGGCAGCAAACCCTACCCCTATGCCCTGCACCGCGCCCACGAGATCGCCCTGATCAGCCGGCTGGAAAAAGAGCAGATCGAAACGATGATTGCCCGCGCCATGCGCGCCATGGGTCTGGAGGTGGAGGATAAAAGTTTCAAACAGTATCACAAAGAGAATCGTTAGGCGGGAGGTAAGAAAACCATGACTGCTTCTTTACAAATCGGACGATTGCTGCGCTCGACGACCAGCGATTGTGTGATCGGCTGCCGCGCCAGTGAGTTGAACGTGCCGGTGTTCGGCGGCATGGTGCGCATTCCGCTGGCGGATGGGACGCAAATCTACGGCCTGATTCACAATATCCAGATCGAGGATGACGGCCTGATCCGGCAGTTGATCACCAGCGACAATGTGTCGGAGGATGTACTGCTGGATAACCGCAACAACCGCAATGTGCCGGTGGAGATCGGCGTGATTTTCGTGGGTTATGCACAGAACGGGCGAATCAGCCACCTGCTGCCGCCGCGCCCGCCGCTCAGTCTGGATGAAATTTTCACCTGCATGCCGCCGGAGGTGATTGCCTTCACCGGCAGCGGGCGGTTCGGCTACCTCCGCCACATCCTGCGCGCCGAAGATCTGCCGCAGGCCGAACTGCTGGCGGCCCACATTCAACAGGCCGGCCAGATGCACCACGCCCACGGCAGCCCCGGCTGGGTGGAAGCGGTGACCCGTGAACTGGTCACCCTGCTGCGCGATGACTACGACCGCCTGATGAGCGTGCTGAGCGCCATCGGCGATGTCAACCTGTCCTGACGGATAGCGGGAGGAAACGAACATGACTTACAACCCCGAAAACGCACCCGAAAAACCGCTCGGTTATGTGGTCGGCGGCAGCCTGAAAGATTCGCTCAGTGTGCGCCTGACCGTGCCGCCGCAGGAAGTCAAGGAAGGCTCGTTTGTGGTCATCGAAAGCGGCGACTGGCGTTTTTACGGCACGGTGACCGATTTGCAGCTGGGCAGTACCAACCCGCGCTTTGCCGATGAGCAGAGCGAAAACCGCCTTCCGCCGCAGGTGGCGCGCCTGCTGCACGGGCAAACCCTGTTCACCAACCTGCAGGTGCTGCCGGCGCTGATGCAGGAAGTCGGCCCTGACCCGGCTTCGCCCGAATACGATCATTGGCGCAGCCAGCACCCCGATGATAGCGGCCTGCAGCCCCAGCCGGTCAAGACCGTGCCGGCCCACCATGCGCTGGTGCGCGGAGCGCGCGCCGAGGATGTGGCCAATATCTTTGGTGAGCCCAGCCCGCGCAATTTTGTCATCGGCTACACCCGCGAGCAGAACCTGCCCATCCCGCTCGATCTGGAAAAATTCGTCCAGCGGTCTTCCGGCATTTTTGGGGCAACCGGCACGGGCAAATCCTTCCTAACCCGCCTGCTGCTGGCCGGGCTGATTGAGTACAACAAGGCCGCCACGCTGGTCTTTGATATGCACAACGAATACGCCTACGATGACATTGCCTCGGACACCAAAGAGGTGGTGCCCGGCCTGAAAACCCGCTTTCCGGGGCGCGTGCGGGTGGTCGGGCTGGGGGCCGGGGCCTCGATTCGCGGCCAATCGCCCGATTTCACCCTGACACTGGCAGAAAGCGACATTTTGCCGGAAGATATTGAGATGCTGACCCGCGAGCTCAACCTGCGCGAAACCACCCCCGCCACACTGGAAGCGCTGTGGCAGAGTTTTGGGCGCAACTGGTTCAGCGAGTTCAAGAAGATGCGCAACGGGGCAATGGAGGAAGATCCGGAGACCGGCAAGAAAGTGCCGGCTGCCGACAGCGTGGCCTTTTGGGCAAATCACGCCGGGGTGAATGTGATGGCCGCCGAGGGCCTGCACCAGAAACTAACCCGTCTGTTCAACAAGCCCTACATCGTCCCCAACCCGCCGCAGGACAGTCTGGCCGAGATCATCAAATTACTAGTTGATAAGGATCAGAATAAGCACGTCATCCTCTCGTTCGGTGACCACGAAACCGATCTGGACTACCTGCTGGTAACCAACCTGATCACCCGCCGCATCCGCGAGGAATGGGAAAAGCGCACCAACGCCTACCGCTCTCACCCGCAGAACAACCCCGAACCGCGCCCGCTGGTGGTGGTGATCGAAGAAGCGCACAAACTGCTCAACCGCGAGATGGCCGCCCAGACCGCCTTTGCCGCCATTGCCCGCGAGATGCGTAAGTACTACGTCACCCTGCTGATTGTGGATCAGCGCCCCTCGCAGATTTACGACGAGGTCATGTCGCAGCTGGGCACGCGGGTGAGCGCGTGGCTGGGCGATGAGGCCGATATCAGCGCGGTGCTTTCCGGGCTGGCCGGGCGGGATGCCCTGCGCGGGATGCTGGCGCGTTTGCAGCCCAAAGAGGAAGCCCTGCTGCTGGGCTGGGGGGTCAGTCTGCCGATTGTGGTGCGTTCGCGCCGCTACGACCTGCGCTTTTTCGAGGAACTGCGCGGCGCACAGCCGCCTTCGCGCAGCGCCGACGACGCCATTCGCGAATTGTTCGGGTGAGCAGGCGGCGCGGCGGTCTCCCGCAAGGCCGTTGCAGCAGATTGGGCGGGAGATTCCCGCCTGCCCTTTACCCAACGCAGTGTGGGAGATTTCCACCTGCACTGCACCGTAGGCAGTGCAGGTGCAAGTGTCGCTTCGTTCGGAATGACATGGTATACGTCACCGCGAGCCGCCGCAGGCGGCGTGGCGGTCTCCCGCACGGCCGGGGCGGGGGGCTGGCAGAGTAATGAAAATTTCCCCTCTCATGCGGTGAAAATTTTTTTTCATCCGCCTTGCAGGGACTGCTCGATCCAGCGCCGGAGGGTCTGGCAGGTTTGCGCCATGCGCCCGTTATCCAGCAGAGAGAGGTCATCGCGCCGGCTGTGATAGGCGCGCCAGAAAGTGGGTGTGCCGCCGCTTTCGATGCCGCTGGCGCGGAAACCGGCGCGCACGAACGGCTCAAAATCGCCGCTGCGCCGCTCGGCCAGATAGAGGCGGGCAGCCGGATCAGCCGCCTGCAATTGGCGGTTCAGGGCAGGGTCGGTGAAGAATGCCCCCCAGCCGCGCACGCCGCTGAAGATGCGCAGGCTCTCGCCGCTGCCCACCATATCCACGCTCAACACACGCAGAGATTGGTTCAAGGTTTTTAATTCAGCGGCGGCGTGGCGCGCGCCGAACAGTCCGGTTTCCTCTGCGCCGGTGAACAGGAAGCCCACCTGACGCCGCAGTTCAGGCTGATCCGCCAGCCAGCGCGCCACTTCCAGCAGCACCGCCGCGCCGGAAGCATTGTCGTTCGCGCCGGGCGTAAAAGCCCCATTGCCGCCGCGCTGGTCGTAATAATCCAATGCGATGTAGGCTGCGCCGAGCAGGCTGATCAGCGCAGCCGCCAGTCCGATCAGCACGGACGGAATGGGCATCTGCAAAATGACCAGCCCGCCGAAAAAAGCCGCAATCCACGCCGCGCGGGTGAGGATGGCATGCCGGTTGACCCGCAGGGCGTAAAGGATGCCCTCCGCGTATGGCAGGGCGCGTGCCGTATCCACATGCGCAACCAGCAGCAGGTCGAGTTCCTCCGGTTTGCTGTGTTCCGGCAGGCACAGCAGATTCTGGCTGCGCGCCGTGCGCGGCAGGCGGTATTGCAGTCCCATCCTCAAATTCGGCAGCAGGCTGACCCACAGCGGGGCAAAAACGGCCGGCCACGGCAGGGCCGGCAGCAGCAACAGCGCGGCCATCAGCCAGAGCGAGGCCAGCGAGTAATACGGGAAAAAGGACGGCAGCGGCGCAAAGGCGAATTCCTGCCATTCGCAGCGGTAACCCAGCCCCTTCATTTGGTCGGCCAGCCAGTCCTGCGCCTGCCTTTCGGCGGGGCTGCCGGCCGGGCGCGGGCCGATGGTTTCGGCAAGGTAAGCGGCGCTGGCGCGTAGGGAATCGGACAGGGCGGGGTTATCCGGCATGGCGGCAGGCGGTCAGCACAAAACGGTCGAGCGAGTAGCGGAAGAGTAAAGGATCATGGCGGAAAGCGGCGCGGATGGGGATGCCCTCACTTTCCAGCAAGGCGCGCTGGGCGGCATGTTCTGCCTCGCCCTGATTGACGATGACCAGCAGGCCGCCGGGCTGCAAACTTTGCCACGCGGCTTGCAGCAGGGCGCGCGGCTGGAAGAGACTGCCGGGCAAGCCCCATTCAAGGTGGTCTTTGCTGAACACAAATGGGAACAGCATGAAGATGAGGTGAAAAGCGTCCGGCTGGGTGCTGAAGCCGCGCGGGATGTAGGTCACGCCGGGCAGGCCGCGCATGTGGCCGAGGGCGTGATCGTAACGCGAGTGCAGGTCGGCATAGACGCGGTAGGCGTCAATCTCGTAGCCTTGCAGGTCAATCTCTCGCGGTTGGGGCGTGCGCCACCAGCGCAGCAGAGCGGCCAGCGCCTGCACATAGAACCAATGCGAAGGGCCGATATCGGCGGCGCGGATCGAATCGGGCAGGCTGATTGCGCTGGCATCCAGCGCGCTTTCCAGCAGGTGCAGGTAAAACAGGTTTTCGCGGTAGTTGATTGGGGTGGTCTGGCTGGCAAAATCTTCCAGATGATACTGGCGCGCCAGCCGCGCGGCCAGTTCGGCGGCGCGGGAGCGGTCTTGGGGCGGCAGGGCGGCAAAGGGGTCATCCGCCGGGCGCGGCCGGATACGAAATCCGGAACGCCTCCAGCGGAAAAACTGGCGCAGGGGGTAATCCAGCCGGTTGCGCGCCTCCAGCAGCAGGTGGCGGAGAGAAAATTTTGGGCCACTCATACTGGATCAGGAAAAGACAATCTTTTTACCAAAAATCTCTCAACCTTATCGTAATTCAGCATATATTTTGGAGGGCGCGGCTGACCGTTACTGTTTCTGCCCTGATGATAAATTTCCAAAAACTGCTCGTTTTCTCTGTTTATGACGAGGAAAAGAATTTCCAATAAGTCAGCCCGAGTTTTGCGGTACCGCGAAATGCTGGTGCGCTGTATGCGTTCAATCTCGTATTTAGATTTGCCACCTTTAAGCTGCTCATGCCAATTTTGGAATGTACGATTTTTGTCGTTATATTCCACATCGCATAATCCAATGATCAATCCATGAGCACCGTAGTGTTCAATTGATCGCTGTATGGCAGCCATATCATTGAGAATTGAACGATGGTCATCGGATTTTATTGCCTTGGCTTTAAGGTCCCAATTAATGGTTCTTTTGAGGTCAAAAGAAGCAGTTTTTACCCTCCCAAAACGATCACCGGGTATTTGAAAATACTCTCTTAATTTTTGAAAACACAAATACTCAAAATAAAACGACCACCATTCCATTTGCCGCCAGTTATAGTTGGCTGCTTTGAGTTCTAAGATACTTTCTTTCCCATCCCAGGAAGTGACGAGATTACTTAATCGTTGTGATGCAATCTCGATATCATCAATGATGCTTTGTTGTAACTGCATTTTTAGAACAATCGCTCCTGTTGGGGATAAACTTCCACTTCCAGTCTTTTGCGGGCAATCTGACAGTATTCTTCACTGATTTCAATGCCGATGAAATTGCGATAATTTTTTCTTGCCATGACGCACGTCGTACCGCTGCCACACATCGGGTCAAGGACTACATCACCGGGCTCGGAAAAACACAGAATCAAATCCTCAGCCAGCTTATCTGGAAAAGTGGCCGGGTGCTGCAGTTTTAGGCGGTTGCCTTCGGTATTACTGGTGGCGTATTGCCAGACTGTGCCACGGCATTTCATTGGATTGACGGCTTTGGGTTGAATGACCTTGAAACCGCCATTGGTCAACCGGTCAGTGCCGGTATAGATTTTGCCAGCGTGTTTGCTGGGCACCATCAGATGTTCTTTGTGGAAAGTTTTAGGTTTTTGTCCCTTGAAAAACATGAAGACGTATTCGTGATCCACCCGAAAACGGGTGTTCCACCAGGCGCCGGGGTTGCCGTCGCGTTTGTATATCACGGTTTCAAACAGTTTCCATCCAATTTGATCCACCCAATTCACCGCCAGTCGAAACGAAGTGAGCGTCTTTGCAAAGTTGCGGGTTGCATCGCCAATCACGACTACGGCTACACCGCCCTCTTTGGTCACTCGTAGCAGTTCTTTTCCCAATGTTTCAAAGTCAAAACGCCAGTTTTTCTTGTAATCCCGAATATCATCATAAGGCGGGGAAAATACACTCAAATCCACCGATTCAGCCGGGAAATCGGCCAATTCCTTCAAGCAGTCCGCCTGAATGATTTGATTGAGACGGGAATCGAGCGAATGATTATCGTTCATCTTTTCTAGTATAATCGAATCGTGCCAAAAACGCTAATTCAGTATGTCTGTCAGAACTGCGGGCGCACCTCGCCGCGCCAGCTGGGGCGCTGCCCTTCGTGCGGCAGTTACGGCACGATGGTGGAAGAGGTGATCGCCCCGCCGGCCGCCAAGACCAAACCGGCACGCGGGCTGAGCAGCCAGTCGCACCCGCGCCGGCTGGCGGAAATTTCCGGCGATGCCGAGGAACGCCTGCCGCTCGCCATGGCCGAATTTGCCCGCGTGCTGGGCGGCGGTATCGTGCCCGGCTCGATTGTGCTGGTCGGCGGTGACCCCGGCATCGGCAAATCCACGCTCACCCTGCAAATGACGCTGGAAATGGCGGATCATTTTGCCGCGCAGGGCGCAACGGTGCTGTATGTCTCCGGTGAGGAATCCGAGCGGCAGATCAAGATGCGCGCCATGCGCCTGCTGCAAAACAACCACGCCGATGCCCCCCTGCCGGATAACCTCTTTCTGGTCACCGAGACCAATCTGGAGATCATTTTTGAACATATCCGCGCCGTGGCGCCGCTGCTGCTGGTGATCGACTCGATTCAAACCGTCTATCTGCCGGAACTGGGCAGCAGCGCCGGTTCGGTGGGGCAGGTGCGCGAATGCGCCTCGCGCCTGCGCGAACTGGCCAAAGCCAGCGGCATGGCCGTGTTTGTGATCGGGCATGTGACCAAAGAGGGCATCATCGCCGGGCCGCGCGTGCTGGAACACATTGTGGATACCGTCCTCTATCTGGAAGGCGACCGCTACCAGTCCTTCCGGCTGCTGCGTTCGGTCAAGAACCGCTTTGGGGCGACCTCCGAAGTGGGCGTTTTCGAGATGCGCGAGCGCGGCATGGTGGAAGTGCCCAATCCCTCCGAGTTGTTTCTGGCCGAGAGGATGGTCAACGCGCCCGGCTCGGCCATTGCGGTGACGATGGAAGGCACCCGCCCGCTGCTAGTGGAAATTCAGGGGCTGACCAGTTACTCCAACCTCGGCAACCCGCGCCGCACGCCCAACGGTGTGGATCTCAACCGCCTGCTGCTGATCACCGCCGTGCTGACCCGCCGGTTGAGTCTGCGGCTGGCCGATCAGGATGTGTTCGTCAATGTGGTCGGCGGCCTGCGCATCAGCGAACCGGCGGCCGATCTGGCGCTGGCGGCGGCGATTGCATCCTCCATGCGGGATGTGCCGGTGCGCGCCGATGCGGTATTGATCGGCGAGGTGGGGCTTTCCGGTGAACTGCGCTGGGTGGGGCAGATGAACGCCCGCCTGCGCGAAGCGGCCAAACTGGGCTTCCGCCGGGCGGTCATCCCGCGCCGTGCCCGCAGCAGCGAGCCGCTGCCGGAGGGCATTGAGATTCAACAGGCGCGCTCGCTGCGCGAGGCGCTGCAAATGGCCCTGCTGAGTGAAGATTGAAACCGCCGGCCTGTGTGCCGGCGGTCTCCATTAACGTGAGATGCTCTATCGTTTGATTACAGGCCGATCAGGTGGCGGCGCTGGAAGCGGTTGAGACACACCAGCAGCAGCGCCGCATCTGCCGTCAGCAGAATCACCAGCCCCAGCGTCAAAGCGGCATTGAGGTCGAGGGTCATCAGCCGCGCGCTCAACCCCGCTTTAATTTCCTGCGGCAAAAACTGAATCACCAGCATGGGGATGAACCACAAAAGCAGAAAGACCACGCTCATTTTCTGGTAGGCCTGCCGTGCCGTTTTGGAATGGAGCGAAACCAGTACCCCGATGCTGGAAAACAGCCACGAGGTCAGCAGAGAAAAGACCAGCACCCCGCCGAAAACCTGCAGGTCGTAAAAGGCCGGTGAGGCGGGAAACGCCAGATTGATGGTTACCGCCCCCAGCAAAAGACTGGCCAGCATAATGCCCCACGCGTAGAACACCGCCGCGCCGATCTTGCCCAGCAGGATGGCCGCTTCCGGCAGGCGGCTGGCCAGCAGGGTTTCGAGCGTGTGGCGCTCGCGTTCACCGGCAATCGAATCGGTGACCATGCTGAGGGTGATCAGCACCGGCACCCACGACCAGATCAAAATCAGCAGGGGGTTATTCAGCCAGTCGCGCCCGTTTTGCAGGGGCATGAAAATACCCAGCAGACCCACCATGATCAACATGCTGAACAGACCGGAGCGCAAACTGCCGCGCGCCATGAACATCTCTTTCCATTCTTTGGAGATGATGGTAAGCACATCAGTGAACATGATTTTCCTCCAGCATACTTAAAAAGGCTTCTTCCAGTGAAACGCTGCTCTTGCGCACTTCTTCGATATGTACTCCCTGCTCAACGAGCAATTTGATCAGCGCGGAGGTGTCGGTTGGCTCCTTCAAGTCAATTTCCAGATGATCGTTGAAACGCTGAACGCCGTTGACCCCCGGCTGGTGGCTTAAGGAAGCCAGCACATGGTCATCCAATCCGCGTCCGAAGATTTGCAGGCGCGGCCGGCCGGCACGCGCACGCAGTTCCTGCGGGCTGCCGAGCGCCAGCAGCTGCCCCTGCCGAATGACGGCCACCTGCGCGCACAGTTTTTCGGCCTCGCTCAGGTTGTGGGTGGTGAGAAAAATCGTTGCCCCTTCCTGAGCGACCAGCCGCAGTAGATCTTCGCGCAGGGCGGCGGCGGTGGGCACATCCAGCCCGGCGGTTGGCTCGTCCAGAAAGATCAATTGCGGGCGGTGGAGCAGCACGCGGGCGATGGCCAGTTTCTGCTTCATGCCGCGGCTCCATTCGGCCACCGTTTCTTTGCGCCGTTCCCACAGGCCCAGCCCTTCCAGCAATTGCTGAATGCGCTTCTTGCGGGCGGGGGCGTCCATGCGCCAGATGCGGGCGTAAAAATCGAGGTTGTCTTCGGCGTTCAACCGTTCGTACAGGCCGGCGTGTTCCAGCAGCGCGCCGCAGCGCGAGCGTACCGCTTCGCCCTGCTGCAGCGGATCCATGCCCAGCACGCGCACCTGCCCGGAGGTGGGCGGCAGCAGCCCCAGCAGCAGGCGGATGGTGGTGGTCTTGCCGGCGCCGTTGGGACCGAGCAGCCCGAAAATCTGCCCGCCGGTTACTTCCAGCGTCAGGTGATCCACGGCGCGCAGGCTGCCGAAATCGCGCGTCAGTTGTTGGGTTTGAATGACGGTGGAATTCATGAGTTACTCCTTCGGGTTTTGATCCATGCGGTTAATCCATTCTTTCATGGACTTCAGATAAATTTCCAGCGCAGTGCGGCCCTGCGGCGTCAGGGAAACCAGTGTCAGCGGCATCTTCCCTTTGAAGGTTTTTTCGATCTGAATGTAGCCGGCGTTTTCCAGTTTGCTCAGGTGAGCGGAAAGGTTGCCCTTGGTCAGGCCGGTTTCGCGCTGAAGGTAGAGAAAATCGGCTTTTTCGACCACCGCCAGAATGCTGACGATGGCCAGCCGGGCCGGTTCGTGCAGCAGGCGGTCAACCGCGCTCCAGGGGGGCAGGGGCTGTTCGCTCATGGCTGATCCTCGTTATCCGCCAGCGGCAAGGGGTTGTTGCGCAGGTAGCGAAAAAGGGTAACGCCGCCGCTGACCAGCAAACCGACGCCCAGCGAACCGAAGAACAGCACCAGATCGTAAGGCGCGGGCAGGTTCAAACGGCTGCCCGCCAGCCCCCAGCCAAACTGCCACACTGCCAGCAGGTAAAACCGCACCAGCCCGACCCTCATTCCAAGGAAAAGGATCAGAAGGGCGGCGAACAGGCCGGTCAGGGCGGGGATGAGCCGCTCCGATTGGGCGGCGGAAAGCCATGCGGTCAGCACCGCAACGATAAAAGCCGCACCCATGCCCACGCCCGCGGTGAGAAAGCGGCGGGAGGGTTTTGCCCGCGGATAGACCAGATACCCGCTGCGTGGATAGGTCAGCCGCTCTTTCAGCCGCAGGATCAATGCGCGAGCGAGGATGCCGCCGCCGATGACGATGAGCGGCAGGCCGATGGCAGAAAGCCAGCCTTTCCAGTCCGGCGGGGCGAGCTGGGCAACCGCCAGATTGACCAGCGCCATCAGGCAGATCACGCCGCCGGCGGCCAGTTCCGGCAGGCCGTCCTCATACCAGTAGCGGCGGGTGCGTTTTTGGGCGGTTTCAAGGGGTGATTTCATGGTTCCTCTTTTGTAAACTGGTTTGTATCACAAACTAGTTTACACAGCACCTGAATTTTTGTCAAGAGGTTTCTCCTTTTCGAATCGGGCGCGAAACCAGAAAGATGCCGGGAGGGGTCTCCCGTTCTGCCTCCGCAACGGCCTTGCGGGAGACCGCCGCGCCGCCTGCGGCGGCTTGCGGTGACGTAAACGGTTCATGTCACCCCGAGCGTCAGCGAGAGGTCTCCCGCACTGCCTCCGCAACGGCCTTGCGAGAGGTCGCCGCACAGCAGCCGGTAAAGAGCAGGTGGGGGAAGATGGCGGACGAGTTGTGACCGAAACTTTTGACAGAAACCCCTTTTGATGTTAAAATATATCAACTGTTTCTTAAAAATCTTTCAGGCGGGAACGTTGCGTTCATTGCCCTGCACAACTCTGGCAGGGTTTTGTTTTGAAGATCGAATGAGAACCCAAACAAACACCTTTATCGTGTTTGATAAAAAATAACTTTTGAATTAAAGGCAGGTTTTAGAACACTACATGAAACATAAGAAAATCCGAATTATCCCCCTTGGAGGCTTAGGGGAAGTCGGGCGGAATATGATGGCCTACGAGTACGGCGATGACATCATCGTTGTTGACGCCGGCATGATGTTCCCCGATAACGACATGCTCGGCGTGGATTACATCATCCCCGATTTCTCTTACCTCATCGAACGGCGCAGCAAAGTGCGCGCCATCATCATCACGCACGGCCACGAGGATCACACCGGCGCCATCCGCCATGTGGTTGAGCAAATCCCGGCGCCCATTTACGCCACCCCGCTGACTCGCGGGTTGATCGAGGTCAAACTGGCCAAAAACGGCCTGCTCGACCGTGTTGACCTGCATACCGTGCAGGCCGGCGATGCCGTTCAGATCGGCTCTTTTAAGATCGAATTTTTCCACGTCTGCCACTCGATTCCCGACGGCGTGGGGCTGGGCATTACCACCCCCGTGGGGCTGATCGTCCACCAGTCCGATTACAAGTTCGATCACACCCCGGTGGACGAAAAGCCGAGCGATTATGCCAAACTGGCCGAATTTTCTCAGCGCGGCGTGCTGGCCTTGCTGGCCGATTCGACCAATGCCGAGCGCGCCGGCTGGACGCCTTCCGAAAAGGTGATTGACGATGCCTTCGACCGCGTCTTCAAAGAAGCGCCGGGGCGCATCATCATTGCCAGTTTTGCCTCGCTCATCTCCCGCATGCAGCAGGCGGCCAACGCCGCCCAACGCCACGGCCGCAAACTGGCCTTTGCCGGCACCAGCATGGTGGATAATGTCAAAATGGCGCGCAAACTGGGCTATCTGGATATCCCCGAAAAAGTGCAGGTCAGCATCGAGCAGGCGCTGAACCTGCCGCCCAATGAAGTGGTGATCATGTGCACCGGTTCGCAGGGCGAGCCGACTTCCATCATGGGGCGGCTTTCCACCGGCACCAACCGGCTGTTCGATATCATCCCCGGCGATACGGTGGTGCTTTCCTCGCACCCCATCCCCGGCAACGAGGAAAATGTTTACCGCACCATCAACCGCCTGTTCCAGCGCGGCGCCAATGTGATTTACGAAGCCATTGCCCCGGTGCATGTCTCCGGTCACGCCAGTCAGGAAGAGATGAAACTGCTCATCCACCTGACCCGTCCGAAGTTCCTCATCCCCATTCACGGCGAACTGCGCCACCTGCACCAGCACGCTTTGCTGGCCCAGCAGGTCGGCATCCCGCGCGAGAACATCGCCGTCATTGAAAACGGGCAGGTGCTGGAACTGGACGGCGAAAGCCTGCGGCTGGCGGAAAAAGTGCCCACTTCCTACGTCTTTGTGGAAGGCTCCAGCGTGGGCGAGGTGGATACCGATGTCATGCGCGAGCGTGAAATTCTGGCGCGTGACGGCATCGTGCTGGTCAATGTCGTTTTGGACCGCTTCAGCGGCGGCCTGCGCCGCGAGCCACAGATCACCAGCCGCGGTTTCATGCTCTCTCGCGACAGCGACTCAATCATGGAAGAAGCCCGCAAGCGTGTGGCGGGGTTGATCGGCAGCAGCCTGAACGGCAACCTCACTCGCGATATTGAGAAAGAACTGGGCAATTTTATCTACAACGAAACGCACCGCCGCCCGATGATTTACGTGACCGTCTCACGCGAATGAGGCGGTTCACCCTCTCAGCAGGCCGGCAATTTCCTCTAAATCGCCCGGGCTGAGTTTCCATTCCAGCGCGCGCAGGTTGGCCTGCACCTGTTCCAGCCGCGTTGCGCCGGCAATCACCGAGCAGACCGCCGGCTGTGCCAGCAGCCACGCTATCGCCAGTTCGTTCAGGCTGTGGCCGCGCGCCTGCGCCCAGCCTTCCAGCCGCTCGATGCGCTCGTAGAAGGTATCACTCATAAAACCCTGCACATAGGCGGAACTTTCGCCGCGCGAACCGGGCGGGGCGGGCTGGCCGCGGCGGTACTTGCCGGTCAGAAAGCCGCCCGCCAGCGGGAAGTACGGCACAAGGCCGACTCCAAACTGGCGGCAGTAGGGCAGCACCTCGCGTTCCACCTCGCGGTTGAGCAGGTTGTACTCGGACTGGATGATGGCAAACGCAGTCCAGCCGCGCACTTCGGCCAGCAGGTTGGCGTGGGCTAACTGCCACGCGGCGTAGTTGGAACAGCCCAGATAGCGCACCTTGCCGGCGCGCACCAGGTCATCCAGCGCGCGCAGAGTCTCTTCAATGGGAGTGTTCTCATCCCAGCGGTGGGTGTAATAAAGGTCAATATAATCGGTTTGCAGGCGGCGCAGGCTGGCTTCGACTGCTTCCAGAATGTGGTGGCGCGAAAGCCCGCGCTCGTTGATGCCTTCGCCGGTCGGCATGAACACTTTTGTGGCAATGAAAAATCTGCGCCGGCGCGCGCCTTTGAGGGCTTCGCCGATGCTCTCTTCCGAGCGCCCGCCGGTGTATACATCGGCGGTATCCAGATGATTGATGCCGCTTTCTTCGGCATAAGCCAGCACGCGGTTGACCTCGGCCTGCGGCATCATCTCGCCGCCGAAGCGATTGCAGCCGATGCCGATGGCCGAAACTTTCACGCCGCTGCGTCCGAGAGGACGATATTCCATATTTTCAAACCTCCATCCGTGGGGTAGTCATGGGTTAATTCTACCCCACGGATGGGCAGTGGTTTTTTTATTCGCTGACCAGCACATCCCACTGGTCGTTGAACCAGACCAGCAACTCGTTGTCCCTCAGCATCGAAGGAGTTACTGCGCCAAAGGCAAAGGTGATGTGGTGGTCGTTGGTGTCCTCGAAGGGGGAAAACAGCCACATATTGAACGAAAGACGGGAGAAACCGAAGTCTTCCTCGGCGGTTTTGAGCGGTTTGCCCCAGCCGTGAAACAGGCGGAAGTCGGTCATCAACGGGTCAACCGCCGTAAACAGAGCGCAACGAGTGTTATCGGCAAAGATGGACACGGTGTTGACAGGTAATTTTGCCCGATAAAACGCCAGCAGGTCGTCCACAAAGTAGAACACGGGGCGTTCGAGGATGTCCTCTTCGCTTTCCACTTCGGCATATTTGCTTCTGGACGGCAGGCGCATTTCGATGTCGTTTTTATCTTCCAGCGTGGCAATGTGATTGGGATGACCCCGCAGCCAGGCCCAGTCGTCTTTGCGGTTTTCCTGCATGACCGTCAGGTAGTAATCGGCCTGCTTTGGCGGAATACCCTCGGCGATGCGGCGGAAGAAGTCCATGGCGCGGTAGTATCCGCCGACATAGATGATGTTGCCGGTGCGTTTGGGTTTGGAAAGGTCGAATTCCAGCGGCAGATTGGCGTAACGGAGATGACCAAGAGAAATTTTCATCGTTCTACCCCCGCAGATGAGTGGAATGTAAACCGCTCAATATCTTACCACAAAAGTATTGTATTCGTTAGTTAAGATCAGGCTGCCGGCTGCCGAAACCTGCACGCTGCTGCGGCCACGAGGACAACATTCAGTCAATGCAAACGTCCCTGAGTCTGACCCTACTTCCTCATCCGATCCGAATGGGGTAATGGGCGAATGACTTTGAGCCATAGCCCCTTGCGGCAATTGAGCAGCTGCTTATTTTAGGCGTATTTCAGTTGATTTTTGGTAGAATCATAGGCAAACAGGAGGGTGAAATGGAAAGTTCTTCGCTTGAAAGCCTTGTGGTTTTTCTCATCTTGATGGTGTTTTTTTTCTTGATCCTCTTTGTGGTGGTGGCGGCAATTCTGTTCTGGCAAATGCGCAAACTGCGTGCAGATCCGGGCGCGCCCAACGATCTGGCGGCTCAGCTGGCAGTGTTGGATCAGAAGTTATCGCGGATTGAGCCGCTTTCGCAAACGATTGGGCTGGTTCAAGCCGAGATGAGCGCGTTGAAGGAGCGCCTCGTCAGCGTGGAGCAGAACCAGTCCTTCTCCAAACAGGACGTGGATCGTTTCAAGCAAGATACCCTTTCTTCCTTATCCGAAATTCGCACGATTGCTTCTTCGCTTTCTACGGCGACAAATGTAGTGCGGAATGAATTAACCCAATTAGCCGAGATTCGTACGATTGCCGCTTCGCTCTCTACAGCGACCAATGCGGTGCAGAGTGAATTATCGCAGACCAGAAATAACCTGACCGAACTGCAAACCTTTCTTCACAATCAGAAACAGATTGAACAGCAGACGGCCGCTTCCATCCGCCGGTTGGAAATGATCATTGCCGGCACGCAAACCAAAGGTGCCGCCGGTGAGAATATTCTCAAGGTGATTTTTGACAAGCTGCCCTCTGAATGGCAGGTACGCAATGCCACCATTGACGGTAAACCGGTTGAACTTGCTCTGAAATTGCCCAACAACCTGCTGCTGCCGATTGACAGCAAGTGGCCGGCAACCGATTTGATGGAGAAGTACCTTAAAGAAGAGGACGTTCAAAAGAAGCAGCAGCTGCAAAGAGATATTGAAAAAGCAGTTTTGGACAAAGCCAAAGAAGTGAAAAAGTACATCAAGCCGCAGCTGACGGTCAATTTTGGCATTGTGGTCATCCCCGATGCCATTTATGAGATCAGCGCAGCCGTTGCCCCGGATGTCTTCCGGGAGAACATTGTCCTCTTGAGCTACAGCTTGTTCCTGCCGTACCTGCTGCTAGTCTTTCAGACCATTTTGCGAACTAGTCAGAGCATTGATCTGCAAAAACTGGATGAGTACTTGGACTCGATAGACAAAGGGATTGAAAAACTTCAAGAAGAACTCAACGGGCGGTTCTCCAAAGCGATGACCATGATGGGTAACTCCCGCGACGAAATGCAGGGCATCCTGAGCAAGATGGGCAATAGCCTGTATTCGTTGAAAACCAGTCAATTGTCGGCAGCGGCTTTGCCCTCCGGTGAAGAATCGGTTTGAAAGATGAGAGATGCACCGTTTGGGTGTTAGGCAGTTGCGCCACGCCGGGGCATGGTAGAATCAACCCATGCCGGTCATCGTCCTGCTGCTGATTCTGCTCATTTTCCTGCTGGCGGTTGCCGCCGTGCTGACCCGCCGGGCTGTTTACCCCTCCCGCTTCCCCTACCTGAAAACCTATCAAATCGAAGTCGAACGCGGCTACCTGCGCGAAAGCGATTACTGGACGTGGGAAAAGCAGGAAATTACCCTGACCTCACCCTACGGCTACCGGCTGAGCGCCACCTACTTCCCCCTGCCCGGCGCGGAGCGCACCGTGGTGCTGGTGCATGGCATCACCTACACCCGGCTGGGATGCCTCAAACACCTGCCCCTCTTCCGGCGGCTCGGTTTCAATGTGCTGATTTACGACCAGCGTTACCACGGGCTGAGCGGCGGCCAGAACTGCACGTTTGGCTTTTACGAACGCCATGACCTGCGCACGGTGCTGGATTGGGCGCTGGCACACCTGCCGCCCGGCGGCTGGGTTGGGACGATGGGCGAATCGCTCGGCGCGGCGGTCTGCCTGCAGCACGCCGCCGTTGACCCGCGCCCGGCTTTTGTCATTGCCGACTGCCCCTTTGCCGACCTGAACGACCTGCTCCGCCTGCGCCTGCGCTGCGATGCCGGTCTGCCATCTTTTCCTTTCCTGCCGCTGGCCAGCCTGATTGCCCGCCTGCAGGCCGGTTTCTGGTTCGGGCAGGTTTCACCGGTGCGTGATATGCACCGCCTGACCATGCCGGTATTGTTGATTCACGGCCAGCAGGATGATTACATCCCCCCGCAGCACAGCCGGCGGCTTTACGATGCCAAACGCCGCGGCCTGCGCCGCCTGTACCTTGCGCCGGCGGCCGGCCACGCCGAAAGTTACGGCAGCAACCCCTCCGAATATGAACGGGTCATCGCCGAATTTTTGAACGAATGCGGCGTGCTGGGCTGAGCATCCATTAACCTCATGCCGAGCGTTAGCGAAACTTGCACCGCACTGCGTAACCTAAAGGGCAGGTGGGCATCCCCCGGCTTTGCGGGAGACCGCCACGCCGCCTGACGGCGGCTCGTGGTGACGTAAACGGTTCATGTCACCCCGAGCGAAGGCGGGGTCTCCCGCCCTGCCTGCGCTGGGGGCTTGCGATAGATTGCCGCCCCCGCCGTCAACGACGCATATCCAGAAAACAATTGAATTTCTTGCTTCCGAATCCCCGTTAAAGCGAGCGGAAAACAAAAAATTGTAAACCATCTGCAAAGACTTGTTCACACAAATTTTATGGAACTCCATTTTTAATTCTCTTATAATGGAAATGGTCGTTCTAACAACATTGATACTGTTGGAACGGTGAAAACACAATGCAGGGGAATATCTTTCTCACTCTCATTCAAAATGTTGCCTTACTGCTGGCAACCCTGTTGATTTTCGACCTGCTCATCCGCCGTGAGGATATTCGCAACTGGCGGGCGAGGCAGGTGCTTTCCGGTTTGTTCCTCGGCGGCGCGGGCATTTTGTTGATGTCCACGCCGTGGACGTTTGCCGAAGGAATCATCTTCGATACGCGCTCGGTGCTGATCAGCACCGCAGGGCTGTTCTTTGGGGTCATACCCACCCTCATCGGGATGGTCATCACCGCTGCCTACCGGCTGTACCTCAGCGGGGCAGCGGCGCTGACCGGTGTGTTCGTCATCTTTGCTTCCGGCGGGCTGGGGCTGGGATGGCGCCACCTGCGCCGCCGCGAACTGGAGACCATTCCCTTCTGGCAGTTCTATCTGTTCGGGCTGATCGTTCATCTGGTCATGCTGGCGTTGATGTTCACCCTGCCGCTACAGCGCGCGCTGGAAGTGGTGCGCACCATCAGCCTGCCGGTGCTGGTGATCTACCCGCTTGGCAATCTGGTGCTGGGCGGTCTGCTGCAAAACCGCTGGCGGCGCGAGCGGTTGTGGCGCGAAAACCAGCGTCAGATGAAGTATCTGGAAAACACGTGGCAGTTTTTCCAGCAGGAATTCCCGGCGCTGAAACCTTTTTTGCAGGCCGCGCTGGAAAAGGCGCAGGAACTGACCGGTAGCCCGTTGGGTTTTCTGTTCCTTTACGATGAAGCCAATCAGGCTATTGGCTTGAAGGTTTTCTCTCCCGGGGCGGCGGCGCGGTGCCGCAATACCCGATCCGAAGATTGTTTTGCGCTGCTTTCCGCTGGCAACTGGCGGCAGGTGTTCGTCAGGAGAAAGCCGGTCTGGTTCAACCGCCCGACGGCGAGCGTTCAACCCGCCGGCCGGTTTCTGACGGTGCCGGCTTTTGAGGCAGGTGCAATCAGCGCGGTATTGGGTCTCGCCGGAGCCGGTGAAGATTATACGGAAGAGGATGCCCTGCGATTGTCGCTGTTCATGGACAGCGTCTGGAAGACTGTTAAACGTTTTCAAATGCAGGGGCAGATGCGCCTGCAAGCCGCTGCACTGGAATCGGCTGCCAGTGTGGTAGTCATCACCGACCGAAACGGGACGATTGAATGGGTCAACCCGGCTTTTACCCGTACCACCGGTTATACGCTAGAAGAAGTGCGTGGTCAAAATCCGCGCATCCTCAAATCCGGCCGGCATGAGCGTGCTTTTTACGAAAACCTGTGGCAGACCATATCGAACGGCGAAGTGTGGCGTGGTGAGTTGATCAACAAGCGCAAAGACGGCAGCCTCTACATTGAACAGGCGGTCATCTCACCGATTCTCAATGCTGAGGGAGAGATTGAACATTTTATTGCCATTAAAGAAGACATCACCGAGCGGCGCAAGGCGGAAGAAGCCGCCCGCGAAAGCGAACAGCGCTTTGCGCTGATGGCCGAAGCCGCGCCGGTGATGATCTGGATGACGAACGCCAATGGAACGGATGGCTACGTTAACCGCGCCTGGCGCGAATTTATGGGCTGCGGGGAAACAGACGACCTGAACCGGGTTTGGGAAGAGCGCATTCACCCGAACGAACGGGAAGCGCTCATCCAGACATACCAGCAATGTGTGCAGTCGCACCTGCCGTTCATTGCCGAATATCGCCTGCGCCGCGCCGATGGCGAGTACCGCTGGGTCAGCGATCACGGCGAGCCTCGTTTTTCGGCTTCCGGTGAATTTTTGGGCATGATCGGCGTGTTTTATGATATCACCGAGCAGCGCCGGCAAAGCGCGCTGCTGGCCGCCATCACCGCCATCAATCAGGCGCTTGCCCGCGCCATCCACCCGCAGGATATGTTCGACCGCATCGTTCGCGAAGTCACCCGCCTGCTGGAGGTGGACGCCGCCCTGCTGGAATTGAGCGACCCCGACACGAACCGCATCGAGGTGGTCGCCGCGAGCGGCTGCTGGCAGCCCCTGAAAGGCAAAACGCAGACCCCGCTGGAAAACATCCGCCAGCGGGTGCTGGCCGACGGCAGGGTATATGTGGAAAATCACTTTGGCAACAGCCCGGAGAAAGGTGTGCCGGCGCCGGCGTGCGGGTGCCGGGCAGTGGCCAGCGTGCCGCTGGAAGTGGACTATCAGACTCTTGGGGTGTTGACAGTGGGCAGTTATCAGGCCATTTCCACAGAAAAAGTGGAAATGTTGAAAGGCATTGCCGAAGTGATCGCCGGGGTGATCTACCGCGATGAACTGTACCGGCGCATCGAGCAAAACGCCGCCCGGCTGGGTTCGCTACGCATTATTGACGGCTCGATCATCGAAGGGCAGGATCTGAAAACCGTGCTGCGTATCGTGCTGGAACAGACCACCCACCGGCTGAAAATGGATGCCGGGGCTATCTTCCTGTTCAATGCCAAAAACTCCATGCTGGAACCTGCCGCCGATTACGGTTTCAGGACGCGGGGAATCGAAACCACACTGCGACTGGGGCAGAGCCATGCAGGGGAATGTGCGCTGCGCCGGCAGATATTTACGTACAGCCCACTATCCGACTTTGCCGGCGAGATCATGCCTTATCTCATTGAAGAAGAACAATTTGAATTTCAGGCGGTTGCGCCGCTGGTTGCCAAAGGCGACCTGATCGGCGTGATGGAGATGTTCGCCCGCCATCCATTCCAGCCCGGCGATGAATGGTTGAAGGATTTGCAGACTTTTGCCAATCAGGCGGCGATCGCCATCCACAGCATCCTCAACTTCGAGGCCTTGCAGCGGACCAACCGCGAACTGCAGGCCGCCTACGAGGCCACCATTGAGGGCTGGTCGCGCGCCATGGATCTGCGCGATCAGGAAACGGAGAATCACACCCAGCGGGTGACCGAACTCACCCTGCGGCTGGCGCAGATGCTGGGCATCAACGATGAGCGGCTGATTCACATGCGGCGCGGGGCGCTGCTGCATGATATCGGCAAATTGGGCATACCGGATTCGATTTTGCTGAAAGCCGAAAAATTGACCGACGAAGAGTGGGCACTCATGCGCCAGCATCCGGTTTATGCCTATCAGATGCTGTACCCCATCGAATATCTGCGCCCGGCCATTGAAATCCCCTACTGCCATCACGAAAAGTGGGACGGAACGGGTTACCCGCGCGGCCTGAAAGGGGAGGAAATTCCGCTGGCGGCGCGCATCTTTGCCGTGGTGGACGTGTTCGATGCGCTGACCTCTGACCGGCCTTACCGTCCGGCGTGGAGTATCCGCGATGCGCTGGCATATATTAGAGATCAGAGCGGCAGTCACTTTGACCCGCAGGTGGTAGAGGCCTTTTTGCAGATTTACGGCACCGGCTCGTTTACGTAAGGAACAGGTGAGTTCGGGGAAAGAAAACGTCCTTCGCTTCGCGCGGTTTTTGTCACCGCGAGCGAGCGCAGGCGGCGTGGCAATCTCCCGGCTGGCCGCTGCGGAGGCAGTACGGGAGACCCCTCGCTGGCGCTCGGGGTGACATTAAGCCGTTTGCGTCATTGCGAGCCGCCGCAGGCGGCTTGGCAATCTCCCGCGAGGCCTTTCTAAAAGCAAGGGGGGAGACCCCTCGCTTTGCTCGGGGTGACATATCCCCGTTTGCGTCATTGCGAGCCGCCGCAGGCGGCGCGGCAATCTCCCGCAAAACCGTTGCGGGGGTAGGGCGGGAGATTCCCACCTGCACTGCACCGAACGCAGTGAGGTGCAAGTGTCGCTGGCGCTCGGGGTGACATTAACTCAGGTGCAGGTGCCGCTGAGGCTCGCGCTGATGTCAGGCGGCTCCCGCTTGGCTTATGCCCGCCAGAAACCGCGCCGGATGGGACGCACGTCCTCGGCAGTGACGAAAGCCTCGTGGTCGGCTTCCAGAATCAGGGTTTCGACTTCATCCAGTTTACGGCGCACCACATCCACATGCAGCAGAGTGACCGTGCCGGTCATGCCCCGCCCGGAAACTTCGGTCACGGCGTAGCCGTTCTTGCGCAGGATTTCGGCAATTGCCGCCCCGCGCGAGGGGCTGACAATCGTCAGGTGGATGTGGCCGATGGCCAGCCGTTCTTCGATGAACATGCCCACCACGTTGCCGGTGGCAAAACCGGCAGCGTAGCCGATCACGCTCAGCGGGTTTTTCAGGTTGGAAAGTACCGTGCTGATGGCGATCACGAAAATCAGCGACTGCATGAAGCCGAGAATCCAGGCCAGTTTTTTGCGGCCGCGCACCACAAACAGCACGCGGATGGTATCCAGAGTCATATCGCAGACTCGCAGGGCAAAAATGCCCAGCATGATTAAGAATGCCTGACCGCTGAAATCCAGTTCCATAATTTCCCCTCTTTTCTAGGCGGTTTCTTCTTCGGTGACCTGCATACAGGCGAGGTACATTTCGCTCAGGTATTCTTTGACCATCCGGCGGGTGCTGAACTGCGGGCCGAGTGTGCGGATGGCTTCTTTCATCCGCGCAATCCAGCCGGTGGGGATGTTATCCACCGAGCGGTTGGTGTAATACAGCGGGATAATTTCCTTTTCCAGCCGTTCGTAAATACTGCGGGCATCCATCTCATCCTGCTGGTTGGGGTCAACCGGGTCGCTGTCCTCGCCGATTGCCCAGCCGTTCAGGCCGTTGTAGCCTTCGCGCCACCAGCCGTCCATCACCGAAAAGTTCAGCACGCCGTTGAGGGCGGCCTTCATGCCCGAGGTGCCGGAGGCTTCGTTGGGGCGGCGCGGGTTGTTCAGCCAGACATCCACCCCCTGCACCAGATAGCGTGCCATGTTCATGTCGTAATCTTCCAGAAAGACCAGCCGCCCGCCCATGCGGGAATCTTTGACGGCGCGGTAAACCTGCTGAATGAGCAATTTGCCGGGTTCATCGGCCGGGTGGGCCTTGCCGGCAAAGATGATCTGCACCGGCATATCCGGGTTGGTCACCAGCCGCATCAGGCGGTCATAATCGCGCAGGATCAGGCCGCCGCGCTTGTAGGTGGCAAAGCGGCGGGCAAAACCGATGGTCAGCGAGTACGGTTCGAGGAAAACGCCGCTGGCCAGTGCCTGCGCGGGATGATACTGGCCGCTCTGCCAGCGCTGACGGGCGCGTTCGTTGATGTAGAGGATCAGTTTGCGCTTAAGGTGCTGGCGGATGGCCCATAATTCGCCATCGGGAATGTTTTCCACCTGCGCCCACATTTGCGGGTCGTCAATGCGTTTCATCCAGTCGGCGCCAAGGTAGCGGTCGAACAGCAGGCGCAGACGGCGCGCCAGCCATGTGCCGGTGTGCACGCCGTTGGTGATGTGGCGGATGGGCACATCTTCCACCGCCCGTTCCGGCCACAGGAAGTGCCACATGCGCCGCGAAACCTGACCGTGCAGTTCCGAAACGGCGTTGGCGTGTTCGGAAAGTTTGAGCGCCAACACCGGCATGCAGAAACTTTCTCCCCACGGCGTGGCCTGACGGCCAAGATCCACAAACTGGTCGCGGGTCAGGCCCAGTTCCGGCCAGATCTGGGAGAAGTATTTATCCACCAGCCAGAGGGGGAACTGATCGTTGCCAGCCGGCACCGGCGTGTGGGTGGTAAACACATTGGTTTTACGCACTTCGGCGGCGGCTTCGGCAAAGGTTTTTCCGTTGCGCACCAGTTCCAGCGCCCGTTCCACCGCCAGAAAAGCCGAATGCCCCTCGTTCATGTGCCAGACTTTGGGCTGGTAGCCCAACCGGCGCAGCACACGCACGCCGCCCATACCCAGCAGAATTTCCTGCGAAATGCGCACTTCCAGATCGTTGCTGTACAGGCGGGCGGTCAACTGCCGGTCGGCATCGCTGTTGACGGGCAGGTTGGAATCGAGCAGGAAGAGCGAAACGCGCCCGACGCGCACTTCCCAAATGCGGGCAAACACACTGCGGCCGGGCAGTTCCACCGAAATGGTCAGCGGTTTATCCTCTTCGTCTTTGAGCAGGGCAATGGGTGCATCTTCCAGCACCAGATGTTTGGTGTGGGTTTCCTGCCAGCCGTCCTCGGTGATGACTTGTGTGAAGTAACCCTGATTGTAGATGAAGCCCACACCTACCAGCGGCAGACCTAAATCGCTGGCTTCTTTGAGATGGTCGCCGGCAAGGATGCCCAACCCGCCGGCATAAACCGGCAGGGATTCGTGCAGCCCAAACTCAAAGGAAAAGTAGGCAATTTGCTGGTTGAGCAGATGGGGGTATTGCTGCTTGAACCACGTCTCTTCGCCGTTCAGGTAATCGTCAAACTTTTTCATCACCCGGTCGTACATATCCAGATAGTAGGGGTCATTGGCGGCGGCGTTCAGGTAACTGCGTTCCACCTTTTTGAGGAAAGCCACCGGATTATGTTCGACCTCATCCCAAAGGCGCGGGCGAATCTGGCGGAACAACTGCTGGCCTTCGGGGTTCCACACCCACCAGAGATTGTAGGCCAGCTGGCCCAGCCGTCCGATGCGCCGCGGCAGGCTGAAATGATTGGGGATTTCTCGTTTAATCGTTTCGTTCATGGCTGTTTTCTCTCTTACTTAAATGCCCGGACAAATGCACTTTCTGCCGGGCAAAGAATGGTATTGTTTATCCAGAATATGCAAATCCATACAAATCAACAGGCAAAAATTATACCATGCAATTGCCGCTCGGCTGCGTTTCATCATTGGCTGATGTTATAATCTTAATGTGAATTCAAAACCGAAAATTATCCCCTTTTTGCTGGTCATGGCAATTTTAAGTGTGGGTGTGCTGCTTGCCGTGCCTGCCCTGCGCAGCCGGCTGGTAGCGAACCTCAACGAACTGCGTGTGCAGGCCCGCTACGCGCTGAACCCGCCTCAGCAGGCGGTTTTTGTGCCGCAAGAAGCGGTGGCCACCATTGTGGATGCCACCATGCAGGCTTTCAGCCGCACCTCCACCCCTGCTGTCTCTCCTACCCCCGCATCGGCCACCGCAACCCCTACCCTGCAATTCACCCTCACCCCAACGCAGACCCCCACCCCGCTGCCGGAACGGGTTGCCCTCAGCGGCGTGCGCTATCAGGATCAGCACGGTTTGTGGAATTACTGCGCGCCGGCTAATCTGGCCATGGGGCTTTCTTACTGGGGCTGGCAGGGTGAGCGTACCGATGTCGGCCCGCTGCTGAAACCGTTTGACAAAGATAAAAATGTCATGCCTTATGAGATGGCCGATTACGTGAACACCCACACCATCCTCAGGGCATTCATCCGTCACGGCGGGACGCTGGAAACGCTCAAAAAACTGGTTGCGGCCGGCTTTGTGCCGCTGATCGAAAAAGGCATTGTCATCCGCGATGTCAACGGCAAACTGGGCTGGATGGGGCATTATTCGACCATCACCGGCTATGATGATGCTCAAAAGGTGTTCATCACGCAGGATTCGTACTTCGAGCCGGATTTTAAGGTCAGTTATGACGAACTGCTCTGGCAGTGGCGTTCATTCAACTATGTATTTCTGGTCATTTATCCGCCGGAGCGCGAAGCCGAACTGCTGGATGTGCTGGGGCCGTATGCCGATGCGCAAACCGCTTTTCAAATTGCCGCCCAGATGGCCGCCGAAGAAGTCGTCCAGCTGGACGGCGTGGAAAAGTTTTTTGCCTACTTCAACCGCGGCACCAGTCTGGTCAATCTGGAAGATTATGCCGGCGCGGCCAGCACCTACGATCAGGCGTTCGCGTTGATGGCCGCCCTGCCGGAGAAAGACCGCCCGTGGCGGATGATGTGGTATCAGACCGGCCCGTATTTTGCCTATTATTACACCGGCCGCTATGCGGATGTGGAACAGCTGGCAACCACCACCATCGAAGCGGCTGCCGAGCCGTATCTGGAAGAGAGTTTTGTCTGGCGGGCGCGCGCCCGGCTGGCGCTGGGCAACCGCGCCGGTGCGGCGGAGGATATCCGCAAGGCGCTGGAATATCACCCCGATTTTACGCCGGCCGTTGAACTGGCCAGCCTGCTGGGATTACAGCCATGAGGGGAGTGAAACAATGCTGCGCATTCTGCACTTTGCCGATGCTCACATAGATATTGCCAATTTTGGACGCCATGACCCGCAAACCGGCCTGCCCCTGCGCGTGCTGGACTTTTTGAAAGCGCTGGATACGATTGTCGAAACGGCCATCAACGAGAAAGTGGATCTGGTGCTGTTTGCCGGGGATGCCTACAAAGACCGCACCCCCGCGCCGACCTTTCAGCGCGAATGGGGCAGACGCATCATCCGCCTCAGCCGAGCGGGTATTCCCTGCGTGCTGTTGATCGGCAACCACGACCTTTCACCCGCGCTGGGGCGGGCGCACGCTTTGCAGGAATATCAGACCCTTGAGGTGGAAAATGTGCTGGTGATTGACCGGCCGCGCCTGCTGCACCCGCACGACCTGTTCGGTTTGCCGCTGCAGATGATGGCTATTCCGTGGATTTCGCGATCCACACTGATGGCACATTTGCAGATCAGCGCGGTTGAACCGCGCAAAATTCATGAAGAAATCGAAAACCGCCTGCAAGAAATCGTGCAGGGCTGGTTTAAAGAGGTGGATCCTCACCTGCCCACCGTGCTGGCGGCTCACGCCACCGTGCAGGGCGCGCAGTACGGCAAAGAGCGCAGCATTATGCTGGGCAACGATCTGGTGCTGCCCGGTTCGCTGGTGCGCGATGCCCGGCTGGATTATGTGGCGCTGGGCCACATTCACCTGCGCCAGAACCTCAACGAGGGCGGGCATCCGCCGGTGGTCTATCCCGGCTCGATTGAACGGGTGGATTTTGGCGAGGCCGATGACCGCAAGTACTTCGTCATTGCCGCTGTGCAAAAGGGCAAAACCGAACTGGACTGGCGCGAACTGCACGGCCGGCGCTTTGTGGACCGCCATGTCAACCTGAAAGATCTGGCGCAGCATTCCCCCGCCTCCATGCCGCCGGTGATGGATCATATTTTGAAGGTGCTGCCGGCGCGGGAGGAATTGGAGGGTGCCATTGTGCGGCTGGTCATTGACTATCCGCGCGACTGGGAAGCGCTGATTGACGAAGCCCGCCTGCGCCGCCACGCCGAACTGGCCTTTGAATTTCAACTGGTGCGCCGCCCGCACATGGCCGCGCGCGGACGCATCAGTGAAATTGAAAACATTGCCGCCAGATCCCCGCTTGAATTACTGGAAATTTACTGGGAAACCAAAGGCGAACCCGCTGAGCATATTGAAGAACTGAAAAAACTGGCCGAACAGATCATTTATCAGACCGAATCAAACCCCCTTGAATTTTCCACCGATCTCGAATGAACGATCCCTATCTTGAAATTGGCATCATCTTCCTGCTGCTGCTGGCAAACGGCTTGTTTGCCTACTCGGAAATTGCCATGGTTTCGGCGCGCAAAGTGCGCCTGCAGCAAAAAGCAGAAGACGGCGATCCCGCTGCCCGCGCCGCGCTGGAACTGGCCGAATCGCCAAACCGCTTTCTTTCCACCGTGCAAATCGGCATCACGCTGATCGGCATCCTTGCCGGTGCAGTCAGCGGCGCCACACTGGCCAACCATCTGGCGGGGTGGATTGCCAGAGTGGATTTTCTGGCGCCGTACAGCCGCGGGCTGGCGCTGGCGGTGGTGGTCATTCTGCTCACCTATTTTTCGCTGGTCATCGGGGAACTGATTCCCAAGCGGCTGGCAATGAACAACCCCGAAGCGGCTGCCAGCGCGGTTGCCCGTCCGATGCGCTTTCTTTCCAATCTCACCTATCCGCTGGTGCGCCTGCTGAGTGCCTCCACCGATCTGGGCCTGCGCCTGCTGGGCATTCGCCCCTCCACCGAGCCGCCGGTGACGGAGGAAGAAATCAAAGTTTTGATGGAGCAGGCAACTCAGGTGGGCGTGTTCGAAGAAGCCGAGCAGGATATGGTGGAAAGCGTCTTTCGGCTGGGCGACCGCTACATTGACGCCATCATGACCCCGCGCACCGAAATCGAGTGGATTGATCTCGATGAAAGCCCGCAGGAAATTTTGCAGGATATTCTGCAAAGCAACCACAGCCGTTTCCCGGCGGCGCAGGGGGATCTGGATAATGTCAGCGGTATTCTGCCCGCCAAGGATTTTCTGAGCAAAATGCTCACCGGCGAACCGTTCGATGTCAAAGCCCTGCTGCAGCCGCCGCTCTTCGTGCCGGACAGCATGACCGCCCTGAAAGTGTTGGAGATGATTAAAACGGCCGGTGTGCACGAAGCGCTGGTGCTGGATGAATACGGCGGTTTGCTGGGTATGGTAACGCTCTATGATGTGCTGCGTGCCATTGTGGGCGAATTGCCCGGCCCCGGCCAGGAAGGCGGGCCGCAGATCATGCAGCGCGAGGACGGCTCGTGGCTGGTGGATGGCCTGCTGGCGGTGGACACGCTGAAGGAATTGCTGGATATTGAAGAACTGCCGGAAGAGGAGCGCATCGGCTACCAGACTCTGGCGGGTTTCATTCTCAGTCAGTTGGGCACCATTCCCCAGACCGGACAGCGGTTCGCGTGGGGAGGTTTTTCCTTTGAAATCATGGATATGGATGGCCGCAGGATTGACAAAGTGCTGATCAGCCGCCTGCCGCCGTCCGCGGAGGATGCCAGCGCATGATTCCCGTTCGTCTGTACCTGCAGGGTTTTCTTTCCTATCGCCAGCCGGTGGAGATTGATTTCAGCGAGGTGCGGCTGGCTTCGATCACCGGACACAACGGGGCAGGCAAATCCACCCTGCTGGATGCCATTACATGGGCGTTGTTCGGCGAGGCCCGCCGCCGGGACGATGCGGTGATCAACAATCAGAAAAACGCCGCCGAGGTCGTTTTCGATTTTCTTTACGAAAACAATACCTACCGCGTCCAGCGCAGCAAAGTGCGCGGAAAAACCGCCCTGCTGGAGTTTTACGCCCTCAATGAGGACGGCGCGTGGAAACCGTTAACCGAACATTCCCTCACCGAAACCGAACGGCGCATCCGTTCGGTTTTGCGCATGGATTATCAGACCTTCATCAACGCGTCCTTTTTTTTGCAGGGCAGGGCCGACCAGTTTGCCCAGCAAAATGCGGCCAACCGCAAACGCATTCTTTCCAGCATTCTGGGGCTGGAGGTGTGGGAAGCCTACCGCGAGTCGGCGCGCAGTCGCCTGCGGGAAGCCGAAAATCAACTGGCCGTCCTCAAAGCGCAAATGGAGGAACAGGAAGCCGAACTGGCCGAAGAGGGTGAGCGACGCACCCGGTTGGCAGAACTGAAAAAAGAACTGAAACGGCTTTCGGAACTGCGCGCCGCCCACGAACAGCGGCTGGAGCACCTCAACCGGCTGGCGGCCGCGCTGGATGAACAGCGCCGCATGGTGGAACTGCTGGCGGCTCAATTGCACAGCGCGGAACAGAAGATGCAGACAAACCGGCAGCGGCTGGAAGAACGCCGCGCCGAGGCGGCTCAGTTGCAGCAGGTGCTGGAAAAGGCCGCCAGCATTGAGGCGGACTATGCGGCCTGGCAGGCCAGCCGCGCCGAACTGGAACGCTGGGATCAACTGGCCCGGCAGGTTCATGCCTTGCAGCAGCAGCGCGCCGAACCGCAAACCGCGCTGGAAAAGGAACAAAGCCGGCTGGAAGAGGAACGGCGCAGTCTGCAGCAGCAGGCGGAACAGGCGGCCCGCCAGCAGGCTCAACTGGCCGACCTGCGCGCCAAACGGCAGGAACTGATAGACCAGCAGCAATCCCTTCAGCAGCGTGTTCAGCAGCGCGAGGCAATCAACCACGCCCTGCTGGAATTGAAAGATCAGGTCACACGCCAGCGCACCGAAAGCGCCCACTGGCAGGAACAGATCGAAGCCCTGCAGGAACGGCTGGAACGGCTGCACACCGATGAAGATAGCGGCACCTGCCCGCTGTGCGGTCAGCCGCTCGGCACTGCCGAGCGGCTTGCATTGATGAAAAGACTGGAAACGGAGATCGCCGCGGCGCGGGAGGCCATCCGGAGCCTGCACCAGCAGATTCAAAAGGCGCAGCGGGAACAGCGGGAACTGGAAGAACGCCTGCTGGAAACCCAGTCGGCCGATCAGATGCTGCAGGCAAATCAGCGGCAGGTGAGCGCACTGGAAGCGCGTATTCAGCAAATTGAAGAACAGCAGGAACAATGGCAGAAAGAATACGCCCCCCGCTTACAGCAGGTTGAGCAGATTCTGACCGGCGGTCAGTTTGCGCTGGAGGCGCGCAGCGAACTTGCCGCCATTGATGCTGCCCTTGCCCGGCTGGGATATGACCCGCAGGCCCACGCCGCGGCGCGGCTGGCCGAACAGCAGGGGCGCTCGGCCGAGGAGGCAATCCGCCGGCTGGAAGCGGCACGCGCCCAGTTGAAACCTTTGCTCAACGAAATTCACCTGCTGGAAAGCAGCCTCGATGAGGATGACCGGCACATCCGCCAGCTGCGTGCCGATTACGAACAGGCCGCTCAAAAATATGCCGCCGATTCGGCCACCCTGCCGGATCTGGATGCGCTGGAGCGGGAATTGTTCTCCCTGAAAGAGGAAGAAAATCAATTGCGCCTGCAAATCGGCGCTGCCGAACAAAAAGTCCAAGTGCTGGAAAGTATACGCCAGCGGCTGAAGGAAAATCAGGCCCGCGAGCAGGAATGCGCCCGCCTGATTACGCAGCTGAAAATCCTCGACCGTGCCTTTGGCAAGGACGGTGTGCCGGCCCTGCTGATCGAGCAGGCCTTGCCGGAGATCGAGACTCGCGCCAATCAAATCCTTCATCAGCTTTCCAACGGCGGCATGAACATTCGTTTTGATACGCAGGCGGAATACAAGGACAAAAAGCGGCAGGACAAAAAAGAAACGCTGGATATCATTATCAGCGATGCCGCCGGCGTGCGCCCGTATGAGATGTATTCCGGCGGGGAGGCTTTCCGCATCAATTTTGCCATCCGGCTGGCGCTTTCGCACGTGCTGGCCAACCGCGCCGGGGCGCGCCTGCAAACCCTGTTCATTGACGAGGGCTTTGGCAGTCAGGATAGCGAAGGCCGCCAGCGGCTGATCGAGGCTATCAACGCCGTTCGCGAGGATTTTGCCTGTATTCTGGTGATCACCCATCTGGACGAGTTGAAGGACGCTTTTCCGGCGCGCATCGAGGTGGAAAAGAACTCCGACGGCTCCATGGTGCGGGTGCTGACTTTATGAGCGTCATTCCATACCGTTTGGGCATTCAACAGCGCATTTTACCCAACTACCGCGCACCGTTCTTTGAAGCGCTGGGAGAGGCCTGCCCGCGCGGGCTGGGGATTTTTGCCGGTTTGCCGCGCCCGGCCGAGGCGGTGGAACCGCAGCGTGAACTGCATCACGCCCGGCTGAGCCATGCCCGCAACCTGCACCTGCTGGGCGGCCGTTTTTACCTGTGCTGGCAGGCCGGCTGGCGCAAGTGGCTGGAAGACTGGCAGCCCGAAATCCTGATTCTGGAAGCCAACCCGCGTTACTTAAGCAGCCCGGCTCTGATGCGCTGGATGCGCACGCGCGGCCGTCCGCTGATCGGCTGGGGGCTGGGCGCACCGCTGGCCGAAAGCGAAGGTTCCGCATGGGGGAAACGGGTCTGGCGGGGGTTCTTAAGGCAATTCGACGCGCTGATCGCCTATTCCCGGCGCGGGGCGGAGCAGTACGCGCGGCTTGGGTTTGCCCGCGAGCGGATTGTGGTGGCGCCCAACGCAGTTGCCCCGCGGCCGTTGAACCCGCCCCCTGAACGCCCGCCGCAGTTTGAGGGAGGCAGGGCGCGCCTGCTGTATGTGGGGCGTTTGCAGGCCCGCAAGCGGGTGGATCTGCTGCTGCGCGCCTGCGCCGCTCTGCCGGCTGAATTTCAACCGGAGGTGTGGATCGTCGGTGATGGGCCGGTGCGCGCCGAACTGGAAGAACTGGCCGCCCGCCTCTATCCGGCGTGCCGCTTTTGGGGCGCCCGTTTCGGGGGCGAGCTTGAACCGCTCTTTCAGCAAGCGGATGTGTTCGTCCTGCCGGGCAGCGGCGGTTTGGCCGTCCAGCAGGCAATGGCCTATGCCCTGCCGGTCATTGTGGGCGAGGCGGACGGCACCCAGTCCGAACTGGTGACTGCCGAAAACGGCTGGCTATTGGCGGCGGCCGATCTTTCGGCGCTGACCGCCGCTTTGGGCGAGGCGCTGAGCGATGCGGCGCGCCTGCGGCGCATGGGGCTGGCTTCGTACCGCATTGTGCGCGAGCGCGTCAATCTGGAAGCGATGGTGGCCGCATTTGCCCGCGCGGTGGAACTGGCTGCCGCTCATGGCGGGCTTGCGGCAGCACAACAAAACCCGGCAGGGGGAGGGTAAACCGTGCATATCCTGCTGGTTGCCGATGGGCGCAGTCCGATCACCCTGCGCTGGCTGGAAAGCCTGCACGCGCTGGGGCACACCCTTTCGCTGATTTCCACCTTTCCCTGCCCGCCGCCGGCCGGGTTGGCTCACTTTGAGGTTGTATCGGTTGCTTTCAGCGCACTGGCGGGTGGAATGGCCTCTCCAACTCGGCCCAACGGCGGCGGTGGGGCTGTGCCTTCCAAACGCCGCTGGGTGGCGGGTTTGCGGCGGATTTTGCTGCCTTTGCGTTACCGGCTTGCGCCGCTGACGCTGCCCGGCGCGGTGCGCCGCTGCCGGCAGGTGATGAAAGAATTACAGCCGGATCTCGTCCATGCCTTGCGCATTCCTTTCGAGGGCATTCTGGCCTGCGCGGCAGTGGGGCAGGTGCCGCTGGCGGTTTCCATCTGGGGCAATGACCTGACCCTGCACGCCGCGGCAACGCCGCGCATGGCCGGCTGGACGCGCGCCGTATTACAGCGGGCGGACGGCATCCACGCCGACGCTGCCCGCGATTTGCGGCTGGCGCGGGGGTGGGGTTTCCCGGCAGACCGCCCAACCCTGCTCATTCCCACCAGCGGCGGCATTGATTTACGGAAGATGGAACAATCGCTCCAGCCCCTGCCCGCCGAACTGGAAGCACGCATTCCTCCGCACCGCGCCATGATCATCAACCCGCGCGGCGTGCGTGCCTATACCTGCACGGCGGCTTTTTTCCAATCCCTGCCGCTGATTCTCCAGCGCAACCCGCAGTGTGTGATCGTCTGCCCGGCCATGCAGGGGGAGCGCGAGGCCGAGGGCTGGAAGCAGCGCTTGAATCTGGATGAGCGGGTGGTTTTGCTGCCGCCCCTTCCTCAGGCGCAGTTGTGGGGGCTGTTTGCCCGCAGCGCCGTTTCCGTCTCGGTCACCAGCCATGACGGCACGCCCAACACCCTGCTGGAAGCGATGGCCTGCGGCAGTTTTCCGGTGGCGGGCGATCTGGAAAGCCTGCGCGAGTGGATTACACCGGGGGTCAACGGGCTGCTGGTGGAAAGTTATAAGGCCGATGCGATTGCCGCCGCGGTGCTGATGGCACTGGATGACGAAGACCTGCGCCGCCGCGCTGCCGAACTGAACCGGCAGATCATTGCCGAACGCGCCGAAGTAACGCTGATGCGCCCGCGTTTGGAAGCATTTTACCGTCAAATCGTTTCCGAAAGCGGCGGGTAAAAGCGGTGAGAGCGGGGTGGAAATCCCCTGCAGGTAGCTGCATATTTGCAAAGAGGGATGCTCGCCACGCTCTACAAAGGGGGAAGAACCAATCCATCTCGCCGTGCAACCTGTTATAATTTGTTTGATTTACAAAAATAGTCAAAGTTTTGGAGAGACACTCATGAAAAGCAAACAACTCCTGCCGTGGGTGCTGGTGGCGGTGCTGGCAACGGCATTGATTGGGGTGCTGGTGCTGCAAAACCGACCGGCGGCCGTCTCTCAACCTGCCGGCAACACCCCCGCCGCTCCCACGCCTGCCGTTTCTTCACCAACCGCGGCGTCCGTTTCAGCCACCCAAACCGTGCCCCTGCCGGCCGGGGATACACCGGCGGCATACCCGCCGCCCGCCTCCCTTGCGCCGACAGTTACCCAAATCCCTGCGGCAGCCGCTGCCTCATCCACGCCGGCCGGTTCGCCGGTGGGTGATCTTCAGCCCCTTGCAGCGCCGCCCATCCCCATCCACATCATTGACCACCGCGCCGTGGCGCTGTTTGACCGCATTCCGCCCGAATATGTGCAAAAAGCCGCGCAAATTCGCATGGTGTTCTTCGACCGCAGTGTGGGCTGGAACATCAGCGCCGGGCTGGACTGCCTGGCAGCCCCATCGTGGGCGGGAAGCCCCTCCCACTGCCGGCGTTACTTTACCAGTCAGGTGGTCTGCGCAGCAGAGGCGGATCAGGTTAAAACTTATACGGGCAGAGATGCCGTAATACCCGCGGCCATCCGCTTTCCGGGCGGTTTTGACCGCAGCAACATCGAATTTGTGCTGACCGAAGGTGCCTACTGGTTCGAGGAACTGCAATACTTCCTTGACCGGGTGCCGCAATATGCCGACCGCCAGATCATCACCTACGGCCATAATTACCTGCAGGTTACCGATGCTTCCGATATTGCCGACGTGTATTTTGACCCCAATTACAGCGGCCCCAACCTTTATGAACTGACCGCGCTCGAAAAGCAGTACCCCGATAAGACCTTTGTTTACTGGACGACCTCGCTGGCGCGCAACATTGGGACGGATGTTTCGCGCCGCTTCAACGAACAGATGCGCGCTTGGGCTACCGACAACAACCGCATTCTCTTCGACCTGTCCGATATCCTCAGCCACACCACCGATGGCGAGGCCTGCCTGAGCGAGGACGGCAACCCGGTCATCTGCTGCGAATACACCACCGAGAGCGAAGGGGGGCATTTGGGGGCAGTTTCGGCGGGTAAATTGCAGGCCGCCAAGGCCATGTGGGTGATGCTGGCCCAGCTGGCCGGCTGGCAGCCGGAGACACCCTGAACTTTACAGGGTAATTACAGACCCCCAACAAAATTGAAAGCCGCTGAAAATCAGCGGTTTTTTATGCTACAATCGGGCAGGTTGAAACCTTTACATAATGGAGAAAAATAATCAATGATACGAAACCGTCTTGCGCCTTGGGGGATGGCGCTCATCCTTCTAGCAGCAGCGGTTTTTCCGCTTAATGTAACGGCTCAAACCGGGGGCGATACCACCATCTTTTTACCGCTGGTTCAGCGCGGCGGCTCAACTTCACCCACGCCTACCCCCCGCCCCACCATCATCCCAAACCCGCAGTTGGGCAACATCATTGACCACACCACCCTGCCGCTCTACGACCAGATACCGCCCGAATATCTGCGCGCGGCCGAGCAAATCCGTTTTTATTACTTTGACCGCAGTGTGGGGCAGAACATCAGCGAAGGGCTGGATTGCCTCGCCAGCCCCAGCTGGGCAGAAAGCCCATCCTCCTGCCGGCGCTACTACACCGATGCCAGCCTGACCACCTCGAAGACCTACACCACCAACGACAGCAACATTCCCGAGGTCATCCTGTTCCCCGGCGGGAACAATCGCGATAACATTCGCTTCGAATTTTATCAAGCCGATTACTGGTACAACGATGTCCGAAATCTGGTTGAAAGATACCCCTCGCTTGCCAGCCAGTGGGATATCATCTCCCTCAAACACAATTACTTGCAGGTTGCAGAGGGTTCCACCATTGCCCGCGATTATTTCAACCCCAGTTACAACGGCTACAATATCTACGATATTCTAGAATTAGAAGCCCGCTACCCGAATAAGGTGTTTGTATACTGGACTTCCTCACTGGCGAGAAATGCCGGAACTTCGGTTTCAGAATCCTTCAACAACCAGATGCGGGAATGGGCACGCGAGAACAACAAAATTCTGCTGGATATTGCCGACATCCTCAGCCACACGCCGGACGGGCAGGAATGCCGCAACGGTCAGGGCTACGCCATCATCTGCCGGGAATACACCACCGAAGCCGAGGGCGGGCATCTGGGTTCGGTTTCGGCGGGCAAAATTCGGGTTGCCAAGGCCATCTGGATTTTGCTGGCCCAACTGGCCGGCTGGCAGGGGCCCTGATTTCCGCACCTTGACAGAAAGAGAAACCATCCTTCCCTGCTGTTGGCGGCACACGGGCTGCCGGCAGCAGGGAATTTTGCTCCATTACCAGCGGTATATTTGTGGTATATTAAGCACATCTCCCGCCATCCCAGCCCGGTACGTTAATCTTTTCTTCTGAATGCTGCATTCTGCCTGCTGACTACCTGAAGCGCAGGTCTTTCGTTTTTTGTGCGAATGGAAGCCGAAACCCCCCTTTCTACTCAATCTCTGACTGTTGAAATTCAGCGCCTGCACCGGCAGGCCCTGCAATTGCTGGACAGCGATGCGGCGCAGGGTTTGCAAATCCTTCAGCAAGCCTTTCAACTGGCGGAAAATGACTCCACCGCTGACCCCCACCTGCAAGCCGAACTGGCCGCCTGTCTGGTCACACGCGGTCGGCTGCACCTGAAAAATGCGGCCTATGCCGCCGCGCTGGTGGATTTTCAGACCGCCGTGCAGCAGTTCCAGCAATTGGGCCGGGAGCGCGAAATGGCAGCGGCCCGTTCCTATTACGGGGTTACTTTTGCCCACATGGGGGAATTTTCCGAAGCACTCGAACACCTTTTTCAGGCCCTCAAAGAAGCCGAACGGCTGGGTGACCGTCTGCTCACGGCTGAAATCACCAACGATATCTGCTACACCTATGTGCTGCTGGGTCAGCCGGAACTGGCCATCCCTCACCTGCATCAGGCGGTGCAGACGCTGCGCGAACTCCATGACCCCTTGCGCCTTTCGTGGACACTGGATAGTCTGGCGATGGCATACCTGCATACCGGCGATCCGCGCCGCGCAATGGAATACGAAAGCGAGGCCTTGAAAATTGCCGAAACGATTCACGCGTGGCAGGATCAGGCCGTTTACCTCAACAACTTGGGTGAAATTTACCTTGCTCAAGGCGATGACAGCGCCGCCGTTGCCGCTTACCAGCAGGCCCTGAATGTGGCCCGCCGGCACAACCTCAACGCCGAAATTGCCCTGATTTTGCTCAACCTCGGTAAATTGCACAGCGAACGCGGTCATTTCGATGCCGCCGAAAAAGACCTGAACGAAGCCCTGCAAATTGCCCGGCAAATCCACCGCCAGCCGCAGGTGATGGAAGCCTACCGCGCGCTGGCCGATTTATACGAAAAAAGCGGAAAAGCCGCCGCCGCGCTGGAGATGTATAAAAAATACCACGCCGTCTTTCAGGCCATCTACGATCAGGAAGCCGACCGGCGCATCAAACAATTACAGGTGCTGCATCAACTGGATGCCCTGCGGCGGGAAACCGAGTCGTTCCAAAAACAGGCGTTGGAATTGCAGCGCAAAGTGGAAGAACAGCAGCGCACGCAGGTAAAACTGGAAAAACTGGCGCGCACCGATTTCCTCACCCAAAGCCTCAACCGGCGCGCGTTGTTCGATGCCGGCCAGGCCGCCTTTCAGGAAGCGCGCAAAACCGGCCAGCCGCTGACCATCATCATGTTCGACCTGGATAATTTCAAAGAGATCAATGATGAATACGGTCATCTGGTTGGCGATCAGGTGCTGACCATTCTGGTCGAACGCATCCGCCACCGCCTGCGCAGCAACGATACGCTGGCGCGTTATGGCGGTGAGGAATTTACCATCATCCTGCCGGGTACCGGGCTGGAACAGGGGCTGCGTACCGCCGAGCGGGTGCGAAATGCGGTGGCCGAATCGCCCATCCGCATCGGCAGCAGCCGCCTGAACGTGACCATCAGCCTTGGGGTGGCAACGGCCACCCCGCCGCACTTTCCGCATACTTTCAAGGAATTGCTGCGCCGTGCCGATCAGGCTCTCTATGCGGCCAAAAACAGCGGGCGGAATTGTGTGCGCGCTTACGAAAATTAAGCGCGCCTAGCGGGTCAATTTGCGGTAAGTGATGCGGTGCGGCTGTTCGGCGGCAATGCCCAGCCGGGCGCGGCGGTCGGCTTCGTACTGGGTGTAATTGCCGTCATAAAATACCACGCGGCTGTCTCCCTCGAAGGCAAGGATGTGGGTGGCGATGCGGTCGAGGAACCAGCGGTCGTGACTGACCACCAGCGCGCAGCCGCCAAAGTTGAGCAGGGCTTCTTCCAGCGCGCGCAGTGTGTTGACATCCAGATCGTTGGTCGGTTCGTCCAGCAGCAGCACATTGGCGCCCTGTTTGAGGATGCGTGCCAGATGCACCCGGTTGCGTTCACCGCCGGAGAGCATGCCCACCTTTTTTTGCTGGTCGGCACCGGTGAAGTTGAACCGCGCCACATAAGCGCGCGAGTTTACCTCGCGCCCGCCGAGGCGGATGATTTCCTCGCCATCGCTGATCATTTCCCACACGCTGCGCTCCGGGTCGAGTACATCGCGAGATTGATCCACATAGGCCATCTGGACGGTCTGACCGATGCGGAAACTGCCTGCATCCGGTTGCTCCTGCCCGGTGATCATGCGCAGCAGGGTGGTCTTGCCGGCGCCGTTTGGGCCGATGATGCCGATAATGCCGCCCGGCGGCAGGGAAAAATTCATGTCCTCGATCAACAGGCGGTCGCCGTAGCCTTTATACACATGCTCGGCCTCAATCACCACATCCCCCAGCCGCGGCCCGGGCGGGATGTAAATTTCCAGATCGCGGATTGCTTTTTCGGTTTCCTGAGCCAGCAGCCGCTCATAGGCCTGAATGCGCGCTTTGGATTTGGCGTGGCGGGCGCGCGGTGCCATGCGGATCCACTCCAATTCGCGTTCCAGCGTGCGGATGCGTTCGCTTTCCTGTTTTTCTTCCATCTGCAGGCGGGCTTTTTTCTGCTCCAGCCAGCCGGAGTAGTTGCCTTTGTAGGGAATGCCCCTGCCGCGGTCAAGTTCCAGAATCCAGCCGGCCACATTATCCAGAAAATAGCGGTCGTGGGTGACGGCGATCACCGTGCCGGGGTATTCCTGCAGGTGGCGTTCCAGCCACGCCACCGTTTCGGCATCCAGGTGGTTGGTGGGCTCATCCAGCAGCAGGATATCCGGTTTTTGCAGCAGCAACCGGCACAGTGCCACGCGGCGGCGTTCACCGCCGGAAAGCACCTTCACCGGCGTATCCCCCGGCGGGCAGCGCAGCGCCTCCATGGCCATTTCCAGCCGCGCATCCAGATCCCACGCGCCGAGGTGGTCAATTTTTTCCTGCACTTCGCCCTGCCTTTCGATGAGGGCGTTCATCTCCTCGTCACTGAGCGGTTCGGCAAAGCGTTCGCTGATCCGATTGAATTCCTCCAGCAGGCGAACGGCCTCGGCAACACCTTCGGCGACAATCTCTTTAACGGTTTTTGTCTCATCGAGGCGCGGTTCCTGTTCCAGATACCCCACCGTGTAGCCGGGCGCCAGCACGGTTTCGCCGTTGAAATCCTTTTCCACGCCGGCCAGAATGCGCAGCAGGGTGCTTTTGCCGGCTCCGTTCAGGCCGATGACGCCAATTTTCGCTCCGTAAAAATAGGAAAGGTAAATATCCTGCAAGACCGGCTTTTTATCATAATATTTGCTGACGCCGATCATCGAGTAAATGATTTTATTGGGTTCACTGCTCATGCCGCTTTTCTCCTGAGATGTATTTTATCCTGACTTTATCCGCCCTTGAGGGTTTTTCAGGCCGTGGGAATGGCAGAGACGGCGTTTGGGCGTAAAAGCGGCACGGTTGAACGTGGTTTCATGCGCCCACAGCACGGTTTTTGAACAGACTCACCGGAATTGCTCATTTTGGATTACAATCAAGCCGCTATGGATGTGAAATCGCTCACCATGCTGGAATTTCCCAAAGTGCTGGAACGGCTGGCCGCCTACGCCGATTTTTCGGCCTCGGCCGAACTGGCCCGTAACCTGCGCCCCACTGCCGATTTGCAGGAAGCGCTGGCGCGGCAGGCAACCACCACCGAAGCCCGCCGCCTGTTGAGCGTCAAATCGGAAGTCGGTATTGGCGGGGCGCGGGATGTGCGTCCGCTGGTGGAACGCGCCGCCCGCAGCGGTGTGCTGCTGCCGGCTGAATTTCTGGAAATCAAATCCACGCTCATTGCCGCACGCGATTTATACCGCACGCTGGAAAACAAAGCTGCCGAATATCCGCATCTGGCGGAAATTGCCCGCCCGCTGGCCCCGCCGCCGGGGCTGATTGAAGCCATCTCGCGCACCATCTCGGAGCGCGGAGAGGTGCTGGACAGCGCCTCTCCGCGGCTGGCCTCACTGCGGGCAGAAATCAAAGTAGCCCACGAGCGGCTGCTTTCGCGCCTGCAAAAAATGCTGCAAGACCCCAAAAACGCGCCCCATTTGCAGGAAGCCATCATCACCCTGCGCAACGGCCGTTATGTCATCCCGCTGCGCGCCGAATCGCGCGGGCGTATCCGCGCCATTGTGCATGACCAATCTTCCTCCGGCGCAACCCTGTTTGTGGAACCGCTGGCAGTGGTGGAACTCAACAACGAGTGGCACGAACTGCAGCTTGCCGAGAGGGACGAAGAGCGGCGCATCCTCAGTGAATTATCCGATCAGGTGGGGGCGCACAGCGCGGTGATCATTGCCATCGTGGAAGCGCTTGCCCGTCTTGATCTGGCTTTCATGTGCGCCAAATACGCCGATGATCTGAAAGCTGCCGAACCGGTATTGACCGCCTTCCGCAAAACGGGGCGCGAAAAGCACCCCGGCAGTGTGATTCAACTCTATCAGGCGCGCCACCCCCTGCTTGACCCCCAAACGGTGGTGCCAATTGATGTGGTGCTGGATGAGCAGACCTACGCGCTGGTCATCACCGGGCCGAATACGGGCGGTAAAACCGTTACCCTCAAAACGGTCGGGCTGCTGGCACTCATGGCCCAGGCGGGCCTGCACATACCGGCGCAGAGCGGTTCTGCGCTCAGCATCTTTCGTAACATCTACGCCGATATCGGCGATGAACAATCTATCGAACAGTCGCTTTCCACCTTTTCGGGGCATATTACCAACATTGTGCGCATCCTTCGGCGCATGGATTCGAATTCGCTGGTGCTGCTGGATGAACTGGGTGCCGGCACCGACCCGCAGGAAGGTTCGGCACTGGCGCGCGCCATTTTGGGTTATCTGGTGGAAAAACGGGTCACCAGCCTGATTGCCACCCACTACCCCGAACTGAAAGCTTACGCCCACGCAACGCCGGGGGTGGTCAATGCCAGCATGGAATTTGACCTGCGTTCTCTCAAGCCAACCTACCGGCTGACCATCGGCCTGCCGGGGCGCTCTAACGCACTGGCCATTGCCCAGCGGCTGGGTGTGCCGGAAGAAATCCTTACAGCGGCGCGGAATATGATCAATCCCACCGACCTGCAGGCCGACGACCTGCTGGATGAAATTCACCGCCAGCGGGAACTGGCACGCAAGGCGCGCAGTGAAGCCGACCGGCTGCGTTCGCAGGCCGAGAATCTGCGCCGCGAACTGGCGCAGCGGCTGGAAAAGATCGAAGAAGAGCGGCGTCAAATTTTAGAAAAAGCCCGCCGCCAGCAGGAGGAAGAAATCCTCGCCCTGCGGGCGGAACTGGATGCCCTGCGGCGGGAATTGCAGCGCGCCCGCCAGCCGCTGGATGCGCTCAAACCCCTGCAGGAAAAACTGGAAACCCTGCAAAGCGAAGCGGAAAAACCGGTGGCGCGTACGGTTTTCGAGCCGGCCCGCCCCTTGCAGTTAGGCGATAAGGTGCGGCTGCGCTCGCTGCAGATGGAGGGGGTCGTCACCGCGGTGGGACAGAGTGAAATTGAAGTGCAAATGGGCAACCTGCGCCTGCGCGCCCGCCCGGAAGAAGTGGAACGTCCGGGCACTCCCCCTGCCGAAGCAGCCCCGGCCGCTCCGTCACCTACCCCACCGCGCCCGGTTTCGGCCCCTCGTCCGGCGGCAGCGCGTCCGGCTGTGTTTACCCCCTCCCCCGGCATGGAACTTGACCTGCGCGGACAGCGCGCCGAAGATGCCCTCGAAGCGCTGCAGCGTTACCTGGAGTCCGCTTACCTGAACGGTATGCCGTTTGTGCGTATCATTCACGGCAAAGGCACGGGCAAACTTCGTCAGGCGGTGCGGGATTTTGTGAAACAGCATGAATATGTGGCCAGTTGGGAAAGCGGAATGGACAATGAGGGCGGCGAGGGAGTGACGGTGGTTCACCTGCGGGAAGGATGAAAAGTGAGTTAAAAAACAAAGAGCGATCGTGTTGATCCCCATCCACGATCGCTCTTTCATGCGGATGACCCCTAGTAAATCCGCCCGAACTGGCTTGTTTGCTGATTTATTTTTACCAGCCGGGCATTGCCGAAATGTGGACAAAGCGTGAGTAAAAAATTACAAAATCAGGTGGGAATCAATCCTTTCGCGTAGCCGAACAACGCGTTCGTTTAATTCCAGCGCGCGTGCCTGTTCACTCAAATAGCCCACCAGACCGTGAAATTCGCGCAATTTCTGCTCGCGTTCTTCCTGTTCCAGCGGCAGACTTAACAGCAACTCCAATCCGGCAATTTCTGCCCAGATAATGCCCAGTTCCCTGCCCCGACTGACCAGCTGGCGGCTGTATTCCACCGCCTGCCGGCTGTCTTTTTCGCGCATCATCTGAGCCGCCACCCAGTGATAGATCAGTGCCAGTGCGGCTAAACCGTGTTGTTCGACTTCGTTTTTCAATTCGATTACACCCGACAGGTCAATTCCACCGTTTGGGTCGAGTGAGTGGATCAAGACCTCTCCCATTTGGGCCGGCAGCCGAATGATATCCAGCCCCGATTCGCGGCTCAGTTCAATGGATTTTTGCAGGAAGGGAAAACCGTTTTCTGGGTGGCCGTTGAGTGCCAGTGCAGTACCGAGACGGAACAGGCATTCCATCGCGCTGATCGGATTCCGGCTGATTTCCAGCCCGCGCCGGTAATACTCGATGGCCGATTCGTAATCGCGCAGGAAGGTCATCAAATCGCCTTGAATACAAACTGCCCGCGCAAGGATATCATCGTGTTTACCCCCTTCGACCAGTTGAATGGCATGCTGGCTGTCCTGCCATGCGCCATCCAGCACACCCCGATAAAGGTGGATGTTCCCCCGCACCGTCAGGAAATAGGCCTGCCGCAGGGTATCTCCCACCGCTTTTGCCATTTCAAGGGCTTCTTCGCAATGCTGCAAAGCCGGGCTGAAATCGGCCAGCAGGTATTCGCTCAAAGACAGGCCGATCAAGGCGTCCATGCGAAAGAGCAGCCCCCCTACCGAAAGACTGCTTTCCAGTGCCTGAAGGGCTATTTCTCGTGCCCGGGCAGGTTTTGCCAGCAGCAGGTAGTTATAGGCCAGTCTGGTGTGGACTTCGGCCAGCAGGCGGGCGATACGCTGGTCGCGGCTGTCGCCGGCCATTTCCAGCACATTTTCCAGCGAGTAAATCGCTTCCTGATGGCGAAGCACCTGTGCCAGAAAGTCGGCCCGGCGGCAACCGGCTTCGATCATTTCATAGAGGTTGCCGGACTGGCGCAGGAAGGGTATGGCGTGTTCCAGTTGAGCCAGCGCCAGCCGTGCCTGCTGGCGCAGACCGGCCACCTTTGCCAGTCCGCTGTAGGCACTGCCGATCAGCAGGGGTGAGTAGCGCAATTCCCCAAAGCGCAGCATGGCGGCATAGCCCTGTTCTGCCTTTTCCGGTTGATTTTGCTGGCAGTAAAAATCTCCCCAGCGCGAATACAGGCTGTATAAATGTTCCTCGCTCAGTTCGCTTTCGATGCGCGGTAAAATTTTTTCGGCCCGCCGAAAAGCCGTTTCAACGGCATCCGGGTGCTGGTGGGTCATGGCGTATTCGGCTGCCACGAGCCAGTATTCAAAGGCGCGCAGGTTTTCACCGGCGGCTTCCAGATGTTCGGCAACGCGGTGAGCGTAGGCCGGGCTGTCTTCCAGAGAGAGGTAAGCCTCGGCAACCCGCAGGTTCAACAATTGCAGGCGGGCGGGGCTGAGTTCGAACAACAGCACCTCGCGGATTTTATCGTGGATGAAGGCATACTGGCGGGAATGATCGCTGGAAAAGAGCGCTCGAATCAGGTGCGTGCGTTCCAGTTCCTCAATCTCCCGCACACATTCCTCGATATCCAGCTGTGCCGAAGTCTGCAGCACGCGCAGGGGAAAAGTGTTGCCGATTACGGCGGCGGTTACCAGCGTCTGGCGGGTTTGCGGATCCAGCAGGCGCAGACGTTCGCGGGCAAGGGCGTGAATGCTGCTGGCCAGCGGCAGGTGGGGCATCACTTTCAGTTGATTGACGTCCAGATGAAAATCGAGCAGGGCGCGCAAAGTTTCCAGCACAAAGAGGGGGTTTCCGCCGGTTTCCAGTTCCAGCCGGTCAATAAACTCTGCGGGGGCCGGTTTGCCCAGCCCAAGCCGCACCAGTTCGGTAATTTCGTCACGGTTGAGCAATTCCAGGCTGGTCTGGTGAACCATCCACGGAATTTGCGACTGACCGAGAAAACGCTCCAGCGCGGGGTTGGGTTCTTCGGGCCGGGCAGCAATCACCAGCAGTCCCTGCTGGGCAAAGATGCGGTGATCGAGCAGATATGCCAGCACATGGAAGGTCATATTGTCGCACCATTGAGCATCATCCACAAACAGCAGCAGCCGCTGGCGGCGGCAAAGAATGCGGAATAACTGTAAAAAGGCCTCGGCAATTTGCTGAGGCTGGTGATTGAGGGAAATTTCGATAGGGGGGTAAACATCGGGGCGCAGGGAGGGCAGTTCGGGCAGCAGAGCAGTCAGGTAACTGGCCCACACGGCATCCAGTTGCTGCCATTCTTCGATGGTGACCGAATGACGCAGCAGGTCAATCAACGGCTGGTAGGGCAGTTCAGCCTGATGGGAAAAACCCGTTGCCAGCAGCAGGCGCGGCGCGGGCTGAAGGGATTGATAGAATTCGAACACCAGACGCGATTTGCCCGCCCCGCCTTCGCCCCAAATGACCTCCACGCCGCCGCGCTGTAAGGCCAGTTTGAGGTCGTTGAGCAGTTTTTTGCGGCCGACAAACGGCAATTGCAGGGTGAACAGGTTGTGCCATGGTGTAATCGCCTGCGATGGCGGCAGATCGCCTTCTTCGCGAATACGCTGGCACAACCTGGTCAGGACGGTGGGCAGATTTTCGCCCGTCGCCTCGTACAGTTCTCTCACCCGTTCGCATTCTACCAGTGCTTCACTGCGCCGCCCCAAATCGTGCAGCCATTGGATTAACTGGTAGTACAAATCGGGGTTTTCTTCATCCACTTGAATGGCTTTGCGAATCCAGTGGACGGCATTTTCGAGATCGCCGCTCACCGCGCAATGTTCGCTCAGCCTTTCCAGCAGGTTCTGATAACTGAACGAAAGGGACTGGCTGGTGAGACTCAGCCAGCGATCCAGCCCATCGGTTGAGGGCAGGTTTGCGCCGGCAAGAAACTCATTGCCCCGCCACAGGTTTACGGCTTTGACCATTTGCTGGTAGATGGCTTCCGGCAGGGCGGTGTGCATACTGCGCTGCAGATATGGCCGCACCTGATCCAGAAGAGCCTGAAATTCCAGCAGGTCCACATAAACCTGTTCGGAATTCAGGCGGACATGGTCCTGCGTGGCAATCAAAAGGGAGGGGTCGGGTAATTCGGAGCGAAGTTTGCTGAGCGCTTCACGAATGTGGCGGCGGGCGTCTTCTTCGCTCTCATCCGGCCAGAAGAGGTCCATCAATGTGGCGCGGCCGACCGGATCCGGCTGGCTTGCCAGATAGAAAAACAACGCGCGCAGCAAGCGGCGCATGATGTGAATTTCCTGCTCTTCGTAAAAAACCCGCGGAGAGCCCAGCAAGAGAACGCGCAGTTGTTTAGCGCCTTGCTCCATTATCCGCTTTACCTCCCGCCCATTGACCTGCCCCACCTGCTCATCTTCATGCCAGTCTGCCTGCCAGTTGCAAAGCCCGTGCCTGCGCCATTTGCAGGGTCTCACGGGCGGCGTTGAGGTTGACTTGCGTGACGGCTCCCAGCATTTGCGCCAGTTCGATTAAACGCGCCTCACCTTCCAGTAATTCCACGCGGGTAGTGGTGCGTCCGCCTTCGACCTGCTTGCGCACCGAATAATGCTGATCCCCAAAAGCGGCCAGCTGCGGCAGGTGGGTAACGCACAACACCTGATGTTGCCGCGCCAGCAGCCACAATTTTTCGCCGACCACCGCGCCAACCCGCCCGCCAATGCCCTGATCAATTTCATCGAAGATCAGGGTGGGGATCGAATCGGCCTGAGTCAGCACCCGTTTGAGCGCCAGCATCAGGCGCGAGGTTTCACCGCCGGAGGCAATTTTGACCAGCGGCTTCAGGCCCTCGCCGGGGTTGGGGGCAATCAGGAATTCCACCTGATCCACACCATTTTCATCGAAAGCCAGTGCTTCTCCGCCGCCGTTCAGGTTCAGGCCGTGCGGGTCGGGCTGGGTGCGCAAATCCACGCTGAAACGGGCGCCGGCCATGTTCAGGTCGGCCAGTTCGGTTTCAACCGCGCCGGCCAGCAGGCCGGCGGCGGACTGCCGCATCTGCGAAAGGCGGCCGGCCACGCCGGCCAGTTGATTGCGCAGCAGGTTTTCTTTTTCTTCCAGCTCGGCAATGCGCTCGGTGGCGTGGGCAATCGTTTCCAGTTCCTCCCGTGCCGAGCGGGCAAATTCCAGCACCGCCTTGATGCTCCCGCCGTACTTGCGTTTCAGGCGGTGAATCAGGTCGAGCCGTTCTTCCACCTGTTCCAATCGGCGCGGGTTGAATTCAATCGAATCGGCATAACGGCGCAATTCACGGGTAATTTCCGCCAGCATCTCGTTGGCGGTGAGGGCCTGTTCGGCCAGCCGCTGCTGAGCGGGGTCAATACGCGCCAGCCCTTCCAGTGCGGTAATCACCTGCCCCAGCAGGTCGGTCAGCGCGGGGCTGTCGGGCAGTCCTTCGTCCAGCAGGCCCAATGCTTCCTGCGCCAGCGAGGAGAGATTTTCGGCATTGGCAAGCCGGTTGCGTTCCTGCCGCAGGGTTTCTTCTTCTTCCGGCTGCAGGCGGGCTTCTTCGATTTCGCGGGCCTGATATTCCAGCAGGTCGGTGCGCCGGGCGGCATCCCGTTCACTTTGCCGCAGGTGTTCCAGTTCTTTCTGAGTGTGTTTCAACTGCCGGTAAACGGCCTGATATTCCGCCAGCACTTCCTGAACACCGGCAAAGCGGTCGAGCAGATTGAGGTGCTGGCGCACATTCAACAGGGAAAGATGCTCCGATTGACCGTGAATATCTACCAGATAACTGCCCAGTTCGCGCAGCAGGCCGACCGAAACGCTGTGACCGTTGACCCGCGCCGTGCTGCGCCCGTTTTGACGAATTTCGCGGCTGATCAGGATGGTTTCTTCATCCTCCAGCAGGTCTTCGTTCTTCAACAGGTTGAGAATTGGCTCGCGGTTATTGTGCGGGATGAGAAAGACGCCCTCAATGCTGGCGCGCTCCGCACCGCTGCGGATGAACGTCGGTTCGGCCTTGCCGCCCAGCAGGGCGGTGATTGCATCCAGAATGATGGATTTACCGGCGCCGGTTTCGCCGGTAAAGGTGGTCAGACCGGCCTTCAGGGTCAGTTCCAGCGATTCGATGATGGCAAAATTCTGGATGCGTAATTCGCTCAACATAGGCAATATTTCAGCGGATTTGAATACCGGTCAGACGATAAAAGATTGTGCTGGTGACCAGCGCCACATACAGCACCTGCCAGATTAAGCCGAGAAGGTTGAAGAGACTCAGGCCCATCACAGTGGCCAGCAGATTGATGAGCGGCAGAATGGCGCTGCCCGCGCCGGCCGCCAGCGTTGCGAGGTTATACAGCAGGCGCGCTCTTCGCTTGCCGGTGACCGACCTAATCGCCTCGGCGATAATCACACCGGCAATCGGTGCTAAGAAGATTGTAAAAAATCCGAGGTAGGAAGTCAACAGACTTCCCAAAAACCCCAGCACACCGGCAACGGCCAGCGCCAGAGGATAATCCATCCAGCGGGCAGTTTCGAACTTTTTTTGCTGTCCGCGCAGGCAGTCACGGCAGCGGTAGCCGGTTTCGGTCAGCACGGCGCACTCCACGCAAATGGGCCTTTCGCAGCGGTTGCAGCGCAGCAAGGTTTCGCGGTTGGGGTGATTGACACAGTAAAGTTTGGGTTGGGCGTCCTCGATCATGATGTTTCCTCAGCAGCGGGGTTTTGTTCCATGTAAGCCGTCAGGTTACGGTAGAAATATCCATAATCTTGAAAACGGACAAAGCGAGCCGTTTCGGGCAGGGCTTCCACCCGTACCGAATCGCCATCCAGCATGGTAATGGGGGCCTGCCCATCCACACTCATCACCGCCTCGTGGCTGGTGTTGACGGTGACGGTGACGACCGAGCCTTCCGAAAGGATGATTGCCCGGTCGAGCGAGAGGTGCGGCGCAACCGCGACGATTAAGATGTTGCGTAAGTCGGGGGGCAGGATGGGGCCGCCGACTGCCAGCGCATAGGCGGTTGAGCCGGTGGGGGTGGCGACAATCAGCCCGTCGGCGATGTAGGCCGCCAGTGCATAGCCATCCACACTGGCTTTCAGGCGCACCGGGCGCACATACTGGCCGCGGCAGACGACTACCTCGTTCAACACGCTCCAGCAGCCCAGCGATTGCTCGCCGCGCAGGTGCTCGGCGCGCAGCATCATGCGGTTTTCCAGACGGTAGCGGCCGTCCAGCAGGCGGGGCAGCATTTCGCGCCATTCTTCGCGCTGCACTTCCATCAGGAAGCCAAACCGCCCCAGATTGATGCCCAGAACGGGAATGCCGAGCGGAGCGCACAGATGACCGGCGCGCAGCATGGTGCCGTCGCCGCCCAGTGCAATCAGCAGGTCAAACTCTCCGCTTTTGACCCGCTGGCGAAAAGCCTTGTCCGGCATCGGCGCGCTGACTACCTGTTTTACCCCCCGTCCCTGCAAAAAGCGGGCGATTTGCTCGGCTTCCTGCGGGGCTGTTTCCAGAGAGGGGTGATAGCCGATGGCAATCCGCTGGGGGATGGGCTGGTTCTTTTCCATAAGTGTATTATACCCGTTTGGGAGAGAGAAAAAGCAAGGCTTATGCACCCGCATTCGGCGCACTGATTTTTGAATCGAAACTGCCGTTAAAACTGGTAAAATCAACGCCATGCGTTACCAAAAAATCCCTTACCGAAAACGAAATAGGCAGCCCCTTTTGCTATTGGGCGGCGTTGCAATTCTTCTTATCGGTTGGCTGGTCAGCCCGCTTTCTCCGTTCCAGGCCAGCATCCTCTGGAGGCTGGAAATTGCCCGTACGTACCTGCGCGGCATTTTTCAACCCATACAGGCCATGCCCACCGCCTTGCCGGTGCAGGCCGGCGCGCTGGAAGCGGCCACCTTAACCCCCACCCCCGCCGCGCAGGCAACGACGGTGGAAACGGCGGTACTCACCCCCACACCGCAGGTTTCTCCAACCCCCAGCCCGACTCCCACACCCATCCCATCGCAGGCGCAATTACCCGCCCCGCCGTGGGAAAAACAGGATATCAACAACTGCGGCCCGGCGACGCTTTCCATGTTTCTCAAATTCTTCGGCTGGGAAGGCGACCAGTTCACCATCTCGGATGTGATCAAGCCCGTGCCGCAGGATCGCAATGTCAATGTCGAGGAACTGCTTTACTACACCCGCAATTACGCCGGCTGGCTGCGCAGTGAGTTCCGGGTGGGCGGGACGGTGGATTTGCTCAAACGCTTCATCGCCGCGGGTTTGCCGGTGATCATCGAAGAAAGTTTTTATTTCGAGGAATCCTACTGGCCGAATGATGACCACTGGGCCGGTCATTACCTGCTGGTTACCGGTTATGATGATGCCACTCAGACCTTTACCGGCCAGGATTCCTTTTATGGGCCGGATAAGCGCATCCCTTACACAGAATTGGACAAGAACTGGCAGTCTTTCAACCGCGTGTATTTCTTTGCTTTCCTCCCCGAACAGGAAGAGATGGTTAAAAGCCTGCTGGGGGAGGACTGGGACGCGGCCGAAAACCGCAAACACGCCCTTGAGACCGCCCGCCGTGAAACGGAGCAAGACCCCGAAAACGGCTTTGCGTGGTTCAATCTGGGCAGTAATCTGGTCTATTTCGAGTCGTATGCCGAAGCGGCTCAGGCCTATGACCGCGCCCGCGCCGCCGGCCTGCCGCAGCGCATGTTGCGCTACCAGTTTGGGCCGTTTTTCGCCTACTTCAATACCGGGCGGGATGAGGACTTGCTGGCCCTGACCGAATATGCGCTTAAAATCACCCCCAACGCCGAGGAAGCCCTGCTCTGGTACGGCTGGGTGCAGTACCGCATGGGCAACCGCCAGAAGGCGGTGGAAAGTTTTCAAAAAGCGCTGGAAGCCAATCCGGGCTATTTCGATGCCCGCTACGCGCTGGATTTTGTAGCTCAGAACTAAGGTGTGTTATGAACAACCGAATTTCCGCTTCAATTGTCATTCTGCTGGTTCTCTTTTGTCTGGGCAGTCTGGCGGTGATGTGCGTGACGGCCGGTGTGTTGTGGCAGACGACCAGCTCCACCTCGCCCACGCCGTTGAGTGTGGTGGATACGCCGACACCTTCCCACTCCGCAACCCTGCTGCCAACCCAATCGAGCGAACCTGCAACTGCCGCCGTGGGGGAAACTCCATTGCCTTCCCTGACCCCCAGCCGTCTGGTTGAAGACCCGGCGATTGTGCGGCAGATGGAAGAAATCGAACGGCAGGTTTCGGCTCTGCGCGGTTTGCCGTTGCTGCAACCGGTGCAGCGCCGCTTGATGAACGGCGAGGAACTGCGCCGGCATGTGGAAGAAGATTTCCTGCAGGATTACTCGGCGGAGGAAGCCGCTGAAGATGCGCTCATTCTTTCGGTTTTCGGCCTGCTGGAAAAGGACTATGACCTATTGGACCTGTACCTTGAACTGTACAGCGAACAGATTGCCGGTTTTTACGACAGCGAAACGAAGGAAATGTATGTGGTGCAGGGGGAGTCGTTTGGCGGCATGGAACGTTCCACCTATGCGCATGAATTCACCCACGCCTTGCAGGACCAGCATTACAACCTGCGCGAGGGGTTGAAGGTCAACCCCGACTACTGCAAGGAAGATAGCGAGTACTGCGCTGCCGTGCAATCTCTGGTCGAAGGGGATGCCAGTCTGACCGAGCAGTACTGGCTCTACCAGCACGGTACCGAGCAGGACCGGCGCGATATCGAAACCTTTTATGAGAACTATTCCAGTCCGGTGCTGGATGCAGCCCCTTCCTTTTTACAGGAAGATTTCGCCTTCCCCTACCGCGAAGGGGTGGAATTTGTGCTGACCCTCTTTCAGGAAAACGGCTACGAGGCGATTGATGCGGCCTTTGCCAACCCGCCGGTTACCACCGAGATGATTTTGCACCCCGAAAAATACCCCGCTGACCGACCGGCGGTGATTGATTTACCGGCGGTTGAGGAAGCTCTCGGCCGGCCGGTGAAAGAACTGGACCGGGGGGTGATGGGCGAATGGTACACCTACCTGATTCTGGCCCACGGGCTTGAGGAAGAGTGGCGGATTGCCGATGAACTGGCCCGTCAGGCTGCCGCCGGTTGGGATGGTGATGCCTATGCTGTTTACTGGGACGAAACCGCCGCCCAGCCGCTGATGCTGCTGCTGAGCGAGTGGGAGAGCGAACGCGATGCCGGTGAATTCCGGCAGGCGCTGACCGCCTACGCGCGCCTGCGCTGGGGCGAAGCCGACCAGCAGGATGTTCAGCGCGGTTACCTGTGGGAAGAGACTGCCGACGGCGTGGTTTTCTTCCAGCAGCGCGGCGCGCAAACCCTGTGGCTGATTGCCCCACGCGAAGCCGATATTCCCCTGCTCAAACCGGCCGGGTGGTGAGTATGACCCTTGAAACAGCACGAATCCGGGCGATTTGCTTTGATGTGGACGGCACGCTGAGCGATACGGATGACCGCTGGGTGGCGCGGCTGGCGGGCTGGCTGAGGCCGCTGGGCTGGCTGCGCGCCCGCCGCCTTGCCCGCTGGCTGGTGATGGGTATGGAAACGCCCGCCAACTGGGTTTATGAGATGCTCGACCGCCTCCATCTGGATGATGAAGCCGGAAGGCTGGCGGATTGGCTCTTTCGCACGGGGGTCGGCAAAAGCGGACGTTTTACACTCATCGAAGGGGTGGACAAACTGCTGGCCGGATTGAAAGAACGCTACCCGCTGGCGGTGGTCAGCGCCCGCGGGGAAAAGGATACACTGGCTTTTCTGGAGCAATTCAACCTGCGGGGGTACTTTCAGGCGATTGCCACGGCCCACACCTGTGCTCACACCAAACCCTTTCCCCATCCGGTGCTTTGGGCAGCCGAACAAATGGGGGTGGAGGCTTCAGCGTGCCTGATGGTGGGCGATACGGTGGTGGATATCCGCGCCGGTAAGGCGGCCGGAGCCCAGACGGTTGGGGTGTTGTGCGGTTTCGGCAGAGAAAAGGAACTGCGCCGCGCCGGGGCCGATTTGATTCTGGAAACGACGGCTCAACTGGGTGAAGTTCTCGCAGGTTAAATCAACTGTTCCCCTCTCACAGGTCCAGCACCACCCACGCCGGGTCGTGGTCGCTGCCATCCCCGCCCAGTTTCGTGCGGCGGCCAATCCAGGCCGCCGTCTGGCGCAGGGCCAGTTTCTGGCTGAGCCAGATCTGGTCGAATAACTCGTAGCGGGCAGGCTGACCGCTGGCT
>JBFMBX010000013.1:0-52334 GCA_040754815.1 Chloroflexota bacterium
AAGCGGCGCGGCAGCCTGCCCCACAGCAAACCCGCCCCAAAGAACAAACCCGCCGCCGCGGCTGCCAGCACCACCATCCCCAGCGCAACCACCAGCCATACAGCCGCTCCGCCATGACGGGAGAGGAAGAAAGCCGTCGCGATGAGAATCAACAGCGCGGCTGCCATCAGGCCGTTTGCAGCACCGCGCCACCCCGCCGAAAGGGAAGAAGGCGGACGGCTTGTTGTTTTCGAAGAGAAAAAACGACGGGCAACAGAAAAATCCTTCATCGCATGTCCTTTTAAAAAAAGCAGGAAGCCACAGTCCCATCATAAACCGCCGGCGGGGTTAATTCCTCCCACCGGCGGATAAATTCGCACTGTCTGAACGGCCAGTCTGTCCATCCTTCGCCGAACTGAGGGTAAAATTAACAAGTCATGCCCGCAAACCGCATCTACTTTGGCGATAACCTGCCCATTTTGCAATCGCTGCCTTCCGGCAGTGTGGAGTTGATTTACATTGACCCGCCCTTCAACACCGGGCGGGTGCAGGAACGCGTCCGCCTGCGCACCCACAGCGATGGCAGCGGCGACCGGGTCGGTTTTGGCGGGCGGCGTTACCGCACCGTGCGGCTCGGCTCGCATTCCTATGCCGATATTTTCGATGACTATCTGGCTTTTTTGGAGCCGCGCCTGCGCGAGGCTCACCGCCTGCTGCAGCCCAACGGCAGTCTCTACTTTCACATTGACTACCGCGAGGTGCATTACTGCAAAGTGCTGCTCGATCAGATTTTCGGGCGCGAGTGCTTTCTCAACAAAATCATCTGGGCCTACGATTACGGCGGACGCACGCGCCGCAAATGGCCGCCAAAGCACGATAACATCCTCTGGTATGCGCGCGACCCCCACAACTACATTTTCAACAGCGATCAAATCGAGCGCATTCCCTACATGGCGCCGGGATTGGTAGGCGCCGAAAAAGCCGCGCGCGGCAAACTGCCCACCGATACGTGGTGGCACACCATTGTCCCCACCAACAGCCGCGAAAAAACCGGCTACCCCACCCAAAAGCCGCTCGGCATCCTGCGGCGCATTCTGCAGGCTTCTTCCACCCCCGGCGGGCTGGTGCTGGATTTCTTTGCCGGCAGCGGCACCACCGGCGCGGCGGCGCTGGAACTGGGCCGGCGTTTCATTTTGATTGACAACAACCCGCAGGCCATTGCCGTCATGCAGCAGCGTTTTGCCGGCATAGCGGATATCGAATGGATCAACTGCCAGCCTTCCCCCACGGAGAACCCATGAACCCCGAACCCAACGCCCCCATCCTCGAATTCGACCCCGCCGGGCGCGCCATTCTCGAACCGCAGGCGGTGAAACTGAGCCAGCCCGCCCCGCCGCGCGCCGTGCTGTGCTTCTTTCAGGATGTACTTAACCGCCTGCGCCGCAAGGGCCGGCTCAAGGTCATCGGACGCTTGAAATCGGAAATCGGCCCGAACCCGCTGTATGTACTGGAACAGAACGGGCAAAGCCTGCTGGTGGCCCACCCCGGCGTTGGCGCGCCGCTTTCGGCCGGTTTTCTGGAAGAAATCATCGCGCTGGGCGTCAACCGTTTCATCGCCGCCGGTGGCTGCGGCGTGATTGACCACGCCATAGACGCCGGTCATCCGCTCATCCTGACCGCCGCCGTGCGGGATGAGGGCGTTTCGTACCATTACCTGCCGCCCGCCCGGGAAGTGAACGCCAGCCCGGCAGCGGTGGCCGCCCTGCAGGCCGTTCTTGAAGCCGCCGCCATGCCTTACAGCCTTGCCAAAGCATGGACAACGGACGGCATCTACCGCGAAACGGTTGCGCGCCGTGCCAGACGGCTGGCCGAGGGCTGTCAGGTAGTCGAGATGGAAGCGGCGGCTTTCTTTGCGGTGGCTCAATTCCGCCAGGTTACCTTTGGACAACTGGTTTACGGCGGTGATCTGGTGGTGCCGGAAGGCTGGGACAGCCGCTCATGGCACAAACGCGCCGATGACCGCGAGCGCATTTTCTGGCTGGCCGTTGAGGCCTGCCTGCGCCTGTAATTTGTGATATAAAAAGGATATGCTCGATCCCAACGCTCACATGCCCGTCATGGATTACGACCCCACCGCGCTGGTGCTGTTCGGCGGCGGCGGTCACGGCAAAACGCTGATCGAGCTGGTGCGCGCCGCCGGCACCTACCACTGGGTTGCCGTGGTGGATGACGCACTGACGCCCGGCAGCGAGGTGCTGGGCGTGCCGGTGGTGGGCGGCGCGGCCGCCCTGCCGGAACTGTACGCGCGCGGCGTGCGGCTGGCCGTCAACGGGGTGGGCGGCATCAACCACCCCGAAGTGCGCCTGAAAGTGTTTGAAACGCTGGCGGCGGCCGGCTTCAATTGCCCGGCGCTGGTGCATCCGACCGCGTGGGTGGATTCTTCGGCGCGGCTGGAAGGCGGCGTGCAGGTGCTGGCGAAAAGTTACGTTTCAGCCTGCGCCGTGATCGGCTACGGCAGCGTGCTGAACGCCGGGGTGGTCGTTTCGCACGATTGTGTGATCGGCAAGTGCGTCAACCTTTCGCCCGGCGCGCTGCTGGCCGGCGGCGTGCGGGTGGAAGATTTTGCCCAGATCGGCATGGGCGCGACCATCAACCTGAACCTGACCATTGGGCGCGGGGCGCGGGTCGGCAACGGCGCCACCGTCAAAGCGGATGTGCCGCCGGGCGCGGTGGTGTATGCCGGCAGTGTGTATCCGCCGCGCTGAAACGAATGTAGAGGAGGAAGAGCATGTTTCGCAGAAATCCACCGGCGGGTTCACCGCCGCCACCGCCCACCGAGCGGGTTACTTCGGTGCTGGGGCCGGGCATCAACTGGAAGGGCAGTCTGCACGGCAGCGGCGGGGTGCGCATCGAAGGCACTTTTGAAGGGGATATTGCCGTGCGCGGGCTGGTGGTGATCGGCGAAACCGGCCGGGTCACCTGCCCCGAATTGCGCGCCAACACCGTGGTGGTTGCCGGTGCGCTGCGCGGCAACATTCTGGCCGAAAAACTGGAAATCCGCTCCACCGGCCGCGTGTGGGGCGATGTGACGGTCGTTTCGTTCTCCACCGAAGAAGGCGCCTTCCTGCGCGGTCAGGTGCGCATGGAAGAGCAGGTCGAAATCGTGGTCGAACCAACCGAAAGCGAAGCGGATTTTTCCGCCGCAAATGCGGGCGAGCAGGAATAATAGCCCATGCCGGATCTGAACATGGCTCAATGGGTGGGGCTGATCAGTGAGGCGCTGGGGGTGATTGGGGTCGTCCTGCTGCTGGGCCTCAGCCCCCGCCTGCGGCGGGTGCCGCCGGTGCAGTTTCAATATCCGCGCCGCGAAGGGCTGCTTTCGCTGGCGCTGGGCGGCGGCATGGTGGCGCTGGCCTTCCTGATGTCCGCTCAACCGGCCACCGCGCAGGAAATTCAACGCGGCGGCGCGGCCGGGCTTTACCCGGCCTTGAGTCTGGCGGCGCTGGCGGGCGTGCTCAGCGGAGCGGCGCTGGTTTATCGCCGTCAGCCGCCGCGCAGTGCCGGCTGGGGGCGGCCACTGCTTGGCCCGGCGCTGCAAATTGGCGTTGCCGTCGGCCTGCTCAGCATCTTTCTGCGCGGCATGACCACCCGCCTGCTGAGCGGTGTCAGCACCGAAGCGGCGCAGGCCCTTCTGATTCTGCTGGCCATTGCCGCGGGAGAAGAAACGCTGTTTCGCGGCTACCTTCAACCGCGCTTTGCCGCGTGGCTCGGCGCACTGCCCGGCTGGTTGTTGAGCGCCGCGCTGTTTGTGCTGTATCAGGCACCGCGCATTGTATTGCTGCCGGCCGAAAAGCAATGGACGGGCTGGGGAGTTACCGCCCTGCACAGCCTGCTGGCCGGCTGGATGATGATGAAAGTGCGCCATGCGGCCGCGCCGGCGCTCTACCGCGCCATTTCCGGCTGGCTGTTGTTTTTGCTTTGAGCGATTCCATCCTTTCAAAGCCGCCCGGTCGGCGGCTGCTTTCGGCTGCCGCAGCAGGTCAATGAATCTCACCTCCCCGGCAGGATTTGCATAACCCTTCCCGCCGGTGTTACAATAATGCCCATGAACGCCAACACCTCTCCGCAATCTCCGGCGCAAACCGCCGAACAACCCCTCCCCCGGCGGCGCTTGCAGCGCGCCGTTGCCTTCCTCATCCGCCACCTGACGCGCACCACTTTCATCGGGGCCGAAAACCTGCCCCCCACCGGCGGCGTAATCGTCGCCACCAATCACATCAGCCGGCTGGATATACCCGTGCTGTTCGTCAACCCGGTGCGCGCCGATATTACCGCGCTGGTGGCCGATAAATACCTCAAATATCCCTTTTTCCGCTGGTTTGCAATGACCGCCGGCGGCATCTGGCTCGACCGCTCCAAAGCCGACTTTACCGCCTTCGGTCAGGCGCTGGCCGCCCTGCAGGCCGGGCGGGCGTTGGGCATTGCCCCCGAAGGCACGCGCAGCCCCACCGCCACCCTGCTGGAAGGCAAACCCGGCACGGTGCTGCTGGCTCACCGCGCCCGCGTGCCGATTGTGCCGGTGGGCATTACCGGCACCCACACCGCTCTCAAATCCCTGCTCAAATTGCGGCGCGGTGAGATTGTGGCGCGCTTCGGCAAGCCTTTCCGTCTGCCGCCTTTCTCGCGCGAAAACCGCGAAGAAGACCTGCGCCGTCAGACCGATGAGGTGATGTGCCGCATCGCCGCCCTGCTGCCGCCCGAATACCGCGGCGTCTATGCCGATCATCCCCGCCTGCACGAGTTGCTGGCCAGCGGAGATTACTGACCCCGGCCGCCGCGTTTTCACCTTCATTCTGCGGAGGAAAAATTCCATGTTGCTGACCATCCTGATTCCTGTGCTGGCGGTGCTGATCTTCCTGATCGCTTTTTTGCTGATTCGCACCAGTCTGTTCATGCGCCTGCCCGAACCGGTTGAACCGGCTGACCTGCCGGAGGTGGATGCCGAAATTGCCGCCGGGCATCTTTCGCTGGCCATCCGCGCCAAAACCGTTTCCTACGATGACCGCCCCCCGGACGCGCTTTCGTTTTACGAAATGCACCGCACGCTGGAAACGCTCTACCCGCGCGTGCACGCCACCCTGGAGCGTCACATCGTTTCCGATTACAGCCTGCTTTACCGCTGGCCGGGCCGCAACCCCGAACTGCCCGCCGCCATGTTCTGCGCGCATCTGGATGTGGTGCCCGCCGGTGAGGACAGCCTCGACCAGTGGCAGTACCCGCCTTTCAGCGGCGAGATCGCCGAGGATCAGGTGTGGGGGCGCGGCGCGCTGGATGTCAAGGGGCAGTTGATTGCCCTGATGGAAGCCGCCGAGGGACTGCTCAAAGCCGGTTTTCAGCCCGAACGCACCATCTACTTTGCCTTTGGAGAAGATGAAGAAACCGGCGGACGGCGCGGCGCCGCGCAGATTGCCGCTCTGCTGGCCGAACGCGGTGAAACGCTGGAAGTGGTGCTGGATGAGGGCGGCGCCATTATGCAGGGCACCCTGCCCGGCGTTGAACTGCCGGTGGCGCTGATCGGCATTGCCGAAAAAGGCCACCTCACCCTGCGCCTGCGCGTCGAACAGCCCGAGGGGCATTCCTCGGCGCCGCCGCCCAGCACGGCCATCGGCATCCTTGCCCGCGCCATCACCGCCATCGAAGATCATCCCTTCCCCGCCCGGCTGGCCTTTCTGCGCGAGACCTTCCGCACCATCGGCGCGGCGGCTTCGCCGGCCTTGCAGTTGATTTTTGCCAACCCGTGGCTGTTCGGCGGTTTGCTCAAACGCCGGCTTTCAGCCGACCCCAAAACCAATGCCGCCATCCGCACCACCGCGGCGGTGACCATGACGCGCGGCGGGGTGAAGGAAAATGTGCTGCCCCCCTCCGCCGAAGCCATCGTCAACCTGCGCCTCATGCCCGGCGACAGCATCGAGGCCGTGGTCGAGCGCATCCGGCAGGTGGTGGATGATCAAAACGTGCGCATCGAAGCCGTGCCGGAGGGTTCGTGGGAGGCTTCGCCGGTGACCTCACCCGATCAGCCCGCCTATCAGAGCCTGAGCCGCGCCGTGCGCGAGGTCTTTCCCGGCGTGGTCACTGCGCCCTATCTGGTGATGGGCGCCACCGATTCGCGTTACTACACCGCCATTTGTGAAAATGTGCTGCGCCTGACGCCGGTGGTGATGACCCGCGAAGATCTGGATACCATCCACAGCGTCAACGAGCGCATCAGCGTGGCGGCGCTGGGCCGCATGGTGCAGTTCTACCAGCACCTGATGCGCCTGTGGTGCGGCGGCGAGGAAGAAACCGGCAGCCCCGCGGGGGAGGAACAGCCGGCCGTATGAAGCGCGCCGGTTTCCTCGCCCTTTCGCTGCCGCTTACGCTGGCGCTGATCGGGCTGGTTACGGCGCTGGCGCCGGCCGAGCGCACGCTGGGCAGCGGTTTGCGGCTGGTGCTGCTGCACGGCGCGTGGGTGTGGAGCGGTAAACTCTTTTTTGCCGCCGCCGCGCTGACCGGGCTGGTCGCCTTCTTCCGCCCGCAGGGCTGGGCGGCATGGTCGCGCATCCTCGGCTGGTGCGGGCTGATTTTCTGGCTCACCTATCTGCCCATGTCCCTGCTGGTGCAGCAGCAAAACTGGGGCGGCATCTTTTGGGATGAGCCGCGCTGGCGCATCCCCTTCACCTTTGGGGTGGTGGGGGTGCTGCTGCAGGCCGGGCTGGCGGTGCTTGCCCGACCGCGCCTGACCGGGCTGTCCAATGCCGCATTTGGAACGGCCCTGTGGCTGGCGCTGGGCAGCGCCGAAAACATCCTCCACCCCGATTCCCCCGTGGCGCAGTCGGGTTCGGCGGCCATCCGCCTTGCCTTTGGGCTGCTGCTGGGGCTGGCCCTGCTGAGCGGCGCGCAATTCAGCCTGCTGATGCACCGCCTGCAGCGGAGAAAAGCATGAAAAAACCCCGTCCGCTCACCCCGCTGGCCGGGCTGGTGGGGGCTTTTGCCTTCACCCGGCTGATCCTCAACACCGCTTACCGCATGGTCTATCCTTACCTTTCCTTCTTCCAGAACGGGCTGGGGGTTGGGCTGCCGGCGCTTTCGGCGGTGCTGGCGCTGCGTTCGCTGATTGCCTTCGGCGGGCCGTTCCTCGCTTCGCTTGCCGAGCGTTACGGGCGGCGGGTGAGTATGCTGCTGGGCATGGGCGTGTTTACGCTCGGCGCGCTGGTGGTGGTGATCTGGCCGGTTTTCACCGGCTTTGCCCTCAGCCTCATCCTCATGGCGCTGGCCTATATTATCTTCCTGCCGGCCATGCAGGCTTATTTGGGAGACCGGGTGGCCTACCGCCGGCGCGGGCGGGTGATGGGCATCACCGAACTGGCGTGGTCGCTTTCTTTCATGGCAGGTGTGCCGCTAATCGGTTTGCTGCTGGCGCGCAGCGGCGCATGGCAGGCGCCGTTCCTGCCGCTGGCGCTGTTCGGCGGGCTGGCGCTGATGATTTTGTGGCGGCTGCTGCCCGCCGATGCCCCTTCGCCTGCCGAAGGCGCGGCCCGGCCGCTGCCGGCATTTCCGCTGGGGCGGGTGCTGCGCGCCGCGCCGGCGCGCACCGGCTTTCTGGTCATGCTGCTGCTCACCGCCGCCAACGAGACGGTGAACGTGGTGTTCGGCCTGTGGCTGGAACAGCGGTTTGGCTTTCAACTGGCGGCACTTGGCGCGGCCGCCGTGCTGATTGGCCTTTCGGAACTGGGCGGCGAGGGTCTTTCGGCATGGCTGGTGGACCGCTTGGGCAAGGGCTGGTCGGTACGCGCCGGGCTGCTGGTGAATGTGCTGGCGGCGGCGGGGATGGTGCTGCTGGGCGGCGGCGCACCGGGGGCGCTGGCGGGGCTGTTCTTGTTTTATCTTTCCTTTGAGTATGCCATTGTTTCGCTGCTGCCGCTGATGAGCGAAACCCTGCCGCCGCTGCGCGCCACGGTGATGGCCGGCACAATGGCAATGGGCGCGCTGGGGCGCGCACTGGGTGCGCAGGTGGCACCGCTGTTGTATAATGAAATGGGCATGAGCGCAAATTTACTGGCGGCTTTGGGCATGAACCTGCTGGCCGTGCTGCTGGTTGGAGCGGTGCAGGCCGGAGCGGAGAAAGGCGTGCAGGCCGCGGCGGATGACTTCGCATAGATTATGCGTACCCCCCTCCCCATTCCACCAAAAAAATACCGATTTTGGGAGGGGGGTACGCAAGAAAGATTAAAATTGTACGGAAAGTGCAATTTTTTGCCAGAAGTGATTGAAAAATGGATAAAAAGATGCTACAATATTCCCATACCCAGCGGAGAATGCCTGAAAACCGGCAGAAGTGCAGAAACGAGTCAGCAGTCCGAATCAACAAATGCCCGTAAGGGCATTAAGACATTGTTAATATACCACATCAACTTGACGTTTCTAGCCAGTCCGAATCAACAAATGCCCGTAAGGGCATTAAGACCTTCTCAATAAAAATGTTTCTATGTTATTTTCTACCGTGGTCCGAATCAACAAATGCCCGTAAGGGCATTAAGACTTAGTTTCAGGATTTCACCCAACATAAAGCCTACCGTAGTCCGAATCAACAAATGCCCGTAAGGGCATTAAGACTCTGACGAACAGTTTCGCCGTCCACATCCAGCAATTCGTCCGAATCAACAAATGCCCGTAAGGGCATTAAGACAGTTTCATTTTCACCCTCGTCAATCAATTTTTTTATTCTAGGTCCGAATCAACAAATGCCCGTAAGGGCATTAAGACGCAAATGCAAATGTAGAGATCTGGGACGCAGTAGTCGATGAGTCCGAATCAACAAATGCCCGTAAGGGCATTAAGACGCCAAAGATGGCGGTTACAAAACCGACAATCCGTGGAAGTCCGAATCAACAAATGCCCGTAAGGGCATTAAGACGAGCGCGAACATTAGATTGCTCGCTATAACTATTATTATGTCCGAATCAACAAATGCCCGTAAGGGCATTAAGACGTACACGGCGTAAGGTATGGAACGGATGAGGGCTATTGTCGGTCCGAATCAACAAATGCCCGTAAGGGCATTAAGACCGATTTTTAGGGAAAAAAGGTATTCAGATATGGCTTAAGTCCGAATCAACAAATGCCCGTAAGGGCATTAAGACACCTCGTGTATCATGTTCATCAAGTACGATCTAACATTGGCGTCCGAATCAACAAATGCCCGTAAGGGCATTAAGACCGATATCCTTCATCGGAGGCTTCTTAAGAAGCGGTATAAGGTCCGAATCAACAAATGCCCGTAAGGGCATTAAGACAGATAGCGCTGGCTGGCGGTCATCTCCGGCGTGTAAGGGTCCGAATCAACAAATGCCCGTAAGGGCATTAAGACGGAGACCATAGTCTCCCTAACCACCCAGTAAATCCGTCCGAATCAACAAATGCCCGTAAGGGCATTAAGACATTCCCGTGTCCGATTTCGTCCTTGCTAAATACTGCGTCCGAATCAACAAATGCCCGTAAGGGCATTAAGACCACTATTCCACTGCCCATCCCAGAATTTTTTGATATTGGTCCGAATCAACAAATGCCCGTAAGGGCATTAAGACGCCGCCTTGCAGCAGCATCACTTGATGCCCATGTTTGCCGTCCGAATCAACAAATGCCCGTAAGGGCATTAAGACCATACCTTCCGGCTTCCGGGTCCCATCTCCCGCGCTGTCCGAATCAACAAATGCCCGTAAGGGCATTAAGACGCGCAAAGCGTTATCGGGTGTGTGAATAATCTTATCCCGTCCGAATCAACAAATGCCCGTAAGGGCATTAAGACGTTAGAAAAACACAGGCTTGCAGCAAGTTGCTTACTCAGTCCGAATCAATCAATGCCCGGAAGGGCACTTAAAGGGGGCATTCGTCCGGCAGGGCCGCCGCCCGGTGCGGCGGCCGCGCTCTTTGATCCCCCGCCGCATGACCGGCAAGAATGAAAATTGCCGGTTGCTTTATTTGAAATTATGTTCTATAATAAGGCTATCGGATTACCTTTTTTACTCAAACGGGAGCAGTGATCATGTCCATTTTTGAAAATATCAACGTCGTCTATGTTTACGTCCGCGACTGGGAACGGGCCAAACAATTTTACGCCGATGTCCTGCAGTGGCCGGTCGCCTATCAGGACGATACCATCGGCTGGGTGGAATACGGCGCCGAAGGCCAGACCCACTTCGCCATCAGCCGCTGGGATGACCCCCAAAGCCTGCCGCCGCAGGGACTCGGCGCCACCATTACTTTTACGGTGGAAGATGCCGAACAGGCAACCCGCCTGCTGCGCCAGAAAGGTGTGGTGTGCGATGAGCCGATCAACATACCCGGCGTGGTGCTTTACGGCACCTTTTACGACCCCGAAGGCAACCGCTTTCAGATGGCCAGCGCCCCGAAATGAGTGAATCATGGCCGAATTGAAAACCAGACCCTCCGACCGCGATGTCCGCGCCTTTCTGTCTGCGCTGGAAGATGAGCAGCAGCGGGAAGATGCTTTTGCCCTGCTCAACCTGATGCAGGAAATTACCGGCCAGCCGCCCCGCCTGTGGGGAGAAAACATGATCGGCTTTGGGGAGTACCACTACCGCTATGCCAGCGGGCGCGAAGGCGATTGGCCTGCCGTCGCTTTTGCCCCCCGCAAGCGGGAACTGGTGTTATACATCATGTCCGGCTTTGAAGCCTACCCCGCCCTGATGCAACGGCTGGGCAAATACCGCACCGGCAAATCCTGCCTGTACGTCCGCCGCCTGAAAGAGATTGACCTGCCCACCCTGCGCGAACTGATTCGCAAATCGGTGGAGGATATTCAAGCCCATTATCCTTGAGCCGCCTTGCGGTTAAGTTTTGCGCCGCCGCAAGCATCAACCCGTTAAAAAAGCCGCCCGAGGGGCGGCTTTTTTAATCGGTATGAAAACCGGCCTAGGCCAGTTGTTTGAGCATGTGCAGTTCGCGCTCCACCGCTTCCATCTCGGCTTTCAGGTCGCGCAGGTACTGCTCCAGCCGGGCGATATAATCATCGCGACTCAGGGCGACCATGTCGCCGTGTTCGCTGCTGCAGCCGCAGTTGCCGCCGCATCCACAGGTATCCTGGTGTCCGGACATGTTGGTTTCTCCTTCTGGCAAAAGTGGGACAAAATTGAACCAATAACTAAACTAATTTTATGATAAATATCCGAATTGTCAAGACGCAAACCGTTCCTGTCAATGTGAGGGTCTCCCGCCCTGCCTCCGCAACGGCCAGCCGGGAGACCGCCACGCCGCCTGTCGGCGGCTCGCGGTGACGTAAACCGGGGGCATGTCATCTCGCAAGAAGCGGCACCTGCACCGCGCCGAAAACTCACCCATGCAGCAGCATCTGATCCACCGCCTGCGCCAGTTGCGCCAGATTGGAGACCTGAAAGATGCGCTGGCACAGCGGCGCGTACTGGCGCATGTCCGAATCGCCGCTGCCCCACAGCCAGACCGGCTCCGGGTTGAGCCAGATCAGCGTGCGGGCGCGGCGCGCAAAACGCTGCAGCAGGTCGGCGCGCGGGTCGTTGTAGTTGTTGCGCCCGTCGCCCACCACAATCAGCGTGGTGCGCGAATCGAGCGTGTGCAGGTACTCGCGCTCAAAGTCCTGCAGGGCGCGGCCCAGATCGGTGTTGTAATAGCCGGGCGGCATGCGCTGCAAGACCTGCTCGATGGCCTGCTCCGGCGGCAGGTGGGCAAACTCCGGCGAAATATACGCCAGCCGGTTGATGAAGGTAAACGCGTGCGTGTGGCTGATCTGATCCTGAATGGCGTACAGCAGGCTGAGCATCAACTCGGAGCAGTAGCGCATCGAGGTGCTGATATCGCAGATCACCACCAGTTTGGGCTTAAGGGTATGATCGCGGAAGCGCAGTTCCAGCGGCACATGCCCGTATTTCAGCCCGGCGCGCAGGGTGGCTTTGCTGTCCAGCTGACCGGCTTTGGCGCGGCGCATGCGCAGGGCCAGCCGCGTGCGCAGGGCGGCCGCCAGCCGCTGCACCTCGCGGCGCAACTGGCGCATCTCTTCGGGTGAAATCATCTGAAACGGGCGATCCAGCAGCCCTTCGGCGGGCGGCTGGCGCGGGTTTTCGGCCATGCGCTGTAAAATGCTCTCACCGGCCTGCCGGCGGATCTGCTGCTGCCACGCATTGAGGTTGTTTTGCAGGGCGCGGCGCAGTTCGTCCACCTTGCGGCGGTTGAAGCCCATCTCTTCCAGTTTTTTCAGCAGTTCCTGCACGGCCTGACGCAGTTCGGGAAACTGCATCCACTGTTCCATTTGACGCGCCAGCCAGTTCTGGTCGCGCAGGTCGAGGGGCATGTTCGGGTTCATCAACTCGTTCAACTGCGCCAGTTCCTGCGGGCTGAGCGGTTGGCCCTGCAATAATTTTTCGATCATTTCCTGCAGGTGCCGGGCAAACTGGCGCAGGGCTTCGGCCAGCTGACGGGCTTCCTGCGGGGTCAGTCGGCTGGCGGCTTCCTGCATGGGCGGCGGCTCATCGGAGCGGAAAAAGAGCGGGAACAGGCGGTCGAAAACCGCCTGATCGCGGGCGTCCTTGATCAGCGTGGCGCGCAGCGTCAGGCGGAAGCGTTCTTTATCCTGCACGCCCATGCGTTTGACCGCCAGAAAGGCATCCTCACTTTCGGCAAGGCTGATGCGCACCCCGCTGGCGCGCAGCGCCGAGATGAATTGGGCCGTGCGGCGTTCCATGCCCTGCCTCCCTTAATTCTGCCAGCGCGGGCGCGGCGGCAGGCGGTTGGGCGGCTGATCGTCGCTGTCCGTCCGTTTGAGCAGGCGGCGGGCGCGCTGCAGGTCGCTTTCGTGTTTGAGCAGCACGCTCAGCGTGGTTTCCAGCGTGCGCTCATCCAGCGCAGTGGCGTTGAGCGAAACCAGCGCCTTGGCCCAGTCCAGCGTCTCGCTGATGCTGGGCGATTTGCGCAGGTCCATGCTGCGCAGGCGCTGCACCAGTTCCACCGCATCACGCGCCAGGCGCGGGGCAAGGTCGGGCACTTTCAGGCGCACCACCGAAAGTTCCTGTTCCAGCGTGGGGTAGTCAATGAACAGGTACAGGCAGCGCCGCTTGAGCGCCTCGCTCAGTTCGCGGGTGTTGTTGCTGGTCAGCACCACCAGCGGGCGGTGTTTGGCCTGCAGCGTGCCGATTTCCGGCACGCTGACCTGAAAATCGCTCAGAATTTCCAGCAAAAAGGCCTCGAACTCGGCATCGGCGCGGTCAATTTCGTCAATCAGCAGGACGGTTGGCTTTTCGGAAAGGACGGTTTTGAGCAGCGGGCGCGGCAGCAGAAAGCGCATCGAAAAGAACACATCCTCTTCCTGCGCCAGCCGGTCGGCCGCCTCGCGCAGGCTGGCCGATTGAGCCAGCACGTCCTGCAATTTATCGCGCAGCAGTTGGGTGTAGAGCATCTGCTTTGCGTATTCCCACTCGTAGAGCGCCTTGGTTTCGTCCAGTCCTTCGTAGCACTGCAAACGGATCAACTCAAAGCCGGTGGCGGCGGCAATGGCCTTGGCCAGTTCGGTCTTGCCAACCCCGGCCGGGCCTTCGGCCAGCAGCGGTTTACCGAGCGAGCGGCTCAGGTAGAGGACGGTGGCAATTTCTTCGCTGGCGATGTACTGCTGGTCGCGCAGGGCTTTTTTGAGCTGGTCGGGAGAGTCAAAGGGATACATGGCAGCACCTGTAAATAAACACTAAATTTTGGTCAACAATGTCAATATAACATATTTCAGCCCCGCAAGGCTACACCTTGTAGCACATCCTGCTAAAAATCACCCCTTTCAGGGGCGCGGCGGTTAAAGTCCGGTTAACGACGCAACCGCCCGGCAGGGCTTTGCGTATATGCTGTAGAATATTTACGAGTCCGGTATATGATTTGATGAAGATGCGGGATCGAACCATTCCGCGGTGAAATGATTTCTTTTATTCTTCAGGAAGGAAAAAAATGAGTGTCATTCTTCAGGTCAACAACCTCGTTAAACGCTACGGCGAGCTGACCGCCGTCAAGGGCATTTCGTTTGAAGTGCAGGAAGGCGAAATTTTCAGCCTGCTGGGGCCGAACGGCGCCGGCAAAACCACCACCATCTCGGTGCTTTCCACCCTCTTCCCGCCCAGCGAGGGCGATGCGCTGATTGCCGGTCATTCGGTGGTGCGTCAGCCGTATGCCGTGCGGCAGGTCATCGGCATTGTGCCGCAGGAAATTGCCCTCTACGAAGACCTGACCGCCCGCGAAAACCTCAACTTTTGGGGGCAGTTATACGGCCTGAGCGGACGGGAACTGAAAGCGCGCGTTGAAGAAGTGCTGGAACAAACCGGCCTGCAGGAAAAGGCCAATCAACGCGTCAAAACCTATTCCGGCGGCATGAAGCGCCGCCTGAACATCGGCGTTGGGCTGCTGCACCGCCCGCGCCTGCTCTTCATGGACGAGCCGACGGTGGGCATTGACCCGCAGTCGCGCCGCGCCATTCTCGAAACCGTCAAAGACCTCAACCGGCAGGCCGGCATGACCATCCTCTACACCACCCACTACATGGAAGAGGCGCAGGAACTTTCCCACCGCGTGGGCATCATTGACCACGGCGAGATGATCGCCCTCGGTACGCAGGCCGAACTGGTCAGGCTGGTCGGTCAAAAAGAAACGCTTGTTTTGCATTTTGGCGAGGATCAAAGCACCGCCGCTATTCTCCCCAAAATCCAGCAGATCTTCGGCATTCAGCAGGTGATTGCCGAAGATCACACCCTGCAGGTGCTGGCCGGTGATGCGGAGGAAGTTCTACCCGCCGTCATTCAGATTTGCGCGGCGGAAAACCTGAAAATCCGCACCATCCAGATTCAAGAGCCGAATCTGGAAGCGGTTTTCCTGCAATTGACCGGGCGCGCCCTGCGCGACTGAGGGAGGGCAGCCATGAAAAACATCCTCTTGATTGCCGGTAAAGATTTGCGGCTGGCGTTCCGCGACCGGGCGGCCATCATCCTGATGCTGGCCGCGCCGTTCCTGCTGACGCTGGGCATGGCGCTGGTCACCGGCCGGCTCACCTCACCCGGCGGGGCTTCCTCCGGGCCGAGCAACATCCCCGTGCTGATCATCAACCGCGACGGCGAATCGCTGGGCAATGCACTGGTGGAAACTTTCCAGTCCGCAGAATTGGATGAACTGCTGGAAGCGCAGGTGGTGGAAGACGAACAGGCCGCCCGCCGCGCCGTGGATGAAGATCAGGTCGCCGGGCTGGTGATCATCCCGGCCGGCTTCACCCGCAGCATCATCCCCCCGCAGGGCGCGGTGATTGACACCACCGCCGAGCCGGTCAAATTGCAGTTTTACGCCAACCCGGCGCGCCCCACCAGCACGGCCATCATCGAAACTATCCTCACCGAATATCTCAGCCGGGTCGAGGAAGGGCGGGTAATCGGCATGGCCTCCGTCTTTCAAATGCTGACCAGCGGAGTGTTCACGCCGGCCGAGGCGCAGGCCTACGGCGATGAGATGCGCCGGCAGTTTTCGGAATCCGCCGACGAGACCGCTTTACAGGATGATGAGTTTGGGACATTGACCTTGAAGGTGATCGGCGCGCCGGAACAGGAAAGCGTGCAGTTCGATGTGATGGCCTTCATGGCGCCCGGCATGGCGCTGCTCTTTTTGATGTTCACCGTTACCTACGGCGGACGTTCGTTTCTGGCGGAGCGCCGCCAGCGCACCCTGCAGCGTATGTTGACCAGCCCCACCGCCCTGCCGCAGGTGCTGGGCGGCAAAATGCTGGGCACCTACCTGACCGGTGTGCTGCAGCTGATCATCCTCATCGGCAGCAGCAGCCTGCTCTTCAACCTGCGCTGGGGCAATTTTTGGGGCGTGCTGGCGCTGATTCTGCTGGCCGCTTTCGCCGCAACCGGCTGGGGCCTGCTGATCACCGCCTTTGCGCGCACGCCCGGGCAGGTCAGCACCTACGGTTCGGCCGTCATGCTGACCTTCGGTATCCTCGGCGGTAGTTTTGTTGATCTGAGTGCGCTGCCGGAACCTGTCCGTCTGATCAGCCGTATCACCCCCAACGCGTGGGGGCTGGACGGTTTTACCATTCTGGGGTTAGGCGGCGGGCTGGCGCAGTTGACCCGCCCTCTGCTGGGGCTGTTCGTGCTGGGCAGTGTCCTGTTCATCCTCGCGGTATGGCGTTTTTCGCGCCGGCGCGATCTGATTCAGTAACAATCGGGAGACTGGAACGATGAATAAAATCCTCGCCATTATCCGCAAAGACCTGATCCTGCGTTTTTCCAGCCCGGCGGAGTGGTTGTTCTTCCTGATTCTGCCGATTGTGTTTACCTACGTGCTGGCAGGCAGCACCTTCGGTGCAGGAAGCGATATCCGCCGCGTGCTTCCGGTGGTGGACGAAGCCAACACACCGCTTTCCCGGCAGATTCTCGCCGAACTGGAAAAATCCACCTTCGTCCGCCCGGAATTGACCGGCCGCGCCGAAGCCGAACGGAAATTCGGCGAGCGCACCATTGCCTTCTGGCTGCTCATCCCGCCCCAAACCACACAGGAAAACCTGCGCGGCGGTGAGGTAGCGCTGGAATTTCACACCCAGCCCAACAATCTGGATGCCGTTTCGGCGCAGGCGGCCATTCGCGCCGCACTGCGGCAGGTCAGCTTGACCATCAAAGCCGCTCAGTTTGCCGTGCAGCAGGCCGAAAGCCGCAAGCCCTTCGCTTCGGCGGAAGAACGCGAGGCGTATTTCCAGAGTGCACTCAATCTGGCACAGCGCTTTCAGGAACAAACGCCCGAACGGCTGGAAGTGACCCGCGCGACTACTCCCGACACTGTGCAGTACGACCCGCGCGCCAATTCCTCCGCCGGTCAGATGATCACGTGGGTGTTCATCCCGCTGTTCGGCATTTCGGCCCTGCTGGCCTACGAGCGCAGCCATGGCACGCTGGCGCGCCTGATGACCACCCCCACCTCGGCGGCCACCTTTTTGCTGGGCACCATCGGCGGTCAGGTGTTGATGGCGCTGGTGCAGATGCTCTTGCTGATCGGTTTTGCAACCATCGCACTGGGTGTGCCGTGGGCCAGGGAACCGCTGGGGCTGGCCATTCTGCTGGTGAGCGGCGCGCTGGCCGCGGCGGCCATCGGCACCGCCATGGGCACCCTCCTGCGCAGCGAAGCGCAGGCCAACAACCTGAGCATCATGCTGGGCATGGTCATGGCCCTGCTGGGCGGCTGCTGGTATCCGCTGGAGCTTTTTCCGGCGGCAGCGCAAACCGCCGTCAGGGTATTGCCGACCACGTGGGCCATGCTGGGCATGACTGACCTGCTGCTGCGCGGCGAAAACTGGCAGGGCATTCTGCCGGAGGCAGGGGTGCTGCTGGGTTTTGCCGTGGTCTTTTTTACCCTTGGCATTGTGCGTTTTCGCAGGCAGTTTTTCTAGACGATTTTGCCCGTTTGTGGTATGATTGGGCGGCTGTTCCAGAAGGAACGCACCATTCTATCACGCACGCTTCCTGACCGGTTCCGGCGTGCTGCCCGAGGGCAGTTCGGAGCCGGGGTGAAGGAAGCGGAGGAATAACGCAAAAAGGAGAATAGTAAAAAAATGGCTTCCATCATTTCCATGAAAGCCCTGTTGGAAAGCGGCGTGCACTTTGGCCACCGCACCAACAAGTGGCACCCTGCCATGCGCCCCTATATCTTCACCGAGCGCAACGGCATTCACATCATTGATCTGCAACAAACCGTCAAAGCCCTCACCCAGGCCTATCAGGTGATCGTCAACACCGTGGCCGAAGGGGGCACCCTGCTGTTCGTCGGCACCAAGCGTCAGGCACAGGAAACCATACAGGAAGAAGCCACCCGCTGCGGTATGCCCTATGTCACCGAGCGCTGGCTGCCCGGCACCCTGACCAACTGGGTCACCATCTACGACCGCATTCAGGAACTGGAGCGCCTCGAACGCATGCGCGACACCGGCGAGCTCAACCGCCTGACCAAAAAAGAAGCCCTGATGATCGAGCGCGAAATCAAGCGGTTGGAAACCCGCCTGAGCGGTATCCGCAAGATGACCCGCCCGCCGGAATTGCTCTTCATTGTGGATGTTTCCAACGAAGCCACCGCCGTGCACGAAGCCAACCTGAAGAACATCCCCGTGATCGCGCTGGTGGATACCAACTGCGACCCGCGCGGGGTGGATTACGTCATCCCCTCCAACGATGACGCCATCCGCGCCATCAAACTGCTGGTTTCCAAGATTGCCGATGCCGTGCTGGAAGGCAAGGCCCTGCGCAAGGATACCGGTGAAGAAGGCGAAGAAGCCAAACCCGTCGTTGCACCCGCTTTGCGCGGCCCGCGCCCGCAAATGCTGGAAGAAGATGAACTGGAAGACGAGGATCTGCTCGGTGCTGCCACGCTGGCAAAGATGAGCCCGCGCGTGGTGGAAGATGACGAAGAGCTGGAAGAAGAACTGGACGAGGAAGAATAAAAACCCTCTCTCAGATAGAGATCGAAACCAAACCGAATCAACCACAATAGAGGAAATTGTATGACCACAATCAGCACCGATTTGATCAAAAAACTGCGCGAAGCCACCAACGCCGGCGTGCTGGACTGCCGCAAAGCACTGGAAGCCGCCGAGGGCGATTTCAACAAAGCCGTGGATATTCTGCGCGAGAAAGGGCTGGCCACCGCCGCCAAGCGCGCAGGCCGGGCTGCATCCGAAGGCGTGATTGATGTCTATTCGCACGGTAACGGGCGGGTGTGTGTGATGGTGGAAGTGAACTGCGAAACCGATTTTGTCGGGCGCAGCGAGGTCTTCCGCAATTTTGCCCACGAAATTGCCCTGCAAATTGCCGCCGCTTCACCGCTCTACATCCGCGAAGAGGATATTCCTCAGGAAGTGCTGGATAAAGAAGCGGCCATTGCGGCTGCCAAAGCCCGCGAAGACGGCAAACCCGAAGCCATCATCCCGCGCATTGTCGAAGGCTCGCTGACTAAGTTCAAGGACGAATTCGTCCTGCTGCGCCAGAAGTACATCCGCGATGAGAGTAAAACGGTGCAGGACCTGCTCAACGAAACGGTCGTTTCGACGGGTGAAAACATCGTCATCCGGCGGTTTGTCCGCTGGGCGCTGGGCGAAACCACGCAGGAAGAAGCCTGAAACCACAAAAAGCCAACCGGCAAGGTTGGCTTTTTTATACCTCTGGGAGAAAAATGGACGGTCTCAAATATCATCGCATTTTACTCAAATTGAGCGGCGAAGCCCTCTCCAGCCCGCAGGGCAGCGGCATTGACCCCAAAGCCGCCCGCGATATTGCCCTGCGCGTGCGCGAAGTGCGCGAGATGGGCGTGGATGTGGCCATTGTGATTGGCGCCGGCAACCTGTGGCGGGGCAAGGTCGGGCTGGATATGGGCATGGACCGCGCCACAGCCGATTACATGGGCATGCTCGCCACCGTGATGAACGCGCTGGCGCTGATGGATGCGCTCGAATCCTGCGGCGTGATCACCCGCGTGCAGTCGGCCATCGAAATGCGCTCCGTGGCCGAGCCGTACATCCGCCGCCGCGCCATCCGGCATCTGGAAAAGGGGCGGGTGGTCATCTTTGGCGGCGGCACGGGCAACCCCTACTTTTCCACCGATACGGCGGCGGCGCTGCGCGCCTGCGAAATTGACGCCGATGTGCTCATCAAGGCCACCAAAGTGGACGGCGTCTACGACAGCGACCCGCAGCGCAACCCCAACGCCGTCAAGTTCGACCGGCTGACCTACATCGAAACACTCAATCGCCGGCTGGAAGTCATGGACAGCACCGCCATCTCGCTCTGCATGGAAAACAAACTGCCCATTCTTGTGCTGAACCTGTGGGACCCGGATGCTTTGCGGCTTTCCCTGCTGGGTGAAATCCGCGGCACGCTGGTGGAGGGGTAAAAAAAAATCAATGGGCTGGCAAATTGCCAGCCCATTTTTCCAGCCAAATCAGCCTCAACATCAGGCTTCTTTGAATTCGCCTTCCACCACATCGCCCTCCGGGCTGGTTTGCCCGTGGCGCCCGTTGCCGCCGGCTGCACCGGCCGCCTGCGGGGCAGCCGCCTGCAGGATGCGCCCGTACAGTTGCTGCAGTTCCTCGCTCAGACTGCGCATGCGGCGGTCATCTTCGCCGTTCATGATCTGGCGCAGGTCGTTGATCTTGCTCTCGGCTTCGTAACGCAGGTCGGATGGCACCCGTTCGCCGTTTTCTTTGAGTGCTTTTTCGACCTGATAGATCACATTGTCGGCCATGTTACGCGCTTCCACAATCTCACGGCGGCGGCGGTCTTCGGCTTCGTGGCGCTTGCTTTCCTCGATCATCCGCTCGATTTCGGCCTTGCTCAGGTTGGTCGAGGCGGTGATGGTTACGCGCTGTTCTTTGCCGGTCGCCTTATCCTTTGCAGAAACATTCAAAATACCGTTGGCGTCAATATCGAAGGTCACTTCGATTTGCGGAATGCCGCGTGGGGCCGGCGGGATGCCATCGAGGCGGAAGCGCCCAAGGGTGATGTTATCCGCCGCCATGGTGCGCTCACCTTGCAGCACGTGGATATCCACCGCGGTCTGGTTATCTTCCGCAGTCGAGAAGATTTGCGAGCGGCGCACGGGGATGGTGGTGTTGCGCTCGATGATCGGCGTCATCACACCGCCCATCGTTTCAACGCCCAGTGTCAGCGGCGTCACATCCAGCAGCAGCACGTCTTTCACCTCGCCGCCCAGCACACCGCCCTGAATGGCCGCGCCGATGGCAACCACTTCGTCCGGGTTGACGCTCTTGTTGGGTTCCTTCCCGGTTAACTGACGCACCAGATCCTGCACCATGGGCATGCGGGTTGAACCGCCCACCAGCACCACCTCGTCAATGTCGCTGGCTTTCAGGCCGGCATCGCGCAGGGCAGCCTCGAACGGGCCGCGGCAGCGCTCCAGCAGGTCTCTGGTCATCTGCTCAAAACGGGCACGGGTCAGGCGCAATTGCAGGTGCTTTGGACCGCTGGCATCGGCAGTGATGTAGGGCAGGTTGATCTCGGTTTCCATCATCGTAGAAAGCTCGATCTTGGCTTTCTCGGCCGCTTCGCGCAGGCGCTGCAGGGCCTGACGGTCCTGTTTCAGGTCAATGCCGTGTTCTTTCTTGAATTCTTCCACCGCCCAGTTGACGATGCGCTGATCCCAGTCATCACCGCCCAGGTGGGTATCGCCGCTGGTGGCTTTTACTTCAAAGACGCCATCACCCACTTCGAGGATGGACACATCGAACGTACCGCCGCCCAGATCAAAGACGAGGATTTTCTCGTTCTTCTTCTTATCCAGCCCGTAAGCCAGCGCCGAGGCGGTCGGCTCGTTGATGATGCGCAGCACTTCCAGACCGGCAATCTTGCCGGCATCTTTGGTAGCCTGCCGCTGGCTATCGTTGAAGTAAGCCGGCACGGTAATCACCGCCTGAGTGACCGGTTCGCCCAGATAGGCCTCGGCATCCGCCTTGAGTTTGGAAAGAATCATGGCGGAAATTTCCTGCGGGGTGTATTCCCGCCCGGTCAGGGGGATTTTCACGCGGGCATCGCCGGCCGGGCCGCGCACCACCTGATAGGGCACCATCTTGCGCTCCCCCTCCACTTCATCGTAGCGCCGCCCCATAAAGCGCTTGATGGAATAGATGGTATTTTCCGGATTGATCACCGCCTGCCGCTTGGCGGTTTGCCCCACCAGCCGTTCACCGGTTTTGGTGAAAGCCACCACCGACGGGCACAGGCGCGAGCCTTCCGCCGTGGTAATCACCACCGGGTCGCCGCCTTCCATCACGGCGACTACGCTGTTGGTTGTTCCTAAATCAATACCGATAATTTTCGACATCGGCTATTTCTCCTTTCTGTTTTCTGGTTTTCTTTGCTGGCCGCGCGGGTGACTGGCCGGCCGAAAATCAGAATGATGAATAATTGCACCATTGCCAGACCATACCCGTTGACCGATAACAAGGATACACGCTCAGTGCATGAAAAATATTAACGCTCTATAGGAATTGTATTAACGGCAGTCCCGTTTTGAGTATGAGGAAAAAAGACCTTTGCCGCGGCAGATACCACCTGCGCCTCACCGGCCGATCTATTTTGAGCGAAAATGGTCATTTCCTGCCCCCGACCTCACCGAACGCAGGGGAGGAGATTCCCACCTGCACTGCACCGTACGCAGTGCGGTGCAAGTGTCGCTTCGCTCGGAGTGACATGCTCCGGTTTACGCCACCGCGAGCCGCCGTCAGGTGGCGCGGCGGTCTCCCGGCTGGCCGCCGGCAATGCCGGCGTGAGGATTTTCACCCCGCATTCACCGCCGGTTTTGCAACGAAATTGCAACGAAAACACCCCAAATTTTAATAAATTTCTAAGAATTTCATGCTATATTATAAGTGTCAATCGCCTGGGTGCCCCCCTCACCCCGGCGATTGACGCTTTTAAGCCGCCTCAGCAGTATTCGATGCGCACATCCTTGTGATACGATTGCAGCACCTCGCCGATCCGCTCGATTAAATAACGGCGGATGGAGATATTGCGCGGCAGCAGCGGATTTTGATAGACGGGGTTGATGGACTGCCCCACCAGAAAGGTAATGGCATCGGCGTTCAGCATTTCACGGGTCAGCAGGTAGGCGCCGTTTTCATCGGCGGGGATGTTTTCCAGTGAGCCTTTGCTGGCGCGCAGCAGGTCGAGCGCGGCCGCCATCGTCAAAATCCCTTCGGTCACCAGATCAATGCCCGGCAGTTTTCCAATGGCGGGGACTTCCGGGCGCATCGTTTCCAGCTGCGTTTCCACGCTGGTTTTGAGAAAACTGGCAACGATATTGGCCGTCGTCCCGCCGCAAACCACTTTGCGGCCTTCGAACGCCAGCAGGCGGTCAACATACACATCATCATGGCCGTCGTCAATCGGCGGCCCGCTGAAGATCATCAGCGCGTTGCGTTTGCGCCCCAGAATGCCCACGAAGGTCGAATCATCGCCCGGCTGAAAGCCGTACAGCCGGTAGGTATGGCTCATCACACGGTTCACCACCGTGTGGGCGGCATACACCGGCCGGGCATAGACCTCATCCTGAATGTAGCGGGCGATGTTTTCCCACCCCCAGCCAAAATTCATGGTGGTGCCCAAACCGGCATACAGCACCCCATCGCTGATCAACCCCAAAAAGTCGCCCAGTTCCAACCGGCCGCGGTAGATGGTGATTTTCTTGTTCAGTATCTTCTTCGATTCCATCTCAAGCGCGGTACAAACGCCGTTCTTGAAGTAAAACGGCGGCGGGTTATCGAAGTTGATGATGCGGAATGAATAATCACCATGATCCACGCTCAGAATGGTAAAAGTGGCGTAGGCAATGCGCCGCTCGCGGTCCACCGGCAGGGTGCGGATGACCGTATCAATCACCTCGCGCAGGGCGGCTTCCTCGCGCAGCATGGTGATGATGATTTCGGTGGTCAGCGTAGCAAGGATGCTGGCTTTGACGCCGCTGCTCAGCCCGTCCGAAAGGACGATGGTGGTGCGTTCGGGCGTTTTGAGCGTGCGCACCTGATCGCCGCACAATTCCTCGCCGGCTTTGTTGAGCTGTTTTTGAAAAATATCCAGAAAGATGCCGCTCATCCCTGCTCTTTTTCCACCAGTTCCAGCAGTTTCAGCAGGCTGACTTTGGTTTCGGCGGTGGTTTCGCCCAGCAGGCCGGCAATTTTCTGCGCCACGCTCATCTGCTTATCCACCACCGCGTGAACTTTGAGGATGGTCTCGCGGCGCAGGTTTTGCATTTCACTGCGCTGCTTCCATTCGTGCGTCAAATCCACCATGATGCCGGCCACCACTCCCTCTTCCCGCACCGGAAAGATGACCTTACGCACATACAGGTCGTACTGCGGATACTCGCGCTCGATGCCCACCATGGCCTGGCCGCTTTCCCACACCTGTTGAAAGTGGCTGATATCTTCCAGCACTTCGGCGGCATGGCGCCCGATCAGCCCGGCCGGCTCGGCGCGGAACATGCGGCAAAAGGCCGGGTTGACCACCTGAATGATCATCTGCGGGGTCATCACCACCAGCCCGTTGGGGTCGTAATCCCACAACAATTCCCAAAGCGATTTCATGATACCGTTTCTCCCATTCTGGTCAGCACTTCACGGATGAACTTCTCGCGCACATTGCGGCGGTTGATTTCCAGAATGGCGTCCTCGTCAAATTTCAGCACAATGGCGCGCGCACAGGTGCCCAGACAAAACGCTCCCTTCAATTCCAGCCGATCCTGCAGGCCGTATTCTTCGATCAGGCTTTGCAAAATCGGCAGAATTTCGAATACGCCCGCCTGATGGCAGGCAGAGCCCATACACACATGCAGGATAGTTTTAGGTGTTTCCATTCCGTTGTTCCGCTTATTATACGCCGGCTTCGGCTTTCAAAATCGGGCGGCTGGCAGCCTTCTGCCGACCCGCAGATGACTGCCAGCCTTATGAGGGAGGAGACTTATTTGCCGATGGCCGGCTGCGCTGCTGCGCTCACTGCTTCCGCCTGCGATTCGCCGCGGCGGATTTTGCTCAGGTATTCGTGTCGGAAGTATTTGAGCGAACTCAGCACCGGGTTTGGCGCCGATTTCCCCAAACCGCACAAACTGGTGGTTTGCATCATCTCGCACAGGTTTTCCAGTTGTTCCAGATCAGCTTCGGTGGCTGTGCCTTCGAGGAACTTGTTGAGGATGTGGTAAATCTTGACCGTTCCGATGCGGCACGGCACACACTTGCCGCACGATTCGTCCATGCTGAATTCCATGAAGTAGCGCGCCACACTGACGATATCGGAGGTGTCATCAATCACAATCATCCCGCCGGAGCCCATAATCGAGCCGAGCCGGGTGAGGTTTTCATAATCCACCGGCGTATCCAGCAGTTCTTCCGGTATGCAGCCGCCGGAAGGGCCGCCGGTTTGCACGGCCTTGAAGCGGTGGCCGTTCGGCACACCGCCGCCGATGTCGAAAATGATCTCCCGCAGGGTGATGCCCATCGGCACTTCCACCAGACCGGTGTTGGCGATCTTGCCGGTCAGGGCAAAGACTTTGGTGCCTTTGCTCTTTTCGGTGCCGATGGAAGCAAACCACTCACCACCCTTGCGGATGATGGCCGGCACATTGGCGAAAGTTTCCACATTATTGATCAGCGTGGGTTTGCCGTCCAGCCCGCTGATGGCCGGATAAGGCGGGCGCGGGCGCGGCATACCGCGTTCACCCTCGATGGAACTGATCAGTGCGGTTTCTTCGCCACACACAAACGCGCCTGCCCCCAGCCGGATTTCCACCGTGAAGGAAAAACCGCTGTTGTGGATATTTTCGCCCAGAAAACCGGCTCGCTCGGCCTGCCGGATGGCGGTTCGCAGTCGTTTGACCGCCAGCGGGTACTCGGCGCGCACATACACATAACCGCGGCTGGCGCCCACCGCATAAGCGGCAATGGCCATACCTTCCAAAACGGCGTGCGGATCGGATTCGATGATCGAACGATCCATGAAGGCGCCGGGATCGCCCTCATCGGCGTTGCAGATGACATACTTCAACTCACCGGCGGCATCACGGACGATCTGCCACTTGGTGCCGGTGGGAAAACCACCGCCGCCGCGCCCGCGCAGGCCGGACTTTTTGATTTCGTCAATCACCCCTTGCGGGCTCATGGCGGTGATCACCTTAAGCAGGGCTTTATAGCCGTCATGCAGGATGTAATCTTCGATCTTTTCGGGGTTGATCACACCGGAATTTTCCAGCGTCACCTTGTGCTGGCGGGTGAAGAAAGGCTGAGAGGTATCAATCCGCAGTTCTTCCACCGCTTCGCCTTTGAGCAGGGCGCGCAAAATGCGCGGCACATCCTCCACCTTTACGGTTTTGTAGAGCAGGTTATCCGGTTTGATGGATACTACCGGCCCGGCGGCGCACAGTCCCATGCAGCCGACCTGTTTGATCAGCACCTTCTCTTCCAGTCCGAGGAACTTGACTTCCTTCTCAAAGGCGGCCAGCACAGCCTGACTATCCGATGAGACGCAGCCGGTGCTGCCGCACACGTGGATGATATGCTCGTAGCGTTCCAGTTCTTCGCGCTGCTTGCGGATGATTTCTTCCAGATTGATTTCATTCGTTGCTGTCATCGCTCAGCCACTCCTCGATTTTGGCTTTCATTTCTTCCACACTCAACTTACCGACAATCTGCCCATCCAGAATCATGACCGGGGCAAGGCCGCAGGCGCCCACACAACGCGCCGCCATGAAGGACAGTTTGTTATCCGGCGTGGTCTGGTTGGGATCCAGCCCAAAACGCTCTTTCAGCCATGCGGTAATCTGATCATTGCCCTTGACATAGCAGGCCGTGCCGGTGCACAGCACCAGCGTATGTTCGCCGGCCGGTTTGCTCATAAAGCCGTGGTAGAAGGTCACCACGCCATAGACTTTGGAAAAGGGGACTTTCAACTCGCGGGCCACATAGGCCATGGCATCGTAATCAATGTAGCCAAAGGAATCCTGCACCACATGCAGCACCTCAATCAGCGCGCGCGGGTTGTAATTGTTCTTTTTCATGGTGGCGGCCACCAGTTTCCAGCGCTTATCGCTCATATCCGGTTGAAAGTGCTTGCAGGTTTGGCGTTTTTTTTCCTGTTCTCTGCTTTCGGTGATGGGTGTTGCAGTTGTCATGGGTACCTCTCGAATCAGCCTAAGAATTTGTGAACGACGAGACGAAACAGATCGGTTTCGGTGATGATGCCGCACAAGTCCTGATCGGAATCCAGCACCGGCAGGGCGTGGATTTTGTTTTCCAGCATCAGGCGGGCGGCCTCGGTGATGGGCTGTTCCTCGCCGATGGTGATCGGTTTGGTGGTCATGATGAATTGCAAGGGGGTGTTCAGCACCATCTCGGTAACTTCCAGCCGTCCCTGCGTGGTCACCACCGAAGGGGCTGCGCTGAGCAGGTCGGTGCGGGTGACAATGCCGATGAGCAGGCCGTTTTGCAGCACCGGCAGGGCGCGGATGCGTTTGACCGCCATCATGCGCTGGGCGGCCAGCAGGGTGGTGGTGGGTTCGGCGGTTTGCACATCGGCGGTCATGTACTCATGCACGCGGATGGTTTCGCGCAGCAGTGGCACTTCTTCGATCACCACGCGGAAGATGTCGGAGGAAGTCAGGATGCCGACCAGTGCTTGCCGATCATCCAGCACCGGCAGGGCGGTGATTTTGTTTTCCATCAGCACGCGGGCGGCTTTGGCCACCGGCACATCCGGCCGGGTAGTGATCACCCCGCTGGTCATAATTTTTTCCATGGTCAGATTGCCAGCCATGCGGTAGTGCTCCCACGAATCGCGGATGACGGGGGTCACATCGGCGCGCAGCAGGTCACGCTTGGTGACGATGCCCACCAGCCGCCCGCCGTCCACAATCGGCATGGCGCGAATCTGGTGGCGGTTCATCATCCGCAGTCCATCATGCAGGCGGGTAGCCGGGTCGCAGGTGATGACCGGGCTGGTCATCCAGTGTTGAACCAGAGCATGTTTCATGCACTTCCTCCAATCGTTGTGTACGCAAAAAGGATACACCGCCGGGGGATAAATGTCATCCACCCCATTTTGGAAACGGTTTCATCAAAAATATGGAAACCGCCGCGCGGCGGTTTCCATATTTTGGTTGAGAAAGGATGTTCTACCCGCCCTGCGGACGGTAAAGGGCTGGCGGTCTCCCCCGCCGCCTGCGCAGCGGCGGCCCGCCGAGGCGCAAGCACCTTTATGTCACCCTCAAGGCAGGTTCAATTTATCACCGGCTTTAACTTTCCGGCGGTTTTGGCAGGGTGATGTAGCCCTTTTGAATGGCGTACAGCGCCGCCTGTGTGCGGCTGTCGAGCTGCAGTTTGGCCAGAATGCGGCTGACATGCGAATGCACGGTGGCCTTGCTGACCACCATTTTTTCGGCAATTTCCTGATTGCTGAGGCCCTGCGCAAGGTAGGCCAGCACTTCTTTCTCGCGCTCGGTGAGCGGGTCGGGCTCGGCAGGCGGACGCGGCTGGGTCATCTCACTCAGCAGTTTGCGCGCCACCGCCGGGTGCAGCGATGATTCGCCGCGGTAAACCTGCCGGATGGCACGCAGTAAATCATCGGGGTCGGAATCTTTGAGCAGATAACCGGCGGCACCGGCCTGCAGAGCGGCAAACACCTTGTCATCGCTGGAAAAACTGGTCAGCACCAGAATGCGGGCGGCCTTATCCAGCGCCAGAATGCGGCGGATGGCCTCGATGCCGTCCATCTGCGGCATGACCAGATCCATCAGCACCACATCGGGGCGCAGGGCGGCATACTGGCGCACCGCCTGTTCGCCATCGGCACATTCACCGATGATCTGCATACCTTCTTCGCTTTCCAGCATGGCGCGGATTCCTTTGCGCACCACGGGGTGATCATCCACCAGCAGGATGCGAATCGTCTCCATAGGCTACCTCCACGAGTATGACCGTCCCCGCACCGGGGGCACTTTCGATTTTCAAGCGGGCATTGATCTGCGCGGCGCGTTCCTGCATGATGCGCAGCCCCATGCCGCTGGCGGTGGGGTTATCCGCCGAAAAGCCCACACCGTTATCGGCAATGCGCAGGCGGATCAGGCCGGCCTGCTCTTCCAGCCGCAGGCTGATCTGTCCGGCGCGGGCGTGTTTCAGGCTGTTGTTCAGCGCTTCCTGAGCGATGCGGTAAAGATTTTCCTCCACACGGCGCGGCAGGGGGGTGTTCAGGCTGCTGTGCCATTCCACCTGAATGCCGGCGCGTTCCTCCACCGATTTCAAGCGGTGATACAGCGCCCCACTCAAGCCGGCCTGTTCCAGAACCGGCGGGCGCAGTTCAAAGATGAGCAGACGCAGTTCGGTCAGCGCGCTGCGCAGGGTGCTGCCGATCTCATCTAAATTGGTTTGCACGGCTTCCAGATTGCCGCCCTTCAACTGCCGTTCGGCGGCGCGGGTGTAGAGCGAAGCCGCGTACAACGCCTGACTGATCGAATCGTGCAGGTCGCGCGCCAGCCGGGCGCGTTCTTCGGCCACGGCGGTTTGCTGAATGCGCCGGTACAGGCGGGCGTGCTGAATGGCAATGGCGGCCTGTGCCGCAAACGAACGGGCAATCTGTAAATCGGCCGCGCTGAGGTAGCGCCGCTTGTGATAGAGTTCCAGCACACCCATCGCCTGCCCGTTTTCACCGGGCAGCGGCAGCGCCAGCAGAGCCGTATCGCCGGTGTTAAGCGGCGGCTGGGGCCGCAGGTTGAGAAGCAGCGGTTCGCGGCGGCCGAGCATTTGAACGGGCTGCCAGTCATCCCCGCTCAGCAGTGGCGGATTGCCGCTCTGGTGAACGGTGGTCAGGCGGCCGGTTTGCTCTTGCAGGCGCAAGATGCAGCCGGTAGCCGAGGTAAGCTGCATGGCACCGCTGGCTACCAGCGCCAGCACCTCATTCAATTCAATTTGCTGCAAGATAGCCGCTCCAATTTCCTGCAGACGGATGGCCTGAAAGACCTGCTGCGAGGCCAGTTCATAAAGGCGGGCGTTATCCAGCGCCAGCGCCAGCGTGCGCGCCAGCCCCATCAGCAAAGCCAGCCGGTCCTCTGCCAGCCGGATGCCGGCTTCTTCCCACCCCAGCAGCAAAAATCCCAGCGGTTGAGAGCGGTTGTGCAGCGTGAGCGCAAGGTAGGACTGTCCTTGCAGCGCGGCAAGGATGGAGGCGCGGAAAGAACGGCGCGTTTTCTCGTCATTGATCCACAGCGGTTTTAGGCTGCGATGCAGGGCTTCTGCCAGCAGGTCGGTAGTCATATCCGGCGAAGTGGACCAGAAGGCGGCCTTTTCGGGGCGCGAAAAACTGCCCAGTGCGTAAAGCGGGTCGTACAGCGTGGAATCGCTCTGGCGCGCATACACCAGCACCTGCCGGGCGGTGGAAAGTTCCAGCAGCAAGCGGCAGGTCTCTTCCAGTGCCGGGCGCAGGTCCAAACCTTTCAGGTCGGGTAATTCGGCGGGTGAAGTGAAGTTCATCACCCTCAATTGTAACCCCGCTTTGCACCGCCCGCGGGCGTTCAGGGTTTGAGGAGATTGTCGCGGATGTATTCCAGCACGCGCGTTTCGCGCGCCGTCCATTTGGGAATGTTCGAAAAGGGGCTGTTCAACACCACACGGTTGGCACGCAGGGCATCCTCAACACTCACCCAGACGGGCTGAAAACCCAGCCGTTCTTCATAATCATCCAGAGCAAGGGGTTTGTGCCGGGCGGAGATGCGGCACAGGTAATAATGCGAGGTCATGCAGAAGAGGTCATAACCGTTTTCGTAGGGCAAATCGTACTCGATGACTTTGCCGAGATAAGCATCCACCCGGGTTACGCTTGCACCGGTTTCTTCTTCCACTTCGCGCTGCAGGGTTTGGGTGAGGGATTCGCCGTCTTCCCGCCCGCCGCCGGGAAATTTGTAATCGTTGTTGACGCTCGAATAAATCATCAACAGGCGGTGCCCGTCCAGAATCACCCCCCGCACCGCCTCGCGCAGGATGGCGCGTCCCTCGCGGGGGGCATCGGGGTGGCGGTAAATTTCATACAGCATCGGAAGGACGACAGAGCCGGGCGGCTTATTCACCGTTCAACCAGAATCAGGGCAAAGCCGTCGTAACCTTTGCTGCCCACCGTTTGCAGAACGGTGGTTTTAACCCGCGCTTCGCCCGCCACCCGCTCCAGAAAGCGCCGCATGCCCTGCACATTGGCATCCTCGCTTTGTGATTCGATGATGCGGCCTTTGCGGATGACATTGTCGGCCACAATCAGCGTGCCGGGGTGAGAAAGTTTGAGCGACCACTCAAAGTAAGCCGGGTAGTTGGGTTTATCGGCGTCAATGAAGATCAGGTCAAAGGGGGGCTGGTTTTCTTCCACCAGCCGGGCGAGCGAATCAAGCGCCTGCCCGAGGTGAATTTCCACCCGTTCCGAAACGCCCGCCCCGGCAAGGTTTTCTCGCGCAACGGCGGCGTGTTTGGGGTCGCGTTCCAGCGTAATCAGCAGGCCGTCCGGCGGAAGGGCGCGTGCCAGCCAAATGGTGCTGTAACCGCCCAGCGTGCCGATTTCCAGAATGCGCCGCGCGGCGATGGATTTTGCCAGCAGGTGCAGCAGTTTGCCCTGTAACGGAGAAACCTGAATCGAGGGCAGGCCGGCCGCCTGACTGACCCGCAAGGCCTGCTCAAGCGTTGCATCCGCCGGCAGAAACAGACTGCTCAGGTAATCATCCACCGCAGCCCAGTGTTCGGCAGGCTCTGCCGGCACAGAGGAAGGAGAAGAAAAGAGGGATTTGATTCGCTGGAACATGGCACCATCCTTTGATTTTTACAACCGTTAAGTTGATTTGTCATTCAGCATTTTAACATATACCAGTTCCGGGTCGCCCTCATCAAGGTAGTGAATTACACCGGCCAGCAGGTAGCCGCGCCCGGCCAGCAGAGACTGCATGGGCAGATTGGAGAGATTGGTGGAGGTAAACAGTTTGGCCGTGGAGCAGTTCTGCTCCACAAAGGACATCAACGCACCGCCCACCCCTTTGCGCCGGTGGGCAGGCCGTACAAAAAGGAGCGACACAAATCCCTGCCGGTAGAAGGAATAATCGAAAACGACAAAACCGGCCATTTCCCCTTCGCAAAAGCCCACAAAACAGGTGCGGGCCGCTACGGCTTCCTGCAGGGTTTGTGCGTGTGCCGGAAAACAGCGGCACAGGTCGGTCAGGTCGCTTTCAAGCGCGGGACGGATGGTGATCATCGGCAAGTTTTTGCTGGGGCGGGGAATATACCGCCAGTTCGTCTTGCATTTCCACTTTTCCCCGCGTGGCTTTGACCCACACCGGAATCAAAACTGCACCCGCCAGCATGGCCAGCAGGCCGATCAGACCGGCTTCCGGTCCAAAACTGCCGCCCGTCCACACCGCCGGGCCGCCCTGCTGAACCACCAGAAAACTGGTGGCGGCGCCCAAGCCGCTCACCGGCAGGCCGAACACCACCCCTTGAAAGAAATTCCACGTGATGTGCAAACCGATAGAAGCCGCCAGCTGGCCGGTCAGCACATAGGGCAGCCCCAGCATAAAACCGGCCACAATCAGGTTGAGCGTGCTGATCAGGGAAGCATTCGGGTTGGCAAAATGCAGCAGGCCGAAGATGGATGAGGAAAGGGCATAAGCCAGCCACAACGCGGTGCGCGCCCCCCAGCGCGGCAGGTGAAAGCCCTCCGCCAGATTGCGCAGCCAGTAGCCGCGCGAAAGACTCTCTTCCTGAATGCCCACGGCGATATAGTGAAAGATGTAAAACACCACACCGGCGGTAAAAGACTGAAAACTCGTCTGGCGGTAGCCGGTTACCGTCACCCAGCCCAGCGCAAATTCGCCGATGAAAATGGCGGCCATCAACACCGCACCGAGCAGTAAACCAAAGGCAAGGTCAGCCCACCACTGGCCGTTGAGGTGGAAGCCGAAGGCACGGAAGGGACGCCGGTCGAGCAGGCGGGCCGCCAGCCACAGGCTGAACAGCAGCAGCAGCCAGTTGAGGGTAGATTCCACACTCAGCAAAACGGCGTAGGCGTCACTGAGGGCAACGGACGAAAGTTGAAAGAACCATTTTTGCAGCAGGCTGACCGGAAAACCGGCCAGCAGTGCCAGCCCGGCAAACACGCCCAGTTGTAAAATCAACCGCCATGCGGTACGCAGGCGGTGCTGCTGCCGGTTCCAGAATAACGAGACAAAAAGGTGCATCACTCCCCTCCCTGTGAATTCGTTTTCGGTCATGATTGTATCAAAAAGAGCGGAATCGGTGAGATGAAGCGGAGGCGATTTTTTCTGGCTCAGGCGGCTGGCGGGGTTGATTCTTTCTTTCGGATCGTCTTCCAGCACAGGAACAAACTCAGCAGGCTGAGCAGGAGGTAAGCCGGGGTCGTCAGGCGGCTAATGGTCACAATCAACCACTCGGTTGGCGTATTCGACCATGCCGGCAGGTTAGCGGTCTCGACCCCCATTCCTTCCAGCACATTTCGGCTGACATAATCGTGGTAAATATCGGTCAGCGCAAGGTATTCCAGCCCGTTCAGGCCAAGCAGTAAAACCCCGCCGATCAGGGAAATCAAAATCAACCAGCGCAGTTCTTTCATTTTTCCTCCGCGAGGGAAAGATAGGTCTTGCGGAATTAAAATTCCCCCCCGTTCCGCCGCCTTATGCGGCAAAGAGACTTTCAGCCCACTGCGCGGCGCGTTCCAGTTCGCCGTCCTGCAAGGGGCCTTCCGTGCCGGTCACAAAAAAGCCTTCCGGCGCGGCTGCCAGCTGCCCGCCGCTGTTTTTTAACTTTCGGGCAATGCGCGGCGCGGCGTAACCGCCTTTATCCACAAGGAAACGCAGCAGGCCGGATTGGATGGTTTCGACAGGGATGCGCGTATCGAAGGCGGCCACCTTTTTCCCCGCCAGTGAGCCGCGCCCGAAAGATTCCAGGAATTTAGCCGTGCCTTCCGATGGGCGAAAGCCGCGTGTCGGCGAGCCAACGATCACCCAGTCGGCAGCGGCCGCCCTTTCCGCCGTTACCTCGCCCACCCGCACCGTTTCAACCGCATGATTCTTGCCGAGCGCAGCGCCAATCTGGCGGGCAACCTGTTCCGTGTTGCCAAAAAACGAATCGTAAACAATCAGAATTTGCATGAGATTTTCCTTTTTTATTTTCCGGCTAGATGCATTTGCTATATACTTATTATACGGATTAACCGTGTTGAAAGTTGCCCCGCAGAGGGATTGACAAACCACCCGGTTTAGAATATATTAAATCTAAATTATTCAATATCAAACAATTTCACCATGCCAACCCATTATCAAGGCGATCCGAAAATTGCCAGCGCACTGGATGTGTGGATCAAACTGACCCGCGCAGCCGATTCGATTGCCAGCCGGCTGAGCGCGCGCGGCACCACCGGCCCGCTGACGATTACCCAGTTCGGCGTGCTGGAAGTCCTTTATCACCTCGGCCCCATGCCGCAGTGTGAACTGGCCGGCAAACTGCTCAAAAGCAGCGGCAACATCACGCTGGTGATTGATAATCTGGAAAAGCGCGGGCTGGTACGGCGCACGGCCGATGAACACGACCGGCGCATCAGCCGCGTGGAACTGACCGCCGCCGGGCGTGAGTTGATCGAAGAAATCTTCCCCATTCACGCGCAGGCGGTTGCCGAGGAATTTTCCGTCCTCAGCCCGCAGGAACAGCAGCAACTGGGTGACCTGCTGCGCAAACTGGGCAAACGATAAGGAGGTTCTTTTTTTTGTCAAAATACTTCAATATTGAAATATCTTTATTGAAGTATTATCAAATCAAATTAATTTTATAAGGAGGTATTCGGCGATGTCCTGGAAAATTGATTCTGCTCATTCTGAAATTACCTTCTCGGTGCGGCATCTGATGGTCTCCAATGTGCGCGGGCGGTTCGAGCGCTTCAGCGGCACGGTGCATTTTGACGAGGAAAACCCGCAAAATTCATCGGTGGAAGTGCAGATCGAGGCCGCCAGCATCAACACGCGCGAACCCCAGCGCGATGCCCACCTGCGTTCAGCCGACTTTTTGAACGCCGATCAGTTCCCCTACCTGACCTTCAAGAGCAAACGCATCGAAGTGCTGGATGATTCGCACGGGCGCATCATCGGCGACCTGACCATCCGCGATGTGACCCGCGAGGTGGTGCTGGATGTGGTTTTCAACGGCAAGGTCAAAAGCCCCTTCGGCTTCACCACCGCCGGCTTCAGCGCCAGCACCAGAATCAACCGCAAGGACTGGGGTCTGCTCTGGAATGTAGCCCTGGAAGCCGGCGGCGTACTGGTGGGTGAGGAGGTCAATATTCAAATCGAGTTGGAATTGATCAAAGAAAAGGAAACCGAACCGGCTGCTGCCTGAGCAAGGCACCTGATTGGCGCTAAATCATCACAGACCGGCCTGAACGACGGCCGGTCTGAGTTTTTATCATCCCATCCTGCCCGCCACGGAATTGTCATGTATTTTGAACAACATAGTAGAATATTAACAGGGTTCAAAACCGATACATTCACAAAAGGGAGGCTGGAATGACCGCACTGGCAAAAATCGAAGGCATTGGCGAAAAGTACGCCGCCAAATTGCAGGCAGCCGACGTAACCACGCTGGAAGATTTGCTGGAAAAAGGGAATACACCCCAGAAACGCAAAGCACTGGCCGAAGCCACCGGCGCGAGCGAAAAACTGATCCTCGAATGGGTCAATCTGGCGGATTTGTTCCGCATCAAGGGGATTGGTGAGGAATATTCCGATCTGCTGGAAGAGGCCGGCGTGGATACGGTGGTGGAACTTGCCCAGCGCAACCCGGAGAACCTGCTGGCGAAGATGGCCGAAATCAACGAGCAAAAGAAACTGGTGCGCCGACTGCCGGTTCTTTCTCAGGTGCAGGACTGGGTGGAACAGGCCAAAAAACTGCCGCGCGTCATCGAATATTGAGCGGGTGGGCTGGCATAAAGGGTCATAACACCTTTGTGACAGCCTTCCTCGAAATCACGCCCCACCCCGCTTTCCCCAAAATCGTTTCGCGCATTTTTAGAGGAGGTGCAGGTTGGGGTTAAGCGTGGTTTGATAATTGGCTATATGTCATTGCGAGCCGCCGTCAGGCGAAGTGGCAATCTTCCGGCTGACCGTTGGGGAGGCAATGCGGGAGACCCCTCACTTCGTTCGGGGTGACATTAAGCCGTTTACGTCATTGCGAGCCGCCGCAGGCGGCGTGGCAATCTCCCGCAAGGCCATCGAAAAGGTCAGGCGGGAGACCCCTCGCTTCGTTCGGGGTGATATTGACAGGCAATGCCCCCAAATTTGCTTTGCATCAAAACAAGCCGGCCGTCTTTGGGGTATGCTACAATCAGGAGGAATACCGATATGGAAAATACCCCAACCGAAGTGTGGAACATCACCGATTTAATCGCCGTTCAACCGCAGGCGGTGGTCAGCCGCACGCTGGTCAACCAGAAAAGCGGCACTGTGACGCTGTTTGCTTTCGATGCCGGGCAGGGGCTGAGCGAACACACCGCGCCCTATGATGCGCTGGTGCACCTGCTGGAAGGCGAAATGGAGATCACCATCGCCGGCCGGCCCTACTCCCTGAAGGCCAGCCAGATGATCCTCATGCCGGCCAACCAGCCGCACGCATTGCGGGCGCACTCAGCCGTCAAAATGCTGCTGACCATGATCCGTTCCGGCTGACATTTGAAAAATCAACCGCTTTTGGTTAATATAAAATCACAAGCATTAACCAAAGGAGGATTTTTCAAATGGGCGTGAAAATTACCTGGTTCGGACACGCCGCCCTCGGGCTGGAAACGGGCGGTTACCGCTTGCTGGTTGATCCTTTCCTGAGCGGCAACCCGGCCGCAACCACCTCGCCGGAAAGCGTCTCGGCCGATTTCGTGCTGATCACCCACGGCCACGGCGATCATGTCGGCGATGCCGTGCAAATTGCCAAACGCAGCAACGCTGTGGTCATCAGCAATTTTGAAATCTGCAACTGGATTGCCAAACAGGGGGTCAAGACGCACGCCCAGCATTTGGGCGGCGGTTTTCGCCACCCCTTTGGCTATCTGAAACTGACGCTGGCGCTGCACGGCTCTGCCCTGCCGGACGGCAGTTACGGCGGCAACCCGGCCGGCTTTTTATTGACCACCAACGAGGGACAGAAGGTCTATATGGCCGGCGATACGGGCCTGTTTGGAGATATGCGCCTGATCGGCGAAGAGGGTATTGATCTGGCCGTGCTGCCCATCGGCGATAACTACACCATGGGCCCGGCCGATGCCCTGCGGGCCGTCAAGTTACTCACCCCAAAGCATGTCATCCCCATTCACTACGATACCTTCCCGCTCATCGCGCAGGATGTGCAGCAGTGGGCGCGTCAGGTGGAGCAGGAAACCCACAGCAAGGTACACATCCTCAAACCGGGGCAAAGCCTGAGCCTGTAAAAAAAACACACCTCTGCCGCTGCGGCAGAGGTGTGTGCATATTTCCGGGCGGTTGGTCTTACGGCTCCGCAGCAGGCGCCGCTTCGCTCACCCCCCACGCCAGCGCGAAACCGGTTTCAAATTGACAATCTCAGGCCAACGGGGAAAATTGTATATGGAGGGGGGAGTTTTACACCTGCGCCGGCAGGGTTGTGCTTCACTTCAAATCACGCGGCCGCCAGAGATTTTCCAGTTCGGCGATAATTTGGGAGGTCAACGCACTCCACGTGCGCACCGGCACCTTCAGGTAAGCGATGGCACTGGTCGGCAGGCAGTCCACATGATCGGTGAGCATTTGCAGCAGGCTTTCCAACCCGGGGTTGTGGCCAATCACCAGCACGGTTTGCAAATCGTCCGAATCTTCTTTTAAGTCCCGCAGCGCTTCCAGGTAGGCTTCCGGTTCCCCTAAATACAGGCTTTGCATATAAAGGATTTCCCCTTTGTAACCGGATTTATCCGCCACCAGTTCGGCCGTGCGGCTGGCGCGAACAGCCGTCGAGGCAATGATCAAATCCGGCACAAGATTTTTATCCTTGAGCAGTTTTCCCATTCGGGGGGCGTCTTTTTCGCCGCGCTTGCTCAACGGGCGTTCAAAGTCGGGCATTTCACCTTCTTTGAAACTGGATTTGGCATGCCGCATGAGTAACAGGTTTTTCATAATTCCTCCCACAAGTGGGTTCGTTCGGCGTGTGTGGGTTTCGAGTTGCAAAAATTAGTATAACACAGCGGGACGAGAGATTGAAGGATTCGTCAATTGTTAAAAAATTTTTAGTGATGAGCAAAAAAACGCCCGTTTTAGCCAGCCGACCTGTGTTTAATAATCTTTGAAAAATATAAAAATAATTCAAATAACCATTGACAAAATTGAATTTTGGATTAAAATAATTTCAGATAAACTTATAAAATTGACCAAGGTTGTTCAAATGCCTTTACCAACAGGAGGAACAATGAACCCGATTTTAAGCCGCTGCCCGGTGTGTTCATCGGAATTGATGGTTACCCGCCTGTATTGTGTGCAGTGCAACACCACCATCGAGGGACACTTTCACCCCTCGGCCAACCCCTTTGCGCCGTTGAACGCCGAGCAATTACAGTTTTTGCTCACCTTCATCCGCTGCGAAGGCCGCTTCAACCGTATGGAAGAGGAACTGGGGCTTTCTTACCCCACCCTGCGCAACCGCTTTAATGAAGTGCTGCGCGCTCTCGGCTTCGAGCCGGGGCGAGAAGAAGTGCCGGTGCGCCTCTCGGCGGAAGACCGCCTGCGCATTCTGGATGAACTGGCACAGGGACTGATTACACCGGAAGAAGCCCACCAGCGGCTGCTGGGCAAACGAGATGAAGCCGCTTGAACAACCGCGGGAAAGGAAAGGTAAACCATGGCAAACGCTGAAGAACGCTTGAAAATCCTGCAATTGCTGCAGGAAGGAAAAATAACCGCCGATCAGGCTGCCCGTCTGTTAGAAGCACTGGAAACCAGCGCCGCTCAGGCCAAAGGAATCCCCCGCCCGCCGGTGCCGCCCTCCCCGCCCACTGCCGGCAGCGGCCGCTGGCTGCGGGTGCGCGTGACCGATACGGATACGGGCAAGACGCGCGTCAATGTGCGCCTGCCGCTCAATCTGGTGGCATCCGGCATCCGCATGGGAATGCGCTTTGCTCCTGAAATTGAAGGGCTGGATGTGAACGAATTGATGTCCTTCATCCAGTCCGGCGAAAGCGGCCATCTGGTAGATGTGTACGATGATGAAGACGGCGAGCATGTGGAAGTGTATATCGAATAAGTTAAACCCGCCGCTGCCGGCAGGCACGACACCCGATTAACTTTACAGGAAAGTGATTAATGGAACAAAAACCTACCTCTCACTGGCTGCGCGTGTTCATCCCCATCTGGGTTGGGCAGGTCTTTTCACTGCTGGGCAGCGGTCTGGTACATTTTGCGCTGGTGTGGTGGATGACCGAAAAAACCGGTTCGGCCGCCGTGCTGGCAAGCGCCTCGCTCGTGGCGCTGCTGCCACAGGTCTTTCTTTCTCCCTTTGCCGGCGCGCTGGTGGACCGCTGGAACCGCCGCTGGGTGATGGTGGCAGCCGACGGCTCGGTTGCGCTGGCCACCGTGGGACTGGTCATTTTGTTTGCCGCGGGGCGGATTCAGTTATGGCATGTATATGTGGCGCTGTTCATCCGTTCGCTGGGCGGAGCATTTCACTGGCCGGCCATGCAGGCTTCCACATCCCTGATGGTACCGAAGGAACACCTCTCGCGGGTGGCGGGGGCGAATCAGGCCCTGAACGGGTTGATCAACATCGGTGCGCCGCCGCTGGGTGCGCTGCTGCTCAGCCTTCTGCCCATCTTTCACGTGCTGGCAATTGATATCGTCACCGCCTTCCTCGCCATTCTGCCGTTATTTTTCATCGTCATTCCCCAACCCGTGCGGGAAGATGCTCATCTGGCGGTCACGCCCAAAACGGTCTGGGCGGATGTGCGCGGCGGTTTCCGCTATGTGGTTTCGTGGCCGGGCGTTTTCACCCTGCTGCTCATGGCGGCCATGGTCAACTTTCTGCTCAGCCCCGGCTCTGCCTTTCTACCGCTGCTGGTCACCCAACATTTTCAGGGCGGCGCCTTGCAGCTGGCGTGGATTCAATCGGCATGGGGGGTGGGGGTGGTCGCCGGCGGCCTGCTGTTGAGCGCGTGGGGCGGTTTTCGGCGCAAAATCATCACTTCCATGCTTTCGTTAATTGGCATCGGCGTTGGGGTGTTAATCACCGGCGCAGCCCCGGCGTGGGGTTACTGGATTGCGTGGAGCGGCATGTTGATTTCCGGTTTCATGAACCCGCTGACCAACGGGCCGCTGTTTGCGCTGCTGCAAACCAAAATTGAGCCGCACATGCAGGGGCGGGTGTTTACGCTGGTCAACAGTCTGGCACAGGCGATGATGCCGCTGGGCATGATGATCGGCGCGCCGGTGGCCGAATGGCTGGGGCTGCGGGCGTGGTATTTGTTTGGCGGCATGATGTGCCTGCTGATGGGGCTGCTCGGTCTGGCTCTGCCGATGATCAACACACTGGACAGCCAGCAGCCCGGGGGAAAATTGATCAAACCCGCCAACGAACCGTCCATCGCAACGGATTAATCCTCCTTCTACTTTCTCTACGCTACCGGGGCAGAACGGACACCTGCCCCGGCATGCCGTTAAGAAAAAGTCTTAACAATTCTCTAATCATTTTCTTATTTTCTTGTAGTAGGATAGCAACCGTCAAAAATCCTGCCTTTTTTACATCTTGCATAAAAGGAGTGTGAAGAAGTATGAAGCGTCTGTTACCGATTTCACTGATTTTGATGCTGATTGCTTTGTTCGTGCTGCCTGTGCCGGTGCAGGCTCAGGATGAAACACCCTCCACCGGTCTGACCATTTCCACCACCTATCCCAGCCAGATCATCGGCTTTGGCGAAGTGGTGACCATGACGCTCAAATTGCAGGCCGACAGCCCGCAAATGGTCACTCTGGAAGTCGCCGGCCTGCCCGAAGGCTGGGAAGCCAGTTTCCGCGGCGGCAGCCGCATTGTGGATGCCGTGTATCTAGACGGTGAAAACACCGTCAATGTGGATGTGCGCATCGAGCCGCCCGAAACGATGGAGGCCGGCAAATACAACATGAAAGTGGTGGCAAGGGGCAGAAACCAGACCGCTGAAATGCCCATCACCCTGACGGTCAAAGAGAAACTGCCCCCGCGCCTGACGCTGGATATGGACGGCCTGCCGGTTCAGCGCGGCACCCCCAGCACCACCTTCCGCTACACGGTCACCCTCAAGAACGAAGGCGGTGAAGACCTGACCGTGGCTCTCTCGGCCGATCAGCCCACCAACATGCAGGTGCGTTTTGAATCGGCCGGGCAGACGGTGACCGAACTGCAGCTGGCGGCCAACGAAAGTAAAAACCTGACCGTAGTGGCCGAACCGCTCATCACCCTCGAAGCCGGGCGCTACGATTTCCGCATCTACGCCCGCGCCGGTGATGTGGAAGCCGCCATGGATCTGGCCGCCGATGTGGTTGGCGAGGGCCGCCTTTCCATCACCACTCCCGATGGGCGGCTTTCCGGTCAGGCAACGGCCGGGCAGAATAACCCGCTGAAAATCATCCTCAAAAATACCGGCACGGCTCCGCTGCAGGGTATTGAACTGAGTTCCATCGAACCTACCGGCTGGTCGGTGACCTTTGAACCCAAAGAGATTGTGGAAATTCCCGCCGGCCAGCAGGTGGAAGTCACTGCCACCATCAAACCGGCCGAAAAGGCGGTGGCCGGTGACTACTTGCTGACCATCAAAGCCCGCCCGGTGGAGAGCAAGGAACAATCCGCCGAGTTCCGCATCACGGTGGTCACTTCCACGCTGTGGGGTGTGGCGGGCATTGCGCTGATTGCGGTGGCGGTTGCTGCGGTGGGCATGGCGGTTTCCCGCTTTGGGCGGCGCTGATCCTCGCTTTCCTCATTTCTTTCTGTGGAGGTGAGTATGAGCGAGACCGTCATTGAAACCCGCGACCTGACCAAAAAGTACAATTCCTTCGTGGCGGTTGATCATCTCAACCTGCAGGTTCAGGCCGGCGAGGTGTTCGGTCTGCTCGGCCCCAACGGTGCAGGTAAAACCACCACCATCCTCATGCTGCTGGGCCTGACCGAACCGACTTCCGGTTCGGTGCGGGTGCTGGGTTTGGATCCCACCCGCCAGCCGCTCAGCGTCAAATCCCGCGTCGGCTACCTGCCGGATCAGGTTGGTTTTTACGATGAATTGACCGCCCGCGAAAACCTGACCTACATCGCCCGGCTGAACGCCATCCCCAACCAGCAAATCGGCGCACGGGTGGATGAGGCCCTGCAGCGGGTTGGACTGCGTGATGTGGCGGATAAACGGGTGGGCACTTTTTCGCGCGGCATGCGCCAGCGTTTGGGCGTTGCCGATGTGCTGATCAAAAATCCGCGCCTGATCATCATGGACGAGCCGACCTCCGGTTTGGACCCTGAGGCTTCGCTGGAATTTCTGGAGATGATCCGCACCCTCAAGCGCGAGGGGATTACCATCCTGCTTTCTTCGCACCTGCTCTATCAGGTGCAGGCAGTTTGCGACCGGGTTGGCCTTTTCCACAAAGGCCGCATGGTGCTGCAGGGCACCGTCAACGAACTGGCCGAACGCGTGCTGGGCGGCGCTTACCGCATTCAACTGCACGCCGAAGGCGACCCGCAGGCCATTCAACAGGCCTTGCAGCGGGTAAACGGCTTCCGCAACATCCGCCAGAGCGGCGAAAACACCTACACCATGGAAGCCGCCCGCGACCTGCGCCCTGAGGCGGCTCAGGCTGTCGTTTCCGCCGGCGGGCGTTTGTACAAACTGGATGTACAGGCGCAAAGTCTGGAAGATATTTACAGCACCTACTTCAAGGAGGTGGAACATGGCACAGTCCAATCCGGCTCTCGCCACTAAAACGCAAGCCGCCGCCCGCGTCACCCGCGAAGGTTCGCCGTGGAAAGGCATGTGGGCCGTGGTTGCCAAAGAAATGGCCGACCACCTCTCCAGCGCGCGCATGGTTGTGCTGGAAATCCTGATTGTGCTGGCGGCAATCGGCTCGATTTACGTGGCCACGCAGAACATCAGCCAGAATATCAGTCAGGACCGCTTCCTCTACCTGCGCCTGTTTACCACGGCGCAAGACCCGCTGCCGGCGTTCGTTGCCCTGCTGGCGTTCTTCATTCCGCTGGTGGCCATTGCGCTGGCGTTCGATTCGGTCAACAGTGAATTTGCGCGGCGCACGCTCTCGCGCGTGCTGGCTCAGCCCATCTACCGCGATGCCCTGCTGATGGGCAAGTTTTTGGCGGGGTTCTTCACGCTGGCGCTGGTTTGCACCGCGCTCTGGCTGCTCATCTTTGGGCTGGGCATTTTACGGCTGGGTGTGGCGCCCGGCGGTGAAGAAGTGGGGCGCGCCTTGTGGTTCCTGCTGGCCACCATTTTCTACGGCGGCATCTGGCTGGCGCTGGCCATGGTCTTTTCGGTCATCTTCCGCCAGCCCGCCACCGCAGCGCTGACCTCAACGGCGGTGTGGCTGTTCTTCACCGTGTTCTGGAACATCATCGCCGGTTTGCTGGCTCAGGCGTTCAGCCCCATTCGCTTCGGCACGCTGGGAGAACTGCTGGCGCAGGCCAACCTGCAGCTGGTGCTTTCGCGCTTTTCTCCCAACACGCTGTATGCCGAAACGATGATTGCCCTGCTCAACCCCGAAACCCGCTCGCTGGGCATTCTGCTGCCGACGGAGATGGAGGGCGCCATTCTGGGTTCGCCTCTGCCGGTTTCGCAATCGGTGGCGCTCATCTGGCCGCAGCTAACCGGCCTGATTGCCGCGACCATCGTTCTCTTTGCGCTGGCCTACATCCTCTTCCAGCGGCAGGAAATTCGCGCCTGAACCGTTGGTTTACCCCTCCCCCAATTTCGCGGTTCGAAATGGGGGAGGGGTGTTTTAAGGGGTTTACCCCCTTGCAAGCGAGCGCGGCAATCTCGCGCAAGGCCTTTCTAAAAGCAAGGGGGGAGATTCCCACCTGCACTGCACCGTACGCAGCGCGGTGCAAGTGTCGCTTCGCTCGGAATGGCGTTAAGCCGTTTACGTCATTGCGAGCCGCCGCAGGCGGCGTGGCAATCTCCCGCAAGGCCGCTGCCAAAGCCGCGGGGGTGATGCCCACACCCGCAATCAAGGGGATAGAAAAATATCCCCTGACGAGCGCAAGAAGTTTTTTTTACCCCATCCAGATGCGCAGAACGGCCAGCGCGGTGAACACCAGCGTCACGCCCGCCGCCACCAGCACCACCCGCCGGCGGCTGCGCTGGTTGACCAGACTGACGCCGTTCAAATCGGCCTGCACCGTCCAGTAGGGGCCGGCCGACCACGCAAAAGCCAGCCCGCCCAGCAGCCCGCCGAGGTGGCCCCAGTTATCAATGCCCGGCGAAGTGCCCAGCAGCAGGTTGATGGCGGCAATCATCAGCGTGGAAGTGAGCAGACTGCGCGCATTGCGAATCAGGTGGCGGTTCTGGTAAAGAAAGACGGCCTGCGCCGCCAGCAGGCCGAAGATGGCAGTGGAAGACCCCAGCGAAGGGCGCGGCGTCATCAGAAACGAGATGACATTACCGGCGTAGCCGGAAATCAGATAAAGCAGCAGGAAGCGGTTGTGACCGTAGTAACGCTCTAAATTACTGCCGAAAATAAACAGGGCATACATGTTAAAAGCAATGTGCAGGATGGAGCCGTGCAGCCACATGGGGGTGATCAGCCGCCAGTACTCACCGGCGGTAATCAGCGGGTTGATTTTGGCGCCGAACGCGGCCAGCAAATCCACTCCGCTGAGCGATTCGCTCAGCATCTGACCCAAAAAGGCCAGCACGCAGGTTGCAATCATAAAGTAGGTAATGTAGGGCGGCTGAGAAGTGGGCCGCCGGAAGATTCTCACCGGCCCGCCCGCCGGCGGCGGGGAGTATCCTTCCGGATTGTTCTGGGAATAAGGGGCGGAATTCATAAGGAATAAGTGCGCGGTTTTACTTTGAGGTGTTCGGCGGTGAGGATGGCCAGAATCTGCTCGATGGTCTTTTCCAGCTGACCATCGGCGTTGACCACGGCGTATTCAAATTCGGGCAGGCGTTTCATTTCTTCACGCGCGGTTTCGATGCGCTTTTTCAGCGCGGCGGGCGTTTCGGTGTGGCGGGCGGCAAGGCGCGCCTCCAGCTCTTCCATGCTGGCGGGCAGCAGAAAGATCATCACCGCCTCGGGGAACAACTGCCGCAGGCGGGCTGCCCCCTGCACATCCACGCGGAAGATGACATCCTTGCCGCTCCGCATGGCATCGGTCACTTCGCGTTTGGGAATGCCCTTGTAGTCATCGTACACCCGCGCGTACTCGATCAGTTCCTGATTGTGAATCATCTCCTCGAACCGCCGGGTGCTGACAAAATGGTAGTCCACGCCGTCCACTTCATTGGAGCGGGGTTTGCGGTCGGTGGCGGTGACCACCACATGCAGGGGCAGGTTGCGTCGTTTGAGTTCCTGAATCACCGTATCTTTTCCCACACCGGAAGGGCCGGAGATGACCACCAGCAGCGGGTTCTGACCGGGCAGCAGTGAGGCAGGTGTATGCGGCATGAAGGGTGCTTGTCTCCTCTACGGAATGCTCTTACGGTTTTCTTACACTGGTTTGATTATAATAGATAAATTGAACTCTTTGATGAGCGGAGTGTGAGAATGCCTGCCTACGAGTATCGCTGCCTGAACTGCCGCAAACGGTTTGAGGTTTTCATGTCCTATTCCGAATACGGAACGCGCCCGGTGGTTTGCACCCACTGCGGAAGTTCCAGCGTCCAGCGGCGCATTGGAAGGGTGCGGGTGGCCCGCTCCGATGAAAGCCGGCTGGAAAGTCTGGCCGACCCCGATAATCTGGCCGGGCTGGAAGACGACCCGCGCACGCTGGGGCGCATGATGCGTCAGATGAAGAGCGAACTGGGCGAGGATATGGGAGATGTATTCGATGAAGTGGTTGACCGGCTGGAGAAGGGTCAATCACCGGAGGATATCGAACGCGACCTGCCCGAACTGGGCAGCGAGGAAGGCAGTGAGTTTGGCGGAATGAGCGATCTGGATTGAGACGGTGCGTTCATCGTTCCAGCATGGCAGTCAGTGCCCCGTAAGAGGTGACCCACGCAATCCGGTTGATGAAAGCCGCCAGCGAAGGGCTTTGCGCGCGCAGGGCGCGCACCGCGGCGGGGACGGGGTCTTCCCCGGCAGCGCCGCCGGGCTGGTCGGCATAGGCGCCGTAAAAGGCAAAGTAGGCCTGATTCAGCCGCCGGATGCGGTAACCGTTTTCCCAAAAAACGAGGCGGCGCCGTTCCATGTACTCTTCCGCTTCTTCGATCTTCCCCTCCGCCAGCAGGGCATCCACCGTGACGCGCGTTTCGCGCATTTCGGCCCGAAAGTCGAAAGCCGGCGGCTCATCCGGCTCGGAGGGCTGTGCGGGGGGTTGCTCCGGTGCGGGCGGCGGGACTTTTTCGGGGTAGAAGCGGGCAATCAGCGCGGCGCCAATTTCCTTACCGGCAATCGAGGCGGCAGTCTCATTGATGGTGCGCATTTCGGGCGAGGCGTAGTACAAAGCCCCCACCGGGCGCAGGGTGAGGGTGTTGTGAATCCACTCGTGGGCAATCACTTCTGCCAGCCAGTTCAAATCGGTGGTACTCATCACCATGGTCGGGTAGGTGCCCACCCCGCCCACCGGCACCACCAGCGCCGAAACATTCAACCCCTGTTCGACTTCCCGCTCCAGTTGTACAATACGATCCAGCGAGAGATCGGCAACCAGCGAGATGTCGGCATCCTGACGGATGACTTCGCGCGGCGAAACAATCAGCGCATAGGGCAGGCTGGTGACGTGATAGAGGGGCGGCGGAATGGGCTGACCGCCCAGCCCCAGCCCCAGATCGGCCACCACCACACTCAACTGATACTGCATCACCGCTTCAGCCAGCGGGGCATAATGCTGATTGATCTCCGCCTGCAGGCGGGCCTGTTCCGCCAGCAGAGCGGCGGCGGCCTGCGCGGGGTCGGGTATGGCGGGGTCGGCGTAGATGGTGTTGATCTCGGCGCGCACCTTGTTCAACCGCTCAACCCGTTCCAGATAGCGCAGGACGATCTGCCGCTGCTGTTCGATGCTCAGGTGGCGCGGCAGGTTGAGTGCGGCCTGACGCTGTTTGAGCAGCAGGGCATCCACCGTCCACGAAACGTAGTCGAATTCCTGCCAGCGGGTATAGCGGCGCACCCGCTCGACCGGATCGGCGGTGTTATACTCGCTGCGCACCTGCACCAGCATCAGAATCAGGAACAGGAACAGGTTGCGCAGAATCGGGTGCAGGCGGTTGAATTTCACTGCGCGGAATTATACTCGATGGTTATGCACGCCCCTGATGGTGCAACGCGAACGGGTTAGAATCGTATAAGAATGGTAGAAGAGAGGTAACCGGCTATGAAAAGAAAAACGGTCATCTGGATTGTTATCGGCGTGGTGGCAGCCATTGCGGCCTATTTTGTTTATCAGTCCTATCAGCAGGCGCAGGCTGCCCAAAACCTGAACTTTCAGACCGAAGTGGTGCGGCGCGGTGAACTGACCGCGCTGGTGGGTGCCACCGGCACGGTGCGTGCCAATCAGACCGCCGTGCTGGCGTGGCAAACCACCGGTCAGGTTGGCGAGGTGCTGGTGGAGGTGGGCGATCAGGTGCAGTTCGATCAGGTGCTGGCCGAACTGAAAAAAAGCTCGCTTTCTCAATCGCTGATTCTGGCCGAGGCGGATCTGGTGGCGGCCAAAAAAGCCCTGCAGGACCTGCTGGAATCCGACCTTGCCCGCGCGCAGGCGCAATTAAATCTGGCGCAGGCGCAGGAAGCCTACGAAAAAGCCAAAGATGAACGCGCCAGCAAGGATTATTCGCGCGCCAGCCCGCTGACGCTGGATGAAGCGCGCACCAATCTGGAACTGGCCAAAATCGAGGCGAAGGAAGCCGAGCGGGTTTACGATATGTTCGACCATCTGGATGTGGACAACCCGCAGCGCATGAATGCCTATTCGCGCTATCTGGCGGCGCAGCGCAACCTGCAGCGCGCGCAGGCCAATTTGAACTATCTGGAAAGCCTGCCCGACCCGCTGGAAGTGCAAAAAGCGGATGCCAATCTGGCCGTGGCCGAAGCCAACCTCAAAGAAGCCGAGCGGGAATGGGAACGGCTGAAAGACGGCCCCGACCCGGATGACATCCGCGCCGCCGAGGCGCGCGTTGCCGCCATCGAAGCCACGCTGGCGCTGGTACGCCTGCGCGCGCCGTTTGCCGGTACGATTACCGAGGTCAACATCAAACCGGGCGATCAGGTCAACCCCGGCACGCCGGCTTTCCGCATAGATGATCTTTCCCGCCTGCTGGTGGATGTGCAGGTGCCGGAAATTGACATCAACCGCATTGAGGTGGGGCAGCCGGCGCGCCTGACTTTTGATGCCATCTCCGGCAGGGAGTATAACGGCAAGGTGGTGCAGGTGGGTCAGGTGGGCACGGCGGTGGCCGGTGTGGTCAATTTCACCATCACCATCGAACTGGAAGATGCCGATCAGGCCGTCAAACCGGGCATGACCGCGGCGGTCAATATTGTGGTGGATCAAATTGAAAACGCGCTGATCATCCCCAACCGCGCCGTGCGTCTGCGGGAAGGCCAGCGGGTGGTTTACCTGCTCAGGAACGGCATCCCCACCCCCGTGGCAGTGACCATTGGGGCGATTTCCGATCTTTACAGCGAGGTGGCCGGCGGGGAAATCAAAGAGGGCGATGTGATCATCCTCAACCCGCCCACACAATTCGAAAGCAACGGGCCGCCGCCTTTTGTCCGGGGGCAGTAGAAGATATGGAAGACTGGGTCATCGAAGCAACCGACCTCCGCAAGGTGTATAAAATGGGCGAGGTGGAAGTGCACGCCTTGCGCGGGGCAAATGTCAAAATCCGGCGCGGGGAAGTGGTCTCGATCATGGGGCCTTCCGGTTCGGGCAAATCCACACTGATGAACATCCTCGGCTGCCTCGACCGCCCCACCGCCGGGCAGTACATTCTGGACCACGAGGATGTTTCGCACCTGAACAGCGATCAACTGGCGGGCATTCGCAACCGCAAAGTGGGTTTTGTCTTTCAATCCTTCAATTTACTGCCGCGCGCCACGGCACTGGCCAATGTGGAACTGCCGCTGCGCTACGCCGGCGTAACCCGCGGGCGGGCCGAGCGCGCCCGGCAGGCGCTGGAAGCGGTGGGGCTGGGCGACCGGCTGCACCACCGGCCGACCGAACTTTCCGGCGGGCAGCAGCAGCGGGTGGCCATTGCCCGCGCGCTGATCAACGACCCCGCCATCATCATGGCCGATGAGCCGACCGGCAACCTCGATTCCAGATCCGGCAAGGAAATCATGGAACTGCTGCTGCGCCTCAACCGCGAACGCGGCACAACCGTGATCATCGTGACCCACGACCCCAAAGTGGCCGAGCAAACCGGGCGAGTCATCCGCCTGTATGACGGGCTGGTAGTGGAGGATGGTCTATGAATCTGGCACAGGCAATTCTGGAAGCACTGGAAAGTTTGGCGGCCAATAAACTGCGCTCCGGGCTGACCATTCTGGGCATTGTCATCGGCGTTGCGGCGGTCATTGCCATGCTGGCGGTGGGCACCGGCGCGCAGGATACCATCACCGGTTCCATCAGCGGGCTGGGCAGCAATTTGCTGTTCGTCTTTTCCGGCAATTTCAACGAAGAGGTGCGCAACCCGCAGCCGCTCACACTGGGCGATGCCGAAGCCATTGCGGATGTCTTTCAGGCGCCTTCGGTGGCGGCAGTTGCGCCCGCCATTCAGGGCAGCGCCACGGTAACTTTTGGCTCCGAGCAGACCCAAACGCAGGTGACCGGCATTACACCGGAATATGAAGTGGTGCGCAATTACGGCCTGCTGGAAGGTGAATTCATCACCAGCGAGCACCTGCTGGAACGCGCCTCGGTGGCACTGCTGGGGCCGGATGTGGCCGACCGCCTTTTCGGGCGGCGCGAGGGTGTTACGGGTGAAACGATCCGCATCGAGGGTCAGCCCTTCCGCGTGCTGGGCGTGCTGGAGCCGAAAGGCGGCAGTTCGTTCGGCAGTCAGGACGATTTGATTCTGGTGCCGTTCACCACCGCGCAAAGCCGGCTCATCCGCCGCAGCCGCGAGCGGGTGGATTTGATTCTGGTGCAGGCCGTCAGCGCCGAGGCGGTGCCGCAGGCCAGCGAGGAAATTGCCCAGATCCTGCGCACCCGTCACCGCACCGAACTGGGCGCCGATGACTTTACCATCTTCTCCCAGCAGGATTTTGTGGCCACGGCGCAAACCATCACCGGCGTGCTGACCGTCTTTCTGGGCGGGATTGCCGCCATTTCTCTGCTGGTGGGCGGCATCGGCATTATGAACATCATGCTGGTTTCGGTCACCGAACGGACGCGCGAGATCGGCCTGCGCAAGGCCATTGGGGCGCGCAAGCGCGATATCCTCATTCAATTTCTGACCGAGTCCTCGCTGCTTTCGCTCTTTGGCGGGCTGATCGGCATTGGCTTCGGCTGGCTGATTGCCTTCCTCGTCGGGCAGGTGGCCACCCGTTCCGGCACGCCCTTCACGCCGGTGGTGGGCATGGATGCCATTCTGCTGGCGACCATTTTTTCGACGGCGGTGGGGCTGTTCTTCGGGCTTTACCCGGCCAACCGGGCGGCCAATCTGGAACCGGTTGAGGCACTGCGCTACGAGTGAGGCCTGAAGCCGCGGTTATTCACCTCACCGCCAGCCGTGCGGGAGATGCCCGCCCGCTCTTCACCGTACGCCGTGCGGTGCAAGTGATGCTTGGTTTGGGGTGACATGGTATATATCACCGCGAGCGAGGGCAGCGAGCGTGGCGGTCTCCCGGCCAGCCGTTGCGGAGGTTACGCGCGCCTCTTTGCGGTTATCTCACCGCGCCAAAAACGCTGATTGAAATCAGATGACAAACGGCAACCGCTTTTTTCAGCCAGAGCTGCAGTTCTTGATTTTCAACATACAAACCGTAAAGAACCGCCCCCGCGAAACCCAAAAAAACAAAAAAGAAAATATCGTAAAACAAAAGCCTCAATTTGCGTATCATAGCCCGGTCAGCGTATCAAATTCAGGTTGGGTTCTGGTTGAAACTTTCCGGCTTTGCTCATCACAGAGCCGGCATCAAACAATTCTTTGCGCCCCGGTTGGGCGAATTTCTGCAGGGGGTTATTCATCCGCATCTTCCAGTTCGTTTTTTCGGGTAAATTCGAGCAATTCGAAGAGCGAGATTGTGAAAAGAATTTTTCTCTTGCCGTCATGTTCGAGAATCGCTTTTCTGGCATCACGCTCATTCTCCGCAACGGTGGTCACGAGGGACTTTTTTTCGCCGTCAGCAACCACATGGAGGTAAAGGTGGTAATCTTCCGGTTCGGCGTACCACGCCCCGCACGGCAAGATCACCGAAATCATTCTGGTTTCCATGTCATTCGTCATCTCTTTGTTTCCTTTGCCGATGAAATTGCAGGGAACTTGTCTTTAATTTGTGGACGGATTATTACGGGCCGGACTTTTATTGAATTTCCTCCCTTTGTTTTTTTTTCAACGACCGGTGATGGTGGAGTGAAGGCCGGAGCGGTGGCATTCCCCCTTCTTCACCGCCGCACAAAAGTGGATTCACCCGCACATCTCAACTTTGAGGGCAGGGCCGGAAAATGGCCCCCAATCAATGCCCTTACGGGCATTGATTGATTCGGACTACTCCTCCTCATTTTCCGCAGGAAATTCACGGCGTTTCAGGTATGGCTCGTCACTGAGCTTGAGGCGGCGCATTTCGTTCAGTCTTTCCAGCTGAGCCTGTAGTACCTCGTATTCGTTCATCAATGCGCGGGCATCTACCATGTATTCGGGCATGAGCATCGGGGATTCAACGAAGAGCGCCCGGCTGCGCTGTCGGGCGATGATGAATTGAATAGTCTCCATGCGCTCGATAATCTGCTGTATTTCTTCGTCAAGTTGTTCGAGGGTTCGGCCAAACCGAAAGTTTCTATTCATGACCCGCCAGAATTGCTTTTCGTGATCGTCCATTTTCTATTTCCTTTCTAATGTCCTCGACAATCGGGATGAGAAATTGTTTCAACATCTCCGGTGGGGCAGATTTCCGGTCGGAAATCTTTTCCATCTCCAGAAGGTTTGCATCGGGGGGTCTTAATGCCCTTACGGGCATTTATTGATTCGGACAGATAACAGGGCAAGATTCTTCCAGAATCTTTTCGTAAAGTCTTAATGCCCTTACGGGCATTTATTGATTCGGACCATCAGACCGATAATGAAGCGGGCTTGCTGCGCTACTACTGCGTCTTAATGCCCTTACGGGCATTTATTGATTCGGACTTACGGCGAAGGGCAGCACTTACATAGACGTATCCCGTGCGCAGTCTTAATGCCCTTACGGGCATTTATTGATTCGGACGGTCAACGGGGCGGCTGTCCTGGCCTGCGAACCCGAAGGTCTTAATGCCCTTACGGGCATTTATTGATTCGGACCCATCGCCCAGAAAGAATACCACAGTACCAAAAATTAAGTCTGTCTTAATGCCCTTACGGGCATTTATTGATTCGGAC
>JBFMBX010000014.1:0-45760 GCA_040754815.1 Chloroflexota bacterium
CCCACCCCCCCACCGCCGGTAGAAAACCGCGCCGGGGTGATTGCCGAAGCCCGCATTGTGCCGCGCGATGAAGCGGTGCTGTTCTTCACCGCGGCCGGCACACTCGGCGAACTGCTGGTGCAGGAAGGCGAGGCAGTGCAGGCCGGGCAGGTGCTGGCGCGCCTGAGCGAGAGCGCGCAGGCACAGGCGGCACTGGCGCAGGCCAAAGCCGAACTGCTGGCCGCCCAGCAGGCCCTCGATACGCTCAACGAAAACGCCGCGCTGGCCGCCGAACAGGCGCGAGTGACCATGCTGGAAGCCGAACGCGAAGCCCAGCAGGCCTGGCAGGCCTTTGACCGGCTGGATACCCGTGCCACCCGTGACCGCATTGACGACCTGCGCGAACAGGTAGCCGACTTACAGCAGGAATTGCAGGATCGCGAGGAAACGCTCGCCCGCTACAGCAATCTGGCCGCCGATAACCCCACCCGTCAGCAGGCCGAAGATGATGTGGAGGAAGCCCGCCTGCGTTACAACGACGCCAGCCGCGAACTGACCCTGCTCACCAATGAGGTGGAACTGGCACGCGCCCGCTGGGATCTGGCCAACCGCCGGCTGGAGGACGCCCGTCAGAAATACGAAGCCCGCCAGAACCTGCAGCCAGACCCCGATGAACTGGCGCTGGCACAGGCAAGGGTGGAAGCCGCTCAGGCCGCGGTGACCGCCGCCGAGGAAGCCCTCAGCCGGCTTGAACTGCGCGCTCCCTTTGACGGCACGGTGGTGGAGGTGAAGTACTCGGCGGGCGAGAGCGTGGCGCCGAATCAGCCGGTGCTGGTGCTGGCCGACTTTTCCGAGTGGTACGCCGAGACCACCGACCTGAGTGAGAAGGACGTGGTGCGCATCCGCACCGATGAAGAAGCCGAAATCATCCCCGATGCCCTGCCGGAAATCAGCCTGCGCGCGCAAATCGAGCGGGTGACCGAATACCCGCAAACGCGCGGCGGGGATGTGGTCTATCTCGTCCGCCTGCGCCTGCTGGAAAGCGACCCGCGCCTGCGCTGGGGCATGACCGTGGACGTGCGCTTTGCCGAGGAACGCTGAAACCCGGCCTAGGGGGCGTAAATGACCCGATAGACGCGCCCGCCGTGATCATCCGAGATGAACATCTCGCCGGATGTGTTGAAGATCACATCCGCCGGCCGGCCCCACGTGGCAGAGTCACCGCAGGGTTTGCCGGCCGCGCGCCAGCCGGTGGCAAAGGTCTGACTGCCAACCGGTTTGCCGTTCTCGAGCAGGATGCGTTCCACCTTGCAGTCGCGGATGCTGGCGGAGGTGGTGTTCCACGAGCCGTGGTAAGCAACGAAGAGATCGTCCGCATAATCCGGGGGGAAGTTGCCCTCTTTGCCCAGCGTCATCCCCAGCGGGGCGGAGTGCGCCGGGGCGGTGAAGACGGCCGGCACGGCCTGCGCGCACGTAAAACCGGCCGGCAGGGCAATGCGCGTGTCGCGCACTTCCTGCGTGCCGGACGGGATGACCCCCACGCCGGGCGTGTAGCAGTACGGCCAGCCGTGATGCTCCCCGCCCTGCACCTCGATCACGATTTCCTCCGGCGGCAGGTCATCACCCAGCCCGTCGCTGCCGTTGTGGCTGGCCCATAATGTACCCGCCGGAGAAACCACCAGCCCGACGCTGTTACGCAAGCCCCACGCCCACAGCGGGCGTTTGCGCGGGTCGGGGTCGCCGGCAAAGGGGTTGTCCGCCGGAATGCTGCCATCCGGGTTAAAGCGCAGCACGGCGGCGCGGCGCGGGTCATCTTCCACACAAACATTGCAGGAAGAGCCGGCGCTAACGTACATCTTGCCGTCACTGCCGAACATCACCGTGCGGCTGCTGTGACCGGCCGGGCCGGGGATGTTACCGGTAACCACCTCGCGCGCGCCGAACGAGCCATCCGGCTGCGGGCCGGCCAGCCGTTCGATCTTATCCCCTTCGGCAATGTAGAGGTAGCCATTGTAAAATGCCAGCCCGTGCGGCAGGTTCAGCCCGCTGGCAATCACTTCCACGCCGTCCGAAAGGCCGTCGCGGTTGCGGTCGGGCAGGCGCACCACCTGCCCGCCGTTCATCAGGCTGAGGTAAAGGTGGCCGTCGGGGCCGACGGCCATGAAGCGCGGCCGGCCGGAGAGGTTTTCGGCGTAGATGCGGATGTGAAAGCCCGGCGGCACTTGAATGCGGGCGGCGGCTTCATCCGCGGGGGGCAGGGGCAGGCCTGCGGAAACAAGCAAGGGCAGGTAAAGGTTTGTTCCGCCGCCCTGCGCCAGAACGGGCAGGATGACACCGGCAGCGGAGAAAAGGACAGCCAGCAAACCGATTACAAAACGGATATATTTTCTCATAATTTTGAGGATAATCTCTTTAAAAGTTCAGGTCAAGGGTGAAATTCAGCAGGCGGCAAGCAACTCACTCCCCTCTTATCCAAAATTTGCACCGCATGAAAGGCGCACTCAGCCTTCCACAAAAGCACCCTTTGCCCGTGTTCTTCCTGAATCGGCGAGCGATTGGCGGAGGTGGGGGCAGGGGTAAAAAAACGCCCGAGCGGCAGCCATGCTTTTGCTCCCCGCCCCAAAACTCGTGTTACAATAAAAGCAGGTTCATCCCTGTCACTTCCATCGGAGGGCTGCATGATCGAAATCCGCTCACCGCAAACCCGAGAAGAGTTCAAAGCCTACTACGACCTGCGCTACCGTGTCCTGCGCGAACCGTGGGGCCTGCCGCGCGGCACCGAAAAAGACGACTACGAACCGATCAGCCAGCACTTCATGGCAGTGGATACGCAAACGGGGGAAATTTTGGGGGTGGTTAAATTATTCGAAAAAGAGCCGGGCGTGGGCTGGTTTTCGCACCTGGCAGTGGCGGGCAAAGCCCAGCGCAAAGGGATCGGCAAAATGCTGATGGAGGCGGTGGAACAGGCCGCCCGTCAGCGTGGCTTCAAGGTGCTCGGCTGTCAGGCGCGCCTGAATACCACCGATTATTTCAAAAAATTCGGCTATCAAATTGCCGGCCTGCCGACTCAGTACTTCGGCACCACGCAGGTGGTGTGGATGGAGAAAAAACTGGAGTAAGCCGCTTCAGGACTTGTCGAGCAATTCCTCCAAAACCCGGCGGGCGAGGTTGGGGTCGGCTTTGCCGCCCATCTGGCGCATCACCTGCCCCACAAACCAGCCCAGCAGAGTGGTCTTGCCGCCGCGGTAGGATTCCACCTCTTTGGGGTTGGCCGCCAGCACCTGCTCGCACACCGCGCGGATGGCGCTTTCATCGCTGACCTTTGCCAGCCCTTCGCGTTCAACAATCACCTGCGGGGCTTCGCCGCTCTCTTCCACTTTTTGCAGCAAACTCTTGGCGGTGGTGGTGTTGATGGTGCCCTTCTCGGCCAGCTGCAGGATTTGGGCAAGATAAGCGGGGCTCAGCCGCAGTTCGGCGGCGGTTTTGCCGCTTTCGTTGATCATGCGCAGCACATCATTCATTAGATAATTGGAAACCTTCTTGGGATCGCCGCCAAAGGCTTTGACGGCCGCCTCGAAATAATCCGAAAGGCTGCGTTCGCCGGTCAGAATATCGGCATCGTATTCGGGCAGGCCGTACTGTTCCATGAAGCGCGCCCGCCGTTCCAGCGGCAGCTCCGGCAGTTGAGCAAGGATGGAGCGCTTCCATTCCTCATCCAGACGCAGGGGCAGTAAATCCGGCTCGCGGAAATAGCGGTAATCGGCTTCGGTTTCTTTGGAACGCATCTTGCGCAGCACGCCGGCGTCCTCGTCCCATTCCAGCGTCCAGGCTTCAATGCGCCGCCCGGCTTCCATCTCCCGCGCCTGCCGTTCGATCTCTTTGGCAATCGCATCGCGCACTGCATCTATGGAATTGACATTCTTGATCTCGGTCTTGGGGTTGAGGTAATCGGCGCCTTTCGGGCGTATGGACACATTGGCATCGCAGCGCAAATGCCCTTTTTCCATATCCGCTTCCGAAACGCCCAGCCAGCGCAGCAATTGGCGCAGGCGGATCAGGTACTGGGCAGCCTCATCGGCCGAGCGCAGATCGGGCGCGGTGACCATTTCAATCAGCGGCACGCCGCAGCGGTTAAAATCAATCCAGCGGCGCCTGCCCACATTCTTGGTCTTGCCGGCGTCCTCTTCCAGATGCAGTTTTTGAATGTTGACCCGCCGCACGTAGGCAGTTTTACCGCCCGCCGCCGGAATGGGCACCTCCATCCAGCCGCCAAAGGCCAGCGACTGGTCGTACTGCGAAATCTGATAGCCCTTGGGCAGATCGGGGTAAAAGTAGTTCTTGCGGTCAAAGTAGGAAATCGGGCGCAGTTCGGCGTGCATGGCAGCCGCCAGCAGCACGCCCTTTTCCACGGCGGCACGGTTCAGCACCGGCAGCACGCCCGGCATGCCGGTACACACCGGGCAGATATTGGTGTTGGGCGGGTCGTTCCACGAATCGGCCTTGCAGGAGCAGAAAATCTTGGTCGTCGTGTTCAGTTGTATGTGGGTTTCTAACCCGATGATGGCTTCGTATTCGGTCATTCAAAACCTCGTGAGGATAGAATCAACGGCGGGGAGTTAACTTTTCGGTCCATCTTCCAACCAGCGGGTAGCGGTAATCCCGCCCGCGCAGCGTGTTCACCGCAGCCAGAGCCGCCAGCAGGTAATATCCAGCGGCGGCCAGCACCATCAGCACAACCATTCCAAAGAAAATGACCAGAAACGGAATGACCACCCATGCCGCCTCTTCGCCGCCGCCCGACTCGCTGATCAAAATGAAGGGGAAAAAGAAAACGAAATAAACGCCCGCCAGCACAAAACTGGCAAGGTAATAGAGCGCCAGCGCAATCCCCTGAAAGAGCAAAGCCTGCAAAGCCTGAAAGCGCAACAGCGCACTGCGTCCCTGCTGGGTGATCCACAGGATGAGCGCCAGCAGCAAACCGGCCAGCGGCAGAAAAGCCCCCAGATGAGCCAGTGAGGCCAGCAAACGATCTTCGGATTCGGAGAGCAGTTTTCGCTCAGTCATGGCTCACCTCCGCGGTTTCTACGCTGCGGAATAAAAATTTTTCCAGCCGGTCGCCCAGGAGCGGGTAGCGGAAGTCGCTGCCGCTTGCACAGGCCAGCGCGGCGAGGACACCCAAAAATACGGCCAGCCCCAGCAGGCAGAGGATGACGCCAATCAGCAAAAACTGACCGCCGGTCAACAACATAAAGGGGGCATCCGTCTGCATGGAAAGGGCAAACGCACCGCCGATCAGCCCCAAAACCAGCATCAGCAAGCCGCTCACAGCACCCAGCACCACCCATACCGCCGCCAGCAGCAGTTGATAGGCCAGTGCCTGCAGGGCCTGAAAGCGCAAATAGTCCGACTTCTCCCGTTGGGTAATCCACACGATCAGCGGTGCAGCCGCACCAACAGCGGGAATCAGAATGCCGGCGTGGGCAAGAGCCGCCAGCCAGCGTTCATCGGAAGAAAGGCTGTTCTGACTCATTTCCTCATTCCTCCTCCGCGTCAATCAGCAGAATGAGAAACCTATTTCCCATATCTTACCCTGCCAGATTTCGCAGAACCTGCGGCTTCAATTTGCGCCATGGTTCGTTTTCGGTGGCCTGTTCCAGCGCGCGGGCAATCCGCAGCAAGACCGCCTCGCTGAAATCGGGGCCGAGCAATTGCACGCCAATCGGCAGGCGGTTTTCATCCAGCCCAAACGGCAGCGAAACGCCCGGCACACCGGCGTGATTGGCCGGCACGGTCAGTTGATCGGCGTACTGCATCAGCACCGAATCGCCGTAAACCGCGCCCATCTCGAAAGCGGTGGTCGGGGTGGTGGGGGTAAGCAGTGCGTGCAGGCGGTACTTGCCCTGCGGGTCGAAGGCCTGCTCGAAATCGCGGCGGATGAGGGTGCGCACGCGCAGCGCGCGCCGGTAATACTGCGCCGAATACTGCGCCGCGCTCACGTACATGCCCATCAAAATACGCAGTTTGGGCTGCAGGCCGAAGCCCTCGTTGCGCGTCTTGCGGTACATCTCGTGCAAATCGCTGACCGGCTGGGGCGTGCGGTAGCCGTACTTTACCCCGTCGTAACGGTGCAGGTTCGAAGCCGCTTCCACCCGGCTGATGACGAAGTACGCCGGAATGCCGTAGCGCGTGTTGGGCATCGGCACATCCTCGATGATTTCCGCACCCAGCGAGGCCAGCACCTCGGCGGCGTAGCGCACCCGCGCCTCAATTTCGGCGGGCAATTCCTGCTGGCGGTATTCACCGGTTTGCGGGTCGGGGAAGGTAATCTGGAAATAATCCGGTGAAAGGCCAATGCGCAGCCCGCGCACGCCTTCTTCCAGCGCGGCCATGTAGTCCGGCACGGGCAGGTTGGCCGTAGTCGAGTCGCGCGGGTCGGGGCCGGCAATGGCCTGCAGCATCAGCGCCGCATCCACCACATTGCGCGCCAGCGGGCCGGGGCAGTCGAGCGAAGAGCCAAAAGCAATCAACCCGTAGCGCGAAACCCTCCCGTAGGTCGGTTTGACGCCCACCACGCCGCAAAAGGCGGCCGGCTGACGGATGGAACCGGCCGTATCGGTACCCAGTGAAAGCGGCGCCTCGCCGGCCGCCACCGAAGCCGCGCTGCCGCCCGATGAGCCGCCCGGCACGCGGGCAGTGTCCCACGGGTTGCGCGGCGCCGGCTGAAAGGCAGTCGATTCGTTGGACGAACCGTAGGTAAACTCATCCAGATTGACCTTGCCGAGCAGCACCGCCCCGGCGGCCTCCATGCGCTCCACCGGTGTTGCCGTGTAAGGCGCCACAAAATTCGCCAGAATGCGCGAGGCAGCCGTCGAAGGCGTGCCGCGCACGCAGAAAATATCCTTGACGGTGAAAGGAATGCCCGCCAGCGGGCCGGGCTCTTCCCCGGCGGCCAGTTTGCGGTCAACGGCATTGGCCTGCGCCAGCGCCCGTTTTTTGGTCAGGGTAATGAAGGCGTGGACTTTTTCCTCATCTTCGGCGGTGAGTTCTCCGCCATCCAGTTGACCGGGGCGGCCGTCCACTTTTTCGATGCGCTGCAGGCACGATTGGGTAATTTCCAGCGCCGAAATCTGCTTGCGGCGCAGTAACAGACTCAGTTCATAAGCAGGTAAATCGCACAGTTCCATGGGGCATCATTCCAGTGTGGTGTGGGGAATATCGGGGACAACCACATAACCTTCCTCGCTTTGCGGTGCCTGCGCGATGATTTCCTGCGGGTTCGGGTAGGGCTGCCAGACATCGGCACGCGGCGGCTGGCTGATTTGCGGTGTGTACGGCACGCCGTGTGAGGTGATGGGCAGGTCATCCTCCAGCGGGATGGCTTCCAGCTCGTGAATGGCGCTCAACTGGGCATTCAATTCGCGGCGCAGGTACTCGGCCTGTGCCTCGTCCAGTTCCAGCGCGGCCAGCTGCACCAGATGAGCAAAGGTTTGCGGGTCAATTCGTTCGGTCATGGTGGTCTTTCCTTCGCCTGGAAAAGTTTGCCTTAATCCTATCATAAATCCGCCGGTCGAGAAAAAACTTATCCGAAACTGAAAGAAACCGTAAAGGAATTGCAAGCCACAGCCCTCAGGTATCCCGCCCGCTTGTGATACAATTAATCACGTGCAAATTCCATCCGCGGAACCCTCCCCCTCCGCCAGCCTGTTGGCGCTGATACCGGCGTACAACGAAGCGGCGCACATCGGCGGGGTAGTCAGGGAAGCCGGCCGCTACCTGCCGATACTGGTGATTGATGATGGTTCAACGGATGATACCGCCGCTCAGGCGCGCTCGGCCGGCGCGCAGGTGCTGGTTCAGCGGCCAAATCAGGGAAAAGGGGCCGCCTTGCTGCGCGGCTTTTCCGCCGCGCTGGAAGCAGGTGCCGAGGCGGTCATTACACTGGATGCCGACGGTCAGCATGACCCTGCCGAAATTCCGGCTTTCATCCAGCGGTGGAATGAAACACGAGCAGATTTAATCATCGGCAAGCGGGATTTCCGCCACATGCCGCCGGTGCGGCGGCTGAGCAACACGCTGGGGAGGGTGCTGTTTTCATGGGCAGCCGGCCGGCCAATCGCCGATAACCAGTCCGGTTACCGCCTGATCGGCCGCCGTTTGATGCGCCTGCTGGTGGAACAACCCGGCCGTGAACGCGGCTTTGAATTTGAGGTGGAGATGATCGTGCGCTGTATTCAGCACGGGCTGAAACTGGACTGGGTCGAAATCCGCACCATCTACGCCGGCGAAAAGAGCCACATCCGTCCGCTGGCTCATCTGGCCGGTTTCTTGCAGGTATGCTGGCGGACGCGTCAGATTTTAAAACCATAAATCTATTTTTATTCGTGGGAAAATGAGAAGCGATTTATCTCTCCGCCCTGCAAATGAACGAGATGCTGAATTCCTGTGGCAGTTGCACTGCGCCGCCCTCAAACCCTATATTCAACAAACCTGGGGATGGGACGAGGATTTCCAGTACCGCTATTTCCGCGAACATTTCAACCCCCAGAACAGCCACATCATCCGCTACATGGGTGCCGAAATCGGCGTCATCACCCTCGAAGAAACGCCGCTGGGCATCACCCTATCCAACATCGAAATCCTGCCGCAGTATCAGGGGCTGGGCATCGGCACGGCGCTGATTCGCGAGGTGCTGGAACGCGCCGCCGGACGCGGTTTGCCGGTCAGCCTGCGGGTGTTGAAGGTCAACCCCGCCTGTCAGTTGTACCTGCGGCTGGGTTTTGTCATCGTAGGCGAAACCGACACGCATTACTGGATGCGCCGTGAGGGCGCGCCGCGCACCTTTCTGCCCGACCGCTGGGAAACCGAGTCCTGCTTCCTGCACATTGCCGATGAGCGTTTCCTCGATCAGTTGACCGTCATTTTGAGTGAAAATCAGGAAATCCTGCGCGAGATGGGGCAGCTGCTGCCCCCCCACGAACAGGCCTTACAGGCCCTGCGCCACAGCGTCCTGCCGCCCGGCGGCGTGCCGTGGCGCGAATCCCTCTACCTGATTCGCGATCTGGAAAGCCGCGATACGATTGGCTTTCTGGCGGTTTATTTTGGCTATCCGGCACCTGATACCATGTATATCGGCAGTCTCTACCTGCGGCCGGTCTTTCAGGGGCGCGGCTTTGGGCATGAAATTGTGCGCCATCTGGAAGCAAAGGCCAAACAAATCGGCTTCCGCGAGGCGCGCATCAAAGTGGGATTGAAAAACTGGCGCGCCCTGCGCTTCTGGACTTCGTGCGGGTACAGCCGCATCACCCGCATCCGCGGCGGGGGTGAGAACGGGGAAAGCAAACCGGCCGCCGTGGAACTGCAAAAGACGCTGAACGGCGAAAACGGCAATGGGATGAAGCCCTAACCCAGCCGCTGGTCGCACTGGCTGCGAAAGCCGCAGCCGGCGCAGCGCGCCGGCGAATCGTGCGAGCGGGACTGTTCGCGTCCTCCGGCGGTGTGGATTTCCTCGATCAGCGCCAGCAATTCGGCCTCGGCCTGCGGGGTGTAGTCAATCGCAAAGGTGCGGTTGCGGTAACGCAGAATGCCGTAGGGCGGGCGCACCCCCATCGAACGTTCCACCAGCCGGCAGTAAGCCATCAATTGAAAGACGTGACCGGGGTGAGGTTCGGGCGGTGCCCAACCGCTTTTGACCTCCACCGGAATCACCGCGCTGCCCTCTTTGACCAGATAATCCGGCTTGCCGGTCAGCAGAGTATCGGCATCAAACAACGGTCGTTCCGGTTGGCCGATGATCTGCGGGTCGCTGTACAGCACCCGCCCCGGCGGCAGGCCGCTGCGCCGCTGCTGGCGCGCGCCCAGCCAGAGCAGCAGCACCCCGCCCAGCACCAGAATCAATGCAGCCCACCACAGCACCATGGTCAACCCAGCAGGGTGAGCGTCAGGCCGACTGCGGCGGCGATCAGTGCGGCAGCCAGCAGCACCCAGCCCAGCAGGCGCAGCAAGCGCGCCGCCAGCACCTGCCGGGCATGGGCCCGATGGGTGAAGGTACCTTCCAGCATGGCGCTTTCATTTTCCGAAACCAGCCCCTGCCGCTGGTACCACCACGCCCGTTTGCAGTATAAAAACGCCCCAATCTCCGAGGCGCGCAGCACACTGCGTTTCATGCTTCTTTTTCTGGGGGCAGACGGTTAGAGGCGCGCTCCAGCGCTTTTTGCAGCCGTTCTTCACGCAGGCTGAGCGTCAAATCGGCACGGGTGCGTTCCACAATTCCGCGTACCAGATCGGTCTGACGGCGCAGCCCGCCGGTCAGGGCATCGGGGTAATCCACCGTAACCAGCAGGTTGTAAATCTCGTCCATCCAGCCCAGCAGGCGCTCGGCTTCTTCCGAGTAGCCCTGCCGCAGAATATCGAGACAGCGGCGGCGCAGTTCGCCGGTTACTTCGGCCATGCCGTTCAGGTAGGTGCTGTATTCCACGTTCAGATCTTCGGGAAAGGGCAGCCGCCCATCCTCGATGATCGCGCAGGTCAGGCTGGCCTCTACATATTCCTTGAGCGCATCCTGCGTATAACCGGCATACAACAGCACCGGGTAATCACCCAGCAGGCGCTGCAAACCGGCGGCAATATCGGCCGCTTCCCGCAGATTCTGGCGGGCAGTCTCCATTTCACTGCGGTGCAAAGCGCGAATGGTATTGGCGCACAGGCGGGTCAACTGGCGCGCCTGCAGCAAGGCCTGTTCCCGCGCCTGATTGAGGGCTTCAAAGGTCTGATGCACGCGGTTGTTGAGTTCATTCAACTCCGGCATGAGGTTATTCTCCCTGCGGGGGCGGTTCGGTGGGGTGAATGCGGCGGAAGAGATCACCCGCCAGGCCGGGGTCGCCCTGCGGTATTTGAATTTCTCCAAAACTGGCCTCGTAGCGGGCCAGATTTTCGGCAAAGGCGCGCAGGAACAATTTGGCACCTACCGGCGACATCACAATGCGCGAGCGGATCAGGTTGCGCAGCTGGGCCGGCAGCACCTGCACGAAATCCAGCACAAAATCGGTCGGTGTGTGGCTGATGCGCACCACATTACTGTAAAAGGGGGTCAGGTCTTCGGGCAGTTCCATCGGAATGCCCGCCGGCGGGCGGTTCTGACTGGTCATGGCCGCTGCCCCCTAGAAGGGGATGTCCTCGCCGGCATCCAGATCCGGCATATCCTCACCGCCCAGCTCACCTTCCGCTTCCCCGCGTGTGGAGAGGAAGCGCACCGTGCTGGCAGTCACATCGTAAGAAGCGCCGCTGGTGCCGTCGCTGCGCGTCCAGATGCGCGGCCCGCCCGAATTGGGGTCGGGGGTCAGGTGGCCTTCGATGAGGACTTTGCTGCCCTTGCGCAGGTATTGATTACAGGTTTCTGCCTGTTTTCCCCACACCGAAACGCGGAACCAGATCGTTTCTTTTACTTTCTGTCCGTTCTGGTTGGTGTACTGGCGGTTGGTCGCCACATTGAAACTGGTTACCGGCTGACCGGTGGGGGTATAACGCATCTCCGGGTCACGGCCCAGATTGCCGATGAGTATGATCGTGTGAAACATGGTCTCTCCTGATTGAGGTACAGATTGATTTTGCTTTTCCTGTATTGTACACGAAAAGCCATTTTCAAAAGGGGCTAACGGAGAGACAATTCTGGGCGGGAAAATTTATGACACAGCCCGCTTCACTTCAAGGGGCGGGAGGTACGGGCGTGCTGGTGGGAATCCGTGTCCGGTCGAGCGACCAGACCTGCAAATCATCGAAACTGACCGTCAGCGGCGGCTCGCCGGCAGCGCGGACGAACACCCCCACCATCCCCTCACTCCACACCGGATCCCGCGCGCTGAAGATTTCGAGATCGTTGATAAAAAAGCGCATTTCTTTGCCGAACATCCACACCGCCAGCCGGTTTTCGGCCAGTGCCCCGGGCAGAATGCGCGGCGATTCGATCCAGTCCTGCACCACCACAAACGCACCCTGCTGCACGCGCTCCAACCGTGTTCGTCCATCGCAGGTCATCACCCAGCGGTAATAATTCCACTCATCCGCGGCCCGCAGCAACAAGCCGTATTGATCCTCCGACTGGCACAGGCTGACCTTTGCAGTGATTTCCAGATAAAAATCGTCAAACAGCGGCGTGCGGCGCAGCGAAATGAGATACGCCCGCTGGCTGGCAACCGCCAGAGTCAGTTCATCCACCCCGTAGGCAACACTGCCCGCCGTGGTGCGGCTGGTCAGCCACCCTTCCCGCCTGCTGAAATCGTCCTCCAGCACAATCCGGTCTTTGCCCAGTTGCGGGGTGGGGGTTGGCAGAATTTCCTGCGTCGGCAGTGGCGTGGGGGTTGGTGTCGGCGGGAACCAGACAATCGTGGGGGTAAGCGTAAAGACGGGCTGGGGGGTAGGGGTATCCGGCGGCGGCGCGCTGACGCCGTCCGGCGGCAAACATGCGCTAACCAGCCCCGCCAGCAGGAACATCACACCCAGCCAGTGGCAGATTCGTCTCACAGCGGGACGTCCACCACCTGCTCGCGTTCCGGGCCGACCGAAAGCCGCCGCACGGGCACGCCGCAAAATTCGCTCAACCGCCGGGCGTAAGCCTGCGCTGCGGCGGGCAGCTGCTCCCAGCGGCGCACACCGCTCACATCCTCTTCCCAGCCCTGCAATTCCTCGTAGATCGGTTCAAAGGGGGTCAGGTTGGCCGGCCCCAGCGGCAGTTCGTGAATCACCTCGCTGCCGTGCTGATAGGCGGTGCAAAGCCGCAGGTTGCTCAACCCGCTGAGAATGTCCATTTTGGTCACCATCAGTTCGGTCACGCCGTTGACGCGTAGCGCATAGCGCAGTAAAACGCCGTCCAGCCAGCCCACCCGCCGCGGACGGCCGGTGGTGGTGCCGAATTCATCCCACGGATTTTTGCCCGTGCCGCGCAGCCGTTCGGCGGTCTTGCCGAACACCTCCGTGGGGAACGGCCCCGCCCCAACGCGGGTTTGAAAGGCTTTGGTCACGCCAATCACCCGTTCTACCGGCACAATGCCAATTCCCAGCCCCACCAGCGCGCCGGCAGCCGTGGCATAGGAACTGGTCACATACGGGTAAGTGCCGTGATCCAGATCCAGCAGCGTCCCCTGTGCGCCTTCGGCCAGCACACGCTTGCCCTGCCGCAAAGCCTGCGTAATCAAACTACCCGTATCGGCAATATACGGCGCCAGTTGAGCGGCCAGCTTGGCGTATTCCCGCGCCACGGCGTTCTCATCCAGCGGGTCGGTGCGGTACATTGCCCGCAACATGGTGTTGATTTCTTCGACATGATGCTTCATCTTTTTAAAGAAAGAAGCCGAATCCAGCATATCCTCCATGCGCAGGCCGTTGCGCGAGGTCTTGCCGGTGTAAGCCGGGCCAATTCCCCGCCCGGTGGTGCCGATTTGCGCCTGCCCGCGGGCCGCTTCCTGCGCCGCATCCAGCGCGCGGTGAGCCGGCGTAATCAAATGCGCCGCATAGGAAATGCGTAACCGCTGAGGACTGACCGCTACCCCCGCGGATTGCAGCATCTCCACTTCATTGACAAAGGTAACCGGGTTGATAACCATGCCGTTGCCCATCACCCCCATGGTGTGAGGGTGAATGATTCCTGAAGGAATCAGGTGCAGTTTAAAAGTACGGCTGCCTACCGTAACGGTGTGGCCGGCGTTATCTCCGCCGTTGAAGCGCGCCACAACATCCGCCTGAGCAGCCAGCAAATCCACAATCCGGCCTTTGCCTTCATCCCCCCATTGTGTGCCAATCACAATATCTAATGGCATGGCGGCTCCCCTCCTGAGTATGAATGGAAAACAGGCAACATTTTCATCTCAAACAGATTATACCCGCTTCACCCCCGGTGGTATTAGTGACAGTTGTCCTGATATATTTTGATAAAATTTTGCCGGGTTGTGGCATAATTGGTCATTATTACTTTTCCCAAACCCCGGTCGGCCTGATGAACCACACCCCTTCAAACAATCTCCAATTTCCCGATCCAGTCAACACGCTCACCCAAAAAATCGAGCAGGGTCGGCGCTGGCTTTACCTCGTTGCTGCCTTCCCCGGTTTCCTTTCCGTGCTTCTCATCTGGCTGCAAAAGCACGATGAAGAGGTGTTCATCCGCTTCACTTATCCATTTCTGTCGGCTGCTCTGGCAATCTGGTGTGCAGCACTGATCTGGAAACGAATCCCCCTCAACTTAATCGAACGTTCGGTGTTGATTACCACCACGTTGTTCTTTTTTGCAAAATACGTTTATTTTCTTTATTTTCACCCGCTCTTACTGGAACAGTGGCAGGAAATTGAAGCAGTTTTCTGGACTTTTGCTTTCTCCTTCATCCTCAGTTACATCGTTTTTCCGCGCGGGCTGGCGCTGCGGTTCAATCTGCTCTTTCTGGGCATGATCATCATCGCCGGCGCTTTCCGCTTTTCCCATCTGGGCAGCGGGTTGACGCTGGAATTGATCCGTCTGGAAACCCGCGTAGCGGGTATTTTGTTTCTGGTCTTTTTGCTGGCCAAAGCCAAAGATGACCTCAACCTTTCACTGGCAGAAGCCAACCGCATTCAGGAAATTGCCCATACCGATACATTGACTCTGCTCCCCAACCGGCGCGGCATGACCGCCCTGCTGGAAGAACACCTCGCCCGCAAGCGTCATTTTTCGGTCATCCTTGCGGATGTGGACTACTTCAAGCGCATTAACGACACTTTTGGTCACGAAACCGGCGACCAGATTCTGCGCGAGGTGGGCGAATGCCTGCACCTTCAACTGCGCGCCAGCGATGTGATTGGGCGCTGGGGCGGTGAGGAATTTCTCATCATTGCACTGGAAGAAGACGAAAAGCGCGCTTTAAATCTGGCAAATCGCCTGCGCGAAACAGTCGAATCCTACGAATTCAGCAATAATTTACCCATCACCATGTCGTTTGGGGTCACCCTCAGCCGCGAGCGAGATACGGTCAAATCTCTGCTGCAACGCGCCGATACCGCCATGTACCGCGCCAAGAACAACGGACGCAACCGCGTGGAATGGGAAAATCCCAATTCAATGTTATAATCGGGAAAAGAATGAAAAGAACATTCTTCCGTCGCTGGTTCATCTTCGGTCTGCTGACAGGCGGGCTGGTTTTATTGCTCGGTTTGAGCCTTTTTCAGCCCGTGCCAACCCGGGCACAGGTTTTATATTTCACTCCTACCCCCAACGAAAACGGGCAGATTTTTTATACCGTCAAGGAAGGTGATACCTGCATCAGTGTTTCACTGCTCAATCAGGTTTCGCTGGATGACCTGCGCCGCCTGAATAATCTGGATGCCGATTGTGTGCTGATTCCGGGCGTGCGCTTGCTGCTCGGCACGGTGGAACCCCAGCCGACTTCGGCCGTCCTGCCCACCGAAACGCCGCTTCTGCCCTCCCCCACGCCCTTCCGCGGCACCGGGCGGGTGTGCATTGTGCTGTTCAACGATGTGAACGGCAACGCGCTGGCAGAAGAGGGTGAAACCGCCATTTCCGGCGGGGCAATCAGCATTACCGACCGGCTGGGGCGGGTTTCGCTGACCGGAGAAACCAGCGCAAATCTGGAAGAGCCGACCTGTTTCGATAATCTGGAAGAGGGGGAATATAACATCAGTGTGGCCATTCCCGAAGGCTACAATCCCACCACGCTGCTGAATTATGCCCTGCAGGTCAGCGCGGGGGATAATTCGGTGCTGGATTTCGGCGCGCAGTTGAGTTCGCAGGCGCTGCCCACGCCGGTCAGTGAGGGCGGCCGTTCGCCGCTCATGGCGGTGATGGGCGGCATCATCCTGCTGGCCGGGCTGGGGCTGGCCATTTATGCCCGCCTGCTGACGCGTAAGTAAGCATCCCCTCCCTCTCTCCCCCCGGCTTTGCGGGAGACCGACCCACTCGCTGCACTTGTTCGCGGTGACGTAAACCGCCATGTCATGCCGAGCGCAGCGAGGCATCTCCCGCCCGCCTCACGGGAGACCGACCCACTCGCTGCACTTGTTCGCGGTGACGTAAACCGGGATCATGTCATGCCGAGCGAAGCGACACTTGCACCGCACTGCGTACGGTGCAGTGCAGGTGGGAATCTCCCGCCTGGCATTGGAGGAGATAGCCGCGCCGCCTGATGGAAGATTGCTGTGAGGCAAACCGGCTTGATCTCATTCCAAAACCAACGTTACTTGCACCTCGTTGACATTTGAAAAAGGCAGTCGTAACTTTACCAAAAAATCTACTTCCCAATTATCGGGAGATACGAACGAATCGGGAAGGGAACCAGTGAAAAATCGTAAATGATGGTTTGATTCAGGGTAAGGGTTTGCTGAATGGTCGGTGAGGAAAAATATCCAGGATAGGATGCCGAAACCGTCCAGTTTTTACCCGAGGCCAGCAGAATCTGATAATTTCCATTGCTGTCGGTGAATACCGAACGAGAGATATCAGCCGTCTGAAACACAACTTTTGCCCCAATAATCGGCAAACCGGTTTCTGCATCGTTCACCCGGCCGCGCAATGTTCCCGGCGAACAAATCGCCTGCCCGGCCCGCAGCACATTCAGGTAACCGTAGCCGTAGGTGTAATTGCTCACCCCGTCACCGGAGTCGCCGCACGTGCCGCCATACAGGGGCGGGTCGGCGGTTTGCTGGAACAATTCGAAGGTGGCGGTCATATTCCCGCGCAGGGCCGGCGCGCAAGAATACAGCAGTGCCGCCGCCCCGGCCGCGTGCGGCGCGGCCATCGAAGTGCCGCCGGCATAACCCCATGTATTATTGGGAACAGAAGAAAGAATAAAATCTCCCGGTGCGGACAGGTTGGGTTTGGTGTAGGGTTGAACCCCCGCTGCGGCATTAGCCGGCCCGCGGCTGGAGAACGAAGCAATCAACCCGCTCTGACCGTGGGCAGCCACAGCAAACGAGTCGGGGTAATCGCCGGGTGAATTGAGTGTGGAACAGCCCGGCCCATCGTTCCCTGCCGCAAAGACCGGTAAAATACCGGCCGCCCGCCAGGCAGCCACCCTGCTGGCAAACCACAAGTTGCCGCTGCCCCCGCCCCACGAATTGTTGACCACCTGCGGGCGGTTATCGGCATTGCCGCCGGGGGCCAGCAGCCAGTCGGCGCAGGCCGCAAGGGAAACACCGCTGCAACTGGTTCCGCTGCAGCCCTTGCAGGCAATCCACTGCGCGCCGGGCGCCATGCCCACGCGGTAGGGCAGCGAGGGGCTGTCGCTGCCGATCATCGTCCCGATGGTATGCGTCCCATGGCCGTGATCATCGCACGGTTGACCGGCAGGGCAGATACCGGTCGGGTCGTACCAGCAGGACGAACTGCCGGGGTTATCCTTGCAGGCATAGGCCTCGCGCAAAGCCGGGTGATCCTGATTTTACGATTTTTTAAGGTTTCTTTATATACATCTTGCAGGCATAGGCCTCGCGCAAAGCCGGGTGATCCCACTGCGCGCCGGTATCAATGCTGGCCACGCGCACGCCTTCGCCGCGCAGACCAAACTGCGCCCAAAAGTCGGGTGCGCGGGTATCTTCAATTCCCCATGCGGTTGCCAGAATCTGATTTTGCAGGGGCGGGCCGGGTTGAATCAACTCAAAACGCGGCACCGAGAGGGTGATCTCCACCGGCGCGCGCACTTCCCGAATCTCCCCCGCCCACAAGGCCTGATTCAGCACCGCCGTACTGCCGCCGTGTACATAAATTTCATTACCGGCAATGAACGATTGATACTCCACCCCGGCGGCTTCCAGCACGGCAATAACGGGTGCCTGCGTGCGTTCGGCGGTTTCTTTGAGTGTCTCGTAAACATACCGCCCGCGCGTTTCCCAATCCATCTCGTAAGCCGCGCTCAGGTCGGCCTGTTCGGCCATCACCAGCACAAAATCGGCGCGGCCGTCTTCCGCCAGCGTTTGCAGCACCTCACCCTGCACCTCCACCCCCGCGCCTGTGGGCGGAAGGTCCTGCGCCACCACCGGGCCGCCGCCGATCAGCAGCAGAACGACAAGAATCATCCCAATCAGCCGGCCATGGCGGGCCGCTTCACGCCACCGGTAAATTCTGTTCATCCAATCACCTGTAAATCAAAGCGAGATAAAACGTTAATCCGGCATTTCCTCTTCATCCGGGGCCAGCCCCAGTTGGCGCGCCTGCTCGTAATTGAGCGCATCCGGGCTGCCGGCTTCCAGCACCTGCTCTTCGACCGCGCTTTCCCAAAACGATTCGACCTGCTTGGGGTCAAGGCTGGCCGCCGTGCGCTGCAATCGAGCTTCCAGTTCATCCAGCGGCAGCGGCTCTTCACTGGTGATTACTTCTTCTACCGGCGCGGCCGAAACCGGTTGAGCGGCGGCGGCCGCCGTGGGAACTTCGGTCAGCGGGTAAAAATCCACTTCCATGGCCCGCAAAATGGTCGCCATGTCGTTCTGGGCCTGCAGCAGCGCTTCGAAAGCCAGTGCCGTGCGCAGGCCGCTGGCATCCTGCTCCTGCACCACCACCAGCCCGTAACTGCCCACCGGCGCAAGAATCAGGCTGCGCGGCTCACCCCGCAGCGCCAGCACCGCCTGCGGCAGGGCCGGGCGAACCAGCCGGTTAGCCCTCACCGCCGCGCTCAGCGCCGCCATGACGGCAGGCGCCCATTGCTCTTCAAATTGCACATCACCGATTTCCCCCGCCTGAGCCACCACCCGACCGCGGTCATCGCACAGCAGCACCTGCGCCGCCCCCAGTTCACGGCGCAGACGGGTGAGCAGACCGGCGAGATCTTCGCGCGGCAGCGGCGGCGTTTCACTGCCCGCCGGGCCGGCTTCTTGCTGCGCGGCAGGGGCAGGCAATTCCAGCAGTTCTGCCGCTGTGTGCAAAAATTCACTCATTTCAATCGGTTTACGCATAAAACGGTCCACTCTGGCCTCGGCGGCCTGCCGGCTGATATTTTCATCACTCAGGCCGGTGATCAGCATGATGCGGGTTTCGGGGCTGCGCACGCGCACCTTTTTCAGCAGATCAAAACCCGACATGCCGGGCAGCCGGATATCACTGATGATCAGTGCCACCGGCGGACTGCCGCTCAGTTCCAGCAGGGCTTCTTCGGCGGATTGAATCACGCGGACGGAAAGTGAACGGTCCAGCGTTTCCAGCGCCAGACGCAGCATCCGCCCAAGGTCAAGGGCATCTTCCACAATCAGGACGCGTTTCATGGCAACCTCTCATACAGGATGAAGCAAGTTACATCCAGTATACCGGAAAAAGCGGCTAAAAACCAACCGCCCGCCTTACAAATCCTTAAGCAGGCAAAAAAACAGCCCGCAAAAACGCGGGCTGAAGGATGAATCTGCCGGTAACGCCGGCAGCGCTTCAATCGCGGCGGTGAATGCGGATGTAGAGGAAAATTCCCAGAAAGCCGATCACCAGACCGCTGATCGAAGCGGCGTAGGAAAGGAAACTCAGCCAGAAGGACGTTTCCCAGATGCGTAAAATCATCAGGAAAGGCGCCGCCGCGCCGAAGAACAGCAGCCCGGCGCCGATAGCCATCATTCCTTTTGGGCCAAGGCGTAACATCATCTCCAACTACTTATACAACCAGCACGCCGCCGTGTGATCGGGGCCGACTTCAAATTCGGGCGGCACATTCACATCACATTCCCCGCGGATGATGTGCGGGCAGCGCGGATGGAAACGGCAGCCGGCCGGCGGCTTGACCAGACTGGGCGGCTCGCCCGGCGGCACTTCTTTGAAAGTTTCGGCATTGCGCGCGTCAGGGTCAGAAGTGGCCGCCAGCAAAGCGTGAGTGTAGGGATGTTTGGCATCGTGGAGCAGATTTTCCACCGGCGATTTTTCCACAATCTGCCCGGCATACATGACGAAAATGCGCTCCGAGAAATACCGCACCGTCGAAAGATCGTGGGTGATGTAAATGACACCCAGATTGTGAGTCTCCTGCAAACCGCGCAGCAGTTTGAGGATTTCCACCCGCACCGAAGCATCCAGCATCGAAACCGGCTCGTCGGCAACCAGCAGTTTTGGCTCGAGGATCATGGCGCGGGCAATGACCACGCGCTGCTGCTGCCCGCCGCTGATCATGTGCGGGAATTTGGGCAGATATTCCTCCACCGGTGTCATTTTGACTTCGGTCAGCACCTTGTGAATCCGCTCCAGCCGCTCGCTTTTATCGCGAATGCCGGCAACGATCATCGGCTCTTCCAGAATGCGCTGCACGTTCATGAAAGGCGGCAGCGCCCCGTAAGGGTCTTGCTGGACGTAGCCCACCTGCCGGCGGTACCAGCGCAGGGTTTTACCGTCCATCTGACTGATGCGGTACTTGCCCTGAAACACCACGTCGCCCTGTGTGGGTCGGTTGAGGCCTAAAATTGTCTTCATCAGGCTGGATTTGCCACAGCCCGACTCACCCACCACCGCCACGGCCTCGCCCTGCTGCAGGTCAAAACTGACATCATCCACCGCTTTCACATAACCGGCATGACCAAAACCAAAGCGGCGCAGTTCGAACCACACGCGCAGGTGTTGTATGGAAAGCAGGGGAGCATCACTCACTGCTTCATTGCCGGCCAGGGTTTCTTTTTGAACCACTGTTTCTTGAACGGTCATGCTTAACTCCTTGCCTCTTTTTCATACAGCCAGCATTTGACCTGCCGGCCGTCAACGTGCTGGAACATGGGCGGCTCCTGATCGCACTTTTCAAAGCGCAGCGGGCAGCGCGCCGCAAAGCGGCAGCCGGTTGGGGGGTTGATCAGGCTGGGCGGCTGGCCGATGATGAATTCCGGCTCCATCGTGCTGCGCAGTTTGGGCACCGAAGCCATCAATTTTTGTGAATAAGGATGCAGGGGAGCGGTGAAGAAACGGTAGGCATCGCTCAGTTCCACAATCTGCCCGGCGTACATCACCGCCACCCGGTCGGCCAGTTCGCTGGAAGTGGCAATATCGTGGGTGATGAGCAGAAAACTGGTGGCAATTTCCTTTTTGATGCGCTTAAGCAGGTTCATAATATTGGCCTGCGTCAGCACATCCAGCGCCGAAGTCGGCTCATCCAGAATGACCAGATCCGGCGCGGTCACCAGCGCCATGGCAATGGCCGCGCGCTGGCGCATACCGCCGCTCAACTCGAAGGGGTAGCGGGTGAGGAAATCCACCGGCACACCTACCCGTTGGAACATATTAGCCGCCTGCACCAGCGCTTCTTCTTTGCGCACGCCGTGATGCACCATCATCGGCTCGGCCACCTGATCGCCCACCCGCAGCACCGGGTTGAGCGCGTTCATGGCGGCCTGCGGCACCATCGAAATTTTCAACCAGCGAATCTGCTGGCGGTATTCTTCATCCGACATGGAGATCAATTCGGTACCGTTGAGATAAACCTTGCCGGAGTAGGTATGCACATTGCGCGGCAGCAGCCGCAGTAACGCTCGGGCCATGGAACTCTTGCCGCAGCCCGATTCGCCGATGATGACCATCGCCTCATTGGGGTTGAGGGTGAAATTCACCCCGTCCACGGCCTGCACAATCCCGCGGGTGGCCCGAAAGTACAGTTTCAAATCTTCAACACGCAATAAAGTTTTTTCTGCCATGATCTCCTACACCCCCCGCAGTCTGGGATTGAAGATACGGTCGAGCGCAAAGCCGAGCATGGAGAATGCCAGACCGGTAATCATCAACAAAACGGCCGGCTGCAGCACCCAGTAGTAATAACCGTTGAACAATGCCCCTTGAGCCGAAGCATCGTTAATCACCTTGCCCCACGTCGGCAGAACGGGGTCACCCAGACCCAGCACCGCCAGCGAGGCTTCCAAAAACACATAGGTCGGAATGCCGATGACAAAGCCGGGGATAAGTACCGGAATGAGGCGCGGGATCAGGTAAGTGAAAATGATGCGCAAATTGCCCGCGCCGTAGGAACGGGCGGCCTCGATATAGGGTGCTTCTTTGATTTGCAGGAAGATCGCCCGGAAGGTTTTAATGGAGGAAGAAAAGATGCTCAAAGCCACCACTGCGCCCAAAATCGTCCAGATCGAACGAGAATACAGCGTACCGATCATGATCAGAATGGGCAGCACCGGCAGAACCAGATTGACTTCGGTGATGCGCTGGATGATTTCATCTACCGCCCCGCCAAACCACGAACCGACGGCGGCGATGATCATGCTCAACACGCTGGTTCCCAGCGCGGCCAGAATGCCGAATGCCAGTGCAATCGGTGCGCCCCACAGCATGGCAACCATCAGGTCGCGGCGCAGGTGATCGGTGCCAGCCAGCCCATGCACCTTGCCGTAGATCACCAGTTTGGCATCTACTTCGGTGTTCGGCTCGAACATCAGCGCCGAAATCTGCAATTCATACTGCCCTTTTTGAATGGTGGGCGGCGTAACATCCGGCAGCGCAAACAACCCTTGCGTTACGCTCATATCCTTGATGCGCCGTTTGAGCCGTTCATCCAGTTCAAAGCGGTACTGATCGGACTGGCGCACCGACATCTGACTCATGCGCAGTTCGCGGCCGTCCGGTGTAATCCACTTCATCGTGATATGAGGCTGCTTGACATCATATTTCGCAGTAAAGAAGATGATCATCTCTTCGGGGAAATCATCATATTGATAATCAATAAAATAGTGCATGATGATTTCCTGATTGCTGCCAACCATTTGGGTTTCTTTTTTAACCCGCTCGTCATCGCTGGTCAGGATGATGGTTTCGGGCTTCTTTTTGGCAGAAAACCAGTTCGTCCACGCCGGAGAGGCGTTGCGCGGGTAATCTCCCCACACTTCTTCTCCGCCGCGCCACAATCGAATGGCCTCGTTATAAGGAATGGTTGCCACGGCATACACCGCAAAAGCAACCAGCAAACCGATGATCACCAATCCAACCACTGCCGAAGGATACTGGGAAATCTCGCGAAAAGCGTTTTTGAGCGCGTTCATGCTTTCGGGCCCTCGCCTCCTACTTTGACGCGCGGATCAACCAGCGCGTAAATGAAATCGAGTAAAAACACCGTAATCGCCAGCAGGTAGGCGTAAATCACCGTTTCGCCGACGATCACCGGCGTATCGAATAAACCAATGGCCCGGTAGAAAAGGCGTCCCAGACCGGGCCAGTTGAACACGGTTTCCAGAATAATGGCCCCAAACCACAAACCAATAATCAGCAGGGCAAAGTTGGTGATGATGTTCGGCATGGTCGGGCGCAGAATGTAACGGCGTTCGATCATCTGGGATGACAGGCCTTTGGCTTTGGCCATCTCCACGTAATCTTCACTGGAAAAGATGAGGAAAAAGGTTCGCCAGCTGTAAATGGTGACGAAAATCGAACTCATGAAGATCGCCAGCGTTGGCAGAACCATGTGTTTGAGCAGGCTGAGCGCGTAGCCGATGGTGGTTTCCGGCACGGGCGCATCCACCATGCCGCCGTAAGGCAGCACGTTCAAAATGGCGGCAAAGATCAAAATCAAAAAGATGCCGTAAAACCAGCCCGGCGCCGCCGAAGTGGGCGCAAGGGCAATCACCACCCGGTCGAGGAAACTGCCGTAATGGCGGGAAAGCCCCAGCGCAATGAACAAAGCGGTAAAGAACAGGAGGATATTCGCCGTACCAAACAGCACCAACGTGGGTGGCAGGCGCTCCAGAATAATCAGACGCACCTGTTTGGAGCCGCTGTCACTGGTGAGGTACTGCGCACGCCCAAGGTTGAGCGACATGGCATCGGCAAGGTAGGTAAAACTACGCAGAATGAAAGGCCGATCCAGACCCAATCGTTCTTCTTCGATGCGTACCATGTCATTGATGTATTTGGAGCGTTCCTCGGCGGGCAGGCGGCGTAAATCCTGATTCATACTCACCATCAGCGCAATCCGTTCACGGATTTCGCCGCGGCGAATGTTATCTACTTCTCCCCCCATATTGGCAATGATGATCGTTAAATAGACACCGATAACAATGGTCACAGCCAGCGTAAGGACTTTAACAAGCGTGTACTTGGCTAATCGTGATAATGTACTGGCTGCGGCTTTCTTTTCAAGCGAGGATGGGGAGGCCGTCACAGGAGACTGAGTCGCTTCCGTCATGCTGTTTCATCATCCTTCTTATATTGAGAGGAAGGGCGAGGTTTTTTCCCTCGCCCCTCCGATTGTATTTGTTTCGAGTTTTACGGGGCTGTTACGAACTGGAAGGAGGCAAAGGACGGCACGGCAACCCGTTTGGAAACCACCACCACCTCTAGGCGGGTGGTGCCTTCCGCCAGTTTGCCGGTATCCTCGGCGCTCAGGTTGACCTGGAAGAGGCCGTCTTCCACGGCTTCCGCCTGACCTACCAGCACCAGCTCACCGTTGGCATCGAAGACCAGATATTTGACATTGTCAATATCGGCCAGCAGGTAGGGCTGCCCCTCGAAGTCCACAAAGACATCGAAGGAAGCCTCGCTGCCGATGGTCACGCGGTCTTCACCGTCCACTTCCACCTCGGCGATGGGCGGAGCGGAGAAGCGCAGCCACCGATCGGCCTTTTCGGAGTAATCATTGTATCGGCGCAGTACCACCGTACCCTCAACCGGGAAGGCGCGTTCCAGATAGAACACATTGGTGCCGATCCAGAAGTGACCGCGCTGGCGGTGCCATTCGGTCAGGTTGGCATAGCGGGCTGCGGCTTCTTCTGCGGTTACGTATTCACCCAGCGTTGGAGCGTAGGGGATGAAGCCTTCGGCGCTTGCTTCGTCCAGTTTGGCTTTGAGGATATCAATGGTCGGGCCGGAGATGTAGGACAGCCATTCTACTTGCAGTTCATCGGCTTTGGCCGCCGAGAAGGCCGCCTCACCGGCGCCATCGGCTTTCAGACCGATTGCCAGCGCGTGCCAGGCCGCCTGACCCTGTGCGTAGAACGGCCACCAGTCACTTACGTTCAATTCGGCATCCAGATTCCACAGGTCGGAGTAGGTCTCGATGACCAGCGGATCGGTGGAGACGATCTTGACACCCTTGAAGGACGACAGGAAGGATTCTACCTGCGGCGCGATGGAGGCGTCATAGTAGGGGCTGGCCTCTTTACCGCGGTCGAAGGTCTGGATGATACCCATGACCACATCGCCGGCGGAGAAGGGGCTGCCATCGTGCCATTTGACCTTCTCGTACAGGTCAGCCGGGTAATAGACCACGCTCTTGCGCAGGGCAGTGGTGCCTTCGGGGAATTTTTCAGCCACGGTGATGAAGCGCTGCTGTTCGGCATCCCAGTCGGCCCAGGCATCGCCCGGCACTTCAATGGAGGGAGCAAATTCGAGCGTCAGCCAGTCCAGAGTCTTGGTAACCGGCAGGCCTTCCTGAACCACCACTTCGGCTTTTTCTACGCGGTTCGGGTAAGTCAAACCGGTGAAAGGATCGAACACCAAACCGTACTCGCCGGTGCCGCGGATGAGCATCTGGTCGTAAATCCAGTTGGTACCGGCAAGCGCGTTCCACGGCTCGACAAGGATGCTGGGCATGGCAACGGTCACCGAACCGCCCACCTCACCTTCGCGGCGGATGGTGTACGGCCAGAGTTGAGAACCATACACCGCGCCGTACAGGTCGGAAGCCACCTGCAATTCGGCGCGCATGGGGGTGATGCTGGCGCGGTCCGCCAGCCAGACCCGCACCGAATCCTGGAGAGCCAGTTCGAGGGCTTTAGCCATCAGTTCGGTGCGTTCTTCAATGGTCGTGTAAGCGCGGTTCACAAGATCAAGAGCGATTTTGTCGAATTCCTCGCTGGGCGTGTAAGCCTGCCAGAGCGGCTGCGGCAAACCGCGCGGGGTGTAGAAGAAGTCGAAGTTATCGCCCAGATCGCGCGGGACGGCAGTGGTGATCCAGCCGCCGGTATAGATATGCCACAGACCGTCATTGGGGTTGCCGCGGATCCAGATCGGCGAGGCTTCGGCCGAGGTTTTGTAATCGCGAGTCACGGTGAAGCCGATATCTTCCAGCTGATTGGCCACATAATCACCAATCTGGCGGCGTTCGTCTTCGGTGCGGATCAGAACGATGATTTCGACCGGTTCGCCGTTGTACTGCCACTTGCCGTCCACAAGTGTCGCACCCAGTTTTTCCATTTCAGCGGTGATGATTTCCTGGGCTTTTTCTTTGTTATAGGCGTACTTCAACTCGACTTTACGCACCACTTCCGCCAGGCGGGCGTAGTCGGACGAGGCTACATTGAACGGAGTGTAACGCGGGACACCCAGACCTTTCATGATCTCCTGAACAATGTAGTCGCGGTCGATCAACCAGTTCATCGCTTCGCGAATGGCCGGCACGGCGAAGGGGTTGAGTTTGCCGGTGCCTTCGAAGACCGGCCCAGCCGGGTTGAAGGTCAGTTCGTTGTAGGAACCGAACGAGCGCTCCGATTTCAGTTCGGGGCTGGCGGCTACTTTGGCGGCCACCTCGGCGTTGCTGACCGTAAACGCATACAGATCAATGTCCTTGTTCTGCAGGCGGGTTACAGCCGCATCCGCACTGGGTTCCTCAACCACAACGATGGTGTCCACCCAGGCGCCGTTGCGTTCAACGGGGGTGGGTTCGGGGGTCACCACGACCTCGACGGTCTTTTCAACTTCAACCGTCGTGACCACTTCGACCTCTTCCGTCACCACCTGGGTCACCACCTGGGTGCCCTGCTGGCAGGCCGAAAGGACCATGCTGGCAATGACCAACAGTCCAACGACCAGAAGTGAATATCGCTTCATGTTTCTCCTCCTTCTATATGGGATTTAGGATGATTGATCAGAGGTTTTCCTCCGATTCGCCTGACTCACAGGCCTTTCAGGTTTGGACGGAACCCGCGGCACATCTGTGAGTTTACGACTATGCTAATTGTAAATAAATTGAAAGGAAAGTGCAAGCAATATAGCATAATCTCTTGCCTCAGTCAAGAAAATTGGATTGATTTTATCCAAAAAGAATAGATTAATCCGATGATTTGGCTTTATGGGATGTATATAATGAAGTGATGTCAGGAAAGCGCCTGATTTTCCGGCAGCAGCACAGCCCCCGCAAGCGGCGGCAGGTGCAAACCGCGCAGTCGCCCTTCCCGCACAGCCACCCCTCCCTGCCCAATCTCATTCCGGAAAGTCATCCCCTCCGGCAGGTGACCCGCCGCGGGAAGATCGAGGTCAAATGAAGCCGTCGGTGAACGGTTGATGACCACCACCGCCGCATCCTGCTCCTGCCGGCGCAGGTAAACCAGCACCTGCCCGGCGGCATAGAGCACCTCAAACGATCCCTGCCGCAAAACAGGGTTGCCACGGCGTAATGCGGCCAACCGCTGGTAAAAGGCGCGCAGGTCGTGATCCCAACGGTTTTCATCCCACGGAAAAGCGCGCCGGCAGTCGGGGTCCTCGCCTCCTTCCAGCCCAATCTCATCACCGTAATAGATGCACGGTGCGCCGGGGTAGGTGAACAGGAACAGCGCTGCCAGCCGCTGCAAGCGTTTATCGCCTCCGGCAATCGAAAGGAAACGGGATGTGTCGTGGCTGTCCAGCAGGTTCAACTGCGCCAAAACCGCCGGCAGTGGATATTTCTTCAACAGTGCGCTGACATTTTCGGCAAACCCCTCGGCCTGCGGGCTAAAATACTGCGGGCCGTGTTCGTACCAGTGACCGACCAGTTTCCTGTCCATCCTTTCACCGCCGAAAAAGCCCCAGCAGGCATAGGTGAGCAGATAATTCATCACCCCGTCGAACTGATCCCCCTGCAGCCAGCGTTCGGCATCCCACGGGATTTCACCGGTGATATAGGCCTGCGGGTTGGCCTGCTTGACCACCTGCCGGAATTCCTGCCAGAAGCTGTCGTCATTCACGCAAAAGGGCACATCCAGCCGCCAGCCGTCAATGCCCTGCTCCAGCCAGTAGCGCGCCACATTGAAGATAAACCGCCTGACCTGCGGATTCTGATGGTTGAACTCCGGCAGGGCCGGCAGCCCCCACCAGCAGTCATAATTGGGCTTGCCGTGATAGGCGTTTAAAGGAAATCGCTTTACGCGGAACCAGTCCAGATAGGGCGACTGCGCCCCGCATTCCAGAATGTGATTGAACTGGAAGAACCCCCGGCTGGCGTGGTTGAACACCCCGTCCAGCACAATTCTAATGCCGCGGCGGTGGGCTTCATCCAGCAGACGGCGCAGAGCCGCATCGCCGCCCAGCAGGGGGTCAACGCGGTAATAATCATGGGTGTGGTAACGGTGATTGGAAGCCGATTGAAAAATCGGGGTAAAGTAAATGGCGGTAATGCCCAAATCCTGCAAATAATCCAGTCTTTCCAGCACGCCGATCAGATCACCCCCCTTGAAGCCATAAGGGGTCGGCGGGGCATCCCACGCCTCGAGGTTATTCGGCTTTTCCACGCTGGGGCTGAATGCAAAGCGGTCGGGAAAGATTTGATAAAAAACAGCATCCTGAACCCACCGGGGAGTAACAAAGGTTGCGCTCATGCATGCCTCTCTTTCGCGAGATTTAAGACGATTGAAAGGATTTTACCATCAAAGTCGTTTACGTCACCGCGAGCCGCCGTCAGGCGGCGTGGCGGTCTCCCCTCGGGCCGTTGCGCCGGGCAGGGCAGGTCAGAGAGATAATTTCAGGATGAATGTACCCAATTTTTTATTTAATTCGTAATTGACAGACAACTTCAAAAGAGTACAATAAGAAATACCTTCACCCTATCCCCCCTTCTATCCCATTTTTAAACTAAGGAGGAAAGAAATGCGCAAGAATCGTTTCGTTCTCGTGTTCGTGCTGGTATTGGTAGCACTGCTGACGGCACAATGCGCGCCTGCGGCCACCCCCACCGCCGAACAAACCGGCAAGACCTACAAACTGGCCGCTATCTTCCCCGGTGTAATTACCGACGCCGACTACAACACGCTGGCGTATGTGGGTATTTCGGAATTGCAAAAAGCCACCGGCATCGAAACCGCCTATTCCGAAAGCGTGGCCGTCCCCGATGTGGACCGCGTCATGCGTGAATACATTGATGCCGGCTACAACATCATCTGGACGCACGGCGGTCAATTCCTCACCCAAACGGTAGATCTGGCAAAGCAGTTCCCGGATGTCATTTTTATCGGTGAAGGCGATGCTCCGGTGGAAAATGCTCCCGCCAACCTCTGGTTCATTGACCGCAACTTCCATGTTGGTTTCTACGGCATTGGCGCACTGGCCGCCAAAACCACTCAAACCGGTAAAATCGGCTATCTGGGCGGTCTGGCACTGCCTTTCTCCTACGCGGAGGTGCACGCCGTTCAACAGGCCGTCAAAGACCTTGGGCTGGATGTGGAAGTCAAAGCCGTGTGGGCGGGTGACTTCAACGACCCCACCAAAGCCCGTCAGGTTGCCGATGCGCTGATTGCCGAAGGCTGCGATGTGATCATGGGCTCGCTCAACCTCGGCATGTTCGGCCTGTTCGAAGCGGTCAAAGCCTCGCCCACCAAAGTGCTGGTCACCGCCAAATACACCGATAAATCCACCTACGCCCCCGATAACTACATGACCTCACTGCTGTATGATTTTGCCGGCCCGCTCAAAGAGATTTACGCCAAAATTCAGGCCGGCGAAACCGGCGGTTACTACCCGCTGGGCTTTGCCACCGGCGTTGCCCTGCAAACCCCGCTGAAGAACGTCTCTCCTGAAATTCAGGCCGAGATGGACACCCTGCTGGCCGACCTGCGCGCCGGCAAGATCGAAGTAGTCAAAGACACCAGTGAAATCAAGTAAGGTCATGCCGCATTTCACGGTTCAAAATTGAACAGCATTTCAGGCAGGGGTTCCAGCGCCTGTGTTTGTGCGCCGGAACCCCTGTTTACAATTTCATTGCGGCAGCCCTGCCTGGCTGATCGGACTTCCATCAGCACCACTCTGGTACATATACCACTGCATCCCCTTCTGAAACTAACCTCCTCAGGCGGGAGGGAAGGAGAACATGGAAAAACAACCCATTCTGGAATTAAAAAATATCCGCAAGACGTTCGATAAACTGGTGGCACTGAACGATGTCTCGTTCTCGCTGCTGCCGGGCGAAATTCACGGCCTGCTGGGCGGCAACGGCGCCGGCAAAACCACCCTGATGAACATCCTCTACGGGCTTTATCGCAAAGATCAGGGCGAAATTTACCTGAACGGCGAGAGAATCGAAATTCACGGGCCGCGCGATGCGCTCCAATTCGGCATCGGCATGGTGCATCAGCACTTTTTGCAAATCCCCAACTACACCGTGCTGGAAAACATTGTGCTGGGCACGGGAATCACCAACCGCTACACCCTCAAACTGGAACCGGAAGCCAGAAAAGTGCAGGAATTGTGCGAACGATTCGGGCTTGCGGTGGAACTGGATGCCGTCATTTCTACCTTGCCGATTGGCAGCCGCCAGAAGGTGGAAATCCTCAAAGCGCTTTACCGCGGGGTTAAAATCCTCATTCTGGACGAACCCACCACCAACCTGACGCCGCAGGAAGTAGATGCCCTGTTCGATTCCCTGCGGGTGATGGTCAACGACGGCTTGAGCATCGTTTTCATCACCCACAAACTGCGCGAAGTCCTCAGCGTGTGCGACCGCATTACCGTACTGCGCGAAGGGCGCAACATCACCACGCTCGACCGCAAAGAGGCATCCGAAGAGGTTTTCGTGCGCGCCATGGTCGGCGAGCAGATGAACATCGAAAAAAGCGTCTATTTTGCGCGCGATACGAAAACCTTTGGCGAGGTGGACTACACCGCCCCGCCGCTGCTGCGCCTCAGCGGGGTCAGTCTGGTCAACAAAGAGGGAGTACCCCGCCTTAAAGACGTTTCATTTGAAATTTACCCCGGTGAAATTTTCGGCATTGCGGGCGTGGCGGGCAACGGCCAGCGCGAACTGGCCGAAGTGACCGCCGGTATCGTCTCACCCACCAGCGGCAAGATCGAACAAAACGGCAAAGACGTAACCGGCGTGCCGGTTGGCGAGCGCCTGCGCAGCGGCATGGCTTACATCCCCGAAGACCGCCTGCACGACGGCTTTTTGCCCAAAGCCAGCGTTGCCCAAAACCTGATTCTGGGCGTTCACCGTCAGCCGCCGTACAGCGACGGGCGCTTTATCAACTGGAAAACCGTTTATCAGAACACGCGCGAGCAGATTCAGGAGTACAACATCAAAACCGGCGGACCCGCGGAACCGGGCGGCAATCTTTCCGGCGGCAACATCCAGCGGGTGATGATTGCGCGTGCTTTTTCGATGAACGCCGATTTGCTGGTGGCGCATAACCCCACCCGCGGGCTGGATATTCCTTCGATGGATTTCGTCTATCGAAAAATCCTGCAGCGCAAAGCCAGAAAACAGGCCACCCTGCTGATTTCCGAAGATCTGGATGAATTAATGCTGCTCAGTGACCGCATTGCGGTCATCTACCGCGGCGAAATTCTCGGCATCCTGCCGCGCGAAGCCTTCGATAAATACGCCATCGGCCGCTTAATGAGCGGTATCCGCTCAACGGAAGCGGCAACCCCGTGAGTGAGGTAACGATGAAAACACTTGGAAGAACCATCCTCCCTTATCTGATTGCCATCGCCGTGGCATTTGCGGCGGTGGGCATCTTCATTGCAGCCATGGGCTTCGATGTCGGGCGCGCCTATCAGACCATTTTGCTGACTTCCTTCCGCACCCCCAACGGCTTCATCCAGACGCTGCTCAAATTCATTCCGCTGACCTTGCAGGCACTGGCTTTTACCGTCCCCCTGACCGCCGGAAAATTCAACATCGGCGGCGAGGGTCAAATGATTGTCGGCGGCATTGCCGCGGCGGCAGTGGGCATCGTCTTCTCCGATTTACCGGCGGTCATTTTGCTGCCGCTGGTCATTCTGGCGGGCGTGCTGGCGGGAGCGTTCTGGGGTTTGGTGCCGGCCTGGCTGCTTTACCGCTTTGGCCTGAACGAGATTTTGACCACCGTACTGCTCAATTTCGTTTCATTTGCGTTCATTGATCTGGTTGCCACAGGACCGTGGCGTGATACCACTGCCGGGCATCCCACCACCATCTCCATCGGACAGGGCGGCTGGCTGCCCATGCTGATAGACAACCCGCCGCTGCACTCCGGCATAATTTTAGCGGTGCTGGTAGCGGCCGGCATCTACATCTACACCAGCCGCACCACCGGCGGTTACGAGCTGGTGGCCACCGGCGCAAACCCCCGCGCCGCTGAGGTGTTCGGCATTAACGTCAGGCGCATGTTCGTGTTTTCGCTGGTACTGGCGGGGGCGCTGGCCGGTCTGGCCGGCTCCATCGAAGTAGCCGGGGTTCACCACCGCCTGATCGAGGGAATGCAATCCAACTTTCTGGTGCTGGGGCTGATCATTGGGCTGATTGCGCGCGGCAACAATCTGGCCGTGCCGTTCGTGGCGTTCTTCATCGCCGTGCTGGAAGTGGGCGCCAGCGCCATGCAGCGCACGCTGATGATCCCGGTCGAAATGGTGTTCATCGTCGAAGCGCTGGTTCTGCTCTTCGTTCTGCTTTCCGATGTGGTACGCAGGAGGTAAAACATTATGGAAATCCTGATCACCTTCTTGCGGTTGGTCCTGCTTTCGATGGTGCCTTTTGTGCTGGCAAGTCAGGGCACCATGCTGGGAGGGCGCACCGGCATTTTCAATGTAGCCCAGGAGGGCATCATGCTGCTGGGCGCCTCACTGGGTTTTCTGGTCAGTTATCAGGTGGGCAACAATTTTGTGGGTATGCTGGCCGCCATGGCGGCCGGTGCCTTGTTCGGCTTGCTGCTGGCTTACTTTACCACCACATTAAAGATGAACCAGTTCGTCATCGGGCTTGCGCTGTTCTTCATCGGGGTCGGCCTTTCCACCCTGCTGCCCAAGTTGATCATCGGCATCACCCTCTCGCCGCCGCTCATCCCCACCCTGCCGGAAGTTTCCATCCCCCTGCTGAGTCAGATTCCGGTGCTCGGCCCGATTCTCTTCCAGCAAAACAGTCTGGTGTACTTTTCCATCCTGCTTTCGCTGGTGTTGTGGTATTTTCTTTACCGCACCCAGCGCGGTCTGGAACTGCGCGCGGTGGGAGAAAACCCCATGGCAGCCGACAGTCTGGGGATCAATGTAGTGCGGGCGCGCTACTGGACGGCCATTCTCGGCGGGGCATTGATCGGGCTGGCCGGCGCTTACCTGCCCATGGTCTATACCGGCACCTTCACCGAGGCCATGACCCGCGGGCGCGGCTGGCTGGCAATTGCGCTCACCTTCTTTGGCGGCTGGAGCCCTCTGACCATTCTGACCGGCTCGTTGTTCTTCGCCGGTGTGGAGGTACTGGCCTTCCGCGCGCAGGTCATCGGGCTGGCTTTGCCCTATCAGTACCTGCTGATGGTACCGTACCTCGCCACCATCCTGATCATGGTGCTCACCTTCCGCAAGGCGCGTGTGCCGGCCTTTCTCGGTCAAAACTACGACCGCGAAAAGCGCAATTTATGAGCGTGCCCGGCCGATAGCTGCAACTGAAGCGCATGGCTATTTTCAAGACCATGCGCTTCTTTATTATGCCGGGGGCAAAATCGGCAGGATTACGGAATGTAGGGCATTATTACAGGTAGGTGGAATACAGGTCGGCATCTCACACGCCAGCATGGTCAGGATGACCAATCCACACAACCTTTGCCACCCCTTCATCCTCCCCTCCATTTCTTTGTGACCCGATGCACAATTTGATGATACAACATTCGAGAAAGAAACACAAATCTCTGCTCAAATCTTAAGGCTTAAATGACTTTACATGAGGAACTGGTTTTGTTAAAATAAATTTGAATGGGTTGGGGTTTGATTATTGTCATAGTTTCAAGTTGATTTTTCTTTCTCCCCTTACTGTTATCTAAATCGTAATACCATCTTTATTCTTTTCCCTCTAAAGCCCCCTTTAATTGGCGAGAGGGTTGCTTTTCACTCTCAATTTCCTGGAAGGAAGTAACCCATAGCGGCAAGACTCGAAAGGAGGTGATCGACTATCTGCTCTTAATCAAGGTTGGTTAATGGCGGGTTGATTTCAAATCTCAAATTCAGGAGAGGGAACATGAAATTCAGGTTTTTCCAAATCATTTCTCTGGTTTTGATTCTCTGCCTTGCGCTGCCTGCGCCGGTTTACAGTGCCGACCTCCAGCGCCCTCAAACCCAGACGGCCATCAATTTCACCATTCTGCACACAAACGATTTTCACGGCAATCTGGAAGCCTCTGGATCAAATCCGGGGGCTGCACGGGTGGCCTATAAAATCAACGAGGTTCGAACTGCCGTAGGTGCTGAGAATGTCCTCCTGTTGGATGCGGGAGATATCATGCAAGGAACGCTTCTCTCCAACATCCTCAAGGGAGAGCCGACGATTAATTATTACAAAACCATCGGCTACGATGCGGTAACACTGGGCAACCACGAGTTCGATTGGGGCCAGCAAATTCTGGCAAAACGCGCTCTGGAGGCTGAAGCAGCTGTAGCGGGTAAAAAATCCTTCCCCATGCTGGCAGCCAACATCGTTAAAAAGGTCGGCAACTCCTGCGATGGTTGGGACCTGCCGGTACTGGATGATGGCGCAGGAAACACCTATACCATAGAACCTTATACGATTCTGGATGTTGGAACGGACCCCAACAAAGTGCAGGTAGGGGTGATCGGCGTCGGCTCGGTTGAAACTCCCTACATCACCATTGCCGAAGCCACCGAAGGACTTTGCTTCAAAGATCCAACCGAATCGATCCTGCATTACTACGACGAGATGAAAGCAAACGGCGCCGATGTGCTGGTTGTGCTCAGCCACAACGGCTACACCGACGGCGGCTATGGGTACGGCTTTACGGTTTATGGAGACCAAACCCTTGCTCAAAACCTCATTGATGCCGGCAAACCGGTGCATCTGATCATCGGCGGCCACACCCACACCGACCTTAGTTCTGCTACTTGGGTCGGCAATACGGCGGTTGTGCAGGCGCATTATAGCGGGCGCAAGATCGGCCGCGCCGACTTCACCTACGATCCCGCCACCGGAGCAGTATCCTTGACCTGGAGCCGCATTGTCGTCGGCACAACCGACCCGGAAGATACAACCATCAAGGATCTGGTAACGGCGTATGTTTCCGATCCTAATTATCAAGAGCTGATCAATGAAGAAATCGGCTGGGTGCAGGTGGATTTGCTGCGAAACTACAACGGCGATGGAATGATGGGCACCTTCATTCAGGATGCCATCTACAACCAGTTAAACTCCGATACAGAGCCGGATAATGACGTGGATATGGTCTTTAACAATCCGGGCGGAATTCGCATTGACTGGTGCGATAAAGAAGACCCCGCCAACCCCGGCCAGTACATCTGGACCAGCACTGCCGCCGACTGCCAGACCGAAGGCGTCTGGTCACACGGCCCCATGGTCCTCACCTACGGTATGTTGTTCCAGATTTTGCCGTTTGGTAACGACACCGTTGTGGCCGATATGACCGGTGCTCAGATCATTGACCTGCTCAATCAAAGTGCTACCCTCTACAAAGGTGCAATTCAGGTAGCCGGGATTCGCTATAAATTCTACCGCTATGCTGATGCTCTGCCCGGTCCGCAGCCCTGGGCATGGGGCGCGTATGACATTCAGGTGTACGACCGCGAAAGCGACGGCTGGCTGCCGATTGACCCGAACCGCACCTACCGGATCGCTACCAATAGTTTCCTGGCCCCCGCCGGGCAGGACGGCTTTACGGCCTTCAAATACGCCACCAACCTCTCTTACTGGGGAGATATGTTGAATATCGTCATTGAGTGGGTACGCCGCTATACCCAAACGGAACCCTACAAAGGCCCCACCGGCGACGGCACACTGGACGAACGCATAACCCGTGAGGGCACCGATGCCGGCGGCCCAATCATCCCGCTCACCATTCTGCACCACAACGATTCGCACGGGCGTTTGCTGCAATCGGGCAGCACGGTGGGTTATACCAATCTGGCAACCCTGATCAAACAGGAACGCGCTCACAATCCTGAGCGGACACTCCTGCTCACCTCCGGAGATAACATCCAGGGCGACTCGATGATGTACTACTTCAAGTCAGCCGGATTGGGCTACTGCGCCGATGGCAGTCCACTGCCGGCCGAAATGCAAATCAACCCGCTGATCAAGGCCTTTAATGCCATGGGCTACGACGCCATGGTACTGGGCAATCACGAATTCAATTTCGGCAAAGAGGTGTTCAGCACTCTTTCCGATGCCAGTTTCCCCATCCTGCAGGCCAATTTGCAGGATGACGGAAGTTACGGAATTGCCCGCATACCGGTCTTGCCGTTTGTTCGCAAACCGGTTGGCCCGGAAGCAATTAAGGTCAGCATTATCGGCATCGGCAATCATCGTGTGCCCAACTACGAACTACCCAGCAACATCCAAGGACTGACCTTCACCAATCCCATTGAAACTGCCAGCCAGTATGTGGATATGCTGCGCGATAGCAGCGATGTGGTGATTGCCCTGACCCACATCGGTTTTGCACCCAACCCCGCCAGCGTGGAAGTGGATGATAACGTGGATACCTATCTGGCAACTCACGTTTCCGGCATTGATGCCATCGTTGGCGGCCACTCGCACACCCATCCAACCGATACCCGTTACATCCCTGAACCCTTCAAATACCTGCCGACCGTGCTGGGCAACCCGGATGGCGGAGCGGTCATCGTTGGACAGGCCAATCGCTACAACACCTACCTCGGCGAAATCATCATCGGGTTGCGGCCAAAAGCCTCCACCACCAGCGATGCAGGCATTATGTCTCAGGCTTACGAGGTCGTTTCCCGCGCCGGACGCGCAATTCAGGTAACTACATCCAATGCCGAAGATGCCACCATCAAGAGCATTGTCCAGCCGTATGCGGACAAACTGGCTGCCTATAACAACACGGTCATCGGTCAAACCATTACCCCCATTGACACGCTGCAGGCCTACACCACCGAAACCAACGGCGCCAACCTGCAGGCCGATGCCTCGGTGTGGAAACTGGAGAAAGAAAAAATCGAGGTTGATTTCCACCTCTCCGGCGCCATGACCAATCGGAAGATTGCGGACACCGCTACCCCCTCCACCCCCTACTCCCTCAAGATCAGCGACATGTTCAACGCCATGCCGTATGAAAATTCGCTGGTCGTCCTCCGGATGAACGGCCCGCAAATCAAGCAGGTATTGGAACGGGCCTACCGCAATTACTACTACTACAAGTATGTGCCGGGGTACGGCGGTTACTCCTACTACACCACCTGTATGCTGGACATCAACGCCGGCGGGAAGATTACCTACTTCGATACCTACCCCGAACTGCCCAACGGAAACAATGTGGCTGCGCTGGAGATTGACGGCAAACTGGTAGATTTCAACGACCCGGATACGTACTATAACGTTTCTACCGTCAATTATCTAGCGGCAGGCTCCTGCAACTTCAATGACAGCGGCGTGTCACTCTGGCCGCTTGATCAAATCGTCGCCGATACGCAGTACTATGTCCGCGATGCAGTGATCGAATACATCCAGAGCAAGACCGAGCCGATCAATCCGCAAATCGAAGGACGCCTGAATATCGTGGTACCTGTTCGGTTGTGGATGCCGGTAATTTCACGGTAATCCTTCCCGCCGAATAAAAACACGGCTGCCCGGTAAAAAAACGCCGGGCAGCCCTTTTTTTACAAACCGTGCCGGCGCAGGGCGTCGCGCAGCAGGACATAAACCTGCGGGTTGGCCGCCAAAATGCTGACCGGCGGTTTCAGAATGTCCTCACTGCCGTCCACTCGGGTGACCACGCAGCCGGCCTCACGGGCAATCAGCGCGCTGGCGGCAATGTCATAATGCTGAACGGAAAATTCCCAGTAGCCGTCCAGCCGGCCGCAGGCGGTGTAACACAAATCGAGTGCGGCCGAGCCCAGCCGGCGCACCCCCTGCGAGCGCAGCGTCAGGTCGCGAAAGCAGGCAAAAGCCGCATCGGTGTAGGGGGAATGATCGTGGTGGGGCAGGCCGGAAACCAGCAGGCATTCGTTCAGCGCCGTGGCGCCGGCCGGGTGAATCGGCTCGCCGTTCAGGTAAGCCCCCTTGCCCGCTTCGGCGGAGAACAATTCTTCGTGGATGGGGTCATATACCACCCCCAGCCGCAGGCTGCCCGCCTGCGCATAAGCAATGGACACACAAAAGAAGGCAAAACCATGCGCAAAATTGATCGTCCCGTCAATCGGGTCGAGATACCAGCAGTGGTCATCACTGCCGTTGTGGTAACCGCTTTCTTCGGTGATGATGGTGTGATGGGGAAAGCGGCTGAGGATGCGCTCCATCAACAGCGCTTCGGAAAGGTGATCAACTTCGGTGACAATATCGGTGCTGCCCTTGAAGCGGATGGCATGGTCTGCGCCGAAACGCTGGCGCAGGATACCGCCCGCCTCGCGCGCCCACTGAATCAGGTCATTTAATTCGGGTTGCATGGGTTGCTCCAAAACGGCATCTCAGGCTGATCTTAAGAAACCAGCGCCGCAGAAAATTGCGGCGCACAGCGTGATATAATCAGCAGTGCCGAAGGTGGGAATCGAACCCACATACCCGGAGGGTACACGATTTTGAGTCGTGCGCGTCTGCCAGTTCCGCCACTTCGGCGTGATCTAGCTCGAAATATATCAAAAATCTTCGGAAGGGTCAAGGTTTCACACGATTATGCGTTTGGGAATCATCGGCTTACCACAATCGGGGAAGACTACCCTGTTCAACGCCCTCACCCGCGGCAATCAGCCCACCGGCATTGCCACCGGCAAAATCGAAATCCACACCGCCGTGGTGGATGTGCCCGACCCGCGTGTGGATGTGCTTTCCAGAATGTTCAACCCCAAAAAGACCATTTACGCCAAGGTCACCTATGCCGATATTGCCGGGCTGGACGGTTCGGCCGGCAAGAGCGGCATCTCCGGCAGCCTGCTCAATCAGTTGACGCAGATGGATGGTTTCATCCATGTGGTGCGGGTTTTCGAGGATGACAACGTGCCCCACCCGCAGGGCAGCGTGGATGCACGCCGCGACCTCGAAACCATGGATGCCGAGTTTGTGCTGAACGATCTGATTGCCGTAGAGCGCAAACTGGAACGGCTGGCCGATGAGCGCAAAAAGGGCGGCGGACGCGACCGTTCGGCCATCGAGCGCGAAATTGCCCTGTTCGAGCGGCTGCATCAGGCGCTGACGCAGGAAATTCCCCTGCGCGATGTGGAGATCGAAGCGGAGGAAGAGAAACTGCTTTCCGGCTTTGGCTTTCTCAGCCGCAAGCCGGTGCTGGTGGTGCTAAACCTTTCGGAAGGTCAGCAAGCGCCGCACATCGAATATCCCCACCGCCACAGTCAGGTGGTGGCTTTGCAGGCCAAACTGGAAATGGAAATTGCTCAACTGCCCGCCGAAGATGCCGCGCTGTTCATGGCAGAATACGGCATCAGCGAACCCAGCCTCAACCGCATGATCCGCCTCTCTTACGACCTGCTGGGGCTGCAGTCCTTCTTCACCGTCGGGCCGGATGAAGTGCGCGCCTGGACGGTACGGCGCGGCGCCACCGCCCCCGAAGCCGCCGGTGAAATTCACACCGACTTGCAAAAGGGCTTCATCCGCGCCGAGGTCATCAGTTACGACGATTTGATCGCGCTGGGCGGCATGAGCGAAGCGCGCGCCAAAGGTAAACTGCGTCTGGAAGGCAAAGAATACATCGTCAAAGACGGGGATATTTTGAACATCCGCTTCAACATCTAACCCCGCAGGGATAGTTTGTTATTGGCCGGTCATGAATCGGTTAAGAAAACGCTTAATCGGCAGGGGCGGACTATAATTTAAATCGGCAAGACCATTCCCTTAAGGAGGAGCAGCCATGCCAAAACCGAATTATCTGATTGATATGGATGGTGTCCTGATCAGCGGTCAAAAGATCATCCCCGGCGCCGATCAATTCATTGCCCGTCTGCGCGCCAAAAAGATCAAATTTCTGGTGCTGACCAACAACCCCATCTGGACTCCGCTCGACCTCTCTCACCGCCTGCAAAACATCGGGCTGGATATTGACAAAGATTCGATCTTCACCTGCGCCATGGCCACCGCCCGCTTTCTCGATTCCCAAAAACCCCACGGCAAGGCCTTTGTGATCGGCGAAAGCGGCCTGCAGGTTGCCCTCCACGAGGTCGGTTACATTCAGACCGAATTCGACCCCGATTATGTCGTCTTGGGCGAGACTTTCAATTACAGTTTCGCGCAAGTCACGAAAGCAGTGCGCCTGATCAACGCCGGGGCGCGTTTTGTAGCCACCAACCCCGATGCCACCGGCCCAACCGATGAGGGCATTGTGCCGGCCTGCGGCGCTATGGCCGCATTAATCGAAAAAGCCACCGGCAAAGCCCCCTTCTTTGTGGGCAAACCCAACCCCTTCATGATGCGCGCGGCGCTGAACTACCTCGGTGTGCACAGCGAAAATACCGTCATGATCGGCGACCGCATGGATACCGACATCGTCGCCGGCATACAAAGCGGATTGGGCACCATTCTGGTGCTGAGCGGCGTGACCAGCCGGGATATGATTTCTGCCTATCCCTACCAGCCTCAACGGGTGGTCGGTTCGGTGGCAGAACTGGAACTGGATTAAACGGCTGTGGTTAGAACTGCAGCCCAAACAGGCGCAGCCACGGCCGGCCGTATTCAAGAAACGGCCACGGGACGGCCGCCAGCATCAACACAAAAGATGCCCCATAGCCCAGCGCTGCCCAGCGGTGCTTAAGAGTGTCATCGGAGACCTTCCGCGAACGGCTGCGGGCGATGTGCACCACCACCAGCGCAATGAACATCAGCAACAAATGCTCCATTGCAAAAAAGCGTGTGCCGGCAGCCCGCATCGCCGAGGCAAAATCCGCCGTTAGCACCCCAAACCAGCCCTTGGAGAAATACAGAATCAAACCCAGCAAAAGCTGCACATCAAAAAATGAGGTATAAAGCATTCCAAAGCGGTTATCATCCTTATTGAAACGCCGCCCGCGCAGCCAGCCGGTGAAGCCCCGCACGATGACGATAAGACCGAGCAGCACCAGTGCCCAGCGGGTGAGATTATGCAGACTTTGCAGGATCAGGTTGAGGGTGGACATTGAAAAATTCCTCCAGATTTATGTACTTACCGATCGTTTAACTGGATTATACTTGAAAGAAACCTGAACTGGCAAGCGCGCACGCACTTAGAGTAAACAAGAACGAGTGATTTTATCCATTCTCGCCGGAGGAGGGCAGCCCATGACACTGGAAACTTCAATTATCCGCCATCGCTTTCCCGCTTTACAAAGCGGTGCCATATTTCTGGATAACCCCGGCGGCACTCAGATCACCCTCTCGGCGCTGGAGCGGATGCAATTGTACCTGACCACATCCAACGCCAATCACGGCGGTGCATTCCGCACCAGTCAGGAATCGGATATGGTGCTGGACAACGCCCACGCCGCCATGGCAGATTTTTTTAACGCCGCCCGGCCGGAAGAAATCGTCTTTGGCAACAACATGACTACCCTCACCCTGCATATCAGCCGCTCGCTGGCGCGGACATGGAAAGAGGGTGATACCATCGTGGTCACCCGACTGGATCACGACGCCAACATCACGCCGTGGGTGCTGGCCGCTCACGACCGCGGGGTTAAGGTGCGCTGGGTGGATTTTCACCCGGAGGATGGCACGCTGGATCTGGACGACCTGCGCGCCGCGCTGGAAGAAAAGCCGCGCCTGCTGGCGGTGGGGTATGCCTCCAACGCGCTGGGCACCATCAACCCGCTGGAAGAGATCATCCCCATGGCTCACGCCGCCGGCGCACTGGTCTATGTGGATGCCGTCCAGTACGCTCCCCACGGGCCGATTGATGTGCAGGTGCTGGGCTGTGATTTTCTGGTCGCCTCTGCCTATAAATTTTTTGGGCCGCACGCCGGCATCCTTTACGGACGCTACGATTTGCTCGACAGTCTGTTCGCCTACAAAGTGCGCCCCGCGCCCCAAACACCGCCCGGCAAATTTGAGACCGGCACGCAAAACCACGAAGGCATTGCCGGTGTGCTTGGAACCATCGAATATCTGGAATGGCTGGGCGATACCTTTGGCGGTGAATTCAGCAAGGAACTCAGCCCGCACTACAAGGGGCGGCGCCTGCGCCTTAAACAAGCCATGCACACCATCCGCGCCTATGAATACCGCCTGAGCCGCCAACTGCTGGATATTTTCAAGAGCATCCCCGGCTTAACCCTCTACGGCCTGAGCGACCCCCGTCGCATCAAAGACCGCGTGCCCACCTTTGCCTTCCGTGTAAACGGCCAGCATCCTCGCGAAGTGGCAGCCAGACTGGGACGCGATGATATTTATGTGTGGGACGGCAATTATTACGCGCTGGCCGTCACCGAGCGGCTGGGTGTGGAAGATAAAGGCGGCATGGTGCGCGTTGGCGCAGTGCATTACAACACCGAGCACGAATTGAAGCAACTGAAATACACGCTGGAACTGATCGCCAGTCAGAAAGCCGCCGCCTGAACCGCTGTTCACTCGGCCGCCGTGCGGCGTTCTTTGATTCCCAGCGCCGCGCGCACCGCCCGGCTGGCACGCACCACCCCAAAAACTTGAAGATTGCCAATCACCGCTGCCGCCAGCTGCGGCGGCACATCGGCATCTATTGCCAGCATCCCCACCACCCGCACGTCCAATTTTTCCCCCTTTTCGGCGTATTCTTCCAGTTCCTTGCGGCTCAAGCGAAGAACCCCCATGCTTAACCCGCGCCGCCGCAGGATTTGCTGCAGCGTTTCGGCCTGCTTTTCAAGCTGGGCGCGGGCAGCCGTGCGCAAAAAATCGGTGCGGCTGGAATAATAACCTTCTTCAACCAGTACATCAATCTGACCCAAATCCACCACACTCAGATTGATGGTGACCTTTTCGGGTTCGGGCATGGAAGTTTAGAGAGGAAAGCGGCGGTAATCGGTGGAATAAATCAGCGGCGCGGAAAACCGCCCGGCTTCTTCATCCGGCAGCCATGCGGGGCGCATCCGGCGCGGGAGCGGACGCAGACAGGCCGGGAAAAAGTAGGCGTGGGACGGACGAATCAGGAACGGGCGGTATACCCGCCGAATCTGCCGCACCATGGTGCGAACTGGAAAAACCGGAGAGGGCGATTCCATAATATACTCCAATTAGATGATTATAAACATCCAAAAATACTCTATTTAGAGTATATTGATTTTGTACGGGATTGTCAATCGAAATTCACGGCGGGTTGACTGCCGGAGGACATCTTGTTGTGTGGTACACTCCAGAGAATAGCCTTTATATTCCAATTCTTCTGAGGTCAATCATGAATGCCGAACGAAAATCAACCAGCTGGATCAGTGTGGTGCTGTACCTGTTCGCCGGTTTGATGCTGGCGCTGGCGGTCATTGTGCTCATTTCCCTGCTCGGCGCAGCCGCTGCCCTGCCCGCCAATCAGATGTTCTTCCAGATGTTTGGTTTGGGCGAACTGGCCAATCTCATCATCCGCCCCTTGCAGTCGGCGTTGATCAACGGCGGTATCGTGCTGGGCTTGCTGATGACCGCCATCGCCGTTCTGCTGTTCATTGCCGGAAGGATGAATGCCGCTCAGGTTCGCCTTGCCGAACGCGTGCGCCGGTTAGAGGAAAGACTGGCTGCCGGGCAACCCGAAAAATAATTAGGAAAACAGGATGAGGAAAATACCCTCATCCCGCTGAAACATCCATGAGTACGCCCCATCCTTCACTCGGACAACGATCTCACCGCACGCTGATGCGGTTGATTGCAATCACCCCCGCCGGTGTCCGGTCGAAGATCAGGCGCACTCCGGCAAGCGATTTGACATCCAGCGCCGGGTTGACCTGCACAAACCACTCCAGCGGAAAATCAAAGGTTTGGAAAACCGGCTCGGAAAGCGGCGTGGCGTGCATGAAGGCTGCTTTGGCAAACACGCCCTGAATCTGCGGCTGCAAGAGGGCATACCGGCTGAGCGGCAGGCGGGCGGCGTTGCCCTGCCGGTCGAAGATTTCAATGCTGAAATCCAGCGGTGCGGCAGCAGGTGCGGGACGGTTCTGGTTCTCTCCCTCCGCCTGCGGCGATTCGGCCGCATCTGCCAGTGAGAAGGACAGCACCTGCCCCGCGCTTACCGCAGCCCTTTCCTCCGGCAGGTAAAGGGTGTACGAGGCAGGAGGTGTATTCGGCGTCTCATCCCAGCCGAGATAAACGGCTTTGAAACCGAGTTCACCCCATTTTCCCCTCACCATCTCTTCCCGCCAGCGGGTCAGGTTAGTGCCCTCCAGCCGGCCGCCGCTCAGGGTGGTGGTGGTCAGGTCAATGTCCTCTGCAAAACCGGCCAGCACCTTCGTCCGGCTGTCCTGATATTGATTGAGGTAAATCGTGTCCGGCAGCCAATTGCGTCCGCGGCGCAGGTCTTGAAACAGAGGGCGGTAATCCTTTACTCCGCGCAGGGTGTCTTCCAGAAAGGCACTCACCAGCACCTGCGCGATGCGCTGCTGCTCTGCCTGCGGCAGCAACTGACGCAGGTTGTATAAACGCGGGATTGGTTCGGCCATATCTTTATTCCCCCACACACTGTTGAACTGGCCGTGATTCGCACCGTAGATATAGACGGCCGCTTTGTACGCATCCACCTTGTCGCTGAACTGCAGCCGCTCAAAAGGGGCTGCCCCCATCACGGTCAGCACATCCATATCGTGCGCACCGTGCAGCAGCAGATAATTAACATCCTGCAGGGGAGTGCGCAAGCCGCTGGGCCGGTACTGCCCATCCACCGGGGCAAGCGCAATCAACGAGCGGATGGCAAAGCCGTAGTCGAACTTCAAGGCGGCGTTATCCGGATAAACCGGCAGGCGGTTGAAAGCCGCGGCGATGACAATGGCTTCCCCGCCGCGCGAATGTCCCATCAGCGCAATGCGGCTCAGGTCAACCCGCCGGTAGAAGGGGCTGCCGGGCTGTTCGTTCCACGCCCGCCACTGGCGCAAATGCTCCAGCACCAGCCAGCCGCGCGCATCGGACTCGCCCTTCAACTGGTTGAAAAACAACAGATCGCCCCACGCCGAAATATTGAGAAAATTCTCATCCACCGCCACAAAAATAAAGCCGCGCGAAGCCAGCAATTTGCCCAAATAGTCATAACCGCTCTCTGAGTATTCCTCCATAGCGTGATTGCCATGTACGGCAACCACCAGTGGAAAACGCCCCTCTCCCTGCGGATACCACACCCGCCCGTTGAGCGGTAATTCGGCGGGCGAAAATCCCCAATAGGCCGTGCGTAAAGCCGACCAGCCTTTCAAAAGCAGTGAACCGTCCACCAGCGGCGTCAGCAGGGCCGCCTGTGCGCCGTATTCCGCGCGGTGTTTATCCTGCCCGCTGCCGTAAGTGAGGAAAGCCACCGCATACGGGCCGGCTTCGGCCGGGTTGGGTGATTGCAGCAGCGGAATTTGAGCAAGGTTTTGGGCAGCCGCGTTCAGTGGAGGCCGGGCAGGCTGCCCCTGCCAGCCAAGAAAAACGCCCGCCCCCGCCAGAATCAGCAAACCGCCGGCCGCCGCAGCCCAAAAAACTGTCCGCCGCCTTCCGCCGTTTTCTGCCGGCACACCAAAAAACAACCCGCCCATCCCTCCGCCGAGCAGCGTCGCCCCGCCCAGCAAGGCGGTTAAAACCACCCCCAGCCCCGGCAAAAGCGGCAGGCTCAAAAAAGCCAG
>JBFMBX010000015.1:0-40008 GCA_040754815.1 Chloroflexota bacterium
CGGCCTTCCCCAGCAGACTGCACCACTTCGTGATCGCCGCCGTCAGTGTCGTTTTCCCATGGTCAATGTGCCCCATGGTACCCACGTTCAAATGCGGTTTCGTTCGCTCAAATTTTTGCTTCGCCATATCTTTAATCTCTCCTCGCAAAAAGTCCTGATAGTGATTTATAGAATGAAATTAGACAAGAATTTTTTGTTTGACCGATTCTGGCACAGGTGCATAATGGTCAAATTCCATGGAATAAACACCTCTGCCTTGCGTTGCCGAACGTAAATCGGTTGTATACCCGAACATCTCGGCCAATGGCACCAGCGCACGAATGGCCTGTGCATTACCCGGGCGCATATCCATACCAAGAATTTCAGCCCGTCTGGAATTGAGTTGAGCCAGTACATCGCCTAAATATTCTTCCGGTAATACAACCTCCACTCTCATGATTGGTTCCAGCAAAACCGGTCCTCCACGCTGGATGCCTTCCTTGAAGGCAAAGATCGCAGCCATTTTGAAGGCCATTTCACTGGAATCGACTTCGTGATATGAGCCATCGGTTAAGGTAACCTGAACATCGGTTACCGGGTAACCGGCCAAAACGCCCGATTCGGCAGCCTCCATGATACCTTTTTCAACAGCCGGAATATACTCTTTGGGGATAACCCCACCCACAATCCGATCTACAAAACGGATACCATTACCGCGTTCCAGCGGTTCAAGGGTCAAAACAACATGCCCGTATTGACCGCGTCCGCCGGATTGTTTTACATACTTGTAATTCACACCCACAACCGGTCTGCTGATCGTCTCCCGATAGGATACCCGCGGGCGCCCGACATTGGCCTGCACCCGAAACTCGCGCATCATTCGATCCACAATAATATCCAGATGCAGCTCGCCCATGCCGGCAATAATGGTCTGGCCGGTGTTTTCATCCGTACGCACCTTAAAAGTGGGGTCCTCTTCCGCAAGACGGCGCAGGGCTTCTGCCATACGGTCCTGATCAGCGCTGGTTTTTGGTTCAACTGCAACAAAAATTACCGGTTCGGGGAAGGTAATACTTTCCAGTAAAATTGGGTTTTTCGGATCACACAGCGTATCACCCGTAAAACTATCCTTTAAACCCAGCACAGCGCCGATATCACCGGCATAAACTTCGGTGATATCCTCGCGGCGGTCGGCATACATGCGCACCATCCGGCCAATGCGTTCACGGCGGTTTTTGGAGGAATTCAACACCGTTTCGCCCTGGGTGACCTTGCCCGAATAGACGCGGAAATAGGCCAGGCGGCCAACATAGGGGTCGGCAACAATTTTGAATACCAGCGCACTGAACGGCGCGTCATCGTCCGCCGGCCGTTCAATGACTCGGTCATGATTTTCCGGATCGACTCCCTTTACCGGTGGAATATCCAGTGGCGAAGGCAGGTAATCAATCACGGCATCGAGAATCGGCTGAACCCCTTTGTTGCGCAGAGAAGAACCGCAAAAAACGGGTGTTGCTTTGTTGGCTATGACCGCTTTGCGCAGCACCCGCTTCAATTCCTCCACCGATATTTCTTCGCCTTCAAGGAACTTGACGATCAGTTCATCCTCGAATTCGGCAATTTTTTCCACCATCAGGGCACGCATTTCCTGGGCCTGAGTCATCAGATAATCGGGAATTTTGACATATTTGGGCTCGCGCCCTAACTCATCTTCCCAAACAATGGCCTGCATGGTCAGCAGGTCCACGACGCCCACAAAAGCGGATTCTTCACCAATCGGGATTTGCATGGCAATCGGGTTGGCACCCAGCCGCTGACGGATGGATTCAATTGTCCGCTCAAAGGATGCACCGACTCGATCCATCTTATTGACAAAGCAAATGCGGGGAACATGGTAGCGGTCGGCTTGCCGCCACACCGTTTCGCTCTGCGGCTCAACTCCCTGAACCGCATCAAAAATCACCACTCCCCCATCCAGCACCCGCAAAGAACGCTGCACTTCAGCGGTAAAGTCAATGTGACCCGGCGTATCAATGACGTTGATCTGGTAGCCTTTCCACTCCGCCGTCACCGCCGCCGAGACAATGGTAATGCCGCGCTCCCGCTCCTGGGCCATCCAGTCGGTTACCGTGGTGCCTTCATCCACCGAGCCAATCCGATAGGTTTTGCCGGTGTAGAAAAGGATACGCTCTGTGGTAGTGGTTTTACCCGCATCAATGTGAGCGATGATCCCAATATTTCGGCACTTCTCTAACGGAAAATTACGCGGCATGTTTCTTCCCTGCAACAATCATCTCGAAAAAAGAAACCCTAGACCCGATAATGAGAGAAGGCCCGATTGGCTTCTGCCATTTTGTGGGTTTCTTCGCGTTTACGCACGGCATTCCCCTGATTATTGGCAGCATCAATCAGCTCGCCAGCAATCTTTTCGGCAAACGATTTGCCGGCGCGGGCACGGGCAGCATCGGCAATCCAGCGCATTGCCAGCGCCAGACGGCGTTCAGCAGGCACCTCCATCGGCACCTGATAGGTCGCGCCGCCAACGCGGCGGGGGCGCACTTCCATAATCGGGCCGACATTTTTCAGCGCCAGTTCAAAGACTTCCAGCGGGTTGCGGCCGGTTTTCTCTTTGACCATGTCTAAAGCATCATACACAATGGTCACTGCCAGACTCTTCTTCCCGCGGCGCAAAATGTGATGAATGAACTTCTGCACATCTACGCTGTTATAGCGCACATCCGGTTCAATTTCTCGTTTTTCTGGTTTCGTACGACGCATGAAACTTTCTCCATCCTCAGGTCAGGCTTATTTTTTGGCTTTCTTGGCACCATACTTCGAGCGGCCCTGAGCGCGTTTGGCAACTCCGGTTGCATCCAGGGTACCGCGCACGATGTGGTAGCGAACACCCGGCAGGTCCTTCACACGACCGCCGCGCACCAGCACCACCGAGTGTTCCTGCAGCTGGTGACCTTCACCCGGAATGTAGGCGGTTACTTCAATCAGGTTGGTCAGACGAACACGGGCAATCTTTCGCAGCGCCGAGTTCGGCTTCTTGGGGGTCATGGTACGCACCGATGTGCACACACCGCGTTTCTGCGGGGCGCCCTTATCCTGACGGGTGCGGCGCTGCTTCATTGAGTTGTAGGTGAATTGCAGCGCAGGAGCCTTGCTTTTGACCTTTTTGGTCTGACGACCTTTGCGGATCAGTTGGTTGATTGTTGGCACGTTCTTTTGCCTCCAGAAAATTAGTCCTGTGGCGATTGCTCGCCTTGATTGAATGTAGTTTTCTCAACAATGGAGGCGATCACATCAAGAGATCGCCTCACTGATTCCCGTTCGTCCGTTTAGAACTGCGTTTTCGGACAGTAAAGGCACGGAGGTGGATTATATCATGGGCATTTTTCTCCGTCAACCTTTCACATCAGTTCATCTAATTCCTCTCCCAGAGTTAACAGGCCGGTTTCCAGTTTGGGCGGGCGTACACGCTCCTCATCCTTGCCAAAACGAATGACCTCGCCCGAATCCATCACGGCTTCCACGGCCAGTCCAAGGCTTTGCAATTCTTTAACCAGCACCCGGAACGACGCCGGCAAACTCGGCTCTTCGATAGGTTCGTTCTTCACAATCGCCTCATAGGTGGCCACACGCCCCTGCACATCATCCGATTTGACCGTCAGAATTTCCTGCAGGGTATAAGCCGCACCATACGCTTCGAGCGCCCAAACTTCCATTTCACCAAAACGTTGACCACCAAACTGCGCCTTACCACCCAGCGGTTGTTGGGTCACCAGCGAGTACGGGCCGGTTGAGCGTGCGTGAACTTTATCCTCAACAAGGTGATGCAGTTTGAGCATGGTCATCACACCCACCGTCACCGGTTGATCGTAAGGCAGGCCGGTTTTACCATCGCGCAGGATGACCTTACCGATCACGGGTATGGGGTTGCCGCTTTCCAGCATAAAGGCTTCGGCTTTCTGGCGAACTTCCTGATCATCCGCTTGTGGATCTACTTCGATGCCGTAGGTATGCAGCCAGAGACGCAAACACGCCGTAACTGCCTGTTGATCTTTGGCGGTCATTTGCGGATCGCGGGTCACATTTTCTTCATAGACCAGTACATCTTTGGGGTTGTAACCATGTTCCTGAAGCCAGATCTCCAGCCATGACCAGCGGGCATAATGCTCATCGTAAGAGATTTTATCCACGTCATACCCGTGGCGGGCCAGTTCCTGCTCAAGGAAGAGCAGCCGCACTTCATCATCATCGCGAATGCTTTGGGGATCGTAGGATTGTTCTTTGAGCCATTGCCATGCCCGCTCGGAAGCCTCCTGCCACGCTTTATCAATCATCCAGGCACGCGCCAGTTCGGCTTCGATTTCTTTTTCGTTCGCGCCGTCAAAAACTGGTGTGATGGCGCGGAAGCCCAGCCGTTGAGCCGCCCAGCCAAGGTGAGTTTCCAACACCTGACCGATATTCATACGCCCCGGCACACCCAGCGGATTGAGAATAATATCTACCGGCGTGCCGTCTTCAAGGAATGGCATATCTTCAACGGCAACAACACGGGAAACCACACCCTTGTTCCCATGGCGACCGGCCATTTTATCGCCTGCCGTAATCTTACGGCGTTGCGCTACCGAAACGCGCACCATCATATCCACACCGGCAGCCAGATCGCTGTTCTCCTCACGGGTAAACACTTTGACATCCACCACTTTGCCGCGTTCACCGTGCGGCATCCGCAGGGAGGTGTCCTTGACATCCCGTGATTTTTCGCCAAAGATCGCTCGCAGCAAGCGCTCTTCCGGCGTCAGTTCTTTTTCGCCTTTGGGTGTAATCTTGCCAACCAGAATATCATTAGGCCCAACCTCTGCCCCGATGCGGATGATTCCGTGTTCATCAAGGTCTTTAATGGCATCTTCACCCACATTGGGAATATCGCGGGTGATCTCTTCCGGGCCAAGTTTGGTATCGCGCGCTTCGACCTCATATTTTTCTATATGCACCGAGGTAAAGCGGTCATCCTGCACCAATTTTTCGGAAATCAGAATGGCGTCCTCGAAATTGCCGCCTTCCCACGAAAGGAAAGCCACCACTACATTCTGACCGAGTGCCAGGTTGCCATTCACCGTAGAAGACGAATCCGCCAGCACATCCCCTTTGCGCACCCGCTGCCCTTTGACCACCGCAGGACGCTGGTCAATGCAGGTAGACTGGTTGGAGCGCTGGTATTTTCGCAGGTTGTACGTCCGCAAGCCCGATTCGCCGCGCACCACAATTTGCCGGCCGGTTACCGAAACCACATCGCCGTCTTCTTCGGCGATCAAAACCTGCCCTGAATCCAATGCCGCGTAGGCCTCCATACCGGTTGAAATAATGGGAATATCCGGCTGGATTAATGGGACAGCCTGCGCCTGCATGTTGGAACCCATCAAAGCGCGGTTGGCATCATCATGCTCCAGGAATGGAATCAGAGATGCACTGATACCCACCACCTGATGAGGGGCCACATCCATGTAATTAACTGCCTCGGGGGAGGACATGCGGAAATCAGAATGGTGGCGGCACATGATGCGGGTTTGCATAAATTCGTTATACTCATTCAACGGAGTGTTTGCCTGAGCGATAACAAACTTATCTTCCGCATCTGCCGAAAGATATTCCACTTCTTCCGAAACGAATGGCACCACAAAGATGGTGGTGCGGTTCAGTTTTTGAATTGCCGGCAGCATCTCTGCCGTGACTCGTTCACCCTGCCGCGCAATCACCTCACCACTTTGCGGGTCGGTCAGGTTTTCCGCCAGCGCCCTGCCGATGAGTTGAGGATCATTGGGCGACAAAGCCTTGATCACCCGGCGGTAAGGTGTTTCAATGAACCCATATTCGTTGACACGGGCATAACTGGCCAGACGCCCAATCAAACCAATGTTCGGGCCTTCCGGCGTTTCAATCGGGCAGATGCGGCCGTAGTGCGAATGGTGCACATCGCGCACATCGAAACCCGCCCGCTCACGGCGCAAACCACCCGGCCCCAGCGCGGACAGGGTACGTTTGTGGCGCAGCTCCGCCAGGGGGTTGGTCTGATCCATGAATTGAGACAGCTGGCTGGAACCGAAAAATTCGCGCAGGGCCGCTACCACCGGTCGAATGTTGACCAGACTCACCGGCGAGGTTTGATCCTGATCGCGGATTGACATACGCTCTTTGATGACGCGTTCCATTCGCCGCAGGCCTACACGCAGTTTATTTTGAATCAATTCGCCCACGGTCTTGACCCGGCGGTTGCCAAGGTGGTCAATATCGTCTTTGTCTTCTTTCTCATTGTTGATCATGATCATCCGCCGCACGAGGTAAACCACATCCCAGGCGGTTACCGTGCGATGGCTGACGGGGATTTTATCCATGAGATCGAGTTTCTGGTTGAGTTTGTAACGCCCCACTTTTTCCAAATCGTAATGGCGCTGGTCAAACAATTGTTCTTCCAAGAACTCGCGCGCATTTTCCAGCGTCGCCGGGTCACCGGGGCGCATGCGTTTAAAGAACTCAATTAAGGCTGCTTCACCAATCGTCAAGCCGCCGCTCAAATCCCACGGCGGTTCCTGCCGCATGGTGGAGGGAATAAACAAGCGGTCAGGATTATTATCTACATCCTGAAAGAGCGCGATCAATTCCTCATCAGAACCGGTTTTGATTGGAGAATCGCCCAATCCGTCTGATACCGCCGCCAGCGCGCGCAGGAAAATGGTGATGGGAACGGTGCGTTTACGGTTGAACTTGAGAATCAGGTAGTCATTCTTACGGGTTTCAAACTCCATCCACGCACCGCGATCCGGAATGAGTTTCGCCATTGCCAGACGATGGCCGGTAGCGCGGTCAACCGGTGCCTCAAAATAAACACCCGGCGAACGAATCAACTGAGAAACAACCACACGCTCCGTACCATTGATAATAAATGTCCCTTTGTCAGTCATTTCCGGAAAATCGCCGAGGAAAATATCCTGCTTGATCGGCTCCGGAACATCTGGCCCTGCCAGCAGCACCGAAACATAAAGCGGGCTGGCGTAGGTCAAATCGCGCTCGACGCATTCCTCAATGGTATGCTTGGGTTCTCCAAACCAGAATTTCAACCCCCACTGCTCCGATTCAGGGGAGCGGCTGGGGAAATATAATTTCATCCCCTTGTTATACGATTCGATTGGAGAAATCTCATGAAAAAGGTCAGCCAATCCCTCCGATTTCAGGCGCTTGAACGATTCAATTTGCACCTCAATCAGATTGGGCAGGTTATAAACAACCGGAATTCGAGCGTAAGATTTGGTTTTGAGAACAGAAGGCATTTTTTTCTCCTGACTGAAATTACGGACAGGATATCACCGTTTGCATGAAACCAAACAATGTTTCCAGACCCTTTTTTGGCAGTTTATCACAATACGCAAATTGTTATTATAACACGAAAAGTCAAATGTTAATAAAATTCCACAAAATTCAATCTTAAAATTTTCCCCATCGGCGGCCATTCCTCTTAATTTTCGTTAGGGGGATAACTTGAGGAAACAGGCGGCCATCCTCAATTTGCAATAAACCCACCGTAGGAAAATCATCTTTTTCCCCCGCAAATGCCGCCGAGCCGGGATTGATAAATAAACGCCCCTTTCTTTCCAGTATCAATGTCCGATGGGTATGCCCAAATACAACCACCCTCTCACTTCCCAGGTTTCGCTCGATCAAACGCAGATATCTTTCCGAACGATATCCATGCACCAGATACCTGAATTTATCCAGCAAATAATCCTTCAAGCCTCCCTGCCCGTGGGTTAAGAAAATTTGTACCCCGCCGAGAGTAACCGAGAGCGACCATGGCAAAGTCCCTCGAAATGCCCAATCCCGGTTCCCGCGCACCGCAAAGACGGGGGCGATTCGCTCTAATTGATTAAGTACTGCTGGACTGGAAATATCGCCCGCGTGCAAGATTACTTCTACCTTTTGAGAGCGAAATACTTTTTCCAATTCAGGATGCAACTCATGAATACGATCCGGCACGTGCGTATCGGCTACAATGCCCACAATTAAGTGGCTGGATTTTTCCAATTGCGCGACCGTCTCATTCATTAGTACTGGAACACTTAAGCCGGGTGAACACTCAATAATTGCTGGATCTCATCTATCACTTGCTGACGGCTATAAAAACGAATGGCATGAATTCCCAGTTCCAAGGCTGCCTCGATATTCATCGGAAAGTCATCCACAAAAATGGCTTCTTCAGGCCGCACGTCCAGCCGCTCTAAAATCAGGCGGTAAAAACGCTCGTCCGGTTTGCGTAAACCCACTTCAGCCGAGAACAAACTGACATCAAAAACATCCAGAAAACCAAATCTCGCCTGAACCGAACCGCGGGCTTCATCCCATGCGTTACTTAACAAACCCGTTTTATACACCGGGCGCAGCCCATCCAACCATCGCACTAAATGTACATCCAACCGATCCCCAGCCCAGAATGCTTCGCGAAAAGCATGTCTCTGGTTCATCGGCACACCGAATCGATCCAGAACGATATTCCAGTGTTCGGCTTCACTGATCGTGCCCGTTTCTGCCAGTCTTGATGAAGGACTGAGAAATACGGCTTCCTCCAACGCTTGACGGCTGATTCCCAATTGTCTTGCCAGATTTTCACGGGGTGTTGCATCCTCGGTGCGGAGCAACACTCCCCCCATATCAAAGATAACTGCCCTGATCATCTTCCTGCCGGATTAATAAGGTTCAATTTTTGAAGTATACCATGAAAGCAAAATCACAGGCTGCTGGCCGGAATTTTTTACAATCCCCGCCAGCAGCCTCATATCAAACGCTGACTACTAACCGCGATTGAAAAGGCACCTGCCCGGACGAATTTCCTTCTCAAAGGTGTAAAAATATTCTTCGGCACGCATTCCCGCCTGTTCATACAGGCGGAGCGCACCGGTCAAATTGGCACTATCCACCCCAAGTCCTGCCGAGGTCATTCCCAGCGAGTAAAACATATTGAATGAGGTCAGAAGAAGCGCCAGACCCAATCCGCGCTTACGCCATGGCCGGCGCACACCCAATATATTCACCCAGCCTTGCCGATCATCTTCGACTCTGCCAATGGAGTTGATACATACCCCGGCCACTTCATCTCCATCCATCGCCAGATAGGATCTGTTCAAGTCCACAAACGGATCATTTTTCAGATAATGGGAAAGGCGATGATAAAACGACTCGAAATCGTCGCCTTCCTGAACAAATCCCCAATGGTCTTTGAACGAATCAAAATCGGCAAATATGGCTAAACGAAGGTCGGCTTCATTTTGAATTGGCCGAATTTTGAAGCCAGCCGGTACAATCGGTTTTTGTGGCGGCTGATCAAAATCTATGCGCATTCGATAAAAAGTTCGAACCACCTGATACCCCAATTTCTGGTAAAGCCGCCGGGCACGCTCGTTTTGCCCATGCACATTACTGTGAATGACCACCTGCGCATCTTCCGGCGCAAGAGGAAGGGAGTCCATTGCTCGGTGTTCAACCCACTGGACAATCATCGTACCAATGCCGTAGCCCCACACATCCGGATGCACTGCCCCAAAGCAAAATAATCTCACATGCGGTTGGCCGCGATCCCAAAATTCAGCATATCCAACCAACCGATCCTGCGAATCGAAGAACAGGCGGGCATCCGTTGCCGGGTTGAAACCGGGGGATTGCATCTCTGCTTTAAATTCCTCTTCGTTAGTCATCGGTTTTCCGTTGATTGCCGCCTGAGCGGCATTTAACAAATTAACAATCTCCAGAAGATACCGTTCATCGTAAGGACGACTTTGTACTGCAATTTTCTCGCGCATCATGGCTATTCCTTTGTTTGTTTTTGAAGTTCTTCCCATTCAGAGCGTAAAACGCCCATAAAAATCAAATCACAACGTTTACCGGCTTTGAGTAAGGCTCCGGGTATCCGTCCTTCCTCTTTGAAGCCACTTTTTTTATAAGAGAGATAACCGCGCTGGTTGAAATCAAACACATTCAGGTTAACTCGTTGCAAGTTAAGGACGGTAAAAGCATAGCGCAATAAAATCCGCATGGCATCCGTGCCATAACCTTTGCCCCAAAATTCACGTTCACCAATACCAATGCCAACCCAGGCGCTGCGAGTCACCCAGTCAAACCCGTTCAGATCAATTAATCCAATTTTGCGGTCATCTTCAAGCCGTTGAATGAGATAAAAGTGCATCGAGTCGATCTCTTTTTCAAAGAACTCCTTGATTTGCTTGGGATTATAGCGACCGGCGGATTCGGAAATCAACAACCGCTGAAATTCGCTGTCTCGATCCCACTCCGAAAGCAAGCGGGTGTCTTCTTCCAGATCAATCGCTACCAAACGGACTAATTTTCCAGTCAACAAATCTTCTGTCATTTTCTTTACTCCTCAGAATTGCGGGTTTTCCATTCGGTCTGAGCCATACTTAAAATTAAGCGATCCCAATACTTTCCCTGGGAAAAAACCATTTGACGCTGACGCACCTGAATCTGCATTCCCAAATCCAGGCAGGTCTTCAGAACCTGTGGCTGAAACTCACCGGTGCTGCTGGCTACCACAGCCATATCCAGTTCCTCAAAGGCATAGCGCAAACCCATTTTCAAAACTTCTGCAAGGTGCTTGGCTTCTAATGATTCATCGCCGATCAAAGCCTTCATCCATGCCATTCGGTTTGGCCATGAAACCCACGGTAATTCCAGCACACCAATGAATTGCTGGTCATCCCGCAATCGAATTGCAAACAGAAATGAATCACGGCTTTCGGCGATTCGCTTCAACTGCTCTTCTCGTTTCTTTTTCACCTGAAAGGCAGAAATCGGATGAGGTTCGCCGCCGAGTGCAGTACCCCAGGCGTAATCCCACCGACGGGTAAAACCGGCTTCAACTGCTGCATCCTTCTCCGGATCATACGGCTCAAGCAACAAAGATTGTGACTGAAATAGTTGTGTTGTAAACATCGTGCTTCTCCTGAAAAAAATTTTTTAATCTTTACTCCAGCATCCAAACCGGCGCAGGCTCCACCCACCCGCCTTCTCGCAAAGATTGACTGGCGCGTTTAACCAGCCATACCCCTTGCAGGTCAGCAAACATGATCTCGCAATTCGAAAGGTCTCCCAACAATTTTCGCCAGTTGGGTAAATGAGGATGAACTTCACTCGCATTATCGGCGCAAACAATCATCAAACGCCGATAAATACCCGCCGCACCATCCCGGATAAGTTGCTGAAGCGCAGGTCGCTGTGAATTAACCGCATTGGCGATATCCACATAAATGGCTACCAGATTTTTAAGTTGATTCATCTGCCGAATCATCAACAACCCGGTTTGTAAATAGCGTTTGGCTTTCCGGCTGTACGGTTGACCGGGCGACAAACTCCCCAACACAAACATTGCCAGCGATGGAGGTGTGCCGAACTTTTCGCTATTCAAATAATCTACTCGATATGCATCATTTTGCATCAGGACTTCAAACACAGTTGACTCCATTTCAGAACCCTGAAAATTGTTTTTATCATCCCATAACGGTTTCTTCTTCAAATCTGGTTTTAGTTTTTGTGTTTTATTAAGCATGGCTACACCTCCTCACGAAATAAAGAAAAAGCCACGGGCTTTTTCGTTTCCCGCGGCTGGGTAAAAATGAACTTTCAAAAAAACAGCCACGGGATCGGCGTGCTCCCGTGGCTGTCGGCAAATTATATTTACAAATTACCGGGCAACAGGCGCACTCCGAGAAGGCAAATCAGCAACACCGCCACTCGCGATGAGCAGGCTGCTGAAAGTGAATTCGGAATAAGCAATTTCCATTCTCGGCTGCGTCCTTTCTATAAGTTAATTACGTCCAAATCCTATCATAGCCTATTTATTTCTGTCAAGGTTTTAAGAATAATTTAATCTTTACCGCAGGGCAAATTGATGTATCAGCGAACCCATGCTACAATTTTAAAAATATTCACCTTTGAGATAAGGATGCCATGCACAAGGTTATCATCATCACCGATAGCACCGCCTACCTGCCTCCCTTCAATACTGACTCGCTTCCCGTAGAAGTCATTCCCCTTTACCTCACATGGGAAGGGCAATCTTTCGCAGATGGGGTTGATATAAAACCAGAAGAATTCTTCCACCGATTGAACCACATATCTGAAATGCCCCGCACCTCTCAAATCCCTCTTACTACCTTTGTGAATACCTATAGGCACTGGTTGGAAAAAGGTTACGAGATATTGAGCATTCACATCTCCAGCAAAATATCCGGCACCGTCGCAACCGCCTTGCAAGCAGCCCGTGAACTGGCAACGGATAAAATCCGCGTCCTCGATTCGCTGACCGGCGCAGCGGCAATGGCATTTCAAGTAGTGGAGGCTGCCAGAGCCGCGGCACAGGGAGCAAGTTTAGCAGAATGCGAACGCATCGCCACTAAAATTCGCGCTGCCAGTCACACCTATTTCATTCCCGGCACTCTGGAGTTTTTGCATCGCGGCGGGCGCATCGGCGGCGCTGCCCGGTTATTAGGCTCAGTGCTGAAAATTCACCCCATTCTTGAAACTCGCAATGGCATCATCGAAGCGTGCGAAAAAGTCCGCACAATGAGTCGTGCCATGCAGCGCCTGATAGAACTGATGGAACAAAAGGTGGGAGATTGCAGCCGATTAATGGTGGCCAGCCTGTATGCAGATATTCCTCAACTGGCAGAGACCCTGTTCACTCTTGCCAGCCAAAGATTTGGGAACCGCATTCAACAATATTGGTTTTCGACCATCAGCCCGGTGTTAGGGGCGCATATTGGCCCTGGTGCGGTAGGTATGGCTTTTGCATGTCCGGATGACTAACTACTATAACAGGAGGATTATGCGATGATTACGTTACTGCTCATTCTGGCATTGATTATTGCGGTAATCGCAGTTATTTTTGCCCTGCAGAACACAGCCGCCGTCAGTGTCAGTTTCTTTATCTGGCAGTTCGAACAATCTCTGGCACTGGTATTGTTGCTGGCGGCTTTCCTTGGCGTCATCATCGGGTTGTTGACCATACTCCCCAGTTCAATACGTACTCGCTGGCAATTAGCCGCTCGCAATAAAAAAATTGCCTCGCTGGAAAAAGAAATTGAAGACCTGAAAGATAAACTGAACAAAGCAGAATTGCGGCTTCAAATGCTGGAAAAACCCTCTCCCCCTCCGCAAACCACACCCGTCTCATCTCCTCCCGATGAGACCGCCCCCAAAGTGTAAATCATCTAGCGGTCGTTTCCTGTTCTTCGACTAGTTCAAATACCAGAAAGCAAGGAATCTCAACCTGACGGTTACGGTGCAGGCGGGAAATCAAACCGATCAATTTTCGTTGAATGCCGTATTTTTTATCGAACAAGCGGTCAATTTCGCGCATCTTTATTTCGTCGTATAAAATTTTACCCCGCGCAGGAACAAATTCCCCCACTGGATTACCTCGCACATCGCAGGGAGCAATCAGCGCTCGCCCGTTAGCGCGGATGCGCTTAACTTTACCCGATTGTTGTCGGGTGTAGACATACAACTTTTTATCGCACCAGACAAACCACACCGGTGTTGCAATTGCCTGTCCATTTTTACGGAAGGTCGTTAAGTTGATAAATTGCCCCTGCTCAAGCCATGCAGTTCGATCGCTTTCCACATTCCCATCTCCTGTTCTATTTTAAAAATCATAACCTCAATAAACGGTTGGTTCAATTCATCCGCTTCTAACACCTTAGACAATCTCATATTGTGAAGAATGGAACGATATGACATTTGTCATGACAAACATCACTTACCACAAGCGGGTCGTCGGAGTACGATAGAGGTTGTAATAAGTTGTTATATCTTTTTATATCAAATCATGGAAGAATTACTCACGACCCGACAGGTTCAAGACCTCCTGAAAGTTGACCGAATCACCATCTACCGCATGTTGCAGGATGGGCGGCTTAAAGGAGTCAAAATCGGCCAGCAGTGGCGCTTTCCTCGAACGAATGTAGAGCGTCTGTTGAGCGGTGAAAGCACTGCCGTTGCATCTCCCGTTTCCGAATTGGCCGCCGCTTTTCCTGCCCATTGTGTCCAGCCGGTGCAAGACCTGTTCGCCGAGGTAAGCGGCCTGTGCGCCATCATCCTCGATGTGGATGGAAATCCTCAAACCGAAATCAGCAATGCCTGCGAATTCTGCCGTTTGTTATGGGAAAGCAAAAGCGGGAAGGCAATGTGCCTGGCGGACTGGCATGAATTTGCCCGGCAGGCTGCACTTGGTAAACGTTACTTCACCTGCCACGCTGGTTTAAATTATTGGGCACATCCAATCATTGAAAATTCAAAAACGGTAGGCTGGTTCGTCACTGGCGGTTGTCTTCGTACGGCTGCCGAAAGTGAAGCGTTCCAGCAACGACTTCCTCACCTATCTCAGCAATTCAACCTTCCCCTGGAAAAACTCCGGGAGAAATTCGTTCAAATCCCCCAAATTTCAGCAGAAATGCAAGAGCGGGTCGGCTCCTGGCCGGCCATCGCTGCCCGTGCAGTGCAGGGCATTTTGACCGAAAGAACTTCGTTTATTGAACGATTGAAACAAATCGCCAATCTCACTCAAATTACTTAAGAAGGAGCAAGGATCCATGAAAAAACTGATCATCATCGGTGCTGGAACGGCAGGAACCATTGTTGCAAATCGTTTTAAACGGATAATGGATCTGGATGAATGGAACATCACTTTGATAGACCCCGATCCCATCCACTACTATCAGCCCGGCTTCCTGTTCATCCCCTTTGGGATGTACACCAAAAAAGATGTGATTAAACCCAAACGAGATTACATTACCGCCCCCTTAACTCTCATTCAATCTGCGGTGGAAGAAGTTGATCCGGTACAACAAACGGTTCGGTTATCCAACAAACAAACCCTTTCCTATGATTACCTCATCATTGCCACCGGCACCGATATTCACCCCGAAGAGACGCCGGGCATGGCAGAACACGAATGGGGCAAGTCCATTCATTCTTTCTACACCTTGCAAACCAGCCTTGCGCTCAACAATATGCTGCACAATTGGGAAGGCGGTAGATTGGTCGTCAATGTAGTTGAAAACCCCATTAAATGCCCGGTTGCTCCTCTCGAATTTATCATGCTGGCAGACTGGCATTTCCATAAGCACGGCAAACGCGACCGCGTTGAAATCATCTATGCTACTCCTCTTCCCGGTGCTTTTACCAAACCGGTTGCCTCCCGTATGCTGGGAGAACTGCTGGAGCGCAAAAATATCAAGGTTGAACCGGATTTTATGATCGAGCGGGTAGAACCGGATGCCAAAAAGATTGTTTCCTACGATGAACGGGAAATCGAATACGATCTTCTGGTCACCGTCCCGCTCAATAAAGGTGCGGAATATATTGCCCGCTCCGGGCTGGGTAACGAATTGAATTATGTGCCGGTTGATCAATATACTCTCAAAGCAAAAGCCTACGACAACATCTTCGTTCTTGGCGATGCTTCCGATGCTCCTGCCTCCAAAGCCGGCGCTACAGCCCACTTTGCCATTGATCTGTTCACCGAAAACTTCCTGCGTTATGTGGAAGGACACGAACTGAAACCTTATTTTGACGGTCATGCCAACTGCTTTATTGAAACCGGTTTTGGCAAAGGTTTGATGATTGATTTCAATTACCATCAGGAACCCCTGCCTGGCCGTTATCCATTACCGGGGATTGGACCATTAACTCTGTTGGAAGAATCAGAGTTCAATCATTGGGGCAAATTGATGTTCCGCTGGATGTACTGGCATATTCTGCTCAAGGGTATGGAAGTTCCACTGCCTTCTGAGATGAGCATGAGCGGTAAACGGTTGGTTTAGGAGGCGCCATGACAGAAGAAACCGATTTATTGACCCTTCATCAAAAACTCGATTTACTCAGCGAGCAGGTTGCCTTCCTGACCGAACAGGCGCGCCTTGCCCGGCAGGAAAGAGAAGCGCGCGCCGATCTGGTAGATACCGCCATGCCAATCGCCCACGAGGCAATGGGCATCCTCACCCGCGAACTGGAAGAAGTGCAGGATGAAATCCGCTTGGAGGACCTGCTGCGGTTGAGCAAAAAACTTCTCCGCCATGTGCCTCAACTGGAAATGTTGCTGGATCAGCTGGACAGCCTGAGTGACCTGCTGGCAACCATTGGTCCGATCAGCCGCGAGATGATCACCAGACTCACCGCGCTGATGGAGGAACTGGACAACAAAGGCTATTTTGCTTTCGCGCGCGGCGGGACACGATTGGTGGACAATGTCGTTACTTCTTTCACTGAAGAGGATGTCAACCGGCTGAGTGACAACATCGTTCTCATTTTGAACACAGTTAAAGATATGACTCAGCCGGAAATTATGTCCTTTGTCCGAAATACACTCTTACTGGCCGAGGAAGAAGTTTCCAAACCGGTGGATACTTCTCTGGTAAGTATTCTGCGTCAGATGCAGGATCCCAATGTCCGCCGCGGGCTGGCGCTGACCTTGCGGGTTTTGCGCGCAATCGGTATTCAAGGATCGAACGGCAAAACCGCCTGAACTGTAAAAGAATTTGAGCCAAATTGCTCAATAAATCAACCTAAAAAACTGGAGGAATAAACCATGGTTGCAAAAACAATTGCTGGAAAAACGGTCGAAGTCAACGACGAAGGCTTTATGGTCAACCCCAATGAATGGAGCGAAGAAATCGCCGTAGAAATTGCCAAAGAAGAGGGCATTGCCGAATTAACACCCGAGCACTGGAAGATCATCAACTTCTGCCGGCAGTCGGCGGGTACATCCGGCAAAGCCCCCACCTTGCGCCAGATCACGGTTGGCACGGGTGTATCCACAAAAGATTTGTTCGCACTGTTCCCTAAAGGGCCTGCCAAGAAAGTGGCGCGCATTGCCGGGCTGGGCAAACCCGAAGGTTGTGTGTAATTTCAACCAATAATTGAAATCCACTGAGGAGAGAACAAAATGGCTGACGAACGAAAAATTGCGTTTATTTGCTCAAAAGGCACTCTGGATATGGCTTTGCCTGCGCTGGTAATGGGCTGGGCCGCACTGGGCAACGGCATTGATGTGACCATTTTCTTTACCTTTTGGGGACTGGACATCATCAACAAACACCGTGTTGACCATTTGGAAATTGCTCCGGTTGCCAATACCAGCATGAAAATGAGCATGATGGGTATACCGGGCAACCTTGGCATTCCCAACATCGTCGGCATTCTGCCCGGCATGACTGCTGTTGCCACCAAGCTGATGAAAGACAAAATGAAGGCGCTGGATGTGCCGCCCGTGCGCGAATATCTGCAAATGCTGGTGGATGCGGGTGCCAAACTGTATGCTTGCAAAATGTCGGTGGATATGATGGGCCTGACCAAAGACGACTTTGTGGACGGCGTCATTGATATCGTCACCGCCGGCGATTTCATAGACATGACCGACGGCGCACAAATTATCTTCATCTAATCTATTCAACAGTCAATACCGAAGGAGGGTTTCTCGCGGGGGGAGACCCTCCTGTTTGTTTTATGGGGAACGTTTAGCAAAATCAGCCCAGAAACTGCCGCAAACTGGCCGCCTGCAAAATGAACTCATCCAAACGGTTAAAGCGGTTGTTCTGTATCATTTCAACCACCTGTCGGCTGATTTGCAAATGCTCGGCATGCGTGCTGACCGAAACGCCCAATCGCTCAATCGTCCGCCGCAATTCCTCGGACATGAACGGATTTTCCAGATCCGCGTATTGCAATGCCGCGGTTAAATCGGCCTCAAAATTGACGTAAACATCCTTCAAAAAAGCCACATCCTCCCGGCTCAACACCTCCAATGCCAGCAATTCCGGCGGCAGACCAATGGTATATAAAGCCGCGGTAAATGAAATGGCCCGCGGCAAAGAAACTCCATTCAGGTTGCGGGAATATCCAAACAAACCGATGTGTAGTTTGCGTTTGCGCCGTCGGGGCACATAAGCAGCCACATTATTGATTACCGTAGCCAGTTCCATAACCGCTGAGCGGTACGCCCGGGTATATTTCTCCATGATTTCAAAACAGCGTCTTTCATCCACCGCATGGGCTTGCTGGCGAGGTAATTCATGCAACCGGCGGATTGCCTGACTTACCTCTAAGGCGGGGTAATCGTATTTAAAAGCCGATTGTATGGTGAATGTCTGTACGGAGGGATATTCCTCGACCACCCGTTCCACATTGGTGGGTTTGAGATGACCGCGGAAAGGCGCTGCCCCCACCCCAAGAATCGGGTACAACGGTTTTCCCAGCCGGTTTTCCAGTTGACTGAGCCGGTACAGCGCAATTTTGTTCGCCAGAACGGTGCTGACCAGACCCGAATTCATGGCCGGATCCGACCGCGCCAGAAAGACGCGGTGATACGCCAGCGGTTTATCTTGCAGATATTCTTCCATCACATCGGCAGCAGAAAGCATGTGTTCAACGGCCTCGAACAGCGGGATTACATGGATTCGCTGCGGGCGAAACTCCCCCAACCACTCGCCAATCGTCAGGTCTGTACCGGGTAAGCGGGTATTATTGCGCCCGCCCACAAAATGCTCGTAGTAGATGTAGATGCGGTTGATATCCTCAGCAGAAATTGTCATTGGTAAAATGACTTCAAAAATTGGAGCCGGATAACCCGGCTGAAAAATTTCTGCCGCATCATAGGAACGCGGAATGCTGCCGAGGGTCTCCAGTAATATCTTCGCCTCACTGCGTTCGACTGCCGGGTTTGGAACACGCGGCGTAATGAATACATCCCGCCCGATCTGATTTTGACGGAAAAATGAACCGTAAGTCGTCAGCAATTTTTTGATGACGAAATTATCCACTTCTTTGCCTTCGTAATCCCACATCTGCTCATCGCATCCAAGGTGAGAAAAGACGTAATAGGCTTCCTGAACTTCATCCTCACCTTGCAGTTCCGAATTTTCCGAAAAGAAAGGCACTTGCACATTATCAGGGTGTTGTGTGCTCATGCAGCGGGGAATTTTGACCATCCGGCTACCTCACATCATTAAGATTGGCATAAGATACTATATCGAGCATGTTCGGTCAAGATCGCATTATAAATGACAGCAATTCAATGAATTTTCGTTATATCCAAATCTCTGAGGAGCAGCAATCGTCAGGCATTTCTTATTTTTGTTCAGATCGAACTGCAATTCCCCCCTGCAAAGTTTTTCCCCTTAAAGGCTAAAAACATCTGATAAAACACAAACCCGCCTCCATAAAATAAGTGTAAAATTTATCAAACTCATCTAATTTCAAGAAGTGATAAATTCCACCATTCTACTTTTTTTGTTAGGGACTCGACCTCAACCATTCGCTCCGCTGAGACTAAATAACAAATGAAAACATCCCATCGTCCTGTCGGCATGAAAGCATTTCTGGTCATCTGGATCGGCCAGTTCATTTCCATCCTTGCATCAGGAATGACCGGATTTGCATTTTCGATCTGGCTTTATCAACAAACCGAAAGCGCAACTGCCATGGGGTTAATGCAGGTGTTTTATATCACCCCATTCCTGCTGATGTCTCCGCTGGCAGGGGTAATGGTGGACCGCTACAGCAGAAAATTAATGATGATGATCAGTGATATTACTGCCAGCATTGGCACACTTTTCATACTGGTACTCTACCTCACAGGAGAGTTACAGTTCTGGCATCTCTATATTGCTGCAGCATTAAATGGGATTGGCAATACCTTTCAATGGCCAGCCTACTCAGCCGCTATCAGTCTCATCGTTCCAAAAGAACAGCTGGGCAGGGTAAACGGCATGATGTCCCTCATGGAAGCCGGCCCGGGTATTCTGGCACCGCTGGCAGCCGGTTTCTTTCTCCCTTTGATAGGCATTCAGGGTATTCTTCTGTTAGATGTTGCCACTTTCTTGTTTGCCATTCTGACTCTTATGTATGTGATAATTCCTCAACCTCAAGCCACCGAAGAGGGGGAGCGGAGCAGGGGTTCATTTCTCAAAGAAGCCCTGTTTGGTTTCGAATATATCTTCAAACGCCCCAGTTTGCTGGGTCTTCAATTGATTTTTCTGGCGGCCAATCTGTTCAGCGGAATTGGATTTACCTTACTTGCCCCCATGATCCTCGCAAAAACCAGCCAGAATTCCTTGATTTTCGGAAGCGTCCAATCGGCTATGGCAGCAGGCAGCGTAGGGGGAGGCATCATCATGAGTATTTGGGGCGGATTCAAGCGCAGGGTACACGGTGTTCTGCTGGGGTGGATTCTGCTTGGAACCGGCATGATGGTAATGGGTTTCGGCAGCGGTATTTCTATCTGGATTTTTGCTGCAATTTTCATTAACCTGTTTAGCCCCTTGATCAACAGTTCCAATCAAGCCATCTGGCAATCCAAAGTTCATCCGGATTTGCAGGGCAGGGTTTTTTCGTCCCGTCGTTTAATTGCATGGCTGACCACCCCCATATCCCCGATAATCGCCGGCACGCTGGCCGATTTTGTATTCGAGCCGCTCTTTCGCACCCCCACAGGATGGATTAAAGTTTTCAGCGACCTGACCGGCAGCGGGCCGGGGACGGGGATGGGCTTTTTGATGGTTTTGTGCGGTTTGGGAGCAATGCTTGTGGGCTTCAGCGGCTACTTGTTCCACCCCGTAAGAGAAGCAGAAACGCTGCTCAAGGATGTGATTTGAGCCAATAAGCAGAGAGACTATTTGCCGGCCTTGCCAAAAGTGCCTTAATGGTTAACCCGACTCTCGATATCCACCGACATGATAACCAGATGATCCCGTAGTCTCCAGCCGATCCGCTGCCAGAAAGCAATTCCGCTCTTATTATCCGCATAAACAAATATATGAACCCGGTCAATGCCCTGCTGCCGGATTGCCTGCAAGGCCGCATCCACCAGACGGCTTCCAATGCCCTTTTTACGAGCCTCGGGCAGCACTGCCAGATGATGCAAATATCCCCGCCTGCCGTCGTGACCGCCTAAAACCGCGCCGAGTATGCAATCGCCCTGCCGGGCAATGAAACTACATCCCGGATTGCGGTCAAGATAAGACTGAATTCTTTCCGGCGCATCAGCCTCGCTCAATCCAATCCCCTCGCAAGACTGCCACAATCGGTAAACCGCCTCGTAATATTTCATATCAAAGGGAATAATTTCTACATCCACTGATTTATCCACCTCACTTCATTGTCCAACCCGCCAGTTCAACACAAACTGCCTCTGTTCTTCTGTTTCCGGCGACCGTTTCCAGCCATCCGGCGTGCCATACCGCAATTCCGCAACCCGCTGCAAGGCTACTTCGGGCTGCATCCCCTTCCTCACTAGATAACACCCCACCACCATACCCGTACGCCCAATTCCGCCAAAACAATGCACATAAACGGTTTTTCCCGCATTCAACCACTCATCAATCTGATCGAGTATCCGAATCATTTCCACAACGCCCGGAACAGAAAAATCTACAACCGGCATTCTTTTGAAGTCAACTTCCAACCCCAAATCGGCTGCTTCTTCCTGCAGCCATGGATGATATTCCACCAATTCACCTTCTTCGGTCAAATTGAGGATGGCATTGACTCCGCTCTGCAATAAACGAATGAGTTTCTTGCGGGCAGTATGCTCTTCCATTGCACCGGGATACTCACCGGCCAGTAATTTACCAGGCATTACCCAATAACTATCCGGAAAAGGAACAGGCAGATTGGTGGTGGAATTCTCATTGTCCATATCTTCAATCCCTTTCAGGAAACTGGAGTTAGTGCCGTCCGCCGTTTTGGAAAGATTAATCCCACCAGCGGCAAAGCCAGCAGATTCAATACCGCCAGAATAATAAATGTATTGCCAAAACCGAGTGCATCGGTCATACTGCCACTCAGCGCCAGTCCCACCCCTGTGCCGATATTTGCCACCGCCATCAAAATAGAAAACATCGAAGCGGCAATGCGCGGGTCGGTTTTGTTCATTGAAACGGCAAAATAAACCGTTTCATAAAAACCAAACGCCAGACCGAAAAGAGCCACCAACGGCCACACCATCCAGGCCGCACCGGTAAATGCCAGCAGGAAAATTGCTGCCAGAGATAAAAACATTGCCCGAATGACCGACTGACGCTTTCCCCACCGGTCGGTCAGACGCCCACCGGCAAGCGAACCAAGCACTACACCGATTCCCCAAATGGTGGTGATAAAACCGGCGGTTGAATAAGAAATTCCGAAGCGGCTCTGTAAAAATGGATTGACCAACTGGTTTGCCCCATTGATGATCAGTGAATATAACGCCCCCAGCACTGCCAGCGAAATGACAGAAATGTGGGTAAAGGCCTTAAAAGCCGACCATGTGAACTGCTGCTCTTCCTTGCGCGGGAATTCCCGGATTTGCCACACCAGCGGCAAGGGAACGAGTGACAGCACCGCTAAACTGTAAAACGCAACCGGCCAGCCCCAGTTTTCCACCAGCACCCCAAGCAATGCCGATATGGCAACAACCCCAACTGCCCTGCCGCCAACCATAAAACCCTGAATGGTGCCTTGTTCCTCGCTGGGGGTTGTATCCAACGCGTATCCATCTGTGCAGGTATCATATAAAGCCATACCCGTCATCAGCAGGAACGCCAGCAAAGCATATAACCCATACTGAGTGGACGGGTTGATTTGGGGAACGATCAACAAACAAACACTCTGAACCAGCAAGCCGATGAGGATGTACGGTTTGCGATGCCCCCACCCCGCCAGATTCAATCGGTCACTCAGCATACCCAAAAATATTTTCAAAACAAATGGAATCAGCCCGATTGCACCAACCAGCCCGATTTGACTCATACTCAAATCGAACGTTAACAAGTACAACGAGTTTAATGCGGTGAAGTAACTGAGTATCGCTCCCTGCGCAAAATACAAAAGGGCAAACATGGTATAACGGCTGATTTTTGACATAAAATTCCTCGAAAATGATGGATACGGGGTACTCTAAAGAGTATAGAATCGATAGGAAATTCCGTCAACCGGACATCGCAGACTTGTCAGAAAATAAAACTTAAAGTATAGTCATCATCATCTGAATAACCAAAATTTTATTGATCACTGCTGAGTGTTATGGAAACCAACCGCGAATCACCACCCACCCCATCCTGGCTGGATCGCCCCCTCTTTCATTCCCTCCCTCACCTCACCCCCTATATTATCCTCATAGCCGTGCTGATCGGCCTGACCCTGTTCAGCCGATTTTACATTTTGGGCGAAAGAGTGATGAGTCACGATGAAGTTAACCACGTCGTGCCGTCCTATGATCTTTCCATCGGTAAGGGTTATCGTCACGATCCGGTTACACACGGGCCGGTACAATTTCATCTGGTTGCGCTCTCATATTTCCTTTTTGGCGCCAATGACTTTACCTCGCGCATCCCGGCTGCCCTTTACAGTGTGGCTACAGTTTTGTTTGTAACCTTTGGCTTTCGCCGCTATCTCGGCAAGATCGGTTCATTGATTGGCGGCTATTTATTTCTCATTTCCCCATACCTGCTTTTTTATGGGCGTTATACGCGCAACGAGGCTTTCGTAGCGCTCTATGCGGTCTTAACTCTCTTTGCCGTGCTGCGGTACCTTGAAAAGGGCGAACATAAAATGCTGTACCTTCTCACCGCAGTTACAGCATTGCAGTTTGCCACAAAAGAAACTGCTTATATTTATACCGCTCAACTGCTCATCTTTCTAGCGTTCCTGTTCATGGATCGTATCGGCAAAGCCCGCTGGGAGAATCACCACGCGCGCAGATTATTTATGACCCTGCTCTCGGGGGCATTACTTCTGCTGATTTTCGTGGTCATCCTTGCCGGCTGGAATGCCATCGTCAACAAAGATACGGGCGAGATTCAACAAGCCGTCGGACAGTCCTTCACTCCCATTCAAATCATCGAGCTGGGCGGTGTCATTGTGGCACTGGTTCTGGCCGTTATTGCTGTCGTAATTTTGCTGCGAAACATCGGCTGGAATGCCCTCAAGCAGGATCGTTCATTCGATATGCTGATGCTCATCGGATCGCTCATCCTGCCCCTGCTGACGGCCTTTCCTGTGAAAATCATCGGCTCATTGCTGCGCCAAAACTGGAACCCCATTGATTACTCCCCAGAAAGCATCCTTCGAACGGGAATTTTTCTGGTCGCAATGACCGCCATTGCCTTTGGAATTGGCTTTCTCTGGAAACCGAGGCTGTGGCTGGTCAATTTTGCCATTTTTTATGGAATTTTCACCGTTTTTTACACCACATTTTTCACAAATGGTTTCGGTTTCTTCACCGGTATCATTGGTTCGCTGGGATACTGGCTGGAACAACAGGGTGTTCACCGCGGGGAACAGCCATTTTATTATTACATTCTCATTCAATTACCCATTTACGAATTTTTAGCGCTCTTCGGTACCTTATTGGCAATTTATTTCGGCACAAAGTACAACCTTCTCTCGGCTTTTGCTGCTGAGCGTCTCAGCGCCGGCAACCGCCGCTTTTCCCCACAGCCGGTCAATGTGGATGTGGAAACTGAAAGCAGCGATGTGAAAACCGGGTCTGAAGATGAGCCCTCATCCCTCGTCTTTAATCAAGAAAGACCGCTGCCCATCCTGGCCTTATTCCTCTTCTGGTCTTTTACCGCCCTGATAGCCTACTCCATCGCCGGAGAAAAAATGCCCTGGCTTACCGTTCACATAGCCGTGCCGTTTCTCATTTCCGCGGCCTGGGGTTTTGGTTATTTGGTTGAAACGACACCGTGGCATAAGTTGAAAGAACAGCACGGCTGGCTGGCTTTGATCCTCGTTCCGGTGGCGTTGAGCAGTCTGAGTGGTTTATTCGGTTCTCTGCTTGGACCGCAGCCGCCGTTTCAAGGCAACACGCTCGAACAGCTTCAATCCACCTCTGCTTTTGTTTTCTCGCTGCTGGCATTTGGCTTTTCGGTTTGGGGTATTTTACGATTACTCCGCGATTGGACACCCTCGGGAATTTTGCGCCTTTTTGTTGCCGGTATTACGGTGTACTTGGCTGTTCTAACGGCTCGAACCGCTTTCACCGCCAATTACATCAATTACGATACCGCCAAAGAGTTTCTGGTATATGCTCACGCCGCCCGCGGACCAAAAGACATTTTGGCTCAGGTGGAAGAAATATCCCGCCGCACCACCAGCGGTAAAAATATCAATGTGGCCTATGATAACGATGCCCTGTACCCCTACTGGTGGTATTTCCGGGATTACCCCAACAAGCGCTACTTTACGGATAATGTCACCCGCGACCTGCGCGAATCACCCATCATCATCGCCGGAGAAAACAACTGGTCCCGCCTGGATTCGATTACCCGTGGTTATTTCCAGAGTTTTGAATATCAGCGCTTGTGGTGGCCAATGCAGGATTACTACAATTTGACCTGGCAGCGAATCTGGGATGCCTTGCGCAACCCTGCCATGCGCTCCGCGCTTTTCAAAATCTGGCGCGACCGCGATTATACCGAATACGCCCAATTGACCAATAACCCCAATCTGACGCTGGAAACATGGCAGCCATCCCAGAAGCTGAAAATGTACATTCGCAATGACATTCTGGCGCAAATCTGGAATTACGGGGCCGCACCTTCCGTTGGTGAACCTCAACAGACCGATCCGTATGTCAGCGGCATTGTCAATCTGACCCCCGATCAGGTCATTGGCCAGCCGGGCAGCGGCGTTGAATTGGGAGCCCCCCGTAAAATCACTTTTGCTCCGGACGGCACAATGTATGTTGCCGATACCGGCTTACATCAAATTTTACATTTCTCTCCCGACGGCCAGTTGCTGCACCGTTGGGGTTCGTTTGCGAACGTAGCCGAAGGTGAGGCTCCCGGCGGCACATTTTATGAACCATGGGGCATAGCGGTTGCCCCCGATGGTTCAGTCTTTGTTGCCGATACCTGGAATCACCGCATTCAAAAATTTACTGCCGATGGTCAATTTGTGACCATGTGGGGCTTTTTCGGTCAGGGGGTAGCGCCAGAAGCTTTCTGGGGACCCCGTGATTTAGCTTTCGACTCCAAAGGAAGACTGTTCGTCACCGATACGGGTAATAAACGCATCGTCATTTTCGATCAAAACGGCAATTACATTGATGAGTTTGGCAGTGCGGGCATTGACCCGGGCCAGTTCGATGAACAGGTTGGCATTGCCATCAACGCTCAGGATCAGATTTTCGTAACCGATACCTGGAATCAACGCGTGCAGGTTTTTCAAATTGATCCCCAGAGTGGAAAAACCTTCTTTGTGAGAGAATGGCAGGTGGTGGGCTGGTTCGGTCAATCGCTGGATAACAAACCGTACATCGCCGTAGATAACAAGGGAAATGTATTCATCACCGACCCGGAGGGTTATCGGGTGATTCAGTTCACCGAGGAAGGGCAATTTGTGCGCACGTGGGGAACTTACAGCACGGGTATTGACGGTTTCGGTCTTGCAGCCGCCGTTGCAGTGGATTCGGATGGGCATGTCTGGGTAAGCGACCCGCTGAACCGCGTTCTGCTGCGCTTCACCATGCCGTAAAAAATGGCAATGAAAAACGCCCGCTGCTTGTAGCGGGCGTTTTTTTATTTTGGATGATTATTTCAACTCATCCTTCAACAATTGACTTAGCACAAAACTGACCACGCTGGTGATAATGGCACCGAAAAACGCACCCCAAAAACCGTTGACTTCAAAACCCACTCCAAATTGTGTGCCAATCCAGCCTGCAAGCACGAACATCAGGGTGTTGATCAAGAGCGTGCCGAGTCCCAATGTCAGTATGATAATTGGGCAGCTCATCACCATCAACAGCGGTTTGATCACCGCATTAACTACCCCAAAAATGACCGCCAGCCAGATAAAGCTGAGCCAGTTATCCGGATCGTTAGGAAAGATATAAGTATCTTTCAACAATGCCACCGCAGCATACAATGCCACTGCATTAATCACCAATCGTATCAATAGTTTCTTCATGACGACTATCCTCCTATCTAAAATTGAATCCGCATCCAGATTAAAGTGACATGCGGGTGAAAACCGGCCTGACGGAAACCTTCTACTGCGCGATTCGCAGGGTAGTTGACCGTCAAAGGTCGGTTGAGATGTAACCGCCGCCTCATCTCCGACAGAAGAACGGCTATCCCTTCTTCTTCCCATTCTTTTCGTGCTGTGACCCACAGCATATCGGCATAAGCGCCTGTGGGTTGCCATGAAACAACCCCCACCAGTTGATCCTTTTTTCGTGCGGAAAGATGCATGAGCGGACTGCCGTTCAACCAAAGCCAGAGGTCTTTCCAAAAATTGGGCTTCAGACGGTTCTTATCGAGCGGCAAATTCCACGCAACCGAAGGTGGGTAAATTTCATCCAGCCACTGACTTTGGAATTGCCAATCCGCGGCATGTCGAGGCGTGATGTGGATGCTTTCGTTTTTCACTTTTTGGAAAAACCCATGCTGCGGTTCCCACAGCCAGTTCGTGCGCCGGTTTTCTTCCCGAAATCCCAACGAAAGATACAAATGGTATGCAACAGGGTTATCTTCCCTTACATGCAGCCACGCTTCCTTTTCACCCGCTTCACGAATCTGCTGCAAAGCCGTTTCAGTCAAATGACGCGCAATACCGCGGCGGCGATAATCAGGATGAGTTGCCACATTGGCAATCAGGTTATACCGTTTTCCATGCCGGTTCAGGTTGATCAGGCTCAGGTTACCCACGATTCTACCATCTTCCTCCCAGACCAACCCTCGTACCGGCAGTTGGAATGGTTCCAGCAATTTACCCGCCAGCCCCTCTTCTGGCACTGCAAATCGGCGCAGGTGGTGGACATACTCATGCCCATCCACATCCATGTGATCGGCAAAGCAAATCTCTATCAGGTCCGCCACCGCTAAAATATCCTTTCGACTCCGAATTGGGCGGATGTGTTGACGATAGGGATTAAGCGCGGCTTCCATTGATAAAATTGTACACCGTTTAGGAATACTTGAAAACCTGCCGGCCCTCCCCCTCTTCCGGAAAAGAGAATTTTCACTCACCCCCCTTCAAATCCAGCACCGAAATAGTTTTCAGATTACAATCAAAATGAATTTGATGAGGATGTGATATGGCTACCCTGATTTGGAACGCAAAAATTCATACTCCCACCGGTGTGCTTTCACCCGGCTGGTTATTGATCGAAAACCGCACTATCACCCGGCTGGGTGAAGGTGACCCACCTGAATTCAAAACTGAGCCTCTGGAAAAAATAGACGCTCGTCAAAATTACTTATTACCCGGCCTGATTGACCTCCATATTCACGGCGCAATGGGCTATGAATTCATGGATGCAGACCAGCATGCAATCGAAGAAATTGCCCGTTTTCTGGCAAGTCGTGGAATTACGGCATTTCTCGCCACCACCTGGGCTGCACCCCAAACCATGCTGCTTAAAGTTCTGGATGCTATCGGCAATGCATACGGTCGCATTCGAGGCGGGGCTACTTTACTGGGTGCTTATTTAGAAGGCCCTTATCTGAACCCAAATCGTGCCGGCGCTCAGGCAATTCAGTTCATTCGGCTGGCAACAAACAGGGAAGAAGCCCTTTCCCTCATCAGTCACGAGATGGTCAAGGTCATTTCTCTTGCCCCGGAAATTCCTGAAAATTTCTGGTTGATTGATGAGTGCGTTAATCGGGGGATTACCGTTGCGGCTGGTCATACCAGCGCTACCTTTGAACAAATGCGGGTTGCGGTTCAGCGGGGAGTACGTCTCTTGACTCATTGCTTCAATGCCATGAGCCCTCTACATCACCGGGAACCGGGTACTGTGGGGGCGGGCCTCGTCATGCCCGAACTGCGCTGCGAGCTGATCGCCGACAATATTCATGTACACCCCATTGTCCAGCGCATTCTCTACCAGTTGCGCGGTGTGGAAGGAATTGTCCTCATCTCGGATAGTACCCGGGTTACGGGATTACCCGAGGGCCAATATGTCCTGGATAACCGCCCGGTTCAGGTCAAGGGAAGCAGAGTGTGCTTGATGGATGGCACGCTGGCGGGCAGTGTTCTCACACTGGATCAGGCCCTTCACAATTTTATGAATGCCACCGGCCTCCCGCTGGAAGAAGCCATTTTGAGCGCCTCTCTGTATCCTGCCCGCCTGCTCGGCATCGCCCATCAAAAAGGCAGTCTCGAAACCGGCAAAGATGCTGATTTATTTCTCATGGATCAGACCGGAAAAATACTTTTCACTATCGTTGAAGGCAAAATCGTATACCATGCCGAAGGGTAACTTGTCGCTTTACATGAAAACCCCTAAAATGAATATGATGATAGATTTCTTATAATAAAGTTGTAAAATGCTGATGATGGCAATGCTATAATTTCATCGTGGGCATTGTCCAACCAGAAAACTGAGGAACTTTAATTATGATGCGATTTGATCGTTTTACCGAAAGAGCACAGGAAGCCGCCCAACGCGCTGCTGAAATCATCCAGCGCTATGGACATAACCAGATTGATACGGAACATATTCTGCTCGCCTTGATCGAGCAGCCTCAAGGGGTCATCTCTCAAATCCTGGAAATTTTGAAGGTTGACCCGAACATGCTCGCAGACCGGCTGGATTACATTCTTCGCACCAGCCCGAAAGCCAGCATTTTTGGCGGCGGCGCCGGGCAGATTTTCATCACCCCCCGAGTCAAACGGATTGTAGATTTAGCCAACGAGGAAGCCAGCCGCCTGAAGGATGAGTATATCTCCACCGAACATATCTTTCTGGCCATTCTTAGCGAGCGCAACACACCTGCATCCCGCCTGCTGGAAAGCAACGGCCTGACTCGCGAACGCGTGCTGGATGCCATCATGCAATTGCGCGGCGGGCAGCGAGTGACCGACCCGCAAGCTGAAACGCGCTACCGCACCCTTGAAAAATACTCGCGCGACCTGACTCAACTGGCCCGCGAAGGCAAACTGGATCCCGTCATCGGGCGGGATAATGAGATCCGCCGTGTAATGCAAATCCTTTCCCGGCGCACCAAAAACAACCCGGTTTTGATCGGTGAAGCCGGGGTTGGTAAGACCGCCATCGTCGAAGGATTGGCTCAGAAAATTGCCAGCAACGATGTGCCGGAAATCCTGATGGGCAAACGGGTTGTCTCCCTCGATCTTGGCGCAATGATCGCCGGCAGCCGCTTCCGCGGTGAATTCGAGGAACGGCTCAAAGCCGCCATTGAAGAAGTACAGCGCTCGGAAGGCGAAATCATCCTCTTCATTGACGAATTGCATACTGTGGTCGGTGCTGGTGCGGCGCAGGGTGCCATGGACGCATCCAATATGCTTAAACCGGCACTGGCACGCGGTGAGTTGCAGTGCATTGGTGCGACTACACTGGATGAATACCACAAGCACATTGAAAAGGATTCGGCGCTGGAACGCCGCTTTGCACCGGTGTATGTGGATGAACCGAGCGTTGAAGATACCATCAAAATGCTCATGGGGCTGCGAGACCGTTACGAGGCACATCATAAAGTTCGTTTCTCCGATGAAGCGCTGGTAGCCGCTGCCCGGCTTTCGGCTCAGTATGTAACCGACCGTCACCTGCCGGATAAAGCCATTGACCTGATGGACGAAGCCGCCGCTAAATTGCGCGTGGCTCTGTTCTCATTGCCGCCGGAACTTAAGGAAATGAAAACCGAATTGGAAAAATTGCGTGCCGAAGAGGAACAGGCCGGCATCGAACGCGATTACGAACGTGCCGCGCGCAAGAAAGCCGAACGGCTGCGCCTCGAAACCGAGTTCAACCAGTTGCGCGATAAATGGGAAGCCGAACACAAACTTGACGAAGTAGTGGATGTGGATGACATTGCGCAGGTGGTTGCCCAGTGGACCGGCATTCCCGTCAGTCAAATGATGGAATCGGAGGCCGAACGTTTGCTGCACATGGAAGAGCGATTGAGTGAGCGGGTCATCGGGCAGGAAGAAGCCATCCATGCGATTTCGGATGCCATCCGCCGCGCCCGCGCCGGTCTCAAAGACCCTCACCGCCCAATCGGTTCATTTATCTTTATTGGTCCATCCGGAGTTGGTAAAACCGAATTGGCCAAAGCATTGGCCGAATTTCTCTTCGGCGATGAAGATGCCCTGGTGCGGCTGGATATGAGCGAATACCGCGAACAACATACCGTTTCACGCTTGTTCGGTGCTCCACCCGGCTATGTGGGTTACGAGGAAGGCGGGCAGTTAACCGAAGCCGTCCGCCGCCGACCTTACCGGGTCATCCTCTTTGACGAAATCGAAAAAGCCCACCCCGAAGTCTGGAATGCGCTGCTGCAAATTCTGGATGACGGCCGACTCACCGATGGACAGGGTCAGGTGGTAGATTTCCGCAATACCGTGCTGATCATGACCAGCAACCTTGGCACCGAATTCGTACGGCAGGGCGGGACGCTGGGCTTCTTGAGCGAAGATTCCACCGATGAAAACCGCGCCCAACACGAAAAAATCCAAAAAGCGCTTAAGAGCACCTTCCGCCCCGAATTTCTGAACCGTATTGATGAAATCATCATGTTCTCACCTTTGAAACTGGAGCAAATGTATCAAATTGTGGATTTGCAGATGAGAGAGGTGAGCGAACGGTTGAAAGAACACGGGTTGGATGTTGTGCTGACCGAAGGGGCGCGCAAGTGGCTGGCCGAGGTTGGTTATGATCCTGCCTTTGGTGCCCGTCCTCTCCGCCGCGCTCTCCAAAAGCACATCGAAAGCCCGCTCTCCATCGCCGTTCTTTCCGGTCAGTTCCAGCGGGGTGACCGCATTATTGTAGATTACAAAGAAGGTGATACTCAACTTACCTTCCGCAAAGAAGAAGCGGTCGTCGAACAACCGGCCTGAAATGAGCCTTGCAGAAACCAGAATCCGGCAGGGGCGTTCCCCTGCCGGATTTAGTTTGACAGTTTTTTCAGGCTTGCGTTATACTTTCGTTCACCAATTACAAGACCAGTATCCTAACACAGGTCTCAGGAGGACAATTTGAAAAAAGCGTTAATTACCGGCATTACCGGTCAGGATGGTTCATATCTGGCCGAGTTGCTGCTTTCCAAAGGCTACGAAGTTCACGGCATCATTCGACGGGCATCTACCTTCAACACCCGCCGCATTGATCACATTTACCGCGATCCGCACCCCAACGGTGGAGAAGTCCGCCTCTATCTGCATTACGGTGATATATCCGTAGCCGAGACGATCTCCAACATTATCTACAACGTTCGCCCGGATGAAGTTTATCATCTGGCCGCTCAAAGTCATGTCCGTGTCAGCTTCGATATGCCCGAATACACGGGGGATGTTACTGCCCTGGGCACCACCCGAATTCTCGAAGCCATCCGTAAAAGCGGTTTCGAGGAGAAGTTTTACCAGGCATCCTCCAGTGAAATGTTTGGCGGGGCAAAACCGCCCCAAAACGAAGATACTCCTTTCGAACCGCGCAGTCCTTATGCGGCTGCCAAGGTGTATGCTTACTGGCTAACCCGCAACTACCGTGAAGGGTACGGCATTTTTGCCTGCAACGGCATTCTTTTTAACCATGAGTCACCCCGCCGCGGTGAAACTTTCGTCACCCGCAAGATCACCCGCGCCATTGCTGCCATCAAAGCCGGTAAACAAAAATACCTTTACCTCGGCAATCTGGATGCCAAAAGAGATTGGGGTTACGCACCGGAGTATGTTGAAGCCATGTGGCTGATCATGCAGCAGGATAAACCCAACGATTATGTGATCGGTACCGGCGAATCTCACTCGGTGCGTGAGTTTTTGGAAGAAGCCTTTGGTTATGCCGGCATGAAATGGGAAGATTACGTGAGAATTGATCCGCGTTATTTCCGCCCAACGGAGGTGGACTACCTGCTGGCAGATGCCAGCCGCGCCCGCCGTGAATTGGGCTGGCAGCCCAAAGTGCGCTTCCACGAACTGGTGCGCATCATGGTGGATGCCGATCTGGAACTGGCCGGTTTACCCTGCCCCGGCGAGGGAAAACGGATTTTAGAAGAACGATTTGGTGACTGGCACCGCTGGGAACAGCAAGTTGTCAGCATGGAGCGTTAATTTGTTTTCTTCCGCAGGAACTGCACCCCTCAATCGTCCTTCGGTGCTGTTCGTTTGTACCGCCAACCGCATTCGTTCTCCGCTGGCTGCCGCTCTGTTTCGCCAAATTCTTCTGCGTGAAAGCCGAACCCTGCCTCGCTGGCGAATCAACAGCGCCGGCACATGGGTTCAAAAAGGAGAACCGCCTCCCGCCGAAGTGATAAGAGTTGGCACCCTAAAAGGTTTGGATCTGACAAATCACCGCGCTCAGGAAGTAAATGAAGGGTTGCTCAGCAGTCATAATCTCATACTGGTCATGGAACACGGCCATAAAGAATCCATCCAGCATGTCTTTCCAAATCTGGCGGAACGAATTTACCTGCTGAGTGAAATGAACGGCGAGAATAGAGAAATCAAAGATCCTGCTTCGATGGCTCAGGCTGAACTCGAATTTTTAATCGAGGATCTCAGCCGGCTCCTCGAAGCAGGACTGACACGCATTGTCTTTCTGGCTCACAACAAAAAATAGTCGGCTTATCCCTGATCCATCGTGCCGGCAAACCAGACTGTCTGGTAGGGCTGGAGAGTCAAACGGCCTGCATCGGCATGATATATCAGCGTTCCTTCAATGAGATCGCGAAAACTACCTTTGGCCTGAGGAAAGCGCAGTTCGATCTCCTGAACCACATCCAACAGATTATGCACCGCACACAGCCAGCGGTTCTTTTCGGTTCTCAAAACAGCCGCAACCGAACGAGAACCTGTTTGCAGCCAGCGCATTTCACCGCTGGCCAGTTCCGGGTGTGCCTTCCGTAAGACAATTAAGTGCTTCAAAAAATGATATAGCGAATCTGACCGCCTGGTTTGATCCGCAACGTTTACATGAGCGGGGTCAAATGGCGGCGTAGAGATCATCGGCGCATACCATCGCGAAGGCAAAGCAGTTGAAAAACCAGCGTTGGGTGAAGCGTCCCATTGCATGGGTGTTCGCACACCGTTTCGATCGAACAACTCAATATTATCTCCCATGCCAATTTCATCCCCATAATAAACAATGGGCGTGCCGGGGAAACTGAACAACATCGAATATAACAACCGTATCCGGCGTTGGTCATTATCCAGCAGAGGTGCCAGCCGCCTGCGGATGCCCAGATTGAGCCGCATCTTGGGATCGGGTGCATATTCGCGCCACATATATTCCCGCTCCTCCGGCGTAACCATTTCCAGCGTCAGTTCATCATGGTTACGCAGGAAAGTGCACCACTGGCAGTTTTCGGGAATAGCCGGCGTTCGTTCAAACACCCATTCCAGCGGGGAAATATTCCCCTGTTTCAAGGCCATATACAATCGGGGCATGAGGGGAAAGTGGAAATTCATGTGCAATTCATCCCCATTGCCAAAGTAGGGTAAAACATCCTCCGGCCATTGATTGGCTTCCCCTAACAGAATCGCATCCGGGTAATACTGGTCGAGAAAGGCACGCACTTCTTTCAAATATGCGTGCGTTTCGGGCAGGTTTTCGCAGTTTGTACCTTCGCGCTCAAAAAGATACGGCACCGCATCCGCACGAAATCCATCAATGCCCATATCCATCCAGAAGCGGATGATTTTTTTCATCTCTTCCCGCACAGCGGGATTGTCATAATTCAGATCGGGCTGGGAAGAATAGAAACGATGCCAGTAGAATTGACCGGCAGTTTCGTCCCACGTCCAGTTAGATTTTTCGGTATCCAGAAAAATGATGCGCGCATCTTGATATTTCTGGTCTGTATCCGACCAGACATAATAATCACGGTAAGGAGAAGTGCGGCTGCTGCGAGCCGATTGAAACCATGGGTGCTGGTCAGAGGTGTGATTCATCACTAGATCGGTGATGATCCGCATTCCTCGCGCATGAGCCTGCCTGACCAGTTCTTTGAAATCATCCAGGTTACCATAGGCAGGTAATACATTGTAGTAATCTGCGATGTCATAGCCATCATCCCGCAAGGGAGATGGATAAATCGGCAGCAGCCAGAGGCAATCCACACCCAAATCTTGCAAATAATCCAGTTTTTGAATCAGCCCCCTTAAATCGCCGTGACCATCACCGTTGCTATCATAAAAAGCCCGCACATAAACTTCATAGAAAATTGCGTTTTTATACCATAATGAACTGGTTGCCTTCATTCCATGCTCCTGAAAGGAATTTTCCAAGCAACTTGAATTATAGCAGATGCGTATACCATTATTAACATCACCACCATAACAGGGATAAACCATGACAAAAAGGCGAAAACCTCTTTTCCTGATCATTTTATATTCATTTTCGGCGCTTTGCCTCACCGCTGTTGCCATTCTTTTTATAACCAACCAGACCATCCCAAAAACCTCCCGCCAGCCGGAGACTCTTTCGGAGAATCAATTGACTCTCCTTAAAGAAGCCGATCACCTCATATCCAGTGTCGGTAATCGGGTCTTTCCCGGATGGTCAGAAAATTCAACCGGCTGGGTCGTGTATAACGAATCAACCGCATTTGCCGTTGGCATTCAAGAACCCACAACAGAGGGATGGATCATGTACCCACGCAATTCCCAACGCGGCGGTAAATGGCAGTCAAGAGAATACGAGGGAATAATCATTTACCAGACAGATATTCTCGATCCGGAAAAAACGCCGGAAAATTTTATCGTCAAGATTGGAGATCAAATCGCCGCATCCTTCCAGACCCATGAATATGCCTTGATCTATTTTCATAACCTGATGTATGCAGAACTGCCACCGGTTATACGCGAGGTATTTCCCTATAAAATATTCTTTCATCATTTGACTCTCGCACCCGAAGCATATATCAGCACCCTTTCCCACGAAGCCTTCCATGTTTTTCAAGCAAAGCAAAATCCAACGATGTTTGAAAAGGCAGAATTGATCGCAAATTGGGAAAATCAATACCCTTTTGAAGATGAAACTTTATTGACCACCTGGAAAGAGGAATTGAAAATCTTGCAGCAGGCCGCAGAGATTTCCACTCGCGAAGATGCCATACGAATTGCTGAAGAATTTTTACAAATAAGAGAACAACGCCGGCATGAGGCAAAGTTAAGCGAGTCATTGATTGATTACGAACGCAAAAGGGAATGGCTGGAAGGCATGGCAAAATACGCCGAACTGGAAATCGGCAAAATCGCCGCGGAGAGTGATTACCAGCCACTTCCTCAAGCCAATGAAAAATTGGGGTTGAAGAATTACAACTCACGAAAACAATTCTGGAAAACCCAGTTGACAAGCATGGCAAATACGAAAATGGATGGAGAGACATTGTTTTATTATTCCGGCTTTGCGCAGGGAGTGCTTTTAGATCATCTCATGCCGGGTTGGAAAGAAAGAGTTATCCAGGGGGAGTATCTGGAAGATTTAATCAGCGAGACGATTAAGAACTGACCTTCTCATCCAAAAATCACCCTTAAGTCGGCAGGGATACACTTCCAAAAATAGAATAATTGTTCTATAATATATTCAGCAATCCAGACCATTAATTCTGCAATGTCATTCTATCCGGAGGCTGATGATGAATAACCCGACCAAAGCCCTCTTCCCTGCTGTGCTTTTAGGCATCTTGATCGTGATCGGTTTGACGCGACTGTTATTTAGCCCGTCAGAGACGGTTCAGGCCTCCAATTTACAACCAACTCCGCCTCCAGTAACCGAGGAAAATCCGGAAGAAATAAACAACAACACCGTTGAGCAGGAAGAATGCGCGGTCTCTGACCGCTACCCCGAAAAAATCCTGCGCTGGTGTGCGTACATTCAGCAGGCTGCCAGCAAATATCAGATTGACCCCAACCTGATCGCGGCGGTTATGCTGCAAGAATCGGGAGGCAATCCCGACGCTTACTCTCGCAGCGGTGCGGTTGGTTTAATGCAGGTTATGCCCCGTGATGGTAAAGCCGCCGAATTTATGTGTATCAACGGCCCTTGTTTTGCCAACCGTCCATCCATGGAAGAATTGTTTGATCCACAATTCAATATCCAGTATGGTGTGCGTATGCTGGCCGGTTTAATCCAGCGCAAGGGTGATGTACGCGAAGCGCTGAAAGCCTATGGGCCGATGGATGCCGGCTATTCGTATGCCGACAAAGTCCTTGCCATTTATCAAAATTACCAATGAGGTTTCAAACGCCGGTCAGCCCGTAAATTTCTCCGAATTTAGTTTTCAGATAGCGTAAATATGGCTGAACATCAATATCAGCCTTACCGGTCACTTTTTGCAATGTTTCCCTCGGCGTAAATTTGCGTCCGTGCCGGTGCAAATTTTCGCGCAGCCACTCACGCAAAGCCATAAATTGTCCGCGTTCGAACTGTTCAAACAGGTCCGGTATGTCTTCCAGAACCTTTTCCCAAATCTGGCAGGCGATGATATTGCCCAGCGAGTATGTTGGGAAATAGCCGATCAACCCCATGGACCAGTGAATATCCTGCAACACACCCACACTGTGATTTGGAACTTCCAGACCTAAGTAGTCCTTAAAGCGACTGTTCCACACTTCAGGTAAGTCCCGCAATTCAATTTCGCCGTGAATCATTTCGCGTTCGATCTCGAAGCGCAGGATGATATGCAGGTTGTAGGTGGCTTCATCGGCTTCTACGCGGATAAATGACGGCTGAACCTTGTTGATGGCTTTATAAAATTGATCCAGACTGACCATTGAAAACTGTAAAGGAAAAGTTTGTTGTAATTTGGGATAAAAATATCTCCAGAAAGGCAGGCTCCGCCCGACCAGATTTTCCCACATGCGAGACTGCGACTCGTGCAGCCCATGGGATGCCCCTCTCGCCAGCAATGTGCGTTCTAATGACGGCGAAACACCGTTTTCGTATAACCCATGCCCGCATTCGTGCATGGAACCAAACAATGCCGGTGCAAGGAAATTTTCATAATACCGCGTGGTAATCCGGATATCCTGAATGGCAATGCTGCTGGCAAATGGATGCACGGTGGGGTCTAACCGCCAACCGTTAGGATCAAAGCCAAAGTGTTTTAATATTTCAAGACAGAAGGCCCGCTGCTGTTCGACAGGAAAATGACCGCGCAACGGCGCATCGGAAACGAGGTCAGCCCTCTCCCGAACAGCCTCCATGAACGGCAATAAACCTTCTTTTAATTGATCAAAGGTGCTTTTAACTTCTTCTGAACGCATATCCCGCTCAAAATCATCCAGCAAAACATCATACGGATCTTGAAAATTCGGAAAACACTCAATGTAGCGATGACGCAGTTCAATTTGCCGCTCCAGCATGGGTAAGAAATGATGGAAATCCGACTTCTGACGTGCCTCCACCCAGACCTGCTGTGCCTGAGATGAAGCGCGGCTCATTTCGGCTCTCAGACTGGCCGGCACACGAACATTTTTTTCGTAATCCTTTCTGGCTACGCGAATAAGACTGGCCTCGTCCGAATCAGACGGCAGACTTTCTTCATATGGTTTCAAATCTTCAAGCAATTTCCCCATCTCAACGGATGTGAATTTTTCATGGGCTATTTTTCCCAGCGTTGCCAAAACCTCCGCCCGCGCCGCTGCTCCTGCCGGTGGCATCATCACCCGCTGATCCCACCCCAGCAAACCTGCCGCTTTATTCAAATCGGCAATCTCCATCAGACGCTGTTTGAGTTCTAAAAATTTTTCTTCCATGTTTTTTTCTCCTTTTTAGATGAAAATATTACCGATTTTTGAAAAATTCTCTTGATAAATCAGGTGAACTGTCAACAAAGTGAGTATAATCCGTTACAATCATACCCGATGTTTAATCGAACACAAACTTTTTTGACCTTTCTTTTTATCGGCATCCTCTTATCAGCCTGTTCGTCGTCTGGCCAGACACCGGTGCAACCCCCCACTCTTCCGCCCCAGGACGGCGGCTTTATTCAGCCGCCGGCCGGTGCATTGCAGGCTCAGCGCGAACTTGCCCGTGAACTAAACGTTTCACCGCAGGCCATCACCATCCAGACCATTGAATCCCAAATATGGCAAAATTCCTGCCTTGAAGCAGGTGACCCGGGCGAACTTTGTCAGGAAGACGAAATTCCCGGCCTGCTGGTCATTTTACGCTATGAAGATCGCACCTACACCTATCACACCGACATGGACGGTGTGATCATTCGTCCCATCCGGCCAGTGGAGCAACCTTCACAACTGGCTTTGCAGGCCGTTCAATATCTGGCCGGCTTGATGGGCTACAATCCCGATGCGATCCAAATCCTCAGCGACCGAAAAACCATCTTCGCAGATGGATGTCTGGAAATATCCATTGCAGAAATCCCCTGCACTCAAATATCTGTCGAAGGTCAGCTCATCCGCCTTGGTGTGGATGAGCACATTTTCGAATTTCGAGCCTCCACGATCGAACCCAACCCAATTCTGGCCAGTGTAGATGGATACCTGAGCAGCGTCCCTGCTTTGAACTGGAGTCGGGAAGGTTCTCCTCAGGAATTCTGTGATGGTTTGAAAGTATATCTTAACGGCTGGAGCGTTCAATATTACTGTCGTGGTCAAGCCAGTCAAAACCCCGGAATTATGCGCCTGACTCCGGAGCAACTGAGCCGCTTATTGCGCTGGTTCATCCAGTTGCAGCCATTTGAATTCAATCAAAGCGGTTTAGATGGCAGTCAGATCCGCATGACCCTCAACAGCCTTGGATTAGAAGAAGCGGACGAAACCACCCGCTTGGAAATCAGCGAATTTGCCGTGAATTTACTTGCCCCCATCCAGAAAGGAACGGTGACACCCTTTCCATTCCCATAAACTAATGAATCAGGGGGTAAAATCCAGGGTTTTCACAAAGTAGCTTGACAAAATAAAAGGTCTTCTTCGGTATACTTTTGTTCACCAAAACACAAAGAACCGGAGAAGACCCGAATGGATTATATCACGCTGGCGCCCACGCAAGAAGTC
>JBFMBX010000016.1:0-30660 GCA_040754815.1 Chloroflexota bacterium
GCACGCTCACCCCCACCCGCACCCCCATTCCCACGCGGACTTTTACGGCGCGCCCGGCTTCCCCCACCTCACCTCCCTCTGCAACTCCCTGACCTGTGCGCCGTATTGAAACCACCCTGCTGGTCAAAAACCGACGTCTGCGGCGTGCCGACCGCCACAGCCGTGTGCTGAACGGCACCCGGCGTGGCGCGTGGGCAGTGCTGGCGGCCAGCCTTTCCCTGCTGGCTGCCGCCGTTTTGGGGCTTTCTTATTTCTACGCCCGGTTGAGCGCCGGCCTGCCTTCCGTCTATCTGCTGGAAAGCCTGTTCGACCCGCAAACCGGCGCGCTCACTCAACCCACCCGCCTGTATGACCGCACCGGTCAGGTGGAACTGCTCGTGCTGGAAAATGCCGGTGTGTCGCGCCGCTACCTTTATCTCGACCCGGCCCGCGGTGAGGCCTTCACCCCGCTGCTGGCACAAGCCGCCGTCGCTTTGCTCGACCCCCCTTTCTGGGAACGCAGTGGCCTGCGCCTGACGGAGCTGGACGATTCCCGCCCGTTGACCATTCCCGAACGGCTGGCGGCCGACTGGCTGCTGCCGCCCGATGAACCACCGGGCTGGCTGCGCACCCTGCGCCTGCGCCTGCTGGCCGACCAGTTGTTGACCGCCTACGGGCACGAGCAGGTGCTGGAATGGTACCTCAACAGCGCCGCCTTCGGGCATCTGGCCTACGGCGCCGATGCGGCCGCTCAGGCATTTTTGGGCAAGCCCGCCAGTGCGCTCAACGCCGCCGAAGTGGCCCTGCTGCTGGCCGCCCTGCAGGCTCCCGCCCTCAACCCGCTGGATGCCCCCGCCGCAGCGCTGGAAAACCAGCAAACCGTCCTGCTGCGGATGCTGGGGCTGGGGCTGCTGGATCAGGCCGCTTACCAGCAGGCCAAAGAAACCCCGCTCAATTTGCGCCAGCCGGCCGCCCCGGCGGGGACGGCGCACGCCTTTACCGCTCAGGTGGTCAACCAGATGGCACAGGTGCTGGGGCGCGAACGGCTGGAACGCGGCGGGCTGCGCATCATCACCACGCTGGATGCCGGCCTGCAGCAGCAGGTGGTTTGCACCCTGCAGGCGCAGCTGGCGCGGCTGAACGAACCTCCGCTGCCGGCCCCCGCCGAATGCGAAGCCGCCCGCCTGCTGCCGGCCCTGCCGCTGCGCTCACCGCGCGCCGGCGGCCTCTGGCAGGCCAGCGCGGTCGTTCTCGATCCACTCACCGGCGAAGTGCTGGCCTTCACCGGCGATACCTCTGTGGAAGGCGAAAGCGGTCAGCAAAGTCCGCATTCGCCCGGCAGCCTGCAAAACCCGTTTCTGGCGCTGGCCGGTTTTGCGCGCGGGCTTTCGCCGGCTTCGCTGGTGTGGGATATTCCCATGGATGAGGAGGATGGCAGCGCCTCAGCCGATGAACCATACGACGGCCCCTTGCGCCTGCGCAGCGCGCTGGTCAACGATGACCGGCCCGCTCTGCGTGCCGTCTATGCCCAAATTGGCGGCGCGGCGTTGAGCGCAACCTTCCACAATCTCGGCCTCGAACAGTACCGCCTGCCGGTGCAGGAAGAGAGCGTCCTCACCGATGGCGAGCCGCTCAGCCTGCTGGAACTGGCCCACGCCTACGGCGTTTTTGCCACGCTGGGCAGCCTGAACGGCGTCATCCGCAGCGAGGGCGATTTTCCTCAGCCGCGCTGGGTGCTGCGGGTGGAAGATTACCGCGGCGGCGCAGTGGAATGGGGGGAGCAGCCCCACAGCCGCACGGTGGTGAGCAGTCAGCTGGCTTATCTGGTGCATCATGTGCTCAGCGATGAAGCCGCCCGCTGGCGCACGCTGGGCTACCCCAACCCGCTGGAAATCGGCCGTCCGGCCGGCGCCAAGAGCGGTCAGGCCGATTCCGGACGTTCTACCTGGGCCGCCGGTTATACTCCTCAGTTTGTTGCCCTTATCTGGCTGGGCAGTGAGGATGAAAACGCCCCCGCACCGGGGGTTTTACCGGCGGCTGGCATCTGGCACGCACTGATGCAGCACCTGCACCGCAATCAACCGATGCAAAACTGGCCGATGCCGCCCGGTCTGGCGCGGGTGGAAGTGTGCGATCCTTCCGGCCTGCTGCCCGGTGAAGCATGCCCCAACCGCGTCAGCGAGGTCTTTCTGGAAAACAACCAGCCCACCGGCGTGGATAACCTCTACCGCCGTTTTCAAATCAACCGCGAAACCGGCCGGCTGGCCACCGTTTTCACCCCGCCGGAACTGGTGGAAGAACGCGTTTTTCTGGTTGTCCCGCCGCAGGCAGAGGAATGGGCGCGTTCGGCCGGCCTGCCCCTGCCGCCCACCGAGTACGATCTGGTGCAACAGCCGCCGCCCAACCCCAATGCTCAAATCAGCCGGCCGCTTCCCTTCAGCGTGGTCGGCGGGGTAGTCGAACTGATCGGTACTGCCGGCGGTGCCGATTTCGCCTCGTACAGCCTTCAGGTCGGGCAGGGCATTAACCCCACCGCGTGGGTTGCGATTCAGGAAAGCACCGATCAGCCGGTGGAAAACGCCCTTCTCGCCCGCTGGGATACGCGGGGGCTGGAAGGGCTGTATGTGGTGCGTCTGCTGGTCGTGCGCCGCGATCAACGGGTAGAAACCAGCCTGCTGCAGGTAACGGTGGATAACACCCCGCCGCAGGTGGGCATCCCCTACCCGCTGGAGGGGCAGGTATTCACCGATCAGCCCACCATCACCCTTCAGGCAGAAGTCAGTGATAACATCGGTTTGCAGCGGGTGGAATGGCGGTTGGACGGGCGCGCCATTGGCGAGGCGCGCCAGCCTCCCTACGCACTGGTGTGGGACGCACGGCGGGGCGAACACCGCCTTGAAGTGCTGGCGGTGGATCTGGCCGGTAATCAGACCCTTTCCGAACCGGTCGTCTTCCGCGTGCAGTGAGGAATCGCCGATTGGCCTCACCACGAGCGAGTGCGGCGGTTTCCTGCAAAGTCCGCTGTAGTGGCAGCGCGCCAGCCCCCTCGCTGCACCCGGGGGGACATCAACTTCGGCGCAGTGCAGTGCAGGTGTCGCTGCACTGGGCATAAAGAAAATGGGTTAGAATTCATGCCGTAGTGAGAGTAGATTGATTTTTCATTGAGGAAAACAACCTTGAGTGATGATTTGTATTATCTCCCGGCCGGTGAACTGGCGCGGCGCATCCACCGCAAAGAAATCTCCGCACGAGAGGCGGTCGAAACCCATTTGCGGCGCATCGAACGGGTCAACCCCCTGTTGAATGCAGTGGTTGTGCTGGCAGCCGATGAAGCCCTGCAACAGGCAAAACGGGCGGACGAAGCCCTGCAACGCGGCCAGACTTTCGGCCCGCTGCACGGCCTGCCTTTTACCGTCAAAGACTGGATAGATGCCGCCGGTCTGCCCTGCACCGGCAGCGAACCGCAGCACAAAAATCGCATTCCTGCGAGGGATGCCACCGTGGTGGCCCGTATGCGGGCGGCGGGTGCCATCCTGCTGGGCAAGACCAATGCGCTGGTTAAAAATGAAGTTTACGGCCGCACCAACAACCCCTACAATCCGGCTTACAGTCCCTGCGGCAGCAGCAGCGGCGAAGCCGCCATCATCGCCGCCGGCGGCAGTCCATTGGGGCTGGGTTCCGATTCGGGCGGCAGCATCCGCCAGCCCGCTCATGCCTGCGGCATTGCCGGGCTTAAACCCACCAGCGGGCGGGTGCCGCTGACCGGTCACTTTCCCTTCATCAGCGCCATGAATGACCCGCGCACCGTTATCGGGCCGCTGGCGCGCCGTGTAGAAGATCTAGCGCTGGCGCTGCCCATCCTCAGCGGTGCCGACTGGCAGGATGCCAGCGTAGTTCCCATGCCGCTCGGCGACTGGCGCGCAGTGAAGATGGAAGGCCTGCGGGTGGCCTTCTACACCCACCACGCCGAAGCCGAACCCACCCCCGAAACCGCCGAAACCTGCCGCAGGGCCGCGCAGGTGCTGGCAGAATGGGGCGCTCAGGTTGAGGAAAGCCTGCCCCCGCGCATCGAAGAAGCCTACGACATCACCCGCCAGTACTGGTCGCGAGTCGAATCGGAAGACGGCGAAGAGTGGCTTACCACCGGCCATTCCCGGCTGGATGGGGATGAGGTCGCCCGCCATCTGTTCCTGTGGGACCGCTTCCGGCGGGCGATGATTGCTTTCATGGCCGGGCATGACCTGATTTTGACCCCGGCCGCCGAATTGCCCGCCCAACTGCATGACACGCCCGAAGGACGCATCCCCTACACCCTGCCCTACAGCCTGACCGGCTACCCCGCCGTGGTGGTGCGCTGCGGCACCTCACCGGAAGGAATGCCCATCGGCGTGCAGGTTGTCGCCCGCCCGTGGCGGGAAGATGTGGCGCTGGCGGCGGCATACGCGCTGGAACAAACACTGGGCGGCTGGCAGCCGCCGCCGTTGCAGTAAAAAAGAGAGGGCATTCGCCGATGAATGGCCGTTTACCTTCTCTGTTACAGGCCGAAGCCCTTTTTCAGGAAGGCGCTGCCCGTCAGGCAGGGGGCTGGGTCGGCCATTCGCGTCATGTGGCGCTCGCCGCGCGCGCCATCGCCGGCCGCATCGCTGCACTGGATGCAGAAAAGGCCTATATTTTCGGCCTGCTGCACGATATCGGCCGTCAGTTTGGTCAAAGCGACCTGCGCCACATTCTGGATGGCTACAATCTTTTAAGCCGGCTGGGCTTTGAGGATGCCGCGCGCATCTGCCTGACCCATTCCTTCCCCATCCAGCAGGTCGAAGCCGTTGCCGGACGGTGGGACTGTTCCGCCGGCGAGATAGACTTTGTGCGGGCTTATCTGGCTTCCATTGAGTATGATGATTATGACCGGCTGATTCAATTGTGTGATGCGCTGGCTTTGCCGGACGGCTTTTGCCTGATGGAAAAGCGTATGGTGGATGTGGCCCTGCGCCACGGTCTCAACGAATACACCCTGCCGCGCTGGCGCGCCTATTTTCGTCTGAAAGAGGCTTTCGAGGCGCAGCTCGGCTGTTCCGTCTATGAATTGCTGCCCGGTGTGGTGGAAAACACCTTTGGGTTTGCCCCCTTTCAAAACGGCTGACTTTCTCCCTACTCGCGAATCTCCACCACCACACCGTTTTGCGCCCAGTTGTAAAGCCACTCGGCGGCCGGCAGGTCGAGGATGATGCAGCCGTAAGAAACCGGCCGGCCGAGGTTGCCGGCCCACAACCGCCGCCCGTTGGAAAGGGTGGGCAGGCCGTGAATGCCGTTCATAAAGCCCGGCCACGCCTCGTAAATTCCCAAAAAGTAGGGCATGGTCAGGTCCCAAACCGAAGCGTAGGCCTCCGGCTCGTGAGTTTGCACCTGAAACACCCCCGGCTGGGTGGGCGAACGGTCAATGCCGGTGCTGATGACGAACTCGCGAATCGGCTGGCCGTTTTCAAAGACGGTCATGTGCTGCGCGGAGATGGAAATGAGGATGCGCTTGCCCACGATGACCGGCAGCGGCAGCAGGTCGCTGCGCGAGGGAATATTCAAGGTGCTGCCGGCGGGCAGCACATCGGGGTTCAGGCCGGGGTTGGCACGCAGAATCATCCACGCCGGAATTTGAAGGCGGTACGAAATGGATAGCAGCGTATCCCCCGCCTGCACGGTATAGGTGGTCGGCGGGTGGCGCAGGATGACGGTGTAGGGCGTGCCGTTCAGCCAGCGCTCGGTCAGGTTGTAGGGGTCGGGCGGCAGCCAGATCGTGCGCCCATCCGTCAGCCGGTTTTGCAAACCGTCCAGATAGGCCGGAAAATCGCTTTCATCCAGCCGCAGGCGCGGTTGTCCGTCCTGCCATTCCAGCACCACCCACTCCGCCAGCCGGTCGGGCGGCACATCCCACACTTCGCTTGTGTTGAAAATTGGGTCATAGCCCTCCACGCGCAGCGGGCGGTTCAACTGGGCCTGCAGTTCGGGCAGGTGCGCTTCCAGTTCGGCGGTGGAAGAAGGCACAGGCTGCGTCACCAGCGTCAGAACGCCGCTGCGGGCTGCCAGAGCGGCGTTCTGTTCCAGCCAGCGCACGGTGGCTTCCACATCCAGCGCGAGCCCGGCCTCGCCGGGGATTGCCTCCCACCTGCCATCGGCATAGCGCAGGGTCGGCGGCGCTGGCGGGCGTTCCACCACCGCCCGCCACTGGCGCAACTGTTCCACCGCCACAGCAGGACTGAACACCACGACCGGGCTGACTTCCAGCGGTTGGGTGTTGAAAATCAGGTGGGCAATTTCTTCCCAGCGGCGCTCGCCCCTCCCCACCTGATAGGCCTGCCGCGCCGTAGCCGCCGGGTCCACCCACACGCCAAAATCAAGCGGTCTGGCCTGCCAGTGGCGCTGGCCGTCGGTCACCAGCCACAACCGCTCGCGGTTCCACTCGCGGTCAATGCGCTCGGCGGCTTGCGCCTCGCTCAAACCGCCGATGGCGGTTTCACCGACCTTCACCCCCGGCGCTACCGGGCCGGCAAAGCGGTAAAACCCATACACACCGAACAGCAGCCAGCCGCCCAGCAAGAACAGCGCCAGCCCGCTCAGCGCCCAAATCAACGCCGCCGGCTGCCATTCACGCTGAGAGGTCTGCTGCGATAATTTTCCCATGCGGTTAAGACGCCGGATGGAATGCGCGGTTCCCGCCACTCGATTCAGCGCACCGGGCGCGGAAAGCCCAGTCCGTGCAGACGCACCTGCTGCGGGTCGGTGTGCCAGATGCCGGGCACGTGCGCGCCGCAGTTCGGGCAGTTGCCCTCCGCCGTCAGCCGGTAATCGGTGACGATGTAGCCGTGCCGCGCCACCAGCGTTTCTCCGCACTGCGGGCAGTGCGTATCTTCCAGCGAACCCACCCGCCCCGGCAAATTGCCGGCATAGACGAAATGCAAACCCGCTTCCTGCCCAATCTCTGCCGCCTGCATCAGGGTGCGCGCCGAGGTCGGCGGCGGGTCGGTCATCTTGTAGTCGGGGTGAAAGGCGGTGACATGCCACGGAATATCCGGCGAGACCGAAGCCAGAAAGCGCGCCGCCTCCCACAATTCCTCCGGGCTGTCGTTGAAACCGGGCACAATCAGGGTAACCACCTCCACCCAAAAGCCCATTTCGTGGGCGCGGCGGATGGTATCCAGCACGTGCTGCAGCACGCCGCCCAGTTTGCGGTACTGGCGGTCCTGCATGGTTTTGAGGTCCACCTTGTAGGCCTGCACATAGGGACGCAGGTATTCCAGCACCTCCGGGGTGGCGTTGCCGTTGGAAACATAGGCGCACAGCAATCCGCGCTGGCGGGCTGCGCGGAAGATATCCACCGCCCACTCGGAGGTAATCAGCGGTTCGTTGTAGGACGAAACCACCGCCTGCGCGCCGTTGCGCAGGGCATAATCCACCAGTTTTTCCGGTGAAATGCGCAGGATGTAATCGGGGTCAATGCCGGCCTGCGGGTCGCGCAGCGTTTGGGAGGTAAGCCAGTTCTGGCAGTAACTGCAATGAAAATCACAGCCCAGCATGCCAAAGGTCAGTGCATCGGCGCCGGGCAGCACGTGGGAGAAAGGCTTTTTCTCGATGGGGTCAACCTGCAGAGCCGCCACATAGCCCCACGGCACGCGCAGTTCGCCATCGGCATTGAAGCGCACCTGACAGATGCCGCGCCGCCCGGGCTTAATCAGGCAGCGGTGGGCACAGGCATAACAGCGCACCGCCCCGCCTTCGAGTTTTTCATACAACTCGCCGGGACGGGTCATTTCATCCAATCGCTCGGCCAGTGTAGCCATGCTTCACACTCCTTCTTTTTTACCAGTAAAAAATATTCTCTTTCATTATACAAAAGAGGTCAAGCCGATGGAACTATCCTCCGCCCGGCGGCGTCTTGGGGGTGGAGAAGCCCCCTTTTTTTTCGGTTTGTTCAGCGCCACGCTCATCGCAGCGGAACTGCCCGCAGGCAGGAGGAGAAGATGGCTCGCAAATTAATGGTGACTTTAATAGGCATCGGCCTCATTATGCTGGTGATGTGGCTGAGCAGCGGATGCAGTATGACCTAGCCGTACCGGCCGAACTCGACCGCCGCATCCACCATCGCCAGAATGTTCTCCGGCGGTGTTTCGTTGGGAATGGTATGCACCGAAGCCAGCAGGTAACCCCCGCCCGCCCCCAGCACTTCAATCACCCGCCTGACCTCGGCGCGCACTTCATCCGGTGTGCCAAACGGCAGCACCCGCTGGGTATCAATTGCCCCGCAGAAGACCAGCCGGCTCCCGTAACGGCGTTTCAACTCGTCCAGATTGGACATCCGCCCAGCGGTGGTCTGAATCGGGTTCAGCACCTGCACGCCGATCTCGATCAGGTCATCCAGCAGGGGAAAGACATCACCATCGGAGTGGAAGAAGATGCGCGCCCGGCTGTACCGGCGCACCAGCGCAAACAATTCGGCGTGCAGCGGTTTGAGCAGGGTGCGGTAGGTGCGCGGCGAAATCAGCAGGCTGTTTTGCGTGCCGAGGTCATCCGCCAGAATGATCAGGTCGAGGTACTCACCCACTTCACCCAGAAAGTGGGTGAGGTGGGTTTTGCACAGGTCGGTGATTTTTCGCAGCAGCGCGGCGGCAAAATCCGGCGCATCCATTACATTGAGCAGAAAGGACTGCATCCCCTGCAATTGAAAGGCGCGTTCCAGCGGTGAAATCAGCCACGGCGCACCGATGACGGCAAAGCGGTTTTCAGCCGCCAGCCGTTCGGCTTCGGCGCGCAGGTGGGCAAAGCGGCTGGGGTCGTTCATATCCGGCCACGGGTAGGTTTCCAGATCCTCCATACGATTCGTATCTTTGAGCGGATGGATGGCCGGAAAATACACGCCCGGCTCGATTTCCGGCTGACCAACGCCCCAATCATCCACATACGGGCTGCCGGGCGGGCGGCTGCGGTTACGGGCATACGTTTCGGCGGGAAAGCGGTCGTGAATGCCGCGCACATCCGAATGCAGGCGTTCCAGCACTGCCTCAGCAGGCAGCGGCGCGCCTAACTCCGGCCAGTCGTAAAGCGGGCGGTAATCATCCGCCAGCCCAAGGTGGGCGGTCAGGCGGCGGTAGGCGCGTTCCTGAATGCCGGTGGTTAAATCCGCGCCGAGAACAATCGGCACCCGGTCGGGGATTTTGCCATCCAGCACGGTCAATACTCGTTCGCGGGGTGTGAGTGAGGACATATTTCACCAAAAAATTCCTTTCTAAACTGGTCAAATTATGCCAAAAAATGGTATAAAAAAATAGTCGTTTCGTTCGGTAAAAGGCCCGGTCGTTCTCTCGATGATCAATCCATTGCAACGCTTTCTTCGCCGCTACCTGCCCGCTTTGCGGGTTGCTTTGATGTACCTGCTGATCGGTGGCGGGTGGATTATTTTCTCCGACCGCATTCTGGAAACGCTGGTGCCGAATGCCGCCGAACTGAGCCGCTGGCAGAGCGTCAAGGGCATCGGTTTTGTTCTGGCAATGGCGATCTTGCTTTTTTTGGAACGCGCCCACGATATCCGCCTGAAACAACGCGAAAAAGAACTGCTCAGCCAGCGGGTAGCGCTCTTCGATCAGGCCCCCAACCCGATTTGGGTGGCCGATTTACCGGATTTGCGCTTTCTGGCGGTCAACCCGGCTGCCGAGCAGTTTTACGGCTACAATCAGGATGAATTTCTCGCCATGAGGGTGTCCGACCTGCGCACCGCTGAGGAAAAGGCCACTGTCGCCAGCATGGTGGAATCGCTCACCCGCGATGGTTACTTTCGCTATACCACGCGCCACATCTGTAAAGACGGCCGGGTGGCGGATGTTTCCGTCACGGCGCGCACCATGCTTTGGAAAGAAAGGCCGGCGGCCGTTTTTTCCATGGTGGACATTACCGAATTGCTGCAAAAAGAAACAGCCCTGCGCGAACTGGCCCAGCAGCTGGAGCAGAAGGTTGCCGAACGCACCGCCGACCTGCAGCGCAAGAACCGCGAACTGGAAACTTTTGCCTACTCCGTTTCTCACGACCTGAAAGCCCCCCTGCGTGGCATTGACGGCTACAGTCGCTTGCTGCTGGAAGATCACGCCGGCGATCTGAACGAAGAGGGGCGGCAATTCCTGCACGCCATCCGCCGCGGTGCCGAGCAAATGGCCCGGTTGATTGACGCTCTGCTGGCTTATTCCCGCCTCGAGCGGCGCAATTTGAGCATCAATCAACTGGAAATCAGACCGCTGCTGGATACGTTACTGAGAGAATTCCAATCTGAAATTGAACAAAGCAACGCCCAGATCACCATAGACCTGCCGTTCAAATACATCTATCACGATTACCAGAGCCTGTATCAGGCTTTGCACAATTTGCTGGAAAATGCCCTCAAATTCAGCCGCGGCCGGAATCCGCCGCGTATTGAAATCGGCGGTGAGGAAAGGGAGGAAAGCCACGTCCTGTGGGTGCGCGATAACGGTATCGGCTTCGATATGCAGTACCACGAACGCATTTTTGGCATCTTTCAACGCCTCAACCACGGTGAGGACTTTCCGGGCACCGGCGTTGGGCTGGCCATTGTGCGCAAGGCTATGGAACGCATCGGCGGATGGGCGTGGGCAGTCAGCGCCCCGGGGGAAGGGGCTACCTTTTACATCGAAGTTCCAAAACCGCCGCCGGATTTGTGATACAATTCACTCAACATCCTTTTTATATTACTCATCCTTCCCATTATTTGTTACATTATAAAAAATCGAGGTTTCCTGATGAAGCGTAAATTCCCGGCATTACCTCATCTGGTGTCTCTGGCTTTGGGCATTGCTCTCAGCCTGCTGGCGGCCCTGCTGAATGCCGCTTTTCATGTGCAGGCACAGGATCAGCCGCCGGAGGAAAACAAAGCCATTGTTTACATGTTCTGGGGCGATGGCTGCCCGCACTGCGCCGCCGCCAAGCCTTATTTAGAAAGTCTGGCCGAACGCTACCCGTGGGTGGAATTGCGGTTTTACGAAGTATGGCACGATGAAAACAACCGCGTCCTGTTCGAGAAGATGGCCGCCGCCTACGGCTTTGAAGCGCGCTATGTGCCGACCATCTTCATCGGCAACCAGCACTGGGTGGGTTATAACGAGTCCATCAATCCGGAAATTGAAAAAGCCATCAATGATTGTCACCAGTCCGGCTGTCCGGATGCCGGTGCGGGGGTGATTTTTCCCGCTCAACCCACCCCCGCCGCAACTCAGCAGCCCGCTCAAACCGCTCCCCCGGCGGGTGAGAACAACACACTCACCCTGCCGCTGATCGGCACGGTGGACCTCAGCCGACAGTCGCTGGCGGTCAGCACCGCGCTGATCGCCTTTGTGGACGGCTTCAACCCCTGCTCGGTGTGGGTGCTGACCATGCTGCTGGCACTCACCCTGCACACCGGCTCGCGCCGTAAAGTGATCATCATCGGGCTGGTTTTCCTGACCGTGACGGCCGCTGTTTATGCGCTGTTCATTGCCGGGCTGTTCACCATTTTCACCTTCGTCAGTTTCGTGGGCTGGATCCGCGTGCTGGTGGCGCTGGTGGCGTTGTTCTTTGCCGCCGTCAACATCAAGGATTATTTCTTTTATAAACAGGGCATCTCGTTCACCATTGCCGATGAAAAGAAGCCCGGCATTGCCCGCGGCATCCGCCGCGTGATGGATGCCGGCCAGTCGTTGTGGGGGCTGGTGAGTGCCACCATTGCGCTTGCGGCCGGGGTTTCGCTGGTTGAGTTTTCCTGCACGGCGGGTTTTCCCGTTTTGTGGAGCAACCTGCTGGCCGCAAATCAGGTCAAGCCGCTCACTTTTGGGCTGCTGCTGCTTTTATACATGCTCATTTACCAGCTGGATGAACTGGCCATTTTCTTTGCCGCCGTTTTCACCCTCAAAGCCAGCCGTCTGGAAGAAAAGCACGGGCGCATCCTCAAGCTGGTCGGCGGGGTGCTGATGCTGACTCTGGCGGTGGTCATGGTGCTGAACCCCAACCTGCTGGATAACCTGAACACGGCTCTGATTGTCTTTGCCGCCGCTTTCGGCGTTACGGCGCTGATTTTACTGCTCCACCGCCGCATCCTGCCGCACTTTGGCATCTGGATCGGCAACGAAGCCCACCCGCGCCGCAGACACTCTGCCAAACGCCGCCGCTCTTCTCAGCAGAGCTGAAGGCGCATTACCAGCCTTTTTCCCCGCCCCTTCCCTTGACCACCGCAAAAGATTAGATTATCATCTAATGTATTAGATAATTATCTAACAAACCATGCCGCAGGTTCACTTTCAAACCGCTTCAGCGTATGATTTTTTCATCAGCCTGATTGTGTTGCACAACCCGGCCGATTTCGGCCTGCGCCCCTCGTGGGCGGCGGGGGTGCGCTCGCGCCTGCCCGCCCCTCAGCGCGAATTTTTCGAGCACAGCCTGCCCTTTCTGGGCGTGCCGCTGGGCTGGCTGCACGACCTGCCCCTGCCCGGCAAAGAAGTCGCCCCGGTGTTGAACGCACTGGAACAAATCCCGCCCGCCGAACGCCTGTCCCGCCTGACCCTCACCCGCGACCAGCGCCCCGAAGTGCAAAACGCCCTGCGCGAGATCGCCGCCACCGGCAAGGCCGGCCCGGACGTGCGCCAGATCCTGCACGCCGAACTGCAAAGCAAACGGCACACCCCGCCGCCCGGCACGCTGGAACACTGGATCGAAGCATGGTCAAACCCCGCCGCTTTCGGCGAGGCGTGGCTGGCCGCTTTGCGCGCTTATTACCACCTTTACTTTCAGGAAGAAGAAACCCGCCTGCGGCCCTACCTGCAAAGCGGCGCGGAGGAAGCCCGCCGCCTGCTGGAAACCCTGCCACTCCCGCAGGTGATTGAAAAACTCACCCGCGGCGTCAGCATCGCCGGGCTTCACGAGGTACAGCACCTCACGCTCATCCCCTCTTACTGGAGCACGCCCTTTATCTTCTTCCAGCGGCTGGAAAATGACCGCGCCCTGCTGGTGTTTGGCTGCCGGCCGCCGCACCTTTCGCTCGCAGGCGGCGGGGCCATTCCCCTCACACTGGTAGATACCTTCAAGGCACTCGGCGATCCCACCCGCCTGCGCATTCTGCGTTTTCTGGCACAGCAGCCGCTCACCCCTGCCGCGCTGGCCGGGCGTCTGCGCCTGCGCGCGCCGACCGTCATTCACCACCTCAATGCCCTGCGCCGCGCCGGTCTCGTTCACATACGGCTGGATGCCGATGGCGAGCGCCGTTACGACCTGCGCCGCGACGGGCTGAACGAAGCCTTCGACATCCTTCAACAATTCCTGAATTCCGGCGAATCGTCCTGATCCTTTCCCTCTTTCGTTTCATGGAGGCAAACCGTTGAAGTCTCAATCCTTCTTCCGCAGAATATCCCACGTTTTAACCAGTTACTTCGAGCGGGTGCGTGCCTTTCAACCCAACGCCCGCCTGTACCTGACCAGCGTCATCCTCACCGGCGCGGCAATGGGCGTTTTCCGCCTGCTGTTCAATTTTTACATCCTCTCGCTGGGTTACGATGAAGCTCTGCTCGGCACGCTGATCACCACCTCCAGCCTGACCGCACTGCTCTCGGCCCTGCCCATGGGCTATCTGGTGGATTACATCGGCCACAAGACTGCCCTGATCCTCGGCACGGCCGTGCTCGGGCTGGCGGTGGGGGTGATGGTGCTGTTCCCCTCCGCTGCAGTCTTTGTGCTGATGAACATCGTGCTGGGGCTGGCGCAAAGCCTGACCGGCGTGACCATGGGGCCTTTCTTGATGGAAAACAGCGGCGAAAAAGAGCGCACCTACCTGTTCAGTTTCACCTCCGGCCTGCAAATGGCTTCCGCCTTCTTCGGCAACTGGGTTGGCGGCCACCTGCCCACCTGGATCGGCGCGCTGCTGGGCAGCACCCCCACCAGCCCTTCGGCTTACGGCGGCGCACTGGCGGCGATTGCCGTTGGCGGTTCGGTCGGCATTCTGCCGCTGCTTTTCCTGCGCCCGGTGCGCCTTGCCCGCGATAAACGCTCGGTGTTTGCCCCACTGGCGTATTTTGCTCAGCACTCGCACCTGCTGGGCAAACTGATTCTGCCCATGCTGGTCACCTCGCTTGGCGCCGGGCTGATTATGCCGTTCATGAACGTCTTTTTCCGCAATGTGCACCACCAGCCCGACCCGGTCATCGGCGCCATGTTCGCGTGGGGCTCGCTGGCAATGGGCATCGGCCTGCTGATTGCCCCGCCGCTGGCCGACCGCTTCGGCAAGATTCAACTGGTGGTCATCACGCAGGCCCTCTCCATTCCCTTCCTCGTACTGCTGGGCTTTGCGCCGTGGTTTGCGGTCAGCGCCGCGGCTTATTACATCCGCCTGACGTTGATGAACATGAGCCTGCCGGTTTACCAGACCTTTGTGATGGAAAAGGTAGAGCCTTCGGCGCGCGCCACGGTTGCCAGTCTGGTGAGCATGTCCAACAATGTCGGCTGGGCGTTTTCCCCGCAGATCAGCGGCTGGATACAGGTTAACTACGGTTTTCAACCGGCTTTTGCCGCCACGCTGGTGCTGTATATCCTTTCCATCTATCTCTACTGGCGCTTTTTCTGGTATCCGCTGGGCAAAGAGCAGCCTGCCCCCGCGCTTCCTGCAACCTTAAAGCCCCAATAGCATCTAACAAAAGGTAAAACTTTATTCTGGAGAGAAATTACAATGGAAATGGTTGTTTACTTCCCCGGCGGGGCGCGAGTGGATGCTCAATTCGGCCCCTACACCGTGCGCACCGACCAGCCCCCCATGGGCGGCGGCGAAGGTTCGGCGCCGACCCCGTTTGCCGTGTTTCTGGCTTCGTTAGCCACGTGCGCCGGCATTTATGTGCTGGGCTTTTGCCGTCAGCGCGGCCTGCCCACCGAGGGCATCCGCATCATTCAACGCGACCGGCGCAACCCGCTGACCGGCATGGTCGAAGAGATTGAGATGGAAATTCAGGTACCGCCCGATTTTCCGCAGAAGTACTACGATGCGCTGGTACGCTCGGCCGAGCAGTGCGCCGTCAAAAAGCACATGGAACAGCCGCCGCGTTTCAGCATTCAAACCAAAGTGGTCGCCTGAGGCGTCATCCCCCCGCCACAGGCGGAAAAAAATCCAGCACATCGCCGCTTTTCAAGGGCGTATCCCACCCCTGCGGCAGAGTGCCGACATCCTTACCGTTGACGAATCCATGCACATGTGCATGGATTTCGTTTTGGTCATTAATCCAGTGCGGACGCAAATCCGGCAGACGGGCAAGGATTTCATCCACCGCCTGCCGCAGGGTGGTGCCTTCCGGCAAATCCAGTGTCAGGCTGCGGGTTCTGGCAATCACACGATAGGTAGCGTAAAGGTTGACCTGCATGGACTTCTCCCGCCCCTGATTATGCCACAAAATCAGGCCATCAGCGGCACAACCAGCGGGTATTTTCCGTTCGGGCTGCGCATCACCTCCAGCGGTAGGCCGAAAGCCTCGCTCAACTGTGCCGGTTTCAGCACTTCGTTTACCGTCCCGCAGGCGCGCAGGCAGCCCTCCACCAGCAGCAGCACCCGGTCGGCATAGCGCGCCACCAGATTCAAATCGTGCAGCACCACCAGCGCCGCCGGGGCGTGCGCCTTACCGTTGCCGTTAGGGCTGATGGGCTGGCGCACCACTTCCACCACCCGATTGAGCAGGCCTATCTGGTACTGCAAGTCGAGGTGGGTGGTCGGCTCATCCAGCAGCATCACCGGCGTTGCCTGCACCAGCGCGCGCGCCAGCAGCAGGCGCTGCAGTTCCCCGCCGGAAAGTTCCCCCACCAGCCGGTCGGCCAGATGCTCCGTATCGGTGCGGCGCATGGCTTCCTGCACCAGCTGTTCATCGGCAGGGCTTAACTGACCAAACCAGTTCAGGTACGGCGTGCGCCCCAGCGAAACGACCTGCCGCGCGGTAAAGCCGGCCGGCAGGCTGCGCGCCTGGGGCACCACGGCAATCAGGCGGGCGCGTTCCTGCACCGAAAGCGAGCAAAGGTCACGCCCGTTGTAATGGATGGTGCCGCTCTGCGGCGGCACGATGCCGCTGAGGGCGCGCACCAGCGTGGATTTGCCCGCCCCGTTGGGGCCGATCACCGCCAGTATTTCGCCATCCGCCAGTTGAAAACTGATATCCTTCAAAACCGGCTTTGTGCCGTAAGCAACCGTGAGATGAGATACCTCGAGCATGGTCAACTCCAGTAGGGAAGCGTGCGCGAACGCCGCAAAATCCAGATGAAGAACGGTGCGCCGGCCAGCGCAGTGATGATGCCCACCGGCAGTTCCTGCGGGGTCATCACCACCCGCGCCAGCACATCTGCCGCCAGCAAAAAGGCCGCCCCGCCGGGCAGAGAAAGCACCAGCAGGCGGCGGTAATCACTGCCGGTCAGCAGGCGCAGCAGGTGGGGAACGATCAGCCCGACAAAGCCGATGATGCCGGTAAACGAAACCGCCGCCGCCGTGGCCAGCGAAGAAACCGCAATGATCACCCAGCGCGTCACTTCCACCGGCAGGCCCAGCTGCTGAGCCTGCTCATCGCCAAACTGCATCACATTGAGGGCGTGTCCCATGGTCATCAAAATGCCCAGCCCGATCAGCCAGTAGGGCAGCACTGCCAGCACGGGCTGCCAGCCGCCCATCGCCGAGCCGCCCATCAGCCAGGCAATCGCCCGGCGCAGTTCACCGGTCGAGCGCAGCAGCAGGAAAGAAGTCAGCGCGCCGGTGAAAGAATTGACCGCCACCCCGGCCAGCAGCAAATGGGTCACCGGCAGGGAGCGGCCGACCCGCGCCAGCAGCACCACCAGCAGTACGGTCAGCACCGCGCCGCCGAACGAAGCCAGCGGCACGGCCAGCAGTCCCAGCACATCATAGCGCCAGCGCAGGCTGAGGGCAATCACCGCCCCCAAACCTGCGCCGGAAGCAACGCCGATCAGGTAGGGGTCGGCCAGCGGATTGCGGAACAACCCCTGATAGGACGCTCCGCACACCGCCAGCGCCGAACCGGTCAGCGCCACCAGTGCGGTGCGCGGCAGGCGCAGGGAGAAAAGGATGGTATCCGCCACGCGCAGGTCGGGGCCGATTTCCGCCCCGCTCAGCCGCGCCGCCAGCACCCGCGCCATATCCGCAAGGGAAAGGGACACACTGCCCACCAGCACACTCAACAGCAGGGCAGCCAGCAGAGCGGCAAAAGCAATCCAGAATGGGTGAACCGTGCGTCCCTTCATCCGATCCTCATTACGGGACGGTTACGGCGTGGAGAATGCGCGCCAGTTCTTCCAGCCCGTCCACCAGCCGCGGGCCGGGGCGGCTGACCAGATCATCGTTGAACGGCAGCACGCGCCCTTCCTTGACGGCGGTCAGTTCATCCCAGCCGGCGCGTTCGGTCACCTGTTCGGGGGTCACGCCGTAATTGGAATCGCCCAGCAGGATGAAATCGGGGTCGGCTTCCAGCAGGGCTTCGATGCTCATCTGCCCGTACTGGCTGCCGAGGGCGCGGCCAACATTTTCGGCTTTGGCCATCTCCAGCAGGGTATCAATGAAGGTGCCGCTGCCAGCAGTCCACGGTTTGGAAGGGTCGCTGCCGTCAATTTCGTAAAAGACGGTCGGGCGGTCTTCGATCTCTGCCACTTCCTGCTGGACGGCCGCCACACGCACACTCAACTGATTGGCCAGTGCTTCGGCTTCGGTTTTATGGCCGGTCAGTTCGCCAACGGTGATCAGCATGGGGTACATTTCTTCGAGCGTGAGCGGATTTTTAAGGTAATAGACCGTCAGGCCGGCATCTTCAAGGGTTTTGACCAGTTCCGGCGGGTGAATTTCGGCCAGCAGCACCAGATCGGGTTTGAGGGCAACGATCTGCTCGGTGGAAAAGCCGCTTAAATCGCCCAAAGCGGGCAGTTCCTGCGCCTCCGGCGGGTAGTTGCTGAAGTTATCGCGCCCCACCACCTGCCCGCCGGCGCCAACGGCGAACAGAATCTCGGTGTTGGAGGGGGCCAGCGAAACCACGCGCTGAGCCGGGCCGGCCAGCGTGACGGTGCGGCCGAGGCCGTCGGTCATCACGAGGGGGCTGGGCGTGGGGGTGGCCGCCGGCGCGGCAGGCTGGGCGCAGCCGGCGAGCAGAAGAGTCAGGAGCAGAACAAAGAGAAGGAAAACGCGTACACGTTTCATTTCGAGAACCTTTCGCATTGAATGGGTTTGGGTTTGGAAACAGGTTGCCGGCGTAGCCAGCGGTGTTCAGGGAACGGGAATACTGGTGTTCAGCGGCGCTGGCTCACCCAATAAAATCTCCCTGCCGTTAGCGGGCAGGGAGGGGAGAAATCGGAGATTGTGGTGTTGCCAGTCCAATGTTCCCCACCTCCTTTCCGCGAGAGTGTGGTGAACGCCTGCCGGGCGGGCGGCCTGGCTTATTCGGCAGAGTTGCCGAAATTACAGTTGCGCGTCAGCACCGGACTTGCACCGGTTTCGCCTTTCAGCCTTTCCATCCGGGGAATGGGGCACCCCGCAGGCACTCATTCAATTGTAAATAGATTGTACGGTTTTCTGCGGCGGGTGTCAAGCAAATGGGATGGGAATCGGGGCGAGGAAGGAAAAAGGGCAGACGTGGAACACCAGCGTGATCGCCGCTGTTCGCCCACCGGCGCGGGCATTGCGGGGTTGCCGTCCGCGAGGGTGACGGCTGGGTATTGCAGTGCGGTGATGCCCTGGCGGTCAGCGCGGCGTTTGACCTCACGCCGAAGTGCGCCTGCCGGCCGGTCACCTGTGGCAGTCGGCCTTTGCCGCGCCGGATTGATGGAGGCCAGCCCGCGGGGGGTTGGGTATGGGGTTGCTGGGGAGGTTTGCCACTAGAAAGGCTAGGCGTTAATTTAGAAAGCTTGTTTGAGGTATGTGAACATTTCATTAGAAATTTTAACTTTCCAATTTACGTTCGTTTCACCATGAAAATATATAATATAAGTGACAATAAATAAAGTAAATAACTCACTGTTTTATCAGTGGTCATAAAAGAAATCGCCTATAGGGTAAATATAGTTGCTGGAAAGGATTAAGAATATGCACCTTTTTGAGAAATATCTGAGTATTTCTGCTGAAGAAATCGAATTTGAGCTTCGTGGTCAAACCTTTGTAGAATGGCTAGATTTTTTTCTCAATCCTCGCCGCCTACGTGGTAGTGATTTCTTGATGCGCTGGTCACAAGGTGTTTGGAGTGAAGAACGAATTATTCAAGCCGTAAACAATACAAATGAATTTTTTGCTATTCCTTATGGGCCAAGCGGAACTGCTCCCGATGAAGATGTTAGGGCTTTCGAGCTATATTTTGAAAGGCTTGAAGCAGCAGGTTTAGGAGAAAACAAGCGTCCAGATTTGCTCATATTCAAAAAGAGTTCACAAGAATACATTGAGACGCTCATCGGTTCTATTGGTGGAGTAAGTGAGTTACCATTTATTTCTGAAAACAGCGAGGCTATACAAGATTTACTGAACGAAGCCATACTTGCAGTGGAGTGTGAAAACAGCCTTTGGAAAGGTAAACTTATGCCAGACTTTGGCACAGAGCTGAAACCCCAAAAACGCATGGGCGGTAAACTCGGCTTGAAGAAAAATGCCGTTGTTCCGACTTTGATTTTGAAAGAAGAAGACCGTGAACCACTACAAACATGGCAGAATTCGCATAGGCTTCCAATCCATATTTGGCACGTTTTTTACGACATGGCCTTTGGTATTTCTCTCGACAAGGCGCAGGAATTGATAGAAGAAGGATACATATTACCCACAGAGCAGGTATTTCAAGCGCCAGGGGGTGCCACCACTAGAAAGACCATTTATAAAATCTATTATCACTATGCCTACCCTCTCGGTGATGCAACTCAAGAGCCAGCACTAAAAGCAAAATTTATTGTGGATAAAAATGGGCACATATTACCTTACGTGCACTTTGAAGGGGGTAAGATGGAGTTAAGAGCAGAGGCATTATCTACATTACGGGAAATTGCCAATGACAGAAGTTGATTTCCATCGGGTTCCTTCTTCTTGGAAGAACAGAGAGCTCCTAAGGGAAAAAGGGCAATTCTGGACTCCTGATTGGATTGCAGAGCCAATGATTGAATATATACTAGCCGATAAGGGAGGGCAGATATTTGATCCTGCTGTTGGGACAGGTGCATTCTTTCGAGCTGCAAAAAAAATTGCCAATGAGAAAGGTCTGATGGTCAGTTTTACGGGCATGGAAATTGACCCTTCTACCTTGATCCATGCATATAAATACGGCTTAGATCAAAATGACTTGGCTTTGGTAAGGATTGGTGACTTTGTACTCCAACCGCCAAAAGAAAAATTTCAAGCTATTGTTGCTAATCCTCCTTATATCAGACATCATCGTCTAAAACCTGAAATAAAATTGCAACTAAAACAAGTGGCTATTCAAATAGTTGGTAAACAGTTGGACGGCCGGGCTGGTTTACATATCTACTTTTTGATACGAGCTTTATCACTGCTCCATGAGAATGGACGACTGGCTTTTATTATGCCGGCCGACACATGTGAAGGGAAATTTTCTCCCGATTTATGGAACTGGATCGCACGTAATTTTGCAATAGATGCTGTTATAACCTTTACACCTGAAGCCACCCCATTTCCATCTATTGATATTAATCCTATTGTTTTCTTCATTCGCAATGCACAACCGGAAGATAAATTCTTTTGGGTAAAATGTCATCGGTCGTCAACCGATTCTCTCAAAAGATGGGTAAGGTCTGGCTTTACGAATGTGTCTAAAAAGGATTTGATCGTTATTACAAGGAACCTGAAGGAAGGAATCTCAACAGGGCTTTCACGCGAACCATACTTTCCCAATAATTCTAAATATGTATTGGGTGATTTTGTCAGAGTTATGCGTGGGATCGCAACAGGTGCAAATGATTTCTTTTTCATGACTGCTACAAAAGCAAAAAAATTAGGGATTCCTGAATCTTATTTTATAAAGGCTATTGGGAAAACTCGTGACATTACAGGGGATGAAATTACCCGTGAAACAATTGAGAAACTTGAACGTCAAGGGAAACCCACTTTACTTTTGTCACTAAATGGTAACAATTTTGAAACCTTCCCGGAATCATTAAAACGATACTTGCACGAAGGTGAGCAATTGGGATTACCCAAACGTCCATTGATTACACAACGAAAACCTTGGTTTAAGATGGAAGTTCGAACACCACCTCCATTTTTGTTTGCATATTTAGGCCGTCGAAACTTAAGGTTTATTCGTAATACTGCTCGCGTTGTCCCTTTGACAGGTTTTTTATGTGTGTATCCAAAAGTCAATGATGAAGAAGAAATGGAAAAAATTTGGAAGATTCTTAATCACCCTGACGTAATGGCAAATTTATCGAAAATTGGGAAGACCTATGGTGGTGGTGCAATAAAAGTTGAACCTCGATTACTTGAGAAGTTACCAATTCCCGACGATCTTATTCAAAAACTTAATATTCCAATTCAAACACGATTATTCGAGGACAGAGGATCGTACATGGCCCAAGCAGAATCCCAAGGAGAATCCCTAGAAACAGATAAAAGACACAAATAGAGCCTCGTGTTCTGTTCGGGGGGGTTGATAAATAGAATTATTCCCCAGAATCTATTTCCCCCCTCTCACCCTCTTGTCATCCGGCTGAGCACGAAAATTGTGATCACCCCGGCAATTACATGAAAGACCATCAGCACGCCAAAGGCCTGCGGCGTGCCGCCGGGCACGGGGGCCGTTTGCGGGTTGAGCATCCACAACACGTTCGGCATGCAGGAAAGCACCAGCACCGCCAGCGCAATCAATTGAAACGGGCGCAGGGGGTTGGGCAGAGCCCGCGCCATCAGCCAGAACACCAGCCCGCCCAACGCCGTGCCGACCAGCGTGAAAACGGCAATGGCGCCGGGGGCAAGCGGCAAAAAGCCGGCCGGGAACTCGATCACCCGCGCAAGTAACTGGCGGGCAATCAGGTTGGCGGCCACCGAATAGCCCACCGCCAGCGCCGCCGCGCGCGGGATTTTGTCCCGGTCAACGGGTGCAGACGAGGATGAGGATGTCATGGCTTAACCTCCGTGGCGAGATGTGAGATGAAGGCGGATGTGCTCCGCCAGAAAGCCGGCCGCTTCGCGGAGCGGCTGGGTGCTGTGCAGGGTGCGGCTGAGCAGCGTAGCCCCCTCGATGGTCGAAACGATCAGCAGAGCCAGCGGGTCGGCGGCGGCTTCGCTCATCCCTGCCGCCATCAGCCGGCGGCTGAACACGGCCTGAATGTGCCGGTAGGCCTGCCGGCAGGCGCGGTTGATCGGCTCACTGCTGTTGACCGTCTCCAGCGCCACCAGCATCAGCGGGCCGCCGGCGGCATAACCCGTTTCCTCCACCCGCCGGGCGATCTCTTCCAGCAGGGTGCGCACCCCCTCGGCCGGGTCGGCATAAGCAGCCAGATGCTCGGCGATGATCCGCGCGGTGGTTTCGGCGGCATTGCGCACGGCTTCCACGGCAATTTCGGTTTTGCCGCCGGGGAAGTAGTGGTACAGCGAACCTTTCGGCGCGCCGCTGGCCTGAACGATCTCATTCAGCCCGCTGGCGTGAAAACCCTGCCGCTCCAGCAGGTCACAGGTGGTCCGGATGATTTTTTCTCGGGCAGTGGCCATGGGGCAATCCTCGAAAATTTCCTATAAAGATTATTATTATCCATTATACCAACCGGTCTATATATCTGTCAATGCCTCCGCTGTGTGATATGCGAAACAAACTATGGACATTCGTCATTTGACAATCTGCCCCCTCCCCTCTATAATAGGCGTAGTTGAATAAGCAAGCCTTCGGGGCAGGGTGAGGAAGCGGCGCTTCCAATTCCCGATCGGTGGTCAAAACCCACGAGCGCATTCCCGCGCACGACCCGGTGAAATTCCGGGGTCGACGGTACAGTCCGGATGAAAGAAGGCAAACACATCACTCGGCGTTCTGTTGACACGCCGCTGCCTCTTGCCCCGAAAACCACTCGTTTTCGGGATTTTTGTTTTATCGAGAAAGTCAGGTAAACCACCATGGAAATCAGCATCCCCAACTTGAACAACCTCAAACCCCCGCTGGGCGGGCAGGCCGGCCTGTCGCCGTGGCTGCGCCGTCTGCGCCGCTTCCTCACCCCGCTTTCGCTGCTGCTGGCGCTGGTGCTGTGGGAGGCCGTGGTGCGCCTCGCCCAACTGCCGGCCTTCATCCTGCCCTCGCCCGGCCGGGTGGCGGCCCGCTTCTGGCAGGCATTGAGCGATGGCACGCTGCTGCGCCACACCTCCACCACCCTGCTGGAAATCACCCTCGGCCTGCTGGCCGGCACCCTGCTGGCCACCGTCATCGGCTACCTGATCGCCAAATCGCCGCTCTTCGAGCATCTGCTGGCGCCCTATCTGGTTGCCAGTCAGGCCATCCCCATCGTCGCCATCGCCCCCCTGCTGGTCATCTGGTTCGGGCCGGGCATCTTTACCAAAGTGCTGATCTGTGCGCTGATCGTCTTCTTCCCCGTGCTGGTGAACACGGTAGTGGGTCTGCGTGCCGTACCGCAGGACCTGCGCGCGCTGATGCGCTCCCTGCGCGCCACGCCGTGGCAAAACCTGCGCTATCTGGAAATTCCGGCCGCTCTGCCGGTCTTTCTGGGCGGGCTGCGCATCGGCGCCACCCTCTCGGTCATCGGGGCAGTGATCGGCGAATTCGTGGCCTCCGACCGCGGTCTGGGCTTTCTGGTCAATGTGGGACGCGGCCAGTACGACACTGCGCTGGTCTTCGTGGCGGTTTTTACACTGGTCACGCTGGCCCTCTTGCTCTACGGCGTGGTGATCTCGCTGGAACGGCATCTGCTGGCGTGGCAAAGCGAACCTTACAAACGCAACGGCAATAAAATCCTCGATTGAAAAGGCAATTGAACCATGCACACCCTTCGTTTCATCCTCATCCTCACCCTGCTGCTGAGCGGTTGCACCGCACCCGCCGCAGCCCCCACCCCCACCGCCGGGCTGACCCCCATCCGTCTGCCGGTGGGCTTCATCCCCAACATTCAATTTGCCCCGCTGTACGTGGCCATCGAGCGCGGCTACTTCCGTGAAGCCGGTCTGGATGTCACGCTGGATTACAGCATGGAAAACGACAATGTGGCGCTGGTCGGCGCGGCTCAAATTCCGTTTGCGGTGGTCTCCGGTGAGCAGGTGCTGCTCGGCCGGGCGCAGGGCCTGCCGGTGGTGTATGTCATGTCGTGGTACCGCGATTTTCCGGTGGGCATCGCCGCGCTGGAATCCAGCGGTATCCGCCAGCCGGCCGACCTGCGCGGGCGCACGGTGGGCATTCCCGGCACGTACGGCGCCAGTTACATCGGCCTGCAGGCCATTTTGAACGCGGCCGGGCTGAAAGAAACCGACCTCAACCTGCAGTCCATCGGTTTCAATCAGGTGGAGGCTCTCTCCACCGGGCAGGTGGAAGCCGGCGTGGTGTATATCACCAACGAGCCGATTCAACTGCGCGCCCTCGGTTACGATGTGCGCGTCTTGCGGGTGGCCGACAGCGTGGCGCTCGTCTCCAACGGACTGATCACCAATGAAAAGACCCTGCAGGAAAACCCCGATCTCGTCCGCCGCATGATCGGCGCTTTCCTGCGCGGCGTGCAGGATACGGTTGCCGACCCCGAAGCAGCCTACGAGATTTCCACCCGCTATGTTGAAAATCTGGCCAGCCTTTCGGAAAGTGATGCCGCCACCCAGCGCGGCGTGCTGACCGCTTCCATTGACCTGTATCAGACCAACCCCTGGGGACAATCCGACCCCAAGGCGTGGGAAAACACCTTCAATCTGCTGGTACAGATGGGATTGATCCCTGCCGATCTGGACTGGAAGGCCGCTTTTACCAATGAGTACATCCCCCGCCCGCCCCAATACTGAGAAGGTGCAAAGCCCCCAGCCGCCGGCGCTGGAAGTGCGTAATTTGAGCATCCTTTTCCCCGCCGAGGGCGGCGAATTTCACGCCCTGCGCGATCTCACCTTTTCGGTACAGCCGCAGGAATTCGTCTGCATCCTCGGCCCTTCGGGCAGCGGTAAAAGCACCCTGCTGCGCGTACTGGCCGGCCTACTGCCGCCCAGCGCCGGCGAAATCCGTTATCCGAACGGCAGGCCGCCGCGCATCGGCTATGTCTTTCAGCAAGCCAACCTGATGCCGTGGCGCACCGCCATCGAAAACATCACCCTGCCGCTGGAATTGCAGGGCATACCCCCCGCGCAGGCGCGTCAGCAGGCGCAGGAATTGATCGAACTGATCGGCCTGAAAGGGTTTGAGGAAGTCTTCCCGCGCGATCTTTCCGGGGGCATGGCCCAGCGGGTGGCCATTGCCCGCGCGCTGATTCAAGACCCCGACCTGCTCCTGCTGGATGAACCTTTTGGCTCGCTGGATGCACTGACCCGCGAACGGATGGGCAGCGAACTGCTCAACATCTGGCAGGCGCGCCGCAAAACGGTGCTGATGGTCACCCACTCCATTTCCGAGGCGCTGCTGCTTTCCGACCGCGTGCTGGTGCTCACGCCGCGCCCCGGCCGGCTGGCGCTCGATTTTCGCGTACCCCTGCCGCGCCCGCGCACGGAAGAAATGCGCTACACGGCCGTGTTTGGCAAACTCTCCCGCCAGTTAAAAGCCGCAATTGGGTGAATTAATTTTCTAAAAACTATTGACACAGAACAATTGTTCGTGTATTATAGTAGTACAAATGGTCGAATAATTTACCCAAAAAAAGGTTTTTTTGTTTTTTTTTGTACAAGAAAGAGAGGCAATATGATGGCGAGACGCAGTCAGGGTTTGAGCGAACGGCACCGAAAAATTCTGGATTTCCTCACCCGCTTTCAAGAGGAAAACGGCTACTCCCCTTCCATCCGCGAAATCGGAGATAGCATCAATGTCAAATCCACCTCACTGGTGGATTATTACCTGAATCAACTGGAAAACATGGGGTTCATTTCCCGCGATGACCGCGTTTCGCGTTCCATTCGCGTGCTGGAGCCCGCCGAACGGCTGTTCAACCGCGCCGTCAAAGCCGCCCGGCAGGTGGGTCAGCAATTGGAAGAGATCATTCCCATCCCTGTACTGGGGCGCATCGTTGCCAGCGAGCCAATTCCCATGCCGCCTTCCGATCTGCCCTACTTCGAACCCGATTACACCGTTGAAATCGCCCGCAGCCTGCTGCCCGCCCGCGAACGCCCCGAAGAACTCTTTGCGCTGGAAGTGCAGGGAGATTCAATGATTGACGCCATGGTCAACGACGGCGATACCGTCATCCTGCGCCGCTCGCAGGAAGCCAACAACGGCGATATGGTGGCCGTCTGGCTGGATGACCGCGATGAAACCACCCTCAAATATTTCTACAAAGAGAAAGACCGCATCCGCCTTCAACCCGCCAACCCCACCATGGGGCCGATCTACATCGAAAACCCCGCTAATTTACGCATCATGGGCAAGGTGGTCATGGTTATCCGGCAGGTCAAATCGGTGGCCGCCTGAGGTAAAAAAACACAAAACCCCCCGCCAGAAAACGGGGGGTTTTTGATTCCTGCCGGAGGTAAAAACTAGACGATCTCGACAACCGCGCCGGCCGCTTCCAGTTTGGCTTTGGCGTCGTTGGCGGCTTCTTTGCCAACACCGGTCAGCACTTTGGCGCCGGCGGTTTCGGCCATGGTCTTGGCTTCCACCAGACCGAGGTTGGTCAACTGGCGGATGACCTTGATGGTTTCGATCTTCTTGGGGCCGGCGTCCTTGAGGACGACATCGAACTCGGTCTTTTCTTCCACCGGTTCAGCAGCGGCAGCAGCCACAGGTGCAGCAGCCACAGCAGCCACAGGCGCGGCAGCTGAAACGCCCCATTTTTCTTCCAGTTTCTTTACCAGTTCAGCAGCTTCCAGAACCGAGAGTTTGCTCAGTTCTTCAACCAGTTTTTCTAAGTCAGCCATTTCAAATTCTCCTTACATGAAAATTAGTTGTTTTTTTGAATGAAAATTCCTGTTTTACAGGTGTATGAACTCCGATCAAGCAGCAGCCGGGGCAGCACTCTTTTCGGAGTACGCCTTGACCACCGCCGCAAGACCACGGGCGGGCTCGGCGAGGGTGCGAACCAGCTTCGAAGCCGGTGCCGAGATGGTGCCCAGCAGCATCGCGCGCATCACCGGCAGCGGCGGCAGGTCGGCCAGTGCCTTGACCTGAGCAGCGCTCAGCGATTGCGTGCCCAGATAGCCGCCCTTGATGGCAAAGATTTCCGATTTAGCGGTCGCTTCGCTCAGAACTTTTGCCAGCGCAGGGGCGTCACTGAACGCAAAACCGGCCAACGTGGCACCTTCGAAGACGGATTTATCCTGAATGCCCACTTCGTTCAGTGCCAGTTTCATCAAGGTATTCTTGACGACATGCAGTTCAGCGCCGGCCTCGCGGGCTTTGGCGCGCAGGGCGTCAATGTCCTTCATCGTCATTTTGCCATAACTGAGGACGAACACACCCTGACTTTGCCGCAGCCACTCCACGTACTGCGCAACCATTTTGTTTTTGTGCTGTTTTGAGAATGCCAACGAGGATTCACCTCCTTTCTTGATAAGATAAAAGTCTTTGCCCTGCATTTGCCGGGCAAAGACTTTTAACCACTGCCAGAAGGCAGTCTAAACTTCTCGGAAAAGTCCTCACCTCGGCGGGATATTAAGCCCCTTGCGGGGCACCTGCTTTCAACGGTGCAGGGAATATTCACTTTTTGGAAATCAGGTTATCTGCCTGTTTCACTCCTTCATCGTCATGCTCTGAGCCTGCACGGCATCCACACGAATGCCGGGACCCATCGTGGTGGTAATCGTGATCTTGCGGATGTAGGAACCCTTGGCGGCCGCCGGTTTGGCTTTTTTGATTGCATCCATCAGCGCGGCAAAGTTGTTATACAACTTATCGGTCTCGAATGAAACCTTGCCGATCGGCACATGAATGTTGGCGGTTTTATCCAGCCGGAACTCGACACGGCCGGCTTTGGCCTCCTGAATCACGCGCGGCAGGTCATCCGCCGGTACCACAGTGCCGGCTTTGGGGTTGGGCATCAAACCACGCGGGCCGAGCACACGCCCAAGACGGCCGGCTTTGCTCATCATATCCGGCGTGGCAATGGCCACATCGAAATCGGTAAAGCCGTTTTGAATTTTGGTAATCCATTCGTCGCTGTCGGCAACATAATCGGCGCCGGCTTCGCGGGCTTTTTCGGCACCTTCGCCCTGCGCAAAGACCAGCACGCGCACCGTCTTGCCCAGCCCGTGCGGCAGAACGACCACATCGCGCACCTGCTGATCCGCCTGACGCGGATCCAGCCCCATGCGCAGGTGGACTTCAACCGTTCCATCGAATTTAGTGATCGAAGTTTCTTTTGCCAGAGCGAGTGCTTCCTCAGGCGAATAGGACTTGCCGGGGGTGATTTTTGCACTGGCGGCTAAGTATTTCTTTCCGTGCTTTGCCATGATATCTCCTTCGTGGTGCTAGCGGGCAGTTGACTACCCTCCCACTTTTCCTTAATCTACAACCTGAATGCCCATGTTGCGGGCGGTGCCTTCAATTTGCCGCATGGCATCTTCGATGTCCACTGCGTTCATGTCTTTCATTTTGATTTCGGCAATCTCGCGAATCTGAGCGCGGGTCACCTTGCCGACTTTGGTGCGGTTGGGCACGGCCGAGCCTTTTTCCACACCGGCTGCCTTCTTGAGCAGCACCGCCGCCGGCGGCGATTTCAAAATGAAAGTGAAGGAACCATCGGTATAGACGGTAATTTCTGCCGGAATGATTTCGCCGGCCCGATTCTGGGTGCGGGCGTTATATTCCTTGCAGAACGCCATGATGTTGATCCCATGCCCGGCCAGGGCAGGACCAACGGGGGGTGCCGGGTTTGCCTTACCGGCAACCAGTTGTAATCTTACGACTGCTTTTAGTTTTTTTGCCACTTTTTCTACTCCTTCGTGGTGATAACGGGTGGTTTGGGGAGCACCCTCCCACAAACAATCCTCGCTGGCGAGGACTTATCCTCTACTATCCTTATGCCTTCTCCACCTGTAAGAAATCCAGTTCCACAGGGGTTTCCCGACCGAAGAAATTGACCATCACCCGCACCTTGTTGCGTTCCTGATCAATTTCAGCCACCGTTCCGCGAAAGTCGTTGAACGGCCCATCCACAATACGCACCCGCTCGCCCACCTTGAAAGTAACCTTGACGTGCGGGGCTTCGGCTTCCATGCGCTTGAGAATTTGCGCCACTTCCTCCGGGCGCAGCGGCGTGGGCTGGTTGCCCATACCCACAAAACCGGTCACACCGGGCGTGTTCCGCACCACATACCACGATTCCTCGGTCATGATCATGTTGACCAGCACATAACCGGGGAACACATGCCGTTCGACGGTGCGGCGCTTGCCGTCTTTTACCTCAATCTCTTCCTGAGTGGGGATGACCACATCGAAGATTTTATCTTTCATCCCCATCGTTTCAATGCGCTGTTCAAGGTTGTGACGCACCTTGTTTTCGTAGCCGGAGTAGCAATGCACAACATACCACGCGCGCTGTTCACTGCCGGGTTCAAAGGTGGGCATTTCCTCATCTTTGGCCGGCTGGTGGGCAGCGGTGCGGGATGCGTCCGCCGAGCCGCTCGTCTTTTTGGCGTGCGGTTCGGGTTTGGGAAGAGGCTGCTCCTGCTGCTCCTCCTCCGGGTCTTTCATTTCATCATACGCATCCTGCATTTTCACCTGCTCCTTTGTAATCGGCTGCAAAACCCAAATCTCAACCCAACAATAAACTGATCAAAGCCGAGAAAACATAATCCAGCAAGCCGAGAAAGATCGCCATCAGGCCCATCACCATCAGTACAATTCGGGTCAGCCGCCACGCTTCCTGAGTACTCGGCCAGCTCACTTTGCGCAATTCGCCCAGCGTTTCCCGCCAGAAGCGCACCAGCCGATTGGGTTGTTTGCTTTTTTCGGCCTGTTTGGTTTTTTCCACCTGTTTACTTTTTTCCGTTTTCTCAGCCACACAAAACTCCTTCTTACTCAGGCTAAAACGCCGCTTTCCTCACAGGTTTCCCTCCAAGGAGGGCGGAAAGGGCGTTGCCCGGAATGAGGCAGGCCAGGCAGGAGTCGAACCCACAACCCCCGGTTTTGGAGACCGGTGCTCTGCCAATTGAGCTACTGGCCTGGGTAAGGATGAGGCAGGGCGAAGCCGCCCCCCTCACCCTGATTATACCCTACTTTGTCTCGCGGTGCAGCGTGTGTTTGCGGCAGCGCGGGCAGTACTTACTCAATTCCAGACGCCCCGGGTCGTTGCGGCGGTTCTTCTCGGAGGTGTAGTTGCGCTCTTTGCACTCCGAGCAAGCCAGTGTAATTACCGGGCGAATATCTTTCTTTTTCGATGCCATACTTTCCCTCGCGGCTTATTGAGTTAAGCCGACACTCCTTCTCAGTCCAAAATCTTGGTAATCACGCCCGCGCCGACGGTCAGACCGCCTTCGCGAATGGCGAACTTCGAACCCTGTTCCAGCGCCACCGGCACGATCAATTCCACTTCCATGTTCACATTGTCGCCCGG
>JBFMBX010000017.1:0-29021 GCA_040754815.1 Chloroflexota bacterium
CGGCCTTCCCCAGCAGACTGCACCACTTCGTGATCGCCGCCGTCAGTGTCGTTTTCCCATGGTCAATGTGCCCCATGGTACCCACGTTCAAATGCGGTTTCGTTCGCTCAAATTTTTGCTTCGCCATGTTTTTTCTCCTTGGCTCCTCTCTTAAAAACTAGAAGGGTCCTGGGAAAACCGGCATAAAGAGCCCTCAATGGGATTTGAACCCATGACCCCGCCCTTACCAAGGGCGTGCTCTACCTCCTGAGCTATGAGGGCTTGCCGTTCTCCAGAAACTCCCCTGCACTTTGGGGATTTTCGGTCAGACGACCAGTGGGCAGTGAAGGATTCGAACCTCCGAAGGCGTGCGCCAGCTGATTTACAGTCAGCCCCCTTTGGCCACTTGGGTAACTGCCCATGCCCCGAGCCGTTGCCGGCTCGCAAGTGAGGTCATCTTCTTCAGATCAGCCTCACTCGCCAGCCCGCAACCTGAGCCGACGACGGGAATCGAACCCGTAACCTACCACTTACAAGGCGGTTGCTCTGCCGATTGAGCTACGTCGGCCTGAATTGTTAAGGGTCATAATAGCGCGCTAGATTATATCAGAGGGTTTTTATGAAGGCAAGGTTTACGGGCAGAATCACTTAAGAATCCCTCGATTCCGGCGCCCTGCAGCCGTTCCAAAAGTGTTCCCATCCCCGCTCAAGAGGGGTAATTGACCCCCGCCGCGCAGGAAAAGCAGCATTTCACCCACTTGCCGCTTGACAATTCCAGACAATATTCTATAATATTTTTAGGCTAACCTAAATTATTTTTTAGTTAATTTTAATTTCACCATGTCAAAAGTCTTAACCGAAGCGATTGAAAATTACCTCAAAGCCATCTACGAGCTGACCAGCGCCGGCAGGCCCGCCACCACTTCCAGTCTCTCGGAGCGGCTCAACATCAAACCCGCCTCCGTGACCGGTATGCTGCAACACCTCGCCGGCCTTCAGCCGCCGCTGGTGGAATACAGCAAACACCGCGGCGCCACCCTCACCCCCGCCGGTGAACGCGCCGCGCTGGAAGTCATCCGCCATCACCGCCTGATCGAAACCTATCTGGTGGAAGCGCTGGGCTATTCGTGGGATGAAGTCCATGAGGAAGCCTGCCGGCTGGAACACGTCATCTCCGAGGCCTTCGAGCAACGCATTGCCGCCGCGCTGGGGCACCCCAAACGCGACCCCCACGGCGATCCAATCCCGACCATCGAACTGGTCATGCCCGCCGAACCGGAATTTCCCCTGCCGGATGTGGAAATCGGCGCCAGCGCGGTGGTACGGCGGGTCAAAACCAGCAATCCCGCTTTGCTGCGCCACCTCAAAGGGCTGGGGATCGTTCCCGGCGTGCGTTTGAGTGTGCAGGCTCATTCCGAATTCGATGGCAACCTCACCGTTTTTCTGCCGGAACGCAATACCACGCTGGTGCTCGGTGAGGCCATCAGCGAACTCATTTTTGTAGATTTTACGGAGAAAGAGTAACTTATGATGCAAACCATTTACTGGCTGATTCTCGGCTTTGTTTTCTTGCTGTTGATCTTTTTACCGCGTGTGGGGCTGCTTGCCCAATATCGAAAGTGGCGCACCGCCATGGAACGCGAAAAGGTGGAAGACGCGCTCAAACACCTGCTCGACCGCCAGAGCGAGGGGCGTTTTGGCTCACTCGAATCCCTCAGCGGCACGCTGGGCATGCGCCCAAACCGCATCATCCGTCTGATTCAAAAGATGGAAGCGCAGGGGCTGGTGGTGAGCCGCGGCTCACAGTTGCAGTTGACCGCCGAAGGGGAGCGTTGGGCCATCCACATCGTCCGCGCCCACCGTTTGTGGGAACGCTATCTGGCAGACGAAGCCCGTATGCCGCTCAACCAGATTCACCGCCTTGCCCACCGCCGCGAACACACCCTCAGCGAGCAGCAGCTGGATGAACTGGATGCCGCACTGGGGCACCCCGCCCGCGACCCGCACGGCGACCTCATCCCCGGCCGCGGCGGTGCCCTGCCGGCGGCCAGCGGCGTGCCGCTCACCCGTTGGGAAGACGGTAAACCCGCCCGCATCGTTCATCTGGAAGATGAACCCGCGCTCGCTTTCGAACAAATCCTCGCCGCCGGCCTCAAACTGGGCCAGACCATTCACATTGTCGAGCGCACCCCCTATTCGCTCATCCTTTCGGATGGCGAGAACGAATACCGCCTTGCCCCGGCAGTCGCCAGCAACATCAGCGTGGCGCCCCTGCCGGAAGAAAGCCCCGCCCCTGCCGGCGCCATGCGCCTCAGCGAACTGCCTTTCGCTCAACCCGCCGAAGTCGTCCGGCTGGATGAGACGGTGCAGGGCTTTACCCGCCGCCGCTTCCTCGATCTGGGGTTGACCCCCGGCGCACGGGTTTATCCCGAATTGAAAAACTTTTTCGCCGACCCGCGCGCCTACCGCGTGCGCGGCACACTCATCGCTTTACGCAAAGATCAGGCCGATCTGATCTGGATCAGGCCTGTGCAGAACATGGAGAAATCATGAACAAATTAACCTTACCCACCGAAAAATGCGAAACCTGCCCGGCCTATGCCCATCTTGAACAAATGGGCATCAAGATTGGGGATTTTGACCGCGTGGTTGCACTGGCCGGCAACCCCAACACCGGCAAATCCACCCTGTTCAACACGCTCACGGGGTTAAAGCAGCACACCGGCAACTGGCCCGGCAAGACGGTTACCCGCGCCGAGGGGGGGTTTCAATTCAACGGCGTCAAATATAAACTGGTGGACCTGCCCGGCACTTACTCGCTGCTTTCCGCCTCGCAGGATGAAGAAGTCGCCCGCGATTTCATCCTCTTTGGTCAGCCCGACTGCACCATCGTTGTGACCGATGCCACCGCGCTGGAACGCAACCTGAACCTCGTCATTCAGGTCATGGAAATTACCGATAAAGTGGTGGTGGCCGTCAATTTGATGGATGAAGCCCGCCGCAAGGGCATCGAAGTGGATACACGCTCGCTCAGCCGCGATCTGGGTGTGCCGGCCATCCCGCTGGTTGCCCGCACCGGCGAGGGCATTTCCAATCTGCTTTCCACCGTTGCCGATGTGATTGAGGGAAAAATCGTCACCCGCCCAATGCGCGTGGAAGGCACACCGGAATTCCAGAAAGCAGTCAATGAACTGATCCCGTGGATTGAAAAAATTGCCCCCGGCATTCCCAATGCGCGCTGGCTGGCCATTCGCCTGCTGGATGGCGATGCCAGCGTGCAGCGCGCCCTGCTAAGCGGCGAACTGGCACAAATCGTCGCCCGCCAGAAACGAGAGGATGTTCAATTCAGCGCCAAAATTTCCGTGGAGGGACGATTATGAGCAGCATCACCATGACCTCCCCCGAAAACCTTACCCCCGTTTCAGCAGAGGAAATTCTCTCCCGCGCCGAGGCACTGCGCAACAATCTGAGCAGCGGCTTTCGCGATGAAATCGTCAAATCGGTGTACGCCGAGGCGGAACGAATTGCCCGGCGGGCGGTGAAAACCGAAAGCCAGAAGAAGTACGATCTCGACCAGAAAATTGACCGGCTGGTCACTTCGCCGCTGACCGGCCTGCCAATCATGCTGCTGCTGCTCGCCATCATCATCTGGCTGACCGTCAGCGGCGCCAATGTCGTCTCCGAAGCCATTGCCACCGCCCTGTTCACCCTTGGCGATTGGGGGCGCGCCCTGTTCACCCGCCTGAATATGCCGTGGTGGTTAACCGGTTTTATCTGGGATGGCACCTACCGCGGGCTTGCCTGGGTGATCAGCGTGATGCTGCCGCCCATGGCCATTTTCTTCCCCGCCTTCACCATTCTGGAAGATCTGGGTTACCTGCCGCGGGTTGCTTTCAACCTCGACTGGCTGTTCAAAAAAGCCGGCGCGCACGGCAAACAATCGCTGACCATGGCCATGGGCTTTGGGTGCAACGCCGCCGGAGTGATTTCAACCCGGGTGATCGATTCGCCCCGCGAACGCCTGATTGCCATTCTGACCAACAACTTCGTTCCCTGCAACGGGCGCTTCCCCACCCTGATCATGCTGGCCACCGTGTTTGTTGCCGCCGCTTTTCCGCCCGGCCTGACCTCATTCATCGCCGCCGGTACGGTGGTTGCCGTTGTGCTGATCGGCGTGGGCTTCACCTTTCTGATGTCGTGGCTGCTTTCCAAAACCGTGCTGGTCGGCGAAGCCTCGGCCTTCACGCTGGAACTGCCGCCCTACCGCCGCCCCAACATCGGGCGCATTCTGTACACCTCGTTGATTGACCGCACCATCTTCGTGCTGTGGCGCGCCATTCAGACCGCCGTACCGGCCGGCGCAGTCATCTGGATTCTGGCCAATATCCCCTTTGGCGATTCCAGCCTTGCCCATGCCATTGCCGGCTGGCTGAACCCCTTTGGTTACCTGCTCGGTCTGGACGGTGTGATTCTGCTTTCCTATATCATCGCCATTCCCGCCAATGAAATCGTCGTCCCTACCATGATGATGATGTACATGGGCACCGGCATGATGGTGGAAGGGCCGGGTACAACCGAGGGCATCCGCAGTCTGCTGATCGGCCAGCATGGCTGGACGCTGCTGACGGCCATCAACCTGATGCTGTTCTCCCTGCTGCACAACCCGTGTGCCACCACCATCATGACCATTTTTAAGGAAACAAGGTCAATGAAGTGGACGGTTTTGAGTGTGGTCATCACCCTCGGCACGGCCTTTCTGGTCACTTTTCTGACCGCCACACTGGCCCGTGCGGCCGGCTGGGTTTAAGCCACACATACCCCTACCCAAACTGCTGCCCGCCGCCCTGTTCCTGCATGGCGGCGGGTTGTTTGCCCGTGCTTTGCCGTATTGGGGTCAAATCCCTGCTCTCTGCGGCAGGAAATTCCGGCCACTTTCAAGTATAATCAGTGTAGTTTTATGGAGGCTGCATGGAAATTACCTGGTATGGACATTCCTGCTTTCGCATCACGGAACGCAATCTGGCCAGCGTGGTGACCGACCCCTACGATCACCGCGCGGTGGGACACGAAGCGCTGAAACTCAAAGCCGATATCGTAACCATCAGCCACGCCGCGCCCGGCCACAACTACCTGAGCGCCGTCAAGGGTGAGCCTTTCGTCATCAGCGGGCCGGGGGAATTTGAAATTGGCGGTGTTTTCATCACCGGCGTGCAAACCAACGGCCACACCAAAAAGACAACCGATGAGCCGCGCAACACGCTTTATCTGATTGATTACAACGGCGTCAATGTTCTGCATCTGGGCGCCATCAACCGTGTTCCCACCCAAACCGAAGTGGAAGCACTCGGCCCGGTGCATGTTTGCCTGGTGCCGGTGGGCGGCGGCAGCGGGTTAAACGCGGCCAAAGCCGCCGAAATCATCAGCCTGCTGGAACCCAATGTGGTCATTCCCATGCACTACGCCACCCCGCAATCCGCCGTTAAACTGGAACCGTTGAGTAAGTTCCTGAAAGAAATGGGATTGACCGCCGTTTCAACTCAACCTTCTCTCAAAATTACTTCGGTAAACGCCCTGCCGGAGGAAACACAGGTCATTGTACTGGATCCGGCTGGTGATTGAGGAGTGAATTGTGGCTGTTAAATTGATCATGTCGTGGGATATTGCCCCCGAACGCGAACAGGAATATTTTGAATTCGTGGTACGAGAATTTATCCCCGGCGTTCAACGGTTGGGGTTCGAGTTAAGCGATGCGTGGGCAACCGTTTACGGCTCACAGCCGCAAATTCTGGTCGGCGCAGTGGTGCCCTCCCCGGCGCAGGCGCGCCAAATTCTCAACTCCGCCGAGTGGAAGAGCCTCAACAACCAGCTGCAAGATTATGTCCGCAATTACCGGTACAAAATCGTCGAGGCGCGCAGCGGATTCCAGTTCTGAGTTTGCCGCGCGGCTGCTGAACTGGTACCGGCAAAATCAGCGCTCCCTGCCGTGGCGCGGAACAACCGACCCCTACGCCGTCTGGGTTTCGGAAATCATGCTCCAGCAAACCCGCGTGGAGACGGTTATTCCCTATTACCGGCGCTGGATGGAATTATTCCCCACCCTGCGGCATCTGGCGCAGGCCGATGAGCAGCAGGTGCTGAAAGCGTGGGAAGGGCTGGGTTATTACAGCCGGGCGCGCAGTCTGCACCGCGCCGCGCGGATGATTGTTGAACTGTATCAGGGGCAGGTTCCTTCCCGCATGGATGACTTGATGCGCCTGCCCGGGGTTGGCCGCTACACCGCGGCGGCCATCGCCTCCATTGCCTTCGGGCAGGATGAACCGGCGCTGGACGGCAACCTGCGCCGGGTGATTGCGCGGCTGTTCAACATCAGTCTGCCGGCCCGCTCGCCGCAGGGAGAGGCTCAAATTCTTGCCCAATTACGCGCCCACCTGCCCCCCGGGCAGGCCGGTGATTTCAATCAGGCCCTCATGGATCTGGGTGCGCTGATCTGCACACCGCGCAAACCGGCCTGCGGGCAGTGTCCGCTGGCAGAAATCTGCCTGGCAAAGGCGCTGGGCGTGCAGGAAGAGCGGCCGGTGCTGGTAAAGCGCACCGCGCCGCCGGTCGTCACCGTAACTGCCGCCATCCTGCGGCGGGGCGAGCGGGTGCTGCTCACCCGCCGACCGGCCAACGGCTTGCTGGGCGGGTTGTGGGAATTTCCCGGCGGAAAGCAGGAAGCCGGTGAGAGCCTGCCCGAATGCCTGCGCCGCGAAATTCGGGAAGAACTGGGGGTAGAAATTGAGGTAGGCGAACCGCTGGGCGTTTACCGCCACGCCTACACCCACTTCAAAGTCAAACTACACGCCTTCTACTGCACATTGCTGCAAGGCGAACCTCAGCCGCATCAGGCGGATGATTTAACATGGGCTGCCCTCGAAGAACTGGACAATTTCCCGATGGGCAAAATTGACCGGCAGATTGCCGCCGACCTGCTCAAAATCAGCCGCTCGCTTTTTCCGAATTGAAGGCTTTTTCATCCCCCCGTTGCCCTGACCCCGAATCATCCACTAAACCTGCAAATCCTGTTCAAAATCTGGTATAACCAAACAAAAGGAAAAGGTTGCGCCATGCCGCTGACTGCCCCACTCACACCTGAAATTCAGGCCTACATCACCGGCCTGTTCGCACAGGAAGATGACATCCTGCGCCGGATTCGCCAGCAGAGCGAAGAAGAAGGCCTGCCGCAGATCGCCGTCAGCGCAGAAGAGGGCGCTTTTCTGGCCTTGCTGGTGCGCCTGTGCCGGGCGCGGCGGGTTCTGGAAATTGGCACGCTGGCGGGTTACAGCACGGTGTGGATGGCACGCGCCCTGCCGCCGGACGGCTTTCTGATCACCGTTGAAAAATCCGCCGCCCACGCGCAACTTGCCCGGCGCAACTTTGCCCTTGCCGGCGTGGAGGGCAAAATTCGCTTGCTGGTGGGGCAGGCAAATCTGATGTTGAAAAAGGCGGCCGCTTTCTCTCCCTTTGACCTGATCTTTCTGGACGCCGATAAAGAAAATAATGCGGACTATTACGAGTGGGCATTGCAGCATCTGCCCTCCGGCGGGGTGGTGGCCGTCCACAACGCCCTGTGGGGCGGCAGTGTGGTGAGTGAGGCAACCAGCCCCATCATCGAAGCCGTGCGCGGTTTCAACCAAATGGTGGCCGCCGATAACCGAGTCAGCGCCCACCTTTACCCGGCCGGAGATGGCACCCTCATCGCCGTGAAAAAGTAATGTTCGCCAATCGCTTGGAGTGGGCAGAGCGGTTTTATCCGGACGGGGCTTTACTCCATCCTTTCAAGGGCGTGCTTTTCAGGTAAAATGGAACTGCAGCCTAAGAGACAGGATGATCCCATGAGTGAAACACATCCCATTCGGGTTATGCTGGTGGACGATCACGCTGTTGTGCGCAGCGGTTTATGTTCCTTCTTAATGGTATACGATGACTTCGAACTGGTCGGCGAAGCCGAAAACGGCCTGCAGGCCGTCCAGCGTGCCGCCGCACTTCAACCGGATGTCATCCTGATGGATCTGATCATGCCGGAGATGGATGGAGCAGCCGCCATCCGCAGGATTCGGGAAGCCAATCCCCGCATTCAGATAATTGCCCTGACCAGTTTTCGGGATGAAAAACTAGTACAGGCCGCGCTGCAGGCTGGGGCAATCGGGTATTTGCTTAAAAATGTCTCGGCGGATGAACTGGCTCAGGCCATTCGCGCGGCCCACGCCGGGCGCACCACCCTGGCGCCGGAAGCCGCCGAAGCCCTGATTCATGCAGCCACCACGCCCCCGCCGCCGGCTTTCGAACTGACCGACCGCGAGCGGGATGTGCTTTGCTGGATGGTGCGCGGGTTGAGCAACAACGAAATTGCCGCCAGACTGGTGGTCAGCCCCTCAACGGTGAAGTTTCACGTCAGCAATATCCTTTCCAAACTGAGTGTTTCCAGCCGCACCGAGGCGGTAGCCTTCGCCCTTCAACACCGGCTGGTGGACTGATCTGCGGGAGATTTTCCATAAAGCCGAAAAACAGGTGAGAAAATTTCACCCGCTGAGAGGGCACATTTTTCCTGTTTTGGGCTACAATTCTGGCGGAGGGCATTGATGGAAACATTGAACTGGCTGCCAAAAGATGCCATACTGGTCACCTACGCTACCCGCGCAGGTTCAACCGCCGAAGTGGCCGAGGCCATTGCCTACGAAATCGGCCAGTTTTGCGGGCGGGTGGATGTTGCACCGGTGCAGCGGGTGCGCGATTTGCGCCCCTACTGGGCGGTGATTCTGGGCAGTCCGGTGCGCCATGCCCGCTGGCTGCCGGAGGCCATGGCATTCCTCAGCGCTCAGCGCGCCACCCTGCGCCTGCGCCTGATGGGGGTCTTTCAGGTGTGCGGTGTCCTCTGTCAGGATACCCCCCAAAACCGTGAAGCCGCCCGGCAGGCCTACGAGGAAATTCGCCGCACCTTTCCGGAATTCCGCCCGTTGGAAGTGGGATTCTTCGGCGGCAAGGTCGAAGAAGAAGCCATCCCTCACCTTGAGGGCGGCAGTGAAAGTGAATTTATGGCGGGAGACTGGCGGAACTGGGAAGAAATCCGCAACTGGGGCAGGAAGATGGGCAAGATTCTCTTTGGAATGTGCCAGCCTTCCCTGCCGCCGCGGATGCCGCCTGCCCGCCTTTGACGGGTGTGAATAATCTTTTTTCAGCATTATATAGAGTGGATCCTTCGGGTCTGTTTATAATTTGACTTAAGGGTTTACTGGATGGAGAAGAACCAATGAACGCACAGTGGAGCATTGAAAACAAAAAGGTACTGATTACCGGCGGCACAGACGGCATTGGCAAAGTGACCGCGCTTGAACTGGCAAAACACGGCGCGCACGTGATTCTGGTGGGACGAAATCCCCAAAAAACCGAAAATACCGTGCGGGAAATTCGCCGCGCCAGCGGCAACGAAAAGGTGGACTACCTGCTGGCCGATCTTTCCGAGCAGAATGAGGTGCGGCGGATTGCCGCCGAATACCGCCGCCGCTATGACCTCCTGCATGTGCTGATCAACAACGCCGGCGCGTTTTTTGCCAAACGGGAATTGACCGGCGACGGGCTGGAAAAGACCTTTGCCCTCAATCATCTGGCCTACTTTTTACTGACCAACCTGCTGCTGGACTTGCTGATCAAAAGCGCACCGGCGCGCATCATCAACGTTTCCTCGGCGGCTCACTTTGGCGGGCGGATTAATTTTGACGACCTGAACGCCGAAAAGGGTTATAACGGCTGGGGGGCCTATTCCAACAGCAAATTGATGAACGTGTTGTTCACCTTCGAACTGGCGCGCCGGCTGGAGGGGACGGGCGTCACGGCAAACTGCCTGCACCCCGGCTTTGTGGCCACCCAGTTCGGCAAGAACAACGGCGGCTTGATTCGTTGGGGCTTTGATTTTGCCCAGCAGATCGGCGCCATCTCGCCCCAAAAAGGGGCCGAAACCACAATTTACCTGGCCGTTTCTCCCGACGTAGAGGCGGTCACCGGTAAGTATTTTGACCAGAAAAGGGCCGTTGCACCTTCCCGGCTCTCGCAGGATGAAGAAACAGCCCGCCGCCTGTGGGAGGTCAGTCTGGAACTCACCGGCTTGAAGGAAACCATCGGCTGATTCATCTCAGGTCAGGCGAGCGGGTTATAATACTCCTGTCGTCGAATATTCTCAACGACAGGAGTTTTTATGTCACGGAAAAATCTGGTGTGGATGATTGTGCTGGTGGTATTGCTTTCGGCTTGTTCTCAAGCCATACAAACACCGCCGCCGGATAGAAAAACCCCGCTGCCCGGCCGGTACAACCCCGCCCTGCTCACCCCCACGCCGGCGGGAGAAAACAACCTGCCGCCCGATTCTTCCTTCTTCCCGCCGGCAATTCTGGCAGCGCGGCAGGTGCTGGCAGCAGCGCTGGGGGTGGAAGAAAATGCCGTGAGCGTCACCCGCGTGGAAGCCGCCGACTGGCCGGACGGCTGCCTTGGGCTGGGAAGCGAAGAAGAAACCTGCACGCAGGAAATTGTGCCGGGCTATCTGGTTGGTTTGCAGGTTGGCGATCAAATCTTTGAATTTCGCACCGATCTGGAAGGCAACCGCATTCGCCCCGTGCCCGCCGTGCAGGAAGCCGCCGTCGCTGCCGCCCGCCGCAAACTGGCGGAGTTGCTCTCGCTGACTGCCCCTGCCGAAGCCGTGCTGCTTGAGGCACAGCCGGTTGAATGGCAGGATACCTGTTTAAGTCTGCCTCAGGCGGGAGAAGAATGTCAGGCAGGGAGCGTGCCGGGCTTCCGCATTACCTTTGCCGTGCAGGGACTGCAGTATATCTTCCACACCAGCGGCGATGGCACGCAGGTGCGTCAGGCAGGGGTGAAAAGCAGCGATGAGGGGCAGTCCTATTTGATTTTGATTTCCGGTTCGCAGGCGGAGGACTGCCGCATCTTACAGGTTGGCCTCAACGGCGCGGCCGGCGGGCCGTGCGGCGGTATGCTGGAAGCCCAGACCTTTTCTAACCTGCAGCGCCCGCTGGAACTGGCCGAATGGGTCAGGACTTATGCCTCATTTCAGATGGAAACCTCCGCCGGCTGGCTCACCTTTCAGGGCCGGGGAAGCACAGCGCCGGCCCCTGAAGAAGGGCGCGCACTGGCGGCATGGGCGCAAATGGTGCTGGCCGAAAGCGGCGGAGAAGAAGCCCTCGCCCCTTTCCGTTTGCTGCGCTGGCAGCGCACCGGCGGCATTGCCGGTTTTTGTAATGTAGTCGAAATCTACGAAAGCGGTTGGGCATACGCCAGCGATTGCAAAACCACGCCGCCCCTCTCAGGCGGTTCGCTGCGTCTTTCTGCCATTTCGTTGAAATTGTTGTATAATTGGGCCGACCAGTTCGCGCCCTTTGAGGCACGCCGCAGTGACGGGGTAACCGACGGTTTCGAGTACACGTTGAACTGGTACGGCCGGGGGGATGAGCAGGCTGCTTCCTCCCAGCAAGAGGATATGCTCAACTTTGCGGCGGAAATTTTCAGTCAGATTCAACCTTAGCCAGCCGGTACTGGGAGCAGGGTAAAACCGCTTCCGGTTAGGGGGAGGAGGCTCCCTACCCTCCTCCCCTGATTGATTTACACCATGCTCGACCGATCAAAAACCACGACCAGCCGGAACACGCTTTTCGACACTGCCGGGGAATTGCCGGCCGGTTTACTGTTGGGGCTGGTGCTTGCGCTCAGTTTTGGATTGAACGTTTACCTGCTGTTTTTGCAGCCGCTGGGAGTTGTGAGCCTGCGGCGGTTACTGCTGGCATTCGGCCTTGGGTTCTTGTTGAGTGCGTTCATCTGGTTCTTCCTCCGCCGGCATCACCTGACTCTGCGGCAGGGATGGCAGAGATTTGTCCTGCACAGCGGCATGTGGCGGGCCGGCCTGCTGCTGGCGGCTGTTTTGCATCTGGTCTTTCCTGCCCCGCCGGCCCATTTGTTCGCCCTGCCGGTTGACTTTGAAATTGAAATTCAGCCGCTCTCGGTTCAGCCCGGTGAATTCCGGCTGGTCAGTTTGAACAATGGCATGGTGGATGTCTCCTACGAAGATATCCGCCCGGCCGGCGCGGCAGAAATTCGCCCCGGCAGCGGCATCCATTTTGCGCTGGCGGCGGATGAAGCGGTTAAATTCAAATGGCGCGGGCGTGGCTGGCAAACCCTGACGCTGGTTTTCAGCAGCGATCAGCCGCTGCAAATGCTCATCCGCTACCAGAACCGCGAAGAACGCCTGCGCTTTGAACAGGCTCAGCCGGCCGAGCGCAAAATCAGCCTGCCGGTGAGCGGCTGGTGGTATTACGTACTGATTAAAGTCGGCGTCATTTTACTTGCGGCGGTGAGTTTAGCCGTTCTGGCTGCGCTGCTGCGGCATTCGCCCCTGTGGGAGGAAGAATGAAACGCACGGCAGTAATTTTCCGTCAGGTCATTCTCTGGGGAATCTTATGGCTCAGCCTGCTGGTCAACGTGTATTTTTTGATCGTTCAGCCCCGCACCGTTTTCAGCCTTCGCAGGTTGACCTTCACGGCGGGGGCAACCCTGTTCGCCACTTTCTTATTATGGCTGCTGACCAGGCGCAGGCTCATCAGAACCGACTGGCAAAAAATCTCCCCCCGCGTCTGGTGGATTGGAATTACCCTTGCGGCGGTTTTGTTTCTCATTGCTCCTGCTCCCAGCCTCCATTCGCTCACCCAACCGGTTGAGGTGCGCCTGCTTTTTGAGCCGGTCAATCAGGAGGAAGCCTCATTTTACCTGATCTGGCTGAACAACGGGCTGGTTGACCTGTCCTTCAACGAATTGGAATTGCCCCCCAGCGCACAAATTTCTCCGCAAGGGATACGGCTGACCGCCCGCGCGGGTCAACCGGCAGAAGTCCGCTGGCGCGGACGCATTTGGGGCGAATTCGTGGTGAACGTGCGCAGCGAAACATCTCTTTCCGTTCATGCTCAGGCAGGCAGCCAAATCATAAAAACCATCCTCGAAGGCGGGGCGGATGAAAGGACAATTCGCCTGCCCCGTTTATCCTTCATCTATTATGCGGTTTTATACCTGCTGGTGATTGCGCTCGGGTCGTTCAGTCTGGCGTGGGCGGGGCAAACGGGCATGGAGGGCGTCAGTCGCCTCAATCAGCACTACCCGGCTCTTCTATCACGCTTCGTAGAACACCTGCCCGTTATTTTTTTGAGCGGCATCAGTGTTTTTTACCTGCTCACCCTGCGCAGCGGTCACCCGTGGGGAGATGATTTTGCCCAGTATATTGCCCATGCCCGCAATCTGGCGCAGGGGCAGCCCTATACCGCTATCGGCATCTTACACAACCCGGCTGTGGTGCTTGGCCCAACGGCTTACCCGCCGCTGTTTCCCTTGCTGCTGGCGCCGTTCTACGCCGTTTTTGGGCTGAATTTGACCGCTTTCAAGGTGGTGGAGACCGCCTGCGCGCTGAGTGCGCTCTGGCTGTTTGATGTGTGGTTGAGGGAGCGTTTTCAAGCACCGCTGCGCGCTCTGGCGGTTTTGCTGGCCGGATTGCACCCGTGGTTCTGGAATTACAAAGACCAGATCCTCTCCGACATGCCCTTCGTCCTGCTGGGGATGCTCACGCTGGTGGGGTGGGAACGCTGGCGCGACTCGCGGAGGGGTGTAAAAGGCTGGATGGTCGGGCTGGCGATGGCAGCCGCTATCGCTGCGCGCAGTGTGGGTTTCTTTCTGCTGGCAGCAGTGCTGGCGGAGGCTCTTTTGCGCCGCCGGTGGCAGCGCCGCGGTTTTCTGCCGCTGATCGGCATTCCGCTCCTCGCCGTGGTTCTCCTGAATCTGCTGCTGCCCAGCACCGGCGATTACCTTGATCAGACCCGAGGGTGGAACTGGAGCGTCTTACAGGAAAATATCGCTTCGATGATTTCGATTTTTCAGGATATATGGCGCGGTAACCTGCTTCACATCGGTGAATTCGATTTGATTTCTGTGCTGGGCATCGGCTTGCTGTGGATGGGATTTCTCTTTCGTCTCCCTCATATCGGTGCAGTCGAAGGGTATTTCCTCGGCACTCTTGCCATGATTGTCCTGTGGCCCCATTCACAGGACGTTCGTTTCTACCTGCCGATTCTCTTTTTCGTGTTTTATTATGTTCTCTTCGGCTGGCAACAAATTATCACATTTTTGAGAAAATTTAGCCGCTTCTCTTTCGGTGCGGTTCAAAAAGGTATCCCGGTTTTTGTGCTGGCTTTTTTCACCGCCGGCGTACTGCATGGTTACCTGAACGATTACGGGGGTTACTCGCTGCAGGAATTCAGAGCCGGCATTGGTTTGCCCGCCAGCCAGCAAATGTTCGCCTACATTCGCGAAGGGACTCGCGAAGGGGATGTGGTTGCCTTTTTCAAGCCGCGCGCTCTGGCACTGTTCACCGGGCGCACCGCCTTTGCACCCTACTGGAATCCCCAGCAGCCGCAACGGTTGATGGAGGATTTAACCACCTTTCAGGCAGATGTTCTGGTGGTGTGGAAACCGGAATATAGCGCTCTGGCGGCCTTTGCCCGCAACAATCCGGCTGCCTTCGATCTAATGTTCGAGAATAATGACTTTGAAGTTTATTCCGTCACCAGTTTGGAACCATGAATCGAATCCTCTCGCTGCTCACTTCAAACCCTTCAAAAAGCCTTCTGTTTCTGGCCGGCTGGGCCAGCCTTACCCTGAATCTCTACTGGTTCATTTTCCAGCCGCGTACGGCAATCAGCCGCGTGTTTTTGCTCACCAGCGCTCTGGCAGCCGTACCGCTGATGCTGCTGGCGGGCTGGTTTTTTGACCGCCCGCTGATCGAACGGTGGAACAGAAAGAGATTGGCCGGGCTGATGACCGGCTCCCTCCTCCTCACCATGCTGCTGTATTTTGGCTACCCTCACCCCCCAATGCCGTTGTTTGCGCTGCGGGAGCAGGTTGCGGTGCAATTCATTTCGTTGGGTGAAAACGCCTCTTCCCCCCGCGTGGTCTGGCTCAACAACGGTATCAGTGATATTTCCTACGAAATGGTGGAATGGCAGGACGAGGTTGAAATCACCCCCGAGGGGGTGCGCTGGCTGAACGACCCACAAAACGGCATGGGGTTTGTCTGGAACGGACGCGGCTGGGGAAATTTCAAACTTTCGGTGCAGGGGGAAGGCAAATGGCTTGTCAAAGTCAGCACTGCCTCACAATCTTTCGAATATTTACTGGAAGGCAAACCCACTTTTGCGCGTACTTTTGAATTCCCGATAGGTAGCGAATTGCAGAAGTACCTCACCTTAATCCCCCTGTGGCTGAATGCGGCGTTCGGTATCGCCTTTTTGCTGTACCTGATTACCGGTGACGCAATCAGCCGGTGGAATGTGAATCTGCCGGTGCGGGTTTATACCCTCTTCATTCCGCTGCTCATTGGCGTGATTGTGCTGATCGGCTGGGGTTTAACCTTTTCGGTGGCCGCCAGCAACCGCCTGTATGCGGATGATTACTGTTACCTGAACGTCCTGCGCGATTACGGCTGGTGGGGAGCAATTCAAAATTTCTACCAGACCATCAACGGCCGCTTTATGAGCCATCTCTTTAATTACACCGCCTTGCTCTTCGGGCAGGCCAGCGTGCCGCTCGGCCCCCTGTTCCTGCTGGCGGCGGTGGGCAGCAGCAGCCTGTGGGTGTTATCGGCTTTGTTCAGGGAAGCCAACCGCCTGTTTCTGGTTTTAACCGCCCTGGGGTTGACTTTTTTCGTTTTTGTCATTTCTTCGGATAAATTTCAGGCCATCATCTGGTCGCTGCACGCCCTGATCGTTAGCGGGGGATTGTCTTTCCTGCTGCTTGCTCTCGGAAGCTGGCTCCGGTTGCGAAACATGCCTCATCGCCGCTCCGCGCTGGCAGCGCTGTTCATTTTTTCTTTTCTCGCTGCCGGTTTCCACGAAACCATTGCCATCCTGGAAGGCGGCATCTTCTTTTTGCTGGGCTGGCTGGAATGGCGGGCAGTTCAACAGGATGGTAAAACCCGCAAAATTCCAGTTGCTCTGCTCGGCCTGACGGCGGCGCTCTTGGGTTTTGCCCTGGTGGTCTTTTCCCCCGGCAATCTGACGCGGGTTGATACCATTGGTGTTTCTACCGAGGCAAATAAAGTCCTCACCACAGGGCTTGCCACAATTGGCAAGAGTTTACATTACCTGTTCGGCGGCATGGAAAGCGGCTTTGCTTTTCCGCTGCTGGTTTTGATTCTGACGTATTTCTCTGGAATGGGTAGTGGCTATTTTCTCTCTCTCCACAAAACGGGACTTTCCTTTCCCCTGCGATTGTGGGAAAAGCTCATCGTCATCCTTTTCCCCGTGCTGATCACACTGGTCATGTTCATCCCCTCCGCCTTTTTGGGCGGTTACTTTCCGGAGCGCACCCTCTTCGTCCCCCAAACCGTGCTGGTGTTCGGCAGTTTTGCGCTGGGCGTGTGGACGGGCGATTCTCTCAAGTCAAAAGGCGTTTCCTTCTCTTTCGGCGCGGTTGTGCTGACCCTGATCCTGACTCTTGCAGTGGGCTGGATTGCTGTCCACCAGTTAAGCGCCATGAACGAGCAAATGCGCCTGCACGCCGCCGAATTCGATGCCCGCGAACAGCTCATCCGGCAGGCAATTCAACGCGGCGAACCGCAGGTATTTGTGCCGCCTTACCGGTATAATTTTGGTCTGGATGTGCAGCCAAACCCCAAAAATTGGCTGACGCTGTGTATCGGCGACTATTACGGCATTCCGGTTTATCTGGATCAAGGCAGGCAACCATGAGCCTTTCCCCCCATTCACAAAATATCTTCCCCCCGGCTGGCGAAAATCCGCCGCAGGTTGATCTGGTCATTCCGGTTTACAACGAAGAAGAGGCAATTACGGCCTTTCACCAGCGGCTGAGGGCAGTGATTGACCCGCTGCCTTACCGCTTTCACATCCTGTATGTCAACGACGGCTCGAAAGATGCCACCCCCGAACGGCTGGCCGGGATTGCCGCCGCCGACCGGCGGGTGACCGTCATCGAATTGAGCCGCAATTTTGGTCATCAGGCGGCACTGACCGCCGGGCTGGATCACAGCCGCGGGGATTTCGTCATCAGCCTGGATGGAGATGGTGAACACCCCCCGGAACTGATACCCCAAATGCTGAATTTAGCCCGGCAGGGTTATGAGGTGGTACTGACCCAGCGTGTGGAAGCTCAGCAGGCCGGCTGGTTCAAACGCTGGACTTCAGATGCCTTCTATCGCTGGCTGAACCGCCTGAGCAACACCCGTATCCTGCCCGGCAGCGGCGATTTTCGCCTGCTGAACCGCCGCGCGGCCGACGCGCTGTGTCAGATGCGCGAGTACCAGCGCTTTTTACGCGGCATGGTGGCGTGGATGGGCTTTCAAAGTGTCATTCTGCCCTACACTCCCGCTCAGCGCATTGCCGGGCGCTCCAAGTATTCGCTGCGTAAGATGTTCAAACTGGCCGCCGATGCGCTGTTTTCCTTCTCGCTGGCGCCGCTCTTCCTCGGCATCTCGCTGGGCGGGGTGTTCCTGCTGCTGGCGCTGGTCGAGGTGATTTATGTGCTCAGTTTCTGGCTCACCGGCCGGCAGGATACCCTTGCCCCCGGCTGGAGTTCGTTGATGTTTGTGCTGCTGGTGGTCGGCGGGGTGCTGATGATCACACTCGGCATCATCGGCGTGTATGTCGGTTTCATCTTTCAGGAAGTCAAACGACGGCCGGTTTATCTGGTGCGCCGTATTCTTTCCTCACAGGAGGATACCGCCCCTGACGATGATCAGGCTTAACCGGCTGCCGGCTGAACGCTTCTTCCCGCTGATCTTGCTGCTGGTGGTGCTGCTGGCGCACGGCTTGCTGTTCCTGCGGCAGGGTTTCTACTGGGACGATTTCCCGATCAGCTGGATTGCCGAAACCTACGGCACGGACGGTCTGGCGCGTTACTTTTCCACCAACCGACCGGTGTGGGGGCTGCTCTATCAATTTTCAGCCTACCTTCTCGGCAACCAGCCGTGGCAGTGGCAGTTGTTTGGCCTGTTCTGGCGCTGGCTGAGCGCGCTGTTTTTCTGGCTGCTGGCGCGCGAGGTGTGGAAGGGGCAGCCGCGTGCCGCGGCGCTGGCCGGGCTGGCGCTGGCGGTGTACCCCGGCTTCGGCCAGCAGGCCATTGGAAGAGTATACGGCCACTTTTTCTGGGTGCTGGCGCTGTTTTTCTTTTCTTTCTTTGCCGGCCTGCGCGCCTTGCAGGGCGGGCGCCGGCGCGGCGTCTGGCTGGTTGCGGCCATGGCGGCTTCGCTCATCAACCTGCTCACGCTGGAGTATTTCTTTCTGCTGGAACTGGCGCGTCCGTTATTTTACGCCGCCGCGCTGCGCAACGCCAAACAGAGCGGCCGCTTCCGGCTGGGGCGGCTGATCCTCCACAGCCTGCCGTTTTTGCTGCTCTTCGCCGGTGCGGCCGTATGGCGCGCCTTCTTCTTCCCCTACCAGACCAACAATTATGCGCTGCTGCTGTTGCAGAATTTGCGCAGCGATTTTTGGGGCACACTGACGGCGCAAATCGGTGCGGCGGCTGTGCAAATCCGCACCGCGGCGGTGCTGGGCTGGGTGGAGGCCTTCCGCCTGCCTCTCTTTTCGGAACTGGGCCGATTGAGCAGCGTCCTCTACGCTGGCGTGCTGAGCGGCAGCGCCGTGCTGACCCTGCTGGCCTTGCAGCCCTTACCCGGCGGCGGGAGACCTTCTCAACGGCGTGTGCCCGTCTTGCAAATGCTGGTCATCGCCGCATTCTGGCTGCTGCTGGCCGGGGTGCCGTTCTACCTGACCGGCCTGCCGGTGCGTTTGGAGTTTCCCAACGACCGTTTTACGCTGGCTTTTTTGCCGGGGGCGGCCCTGCTGGCCGCCGCGCTGATCGAAAGTCTGCCCCTCAAAGCGGTCATCCGCGTGATTTTAGCCATCGGCCTGATGGCGTTCAGCAGCGGGCGCGATTTTGTAACCGCCAACGATTACCGCCGCAACTGGGAACAACAGCAAAACTTTTTCTGGCAGCTGGTCTGGCGCGCGCCGGGGCTGGAAAGCGGCACCATTCTGCTCACCAACGACCTGCCGCTGCGTTATTATTCGGATAATTCGTTGACCGCCCCGCTGAACTGGATTTACGCGCCGGAAAACCGCTCGCTTCAAATGGCCTATCATTTGTTTTATCCGGCGGTGCGGCTCGGTTCACCGTCATTGCCCGCCTTGCAGCCGGGGCTGCCGGTCAGCGTGGATTTTCTGGCTGCGGCGTTCAACAGCAGCACCGAGCGGGTGGTGGTGCTGTACTTCCAGCCGCCGGCCTGCCTGCGCGTGGTGGATGGCGAGATAGAACAGGATAATCTCTTCCTGCCGGCGCTGATCCGGCAGGCGGCGGCCAGTCTCTCTTCCACCCGCTGGATTGCGGCGCAGCCCGGGCAGCCTGCCCGTCCGCCGGCCTTCTTATACGGCAGCGAACCGCCGCACGGCTGGTGCTATTATTACCAGAAGGCCGACCTTGCCCGCCAGCAGGGCGACTGGCAGCAGGCCGCCTCGCTGGGGGATGAGGCTTTTGCATTGGGTGATTACCCCAACGACCCCGCCGAGCGGATGCCGTTCATCGAGGCTTATGCCCACACCGGGCGCTGGCAGGATGCGCTGGAGCAGACCCGCCTTGCGGCGGATATTTCCCCGGCCATGCAACCGGTGCTGTGCCGACTGTGGCAGCGCATTGACCGGCAAACCGAAGCAGGTGCACAAAAATCACAGGCGATTACACAGGTGTCCAACTGGCTGAATTGTGATATAAATCCATGAAACATCTCTGGAGGGCAGCATGAAATTTTTGATTACCGGCGGCGCCGGCTACATCGGCAGTACCATTGCTTCGGCTTTGCTGGATGCCGGCCACACCCCCGTCATTCTGGATAACCTTGCGGTGGGCAGACGCGAGTTCGTGCGGGAGCGCATTTTCTACGAAGGCGATATCGCCGATCACACCCTGCTCGAACGCATTTTTCGCGAACATCCCGATATTCAGGCCACCGTGCATTGCGCGGCGCTGATCATCGTACCGGAATCGGTGGAAAAGCCGTACGAGTACTACCGCGAGAATGTGGCCAAATCGCTTGAGCTTTTCCACACCCTGCACCGGCTGGGGTATCCGCGCGTGCTGTTCAGTTCCTCGGCCTCCATTTATGATGATGTGCCGGGCTTCATGGTCACCGAAACCTCGCCGCTCAAACCGCGCAGCCCCTATGCCCGCACCAAGTACATGATGGAAATGATCCTGCGCGATTTTTGCATCGCCTACGGCATGAAAGGCATCGCCCTGCGCTACTTCAACCCCATCGGCGCCGACCCCAAACTGCGCAGCGGCATTCACGTACGCTACCCCTCACTGGTGCTGGGCAAGATGGTGGATACCGTGCTGGGCAAACAGCCCTATTTTGAATTGACCGGCACCGACTGGCCGACCCGCGACGGAAGCGGCATCCGCGATTACATCCATGTCTGGGATCTGGCCGAAGCACACCTCAAAGCCGTGCTGGAATTCGATGCCGTCTTCGAGCGGGCGGGCAACCCGCCGGATAATTACGTGGTCATCAACCTCGGCACCGGGCGCGGCGTTACGGTGCGTGAACTGGTGGCCGCCTTTGAAAAGGTCTATGGTCGGCCGCTGCCCGTGCGCGAGATGCCGCCGCGCCCCGGTGATGTGGCCGGCGCCTACGCCAACGCCGATACTGCTGAACGCCTGCTGGGCTGGAAGGCGCAGCGCTCCATCGAAGAAGGCATCGCCGATGCCCTGCGCTGGGGAAAAAAGCGCAAAGACATCCTTGGTTACGATTAGCCGGACTTTATGGACACCTCCCCCAAAATCGGTGTGAAGATTTTGGGGGAGGTTTTTTAGAAAGGTTGAAGAAAACCCCTTTTTACCGGTTGATCATCGGCAGGAAGATCTGGCGCGGTTCACCATACCACAGGCTGTAGCGCGCCTCGTCACCAAACAGGCCGTCATCCAAAGGCGCAGCCAGTAAGTAATAACTGCCGCTGGCCGGTGCAGACCAGACGAACGATAAACCCTGTCCCAGCCCCGGCGCGCTCTGTTCATAAAGCCGGTTGCCCGCGCCGTCGTAGATGCCCAGTTTCAGCGCCGCTCCGCCGCTGACGGGCGTCCCAAAGAACAGGTAGGGCTTGCCCGCTTCCGCCTCAAAGCGCAGCCAGTCGCGGTCGGCAGCCGGACAGAGTTTGTGTTCCTGCGCCGTTTCATAGAGCAGGGCAGCCGCTCCCTGCTGCTGATTGTTGCCCGGTTCGCCGCTGCCGGCAGTACAGGCGGCTGGCAATGTGGTTACCTGCCCGCCAGCAGGCCAGTCCTGCACATTGCCGGCGCGGTCCACAGCGCGGATGCGAAATTCGTACTTCTGACCGGCCTGACCGAGGAACCACGCCACACCGCTTTCGGCAGCCGGTTTGAAATTCCAGTCCTGCCAGCCGCCGTCATTGACGCGGTACTGAAAATCCACGCGGCTGATGCCGGAAACATCATCCTGCGCGCTCCATGCCAGCCGTACGGCGGTTGAACCACCCGGATTGGAGAGGCTGCCGGTCAACTGGGAGGTGGGTTTGTTGCCGTCAATTTGCAGGTTCAAACGCCAATCGCCCCACACCTGCCCGTCCGTGCCGCGGGCCTGCGCATAAATGGCACCGCCGACCATGCCGCCGTAACTGGCCGGGTTGACGGTGAGGCTCCAGCCGTTGCTGCCGTCCGTATCGCTGCCGATTAATTGCCAGCCGCTGTTTGCCCAATCCGCCGCATGGTAGTAAAAATCCACTTTTTCGATGCCGCTGGCCTGTGCGTTGACCTCTACGCGCACTTCAAACGGCCCGCCGGCAATCCAGTTCGAAGCCGGAACGATGAACTGCACATCCGCCGGGGTGTTGAATTCCATCAGGCGCAAGACGTAGAAGTAATCCGGACCGCCCGCGCCGGGGTGATCCCACGCTTTCACGCGCAGGTAATAAATGCCGGTGTAGGGCAGGGTAATTTCGATACGCGAGTCCTGCTGCTCCGAATAGACAATATCATCATTCTCGGCAATCATTCCGCCGCTGCTATCCAGCAGGTAGAGGTAGGGATCCAGTTGCGAACCGATCACTTTGGCGTTGACCTCGGCGCGGATGCTCTGCCCCTGAAAACCGAAGAACTGGTAGAACATCTGCGTGCCCGGCACGCACAGCGTTTCTCCCACGAGGGTATCACCAATGTTGACCCAGCGCGCCGCCGAAAGGCTGGTGTTGTTCGGGTTAACCGCACAGCCGCTGGAAGGCGCTGTGCCGGCGATCTGAAAATTTTCAATCTCCCAGCCGACTCCCTGATTGTAGTTGCCGTCCAGCGCATTGAAGTAAAAGCGGATGCGGATAGTCCTGCCCCGATAGGCACTCAGGTCAATATTGGGGGTGCTGAGCCATGTATTGGCGGTGGCAGGGTCGTTGGAAAACTGCCCCCAGCCGGGCAGGTCGCTGAACGGGCCGCCGTCCACCGAAATTTGCAGGCGGCGCTGATCCCACCACGGGGCCGGCGATTCGGTGCGGTAGCGGTAGTTGAAGTACAGGTAGGGGCTGCCGCTTTCCGGCAGGCGAATGGGCGGCGAGGTCAGGCTGCCGCTGCCGCTGTAAGTGGTGCCGTTGCCGTAGCGCCAGTGAGTGCCGGTGTGCTGCCAGCCGCCGGTAGCGTGCCAGTCGCCGTTGCTGCTGTTAAAGCCATCGTTGTAGGGTGCGGTTTTCAGGCTGTTGTTGGGCAGCGATGCGCTGGTGACGGTGAAGTTAACCCAGCCGGTGCGGTCGGCGCAATCTGCTCCGCTGGCAGCCACTTTTGCACAGCCGCGCACCGAGTAATTGCCCGGCGGCAGGCTGCCGATGGAAACTGCCGGGAAGGGCAGGTTATCGTAACTCTGGTATAACTGCCCATCGCGGTTGAGGGTGAAGCCGAAAGCGGTCGCCAGTGGCGAGGACATGAACAGCGTGATCGAATCGGTGGAGGGGATGGAACTGCCGTTCGCGGGGTAGAGGATGGAGGAATTCAGGCTGGTGAAACTGCGCGCCTGAACCTTGAGCGAAGATGCCGTCTTTGCCCCGATGGGGTTGTCGGCCAGGTTGGGGTCATCGCGCTCAAAAGCCTCGGCGCGCCCGCTATAACTGGTGGCATCGTACAGCACGGCCCGCACATTGGCGCCAACCCGGATGGATTGGGTATTGTTGCTGCCCACCGGCGAGCCGCCGGTTGCCAGATCCGGCACGGTGATTTCACCGTTCCACAGGTACTCGCGGCAGCTGCCCTGATAATTGGGCTGGCTGTAAAGGATGATTTTGTTGTCGCTCAGCGTGCAGGCGGGCACGGCCGCCGGGCAGTTGTATTTCTTCAACACCGTGCGCAATCCCTGCGGCTGAATGGTCACATTGCCGTGGTTATCCCACACCCGCAGGGCAATATCCACCGGCCCGTTGGGAATACCGGCGGCGCATAAATCCACCTCTACGGCGAAAGGACTTTGCGTGAATGCGGCGCCCACATCCTTCCAGACGCCATCCAGCCCGCGGGCAATGATCTGAATACTGGTCACCTGCTGGTCATCCCATGCGGTGCCCGCCACCAGCACGGTGGATGAGGTAATTTCCTCGCCGTGGGCCGGCAGAGTCAACGAGCCGGCCGGCGGGTTGGTGCCGATATTGCCTGAGGTGTAGCGGTTGTTGGGTTCGCACTGGTTGCCGTAAGCCGACCAGTTGGTTGCTTCAAAACAGGTGCGCGGGCGGCCATCGTTGACCGCCACATCATCGAAGCGGATATCCACCGAAGTGCCCCAATACGAATTGGGGTTGGTGTGAACATGAAAATGCAGATGGCTGCCGCACGAAGCCCCCGTGTTATCCACCAGCCCGATGTATTCACCCTGCTGGACAATGGCGCCGGGGGTGCGCAGCCGTTCGGGAATGCTGTCCTGAGCGAGGTGCAGGTATAACTGATACGTCCACGGCGTTGTGCTGCGGTCTTCCAGTACGATGTAATTGCCCACCGTGCCGTCGCCGGGGCAGGCGGAAGGTGAGCGGGTGGGAATATCCCACTTGACCCGCTTGACAATGCCGCCTTTGGCTGCCAGAACGGGCCAGTTCTGGTTGGGGCTGTTTTCGGCAAAGTCCCAGGCGTAGCGGCAGTCCACCCAGTTGGCGCAGGTGCTGTGGCTGACCGACTGCGAAACCCGGTGCGAAACACCCGCCGGCCAGGGCAGTTTGTAGCCGCGGAAAACGGTGGTGGTCAGAATGCTCTTATCTTCGCTGGGGGTCAGGTACATCTGGCGCAGTTCATCGCTCAGCAGGTCTTGCGGCACTTCCAGCAGGGTTTCGCCCCATTCTTCATCGGCCTGCAGGGTTACATCCCACCCCTGAATGCCCTTTTCCCCTTCGGCGGGTGCGCTCAGGCGGGCAACGGCCAGCCCCGGCTCGCCTTCGATGAACTGGCCGGTTTCCGGATCCACAAAGGCAAACCAGATCAAAGCCAGCGTGCCGTCGGCTGAATACTCTACATTCACCACACGCGGCTCGTACATCAGGAATCCCAGCGATTGAACGCCAATTTCGTTCACACGCTGATCTAGCGCGGCCTGCAGTTCGGGCGGCAGGCTGCTGACCGGCTCGCCCGGTGGTTCACCGGCTGCCAGCACCGGCTGGAACGAAGCCCCTACCGCCAACAGGCTGATGATGAGGATAAGACCAGTAAGAATGAGAAAACGAGGCATTTTCATCGCACCTCCGCCGGGCAAACAAACATGAAATCGTCCTTCCCTGACCCTTGTTGGGGTAACAAGGTTCGTGCCAGTTGGTGATGAAAATCCCCTTTCAAACCCGAAAGGCGTTTCGTAATGAAATTGGCAAGGGATTACTTAAGGAACAGACTGGGGTGTGGCTAACTGAACAATGAGGGTTTGCAAGGCTGTTTCAAAATCCGCCTGACCCGATTTTATCATCTGATCGGCAGCCAGAATCAAGCGGTAAGCACCTTCCAGTTTTGTCAGGTTCAAGCGCTGCGCCTGCCGGGTGAGATTTTCAGCCGCATAGGGGTGCAATTTCAGGCGTCTGGCAATGTCGGCCGGTGCGGTAATGCCCTGCTCCAGCGCCTCACGGGCCAGAATCAGCAAGCGGTACTGGCGGATGACCATGCCAAACAGGCGGGCGGGGTCTTCTTCTTCAAGCAGGATTTTCAAATGGCGCAGAGCCGTTCGGGTTTCACCCGCGGCGATGGCATCCACCATTTTGAACACATCCGCCTGTCCACCCGAAGCGGCCACTTCCTGCACATCGTCCACCTCCACGGCGCGCTTGTAGTCCACGTAGGTGAGCAGTTTGCGAATTTCCTGCGCGGCAATGCCGGTATCATTGCCGGTCAGCGCGGCCAGTTCGGCGGCGGCGCGCGGGGTAAACTGGCCGCCTTCCTGCCTGGCGCGGCGCAGAATCCAATCGGTCATTTCGTGGGGGCGCGGCAGGCGCAATTCGCGAACCAGCGCCCGAGCGCCGGCTTTTCTGGCCCATTCCAGCAGCGGCTTGCCGCGTTTTTTATCGTCCATGATTTCCCACCCCTCTTTGCCCTGCGGCCTATCCGGCACCACCAGCACCAGTTGGGTAGTGGGCGGCATGGTTTCCAGCAGGTGAATCAGCCGCTGAGAGGCTTCGGCGGTTTTGTAACGCGCAAAGGGGTTGCGCAGAATGACCAGCCGTTTTTCGGCCAGAAAGGGCAGGGCATAGATGGCCGATTGAACCTGCTCATCGCTGATGCTGCGGTCTTCCAGATCAAAACGGCTCAGGTTCAGGTCGCCCAGTGCTGCGTCGCCGGCAGCGGCCGATTCCAGTCGCGCGGCAGCCTCGGCAATCGCCTGTGCGTCATCACCAAACAACAGAATGATTTGCGCGTTCGCTTCGGACGATGGCATACTGCCCCATCAACGGCGGGTGTGGACACGGTAAAGCGGTATGCCGCGCCGTTCAAACCGGTCAATGCCCACCACATGCAAACCGTTCAGATTGGCATCAGTCGTTGCCACCGCTTGCAGCCACGGCCCCAGCGGCCGGCTGAGAATCAGGCTGAGCGTGACCAGCGCGGCCGCCAGCGGCAAACGCTCCCAGCGGCGGCGCGCCGAATTACCGCTGCCCAGCATGGCGAGGAAGGCCGCCAGGGCAGCGATGAAGCCGCTGGCGGCAAAATTGGTGCCGCAATTGGGGTGGATGGCCAGTTGCGATTCCCCCTGATTCAGGCGGGTTTGCGCCTGATGGATGGCTTCCTGCAAGTCATCAAAATCCACCTTGCCGATGATCCAGAAGCCGAGCGAATCGGAATAACCGGCCAGACGCAGACGGGGGTTCTTTTCGGCCAGCACCTGCAGAGTGGCGTGTTCCAAGGCGTGATTGCGGCGTATGGTCGAGGGTAAAGCGGGTATGAGCATGGGGTTCACCTGTAAATTTATGAAATTTCCTTACCGGAATTGATTCGGACAAGTTTATCCCAGTCAATTCTTCCATCCAGCGAGAACTGACTGGCAAATTCGATTGTAAATTGATTCAAGATACGGTCATATTCATGGTAAAATTCATCGTTTTTCTGTTTGGCCTGCCATCCTAATGGTTCGATCAAATCCAGATACAGCCCGGGTTCACCGGAGATGAATTCCCAAAAAGCCTGACCGCAGAGTTTCAAATAATCCCCCTTATCGGGGTTGGGATCCTTGCCGTAACAACAGCCATTCACTGCCTGAACACGAATGGCCGGATTATTAGTGCGTAAAATTCTTTGCGCCTTCCTAAAATTTTCAATCATTCTCTTGACCTGACTGCTATTTCCCCAATTGGGCCCTGACTTGATTGACACCAGGTAATAGTATCCATCCTTACTAAATTCCAGATCAATCCCCTCAGCGGAAGATTTGTGTCCCTGATAGGCTTTACCGCAAACAAAAATGGCTAACCCTTCCAAAAACTCACCAAAAACAGTTTCTTCCTGAGAGGATAAATGGGCATCCAGCAGGTTCTTGACCAGATCATGAAAAGTGTTGATATTTTTTGCGCGAAACAGGTAGGGATTCTTGCGTTTCAAAACCTGAAGCAGTCTTAGTTTTTGGAGACTTTCAGCGCGCCGCTCGTGAAATTGACCGATGTGAGATTGGATGTAGTCACGAATTTCGTTCATCTGAACCGGCATGATAGCTCCCCTTGTTTTCCAGAAGGCTTAATTGAAGTGCAGGCAACTCGTATTCCAGAGGGATACTGTTTCTGGCAATTTCAAAATACTCCGGTAAGATTTCGATGCCGATAGAATTTCTTCCCATCCGCTGAGCCACGCGAATGGTCGTACCTGAACCCATGAATGGATCAAGTACCCAATCCCCCGCCTGGGTGAATAGTTTGATGAACCATTCGGGTAAAGGTTCGGGAAAGACGGCGCTATGATTGCGATTGCGGGTTTCAGTTGCCAGATGCAGCACATTGGTTGGGTAAGCTTTTTCTCGACCAAGCCAGTTTGCGATTCGTTTACCAAAACCACTGCCTACTCGCGAGGGATCGCGAATCTGATCGGTGGCACTCAGATTTCTAAGCCGCTTATCCGCCCAATTACCCATCGGCACCATCACGGCATCCTGGAACATTTTAAATTTGCGGGTTTTATTGAATTGCAGCAGGCGTTCCCACGCATCCCGGAATCGGTTCGGCCACTTGCCGGGGTATGAATTTTTCTTGTGCCAGATAAACTCTTCCGTCCATAACCAGCCTTGTTTTCGCATTTCAAGAATCAATTCAATCACGTAAGTATGCCGTTCGCCATTGACTACTTTTTCTTTGATATTCAAGATAAAAGTGCCATCAGGCTTAAGCACGCGCAGTAATTCGCCCGAGATGGGCAAGAACCATTCCACATATTCATCGGGACGAATGCCCCCATATGTATTCTTGCGGCTGTCGGCGTAGGGTGGCGAAGTAAAGATAAGATCAATCGAATTGTCCGGTAGGTTTTTCAGTTCTGTCCGACAATCGCCGAGAATCAACTGTGCTGTGACACGGTTCATCGCCAATCCTTTTTCCACTCTCATTTATAACACGTTCTGCGCGGCTTGCAGGTACAATGATAGCAGAATTTGGCTTAAAGGTTTAGCAGAGAGGCGGTGAGGGATGATTGTCAAAATCGGCACTTTTAACCTGAATAACCTGTTTTCCCGTTTCAACTTCAAGGGACGCATTGAGGCCATCCTCGCCGGCGATACCGGCCTGAATGTGACCTACACCTTCGATGACCCGCAGGCCTACACCATCCGCTCGTTCATGGGTAGGCTGGTGAAAGAGAAGGACCACCCGGCCACCGAGCAGATTGCCCGCCGCATCATCGAAATGGATGCCGATGTGCTGGCCGTGCAGGAAGTGGAAGACCTGCCGGCTTTGCAGCACTTCAACCGCGTCTATCTGAACGGGCTGTATCCCTTTCAGGCTCTGGTGGAAGGCAATGACCCGCGTCTGATTGATGTGGGCGTGCTCAGCAAACTGCCCATCGGCGCGCTGACCTCGTGGCGGTTTGCCTCTCACCCGGCCGAGCCCGATTCGCCCATCTTCGCCCGCGACCTGCTGGAAGTGGAGATTCTCGACCCGCAGCGGCGTAAACGCCTGTTCACCCTCTTCAACACCCATCTCAAAAGCCAGTATGTAGCCCCCAACGAAAACCCGGTCACCGGCAAACAGCGCGCCGACCTGACCCGCCGCCGGCAGGCGGAAGTGGCCGAGCGCATTCTCATCGAACGCACCCGCCCCAGCAGTGCTTTTGTGCTGCTGGGAGATATGAACGACTCGCCCGAATCGGACTGCCTGGCGCCGTTTGCCCACTGCCCGACGCTCGAACTGGTCAACGGCCTGAGCAACGCTCAGGAAACCCGCCCGCCGCGCCGCGATGACCCCCCGCCCCCCGGC
>JBFMBX010000018.1:0-23204 GCA_040754815.1 Chloroflexota bacterium
TAACTACCGGTGTTTCGGTGGGTTCATCGGTTGGCTGATCGGTCGGGGTGGGCGAGACCGTTTCGGTGACTACCGGCGTTTCGGTGGGTTCATCGGTAGGCTGGTCGGTCGGGGTGGGCGAGACCGTTTCGGTGGGTTCATCGGTTGGCTGATCGGTCGGGGTGGGCGAGACCGTTTCGGTGACTACCGGTGTTTCGGTAGGTGTGGGTGATTCTGTTTCGGTGGGTTCTTCTGTCGGTTCTTCGGTCGGCTCATTGCAGGATTCAGAAGCCATGCTTACCGAGCCGCCTTCATAGGTGACAGTAAGGGTGATGCCTTGCATGGTAAAGATGAAGAAATCGGTTGAGCTGTGGGCTGGAATGGTGCCGCCGCCGCTCTCCCCTGTGCTGCTGCTCCATGTATAAGTCACTTCGAAATTGTTGGGGTTATAGACCTCCCACAACTGGCCGCCATCCGTGCAAAAGTAAGAAAGTTGCAGGTCCTGAATGGGCGTTGCCGTAGGGGTTACCGGCGTGGCCGTCGGCAGGCTGCATTGACCCACACTGCACTGCTCGCTCCACAAAACACCCGTGCCGGGATGACCGGGCCGCTGGTAGGCTTTGAACATGTAATTGCCGGCCGAACCGTTCGGGTTGGCCTTGGGGTCGTAGGTCAGGAAGGTGCAGGTGTTCTTCTTCAGGGCGGGAATTGTGCCGCTGGCGATAAGAGTACCGTTTTTGGGGTTGCCGCTGGCCGCCCAGTACACTTCGTAATTGCTGGTGCCCTGCATATCGCCACTGCCGGTATTGCATATTTTGGCTTTGACTACCTCGCAGTTACCGTGGCATCCCCCGTCGAACGAAAGAGAACTTTTATCTTCACGGGGGTCAGCCGTTGCGCTGACCGGTTGCGGGAACATGCCCAGCAATAGGCCGAGAATCAGCAGGATGCCGCCAATGGAGAAAGTTAATCTGGAAAGTGAAGAATAAGATGTGATTTTAAGTTTCATGGTTACTGCCCTCCCGAAGGCGATCTATAATGATTTTGATAAATTAAAAAAACCGTCCAAAGTAATTTTGGCCGGTTTCGCTACTGGCTCCGCGTATGCCCCTCCCGTGTTGAGAGAAGCGACCATGTTAAGACATACGCTTCATCGCCTCCATGATATTTTCCTCACATCCCTGCTTTGGCCGGTTTCGCTCTGGCTCCCTGCACAGGCTTCCTCCCTTAGAGGTCAAGCGACCAGTTCCTTTGTGCAGATCGTAGCCGCCCGCAGGCGATGTTGAGGTTTTTCGGTTTGCTGTCTGTATTATATATGGGGAACAGATGTCAGTCAATAAGAAAATTGTTAGAAAATCTTATAATTTTTATAGAATTAAGGTTTGTAAATTGTTATAATGTAAATCATTATTATAAACAATAGGATCAAATGGCAACAAGAACGGCCCGCATCGGTTCGAAAATCTTACCGGTTTGGGCCGTGAGAGGGCCTTAAGTTTTCCTTTCAGATGCAAGTTCAGGTTGAGGATACTCCCCCGGTGATGCTTTTCTGTGAGGAACTGGATTTGCGGGCTTTGCGCATCATTTTCTCGTGTTCTTTCTGAGCGCGGCGCGCCTGCCGCTGACGTTCACGTTCTTCGCGGCGCTGGCGGGAGTAATCATCCGCGCGGGCCAGTTCGCCGCCGGTACGCAGGGCTTCGTAAATAAAGAATACTAAAAGCAAGCCGGCTACGAACAAGACAATGGTGTTATACAGGGAGATTTCGCCGAGTGGGGTGTTCCAGGCAGGATTGCCCACGAAAAATACAATGGTATTGGCCAGAATGGCCATGACGCGAATTTCGGTCGGGCCAATTTTCCACAATGAAATTTTGAACACTCCCTTGGTGACCATGATCAGATAGACCAGAATGGAAATGTTCAGGTAACTGATCAGGCCAATCAAAGCGACCCGAAAATCCACATAAGGTGAAAGACCAATCCCAATGAACACCAGAATTTCACTGAAAGTATCGGTGACATGGTCAATGAAGAACCCGTAGCGGGGGCGTTCGATTTTGCGGTAGCGCGCCAGCGTGCCATCCAGACTATCCCCAAACCAGTTCAGGATAAAGCCGAACGACGCCAGCCAGAGGAAATAGGGACTGTAAGAGGTCAACCAGTAAGAAAGGAAAATCAGAATACTGGCTGAAAAACCGATACCGGTCAGTAAATCGGGTGTGACCCACGGCGGCATTTTGCGTGCCAGCCAGGCAAGGGCCGGTCGTTCGAGCGGGCCGAACAGAATATCATTGATGCGTTGGTGATTTTTGAGTTGTTGTTCATCCATTGGTAATCTCCTTCCTTCCCTCAATTTTATTATAGCCCGCTCCGAACGATAATGCGACCCCCAAAATTATTAAAAATAAGGAGCTGAATTTGGAAAAAGCCGAAATTGCAGTTCGTGGATAATTCGAGTAAAATACATCGGGAAGAAGGAAAAAGGCCGTATGAGCGGACTGCAATTAACGCGTGAACAATTAGAAGAACGTTTGCTGGCACTGCATCAGGCCAGTTTACAGCTGGTGCAGGAAATTTCGCTGGAAACACTGCTCGAACGGATTGCCGCGGTGGCCTGTGAACAAGCCGGTGCGCGTTATGCTGCGGTGGGGGTGATTGGCCCGGACGGCGAATTACAGTCTTTCATCCCCGTAGGGATGAGCGAGGAAGAACTGGCGCGCATGGCCCACCCGCCGCGCGGTCTGGGGTTGATCGGCGCGCTGATGCATTCCCAACATCCCATTCGTGTAGCCGATATTTCCGCAGACCCGCGCAGTGTCGGCTTTCCGCCAAATCATCCGCGCATGACCTCGTTCCTCGGTGTTCCCATCCGCCACGCCGGCCGGCATATCGGCCAGATTTACCTTACCGATAAAATTGACGCCCCCGAATTTACCGCCGATGATCAACTGCTGATTGAAATGTTGGCGGCTTATGCGGCGGTGGCTATTACCAACGCACGCATGTACCGGGAACTGATACAACGCGACCGCATCCTCACCCGCCGCAATGAAAACCTTGCTCTGCTCAACGAACTGGCTTCTACGCTGGCCACCTCAACCGATATTGACCAGATTCTGGATAAAGCCCTCACGCAGGTGCTGGATTACCTGCAAATCGAAGTGGGCGAAGTTTACCTGCGTGTGGAAAACAGCCGCATGCTCAAAAAAGTGCTGCACCGCGGGCATCAGGCAAAATCTCTGTTCAACAAAGATCAGTATCCGTTGAATGAAGGGGTCATTGGCAGAGTTGCCAAAACCAATCAACCGCAATTGATTTCGCTCAGTGATACCGATACGGCCGATCTGCACCCGGATGTATTGCTGGGTGAATTTCATCAGATCGCCTGCCTGCCGATCAACGGCCGGCAGGGGGTACTGGGGGTTCTTTGTGTGGCATCCTGCCATCCTCGCCCGTTGGATGAAATGGAAGTGCAGTTTCTGGCGACTATTGGCTCGTGGGTGGGGACGGCAATCGAAAATGTGCGGTTGAACCTGCAGGGCAGGCGGCTGGCCGTACTGGAAGAGCGCGAACGCATTGGCATGGACCTGCATGACGGCATCATTCAATCCATTTACGCGGTTGGTTTGACGCTGGAACATGCCCGCCTGCTGGTCAAGGAAGACCCGCAGGGGATGCTCCAGCGCATCGAGCAGGCAATCAGTGATTTGAACAGTACCATCCGCGATATTCGGGCTTATATTCTGGATTTGCGTCCGCGCCAGCTGCGCAACGAAAACCTGATGCAGGGCATCCGCCGGCTGATTCAGGAGTTCCGCGCCAACACCCTGCTGACGGTCAACCTGCAGGGTTCGGATGAAGAAATGGCCGTGCTGGGTGAAGCGCAGGCAGTGGCTCTTTTCCACATCTGTCAGGAAGCGCTGGCCAATATCGCCAAACATGCCCGTGCGCGCACGGTGAACATCACTCTCTGGCTTTCGGCCGACCGGGCGTTGATGGAAATCAGCGATGACGGGCGGGGGTTTGACCCAGAGAAAATGCAGATGACAATTGGGCACGGCCTTTCCAACATGCACACACGTGCCCGTAACGCCGGCGGAGATGTCGAGATCACCTCGGAGCCGGGCAACGGAACGACCATTCTGGCATGGGTGCCGATTCACAATGAAGAATGAGTGGACGAGCAGCGATAAGGCTGCCGGAGTGCGGCGCATGTTCAGCCGCATTGCACCGCGTTATGACCTGATGAACCGCTTGATGACCGCCGGGCAGGATGTGCGCTGGCGGAAAGAGATCATCCGGCTGGCGCGGCTTCAGCCGGGGGCGAGGGTGCTGGATTTAGGCGCCGGCACGGGGGATATTGCCCGCGAGGCATTGCGTCAGCAGCCGGAATGCCGCCTTGCGGTGGCGGCTGATTTTACATTGGATATGATGCTGGCCGGCAAACCGCGTAACCTGCGCGGGCTGGTGTGGTGTGCTGCCGATGCGCTGAACCTGCCCTATGCGAACGAAACCTTCGATGCGGTGGTTTCCGGCTTCCTGTTGCGAAATGTGGCCGACCTGCCGCGGGCAATTGCCGAACAGTACCGCGTGTTGAAACCCGGCGGGCGCTGGGTAGCGCTGGATACCACTCCGCCGCCGCAGAAAAGTCTGCTGACCCCTTTCATCCGCTTTCACATGCGGCAAATCATCCCGCTGCTCGGGCAAATCATTACCGGTGAGCGGGATGCTTATGTGTATCTGCCGACTTCCAGCGAGAATTTTTTAAGCGCCGAGGCGCTGGTACAACTGGTTGAAGCGGCCGGCTTTCAACAGGTGACCTTCTGCCGTTACCTGTTCGGGGTGGTGGCCATTCATCAGGCGGTCAAACCCGCCTGACTCAGCCGTAAAGTTCCCGCCGGAAAAATTCAGGCAGGGCAAAGGCGGCCTGATGCACTTCCCGATTCAGGTAATTAAGTCCCTGCGGGTAGGGGCGTTTCAGTCCTTCCTGCCACGGCGTATCCGAAAGGTACATAAACCCTATACCGCCGCCCGGGTAGGTGGGAATGTGGGCATAATAATACGCCGGATGCCGGGTGAGGGTCTTTGCAAACGAGTAAATCTGGCAGATGAGGGCGGTATCGAAAAAGGGCTGTTCGCACTGGGTGGCAATGGCACCGCCGGGGTTGAGGGCGGCCACCATCAGGCGGTAAAATTCCTCGCTGAACAGCCGTTCAGCCATGCCGATTGGGTCAGTGGTGTCTGAAATGATCACATCGAATTTTTCCCGGCCGCCTTCCAGGTAAGTAAAGGCATCTTGAATGACCAGCCGGGCGCGCGGGTCACTCCACGGGTCGCCGAATTGGGTGAAGTGCTTGCGGCTGAGTTCCACCACCCGCCGGTCCAGTTCGCAAACGACGGCTTCTTCCACCGAGTCGTGTTTCAATACCTGTTGCAGGCTGCCGCCATCGCCGCCGCCGACGATTAAAACACGGCGCGGGGCGCCCTGTGCCAGCATGGGGATGTGGGTGATCATCTCGTGGTAACCGGCATTATCCCGCTCGGTCAACTGGATGATATCGTCCAGAATCAAAGCCTTGCCGAAAAATTCGGTATCCAGTACTTGAATGTGCTGGTAGGGGGTTGTTTCGTCTTCCAGAATGGCTTTAACCCGCAGGGCTTTGCGGTAATACGGGTGAAGTTCTTCGGTAAACCAAATGCTGCTCACGGTTAACTCCTCAAATCAGCACCGGCTCATGCACTTCGGCGGTGCGGTCGAGATGATAAACGGAGCAATGTCTGGCGGAAAACAGTTCCTGTAAACGCCCTACCAGAGGGGAAATATCCAGGCTCAGGTTACAAGTGAACAGGTCAATCGCGCAATAGCCGTATTCCGGCCAGGCGTGTAAACTGGCATGGGATTCGGCCAGCAGCAAAAAGCAGGTAAAGCCATGCGGATTGAACTTGTAAAAACCTTTATTCACGATCGTCAGACCGCTTTCGTCCACCGCGCGGGTGAAAATTTCACTGGCGCGTTCGGCGTCCAACAATAGCTCCCGGTCGCACCCCGAGAGATCGCAAATAAAATGCTCACCAAGTTTAAGGGTGTTCACTTGAACCGTCACCTCCTGAAAATGGAATGAATTTTAGGGGTACATTTTCGGTTAAAACCCCTCATTTGTCAATCCTTTGGAATAAATTCGTGGTAGGATTGTGCGGTATGGAAAACAGCATCATGGAAAAAGCGGCCGAGCGGGGAGTGCCTTCGCAGGTATGGCGGGCCGGGCAGGATCGCCGTTTGCGGATGATTCGTGAGGCTGCCGGTGAACGACTGAGAGGGCGCGTATTTGTAGATGGGTGCGGGGTGGGTATGTACCTTGCCCGCCTTGCCGAATCTGCCCGGCAGGCGGTAGGTCTGGATATCGAGCATCAACGCACCGTTGAGGCGCGTCAGCGCACTCCGCAGGTGATTTGCGGCGCTGGGGAAAACTTGCCATTGCCGGATGATACATTTGATCTGGTGTTGAGCCATGAGGTCATCGAACATGTGCAGGATGACCGACAGGCCATTCTTGAAATTGTGCGGGTGCTGAAACCGGGCGGGCGGCTGGTGTTGTTCTGTCCCAACCGCGGTTATCCCTTTGAAACGCACGGCATCTACTGGCGGGGTAGATACCACTTCGGCAATATTCCGCTGGTGAATTACCTGCCGCGCCGCTGGCGCGATCAACTGGCGCCGCATGTGCGGGTTTATTCCCGCGCAGACCTGATGAATCTGTTCCGCGGTTTACCGGTCAGGTTCATTCATCGTACGGTGATTTTTGGAGCATACGATAATCTGATTCAGCGCTTTGGAGTGGCCGGCAGATTGTTGCGGTTTATTTTGCAGACTCTGGAAAAGACCCCGCTGCGGCTTTTTGGTTTATCACATTTCTGGGTGGTCGAAAAGACGGCGGGAAAGGATTAGGCTTTACTTCAGGCGGAAATCGTAAATCCCCTCTTCTACCGTATATTGACGGGCGCAGGCGGGGCAGGTAATGAGCGGCGGGGTATCTTCCAACGGCGTATAGCAGGCCGGGCAGGCAAAGAAGCCCGCGTTTTTGTCGTTTGTGGCTGTTTTTAATGCCCGGCAGCGGACGAACACACTGGGGCTTAACTGCCACCAGTCCCCGGTCAATTGCGCCAGACTATCCATGCCGACCAGCAGCGGAAGGGGAATGAGGCGTTTCAACAAGTCGAAGCGGAAGTGAGAAACCGTGAGCGTGCGCTGAATGGCAAAGCCGCACTGGCGCAGCCATGAACGCACCGTGGCGGGGTGAAAGTCGAAATTCAAAGGCGCAAATTCAACCGGTTCGGGTGCAAAGGGACTCCAGGTTTGCCGTTTCAACCAGTAACGCAGAATGGCTTTCAGGTTTTGCTTGTTGGCAAATTCGAGGATAAAGACCGCCTCATGTTGCAGCACCCGCTGAACGCTTTCCAGGGCGCGGCGCGGCTCGGCCATGTGATGCAGGGTGCGAATCATTGTCGCGCCGTCGAAAAGATTGGGGACGAAAGGCAGGTTATAGATATCCGCCGCCACATAACGATAGCGCGTGGTATCCCCGAGGCGGCTGCGCGCCTGTTCCAGCTGGCTGCGGGAGTAATCCAACAGCACTACCTGCTCGAAACCGGCGTAGCGGGGAGTGTTGCGGCCGGCTCCAGCCCCCAGTTCCAGCAGCAATTGTCCTTTGGGCGGCAGCAGGCGGCGCAAAGCCACAGCCTCAACGGCATCTTCATAGGCGCGTCCCCCCTGTTCCCAGAAGCGCTGTTGATAATCCGAACCTTCGTAATCGCAAATGGGTGGTTGTGCGGTCATCTCGCTTAATAAATGCGCCGGGCAGGTTTGCCGGCGGCGCCCAGAGTGACCACCTTACTGCTGCTTCCTCTCGGACCTGACAGGGTTCGGCGGATTCTGCCGCGCCGGTCCCACCCGGACGCGGGCATATCATACCGCAGGTGGGCGCGCCTGTCAATTGAAAAAGGTTTTAAAAAGTTCGGGATGGACAAGCCCATTCCTGGCAGTCGCCTTTGATTTGCAAGCGGCGCTCCGCTGCCCTCTCGTTGAATACGAAGATAAATTATTCTTGCGTCATGCTGAGTTGTTCTGTATCGTTAAAGACCGGGGCAAGTAAATTATCTACCGGCACATAATCGTCGGTGAGTATCATCTCCGGGTTGTCTTCGGCAAGAATTTGTTGCATGTCATTTTCTGAAATAAAACTGATTTGAATATCATATTTGCCGTTCCCCCCATCGTAGGTTTTTAATTTCTCCCAATCAATCGGTTGGTGGCTGGCGATGACCTGATAGGTTGTGCGAATGCTGGTTTGCCAATCGGCTGTATTGGCGAGCAAGGCTGTATGGGGGAATACCCTTTGAATTGTCCGCAGGTAAGCAGCAGCAAACAGGCGGCGGTAGCCGTCAATCAGATTGGTGACCAGAATGCCATCTTCAAAAAGATGATTGGCGAGCAACTGATCAAATTCCAGCGTGGTCAGGTGATACGGGACGGATAAATCATTGACGGCATCCAGAAGGATAAGGTCATATTTTACCGTTGGGGATAACCCCACCAGAAATTGCCGTCCATCTTCGTTGAAGGTGCGGATCTTTGTTTCGGTGGGTAGGCCTAGAAAATCGTGAGCGGCCTGTGTGACGCCGGGATCAATCTCAACCACATCTACACTCATTTGAGGGTACACTGTCTCGACGTAGCGGGGCAGGGAATAACCCCCGCCGCCTATAACGAGAACTTTGAGATCCGTTCCTTTCAAGTCCACCAGATATTCCAGTATTTCGGGGTAGATGCGTTCGTAGCCGTATTCCAGTCTGTCGGGGTTATCCACATCAACCAGACTGTGAACCAGCCGGTCTAAGGCCATTGCTTTATAGGTTCTTCCATCTTCCCAAACCTGGTCGTAAATTTTGATGCAGAAATAGTTGGTTTCCACCAAACAAGGACCGTTGGTGATCAGCCGTTGGGTAAAAGGAAGAAATGCAGTGCTTAGGATAAAAAGGCTTAAGAGAAGATTCAACCATTTTGTTTTGAAAAAATCTCCAAGAATGACCCCTACCACCGCCAGAATCAGTGCCAGACCGACTACAATAGCGCGCGTGCCAAGCCATGAAATCAAGAAAAAGCCGGTAGCAAAAGTACCAATGATGCTACCAAAGGCAGAAGAAGCATAGATCTTGCCGATGGTCTCGCCTGTTCTTTCGAGGTCATTCAGGGCAAGTTTTACAACCAGAGGTGAGATCATTCCCAGTAAGGCACTGGGTAAAAAGAAGACGGCGGTAATGATAAAAACGATGCGGAGGATGAGGGGTAATTGTAAAAAGGCTACGGGAATGCCCCGCCTGGAAATCGAATCCAAAATGAGGATGGCTGTGATGGAGAGCAAACCGGCGGCGATAAAAATTATTCCTAACAGGCGGCGGGAGGCATAACGATCTGCCAGCCTGCCACCCCAATAATTGCCAATGCTGATGCCGGCAAGGATCACCCCGATAATACTGGTCCATGTATAGAGCGAAACCCCAATATAAGGGGCAACGATCCTTCCCGCTACTAACTCCAGCACCATAATGCAGGTATTGCTGATAAAGACGATTAAGGACGGGAAACGAAGCCGGTTTTCCATTCAATACTCTCCATTCGTCCAGCAAGGTTCAGGATTTCGTATTCAATTGTATATTAATTTGATATTCCCAGTCTGGATAAAACAGGACGAGGTTAAAGGGGATAAATAAGAAAGGCTGCGCTGATGACAAGGAAAATGAGGGATAACAGGAAAAGAACACCGGCGGGCAGCCAAAAACCGAAATATGCCAGCATGTTGCCAGCCACAAGCACGATGATCCAGGCCAGCATCAAAACAGCCACATTCCGCGGGCGGTTGATCAACGGTTGATTGATTTTGGTGTACAAGCGCCAACCGGCCAGCGTACCGGTCAGGGTGATGACGGCCAGTAACAGAGAGATGTGACTGCCATTCAGAAACGGCAGGTTGACCAGCATAATTCCGCAAGTGGCGGTGCGGGCAGGCAGGGGAAAACTGCGTGAAAGATGCAGGCGCACCAGAACTATCCTTCCCCACGCGGCATCATCGGCGGTGACAAGCCATTCTAATTGACGACTCTCGCGCGGCTGCATCTCAACGATGATATTTTCTTCGCGCATCAGCGTAACAAAACCGTAACTGATGTGCACGCGGGCGGTTTGGCGCAGGATGCGTTCGGTGGGGTTTTGCAGGCGGATCGAAACGGATGCGATCTCTTGGGGGGTTATGTACTGGGGGCAGCGCAGATCGTTAAGCACCACATCCGCAGCAATGGCCGGGTCGAACAGCGAGGCTTCCAGATCTGCCCAGGCACTGCTGCCCCACCAGACCAATCCTGCGAAGAGACCCACCCCAAAGAGCAGAAAGGCAAGCAGCGAGGGAAGAAAACGTTTGCTGTTCATGGGCGGCATAAGTTTATCACGGGCCGAGGGGCTTTACCAGATGCTTCTTGAACGCAGGATGAATCTTAAACCGATCAGCACGAGACCCAAGAACCCCATAAAGATAAGCAGATTTTCAACGAAGTAAGGCGAAAGAAATCCCACAAAAGGGTTGATCTGGATGAAAGGAGCAAAAGGGTGAACATCGGCATGGACCAGACTATCCAGCAGAACATGACTGAATGCGCCGCTCAGCGCTCCCCACCATACGGCGGGCGTGTAAAACTCCCCTTTCAAGCGGTTGAGGTTCAGACGTAATTTTTGATCAACCCACCCCAGCGAAGAAAATAACAAAACGGTCAACAGGCCGATCAGTGCCGAGCCAACAAACGTGTGAAAGAAGCGGTGCAGGGGAAACTGATGGGCGAGCATATAATACAACGGTTCGAGGTCCATGAAGACATTGGCGGCGCAGAAAGCGAAGAAACCAAAGCGCTGAGGCGCAGCGCCTTTGGCTGCCAGTCCTGCTCCGAAGTGAAAAGGTGTTATCGGCATGACCGGATCAACCGATGACCTGTACTTTGGTGCCGCCCGGCATGGAGACGGTCATTTCGCCGACATCATAGGGAATGTGCGGTTCGGACCAGCGGAAGATCCACTTGGCATCCTCGGGCGCGGCGTTGATGCAGCCGCGCGAACGGGGCGTGCCGAAATCATTATGCCAGAAAGTGGAGTGGATGGCTTCGCCGTTGCCGGAAAAAAGAATCGTCCAGGCAATACCGGGCAGATCCCAACCGCTGCCGCTGACCCCGCCGCTCATGTGGTGGGAGATCAGTTTGCGCCACGTGGGCATGGTGCCAACCGGAGTTGACCATTTTTCGGTGGGGTTGCCGTCTTTGTCGAATTTTGCGCCGGAGGAAATGCGGCAGGTGTAAACCTCACGGCTGCCCTCAAAGCAGGAAAGCATCTGATAATTCAAATTAACGACAATGTGCTTTTCTTCGGCATCGGGATGAATGGGTTCGAGTTCTTCGCGCGTCAACGGTCGAAAGCCAAAAGCCGGCGCCCACAGAATATCCCCATAGCCGTATTTTTGGGTGACGCGGTAGTAAACCTGCCCGTCGCTGTCGGTGCGCAGATCGTCAATCCAGAAGACCTGACTGTAGTAGAGGCGCGGGAATTGGGCTTCCTTCAACCATGGTGCGCGGGGAGGCGGGTTGTGCAGGGTGACATCCAGATAGGGAACGGTAACCTCGGCCCACATACCCCGCCCCAGCGGGCCGGTTGGCAGTTCGCTGACCGGTTCGTTGGGCAGGTAGCGCACCGGCTGAAGGCGCGGGGCGTAGATGAAGCCTTCCGGCGTTTCCACCCAGCGCCGGCTGAGGGTCAGGCCGGGCGGTTCGCCGATGACCTCGCGCAGCCAGATGACGATATGATCGTCGTAAATATCCTTAATGGGCTGACTTTCCGCCGAGGGCTTCGACCAGATGGTAACCCGTCCGGAGGTAACCCGCCCCAGCCGTTCGGCATCCGGCCAGTCCTGCATCCACTGCTGCCAGACCAGTTTAGGCCGGAAAGCCGCCCCCGCCAGCGCGGCAAAACCCCATTTGAGAAATTCGCGGCGTGAAAGTGTGGTTCGTTTGATCATTTTCCTCTGTTCATCTCAACATAAAGAACACGATACCGGCGAGGATGAAGACCACAACGACCGCCCAAACCCAGAGGGGTGTTCTTTCTTCCTGAATGACCGGCGGTGCGGCATATGCCGAGGCATCCTGCCGAAAGAGCGGTTCATTCTCCGGCGCAGAAAGGGGAGATGATGGGGGAAAATTATCTTCTTCCTCATCCTGTCCTTCATATTCCAGTCGGACGCTTTGCAGAAAGGCATCGCTCTCTTCGCCGAATAACCTGACCAGTGCAGCATGAGCCTCGCGGCGCACGGCTTCATCCTCTTCGTAAAGCGCGGTTTCTGCCAGTGCGTGCAACGCACTCATCTCTTCAATTTGACTCAATGCGCGGACGGCTTTCACCCGCAGGGCGGTGTCCGCTTCGTGATTCAAGACGAAGAGTAATCCTTCCAGTGTGCGGCGCTGTTCGGCGGTTAAACCTTTATCCGAATTGAAAGATTCTTCAAGAAAATCACTGTCCATGGGTGAATTGTACCTCATGGGAATTCGTTTTCACGAGAGTGGATTTGCTACCACCACAGGGTGATTTTCCACCCCAACCAGGCCAGAACTCCCAAAGCCAGTGGATAAACCAGAAAGAGGAAAAGATGGCTTATAATCGAGGTCTGGGTTATGGCTGAAAGCCAGCCGTGTTGAGCGATTGCTCCCAGAAAGGCGTACCAGCCGGTCAATCTCAACCTGCTGGCCAGGCCGTTCAGAATGATAGCGCCGAGTAAAATTATCCAGCCCACAAAAAATATCTTCAGAAACATCACAGGTTAATTGTAAAGGTCGCAGATGAAAACGATATTAATCCTCGCCATGCACGGCGCTCCGCCGAATGATTTTCCCAAACATGAGCTGGGTGAGTTTTTCGGACTGCACAGCCGTGTAGAAACCGCGCCGCACAGTCTGGATGAGAAGGCGCGCCTGCGGTATGCCGAACTGGATCAAAAAATGCGAAACTGGCCGCGAACGAAACAAAACGACCCCTTTCATGCCGCCAGTCTCTCGCTGGTGCAGCAAATCAGCCGGACGAGCGGCCTTGAAACCCGCGTATGTTTCAACGAATTTTGCGCCCCAACACTGGAAGAGGTGGTGAAACAAACCGTTGAGGAGGGTTTTCAACGCATTGTCGTGGTTACTCCAATGATGACCCGCGGCGGAGAACATGCCGAGAAGGAAATTCCCGGACAAATCGAGCAGCTTCGGGCTGTATATCCCCATATCCGCTTTGTCTATGCCTGGCCGTTCGAAGAAAAAGATATTGCCGCTTTTTTGACCGCTCAGGTTGAGCGGTTTCTTGAATGAGCGAAACGGCTAATTGGGGCCGGCAAGATTTGCCAGCCACGCCAACAGGTTGTCGGGTGGGTCGTTCTTGCAGAAGACGGCATGGACCTGACCGCTCCATGTTTCTTTGATGCTTACCTGACCGCTGCACAATAAGGCAATCATCACAGTGGGGCAGATCATTTTCAGGGTTTGCAGTAATTCGCTCAAACCGCGGTCGTCGCGGCAGGGTTTTAAACCGTTCAATTCGCTGTCCAGTAAAAGTACTTCCGGGCAGTGCTGGGCGGCAAGATTCAAAAGCCGCACCACATGATCGGCTTCGGCAATGACCTCGTGTTCGGAGGAGTGTTCAAGAATCAGCCGGAGCGCCATGCGGACTTCGGAATTGTCATCTGCCAGTAAAATTCTCATGGCTAACCTTTCACCATTTCAATGTTTCCAACCGGCAGCCAGTCATCCATGTTGTTGAAACCAGTGCGGTTGAATTTGAAAGGATGAACTTCCTGCACGGATTGAATTTCCACCAACACCAGAAATCTTTTGCCACCCCAGTGGTTATATTGCTTTTCAGTAAGTTTAAGTTGTTCCTGATGATTTTTTAGAATTTCAAATGAAAGATCCCGGCTGAGCGGGCCATACTGGTTAACTTGACTAACCATTGCCGCGGCAACGATTGTGCCTTCGCCGTTATTGCGGGTAAAGAACAAGTGGTCACCGCTTTCTACCCGGCCATACGGCATTTTTCGCCCCATGGCAGAACGCACGATCATAGATTTATCACCGGTTAAAATTTTTTCCATTTCTTGTGATTTTGTGTCCACATATACGATGTGATCCATCAGAATTTCCTCGGACTTTGTTCTCTTTTGCTCAGGTTCAGTGTAACTGAACAGGATGGTTTAAGTCACCTGCGAGGAGTGGGAATTGTACCTGTCCATAGGAGTGAACTTTCCTTAGCCGAAAGGATAGGATGGAAAAAAATACCCCTTGCCGATTTCGTGGTTTGTGGCGGAAGGGGTAAGGAGTAACGTTTTCTGATGATTTTAGATTTTATTTTTGAGAGCCAGTGAGACGGCTTCGGTTCGCGTGGTGACCCCCAATTTGGAGAGGATACTGCTAACGTGAGATTTGGCAGTCGAAAGACTGACCACCAGACGCTCGGCAATTTGCTGGTTGTTCAATCCTTCAACCATCAGCGCCAGCACTTCCCGTTCACGTTCCGTCAGGTCATCCCCCAGTTTGCGCTGCTGAGGACGGGAAGCCGAGATGAGGATTTCGGCTGCTTCGGGTGCCAGGCTGGGTTTGCCTTCATACGCCAGCCGAATGGCGCGGGCCAGTTCCTCGGCGGAAAGGTCTTTCAAAAGATAGCCAATTGCACCGGCTTCCAATGCACTTTTGACCTGTTCCTGTTCTTTGAAACTGGTCAGCGCAATCACCTGAATTTTTGGGAATTTTTCTTTGATGCGGCGGGTGGCAGCAGCGCCATCCAGTACCGGCATCATCAAATCCATCAGCACCACATCGGGCTGCAATTGATTGACCAGCGCGACGGCCTGTTCCCCGTTGCGAGCCTCACCGACCAGTTCAAAATCATCGTAAATACTCAAAAAAGATTTCAGCCCATTGCGAACAACGTTGTGATCATCGCAAATCAATACCCGAATTTTCTTTTCATCACTCATTTCTTTTCCTCCCCGGTGTCAAGCGGTTTTTTTGCCTGCCAGGAGAGGGTGAGGGTCGTTCCCATTCCGGGCTGGCTGTGTATGGAAAATTGCGCTCCCGCCTGCAAGGCCCTTTCGCGCATAATGCCCAAACCAAAATGGTCGGGTTTGATTTTTTGGGGATCAAACCCGATGCCGTCATCCTGCACGGTCAATTGCACTCCCTCGGCTGTGTAAATGAGATTCAGCCATGCCTGAGTTGCATCGGCATGTTTGGCAATATTGTGCAGGGCTTCCTGTGCAACGCGGTAGAAGGCAATCTTCACATCCAGCGGCAACGGAAGAGAGCCTTCGATTTTCAGAGAAAGAGGGATACGGGCGCGGGCAATAAAAGCGTTCCCAAGATGGCGAATCAAGTCATTCAGTTCGGCTTCCTGCATGGCGGTGGGACGCAATTCCACCAGCAGGGTGCGCATTTCAGCCAACGCGCCGCGGGTCAACTCGCGCAATTCTTCCAGTTTTTTCTGCCCTTCCTGTGGATTCTTTTCCCAGATGCGCGGCAGCACTTCGGCGGTCAGCGTAGTGGAAAAGAGCGTCTGCGTGACGGCGTCGTGCAGGTCGCGGGCAAGGCGGCTGCGCTCTTCCAGCACGGCTGTTTCTTTGACCTTTTGAATAAGACGGGCATTTTCGATTGCCAGAGAAGCCTGATCGGCATAAGATACGGCCAGATCTACCTCTTCGGGGGAAAAGGTGCGGGGATGGGAGTAATACAGAGCCAGGCCGCCGTAGGTTTGCGATTTGATGGTCATAGGCACGGCCAGTACGGCACCGTAACGGTCGGCATATTGCTGCAATTTGGAGACGAGATCATCGTTTAAGCGTATGGCTTCCCCTTCAGAAGATCGCACCGTCTTTCCAGAAAACACTGCTGTGGTGTCATTGACCTGCACGGGGATTCCCTTTTGCACGGCGATGCCTAATGCGCCCTGCCCCAACGGCAAGTGAATGGTGGAAACATATTCGGAAGAAAGACCCAGAGAAGCCTCAGGGATGAGCAGTTTTTTCTCAGCATCCAGACGGTGGATGGCGACTGCTTTTGCCCCCAGCAATTGTTGAGCCTGAGAGACGATGGCGTGTAAGATCTCATCCAGCGGTCGGTCGGTATTGAGAAGGGAAAGAATTTCCCGCAGACTTTCTGCTACGCGGTGGCGGCGTTCGGCAAGTTCGAACAAGCGGGCATTTTCGATGGCCAGTGCGGTCTGGTCGGAAAGCATACGCGCCAGTTGAATATCCTCATCGCTGAACTTGCGCGGCCGGGCAAAGTGAAAGGTAATTGCGCCAAAAATTTGCCCGCGAATGAAGAGGGGTGTTTTCAAGAGGCTATGATAGTGCTTAACGGTGGCGGCAAGCCCGCTAGCCAGTAATGGATCCTTCAGGGTTTCGGGGCGTGCCAGTCGGGGCGTATAAACCGCAGGAACATCTTCAATAATGACGACATCGCCATCCATTAAAGCCTGATCGGTCAAACCCTGGTAAAAAGGTGTTTCGGCAATGACTTCGAAATCTGACGGCAGATTGCACTGGGCAACCGTGCGAACGCGGTTTTCTTCGATGAAAGTCTGGCGGATCATGGTTGAATCGGCGCGCAGCCATTCTTTGGCCTGGCGGGCAATGACTTGCAATACTTCGCTGAGGGGGTGATGTGAGTTGATCAGGCGCAGAATTTCGCGCAGGCCCTCGGCAACCGCCTGACGGCGCTCGGCTTCCTGCAGTGTGACCTGATTGGTCAGGTCAATGATCATGCCGTCAAAGTGGGTAATCCTTCCGTCTTTATCCTGATAGGGGTTTGAGATGGTGTGCAGCCAGACCCATTCCTTTTTCTGACGGTGAAAGGCTCGTGCAATCTGGTTGTAGGGTTCGCCGAAACGAATGGAGCGCTGGTTCGCTTCTCGGACGCGCGGCAGGTCTTCGGGGTGAATGTTTTCAAACCATTGCTCAAACCGGTAGGGATCTTCAATGCCCACAATCTCTTTGAGAGATGGACTGACGAAAACTACCCTGCCTCCAAATGGGTGGCGCGGGTCGAGTTCGATGCGGTAAAGCGCAAAATGACGGGCATTCTCCACCAGCAATTTCAGGGCGGTCTGGCTTTCCTGCTCTTTTTCCATTACTCTGGCCCGTTCGGTTGCCTCGCTGAGAATTTCCAGTATGCCAATCACCTGCCCTTCCTGAACGATGGGGGCAAAAATGGCATCCCAGTAACTGACCATACCGCCGTTTTCGATGGGGAATGCCTCCGTCCGCAAAGTGTTTCCCTTCAAGACCTGAGAAAGAGGAAGGTCGAAGAAACCCCGGTTGCCGGGGGCATAATCCCGCAGACAAATACCGGGCCTGACTTCATCCGGCGTAAGGCTGGTATAAAGTTCCGCCATTTGGGCAAAGGCAGGGTTGCAGCGCGCCAGCCGAAAGTGCGTATCTAAAATGGCGACACCAAGGGGAATTTGCGAAAAAACCAGCTCCAGCAGGGTGGGGGAAAGGGAATCCAGAGGATTGGGGCTGGCGGAAGGTCGGGCTTTCATTTCAAGGGATGCACTCGAAAGGATTTATATAATCATAACATTTTCTGCTTTATTTCCGTCCAAAATCGGCGGGAATTTGCCCCCAGTGTTCGGTATCCCATTTGAGTAAGGCGTTTTCAAAGGTGTTTTCGCGCAACCATGTTTCGGCGCGGCGGATTAAATCGAACAGGTGAGCATTTTTCTCATCTGGTTTGAGTTTCGTCTTGCATTTTTTCTCTTTTACCCAGCGCAGGGCAATTTCCGAATCGGTGTAAATCGGGCTGGTAATACCTTTCTTTTTCAGCAGCGCCAAAGCGTGAACGATGGCCAGAAATTCACCGATGTTGTTCGTGCCGTTTTCAAAAGGCCCTTGATGAAAAAGCACTTTGCCGGTTTTCGTATGGATACAGCGGTACTCCAGAAGGCCGGGGTTGCCGCTGCAGGCGGCATCCACGCAATAACTTTCCGGGAGAGGCAGCCCCGCCGCGCGGGAAGATCGAGCGCGGCGGCTGGCCTGATAAGCCTGACGGGTTGAAAACTGCACAGCGGTGCGGGCTTCTGCAAGCGTCGTTACCGCAAGGAACTCCGCTCCGGAAAATCCAATCACCGCTTCGGCGCACTGCTGCCAGCTGTTAAAGATGCCGGTTTTCAACCCTTTCCAGACTACATAAAATTTTTGCTCGGGCATATTCCCGATTATACCGGTAAACCATCAAACCAGTTCCCGATTCCAGTAACGGTAAATGGCATACGCCAGAAACAAAACAACCAATATATAACTGCTCCACTTTCGGTTTTGCAATGTAATGGAAGGGCCGCGTTGGAATTGAAGCAATGTAGCAAAGACACCTGTAATCAGAGCCGCAATTGGCAAAAATCCTCCAAATGCTGTTGGGGTTAAGCCATAAACAAACCCCTGAAAAGCGTGAAGCATTCCGTGGGCCTGTTTTTCGCCTCCCAAATACCGAAACAGAAGAAAAATCAAAGGGGTGAAAATGAGGGTGATAATCAGCATTTCCAGCATGATCAAACCCATGGCTGCCGGGTAAGATATCCATCCCAATTGGGGCAGGAGAGTCTCTTTCCAGTAGGGATATACATCCATTTGCGCTCCAAGCGATGAATTAAGAGGCGTCGCTCCGTCAACTCCCAGCCCCCAGGCGATAACTGAACCGAGTGAAAGCCAAACGGCAAGCAGAATAAAATGAATTAAAGGCGGTTTCCAGCTGTTCGAATGACGAATTTCCTCAAAGAAATCATCGGGGGAGAGCATAATCTTGTAAAAAGGAGAGAGAATCGCTTTCATAACATTACTCCATCCAGTGGTATTACTGAACAGTGTGGTCAGGCCGGGAGGCCGATCAGGCATTCCTCAAGCGCAGTTTCCAGGACTTTCTGAAATAAGGCCGCTTTCAGAAATACGTCCTTGTGAATAACTCCCCCGCTAACCCGATATTGTTTGAACTGCGGAAAACGCTGTAAATATTCGGGAAGCAGCTCACTGCCCCAGACCTCATCCTTTTCACCGATGATTTGAATGACAGGAATATCCAGATTGATATTTTCGTCCAGACCGGCTTTGGATTCGTCCAGCGTTGCTTCCAGCGCGTATTGAAACGAGGTTTTGTAGGTCTTAGGGGTGCGTTTAAGCCCTTCCAGATAAGCCTGTACCAGATGCCGCTGGCTGGTTGCATCATAGGCAGGGTCAAAATCGGTGTAGGCCGGCGGCAATTTTCCCAGATACATGGCTGAAGATAAATTCAACATCACTTTGAGCAGGCCGGTTTTGAGCAAAAAGCGGGCAATGCCGTTGTTTGCACTGAGCGTTGGTGAGGATGCCACCAGCACTACGCGCTCCACACGCGAATCCAAAGCGGCCAGATCGAGCGCAATCGGTCCGCCGTAGGATATTCCCATGGCAGTAACCGGCTGAGTAATTTCCAGCGCATCCAGTAATCGCCGCATATCATGGGCGTGATCTCTAACCGAAAATTTGCGAGGCAGGGGGGAACTGCCGCCGTCGCCGCGCCGATCCGGGAGGATGATGGTATCAAAAAAGCCCCTGTCAATCAGGTGGCGGGACGGACGTTCGATAAGGGTGTGGTTGCCGCCATTGCCACCGCCGTGGATATAAATTGCCGTGCGATGGCTGAGCGGTGTGGAACTTAGAATTTTGACGTAGAGGTTCGCAGTGGGTTCGATTTCAATGGTGCGGGTTTCGGCGCGAATGTTCGGGTTGGTAACTCTGGCAAGCATGCTGGTCTCCATTTCAAGGTAAGATTTGTTACGCCTGCCAGTTTATGGGAAATGCAATGAAAATTCATCCTCCGGAAGTAAAGGATTCCATCCGGCTAAGGTTGAATTTTTTATCCTACCCCTTTGGGTAGTGGTTAACAAACAGCGAAGTGATCAGACGGCCTGATAGCCAAGCCGTGCGATTTCTGCCCGAATTGCTTCTTCGCTGATCAATTCTTCCTGATACTCAACGGTAAGAAGTGCTTTGTGATAACTGGCTTCGGCGCGCAGAACACCTTTCAGCCGGTCTTCTATGCTTTCCAGTTTCATGGCACAATTGGGGCACTCCATGCCCTGAATTTGCAAGGTGATTTTTTTCTTCATTGCTCTTACACATCCTCGAAAAGAATTACGCCGCCGTACATGCCCATTGAGCAGGAAAACGTCAAACGAGAACCCTCTTGTTGAGGGGGGATTTCGATTTCGGTGATGCCGGTTGGTTTCAATAATTCCTGAATACCCAGCGAGGGGACGGTAAATGCCAGCGCACAGGAATACACGTCTTTGGAAATCAGGCGTAAACGCGTGGGAACATCTGCTCTGGCTCGGATGAGAGCCGGCTCGTAGCCGTAATTTTGAACCTGAATGGTGATGACCTGCGAGGAACTCTCCGCATCCTCTGGGGGTTGAAATTCGACCAGAGAGGGCTGCAAATTACCGGTCAGTTGCTGGTTGAACCAGCGGGTGAGGGAAACGGGGGAACCAGCCAGGGCAATGCCGCTGTCAATGGTAATAATTGCCAGAATCAAAACGACAATGGCAACAAAGCGCATGAAATACCGTTCGAGGCGCGCGCCGATTTGCGTGGTAAAGTAAGCGACGGCAAAAAAGAGCGGTGAAGTGCCGAGTGTGAAGGCAAACATCAAGGCTGCGCTTTGCAAGGGATTACCGGTTGCCAGTGCGGCGGCCATCATCACCTGAGTCACACCGCAGGGAATCAGCACAGTCATCGCACCGAGCAGGGCAGGGGTCAGCAGGGGGGAATCGGCGCTGGAACCGGCTTTGCGGCGCAGCCAGCGGCGCAAAGCGGCCGGCGGTTCAAAGGCGAAATAACGGAAGATGGGGTGAACATTCAACATGCGCAGGGCGGAGCCGAGCATGAAAATGCCGATGGCGATGAGCAAAAAAGCGCGGGTGTAAGGGGAAAGTTGAAGCACGCGGCCGGCCCACCCTAACAGTAACCCTAAAACGGTGTAGGCAATCAGTTTGGCCAGCAGGAAGACCAGAATGGGTTTGGCCAGCTGCGGTTTTGAACGGGGTGGCGGATTTTGGCGGGATCGTTTATGGGCGGCAGGGGGTGAATTTTGAAGGTCTTTTTCAATTTGACCGGCCAGAGAACTGGCCAGCAAACCGCCCTGCACGGCAAGGCAGCTCAATCCGCCGGTGGTCAAACCGGTTAAGAAAGCGAGCAGAATGTTTACCATCGTTTCACCTTATTAATAATTTTTCTGCCGAATGTAGAATTGTTTGCCATTAAAGTCATCATAAGAGGTAAATGATATTATAACTCCAATTACACGAAAGGGAATTTCATTTCTGTAAAGCGCTGGATGAGGCGGCGCATGGGTAACCGTTCAGCGGGGATATGACCTATGCCCTGAATTCCTGCTGGAGGTTATGACCGGAGACACATTCCAGCAGCGGGGTAAATGCGTACACTGGGATTGGAATGATTTTCAGACAAAATGGAGGAAAGAGTATGAGGGCTTTGTTGATCTACCCGCAAATTCCGCCTACTTTCTGGTCGTTCCGCTATGCGCTGCAATTCATCCGCAAAAAGGCTTCCTCACCGCCGTTAGGGCTGGTGACCATTGCGGCAATGCTGCCACGGGAATGGCAAATCCGCATCGTTGACCTGAACACGCAGCCACTGAAGGGGGAAGACATTGCCTGGGCGGATATGGTGATGATTTCGGCGATGGTGGTTCAGCGCCAGTCAGCCCGTGAGGTCATTGCCCGCTGCAAGGCGGCCGGCAAGCGGATTGTGGCCGGCGGCCCGTTGTTTTTGGGGGAATGGCAGGACTTCCCGCAGGTGGATCACTTTGTGCTGAACGAGGGTGAAATCACCCTGCCGGTTTTCCTCAGAGATCTGGAAAACGGCACTCTCCAACGGGTTTATTCGACCGATGAATATGCGGATATGAGCCAGTCACCCGTCCCGCGTTGGGACCTGCTGGATACCCGCTATTACGATTCGCTCAGTATTCAATATTCGCGCGGCTGCCCGTTCAATTGCGATTTTTGTAATGTCACGGCCATGCTGGGTCACCGTCCGCGCACCAAAACGGCTGAACAAATCATTGCCGAACTGGACACCATGTATGCTTTGGGCTGGCGCAGGAACATCTTTTTTGTGGATGATAACTTCATCGGCAACCGCAAGCAGCTCAAAGAAGAAATCCTGCCCGCGCTTATCCGTTGGCGGCGGGGGAAAAAGGGCTGTCATTTCATCACCGAGGCTTCCATCAATCTGGCAGACGATGCGGAATTGATGAAGATGATGGTCGAAGCGGGCTTTACCTCCGTTTTTGTGGGCATCGAAACGCCGGCGGAAGAGAGTCTGGCGGAGTGCCACAAAGGGCAAAACCTGCGCCGGAATCTGGTGGAAAGTGTGCGGCGGCTGCAGCAATTTGGTTTACAGGTGATGGGCGGCTTTATTGTCGGGTTCGACAGCGACCGTCCCAATATTTTTGAACAGCAGATGGAGTTCATTCAAAAGAGCGGCATTGTGACGGCAATGGTCGGCTTATTGCAGGCTCCCTACGGGACGGCGCTGTATCAGCGGATGCTGCGCGAGGGGCGTTTGCTGGCCGAATTGAGCGGCAGCAATACGGATGGCTCGACCAACATCCTCCCCAAAATGGGGCTGGATACCCTTAAGCAGGGCTATCGGCGTTTGATCGGCGAACTGTACAGCCCCCAAACGTTTTACGAGCGGGTGCGGACATTTCTCGAAAACTATAACCCGCCCCGTTTGAATGTTTCAATCCATTGGGAAGAGGTATATGCCTTCTTTGCTTCGCTGTGGCGGTTGGGCGTGTTGGGCAAGGAGAGAAAGGAATACTGGCGACTATTCTTTTGGACGCTATTGAAATACCCGCGCAAATTTGCGCTGGCAATTACCTTTGCTATTTACGGTTATCACTTCCGGCAGGTGTTTCAAAATCAGGTAGAAACTTAAGGTGTATCACCCCCTTGTGGGGGCGCGCGGTCGAATTATGGAAGTGGCGGGGAGGGCGGGATGCGAATAACACCCCCTTGTGGGGGCGCGCGGTCGAATTATGGAAGTGGCGGG
>JBFMBX010000019.1:0-2318 GCA_040754815.1 Chloroflexota bacterium
CCCTTGCCCTTGACAGCAGCCGGGCGAGATAGATAATAGCTTGGGGTGGTGTTCAGCCTGTTACCAAAATTAAAAAGACTCCCTTCAAACCGGCTGGTTTTGTCTTGACTTATGGGGGTCATTACGCAGGAAATCTATTTCCCACACTTTCAAGTAAGGATCTTTCTTTTTATTAAGGATAGCTCTACCTATGTTTTTTCTAAAAATACTTCTGTCAGAGGGTTTCGGGCTATTTTCATCAAAATTCATTTTTTTCTCATTTATTAAGAAATGCTCTGATATTCGACTCCTGAAATTGTTACCTTTATGTGTGCCCACCCTAACTATTCTTAATTTATCGCCCCCATGTCCCCAAATTTCATCTATTTCGTAGAAGAAATAAATCCCATTTTCAGGCAATAGTTCTAATTTAAAAGAGTATTTAATTAAAGGGAGCTCTTCTAACTTCTCATGTAACCACTTACATTTTTCACTCATTTCATCACCCAATTTCTGATAAGTGCGTGAATGGTATCACTTTAAAACCCTTATTTTTCGCTTCTTTTATTAGTTTTTTATATAATGGATGGAAACGACCTGGATTGTGATAAAACCAAATCTCATCATATTTGGAAAGTCGTCGAACGAAATTTTCAACCAGTGATTTGAACACTTCATTAGTTACTTTACTCGGATGCTTATCATACCATTCTATTTCTTCCCAAGGAAAAACTACTCCATACTTATCCGAGAATATAGCCCAATTCACTCTTTTCTCTTTACATTTTTTAACAAAACGCTGAAGCGGTATGGCAGTATATAATTTATCGGGAGTTGCTCTCTTGATGGTATTATTCTTTTTTGCTGAACAATGGGTTATGTAAATCTTTTCACTCATTGTTATCCCTCCAAAAGGCGACGGTGGGCATTTCACTTAACGGTTTACCTTTCAGTCCCCTTGTCATCGGGGCAATCGGTGCAACTGTTTAACGATAGAGTAAGTTTACAGGTGTGGGCTGCTTTCAGTCCCCTTGTCATCGGGGCAATCGGTGCAACCGGCTTGTGCGGCAGCACCCAGGCGCGGGCAGAACCGTCTTTCAGTCCCCTTGTCATCGGGGCAATCGGTGCAACCTGTCCCGTCCGCTTCGAAACGTCCTTCTCGCCCAAGCTTTCAGTCCCCTTGTCATCGGGGCAATCGGTGCAACATCGCGGTTGCGGCCTGCAACTGAGGAGGAACGGCAATCTTTCAGTCCCCTTGTCATCGGGGCAATCGGTGCAACCCAGGTGCGGGCGGTCGCGCAGCGGGCGGAAACGTCTTTCAGTCCCCTTGTCATCGGGGCAATCGGTGCAACCTTTGCGGACGGCGTTGATGTCGCCCAGGAGCCTGCCCCTTTCAGTCCCCTTGTCATCGGGGCAATCGGTGCAACTACTAACGAGGGTTATCAAAAGGCTGCGGAGGCTTTTTCTTTCAGTCCCCTTGTCATCGGGGCAATCGGTGCAACTTTAACGGTAGTGTTGCCAGAGAGCATTTCCGAGTGCCTTTCAGTCCCCTTGTCATCGGGGCAATCGGTGCAACGTTATGTTGAACAAAGGGACTTACCCCAGGGAGTCACCTTTCAGTCCCCTTGTCATCGGGGCAATCGGTGCAACCCTACGGTCCCGGTAACGTTGACGTTTTGCGCCGCCTGTGATCTTTCAGTCCCCTTGTCATCGGGGCAATCGGTGCAACCACCCGTTAGAACCGCTGGAGTTAACCGCTGGCGTGCTTTCAGTCCCCTTGTCATCGGGGCAATCGGTGCAACTGGTAATGACCTATAGTGGTTTTAGAATGAGGTTGACTTTCAGTCCCCTTGTCATCGGGGCAATCGGTGCAACAGGATCGCCGGCGTTCTGTCTCTGTATGAGGTTAGACCTTTCAGTCCCCTTGTCATCGGGGCAATCGGTGCAACCAAAGAATACCGAAAACTACACTTTTCGGTACTGTCACACTTTCAGTCCCCTTGTCATCGGGGCAATCGGTGCAACTCTATACAGCCTCCGGCGTGGAGGCTGAGACAACGCACTTTCAGTCCCCTTGTCATCGGGGCAATCGGTGCAACGAAGTGGCGCGGCTCTGGCTGAGGGTGCGCGGCATCCACTTTCAGTCCCCTTGTCATCGGGGCAATCGGTGCAACGCCACCGCCAGCCGCGAACACAAAGAAAGAACACAACCCCTTTCAGTCCCCTTGTCATCGGGGCAATCGGTGCAACCGGGTAGAAACCTTGCGGTCACGGCTTGTACAGGATCTTTCAGTCCCCTTGTCATCGGGGCAATCGGTGCAACGCTGATAACTTCTTCG
>JBFMBX010000019.1:2418-8378 GCA_040754815.1 Chloroflexota bacterium
CCTTTCAGTCCCCTTGTCATCGGGGCAATCGGTGCAACCGGGTAGAAACCTTGCGGTCACGGCTTGTACAGGATCTTTCAGTCCCCTTGTCATCGGGGCAATCGGTGCAACGCTGATAACTTCTTCGATATGATTTCTTTGGGTTTGTACTTTCAGTCCCCTTGTCATCGGGGCAATCGGTGCAACTAGAAGTTCCGCTTCATTGTTTTCTCCTCCTTCCTTTGCTTTCAGTCCCCTTGTCATCGGGGCAATCGGTGCAACCCCATTTTTCCGCCATCATTGCCCGTCGAATGTAGTACCTTTCAGTCCCCTTGTCATCGGGGCAATCGGTGCAACCATACGTCTACCACGAAACGGAGGAGTGCCAAGGGCCTTTCAGTCCCCTTGTCATCGGGGCAATCGGTGCAACTGTGCAACCTCGGTCCGCAGGACGTGGACATTGAACCTTTCAGTCCCCTTGTCATCGGGGCAATCGGTGCAACCGGAAGAAGAGGGTGACTGAGGCCGCCGAACTGCCCACTTTCAGTCCCCTTGTCATCGGGGCAATCGGTGCAACGTTCTTTCTCGGATAACTTGGTTGCATCGATTGCCAGACTTTCAGTCCCCTTGTCATCGGGGCAATCGGTGCAACCGCTTATAGAGAAGCTGCTGGATGACCCGGCTACGGCGGCTTTCAGTCCCCTTGTCATCGGGGCAATCGGTGCAACTTCCAACGCGGTCTTTTGTCTGAGCAGAAACCCACTTCTTTCAGTCCCCTTGTCATCGGGGCAATCGGTGCAACTACCTTATCACGTGGCCTTTAGGCGGCAACCCTGGTGGGGCTTTCAGTCCCCTTGTCATCGGGGCAATCGGTGCAACCTTCTTTTGCTGCTGGCGATACCATCTTCTTGGCTTGGTCTTTCAGTCCCCTTGTCATCGGGGCAATCGGTGCAACCCCCGGTGGTGGCATCTTTGGCACAGAAAGCGGGAAGCCCTTTCAGTCCCCTTGTCATCGGGGCAATCGGTGCAACTTTGCCGCTGACGCCGCGAAACAGTTCGCGCGCGAAGCTTTCAGTCCCCTTGTCATCGGGGCAATCGGTGCAACGGAGGTTTATACGCCTGTGGAGCGCGGAGAGTCTGGACTTTCAGTCCCCTTGTCATCGGGGCAATCGGTGCAACGAGATGGAATACGTCTGCCCCCCCTTCGCCACGGTGATCTTTCAGTCCCCTTGTCATCGGGGCAATCGGTGCAACTGTGGCCGGGGAAATGGAGGAAGGCGGGTTGAAAATCTTTCAGTCCCCTTGTCATCGGGGCAATCGGTGCAACCAGATGGCTATGGAGAACTTGTGTTCTTCTGGCACAACACTTTCAGTCCCCTTGTCATCGGGGCAATCGGTGCAACCCAAACCTGCGGAAGCATCACCGACGGCTTTCAACATCTTTCAGTCCCCTTGTCATCGGGGCAATCGGTGCAACCGTTCTGGCGGCAGTTCCGCGTGGGCAAGAACGCCTCTTTCAGTCCCCTTGTCATCGGGGCAATCGGTGCAACCCTGGCGGCGGCCCTGGCGGCGATCCTGGCGGCCTCCCCTTTCAGTCCCCTTGTCATCGGGGCAATCGGTGCAACTACTGGGTAGTATGTTGTCCCGTCAACGGGAACATCCCTTTCAGTCCCCTTGTCATCGGGGCAATCGGTGCAACATCGCTCAATGATCCTGCTGGCAATCGCCGCGTCAATCCTTTCAGTCCCCTTGTCATCGGGGCAATCGGTGCAACTATTTTCCGGCGGTATGGGCCACTCCTGGCGGGCCTTTCTTTCAGTCCCCTTGTCATCGGGGCAATCGGTGCAACGTCTGGAGCTTCCGCGCTCCCTCCAGCCCCCGCGCGGGCTTTCAGTCCCCTTGTCATCGGGGCAATCGGTGCAACACGGCCCGGAAGGCGGTATACGGCGGGTTAAAGCGTCTTTCAGTCCCCTTGTCATCGGGGCAATCGGTGCAACTGGGCAGATTACAGGCTTCGGCTATCCGGCGGGCAGCTTTCAGTCCCCTTGTCATCGGGGCAATCGGTGCAACCCGGCAAAAACTTTGCTCTTGCCGCTGGGGATATTAACCTTTCAGTCCCCTTGTCATCGGGGCAATCGGTGCAACCAGCAGAAGCTGATCGAAATCCGGATGGCCGCCCAGGAACTTTCAGTCCCCTTGTCATCGGGGCAATCGGTGCAACCAAAAACCGAAAGCTTCGATGCTGCCTGCGCCGCCATTCCCTTTCAGTCCCCTTGTCATCGGGGCAATCGGTGCAACTTGAGGCGGAAATCAGTATCAAAGACAAAACTGCCAGCGACTTTCAGTCCCCTTGTCATCGGGGCAATCGGTGCAACCCGTGCCAAACGGTACGGATAACAATAACAGCCTTGTCCCTTTCAGTCCCCTTGTCATCGGGGCAATCGGTGCAACAGAATACACCAAAGGTCTCCAGCAAGCTCAGGAGCACTTTCAGTCCCCTTGTCATCGGGGCAATCGGTGCAACTACAAGGAAAAGTGGACAAAGAAGCGCGGATCCGCGCCTTTCAGTCCCCTTGTCATCGGGGCAATCGGTGCAACGGGTGCTGAAAACCGCTACTTTCTAATTGACGCGCAGACTTTCAGTCCCCTTGTCATCGGGGCAATCGGTGCAACCGAGGGTGATTCACGCCGAAGCGAGGGGGGAAAGCTTCTTTCAGTCCCCTTGTCATCGGGGCAATCGGTGCAACTGACAGGCATCGGGCAGTCCGCTATTTCAAATTACGAGACTTTCAGTCCCCTTGTCATCGGGGCAATCGGTGCAACTTCCTTCTCGATGAAGTTCGGGGTCACTTTGAGACTGCTTTCAGTCCCCTTGTCATCGGGGCAATCGGTGCAACTACGTTCGCAAAGGGGGGTGCTCCTTCAGTAATGACAATGACTTTCAGTCCCCTTGTCATCGGGGCAATCGGTGCAACAGTACATGAAGCCCGGTGAAGCGGCACGGCTTGAGTCTTTCAGTCCCCTTGTCATCGGGGCAATCGGTGCAACCGTTGCAGACGGTCAGACCGCTACCGTTACGGCGGATACTTTCAGTCCCCTTGTCATCGGGGCAATCGGTGCAACCTGACCGCGTCTACTTTTGCAAGCCCTTGCGGCGTAAGGCTTTCAGCCCCCCGCCTGTGCCCGCCAAAAGATGAATTTTTCGAAAACGCCCTTCTTGTATAAAAACCCCCTTCTCTTTCGAAAAATCACAAACTTCTCTCATCCTTACAACCACAAGGACTTTTAGCCCTTACCTTGACTAATGCCCCTTGATTGTTTTTGGTAATAATTAGGATAATGCCGTCTCATTTTCGAAAAAATTTTCGTTTTCTATTCCATAACAATTAGAGATTTCGCTGCCTCCGGAACGAATCCTGCAAGTCGAGTCTAAATTTTCCTCTTCCATAACTAAAATAAGTAACCGGGTTTCCCGTAACTTATTTTACGCCGCCTTTCATCTTGTCAGCTTCGGCACGCCGCCGGACCTCGCGGAGAAGGTTTTCAAAAAGAACCGGCACTTCTTCGACCAGGCTTTCCTTCAATATCTGCAACCCGTGCACCTCACCAGCGTAAATACGCTTTAGCTTCGCCCACCGGCGCTCCAAAATATCTAACTTAGAGAAAAGCAGGCCTGCATGCCGGAGAAGTTCTTCCCTCCGCTCAGCAAAGACCGCCGCTGCGTCCACCACATCTCTAACCTTAAAGGTTTCGGTACGGTAAAAAAGTTTTTTGAGGACAATCTCCTCCGGCGTTTCGATGAATATGCGCTTTCCTCCGACATCCGTGGTCACGCGCGGGTTCGGTGTTAAATAGGGAGCGATTATAAAATCTACCTCTCCTCCGGCAAATCTAAGTTTTAAAAAGCCGGCTGCCTCGACGTAATCGGCAGTCATTGATGCCGCAACCCTGTTGAGACGCGGCGTCAAAAAGGTTAAATACTGCGCGTCCGTAAGAAAAATGTCTACATCCGCGTTCTCTGTGTTCAAGGAAAAGCGCGAGCGCAGTTCCCCCGCCGAACGACCACTCTTCCACCGGAATTTGGGACGCTTCCAAGAGGGCCAATGCTTTCTCAAACAACCTAATCCACGTCAAAGCAACATCTCCTCCAGCTCGGGCCGAGGGTAGAACTCCTTAATGTACTTCTGGTAATATGCCTTGAGCGTCTCGTCATCCACTTGATTTCTCACCATGAAGCGCTCTATATCCTGAAGCGGTAAGTCAGTAAAAAAATTAAAGATCTGCACGGCGTAGTCTTGGTTAAATTCCAGCCGGCTGATCATCCGCGCCAAATCCGCTTCCTTGAGATAGGTCTTCGTCTGCGCGTTTATCGTTGTTTCAATCATAGGTACCACCTTCTGCCAGCCCTTTTCTTTCTTAGATAGACTGATGGACACGGACGGTACTGCTCTCCCGGATGGCGTACCACCTTCTGCCAAGCTCTTTCCTTCTCTGACAAAGAGCCGCCGCTACGCATCCTTTTTAGGAATAAAGATCACACCCGGCAACTCTCTAAAATACTGGTCACTGGTAACTACGTTATAACCATATTCCGTACCGGTAGCGTAGACGATCGCATCAGCCGCAGGTATTAATAATCAAAACCGCTCCTCCTCATCCCGCTCCACTTTGGTATCCATCCCCCGGAGGTACCCGCGCATTTCTGAAAGGGGCGCGCGCGGAATTAGTTTGATGCTGCCGTTTTCCACCAGCAACTGCAATCGCTGCCCCTTTTTGATCCCCACAGACTTGCGCACCTCCGCTGGGATCACTATCTCGTACTTACTGGAGATAACTACTTCTGCCATCGAGAGTGCTTCCTCTTACTAGAACATTACTGGTAGTAAAAATGGATACGTGCTGATGGAACCAGTCGATAATTTAAAACCGCCGGAAAGCAACGATGGTTCTAATCCCCTTTTGGTTCCTCCGACTTTCCCTGATGTGCTTAGCAAAGCCACTGGTACAAACGCAACGATGGTTCTAATCCCCTTTTGGTTCCTCCGACGCCCGACAACCGACTCAACCCGCCGCCCCACATTGTCCCCTTGTCATCGGGGAAAACGACACAACTTTGTCGCAGCTTAAATACTTCCGCCGCCTTAACCAACCCTGAGGTGGTTGTTTGGACCAAACCGTCCCTTTTGCCGGCTATTTCAACAGACCCAAATCTGATTACAAAAATGGATTACCTCGTACGACCTCTCAGAAACCAAATATTGACTGTCTCTCTGGTCATCACCACCTATTTCCATCCCCTCTAGCGCAGTCGGCTCATCAGATAGCGACCATAAACTGTTTCTGGTTGCGCGTCTCGATGAACCACCGGCGGATTTTGCCGCTGATGAAGCGAATCTCCTCTTCGACAATGAGGCGGTCGCCGCAGGATCCGCCAGAAAACGACCTGAAAACTACCCCTGTTGAATCTGCCGCAAGGCTTCTTTCTGAAGTTCCTTGAAAAACTGCTTGATTTCGCGCCACTCCCGGAGTGTCAGGTCCCTTATTTCCTTGCTTGTTGCCATTAGCGGCATAGGATCATTCTCAGCTTCCTCAAAATAGCCGAGGCTCCGGATCACGTGCGTCCAGTTATACCGGACACCGGTAAACTTTTGCTCAACGATGGTTTTAAGATCCGCAAGGGTCAGTTTCTCGCGGAGCAAAAAGAAAAGGTCCACAAAGTCCTTTTTTGTTCCTCGCTGGCTTAAGGCGACCAGTTTCATTGCAGCAATATCACGCCAGTCGGCTATGAAACAGCCCTGAAAAGGAATCTGCAAACAACGGGCTTCTCCTTCCGGGAGGTTGTAAAAATTAGCCAACATCATTGCTGTCGGGCGGGAGAGCCGCCTGCTGCTTTTCACAACAGCGATGATCTCCCTGCTGGTATAGGTGCCGAACAGCCAGCGATAGGCTTCCTCATCACCGAATTCCAGCACGCGTTCGAT
>JBFMBX010000020.1:0-6305 GCA_040754815.1 Chloroflexota bacterium
AACTGTGAAAAACCACGCACGGTTTTTGCGCCAGGTACGGACAGCATGGTGGTGGTAAGTGGATAGGTGACCTGGTTTTCTACAATCTGCGGGGCCTGGCCGGGATAGCTGGTTTTGATAATGACCTGTACATCTGACAGGTCAGGCAAGGCATCGACCGGCGTGTTAATAATCGTCCATGTACCCCAGATGCTGAGAAACAGGGCCCCCATCATGACCAGGAAACGGTTGGCGACAGAGCGCCGGATAATCCATTCAATCATCGTCGTCTCCTCAGTGCCCTGAATGCATATTTACAGGCTGGTCAGACATTGCTGGCATACTGCTTTCTGTTTTTTCAGGGTGGCGCATACGTTCCAGCGCGCCCGTAATATTGGCTTCGGAGTCAATGAGGAACAGGCCACTGACCACCACGGTATCGCCTTCATTCAGGCCGGAACCGATGCCGGACTGTTGCTGTGATTCATGCAGAACGTGGATCTGTTTCGGCACAAACTTGCCTTCATCATCAACAGTAATCACGCGCTGTTCTTTGCCGGTATCGATAACGGCCTGGCTTGGTATCAGCAGCATCTCCTGGCTCTTGGTATTCAGTTTCAGATAGGCATTCATGCCCGGCTTGAGAAACTCATCCTTATTAGAAACCTGGAGACGGACCTGAAGCGTACGGGTTGTCTGATCCACGCTGGGAAGAATGTTCCATTTTTCGACATGGAATGTTTTATCCGGATAAGCCGGTACCGAAATTTCAAACTGCGACGTATCTTTCAGCAGATAGGCGATAGATTCTGGCACTGCAGCGCTGATCCAGACCGGGTCCATCCCCTGAATCTGAGCCACTACTTTATCTTTCGAAATATTCATTCCGGTGCGCAGGTCAAACGCAGTAATGACACCATCAATAGGTGCTTTAATGGTAAAACGGGTCTGGATTGTGCGGGTTGAACGCAGCCTTTGAATATCCTCTTCCGGCATACCAGCCAGACGAAGTCGCTCCAGAACCCCTTTTATCTGGGTTGACGTACCGCCTGTACCGGATAACAGCAGGAACTCACTTTGTGCCTCAACCCATTCAGGAATGGTGATATCGATAAGCGGAGTGCCTTTCTTCACATGATCGCCAATCGTCAGGGGATACACTTTTTCGACGAAACCGTCAGAGCGCGCCTGCACAATGACAAACTGATACTCGTTGTAACTGACATTAGCCGGGATTGTCTGGGAATAATTCAGCATTCCTCGCGTGACTTTTTGCGTTTTTAATCCCAGATTCTGAACCTGCGTTGGATCGATACGGATCCCGCCACTGCTTTCATCGCCACTTTCATCAGCATATTTCGGCACCAGGTCCATATCCATAAAGGGAGATTTTCCGGGTTTATCAAATTTGGTATCCGGTTTCATCGGGTCATACCAGAAAAGTACCTTTCGCTCCGGTGCCTTTTGTTCGGTTTGTACTGTTTTTTGTGATGAGTTTACATACTGCCAGGCAGTAACCGATATCAGCCCCCCTGCTATGAGGCTGCTGATAATTATTGCAGCATATTTTATCTTTAAAGAAGCCATACAATTTCTCGCTGAAAAATCAAAACACCTGGCATATGCGCCCGATCATTCATTCACAGTAATCCCTTAATGAATGTTCAGGCGCACTGGATGTATTCGCTCCGGACTGATAATCAGGATTGCGTAACGTTAATGCTTTTGAGTAAGGAGATATTGCCCTGCTGAATAAACGAGAAATCGACATGGTTGCCGGTTTTCAGGGCATTGATAGCGTCGTCTGCATTAACAAAAGTGAAGCGCATGGTCATTGCAGGCCAGCCCACAGCAGGGATTGCTTCGTGCGAAATGGTAATCTTTTTACTATTCATATCAATGTCTTTAACGACACCGGTGCCCTTGATAACCTGCTGTACCGAAGCATCACTGGCAGCATTCATATCGCCATGCTGATGTGTTTCAGCATGAAGACCGGCAGAAAACATGACAGAGAAGGCACCAAATAAAACGGCTTTAAGTGAATTACGCATTTTTAATTTCCTGATTAATTAAATAAATTTACTCTACCCAACCGCCACCCAGCGCGGTAAACAGATTAATTTCGTTAACCTGTCGGGAATAGGTAAGATCGAGAATGGTTTGCTGCGTAGCGAAGAGGTAACGTTCTGCATCCAGCACTTCGATGTAACTGACAGCACCACTTGCATATAATCCTCTGGCACGCTGGAGAGTTATCTGAAGTGAATCAAGATAACGCTGCTGTGACTCAAGTTGCTGGCTAAGGCTGTCGCGCAGCGCAAGCGTGTCGGAAACATCCTTAAAGGCTGACTGAATTTTTTGTTCGTAATTAACCACCGATTGTTGCTGGCGAATTTCAGCCAGCTTCAGATTGGCTTTATTCCTGCCAGCATTAAAAATAGGAATTTCAATTTTAGGGATAAAATTCCACATTCCACTTCCTGACGTAAACAGGCTTGACAGCTCCGTACTGCTTGCGGAAAGACCACTGGTCAGGGTAATGGAGGGGAAAAAGGCCGCTCGCGCTGCGCCAATATTGGCATCAGCCGCTTTCAGCTGATATTCCGCTTCCATAATATCCGGTCGCTGCAGCAAAATTTGTGAAGATAGATTTGGTGGCAATTTTACTGGTGCGATCTCCCCGCCTTTCATCCCTTTTTCTGACGGAAGTGCGCGGTACGTTCCCAGCACCAGTTGCAGGGCATTGTTTGCCTGAGCCAGATCGCCTTCTCGTTTGGCTATTTCGGCGCGGGTACTTTCGATTTGTCCTCTCGCCTGTTCAAGTGCCAGAACGTTCGTACTCCCGGTCACGAGCTGTTGCTCAACGAAAGCATAGGACTGTTCATAATTTTTCAGCGTTTCCCGCGCAATACGGAGTTGTTCGTACGCCAGTTGCTGGCTGAAATAGCTCTGTGAAACGTTGGAGACCAGCAGGATGTGTACGGCACGACGGGCTTCTTCGCTGGCAAAGTAGTTCTGGCGATCAGCCTCACTCATGTTCTTAAGTTTGCCAAAAAAATCGAGCTCATAGCTGAGCTCCAGACCCGCGTCGTACTCCTGTGTGGTCGGCTTGTCACCTTTCAGACCACCGTTGTATGTGATCCCGGATGAGGCATTCAGTTGGGGATAACGATCTGCATCCGTGACGTTGAACTGGGCCCGGGCCTCTTCAACCTTCAGGGCAGCCATTCTCAAATCACGGTTATTATTCAGGGCTTCACCGATCAGCCTGCTGACCTGGGGATCGACAAAAAAGTTTCGCCAGCCCGTATCCTGATAGCTGTTTACCGCAGGCGTCAGACTGTTTTTAGACAATGAAAACTGCTGGGGAACCGGAGCTGGCGGACGCTGATATTCAGGTGCCAGAGAAACACAACCAGCCAGGATGAATATGGTACTGATGCTGAGTAATTTTAATTTGAACATAACGCTTCTCGTACAGGCAGACCTGGTAAATGGTTCAAACGAAGTCCAGAGTATTGATAGGGATACTTTACCGAACGCTCTCTGTTTGCCGGGTGACAGGATAATGACAATGTTGTCATTTTTGCTGTAATCCGTTGATAACGATCGTGGGCGCAATAAAATGACATTAGCAGCCAGCCGGGGAGCATGATGAAAATATTAATCGTTGAAGACGAAATTAAAACAGGTGAATATCTCAGCAAGGGGCTGACAGAGGCGGGGTTCGTCGTGGATCACGCTGATAATGGTCTGACCGGATATCATCTTGCCATGACAGCCGAGTATGATTTAGTCATCCTGGATATCATGCTGCCTGATGTAAACGGCTGGGATATCATCCGTATGCTGCGCAGTGCCGGAAAGGGGATGCCGGTATTACTGCTGACGGCCCTTGGCACGATTGAACACAGGGTCAAAGGACTTGAGCTGGGTGCGGACGATTATCTGGTGAAGCCCTTTGCGTTTGCTGAACTGCTCGCCCGGGTAAGAACCCTCCTCAGGCGGGGAAACACGATGATCACGGAAAGCCAGCTTAAAGTGGCTGACCTCTCGGTTGATCTCGTATCCAGAAAAGTCAGCCGCGCCGGGAACCGCATTGTGCTCACCAGTAAAGAGTTCAGCTTGCTGGAATTCTTCATTCGCCATCAGGGAGAAGTTCTTCCCCGCTCCCTGATTGCCTCTCAGGTCTGGGACATGAATTTTGACAGCGACACTAACGCGATTGATGTCGCAGTAAAGCGACTCCGCGCTAAAATAGACAACGATTACGGGACAAAACTGATCCAGACAGTGCGGGGCGTGGGCTACATGCTGGAGATCCCGGATGCATAGCAAACCGTCCAGACGACCTTTCTCACTCGCTCTGCGGCTGACCTTTTTTATCAGCCTGTCCACAATACTGGCGTTTATCGCCTTCACCTGGTTTATGCTGCATTCTGTTGAAAAGCATTTTGCCGAGCAGGATGTCAGCGATCTGCAACAAATCAGCACCACACTGAGCCGTATACTCCAGTCCCCGGCAGATCCGGATGAAAAAAAAGTAAGCAAAATAAAGGAATCAATTGCCAGCTACCGCAACGTTGCCCTTTTGCTCCTCAATCCCAGGGGTGAAGTGCTCTTGAGCTCAGCTCAGGGGGCGGCACTACGCCCGGCAGTGAATTCAGCAGATTTTAGCGAGCACAGCCGCGCACGGGATGTCTTTCTCTGGACGGTGGAGGATCCTGCGGGACCGATGGATACCGGGTCCGAAATGAAGATGGAAACATACAGGATTATCGCCTCCTCTGGTCAGGCGATATTTCAGGGCAAACAGCAGAACTATGTCATGCTGACTGGCCTATCCATTAATTTCCATCTCCATTACCTCGATGCGCTGAAAAAGAACCTGATTGCGATTGCCGTCGTGATAAGCCTGTTGATTGTTCTGATCATTCGAATCGCTGTCCGTCAGGGGCACCTGCCCCTTCGTAATGTCAGCAATGCCATTAAAAACATCACCTCCGAGAATCTTGATGCGCGACTGGAACCGACACGCGTTCCCATTGAGCTGGAGCAACTGGTTATCTCGTTCAATCATATGATTGGAAAGATTGAGGATGTCTTTACCCGCCAGGCCAATTTCTCTGCCGATATCGCGCATGAGATCAGAACGCCCATCACCAATCTGGTGACGCAGACTGAAATCGCACTGAGTCAGGATCGAACACAGAGGGAACTTGAGGATGTCCTCTATTCCAGTCTTGAAGAGTATAACCGGATGACCAAAATGGTCAGCGATATGCTGTTCCTGGCACAGGCAGATAATAATCAGCTGATACCTGACAGGGTCATGTTTGACCTCAGAGCGGAAGTCATGAAAGTCTTCGAGTTTTTCGAAGCCTGGGCCGAAGAACGCAATATCACGCTCAAATTTAACGGGATGCCCTGCCTGGTTGAGGGAGATCCACAAATGTTCAGAAGGGCGATCAATAATCTGTTATCCAATGCCCTGCGTTATACCCCGGAGGGACAGGCAATCACCGTCTCAATAAGAGAGCAGGAGAGCTTTTTTGACCTTGTGATTGAAAATCCGGGGAAACCGATCCCTGAAGAACATTTATCAAGGCTGTTTGACCGTTTTTATCGGGTGGATCCATCCAGACAACGAAAAGGAGAAGGCAGCGGCATCGGCCTTGCGATTGTGAAGTCAATCGTGGAAGCACATCACGGAAGAGTGCAGGTGGAATCAGACGTACGCTCCACGCGTTTTATCTTATCCGTGCCCAGACTGGAGAAAATGATCCCGGAAACCCAATGCTGAAAATAAAGATGTAAATGACAAAGATGTCATTAGCCTGTCATGCAGCAAACAGAAGCCATTCGATATAATTAGTGCAACTTATCAGGAAGGCTGGATTGCTTCATCAATACCCGGCGTCAGAGTACGCCAGGAAATGAATATCCAGCCCTCTTCCGGAGAAATAAACGCTGCCGAACTTGTTTCAGTTATGGAACTGAAAACACCGGTTGTACTTCCCCGGACATCACTAATTCAGAAATGGAGAGTTATCATGAAAAATATCGTATTAGCATCTTTGCTGGGCTTTGGTTTAATTTCATCGGCCTGGGCCACTGAAACCGTGAATATCCATGATCGCGTCAACAATGCACAGGCTCCTGCTCACCAGATGCAGTCTGCTGCGGCTCCTGTCGGGATCCAGGGGACTGCTCCTCGTATGACCGGTATGGACCAGCATGAACAGGCCATTATTGCTCATGAGACCATGACGAACGGCTCGGCGGATGCGCACCAGAAAATGGTGGAAAGTCATCAGAAGATG
>JBFMBX010000021.1:0-4271 GCA_040754815.1 Chloroflexota bacterium
CAAATCGACCTCCTTCACCGGCGTGAACCAGCGCAGCGCAAAACCCTCCCCGGACGCCACGAAAAACGCCGTCTCGGAAAGATTGTTCTCTTCCGCGATAGCCTGAAGCGTGGCGTCATCCAGCCAGCGGTCCAGCACACACACCGCCGCCGGGTTCCCTGAAAAACAGCGATCGGCAAAGGCATCCACTTGGTATTGCCTGATTTTCATGGGAATGGTCGTGGCTCCGGGGAAGGCGGTCAGGTTAGGGCGCATGGGCGTGGCGTAATGCGCAGGGAACAGCGGGGTATTCTGCATGGCATCAGCGGGGGTAGGGCGCGTTAGCGTAGCGTAATGCGCCGGATGAAAACCACGGCGCGGTCCGGGACCCCATTTGGCGGGTTACGCTGCGCTAACTCGCCCTACGCGGGCTGGCACCTCCGTGAAATGCTGCATAACGCCAGCCGTAACCGGCGCATTCGTAGTGAGCGCAGCGAACGAAAAATGCGTCCGAGTTGACGGCCTTGTTAGCCGTTATCTGCTTCATCTGCGCCATCTCCGGAAAACAGGTCATGCTCTACAAAATATTGGTCTGGCAACGGTATGTCGCAATCTATGCCCATCTTCTCGTCGAATAACTCGTACGTTATAGATATATACTTTGCTGACCGATACATGAAATCTGGATGAGCTGGAGCTCTACGAATTTTTGGCACAACATGCCACTTATGCAACGGGTTTGAACAAGGTTCGACATTGTATATCCCCACATGCTGCCACATGTTATGTGCAGCGCCGCTAAATGGCACATATGCATGCTTGTAAATAGATTCCCTTCCAATTTCCTTAGCCATTTCTCGCGCTGACATGCCGGACCATGAACCAACGTTAACTTCCGTTGCCCAGTCTGCTAGTTGCCCATTAAGCCAGCCTTTCCTAACTTCGATCATTTCCTTTATTGATTCTGAATCGTACGCATCAGGCTCTTCCTCCAATGCCTCTTCGAGGAATTCAATAAATAGCTTTTCCTGCTCCAATCCGTACTCAATATATTTCCTACTACGCTCTTTCGGATCAGCCAAAATCCATGCCAATGTAATGTAGGCATCAACCATGCAGCGCAGGAACAAGGGTGCCACATGCCCATTCCATGTTGTAGGAGCAGCTGCCATTTCGATTGAGAGCGTGGCCTGACGTGACATCAGAGCACCGATGGTTTCGCTAGTATGCTTGTCGTATATTTCCTGCCTTACTTTGCCCCACCTGTCATCAAACCCTCTTACAACTACATCCTTATACCCTTGAACGAAGTCGGACAGCATTTCGTCAAATCTCTCATAAGAGTTACTATTCATTTACGCAAACTCACAAGGGCTTAGTTCAAAGCTTTTATCCCAGAAATGCTTTGCCCATGCGTTTCCCACTTTCATCATCCCAAACTCTGCCAACCCGTTCGCACGCATAAACCCGGCCGCTCTTTTGGCCTCTTCACTGCCTGGAGAATCGATAACTGAGTTAAAATCCGGCAGGTCCATATCCGCAGGGAACTTGATTGTCTTTGTCACTAAACGGGCTAATAGCATCGCGCCATAAAGAACAATCCCGGGCGTATCATATCGGTCGATAGTTTTCCCGACGCATAGCTTTATGATTGATGTCAAATCCTCTTGTGAATACGTGTTTGTAGGCGGACCCAAAAATGTTAGTGGACAGTCATCATAAAGAAGGACCAGAGGAGCGATTGAATTTTGAATGATATCCAATACACCCTCTTTGCGAAGGGTCTCGGTTATAGCAGTTTTTTGATCATTAGTTAATTTATTGAAACTAGACATCAACGCATAGTTCCCTTCCTGCGCTTTTTCTTTCAGCGCATCAACTGCAAGAAACACTTTTTCAATAATCTTTGCGCCCCGAACGTAACCTACTCGCTCATTAATTAAGCCAATCCATATCAGCTCAGGAAGCATGTCGTTGGCGTAGCTAGTGTCAACTCTCATTGGGATTTGCATCATCGGCGGGACAAAACGTTTTCCAATCCGCTTATGCCCCGCGAGGATTTGTCTTTTTCCGCGCTTTTTCCCGGGCTTGCTCATAGTGTTCGGTCTGCGGCTAACGATGAAGCTCAACCGACCGAAAACCGCGCAGCGGTTTTTGGATCGGCTGGAGCGCTTGGTTAGGCATTATTGGCAATGTGATTCACCAAGCTTCACCCAACTCCCGCTGCGAGTGAGCTTCACAATATCTATTACCTGAACCCATACTTTCTTGCCTTTGAAGCCATGGTCATAAAGCACTTGGCATACATAATCGGCGTAACCGTCTCTCCGGCTTCCGTCATTGATTACGCCAACCTTGAAAATATCTCGGGAAGTCCAAATGGCATCTTTAGCCGTTTTTTCTTTGTTGCTTTGAAACAGATTTTTTACCTTTTCATGCTGTGCGCTATACGTTTCCGCATTTGTTTGTAATGCGACTGCAGAAAGAGCTGCGCCGAATGCGATAGCTATAAGTTGACTCTTCATTTCATCTCCTTTTTGTATGCCTAACGTCTGAATTCACCGGCCTGCGCGGCTTTTCGCGCAGGTCCGGTGGAATGATGGGTTCGGCATCGAGAGCACGAAACCTACAGACGATCCCCATATTCTTTGACGGCGATAGCAAGTGCCGAATCGAGCCATCGCGAGAAGGCAGCCTCTATATCGTCGATAGCTGTCTTGTAGGTGAAGACAAGCGGTTCCAATGAACAGACAAAGAAGTTCTCGGACACGGACTGTCGGTCATCAGAGTCCTCAAATGACTCCAAAGTGGCGAATGCAGTTGCTTCCATGATGCCGGACAACTCGCGTCCGACGTGATGGAATGATGTTACGAATACCAACCGCTCCCGCTCAGCACGGATTGACGCCTTCACGAAGTAGTGATCCTCGGTGAAGTTAGCAAACTTGCCAACCTCTTTAGCGGATGCCACCACTTCGTACTTGTACCAGTGCGCATTGTTGCGATCCTGACCGCCATCAATGACGCGAATCTCCGGCTCTGCAACCGCCGACACAGCCGTGCCCAACTGTTCAAAGGCAATCTGAAGGGCTGCTTGCGCTTGCGACCGAAGTTTCTGCGCGACGGCGTTAACCCCGCGAAGCTCTGCATCGCGTTCAACGCGCCGCTTACCGAATTTGTCTGCAAGTCTGGCGATGACCGCGGACGTAAGGTTGCGTTGCTCAGAAATCTCCTTGTCCACATCGACGCTCAGCGCCTGAAGGATTGCGGAGCGTTCGAGGCGGGCGAAGAGAGATGCTAGTGGGGCGAGATCATTTGCGTCAGCGAGTTCCAGCGACGTGATGTATTCGACTCGAAGGTCACGATCAAGAACCAATGGCAGCAGTTGGGCGCGGAGCAAGATTAGGGTTGTGAGTGCTCTTGCCAAACGCCCATTTCCATCTTGGTACGGATGTATCTGGGTGAACCTATGGTGGAACCAAGCACAGACGATGATCGGATCGTCCTGCTCATAGCTGGAAAGCCAAGAAAGTAGGTTATCGATCTCCGAATCAACATGAACCGGAGGGCAGTACTCATGAATCGAACCGTTGTCTCGGCGAGGGTTATTGGGGTGCTCCTTGAACTTGCCTTTCAGTAAAGGAATTTCGCTGCGGTTACCGAATTGGTCGATTGCCGTTGTTGTATCTTGATGTCGGGTCAGGATCGAATGAAGTTCGTGGATGACTGACTTCGTAAGCGGCCGGTTGTTTGAGACGCAATCCATAGCGAGTTGAATTGCAGCCTCTTGATCTCGAAGGATGTCGATTAGTCGCGACGGTTCGATATCAGTGCTTGACCTGGATACGATGTCCTCGCGAAAGCCCGCAGCGACGAGGGCTTCTGTCGTGCCGCGATCAAGATCGTAGAGTCGTTCAAGGATGCCGGTTTCGACACTCAATCGCCGCACGAGTCGCTGATTGAATTCTCGGAGACTGCCTTCGCTGGACACTTTAAGGCGGGCCTTAGAGGTCTGCCAGGACTCGTACAGGGGCCTCATTGCGGCAAGGTCGATTGCGCGGTCCTTGTCGGAGAGCGGCTCAATCGGTTTCCACGAGAAATCAGTCATATCAAACTCCGAGACTTCGAAAGATGAAAGTGTGACACGGACCGGACATCGATGCCGAACGTGGTTGAGTTAAGCGACACCCCGGAGGGGCGTAAGCCGGGAGCGAAGCGAGCGGTGTTCGCTTGAACGAAGCGTTAGGCGCAGATAGCCATGCACTCGCAAAGTGAAATAGTTTTACACGCCC
>JBFMBX010000022.1:0-3978 GCA_040754815.1 Chloroflexota bacterium
TTTTTTTACATTTTATCTCCCCTTCCGATGCAGAAGCCAAAACAATGCCTATTATTAGTAAGTTAGATACTAACTTCGCCAGTACTAGGGATATGGGATATCTAAAAAAGCATTGGTTTCTCTTAATAACTTCAGTTTTAACCTTCTCAGTAACCGGCACCTCCTAAAATCAGGCCATTAAAACTACCGACGGACGGACTATCGTCGCAGACGGTAAGCCTCAGATTGATAGTGACACCGGGCTGGTTTCTTACAAGGATGCACAGACAGGAAAAACAGAACATATCAACCGCGACAAAATTACCAACATGAGTGAACTAGATAACTGATAAGGAACGTTCTATGACGAAAGTAATTTATTCAGCGCTAGCTGCGATCATTGCACTTTCAGCTCTGACAGGATGCACAAGGACAAGCTATGCAATTCATACGAATGATGGCCGTACCATTGTGAGCGATGGCAAACCCAAAGAATCGGATGCTGGGTTGATTGGCTATACCGATGCTAACGGCGTGAAGCAGCAAATTAATAAACAGGAAGTCAAAGAAGTCTCAGAGATTCCTAACTGATCATAAAAAACCGCCTAGTGGCGGTTTTTTTTTACATGCTAGTAACCGTCCAATTAAACATAACATCCCTTACTCGCACCGCGCCGGAGGCACTCAGGGCGTTTCTGATGGCTGACGGGCAAAAGGTGGTGGCAAGTACACCGAAAACCACCAGAAACGCACCTGATTTATTTTACGCATATGCATCACTTATTCACATCACTGCATAGCCGGTGATTTCGGTTAAAAAAGACTCTCTGTGTGCTGAAATCGCAGAAAATGGCCATGATCCCCGTCACGCTCAGGCCACCTGAGACGGGCGTTTATCAGTCTCCATACTCCCTGTCACCATGAGATAATGTGCGTTGCCGTTCCGGTACCAGATCTGCTGTCTTCTCTGGTTCCTTTTCCGTTGTTTGCCCGTATCGCTGTTGCTCAATCTCATTCAGCCTGTCGATAACCGGCGCAGCTGCTCGCTCAAACTCTGCACCTGCCTGCTCAAGCCCGACACGCGCTCGCTCAGCGCCGCGTTCTCCCGTTGCATAAGACCAGACATCTTCCGCCATTCCTCGAAGGCGCTCTCCCACTCGTCCAGCCTTCTCGAGTAGTCCTGCTGTAGCTGCTCTAACGCGCTCAGCAATTGTTTTTCCAGTTCCGTCATTCTGCTCTACTCCCGTACCAGCTTCACCGCGTTCCGCGTCTTGTTGTCCACCTTCCGGCCCGTTTCGGCTTTCATCCCCTCCGGCAGCACCAGAAACCGTCCGTTGCGGTTTTCCAGATAGGTCACGCCCCACGTCTGCATCTGCAGTTTCGACAGCGTATCTCTCTGCTGCCTGATTTCCGCCAGGTTCGCCGCTATCCGGTTCCCCTGGTACCACAGCACCCCGCTCAGGCTGGCGAACAGCAGCCCTGACACCATGGTGATGGTCAGCCACGTCCGCCCGACCATTCGCAGCACGCTCAGCCGGTTCGACTGCATCGCCGCGTTCATCCCCTGTTCGTGGGCGCTGATGGCGTCGTTGATTCTCTTCGCGCTTGCGTTCAGTTCCGATTTGACAACGTTCTCGTGCTTGCTGAATGCGGCTTTCAGCCTCTCTTCGGTAAGCTGCTGCTGTGCTTTCGATTTCTCCTCGAAGTCCCTCGAGGCCGTTAAAAGACTGCTCATAAATGGCTCCCCTCAGTCGGATATTTCGCCCCCCGTCCGGGTCGGCAATGCTGATACTGTTTTTTGTGGTTCTGACCACCTCAAAACCGGCCGCTGTGAGCGCCCCTGTGACGTCATCACGCGTTTTCAGCTCTCCTGATGAGGCTAACATCAGCAAACCCCGTGTAATCGTCTCTGCGGCTTCCTGCTTCGTTTCTGGCAGTCCTGACGGCGTGACCAGCGCCCGCCGGTTCTCCGGGTCGTTCGGATCATGTAGCCCCAGCCTGCCGTTGACCACTGTCTGCCACGCATCGATGCGCGGCCGGTCGGCACGATCGTAATACGGCTGGAGGCGTTTCCCCGTCAGTAATTCGGTATTGGGGATCAGAAAATTCAGCTCAAGACGACCCTTGTCTGCGTGTTCCACCCACAGAATGCTGTACTGATCTTTATCGAGTCCGGGCATCAGAACCCGCTCAAAGCTGGCCATCAGTTTTTCACGCTGACCCGGCGGCAGATCCGCCTCCGCGAATGACAGCACCCCGGAGGTATATTTTTTCACATACGGCGACGCATCAATCAGCTCCCGGATTTCTTCCGGCTTCCCCTGCAGGACGCTGGCACCTTCACGCTGCCGGTCTTTACCCAGAAGATAGTCCACCGGACCGGCGCCCCCGCCGCGACCCCGTGGATGGAATTTAACAATCATCATCCGGCCCTTTTTCCAGTACGGCATGCCGCAACCGTTCCAGACCGGCATCGATCGCCATCAGCGCTGCCACGATCTGCACCCGGTCATGACCGGCACCACCGGCGTTCACTTTCCGGGCGATCTGGTTCAGGTTATTGCCCATGCCGGCAAGCTGACGCAGCAGCGCCGGCGAAATCGAGGGAAGCCTGCCGGCGCGTGTCGGTTTCTCATCAAGGCAGGTCTGGCGCATCCACGCCGCCAGTTGTTTTCCGTCGCACCGCTCAAGCAACCGCCGATGTTCGTCTTCCGTCACCCACATCGTGAGCATCTTGTTGCGTTTATCTGCCAGAATCGCCTCCTGATAACGCCGTGGCGGACGGGAAAGCCTTTCCCGGTCGGCGCGGGGTTGGACAAGCCGCAGGCGCGTCAGTGGTTTTTAGCGGGTTTCGGGGCGCAGCCCTGAACCAGTCACGTAGCGCTAGCGGAGTGTATACTGGCTTAATATGATAAATCGAAGTGGTAATTCGGGAAAGTGCTTCATGTGGCAGGGGAAAAATTCAGCTGCGGGGCGTAAGTGCAAAATGCAGGTGGTGATGACATGACGCCTCCTCGCTCACTCGGTCGCTGCGCTCCTGCCGTGAGACGGCGGCGGGCGTTACCTGCTCACGAATGACAAGATAGAGAGACTGCGCTGAAATCAGGAAGGGCTGGAGAAAGGATGCGGCGTTGCCGTTTTTCCATAGGCTCCGCCCCCCTGACAAGCATCACAAAATCTGACGCTCAAATCAGTGGCGGCGAAACCCGACAGGACTATAAAGATCCCAGGCGTTTCCCCCTGGTAGCTCCCTCGTGCGCTCTCCTGTTCCTGCCTTTCGGTTTACCGGTGTCATTCCGCTGTTATGGCCGCGTTTGTCTCATTCCACGCCTGACACTCAGTTCCGGGTAGGCAGTTCGCTCCAAGCTGGACTGTATGCACGAACCCCCCGTTCAGTCCGACCGCTGCGCCTTATCCGGTAACTATCATCTTGATTCCAACCCGGACGGACACGAAAAAACGCCACTGGCAGCAGCCACTGGTAACAAGGGTGTACAAGATGGTATTTAAAGAGGTCTTGAAGTGGATGCCTGACTGCGGCTACACTGAAAGAACAGTTTTGGTAATTGCGGTCTTGTACACCCAGTTACCTCGGTTAGAGAATCTGCCAGGATCCTCTATCCATCGAAAAAGCCACCGGAAGGTGGTTTTTTCGTTTTCAGAGCAAGAGATTACGCGCAGAAAAAAATGATCTCAAGAAGATCCTTTCTTCGCAGGATCGATATCCATGGGATTTATGATGTTCCTTGTAATGAATCCATCACTGGAATGCATTTATCGGCGGAAGAAATCCCCCTGCGTTACAAAATGATTATGATTAGCAACTAGCCGTTTAACACAGCATTCTGCCACCTGATTTAACATAAGATTTTTTTTTTTACATTTTATCTCCCCTTCCGATGCAGAAGCCAAAACAATGCCTATTATTAGTAAGTTAGATACTAACTTCGCCAGTACTAGGGATATGGGATATCTAAAAAAGCATTGGTTTCTCTTAAT
>JBFMBX010000023.1:0-3901 GCA_040754815.1 Chloroflexota bacterium
CTCTTATGACGAAACAACAGAAAACAGCGCTGAACATGGCTAAATTCATCCAGAATCAGTCTCTGCTCCTGCTGGAGAAGCTTAACGAGCTTGATCTCGATGTCGAGGCCGACCTTTGTGAGAAACTCCACGATGATGCGGAGCATCTTTTCCGTACACTGTCCTCGAGACTGGATGCATTACAGGATGGTAACTGATGGCCAGAGTGTCTATTAGTGAGGCTGCCCGACTGACGGGTAAGAGTAGAACAACACTGCACAGGTTAATTAAAACAGGTGACCTGTCCACCTGTAGTGGTGAGCGCAATGCAAAAATGGTAGATACTTCAGAGCTTTTACGTGTCTTTGGTCCCTTTGAGCAACCGAAGGGTGAACACCATTCTGGACAGGTCTCTGAACAGCGTGATACAGCCTCTGCTGACCAGAGTGAACAGGTGATTCGTCATCTGAAACAGGAGATTGAACACCTGAACACCTTACTTTTGTCCAAGGATTCGCACATTGACAGCCTGAAACAGGCCATGCTCCTTCTTGAAAATCACCAGGCAAAATTAACTGAATCCCCGACGCCATGGTGGAAATTCTGGAAAAAATCCTGACCCCGTCATGCTTCAGTTTTCCTCTCCGGCCATCCCGGGGAGTTCCTGAACCTTCCCAAAAATCGTCAGATCTCTGAACGCTCCTCACCACTAAAAATACCCACACACTACGCAAAATTAAAATTTTGCAGATTCCTTATTTAAAACAATTGGTTAATGAAAAATTAATGTGCAGTGATGTGTTACAAAGTGCAGATCCAAGTCGTGGACGACTCTATGGCGAATCGTTTACGAATTGCCCACGATTCATATGTGAATCACGCTTTATTATCATGTTGTTATGATGAATCGACTCTTGATTCAATTCATCAATTTGGGCGTTTTTTGTTCATGGTGACTCTTGATTCAATTCACGATTCGAATCGCCGGTGAATCGTGTGGTGAGTCGTCCGGCGACTTGCCATAACGTGATTGCCGGCCGTCGACGAACCCGATTCCTGAACGTGCTGAAAACCGGTTTTCCGGCTGCGCCGGCAACGCCTCACGGCCACGCAATAAATTGCGTCCCCGTTCACCGTTTTCGGATCAGAAGAACGCCGGAAACAGGACTTACCCTGGCTGAATGGCGTGAATTTCCGCGCTATGCACTTGCGCGCATACTCATGCATGCCGTAAAAACAGAGCCTGCGCGTTTCTGGCGGGTTTTCGGGTGGTTTGTTGCCTGTTTTACCGGTTTCCCGTCAGAAACGTCCTGAGGCCGTTTTAGCGGTGCGTACAATTAAGGGATTATGGTAAATGGTGACTTGGTTAATCATAAACATCCTGGGGGATGGCATACACCAGTTGGATATCCGGTGCATCGTTGAGCCATCGACCTGATTTTTTCATTAAGTAGCCACCAATTTCTTCGGTAGTCAGCCGGGCATGAAACAATGCTTCATCATTGAACCAGCAGTCAGGGTGATAGATGAGATCCAGTGGGTTTGCCTTGAAATTAATCTCCAGTAACTGGAGTGCATAGCTGTGGTCAGATGCACTACCTTCTGCTTTGCGTATGAAGTTGATAACGTCGTTCAGTTCTTTCCATGTAAAGTCATCGAGGTATTTTTCCTGATTAAGCGCCATCCTGGTGAAATCTAGTGCACTTGTCCAGGATGAAAAATCACGAAAATCAGAGAACCCGCAGGGCATGACGACCTTTGCATTCCAGTCTGCCATCATCTGTTTTAGTTCTTCATTGTTTTCGTCCATCCCGTTATCGATGTGATCGAGAATGCCATTCAGCTGACTGATCAGTTCTTTCATCTGTTTACGGGTGACCCGTGCGGGTTTCATTCGCTCAGGTAATGGCATCAGAAATACTCTCTTTTTTATCGTGCACTCGGGGGAACTGAGTAATCTAGCGGATGACCTCGATTTTGACGATATTATTCTGGTGTTTCCTCCGGAATCCGGCCTAAAACCGCTGTATGTGATGTACCGTAGCCCTCGTAACATGCCCGGTACAGTGAGCGGCAAAGGGCAGAACGTTGGCAATAACTGGATGGGGGGGGCCAGTACCGGGGATGGTGCTCCTGTTCCTTCCCAGATTGCGGATAAATTACGCGGGAAGACTTTCGGTAGTTTTGATTCTTTCCGTCGGGCGTTCTGGAAAGCGGTTGCTGACGATTCTGCACTGAGCAAGCAATTTAGTGAAGCTGATATTAATCAGATGAAAGCTGGAAGGGCACCTACTGCGGACTTTTTAGAATCAGTAGGGAAACGTGTTAAAATTGAATTACACCACGAAAAAGAAATATCTCAAGGAGGGGCTGTTATGGATGTCGATAACATTAAGGCGCTAACACCTAAAAATCATATTGAGACACATAAAGGAAAATAAAATGGCTGGTAATAAAATTTCAGATTTTACGGAAGAAGAATTTACTGCTTTTGTTAGTAAAATAATCGCTGCTGATTTTCCAACTGACAAAGAGAACGATGATGCTATTTATTCGTTCGCCCAACTAACAGAGCATCCTGCTGGTTGGAACCTCATCTTCAAGCCTAAGGTAGGCGAAGATTCTTCGGCGAAAGGAATTGTTAAAACCGTAAAGGAATGGCGAGCTGCTAACGGTAAGCCAGGTTTTAAAAAAGCGTGATTGAATTTGCGGGTTCAAGTTATGAGCCCGCTCATTTGTAACTCTGGATTTGAAGAATAATTACTAGATATCCATTTGCCTAGAATAATAAAAATAAAAGGTGATATATGAAAAAATTACTTTTCCTAGGGGTTGTTACCGTTTCTGTGGTTCTGGCAGCATGTCAGGTCAATAATGTTCGAGACACCGGAGGTGGGGCTGTTTCACCTTCATCGACGGTGACCGGAGTCACGCTTGATAGCGGTACGAACGGCAATCCGTAAAGGATCTTCTTGAGATCCCATTTGGATCGTCGTAATCTCTTGCTCTGTAAACGAAAAAACCGCCCAGCAAGGCGGTTTTCTCGAAGGTTCTCAGAGCAGCAACTCTTTGAACCGAGGTAACTGGCTTAAAGGGAGCGCAGTCACCAAAACTGTTCGTTTAGTTTAGCCCTAACTGGCGTATAACTTCAAGACTAACTCCCTAAATCAGTTACCAGTGGCTGCTGCCAGTGGCGCTTTGTCGTGTCTTTCCGGGTTGGACTCAAGACGATAGTTACCGGATTAGGCGCAGCAGTCGGACTGAACGGGGGGTTCGTGCATACAGTCCAGCTTGGAGCGAACTGCCTTCCCGGAACTGAGTGTCAGGCGTGGAATGAGACAAACGCGGCCATAACAGCGGAATGACACCGGTAAACCGAAAGGCAGGAACAGGAGAGCGCACGAGGGAGCCATCAGGGGGAAACGCCTGGTATCTTTATAGTCCTGTCGGGTTTCGCCACCACTGATTTGAGCGTCAGATTCTGTGATGCTTGTCAGGGGGGCGGAGCCTATGGAAAAAAGGCCACCATGCGGCCTTTCCTTTTCACCATCACGCGACTGTTCGGTTTTCTCGAGCTTTTATGTGCATGCTCCTGCCGCTCGCCGCAGCCGAACGGCAGGAGCATAGCGACTGAGTGAGCGAGGAAGCGGAAAAGAGAACATCCCTACACTGAGCACTGACGCTCTGAGGCCTCTTATGACGAAACAACAGAAAACAGCGCTGAACATGGCTAAATTCATCCAGAATCAGTCTCTGCTCCTGCTGGAGAAGCTTAACGAGCTTGATCTCGATGTCGAGGCCGACCTTTGTGAGAAACTCCACGATGATGCGGAGCATCTTTTCCGTACACTGTCCTCGAGACTGGATGCATTACAGGATGGTAACTGATGGCCAGAGTGTCTATTAGTGAGGCTGCCCGACT
>JBFMBX010000024.1:0-3743 GCA_040754815.1 Chloroflexota bacterium
CTACTTCCGTTAACGTCATTTCAAATCCCCCTTCAGGCCAGTAATGCTTCTCAGCAAACCCGACGACCAGAGCTTCCTAACCCGTCCCTAAAAAGAACATGCAGAGGGCGGCCCCGGGGCCTCTGCGATTTCGTAGCCGCCATACCCCAGGACGCAAAAGGTCGGCTTAGCAGGTGATAACTACACTGCGCGGGCGAAACTAAAGCGCGCAGGGGCGACCCATACGCCTGTGGGGAGCCGGTTTTGCCCTTCGTCCCCGCGAGGTACCGGCGTCCACAAACCCGCGGGGAGGGCGGGTGATCAGGCCGCCTCGCCCGTGCGTCTACTCTTCCGCCAGTCGCCCCGCCGCTGTTCCGCCCGAAAACCCGATCCGTACCTTGCGGCCTCAAACGGCCTTCTGGGCGCTCTCGTACATAGCCGTAATGCAATTGCGGCAAACCCGCTTCCCGCGGTGGAGCCGAACGTTCTTCGGGTTGCCGCAGAAGATGTAGCTGGGCTCGTTCTTCCTTAGAACCATTTTCCCGCATTTTCCCGTCGTCCGCGACGATTTTGACCTGCTTCCTCTCCTCCATTGCCCCGATAATACTCTGACAAATAGCAGGGATTCTCGTATCAACAAAGAAATTAAAAATAGAACTTCCAAACCAAATCCGATTGTAACCAGAAAGGGAGACTTTGCCAATACAATGAATCCAACGCAGGTTTCTTCTCTCATCCAATCGAATGAGAGCATGCAACAGACAAGCCACGTTTCTTCTGATATGAAAGTTTACAACCCCAAACAATCTTGCCAGTTGCGATTTACAAACCAACCATCGATGGTCGTTTCAGGCTGCTACAAAGAGCATTTTCTTGAATACAAAAAAACCCAAACCACAGCCCCCATCTTCTTTCATGGTGATGCTTTGCATGTTTTGAAAGAACTGCCTGATTCTTCCGTCGACATGGCCATGACAAGTCCGCCGTACTGGAGCCAACGAGAATACGAAAACGGGGGCATAGGTTTGGAAAGGAATTACCATGAATACATTGAAAGACTCCTTGTCATTTTCCAAGAATTGTGGAGGGTATTGAAGCCATCGGGTTCTTTTTGGCTGAACGTGGGGGACGCGTATTCGCAAAAACGATTGTTGGCCATTCCTTGGCGTATTGCCATCGCCATGATAGATCAGCAAGGTTGGATTCTTCGCAACCATGTTGTTTGGCACAAAGTGAAGGGAGGGCCGGACAACGCAAAAGACAAGCTCCGGAACGTATGGGAGCCCCTTTTCCATTTTGTCAAACAACCCAAAGGGTATTACTACAACATAGATGCCGTCCGCCTGAATCCTCGAAAAGCAAGCATCAAAGATGATGGCACAGTGATCTCAGCTACAGGCGTGCGCGGTGTACGATACCGGAGGCAAATCGAACTATCCACTACTCTTACCGAAAAGGAAAAGCAAGAAGCCTTGCAGGCTTTGGATAAGATGCTCGAGGCGGTCGCAGAGGGCAAAATCGCGGATTTCCGTATGATTATCCGCGGTCAACAGCGGGTAACGCACTCCGACTCAGAATCCGTCTCCGGAAGAGCCAAGGAGCTCAATAAGAAAGGGTTCTATTTCCTCAAGTACCACCCCAGAGGAGCTAAACCATCCGATGTTTGGGATATTATTCCGGAAGACACTCAAAAACGGACGTTGCATTTTGCCCCATACCCTGAGGAGCTATGCCGTATCCCTATCCTTGTGTCTTGTCCTTCGGGAGGAATCGTGCTGGATCCTTTTTGCGGAACAGGGACGACCAATTTGGTGGCATCAAAGCTAGGTCGCAAATCCGTTGGTATAGACATATCTCAAAAATATCTTATTATCGCACAAGAAAGGTGTGCAACGATGCTATGAACACAAGGGTTTTGGAACTATACGGATACAACACGTCCGATCGATCTGTCGATTGGATCCGCATACTCTCAGACGAGAAATGCCCCTATATTAACCGCAAGTGCCTCAAAGTTCGCAAAAGCCAGCCTGATATAACCATAGGCACTTGCATGGTAGCACATGGACGAAAATCAATTCCCGTTATCATCTGCCCACACCGAATGTTAGAAAACCGAAAGGTTTTCACTGATTGCATACATCTGTTAACTTTTCACGAACCAGGAAATGAGCTACATCTTGTAACCGAAGTTTCAATACCTGGCGGAAACATTGATTACTTTCTGGTTTCCGCGCGGAATCGACAAGTTGTGGATTTTGTTGGAGTGGAACTCCAAACCCTGGATACAACTGGAACGCTATGGCCTCAACGGCAAAACTTCCTCAGATCGCTTGGATTCGAAACAGACGTTTTCATGAAACAATTTGGTATCAATTGGAAGATGAACGCTAAAACCATCCTAATCCAAATTCACCACAAGATTCCCACATTCCAAAAGATAAACCGCCGTTTAGTGTTAGTAATACAAAATCATCTCTTAGAATACATGCGGCGAGCTTTCAGGTTTGAACACTTAAGAAACGCAAGCATAGGTGATCCTCTACATATTCATACGTACCAAATTGCCAAAACAGATGACAAGTATACGCTAAACCTTACATCCCGATACAGCACGGATGCTCAAGGAGTAGCAGCATCCTTAGGACTTAAAACCGAAGCAAATATCGAATTGGAACAATTAAACAAACTTCTGGAACAGAAAATCTCCGATGCCACACTATTCGTGCCAATATGATAGATACTCGTCGCCAACTAAATACCGGTACGGGAATCTTTTAAACGTATCACGAAATGCGACATAATTACAACGACCGCAAACCAGAACCGCCTTATCCCCAGCCCTGGAAAGCGAGACCTGCAACGACCTCCAGCCTCTCCCGAACCAGGGAAATTTGCGTGTCCTTGCCGCAGCCGTCGACGCCCTCAAAACAAAACTTAAACACCGAGCTTCCCTCCAGAATAGTTGCGGGCCCTGACATCGATAACCCTGACGTCGGGTTCCAGCCGCTTTCTCACGTAGTACAAAAGCTCCGAACCTGGCATATCGGTGTCGAGAATGACGGAAACCAAGAACCGCCTCAGCTCGACCCCAAACGCGGTATGACCCGGGTGTTTGACCGGAGCCGTGCAAAAGCCCTCCCTTTCCACCTTCTCCCGGAGCAGAGAGATTTGCGTGTCCTTCCCGCAACCATCAGTACTCTCAAAGCAAACTTTGAACAACAAAAATCAACCTCCGTAATCCCGCGTCATAGCCTGAATGACCCTGACCTCGGGTTCCAGCTTCTCTTTCAGGAAAAGCAAAAGCTCCGGGCCTGGTTTTTGGGTGTCGAGTATCAACACCACCTCCTTCCGCCGGTACCCCTCCAGCACCGGGTAAGGTATGAATTTCCAACACTTGTCAGTCAACCTGCTCATCCCCCAACTACTTATACTCCGCGCAAATGTCCAGTGCCGCCGTCAAACCAGCGCAGGACTTTTTGTTTCGGCACCATCCGTACATGCTTTTGTGATAATTTGGCTCGTACTCCCAGAAAGTGCACGTAATGCATGCGCGTATACCCGAACTGCGCAGTTCGGCCAACCGTTCTTCTGCCAGAATGACGTCGCTCAATGCGCTTCGCCTCCCGCCAATTGCCGCCACCGCCTCTTTTCAGTGGCGCGCCCGTCGCGGTACTTCGCGCCACGGCACATCGGGCAACCGCACACCAGGTTCCACTTGGAAAGCCTCCCGGCGTATTTCCGTGCCCACTCCGCGTACGTTT
>JBFMBX010000025.1:0-3160 GCA_040754815.1 Chloroflexota bacterium
TCAACGGAACTGGATGGTATTCTCCTGGGCCGGCTGTAGTTCCTGAGCCGGCGGAGGAGCGCTTGGGACAGGGGCGAGCTGCGAGCGCTGGCTATCGGGCGCGGGCTGAACCCGATTTCCGCTCTCCGCATAAGACTTCACCGTTTCGGTCACGCGCTGAACAACCTCATTGTCCATGGCGTTCTGGCCCATCTTCTCGAGGGCATTGAGAGGCGCGGCGTCTACCGCCTGTTCTCCCGGCGGCGGCACGCAACCCAATGTCACCAAGTCAGACCTGTAGACCTGCCGTGCAGCAAGTTCGCGGATCTTTCGCTCAAGCCAGAGCTGTTGTTTCAGCACCTCGAACTTCGTGTCAGGCCCAAACCATGGGCTGATGGCCCAGCTCACCCCATCCATCAGACCTCGAATGGGCGCGGTACCCCGCTCCATGCGCTCGCACGGTGTCGCGCCCATGCTGGCATAGGCGTACCAAAACAAGCCGATAAGCAGGTACGGAATCAGTTTGAAGAACCCCATCAGAAGGCCCTCAATGCATGCATGGTCTTACCGGACGGGCCAGCCAGGGCCACCTCCTTCTGATAGGCCTTCCAGACCTTGCCGACATAGACCTGCCGCTTATCCTCTGAGCGCGCGTTGTAGGCTCCTACAGCCTTCCAGGTTGCCCCCATTGAGGCGATGTTCTGCGACAGCACCCAGGCGCCTATGTGAATGTTCAGACAAGGATCAAACAGGTGTTCCCGAGAAATGCCGTGACGCGCGAGCGTGGGCAACCAGCTCGAGTTGATCTGCATCACCCCGATGTCCTCAGAGCGGGCATTCTTGCCGATGGCCGCCGGGTTGAACCCGCTTTCAACTCGCGCAATGGCGCGTAGCAACACAGGATCCACCTGGTAGCGAGCCGCTGCCTGGTCGAAGCAGGAAGCGTAGGGAACCTCCCCTGCCTCGATGAGCGCCAGCGGGGATAGTGCAAGCAAGGCACTGAGAAAAACTCGCCTCATCATTCAGTCCCTCGCGATGGCCGGGCGTCCGTCGCCACAAATGTTGATGTCGTAGCCAAAGGTGAAGGGCTTTGGGGCAATGTTGCCGGAGACATCCTTCACGCCGGCCTGGGAGTACGACACGCGATACCTCCCGCATGTTGGATCCCGCTCGGTTGCGCCAATCACATCCTGGATGCGCTCTACGCGGACAAAGACCGGCTCAAGGCTCTTTGTCTTGGATTGGATATTTATCAACTCATCCCCGCCAAGAAGACCCCTGGAAGGGAACCCAGTGGTCGCGCATTCCAACAGGTAAGTCTTGGTCGGATTGCCACGAAGCCCATCGGCCTCCGCCGATGTCGCGACTGCTGCGGCAAACATGCCCAACATGCAAAACCTAAGCACATTACTGGCCATTGACGTGCTCCACGATTCTGTTCCCCATGTAATTATTGACCTCACCGCTTACAGCCTGCGTATCACGCGGAACCACCTCAGCATAAAACTCGGAGAGGTCCATTTGCTCGAAGTTGAGTTTCTCGAATTGTTCAGGAGTAAAACCTGAACAGTCAGGATTCTTTGCGGTGCCCCAACCCTTGCCAATCTGGCTACGTCCCTGTTCATTGACGAGCTTTGCAAGCTTGGAGTTAAAGCAGCAATATCCATTTTTCCATTCATAACATACGCCAAGCACATCCGCAGAGCAGTATTCTCCAAGGTAATGACATAGACCTGTTTCTTTGTATGTGGCCGTATAAATGGATGCCTCGTCACAACTCATCATCTGCATGATGACCTGGATCGCAAGTGAAATAGCCAGAGAATACGGGTCAAAACCGAAGTTAAATCCGCCTGCGCTGAAAAGCGCATCGACAGTACCTAATCCACCGGCGGCAGGAATGGATGATACCGTTCCTGTCCACACAGTTACGCCATAGAATGAACCCACTTTCGAGAAGTTGGCCGCCATTGCGGCGTTGGAGGCAATATCTGCCAATCCATCGAAGGCAAAGTCCTTGAAGATCCCGCTGTCCCACATGAAGTCGTAGACATATTTCGACCCCATATCGAAGGCTTGATTGCCAAGCCATGATGCTCCCTGTGATGCTCCCTGCATACCCATTTCTTCCAAGACGCTACGGTTGCTCTGGGTGGATTTTGATCCCTCATCGCAGCAGTTGGTCAGCAGCTTCCGCGTGCATTTCCGAGGCTCGCCACGGAAGAGCGTGAAGGTTGACGGATCAAAATAACGTCCAGCCTGACGCGCTGCCTCCATGGTGGCCGCTACGCGAAGCATGTCCCCATCTGGAGGGAAGCCTGAATCAAAGCAATTACCATCCATGCAGAAGGACTGGCCAGAGCAATCCTGTATCGTCCGCTCGCTCCCAGGGCTTGTCATGCACTCCCAGCGCTTGCTGGTTGCGGTCGTTTTGCCATCAATGACCGTAGCCCCATCGGCAAGCGTAGTCTCAACAAGTCTGCAGTTTGGATCGTTGGCAAACTTGGAACAGTCCGAGGAGAAGTCTCCGGAAATACAGGCGTAGGTGTCTTTGCGCTCATAACAACCATCCGGAGCAACTTGCCCTGGAGACACCCCGGGGGGCAAGGAGGGAGGGGTTGTGCTAACACACTTGGACTCAGCAATTTGGCAAAATCCGCTCTCCTGTGATGCACAAGGCGCGCGATCATAACTGCTTGAAACAAGCGTGTACGTGTCATCCAGGCGAATCGTGTTCGACGGTTGAGGACTGACTGGATCGCCGCAATGCCATGTCTGGGTGTATTTCAGGCACTCACCCGTGGCCTGGGATGTTTCAACACACCTCGAGCTGCTCTGGTAGCACCCACTGATGGAGGCGAAGGGCGCGCAGTAATCCACCACGCCCGGCGTGATGCATTCATAGGTCTTCTTATACTCCCAGCAATCCATGCACTGCTCAAAACCATTGATGGTCTTGCATCCGGAATCAACGCATTTTTCAGCAAGAAGGCGGCAAGTTCTGGCCTCTGAAAGAGAAGGCATGAAAACGCCAGACACAACAAACATCAAAGCAATGAAAGATAAGATCCGCTTATTTGCATGATTCATTGCATCTTCCTCACTTGATCATGTTCGCGCACTGATCGAGCCAGTAGCAGTTTGGAGGGCAAAGCTGACGGGTTCGCCAACGGGTCACCAT
>JBFMBX010000026.1:0-2791 GCA_040754815.1 Chloroflexota bacterium
CGATCTCCCGCAGGTCTTCCAGCACGCTCTTGGGCAACTGCGGTTTGACCGGTTTGGACGGTCGGGCCTCGTCCTGCTCTCGATGCGCTTGCGCCTCAATCCGCTCTTGCAGGTCGGCTTGCTCGATATCCAAATCCCACCTCGGATCGCTTACCGCCTTGACCATCCAGCCGGGACCATCCGCACGTCCAGCCTTGACCGCTAACGGGTACAGTTCCAGACACTTCTCGATCCGCTCCAGCGGAAAATTGTCCAGTAAAAATCTTGCTGTTTTTGCGTAAATTCCGATTTTGTGCAATCGCTCAAAAAGCCCGTTTTTTGCCTCATTTTCGGGCGTTTTTTGCAAAATTTTTGCGCGCTCGCTTAAGTTAAGCAAAGTTAAGTTTGTTGTTGTTAACTCTGAATCAACAACATTAACTTTGCTTTGCTTTGCTTTAACAGGTGTAATCGGTAAAAATTTTTTACCGATAAAATCTTTACCGATTGAACCGCCAATCGGTGGAAAATTTCCACCGATAACTCTTGGCTTCAGTTCGTACACGTGCATGGTGTGACCGCGATAACCGGTCATCTCAAAACGCATCAGCAGCCCCCGTTTCATCGCCCGCTCAATCCCTTCCAGCACGGCAGGGCGCGATAAACCGGTCAATTCCTGAAACTCCGTCAGCGTAATTGGCTCAGCACCCCCCACCTGCATCAGCCGGGCTACCGCAGCAATCACCACTTTCAGCTCCGCCAGACTCATCCACGGCAAGAGCATCACCACTTCTGGCGGCAGCACCACGGTGTCCGGTATGCTGATCCCGTCCAGGATTGGGCCAAAATTATCCGTATTGCCGTTATCACTGCTCACGTTTCACCTCCGGGAATTGGATTTCAGTTATTTTCGTAACAATCGAAATTTGCCATTTTAAGGGCTTTGTTTATCAGGGTGATATTGACATAGCCACCCATGAAAAATAGACGGCTTGTAGGGCTTCTACGCGGCTCGACGTATGCGGCAACGTATGCGGCAACGTATGCGGAACGTATGCGGAACGTATGCAAAGTGTATGCGGAACGTATGCAATGCCGCATACGTTGCTCAAAAATCGCTTCGATTTTCCACGACCGCTCATTCTTTACCTCCCGTCCAGCCCAGGTTAGCAGGTGATTTTGGCTTTGGCATAAGAACTAGCGTGCCGTTCTGATAACTCTCGAACCCGTGTTTCAGTAGAACCGCTACCACCTCACCAACTGGATAAGTCATCCCTGCAATCTGCTTGATCTGCTCATGCAGGTTGTCAGGTATGCGGTAGTGGGCAATCTCTTTCCACAGCATCGCCGACCTATCTTTCTTTTGCCCGCTGCGTTTCGGCGGTGGCTTCGGCGTCCACCCGTTTTCCGCCCATCCCGCTCCACTGAACGGGTAGAGGGTCATCTTCACCCGCCGCTGACTTGCCGCAGGTTGAATTACCAGCGTCCCCCGCTGGATACACAGCAGGCCATACTCCAAAAAAGCCCGCGCTACCTCATCCGCCGTTACTTCCAATTCCTCCGCTACCTCTTTTACCTGCTCCCTGATTTCCGCAGGAACGCCGCGGTAGTGCTTGGGCTTGTTGGCTTTCTCCCATTCCCGATTTCGCGCCTTGGACTCCTTTTCCTCTAGCTGTTCCGGGTCGGCGATATTTGTGATCACCTGATGCCACACCGAGACCAACGAATCGTCCGGCGGTTTCAGTGGATCACGGCGTTCTGCTGTGCTTCTCTTCTTTGCCATCACCATCACCTTGCCTTGAGAATATGTTTTGCTAACTTCCTGTACTCCTCTGCCGATTGACTCTCCGGGGCGTACTCGAAAATGGTTTGCCCACGACTGCGTGCTTCCCGTAGCACAGTGCGGCGGCTGATAGGCTCCAAGACCAACGCCCCGAAGGCTTTCCGTAAGTCTTCCATAGAGGCGCGCGATTCGCGGATCTGACCCTCATGCTGGGTCGGCAAAACACCAAAAAGCGTTCCTTTCCACCCTTTGCTATCCCTGTGTTCCTTGGCCATCACTACTACCGTCCGAACCCCCTCCAGACTGGCCGAATCGGCTAAAGTCGGAATGATCAGCCAGTCCGCCGCCCAGATCGCCCGCTCTTGAATGCCCCCTATCGAGGGGGCTGTATCAATCAGGATGTAGTCAGATTTCCCGTTCTCCAGGAGTGGCATCAACGCCCTCCGAATAACCGAGATTGGCGCATTCGACGCACTGATCATCGTCTGGGACACGTTGGTCAGCGGATTGCCGGGAATTAGATACAAATTGTCTCTCCCGCTGAAGCGCGTTTGCTGACGTAAGACCATCAAAGGACTTGAGGCAGGATCAATCGCCATCGAGAGTAAGTAGAACGCCCCGGCGCTTTGTTCCATCCCTAGAGAAGTAGCCACTTGCCCTTGCGGGTCCAGGTCAATCACCAACACCTCTTTCCCCTCTAGTGCCAGGGCATGCGCCAGGTTGACTGCGGTGGTGGTCTTGCCCACCCCGCCCTTATGGTTGGCCAGCGTGATCACTTTCGCCATCATCCCGCCTCCCCAAACAAACTCAACTGCGGCTGGGCTTTCTTCTCATGCGTCAGCCACACATCGAACGAGAGCAGGTTCGCCGCCCGTTCAATCTCCAACCCGTCCGCTTCTTCCAGCAGCGCCAGCAGCCACGCCGGTGCTTTCTCACTCACCCGCGCATAGCGGGGTCTCACCCCCTTGCGTTTCTCGTACAACGCTATCGCTGCTTCCAAATCCTCTTTCTCCTCGATGCGATAGACCCGCC
>JBFMBX010000027.1:0-2760 GCA_040754815.1 Chloroflexota bacterium
TTGTACGAAGCACGATAAGGCTGACTGGAGTTTGGAAAACTGCCTCTAAAACAGGGCCGACCTCAATGTTTTGGAAGCCGCGTGTCGCCTGCTTTAAGGACTCGTATCCCTTCTCAAAGGTGGGATACTCAACAAACCCGTCACCTTTGGGTAGAACTAAGAACTCCGATTCGAGACATGAGAAAACAGAAGAAATAAAAGTATCAAGATTTGCCTGTAATTCCGAAAAAGAAGCTTCAAAAGGGTACTTCATCAAGTTGCCCTCCATAGGAAACCTGCTCTTCGCGGACAATCAAGGTCCGGCATCGTGGAGCTTGAGATAAGTCGTTCGAAAGGAACTTCTCGACACCGTGCCACCCCCCAAGCCTTTCTACCCCAAGAGCAACAGCCTCAATCTTCTCTGCTGTTGCCCGGTCAACCTTCCACTCTTTCCGCAAATTCCAGATTGCCAGACGGATAAGATGGCCATACGCGATACACCGGACGTCACCGTGCGTTAGCTTAACGTTTCCGGCCCGCAATTGTTCTAAATCCGCGCGAACGAGATCGGCTATTTCTGCCGGTGTTGAGACGATCAGCCGCCGGGGGACGGATCCGGTTGACCGGCAGACAAAGACGGTATCAATTATCGACGAGCCTGTCCCGTTAATATGAATGGAAGCACCCATTTCCGCCGGGCACGGGATCGAGGCGGAACAAGTAAGACCAGCGTCCAGAACGGCTACAGCCACGGGCAAATAGGCTTCGATGGCATTATGGTGGTAGGTGAAGACCAGCGGGGCTCCCGGCTTTAAAGCCCGCGCCATCCTCATAAAAACCGCAGCCAGCCCCTCGGTAAAATGGAGCAGTCCTCGTTCCATTGTAAGGTTGCCGGTGAGCTCGCCGGCATCCCTGGTGGAAGGCTTACGAAAAATCCCGTTAGTATCCGCAACCAACCGGCGCAGCCAAACGTAACAAAAATCCATTAATTCAGCATATTGAACGTTGGCAAAGTAGGGCGGATCGGTTAAAACCGCATCGACTGAAGCCGGGGGCAATGTACAATGAGCTGAATTAGCGCAAAACAGCTCTACTTTCCTTTCTTCTGGCGCGACAGCCCCGTTGCGGCACCTTCCAATCCATTCTCCGTCAATAAATAGCCGCAGTTTACGCCCTTTGTGATGCCTGATTTCAAACGGTTTTTGACAATAGGCCTTGGCGCGGACATATTTTTCAATAATATTCAACCATCCCCCACTGCCAACATTTGAACCTTTGCCGTCAGAAATCCCCAGGAGATTTGACTCACATTGTATCAGACCGACCGGAAAACCATGTACGGAAAATATGTCCAATGACTTCAGCGCCATCGTGTCATAGCGGCAAAGCATATTTTGATACCGGAGCAGGTCGGAGAGATTGGTTGCCAGGGCATTGCGAATCTCTTTATCAGGACACCGAGCGATGAACCGACAGCTTAACTCCAAGCCCAGCAGTTGGCGCTCGTTAAACATCTCGCGGTAACGCCGGTAGCCCCAGCGGTGAAGCCGGCCGGTTTCGTCACCCGGTGGAATTTCATCATCAGGCACATAAAGCGCATCCATTTGTGCCCAATTCTCTGCGGCTTTCTTGTACTTTGCCAAGTCCGTCTCGTCAGGCTTTTTAAAAAACCTGCCCATGTAATGGGGTTTACAGTTGTGACAATGATATTCTATAGCCAACATACGGTGCCGGGGGGTACCTTGAGCGGCGTCAGGATAAAAGTTGACCTTGCCGCAGTACGGGCAGGTGCAACGATTATGCTTAGCGGGACCAGCCAGTTTTAAGCCTGCGCCACAGGCAGAGCAGGGCTCGGGTGTTTTTCTATCCTCTACCTCGTTCAGTTCCCCGCAAGCGGAACATATAACGACGTTCTTCGGATGGCGGCGGTTCTGGGCGAGCAGATACCCGGGAAATAAGTCAAAACTCTCCCCACATTCAGCACAGCGGTAAGTTTTAACCCATAAAAAATATTTGACGTCAGCATCTGAATTACATTTTATACACCTGGTCCGGTAGAACAAACCAATTTTTTCGTTTAACCAGTTTCGAAGCGTATCCGCTGCCCGGCGGTAGGCCGCGAGGTCAAGATCTTCTATCTCCTGGCGGACTATCCAATAAGCCATTGGATTGATGTCGTACCCAATAATGTCACAACCAAGGCGATTGGCCTCAAGGAGGGGTGTCCCGCCTCCCATAAAGGGATCGGCTACTGTAATTCCTTTCAGGTCATGGGCTTTGTAAAACGTTTCTCTCAAATTGCCTTCTGCAAATTCAGAGAGCAGAAGACCACGAAACAAGGTACCGGGACGCCGTGCAAACCATTTATGGACGGCAATAACTGGACGGTAATTCTGTTGAATTTGCTTTTCATGAAGCGCCAAATCAGCAATGAAGGGAATGTCGAAAAATTTCTCGATCATTATGGATCCTCCAGGTAATAGAGACACGTATCGCGACGGTATCCATGAATTAATTCTCCGTCAAGGAATTTTATACCTCCTATTTTTCCCCCAACCCTGGTCACATAAATAAAAAAGAACCTGTCTTGTCAAAACACAGGACAGGTTCGTTTTTTAAAATTTTCCGGCGGCGACCTGCTCTCCCGCTCCGTTGCCAGAGCAGTACCATCGGCGCTGGAGGGCTTAACTGCCGTGTTCGGGATGGGAACGGGTGTATCCCCTCCGCTATGACCACCGGAAATCTATTACATTCTGCTTCTTTCGCAGGGCGCGGCGATAA
>JBFMBX010000028.1:0-2622 GCA_040754815.1 Chloroflexota bacterium
CGGGGTGGTTTGTTGTGGTTTTTGTCATGGTTTCGTCAGGAACGCGCTGAACGCGTCTCAGGCGGTGCGGGCAACGGATGTTATGGTAAATTCTTGGGGGCTTGATTATAAAATACCGCACTTCCTCTTATGTCTTGTGCTTTTTAGACAACCCTGAAAGCTTTTAGCTTTGGTGATGCAATTTGCTGGGATTTTGGCGGAGAACCACAGGTAAAGAAAAAGGCCACATTAGCGGCCTTTTTCGGAGAAGATGCTCAGTGCGGAATTTCGGAGACTTCTTTAACGTCGGTTTTATTGATCTGCTGTTTGACACCATTCGCGTCTGTATAGCCAAGCAGGCCTGAGTCTGATTCTTTAGGTTTGCCGTCGCTGACAATAGTGCGACCGTCATTGGTGTGTATGGCATAGCTTGTGCGCGTGCAGCCGGTGAGGGCTGAAAGCGCAACTGCCGCTGCGAACACTGAAACAAAAATCTTTTTCAAAGCCAGCTCCTTTTATCCATATCAGTTTTGGTCACTAACCATCTAACTATAGGTCATTTTTTATGTGAAAAGAGGCTTGATGGTGGGCTGTATATCGAGTTAGGCGCGAGGTGCTATGGTCAAAGTGTGGTGTCAGGCGGGGAGGAGGCTTATATGAGATGTAATCCGGCCGATACATATACCAAGATGATTTAAGTATTCCTCTTTGTGAGGTTGGATGTCTAATTTATAAAGGATCTTCTTGAGATCCTTTTTTTCCGCGCGTAATCTCTTGCCCTGTAAACGAAAAAACCACCCTGGCAGGTGGTTTTTCGAAGGTTAGGTAATCCTGGCAGATCCCCTAACCGTGGTAACAGTCTTGTGCGAGACATGTCACCAAATTTGTCCTTTCAGTGTAGCCTCACTAAGGCCGCCACTTCAAGAACTCTTGAGACATCTCTCGCACATCCTGTTTGCCAATGGCCGTTGCCAATGGCGATTAGTCGTGTCTTTCCGGGTTGGACTCAAGTTGATAGTTACCGGATAAGGCGCAGCGGTCGGACTGAACGGGGGGTTCGTGCATACAGTCCATCCTGGAGCGAACTGCCTTCCCGGAACTGAGTGTCAGGCGTGGAATGAGAAACCGCGGCCATAACAGCGGAGTGACACCGGTAAACCGAAAGGCAGGAATGCGGGGGAGCACGAGGGAGCCACCAGGGGGAAACGCCTGGTATCTTTAAGCCGCATCGGGTTTCGCCACCACTGATTTGAGCGTCAGATTCTGTGATGCTTGTCAGGGGGGCGGAGCCTATGGAAAAACGGCTTTGGCGCGGCCTTATGCTTTCTTCGTTAAGTATCTTCCTGGCATCCCCCAGGAAATTTCTGATCCATCCGTAAGCCCGTCCCGCTCGCCGCAGCCGAACGACCGAGCGGAGCGAGTCAGTGAGCGAGGAAGCGGAATATATTCTGTATCACATTTTCTCCTGACGCGTTTTCTTTCACTTTCTGCGCCTGTCTTATGTGGCATTAATGCTATGTGTTACTGCCATGCTACATCTTAAGCCAGTATACACTCCGCTAGTGCTCCGTGACTGGTCCGGCGCTGCGCCCGGAACCCGCCTGTACCGGTTCAGCAGCCGTTCCGGCCTGACTGCAATTTTTTTTTTTTCATCCCTGCCCGCTACCCTGTAAACCTTTCTTCTGCGTTGCCGTTAACAGTAGGTAAGCCATGTTTGGTTTTTCTTCCGGAGCCCTGATGACTCTTAGTGATGATGAGCGACACCTGCTTGTGTCCGTTGTTTCGGTCTGGCTACGGCGTGCCGGAGGGGATGCCGGAGCCATGATGCTGGATGCATACCGGCAGATTTTGTCTGAAACCGAACCGGCCGTAAGGACTGTCATGCTCGAATTTCTTGAATCCGTTCGCATTCATTACATTTCGTCCTGAGCATTTTCTGTATTTCTGTCCATACTTAAACGAGGCGGCCGTCACGGACGGTGGTCGTCGTTCCATGATGCTGTTATGGACGAGTGAGAGTAATCTAATCTAACTTGATTGAGTTCCGGGCGTGCCGCCCGGTTTTTTTTGCTGTTTCCCGGTGTCCGTTCCGGGACAGGATGTGCATTTGTAATACCGCGCACGCGCCGGCATCACAAATACCCTGGTCAGGGCTGCGCCCCGACACCCCGCCATCGCCTCACGGCCGCGCACTGAATTGCGCACCCGTTCACCGATTTTCACGCATTTTCCTCGCCTATCTGTGCGTTCAGCATGGCGTAAAGCGCTTCGGCCTGATCGTGCAGGTGCTCACAGCAGCCGGCAGCCTCATCCAGATCCATCTGCTCGAGCCGCTCAAGGAGGAGAAGTGTCTGTGCGCGGATAAATTTGGCCATATTGAGGGCGGCGGATTCCTGTCTGGTCACTGGTGATTTTCCCCGTCTGGTGATGATTTTTGCGTGAAAAGAGCATGGCGTCATTCTGGTGCATAGTCATGCATGCCGTTAAAATTTAACAGGCGCGTTTCTGACGGGTTTCGGGGTGGTTTGTTGTGGTTTTTGTCATGGTTTCGTCAGGAACGCGCTGAACGCGTCTCAGGCGGTGCGGGCAACGGATGTTATGGTAAATTCTTGGGGGCTTGATTATAAAATACCGCACTTCCTC
>JBFMBX010000029.1:0-2191 GCA_040754815.1 Chloroflexota bacterium
TTCTGGGAGGTTTCTCGCTTCGCCGGAGAACCTCGACCACACGACCTGAGCAGTAATCGGGATGCACCGGAGCTCCTCCCGGCGCAAGCAGATCGCGCCCGACCGCTTCTTCCGCCGATTTTGAAGCCGGGCCGCCGCTTTTCAAAGTAGCGAAAAAGTAGTGCTTGTTCCGGTCTTTAGCTGGAAGCGAGATCTATGACCTGTCGCCTCCGGCTGTATCGTACTCCGGTTACATTTGGGTTCCGTAGCCCAATATATTTACACTTATCAATCATACCAATCAGGGGTTGATCTTGATTTAATAAGCCCTTGGTCGCGCCGGCAAGCGCAGCCAGGGCTTTTTTTACCTTCCGGGAGAATTTTTTAAAAAGTTTAATCCAAATCCCTCCCTTGTGTGTCATATAAGTAAAAGGCTGTAAGTATAGGGGGTTTGGTTGTGTGTCCTTTTCCAAAAGAGCCGGGGCCGCCTGATTACAGCGCCTATCTCTGTTCCCCGGCGGAACTGAAAGCCTCATACGATCACTGCCGTGACTTGCGGGTCCCGGTTGAGCTTGAAAGACCGCGGAAGATCCTGCCGAAAACCCTGCTCGCTCTGTGCCTGGCGGAAAATTCACTCCTCCTCACTTGTGCCGAAGAAGTGATTACCCTCCATCACTATACCGGCCTGCAAAAGGGCCATATCTACATCCTCTGCGACCCGGAATTAGCGGCGCTCAAAATCTTCGCCGTGCCGGAGGTTTTGCTCGCCGCCGCAGAAACCGGCGTCAGGTCCGGCACCGTTTTCACCGAAGCAAGCTGCGGCACCAACGCCTTAGCCTTAACGCGGGAGCACAACCGCTTAGTCGCCATCCGCGGTGAACAGCATTACTGCAAGCTCTTCAAAGACTGGTGGTGTGTCGCCGGCCCGATAAAAGACCCTGAAGGTAGAATCTTAGGCTACCTGGGCGTTTCGATGCACGCTAAGAAGGAACTCGGGCTCACCGTGGCGCTTTTGCAAACGCTGGTTAATTCGATAGAAAGGGAGTTTCTGCTGCTGGACTGTTATCAAACTAAGAGCAACAATAATCTGCCGCCGGCACCACCTCGTATCCCGCTGAAGATAGAGCGCGAACTCACCCGGCGTGAACAAGAGGTCCTTACCTTATTGTGTTATCGGTTGACCAACAGGGAAATTGCAGAAAGACTCCACCTCAGCCCTTCCACCATCGAAACTTACTGCAAGCGCATCTACCAGAAGCTTGCTGTAAAGGGCAGAGTTGGCCTTTTATCTATTTTGGATCGCTAAATCATTTTACTTCCTGAAAAAATACCCGGAAATTGGGTATAAAAATACCCAGTTTTCGGGATAGGCAGGTAAGAGTTATCAGATTATGCTTAGGTAAAAGGCGGGAGCAGGGACTTTTTTAGAAGGAGAGGTGATAAATGAGTACCGAAAACTGCCCAAGAGAAGCCAGATGTATCATAAAAAGCGGGAGGGATTAATTTGTACAGCGTTAGAAAACACAAACATGTGTTTGTTGCGGTCTTAGTTGTTGCGCTATTAGCGATAGGAGTGCTTATTATTGGGGCTTCCTCGGATTCAGACCCTATCATAAGGTACGAATCATCGCTTCGACAAGAGGAATTACCCGAGATGAACAAATTGAATGGCAAGACCTTTGTTCAAAGCGAGATGGGTGCTAAGTCTGATTTATCGGATTTAAAACTCATTGCAGAGTTACCGGTTAATCTTGATCTCAGCACTTTCTGGCAGAATACCCATTTTCAACTGAAGACGCTTAAAAAATCAGTGCCTGTTACAATAGTTCCGGAAGAGTCTAATATACAAAACGGAACCCTTGCGAACGGTGATAGAATAAGATGGGGTGCTGTTACCGGGAACATTTCGATTGTAGCGAGCAAACCGCAAACAGTGGTAATCGGGGTTTTTGAAATACCGTCACAACACAAGGCTACTTTTACGTTCGCATTGCACGCCGGTAATGGAAATCCACCGATAGCGTTGAGCTTCGGGAATCTGACTCCGAATGAAGAGATGCTGCAGATGATAAAGGGTGGAAAGGAGGAGCTTGTCCCTACCTTCGTAGAATTTCGGTGACAGCCCCTCTCTCCTTTTTTTCACGCCGTAGCATAGGCAGGTGTAATCTCACCATCCTTTCTCCGGAGCATTTCTCTTTGCAGAGCCACCCGT
>JBFMBX010000030.1:0-2052 GCA_040754815.1 Chloroflexota bacterium
GTGGCGCCGCAGCGGGTGCATGGCGCAGGCCCGCAGACGCTCATCGACTTCCACGCCCGCATCGCCGCCGAGCGCGACAGCCTGCCCTTCGACATCGACGGCGTGGTCTACAAGGTCGACAGCCTGGCGTTGCAGCGCGAACTCGGCTTTCGCAACCGTGAGCCGATCTGGGCCGTGGCGCACAAATACCCGGCGCAGGAGCGCAGCACCCGCGTGCTGGCCATCGACATCCAGGTGGGCCGCACCGGCAAGCTCACCCCTGTGGCCAAACTCGAGCCGGTGTTCGTCGGCGGCGTGACCGTCACCAACGCCACCCTGCACAACGAAGACGAAGTGCGGCGCAAGGACGTGCGGGTGGGTGACACCGTGATCGTGCGCCGTGCCGGCGACGTGATTCCCGAAGTCGTCGGCGTCATCCTCGACGCGCGCCCGGCCGATGCTGGCGAACCGTTCGACCTCTACCAGCAACTCGGCGGCCGATGCCCGGTGTGTGGCGGCCCGATCGAACGTCGCCCCGGCGAGGCTGATTGGCGTTGTGTTTCCGGCCTTTCCTGTCCGGCACAATTGAAAAGAACGATTCAACACTTTTGTAGCCGCAATGTCGTTGACATCGAAGGTTTTGGTGAAGAAATTGTCAGCACCCTTGTCGACTCTGGATTGGTTGAATCTACGGCCGACATTTATAAACTTACAAAAGAAAAACTGATCGGATTATCACTGAGTGGCGGCGGTTCCATACAAGATCTACTTGCCTCTAAATTGCTGAAATCGATCGAAGAGCGCAGGAAGTTGCCACTAAGCAAATTCATATTCGGCCTTGGAATCGAAGGTGTAGGCGAAGTAGCGTCGAAGGATTTGGCCAAATTTTATGGTAGCCTTGATCTTTTTTTACAAAGCGCAGCATGCGTTCACATGCTGATTGAAGGCATTGGCGTTGAGCTGGCTGTGGGAATCGATGATTTCATTCACGAAAAGAAAAACCTTGCCGTGATCAACACGCTTTGTAAAGAAATCGAAATCATAGAATGCCGCCCGGCTGGAGTTGATAATTTCCTCTTTAATTTTCTGTCTGCTGTAAAGCGGTGGGACAGCGAAATTTCTAAACGAAATAAAATCAAGCCCAAGCTAAGGGGCGTGGGGGAAAAATCTCTGAGAAATTTGGCCGAAGAATTTAAAGCTCTTGATGCACTATTAATAGGTACATCCCCTGCGCAGGACCTTGCGCAAATGCAGTCTCTTCTGAGAACCGACGATCAATGCGTCAAGGCGGTTCTCTTTTTTGAGAAAAATAAATATTTGACTCATGTGATGGGAACAGAACATCCAGCAATCTCTCCAAGGTTGAGACGGATTTTGATTTCAAAATTTGGCTTTTCAGACGAACAACTGGGAGCAATGACCGAGGCGGAAGGATGGCGTATCGTTTATCATAACAATGCAACTGGTGATCGTAAGAGAAAAGATGAAAAGAATAGCTTGACAGTTTGTTTTACCGGCTTTCCTGAGGCTCAAAAAAAGTCCCTAGAAGAATATTCTGTGACTCATGGTCTGATGCCAAAATCATCCGTTGTCAAGAATTTAAAATTTCTCGTCACTGGCCCTAATCCTGGCCCTGCGAAATTAGCCAGAGCCCGTGAATTGAATGTGCCCTTGTTGACACTCGATCAATTCAATAATTTCATTGAAACCGGGGAGATTCCAAGTTAACCCTGAGTTTTTAATCGGCATCGACCTCGGCGGCACCAAGATCGAGGTCGCGGTGCTCGATGCGAGCGGCGGCTTCCTGTTGCGCGCGCGCTGCGCCACGCCACAGGGCGACTATCCCGGCACAATCGAGGCGATCGCCGAGCTGGTGGCGCAGGCCGATGCCGCTGTTGGCCAGCGGCTGCCGCTCGGGGTGGCGATTCCGGGCTCGGTGTCGCCGCGCACCGGTCTGATCCGCAACGCCAACTCCACGGTGCTCAACGGCAAACCCTTGCTGGCCGATCTCCAGGCGCTGCTGGCACGGCCAGTGCGGCTGCACAACGACGCCAACTGTCTGGCCGTCAGCGA
>JBFMBX010000031.1:0-1974 GCA_040754815.1 Chloroflexota bacterium
TGCCAGTACAACAGGGAAGAAAATACCAAGGCGACGAACAGAAAGGGAGTGATTGTCATACCGGCGCTTGTCAAAGTCCATGGAAAAAGAAACGGGGATAGAATGATGAGACTATCCTGAATCCGTGAAAAGCGATCAATAATTTTAACCTGATTTACAGATTAACATCTTGATTTTTCATAATATATTGATCAATATGCGCCTGTCGTAAAATCTAACCCGGCAGGTAAAAACATGAAACGGTTCATCATAGAGCAATCCGACAAAGAGATCTACACCAGTCATTCCGGCCTGGCCCTGGTCGGGCTGTGCATGAACCGCTACGGCGGGCTTGGTAATACCGTGGCCCGCAGGATGGGGAATAATGGCAAGCCAATCAGTCATGCCGATGTTCTGCGCAGCTACCTGGGGTTGCTGTGTCTGGGCAAGAGCGACTTTGAAGCCATAACTGGCATGCGGGATGACACCTACTTCATGAACTCCCTGGGGATACGGCAGATTCCTTCCACCGAGACCCTGCGCCAGCGCCTTGACCAGGAGGCGGAACCTTTCCTCCAGGTGGCCAGGCAGTGCTCCGTGGAATTACTCCGGCAGGGTAAAGCCCGCATCACTGGTTTGGATACCGGCCATGTTCCTCTGGACGCCGATGTCTTTCCCATGGACAACTCAGGCACCCGGAAAGAGGGAGTCAAACGCACCTATCACAACTTTGACGGGTATGCCCCCATCGCCGCTTATCTTGGCTTGGAGGGCTGGTGCCTTGGCGTGGAACTGCGTCCCGGTGACCAGCATGGGCAGAAAGGTTTTGTTCTCTTTCTGGAGGAGGTACTCACCCAGGCCAGGAAACTGACGGGCAAGAAGCTCCTGCTCCGTCTTGATTCAGGCCATGACGCCCTGGAGAACCGAGTGTACTTGCGAGGACAGGAGAAGCTTTCCTTCATCATCAAGTGGAACCCCAGACGGGAGGATACCACGGAGCTGACGCGCCGGGCTTTTGCCGAGGGCAATATAAGCGCGCCCCGCGCCGGGAAGCGGGTGGCGCTGCTTGACACCCATGTTACCCAGGAACACGAGGGGAAACGGTACATCTTCCGCAAGGTGGTCCGGATTACCGAACGGAGCACGGACAAGCACGGTCAATGTCTGCTTGTGCCGCAAGTCACGGTGGAAGGATGGTGGACCAATCTGGATCTGCCCATGGAGAAGATCATTGCCCTCTACCGGGATCACGCCACCAGCGAGCAGTTCCACAGCGAGTTCAAGAGCGATCTTGATCTGGAGCGGCTGCCCAGCGGCAAGTTTGCCACCAATGCCCTGGTCATGGCTCTGGGCGGGTTTGCGTATAATATTCTGCGCTTCATTGGCCAGTTGGGGCTGTTGGGGGAAATGTCCCCGGTCCGCCATCCAGCCAAGCGGCGCAGGCTGAAGACCGTCATCCAGGAGCTGATCTACCTGGCAGCAAGGGTGATTCGCAAGGGCAACCGTCTGCATCTGCGTTTCAGTTGCCACTGCCCGGCTTATCAGTCCTTTGCCGGCCTGTATGACCGGTTGGCCTGGAACTAAACTGATCAAAAAAACGGGAAACCACAGGAGAGGTGCGCCGGAATTCCGGCCAAACCATGTAAAATTTGTCGGATTGTCAAAGATCAGTATGTCCGGCAGGGTTTTTCCCTCGCTTTTGAGGAAAAGATCTCCGCCGGCAAGTAAAAAAACGGGGCTAACAGTTCTGCTGCAGGACTGCAGGCTTAAGCCTCACGGATTCAGGTTCTTGAAAATAAATTAGCGATATACCCACCATTATCAGGAACATCTACAAACAATTCATTTTCAATGTAGTCATCGGTTGACATTCTTGCATATTTAAAGACACCATTTTTATATTTCAAATCTAGATATGCGCGGTCAAATGCATTCTGGATATGCAAGAAACATTTGCCTAGTGTCCTGACTGGGATTTCATGGTTATACGCAATG
>JBFMBX010000032.1:0-1903 GCA_040754815.1 Chloroflexota bacterium
TTGGAAACAGGTTGTCTCCATTCATCCACCCACACTAAACCGCGACGAAAGGCGCTTCATCACCGACCTGCGAAATTACTGGAGGCAGCATCACAACCAGCCTCCGATGGAATCATGTGAACTATACGTGCTGCGTAACCTGCCGAATACCGGTATTGGCCTGTTCCACCGAAGCGGTTTCTATCCCGACTTTGTCCTATGGTTGCATAATACGGAAACCGGCAAAACGTGCGTTTGCTTCATTGAACCTCACGGCCTGCATCATGATGGGCTGGCCGGAAGCGCCGACAAATTTGCTGCCCTGAACACGCTGAGAGGGTTGAGTAATCACCCTGAGTTTCAGCAAAAGGGCATTGCATTGAGCGGCTACATCCTGACAGCTACACCGCCGAAACTGATTGTTGATGTTCAGGACAGATCAGAAAACGACTTGGAAAGGGAATATCCTTTGATCTTTCAAGAGGAGAACTATATTCAGAAAATCTTCAGCGGACTTGTTGCTGGCGGGAATTCTTGAGATTCGCAAGGCACTGGTAAGGCGTGCTGGTGCCTAACCAGCGCTTGCAACCGAAAGCCTCTGCTGTACTTCGTACTGCAGCTGAACTGCAAGCAATTGGGTGGGCTACCCCGCTCCCAAGAGTAACTGTGTGTGATAAGGAGATAGACTGGTGTCGAAGTGGGCGCAACTCGAACAAGACATCACGGAATGGCTCAAATCTTTTGCCACAGACCAAGTTCATTTTCGCAATTCATATCAGGCCATCACTGGGTTTCCATTCGACGGATTCAGGAGTGATGGCATGCTTAGTGATGAAAACGTACTGTTAGCAGTAGAAGTGGAAGCTGGCCAGATGCATCCCGATACGAATGTGGGAAAGTATTGGCTTTTGCATGACCAGTTCAAAGCCTACAAGAAAATTGTCCTGTTTCATATATATACGCCCCTCTTCAACTCTTACGGCTGGCGTATGAAGCTTGGTGAGTTCTATGCCGGCAAGATGAAGGCCGACGTGCCTATCGAGTACGTATTATTGGACTACCGTTCGCGTGCCGAGGAAGATTACGACACGGTACTGGCCGAGATAAAAAGCAAAGTTCAGGAGGCTATTCGCAGAGAGTTCGGAGATAAGGACATTTGAAATCTTGAGCAGCACAAACATGTCTGCCGAAATACTCGCCGAAAGTCGTTATAGTTTATCGCCTACCGCGCCGGATTCCGAAGCGGGTGGTCTTGTGGTTCGATGGATGCGTTCGACTGCCACGGTAAGCCATCTCGCCGGGTTGCCAAAACAAGGAGCGTCTAATGCAGGAAAATATCTTCCAACTGGAGGATGAATGGTTTTTCATCCGGCATACGGGCTTTGATAAAAACGAGCCTGTTGTTCTTTTCATTCACGGGCTGGGTGAGTCCGGATGTGTTTCAACGAGGCCTTTCAGATTTCCAGTCTTCAGTCATCCACTTTGGTCGTTCCCGACTTGATCGGTTACGGGCGCAGTTCCCGGGCCGGTGACGGTGACTACGCCATGGAGACGCAGGTTCGCCGGCTCTGGCCGCCCGCGAAGCAATCTTGACCGAAATCGAGAATGAAATACTGAAAAAGACTTTAATTTATGTCAGGACCGCTACTCCAGAAGGCGTGATGATACCAGTAAAAACCCAAAATACCCGGGATAATGAGCACCGTATCTATTATCAGTTTAGCCATTATAGGACCTCCGCCTTTAGCTATATTTTACCCGTGCCGCGAACCCGCATCTTACCCAAGCAGATACCCGCGGCGGGTAAAGAGCATTTGCCCGCAGGAAAGGAGAAAAACAGCGGCGATAAACAGAATAAATGATACAACCAGGGGGTCCGCCCCCGGCGCAGGCTGGGCCAGTTGAAAGGGATTGAACGCTGCCG
>JBFMBX010000033.1:0-1787 GCA_040754815.1 Chloroflexota bacterium
CGGGAGATACGGCTTACGGTGATATAAAAGGGCGTTGGGTTACTGACGGACAGGCTGCTGCCGTTAGCGGAGAGCGCCAGTTTTTCTGCCGCAGCGTCGCGATTGCCTAAATAGCTGCGCCTAATACCGCTACACTTTTGCCTGACCATGTTTTCCTCCGGGGAATGGGCTGGCGGTTTCCATAAAATGGCGGACCTTTTTCAGTAACTGCCACATTGAGCGGCACTGATGATTACGGGTTATCGTGTCATGAAGTGCCTGCCATAGCCGTTCCACATGATTCACCCACGGCGAGTAAACCGGCTGGTAAATTACCCTGAACTTGGGATTTGCTTTCAACCAGCGCTGTGTTTCGCGGCTTTTATGGATAATGTAGTTATCAACGATCAGCGTGATTGTTTTCGCCCGCCGGTAAGTGGCTTTCAGGTGCTTCAGCAGAGCGATAAACAGCGCTGAACTTTTGCTGTTGCCGCCCACGTAGCTAACTTTACCCGTGCCACTGTGCAGTGCGCCGGCCAGATAGTATTTTTCGTTCTGCCCCGGAGTCACTACCCGTTTCTGCTGTCCGCGCAACTGCCAGTCCGCACCGATTTTAGGATTAAGGTGGATATCCACTTCATCTTCATAAAATACCGGATGCTCTGCGCTGCATTCATCCAGCGCTTTGTGGATTACCGCCATCTTTTCATCTTTATGTGGGTCACGGATACGCAGAGTTGGCGCGGCCCTGCGCCATACAAGCCCCGCAGATGGCAACCAGCGGCGAACGGTTCCTGCATGTAACTGGCAACCGGTTATCTCATTGATTTTTAATGCCAGTAATTCGGTGCTCCAGCGTGAACGTTGATAACCAAAATCGCCGGGAGAATGCTTTATCAGCTCACGTAACAGGGTGCAGATATGTTCAAAAGGCCAGCGTCGGGAGCGCCCTGCGGGTAAGGATTTCAGGCCTTCAATACCTGAGTGCGTAAACCAGTTAATCCAGCGACCAACGGATGAACGGGCACAACAGAGAGTTCTGGCAACATCGCTGACCCGTTCACCCCGATGAAGCATCAGCATGGCCGTGAGTCTGCGGGCATGATTTTTATCGCGCGTTTTATGAATAGCTTTCTGCATCAGGCGTCGTTCGCCACGGGGTATTGGTGCTATGATCGGCATCGCTCAGTCCGGTTGGTGGTTTTGGTTGGTTTGGCGATTGATCAGATCGCACAATCCGGGCTGAGTTCCCTTTCAGTGATCTACTATTCCGCGCAGCTATTTAGTGCAACCGCCAATCCCATCATGCAACTGATCACCGACTATGCCGACCACGCGCTGGCCTTGCCATTCCGTTGAAGAGGTCAGTTCACCTGTCAACATCATAGCTACCATGCTTTGCCATACCGGATTGGTACCCAATGCTTTGGCTCGAATCAGTGCCAGCGCAGGCGTCGCCAGAATGTAATACTTGGCAACAGTAAGTGAGGTATGTCCCAGAATATGCGCAATTTCTTCGGCGCTGCCCCCTTGCATAGCCAGTGAATGGCCCACGTTGTGGCGCAAGTCGGTCGGTGTAATGGTTGGCAAAGCCGCTTCGCCACGCGCTACGGCAGCCTGATAATCTGGAGGACTGAAACTGAGGATGGCCTTGCTAATCGCCTTAGACACATAAGATGGTGCAGAGTGACTAAATTCAAATAGCTTGCCATCAGGTTTTAGTTGCGCTCGCTCGATATAGTGCCTAATCAACACGCCGATTTCCGCTGGAATCGCCAAAAACAGACGTTCAGTCGTTACACGCCGCT
>JBFMBX010000034.1:0-1756 GCA_040754815.1 Chloroflexota bacterium
TAGAGTTTCCTCAGAAAAGCATTTTCAACTGTGCTGGATATGCAGAAGTCCATGCCATATTCTCCAGCCCACACTCCATCCAGCAGTTTCGCACGGCCCAAAATCGTGCGAGTGCCGATTGCACAGCTCTTAAACTCAAGACACGCCAAGTCCTGAGCAGGACCAGCAGGTTCATCACCAGGAAAATCGCCCTGATCCAGGACTCAGAAGTCACCGCCGTCCTGGCCCGGATATAATTGAGCCGATAGCCGTTCTTGCCCTGGCCGAATTTGCCCTCAATCGGTATACGCTCCAGAGCGTCCCGCCTGCGTTGTCGCTTGGCCAACCTGAGCTGCTCTGCATTCATGTCCGTCTGTTTCTTTGGTCTTCCCAGCGGCTTACCGCCGAATCTGATGCCCTTGTCCCGCAGATACTTCCTGTTCTCCCGACTGCCGTAGATGCCATCGGCAAGGACAACCTCGGGATAGCAGCCATAGCGCGATCTGTAGTTCTCAACCTGTTCCTGCAAATCCTGCCCCTCGTTGAAGGCATCCCAGCCAAGGTGATCCACCATGGCCACACCGTCAACCAGACTGACGCTGAGCTTGGCCCCGAACTCCGTCTTCCCTTGCGCTTTGCCCCGGACGATCGGTCGAACATGGGGCTGATGGATACTGACGATCCGATCGTCGCAACGGCACGACTTGCTTTGGTGCATGGCCAACTGCTGCCGGTAGATCTGCTGAATCACCCAATACTGCCGCTGCTGCCGCGCCGACAGGGGAAAGCCTTCGCAGGTATCAAGAAGACCATCAATATGCGCCAGATTCCGCCTGAGGTACTGCAGCTGCTGACGGATTCCATCTCTGATCAGCCGCTTGCCAGGCTTCTTGTTCTTCGCCAGACTCAGATAGCGCTTCCGCGCCTGCTGCCGATATGTTCTTGGCTTCTTGACCCCACTCTTGAGGGCCAGTTCGTCGATCAGCTCCTCGGTTATCTCGCGCGATTCGTTGAGCAAACCCAAATCAGTCGGATAGCGGACAGCTTGCTCGGCCACCGTAGCATCGACCACCAGTTTGCCTTTATGGCTGGGCGGCTCCTGATTCCTATCCTTTGCCTTACCCTTCTTGCGAGTCTTTTCGATCTCCGCAAGGATCGCCTTCTCAAAGGCAGCGAAAACATCAATGCCCATCCGGCGGCGGATCTCAACAAACAGACTCGGGGCAAAGGCCGGTTCCTCCTGATACCGTGACAAGCCGATGAAGTATTGCAGATACGGGTTCTCCTGGATCTGCATGACGGTCTCTTCATCGCTCAGGGTCAGGCGGTGCTTGATTATTACCGCACCAATCACCATCCGGGCATTCTTGGCTGGTCGGCCACGATCCGAGGAAAGCTTGGCATGATAGCCTTTAGCGAGCTCATCCCAGGGAATTCTCGCGCTCAACTTCACCCAGCGATTTTCAGGATTCAGCTTCCCGCCAAACGGCAGCACAAATCCTTCCAGAGACATTTGCCGTTCACTTGTATAACGAATCATGTGCAAGCCTTTTGAGGGGGTTCTTTAAAATTCCTTGCACATTGTACTCTATTTTTCCGATTTTATCTCTTTAATATCAGGATATTGATGCTTTTTAAGGGGAATCTAATTAGAGTTTCCTCAGAAAAGCATTTTCAACTGTGCTGGATATGCAGAAGTCCATGCCATATTCTCCAGCCCACACTCCATCCAGCAGTTTCGCACGGCCCAAAATCGTGCGAGTGCCGATTGCACAGC
>JBFMBX010000035.1:0-1721 GCA_040754815.1 Chloroflexota bacterium
TTGGCCGGGCCATTTGCCGGCAGGCCTCTTGTGAAGTATGTGTTACGGGAACTCGTCTCGTTACGGCGGTCTTACATAGGGTTCTAAAAATTCTGCGGGAGTTTACCTACTAAACCTTGACACGGTCAAGATGAAATCAGGTATTGACATCCCATTTCAAAATGATTTATACTTGTCCAAAAAGATTTGACTGTTGGCTTATAAAATGGGGTGAGTATACCTTTAATTTTTTAAGGTTGCATGTTCCGATTATCACAAGTTCCAACAAGGGGGTGGGTTGCGGGGCAGCATAAACTTTTTTCAAAAACAGCCTACTGTAGCTCTTACAACATATTCGTGCTTTGAAAGACAAAATGGATTTGCCAGCCGATCTTTAGTAAAAGAAGGAGGTACGTAAATGTCCATCAGGATTGAAAGGCCCGAGCCTCATGGCGGCAGACTTATAGAGAGGGTTGTAACGGACTCTGCTGCTGGAAAGAAGTTGGCCAAAAGTGCGGCGGCGGTTTTCGACATCAAACCGACGGTGGACGAAAAAGGGGTGCCGGTACGCAACGTATACCGGGAAATAATGTCGGTCTGCTACGGTTTCTTCTCCCCAGTTGAAGGTTCAATGAAGGAGGCGGAACTCGAAAGAGTTCTTAAAGAAAGAAGACTTCTTAACGAGTGGATTTTCCCGTACCCAATCCTCTTCGACGTTTCCGAGGAAGACCATAAGAAATTGGGCGTAACCTCTGGGGACAGGCTGCTTCTCAGACTTAAAGGGAAACCGTTCGCGATTCTTGACATTGAAGAAATATACCGCATCAACCCGGAAGAAGTAGCCACCAGAACTTTTGGTACACCGGAGAATAATCCCGAGGTCGTAAAAGAGCCCTTCGATAAGAAGCATCCGGGCTGGGTAATCTATAAGAGCATGAATCCGGTAATCTACGCTGGGAAGTACAAAATCATCAACGAGCCGAAGCTGATACCTCCTTTCGACAGGTTCTGGTACCCGCCCAAAAAGTGCCGCGAGGAATTCGACAGGAGAGGCTGGCGGACGGTAATCAACCATCAGACCAGAAACGTCCCGCACGTCGGCCACGAACACCTGATGAAGAACGCCGCCTATACCGGCGATTCCGAGCCGTGTCACGGCATCTTGGTTAACGCCGTAATCGGCGTCAAGAGAAAGGGCGACTATCCGGACGAGGCGATCGTTGAAGGGCACGAGGCGGTCAACCTCTATGGTTATATCAAGCCGGAGCGGCATCTGGTAACCATCCTGCTCTGGGATATGCGGTACGGCAACCCGCTTGAATCCCTGCTCCATGGTATAGTCCGCCAGAACATGGGCTGCACGCACCATATGTTCGGCCGCGACCACGCTGCTGTCGGTGAATACTACGATATGTATGCCACGCAGATTCTCTGGGGCAAGGGTGTTCCCAGCTTTGGTTTCGATAAGCCGGTCAATGAGGTGCCGTACGGTCTGAAGATCAGACCGCAGAATATGGCTGAGTTTTGGTACTGCCCGAAGTGCGGTGAGATTGCGTACAGCGGTAACTGCAACCACAAGGAAAGGCAGAAGTTCAGCGGCAGCTTCATCCGCGGCATGGTTTCCGAGGGTGTCTTCCCGCCGCCGGTGATCTTCCGGCCGGAGGTCTACAAAGTGGCCGTGAAGTGGTGGAAGGTCTACGGTTATCCGTTTGTTACACCGAAGTACTTGATGGAACGGGAGA
>JBFMBX010000036.1:0-1592 GCA_040754815.1 Chloroflexota bacterium
AATCTACTAGTTGATAGATTATATTGTTGCTATTTTTCCGTAGCAAGTTGTATCACTGACTCAGTATCGTGCAGAGCTGAACGTCACTGCCATCCTGCATTCTGAATGGCAGCATTACATCTCTGACATCACGCCAGGCGTGTAATCATTTCAACCGGATTAGCCAGAGTATCGTGGATTGGCGAATTCTTTTGCATTTCGCTGACCAGCGCTTCTAACTCCTCGCGACTGGCGGTCTTGCTCGTAAGGTGAACATCGACGCGAATAGATTTCGCACCTTTACGCACGTTGCTGTCCAGCCCAAGGAAGCCGTTGAGGTTGATATCGAAATTAAGATCCAGCTCGATACCGTCCAGGTCGATCCCTTTTTCAGCAGCCATCATGGTAAGGGTGGCGGTATAACAGCCAGCCAGCGCCTGCATGATGTATTCAGTCGGGCTCATGCCGGTATCGGTGCCGAGTAAACCTGCGGGTTCATCACCGATATTAGAAGGCACTGTTGCAAATAGTCGGTGGTGATAAACTTATCATCCCCTTTTGCTGATGGAGCTGCACATGAACCCATTCAAAGGCCGGCATTTTCAGCGTGACATCATTCTGTGGGCCGTACGCTGGTACTGCAAATACGGCATCAGTTACCGTGAGCTGCAGGAGATGCTGGCTGAACGCGGAGTGAATGTCGATCACTCCACGATTTACCGCTGGGTTCAGCGTTATGCGCCTGAAATGGAAAAACGGCTGCGCTGGTACTGGCGTAACCCTTCCGATCTTTGCCCGTGGCACATGGATGAAACCTACGTGAAGGTCAATGGCCGCTGGGCGTATCTGTACCGGGCCGTCGACAGCCGGGGCCGCACTGTCGATTTTTATCTCTCCTCCCGTCGTAACAGCAAAGCTGCATACCGGTTTCTGGGTAAAATCCTCAACAACGTGAAGAAGTGGCAGATCCCGCGATTCATCAACACGGATAAAGCGCCCGCCTATGGTCGCGCGCTTGCTCTGCTCAAACGCGAAGGCCGGTGCCCGTCTGACGTTGAACACCGACAGATTAAGTACCGGAACAACGTGATTGAATGCGATCATGGCAAACTGAAACGGATAATCGGCGCCACGCTGGGATTTAAATCCATGAAGACGGCTTACGCCACCATCAAAGGTATTGAGGTGATGCGTGCACTACGCAAAGGCCAGGCCTCAGCATTTTATTATGGTGATCCCCTGGGCGAAATGCGCCTGGTAAGCAGAGTTTTTGAAATGTAAGGCCTTTGAATAAGACAAAAGGCTGCCTCATCGCTAACTTTGCAACAGTGCCGCGACATCGATCTGCTGGTCGATGCGCTGCCTGGTGCAACACTGTTTGATCTGGGCGGCCTGCAAGACGAGTTGGAATCGCTGCTCGGCCTCCACGTCGATCTGCTGACCCCCGGCGACCTGCCGCCGAAATTCCGGGCCAAGGTGCTCGCGGAGGCACTGTTGCAAATAGTCGGTGGTGATAAACTTATCATCCCCTTTTGCTGATGGAGCTGCACATGAACCCATTCAAAGGCCGGCATTTTCAGCGTGACATCATTCTGTGGGCCGTACGCTGGTAC
>JBFMBX010000037.1:0-1490 GCA_040754815.1 Chloroflexota bacterium
TAATCAGCTTAAAAATACCTTTCAAAAGTAAACAATTTCCTCTGAGGGCACATTTTATCTACTTTGGCCTGTAAAGCTGGCGATAATATTCCAGACGTTGTAGATATAACGGCACTTTTTCCTCAGGAATATCGGACGGAATTGTGTTACGGGGGGGGGGGTTTTTCAAATACTCTCGGAACGCCTGGGTTGATGCCATAAAATCTATAGCTCGATCTATAAGATGCGGAATGCCATCACCTATTTTTGCCATGATAATATCTCCGTATTACTTCGCACCAGCGGTTAATTTTAGATAAGATGCTAAAAGTAGCATTAAGGAAAACGTGCTTAATCCTCAATGTTGACTCCCGGAAATCTTTTAACTTTTTAAGTTTCTTAATGAATCAATAAATTACATAGTTCGTAAGCAAGTATATTATTGCCTGATTAAACTATTTTGATGCTATCAACCATGGACAAAGCACCTCGTTGCACATAACAGAGACTATGACGTTATTTCTGTCAGAGGCCATCACATGAAAGAAGTCAAAAAAAGGGGTAATGACTCCAACTTATTGATAGTGTTTTATGTTCAGATAATGCCCGATGACTTTGTCATGCAGTTCCACCGATTTTGAGAACGACAGCGACTTCCGTCCCAGCCGTGCCAGGTTCTGCCTCAGATTCAGGTTATGCCGCTCAATTCGCTGCGTATATCGCTTGCTGATTACGTGCAGCTTTCCCTTCAGGCGGGATTCATACAGCGGCCAGCCATCCGTCATCCATATCACCACGTCAAAGGGTGACAGCAGGCTCATAAGACGCCCCAGCGTCGCCATAGTGCGTTCACCGAATACGTGCGCAACAACCGTCTTCCGGAGACTGTCATACGCGTAAAACAGCCAGCGCTGGCGCGATTTAGCCCCGACGTATCCCCACTGTTCGTCCATTTCCGCGCAGACGATGACGTCACTGCCCGGCTGTATGCGCGAGGTTACCGACTGCGGCCTGAGTTTTTTAAGTGACGTAAAATCGTGTTGAGGCCAACGCCCATAATGCGGGCTGTTGCCCGGCATCCAACGCCATTCATGGCCATATCAATGATTTTCTGGTGCGTACCGGGTTGAGAAGCGGTGTAAGTGAACTGCAGTTGCCATGTTTTACGGCAGTGAGAGCAGAGATAGCGCTGATGTCCGGCGGTGCTTTTGCCGTTACGCACCACCCCGTCAGTAGCTGAACAGGAGGGACAGCTGATAGAAACAGAAGCCACTGGAGCACCTCAAAAACACCATCATACACTAAATCAGTAAGTTGGCAGCATCACCTCGAGTTCGCAACCCATAGGATCTTCTTGAGATCCTTAGCGGATAGTCGTAATCTTTGCTCTGTAAACGAAAAAACCACCCGGCAAGGTGGTTTTTTCGAAGGTTCATTAACCGGCAAGTTTCTGAACCGTGGTAACTGGCTTTCGCAGAGCACAGAAACCGAATTAGTTCTAACAGTGTAGC
>JBFMBX010000038.1:0-1488 GCA_040754815.1 Chloroflexota bacterium
CGACGGCAACCAGACCCTGGTGGAAATCGCCGATAAGGGTTTCGTGCGCGCCGAATCGACGGGTAACTGCCAGCTCGAGCGAAATCATGCCGCCCTTTCCACCACCGGCATCGATGTCGTGCGCATGGCGGGTTATACCGGAAATGGTATTCCCGTTGCCGTGATCGATTCTGGGTTCCTGCCGACCCATACCGAATATTCCGCGCAAATCATGTCGGCAGCGTCATATACCGACGCTAATGCGGACTTCGTTCTCGATGCTGGTGAAAAGGCCGTGGACGACTACGACGTGGAAACCAGCGGCCATGGAACCGGTGTGACCGGGCAAGTTGTTGGCCAAAAGGCCGGTGTGGCCACGCGCGCTAATATTCACTTGAAAGGTCTCCACGAAAATTACCCGATAAGCTATGACGAAATCATCGCTGTGAAGGAGGCGGTTCTAGCTGAAGCCATCCCGGTTGTCAGTCTCTCCACCGATCTTGGCACCGATTTTTTGATGTATCGAAGCCAATACAGCTATGACGAGACGGGCCTTTTCGCGGCGCTCTCCCCGACTGGCTCGGTTATGGTGTTTGCTGCAGGAAACTCGGGCGCAGATCTGAGCTGGGAGTATGACATGGGCGAGAATTACGATCCCACTACGGATTCATTCTTCGAGCATGCGGACGAAGCGGACAATGTCCTGTTTGTTGGCGCCTATGACCAGGACAACAATGAATTGGCGGCCTACTCGAACTATCCGGGTTACCGCGCCTCGTTCCAGGAACGCTTTATTGTTTCGGGGGATTTCACCTTCGAAACGGCTTCCAACGAGGGCGATAGTGCGTTCAGCGTTGTGTCCGGAACATCGTATGCCACGCCTCAGGTTTCCGGCGCCCTCGCCATCCTGATGGAGGCCAAGCCTGGGCTGACGGCCGTGGAAGCCGCCCAGATCCTGCTGGATACGGCCAAGCAGCTTCCTGAATGGGGCTACGGCAAGACCTGCAGCGAGACCACGGAACTCGGCACCTTCAGCACCGACTGCGGGGCGATGAAGTTCGGGCGGGGTCTGATGGATTTGCCGGCGGCGTTGGAGGCTGCTGCTGCCATCTGATCACCGGGTTGAAGATTTATGTTCCTTGAACATCAACCCGCAGGGAATGCGGGTTGAATTTTATGAGTAGAACGGGAAGGGGCTCCCACGAAATGCTCCGCGCGCCTCTTAACACGGTGAACGGACTGCGGAGCCATGAGGTTTGTTTTTTGTTATTTACAGGTAGCGATCGTGGCTTCTCCGGACAAGAAAAAAATCGTGCCATAAATATTAATTTCGATGTTTGGATTATAATCAAAACCCAAATTATGTGAAGAAACGTACCTACTTAAGCCAATTAAAGCCCTTTCCGGACTACCAGCAAAAGTCCTGATGTCATATATTGCGGCTTGAGCAGCAGCCGTCTTGGCCCATGAATCAATGGTACTACTTGGATGTTTGTGGCATTCTTTGAC
>JBFMBX010000039.1:0-1481 GCA_040754815.1 Chloroflexota bacterium
TTTACAGGGCAATATCATCGGCGACCAGTTGTTCAATACTGACTTCCCGCCAGTAATGTCCCTGGATAGCAAACCACTCCATTCCCTGCAGCCATTCTTTATGGGCTTCGCTTTCGACACCTTCAATAATCACATTATGATGGTTGCGCGATAAAAAGGTCACCAGCGCATCCATCAGCTGGCGGCCGGACTCTTTGCGCATCAGGTGCCAGAAAAAATCCTTATCAATTTTCACATAGTCAAAGTGATAACCGCGAATAGCGTTAATTCCCGCGTAGCCGGAGCCGAAGTCGTCGAGCCACAGTGAGGTATCCTGTGGGCTCTGCCAGGCGGCAAGAGAATTATGCAGCAGATTCTCGGCGTTTTCGGTTACCTCGAAATGGACGCAGGTCAGGGCGGCGATTTTGGCTTTTATATCCTTCTGGCGCAACAGGTTCAGGATATGGTCATCAACGTTAATGGTAGCGGAAATATGGTTACGTAAAAACCAGGCTTTATGCTTTTCAATCAGTGCCAGTTGTTCGAGAAAAATACGTTCACGAACGGCGGCGGTAGCATGGCGGAAAAAATCTTCGGGGGAAATAGAAAGATTATCAAAGCGGCTTAAGCATTCCACCGCGACCAGAGTACCTTGTGGGGAAAACATTTTCTGAAAGACGTAGCGTACAGCGATATCATTACGAGATAAAATGTTGTCTTCGAATATTTTAGTGTTCATTATCCCTCTTCACGAGGTTAGTCAGACAATAGGCAGAGGATACATTAATTATAGGCTACCTGATGATTAATGGGAATGGCGGGAAATGTAAATCAACAGCGAATAAGTACGCTTTATCCGCTACTGATTTACCGGGAGAACATTTAGCATTGATGGAGAGCGGCAATACGCTGATTCATAGTGCGGGAATTAGGTGATGCTGCCAACTTACTGATTTAGTGTATGATGGTGTTTTTGAGGTGCTCCAGTGGCTTCTGTTTATATCAGCTGTCCCTCCTGTTCAGTTACTGACGGGGTGGTGCGTAATGGCAAAAGCACTGCCGGACATCAGCGCTATCTCTGCTCTCACTGCCGTAAAACATGGCAACTGCAGTTCACTTACACCGCTTCTCAGCCCGGTACGCACCAGAAAATCATTGATATGGCCATGAATGGCGTTGGATGCCGGGCAACCGCCCGCATTATGGGCGTTTGCCTCAACACCATTTTGCGCCATTTAAAAAACTCAGGCCGCAGTCGGTAACCTCGCGCATACAGCCGGGCAGTGACGTCATCGTCTGCGCGGAAATGGACGAACAGTGGGGCTATGTCGGTGCTAAATCGCGCCAGCGCTGGCTGTTTTACGCGTATGACAGGCTCCGGAAGACGGTTGTTGCGCACGTATTCGGTGAACGCACTATGGCGACGCTGGGGCGTCTTATGAGCCTGCTGTCACCCTTTGACGTGGTGATATGGATGACGGATGGCTGGCCGCTGTATGAAT
>JBFMBX010000040.1:0-1469 GCA_040754815.1 Chloroflexota bacterium
ACCCCCGCCATGCGCAGTTGCTCTTTCGCTTCACGCGGCAGTTTGCGAGTATCGAATACTTTCTTGCATTTCATGCCCTCGCATTGTATCGCATGAGGCTTTGTTTGTGAAGATTTTAGTAATTGGAGAAGGCAATGGCGTGGGATAGGTATTTGTGGGGCGTGGAATTTCGCGGCAGACGCGATGATGAGAGACTGCTGATAGGGCAGGCTTGGCACAAGATTGATAAAGCTAACCTATACCCAGGCGAACCGACGTGGCCACTTTTATTTTGCACTAGACAACAGGCGCGTGAATGGTGCCGGAAGAAAAACGAGAGTTCCGGTCACCTTGGCTGGCGATTCATCCCTGTAAAGGTGCGTGAGTTGGTGGAAAAGGAGCCCAACGTTTAGCTTGAGGGGCGCGGAAACAGGCGGCGAAGCCGGCTGTTGGAGCGTCCCTCTCGAAGCGATTGTTATGGCATAGATTTCTCTGGGCATAGCTCAGGATGCTGGGCACAGGCTGCCTCATACTGTTTCCAATCTTGCGCAATTTGCAATTGATTGAGCAAGAATAGAACGCCATAGGAAACAGCCATCGCAAGGGTGGCTACGCCTCCGGCGAACAGGCCAGAAGATAACCGTGGTGCTGGGCCAAATAAAATTCCGCAGATAAAGAATGAAGCCACAATAAGGGCGCTTATTAGTAAATACAGAAATCCAAGACCGATGCAACCAAAGCTCTCGCATGTAAAAAAGAAGCGTAGCCAATCCCTGGAAGCTGCCAATAGGAATAGCGCTGCAATCATTAGAGCTGCAGCCAGTACGACATACTTAAATCTCATGCCAACGATCCCGTACGCCATAACGTAGAGCTAACGGGCAGGACAAAAGCGTAGCTTTTGGACTGTCCCTGTTGAGCGCCATGTTATGCATAGGCGCTAAAAACGAAGTGTAAGACCCAGCCCCTTTCGGGGCCGGGAATGAAGCTAGCTGTAGAAGAACATGAGCAAGAACAGAATGGACTGAACTTGCTTGTAGCTCAACGACAGCGTAATGGTCAGTTTCAACATGGCGAAAGCCCTGTTTACACTGGCAGGCCGACCAACTGGTTGAAGGTTGGCGCTTGGCGGTGACCGGGGTAACCGGGGCTTGCCCACACGCGAACGTGGGTGCGCCGGGGCCGTTGAACCGCCTACGGTAGTGGGGCGCTACCACTACCGGGGAAGCTCCTGCGGGTGGGGCCAGTTGTTCGCGCAACTGGGGTGTCCATCGACAGGGTTCCCAAGCCGGAAACCCCAGGGGCATAAACGCCCTTGGGGATGAAGGTGACAGGTAATTACAGTGCACGATGCAATGATGCATAACGTTTCGCGTAACCGGCGGCAAAAAGCAGAGCGAAGCGCCGCTTTTTGCCGTCCGAGTTGACGCGATTGTTAGGCTGGTTGTGCAGCAGCTTGGGGCTGCCCATTACTCTCCTGCGTGTCGATG
>JBFMBX010000041.1:0-1452 GCA_040754815.1 Chloroflexota bacterium
ATTGACCGGTAAAATTGGCAAAACTACTGTATATATATGGGTCTTCCCTTGTTGTGGTGGCTGAAGGCATGATAATGGCGTATTAAATCGCCAGAGGTCACCACCATGGACGAAAAGTCCCTCTATGCACATATCCTCAACTTGTCAGCTCCGTGGCAGGTAAAGTCTCTTTCTCTCGATGAAAATGCCGCTTCTGTTACCGTTACTGTCGGAATCGCTGAAAATACTCAGTTAACCTGTCCAGCCTGCGGGAAATCCTGCCCCGTTCACGATCACCGGCATCGTAAATGGCGCCACCTCGATACCTGCCAGTTCGCCACGATAGTTGAAGCCAGTGTGCCCCGTGTTATGTGTCCGAAGCATGGATGCCAGACTTTGCCTGTTCCGTGGGCGGGGCCCGGCAGCCGGTATACGCTGCTGTTCGAATCATTCGTGCTTTCATGGCTGAAAATCAGCACTGTTGATGCGGTCAGGAAACAACTCAAACTGAGCTGGAATGCCGTTGACGGCATTATGACCCGCGCGGTTAAACGAGGTCTTGCACGCATAAAAAAGCCGTTAGCAGCCCGGCATATGAATGTGGACGAGGTCGCTTTTAAAAAAGGACATCGTTATATAACGGTGATCTCCGATCGTGACGGGCGGGCGCTGGCTTTAACGGATGATCGAGGTAAGGAAAGTCTTGCCGGTTACCTCAGAACCCTGACTGACGGACAGCTGCAGGCCATTAAAACGCTCTCAATGGACATGAATGCGGGCTATATAAGAGCCGCGCGCATCCACTTACCGTGTGCAGTTGATAAAATCGCCTTTGACCGCTTCCACGTAGCGAAACAGCTGGGTGAGGTGGTGGATAAAACCCGCCAGAATGAACATCCCCGTCTTCCGGTTGAAAGCCGCCGTCAGGCCAAAGGTACCCGCTTCCTGTGGCAGTACAGCGACAAATGGATGACTGAGTCCCGGCAGAAAAAGCTGATGTGGCTGCGGGAACAGATGCAGCAGACAAGCCAGTGCTGGACACTGAAAGAGCTGGCCAAAAATATCTGGGATCGCCCCTGGAGCACAGAACGCAGGAATGACTGGTTGCAGTGGATATCGCTGGCGTCTCAATGTGATGTGCCGATGATGAAAAACGCAGCGAAAACCATCAAAAAACGGTTATATGGAATACTGAATGCGATGCATCATCGTGTCTCGAATGGTAATGCAGAGGCGCTGAACAGCAAGATCAGACTGCTGAGAATAAAAGCCAGAGGATACAGGAACCGGGAGCGCTTTAAGCTGGGAGTGATGTTCCACTATGGAAAACTGAATATGGCGTTCTGAGTCTTCCCACCATGATCGGGGAAGACCCATATATATACAGTTTCAAGCGAGGGGAAAATACGATGAAGTTCATTCCTGCAGTATCAGAAGCCAGCATAGTAAAAATTCCTTTGTTCACAGAGCGAT
>JBFMBX010000042.1:0-1442 GCA_040754815.1 Chloroflexota bacterium
AAAACCAAGTTCTTCCTTGATTCGCAAAGTTAGTTCTGCGGTTGAGTTCGGAAATTCAAGCCCGTTTTTTCAAGCGGTGTTTCGATTTAGCAAAGGTCAGTTTTTGGTGATTGGCTTCCGTCTTTTGCAGTTTCTCGGCTTAGCATTTTAGGCAAGGTCAGTTTTCAGCGGTAAAGTCTGAAGTTAAATTGTGTCGGGTTTCTAAAACTGGCTTGTCTTTTTTCGGTCAAGGTTCTGGTTGATTGTCGCTTGTGATTATCTGGCGTTTAAGTCAGGCAAGTCATTTGGGCAAAGGTGATTTTTCTGGCAAACTGTAGTGACCCCAAAAAACTGGACAGAAAAGTGGCGATGGCTATCAAGTTAATGCCACTGGGCTTCGAACTCAGCCGGGGTCAGATAGTTCAAAGATGAGTGGACACGCTTGCGCATGTACACGTCATCCAGAAACCGGCCAATCTGCTGGTAAGCTTGATCATAGTCTTCGTAGTCGGAAAGGTCAACCTCCTCTTCTTTGATGGTCCGCATCAGACGTTCGGCATACCCGTTCTGGGTCGGTTCACCGACGTCCGCCATGCTGATGCGAACACCTTGGGCTTGTAAAAGTTCGGTGTATTCTGTGGCGGCATATTGAACCCCCTGATCGGAATGATGGATCTGTGGACAATGCTGGGTAGCAAACGCTTTGAGTAAAGCCTCCAGGGTCAGTGCCTGTTCGAGAGTACGTCCCAGGTGCCAGCCACGAATGGCACGAGTGTAAACATCCATCAGGACCGCCAGATACACAAAGCCGTGTTTCAGGCGAACGTAGGTGATGTCCGCCACCCAAACTTCATCCGGGTATTGCGCCACCCGACCCTGCATCAGGTTCGGATACCGCGGAAATGGGTGCGAACTGTCGGTGGTTCGGCGTTTGCGCGCCACTGTTTTGGCTTGTAAACCCATTTCTTGCATCAAGCGGGCAACCCGTTTGCGGTTGACGGGCCAGTGCCGTCGATGCAATTCGGCGGTCACACGCCGATACCCGTAGCATGGAAAACAGGCACACACGTCATGAATGGCACTTTTGAGTGCGGGTATCTCCCCTCGGCGTGGCTGGTAATACAGACTGCTGCGCTTGACATTCAGTGCCCGGCACACCGCGGTCTTCGGATATTGTTCTGCCATCTTGCGACTCAGCCTGAGCTTCGCTTGTGGGTCTGGGGCAAGATCGTCAATGCTTTTTTTAGGATTTCGATCTCCAGGCTTTGCTTGCCTGCCAGTTTCTCCAGCTCCTCCATGCGCACTTGCTGAGGATCCGTTTCCTTGCCATTCTCGAACACCTTGGACGCATTGGCGAGAAACTGGTTCTTCCAGTGTGAGAGCAAGTCTGGTTTCAAACTATGTTCTCGACAGATTTCGGCCGCACTCTTGGTTCCGCTGATGATCTCCAAAACGACTTTCGC
>JBFMBX010000043.1:0-1421 GCA_040754815.1 Chloroflexota bacterium
GTTGGGGTACAGTTTTTCGCCCCAGCGCAACTTCAGCCGGGGCTTTTGCGGGCATTATTATACGCTTGGTCAGGTTGAATGTCAACTGTTTTGACCTGAAGTTCGGACATGAGTTGGGACATTTGTAGTATATAAAGAGCCTCCCAACCGATACTTATAGTTCATATCAACCCATCGGTATAGGAGGCTCATCATGGATAAGTATATCCCAATGCGGTCTTTCATGCAGCAGTTTTTTGAGGATGAAACCACCGCTGCCAAAGCGGCAGAAATTGGGCAAGCGATATTGGCAGCCCGCTCCTTGCGGTTGAGTGAGATTGCAGCCAAGATGCGTGGCGGCAACGCCGCCAGTTACAAACGCATCCAGCGCTTTGTGCGACAAGTTGACCCGCGCCCCATGCTATGGCGTTTGTTTTGTGAACAAGCCGAGTATGTGATTGGCGACCCGACCGAGATGGAACGTCCACAAGCGCGGAAGACGGAGTATGTTGGCACGCTCAAAGACGGCAAGACGCGCGGCTTTTGGGTGTTGCTGTTAGCCACACCCTATCGCGGGCGGGCTATCCCTTGCGGTTTTCTGACCTACTCGTCCAAGACCATCGCGGCTGACCGGTCGTCGCGCAATGTGAACCATCTCCGGGCGTTCGCCGGATTGAAAGACCTGCTGGGGGAGCGTCCGTTGGTGTTGGATCGGGAATTCAGTTACCTCGAATTATTGCTCCATCTGGTCGAAGAAGGGGTCAATTTTGTCATTCGTCTGAACCTAGGCAGCCACCCGCCCAAGTTCTGGGATGCAGAGGGCAAAGCAGTTGTGTTGGCACTCTCGCCCGGCGAAAAGGTCATTCACTCGGCGGTGTGGTACAAGGGCAAGGTGTGCGTCAACCTGATCGGTGTCTGGAAGAAGGGCCTGGCTGAACCGCTGTGGGTGATGACCAACCTCGAACCCGAGCGGGCGTGGCAGATGTATCTCTCGCGGATGAAAATCGAGGAAACCTTCCGCGATTTGAAGGGACTGCTGGGGATGAACCGGCTGATGAACAAGCGGCAGGAGAACATGGAAAAGATGCTAGCGCTGCTGCTGTTGGTTTATGCGATTGCCTTGTTGATCGGTGAAGACTTGCGAGACCGCCTGTATGGGGAGACCTTCCAGCCAAACAAGAGCGTGGATGTCCTTCCGCACAAGACGGGCAAGAAATGGCGGCGCTACTCCGGTTTGTTTATCTTGCTCAAACAGAAATGGTGGCTTCCGCCCCCTGCGTGGCAAGCCATTGTCAATAATGCTTTGGCGTCATTCGTTGCGATCGTTCACCCCCCTGTCCCAACTCATGTCTGAATCTCAGTCAGGCGGTATTGACAGCCCTGGATCATGTGATTTACCGTGCTCAGAATCCATTTGCTCCGCCGGATTGGGTGCCGCTGCC
>JBFMBX010000044.1:0-1373 GCA_040754815.1 Chloroflexota bacterium
AGGTAGTGACGCCGGGCCGTGGGGTCGGGGCCGCCTTGTTCGTTCAGCAGTCGACCTTGGGGGTCGTAGTGGTAGTGGATGGTGAGACCAAAGACGGTCTTCTGACGTCGCAGCCCTCGGTGGTCGTGGCGGTAGCTGGCCAGGGGAATGCCGTGGCGATGTATGGCGCTCAGGCGGCCCGCCGCGTCATAGCGGTATTGCCGGACGCCGTCGTCAAGGATGTTGCCCGCCGCGTCGTGTGTGACAGGATGGCGACCGCGTTGAGCAAGGCGGTTGCTGCTGGGGGCTTTTCGGTTGCGCGGCCTTCGGCGCCGATGGGCCATGTGCTTCCTTGCTTGCATGCCGTCTCCATTCCTTGGGGGCTTTCGTGGGACAGATGTGAAGGCTCTTCCCTTGACCACCCGAATCTATGCAGGTTTAACAATGACACTTTTTAACTCTACGACGACAAAGGGACTGTGCTTAGTGACAACAAAATTCGCAGCTTGCGCCACCGCAAAAGCATCCATTAATTCAGTTTCATCAAAAATTCTAACTGTCGAACCCAGACCCGAAATCATATCAAGATACGAGAAGAATCCATCAATATCACAGACATCAAAGCCAATAGTATCCAAAACATAACCTGATAGATCGATTGGAGTGGAAAACCACTTCGCCAACTGACACGACTCAAAAACGACTTTAGGCAACCACAAAGAAACCAAGGCTGCGTCATTTTTTGACGCCACCAAACTCACCAAATCAGACACCACCATCTCCCCACACGGGTGCAATAATTGAAATGCATTTTCAGCCACCCCAAGCTCACACTGCGCATATCCATACAAATACTCGTCTTGCTCCCATACAGTCGCATCAGCAGACACCCCCCGCGCAGCTGGCAAGGTCCTTATATCCAACCCCACACAAACAAACTTAACCATCTAGCCACCTTTCCGATTCAACCAACTAGGGTAACTTTCGCAAGGACGAGTATTTGGCGGCGGCGGCTCGTTGCCATCATAGGTATAACGACGTGATCTACGCTTATTCCATTGACAAGCCCTCGAAGAAACCGGGTTATGCTGCCATATATGATAGTGAGGATCGTAACCCTTGTGTTGATGTCCGGAGTTGTATTCATAGCACTGTGTTCCAGCAGGCGGATCACAATCCTCATCCTTCTTTACACAATCCTCATCACAATCAACGATCTTGACGATCATTGCCCCTTGTGCAAGCTTCGGAAGTAGTCGTGAGGCGACTCCGGCGCAGACCTCAAGCACGGGCAGTAGAATCCCGGCTGCGACATGCCCGCTCGGGTCAACGTAGCGCAGCGGATTTTGGCCCACATACCCATACGTGTTCACTCCCCCCTCCAGCCCTATCGG
>JBFMBX010000045.1:0-1356 GCA_040754815.1 Chloroflexota bacterium
AATGGCCGTATAGTGCGTTCGGAGCCAACCCACCCAGCGGCCCCCTCAAAGCCACCGCGAAGCCCGACAAGGCCATGACTGCCGCACCGCAGCTGCTCAAAGCCACGAGCCCGAAGCTCGAGCTCGATCTGCGCTACCCCGGCCAGATGGCAGACGAGCACAGCGCGCTGCACGACAACTGGCAGCGGCAGTACCAGCCGCTGCTGGGGCGCTATACGCAGGCCGATCCCATCGGGCTGGCGGGAGGGTGGAATCGGTTTACCTATGTGGGGGGGAATCCGCTCAAGTACACCGACCCATTGGGATTGTGGACAGTCCAACTAGGATTCTCTGTCAATGGATCATGGATGCCTACAGTGTTTGGTGTCGGCCCTACAGGATCGGTAGGTGTTGGGATTGCCTTCGATGGGAATGGAAATGTGGGCGGCTATTGGACTGCGGGCGGTGGTGCTGGACTTGGCACTACGGGTATTGTCGCTGGCGTTCAAGGTGCCTGGTCAAACGGCGACACAATTTGCGATTTGGGTGGTTATTCAACCAATGTAGGGTTGAACGCTGGCTTTGGGTTTGGCGGCACCGTTGATACATTTGGTGGGCGTGGTACGCGCAATCAGCCAGTAGGTGGCGTCGGTATTACGCTCGGTGGAGGTGTTGGCGTTCAAGGTTATGGAACCAGAAACTATACAGGCGTGGAGAGATTTGGAGGCGGTGACTGCAAGTGCAAATAGCATCAGCGTCTTCATGGGACTGAACGAATCAGAGCGTATGCCTCGTAAATTGGAAAGAGAATGAAAAAATTTGCAGTTGGATTATTAAAGTGTGTCGCGGCATGCTTCGGACCTGCATGCATGCTTTATTCTGAAAAACTCTTTGATGAATACTTTGCATCGGGAAAGCAAACACCCGATGGGGTTTACTTTGTACCGTTAAATAATCATGGTGTGTACAGATACATTACGGAATCGCAAGACCAGCATTTCCGAATTTTTTTGGGATTGACCGTGGTATGGGTGCTATGTCTTTTTGTGGTGATCTACGTCACGAAATTCAGAAAGTAGTCGCTTTCCTTCTTTTTATCTAAACTGACCTGCCCCCATTGACCGTACCAGCTGATTGGAGAAGTCCGGGGTTAAGGTTAATCGAAATTATGTTTCTGCCCACTGCCAGCAGCACCGCCAGCGCGCTGGCGGTGCTGCTGGGCGAATCGTGCCGGCGGGATGCGTCCCAGGCTGCTGTGCGGCCTGACCTCGTTGTAATCCCGCCGCCAATGTGCAATGCACTCCCGGGCCTGTGACAACGATTCAAACCACTGCTCGTTGAGGCACTCATCCCTGAATTTGCCGTTGAAGCTCTCGA
>JBFMBX010000046.1:0-1318 GCA_040754815.1 Chloroflexota bacterium
CTATAAGCGTTGTTGAGACCTACCGCGTTAGCGTTGGCAATAGCGCAGCCGGTGAAATGGCCGCTGAATGGACGATGGCGAACTTGCGCGAAGTTCGGGACGAACTGCGCGAGATGGTTCCTAACGTTTAAGGTAAGGGGCGCGCCGCTTGCGGCGCGTCCCGCTTGACCGCAGTGTTAGAGGCCAAAACGCGAGCTAGTACAGGCCAAATTACAACAGCAGTCAAGGCGCCACCGAGAAAACACAAAGGCAGAAAGGAATGGAGCTTCTGCCAAGACATTAATGCCCAGGATAACCCGCCGCAATCGTCGTGAACCCGGAAACAAAACCAGTAAGGGAGCGGGAGATAACAAATAAGGCCAGTAACGCCACCAACAGCAGCCACAAGCAGAATACGGCGAACTCTAGACAAGGTGAACAACCAACCGAGTACTGGTTTTGGAGCTAGCCCAAAAAGTAGGCCCACCAGAAAACCGCCAAGTGCCGCTAAAGGTGCGCCGACATACACAGCTATAACGGCAAACCGGGGAAATAGGGAAATTGGAAAGATCGCAGCAACTGGCCCCACAACGAATGCAAGGGCAGCAGCCAACGGGGGGAGTAGATACCTCCGGTGCATTTGGCCTCTAACGTAAAGGTAAGGGGCTGGCTGGAAGCGGGCGAAAGCCCGCTGTAAGCCAGTCCCGCTTGACCGCCATGTTAGAGAGCGCGGTTGTAGCCACAATGGGAAAGCTGCAACACGCGCAGAAGCGGATAGTTTTCGGATATGGCGCTGCGGCAAGCAACACCACACTCGACGACCTTTGAACGAACCTCGGCGACAAACTCATCTATGGACATGATTCGACCACCTGCAATGGTGTCTCGGCCTTTCGGGTGAGAGGGAAACACGGCGATTTGGCGCAGTGGGGTTTCTGGCGGCAGCCAAGAGAAGACTTCTGCAAAAATAAGTTTTCTCGCCGCTTCAAACTTTTTGGCGTATCTGGCTTCGCGCGTATCCCATGTGTGGGCATCAACCGACGGCTCGTAATGAACAAGGTCACCGTTGTGTGGGTTGTAACCGATTACATCAAGTTCCATTTCCCATCCGCCATGCTTCAAACGGCCAATCTTTGTATTGCGGCGTACCAAATACCCCTGCCAGTCGAGATATTCAACGATGAGGGATTCGAGGTGGGACATAGCGCGCTCTAACGTTTCGCGTAACCGGCGGCAAAAAGCAGAGCGAAGCGCCGCTTTTTGCCGTCCGAGTTGACGCGATTGTTAGGCTGGTTGTGCAGCAGCTTGGGGCTGCCCATTACTCTCCTGCGTGTCGATG
>JBFMBX010000047.1:0-1277 GCA_040754815.1 Chloroflexota bacterium
GAGGAGGAGCTTTCCATGATCATGGATCGGCTGAATCACAGACCCAGAAAACGCCTGGGCTGGAAAACCCCGCATCAGGTTTTTATGCAATCATTCAACCGTGTTGCACTTCGTGGTTGAATCCGCGGCCTCAGAGACGGCAGGTGTCAGGTGATTACGGTAACTGCACAATCCGAGATGGCTTCAATCGGGTCTGACACCACGAACTGCCGCGGCAGCCATTGCTTCTTCGTCGCCGAAGGCAGCGCGGGCAACCCGGCGGGTGGCATCATCGGTTGCGTCGAGCAGCACTTCTTTTCCAACCGTCTGGTCGCCAGCGTCATCCATTACGACGTGTGCCGGAAAAGCGCATGGGCGGCGCCGGCCTGCGCCTGCTCATGGCCTTCAAGAAATGGGCGGAAAACCGCGGGGCGGTGGAACTGAATGCCGGGGTCAACAGCGGTACCGATCTGGAAAAACTGGATAGCTTTCTGCGGCGGCTGGGGTTCAAGCTGACGGGGGGGAATTATTCGTTGATGTTGGGTGGGGTAAATGGAATCTCATAAGAGTGATGGGGTTGCGGCTAGACAGTCCATCACAGCGTGGCGACTGTTTAAACAAGTGCTATGGGGAATTTTCCTCAGAGGTAGAGATTATCCGGGCTTTTGGCCAAAGGCTTGGATACCAATTTTCTGGGGTTCTCTGATGCTTGCGATGATGATGTTTTACTTTAGCCAAAAGGATGGAAATGATTTTTCTACTCCATATCCTCAACCTGACAAGCTACGCGTCGATAGTGGAATGCTCTCCGAGGCCAAAGTGGCTAGGCAATATTATTTGCAGTTGCAACGTAAAGATGGCTCAACCATTCTGTTTCGAACGGATTCCACAATCCTTCGTGTCGTCAGTATGGATTGGCTCTACGATGACGCCGGGAATAAAACACCTAGGCCGGCAACAATTCGCTGGTTTGAATTGCCATCAGGCTTGGGGTGGATAGCTGAGATCGAACTGATGGGTTCAAGGCTGTCAACGTATGAGCAGAGAAGGCGTGATTTTTCTGAGCGTGCTCGCGATGCGGGTAAGCGAAAAATAGCTTTTGTTTTTTTGCTGGTATGTATTGTGATACTGGTTCTTGAGGTATTCGAGGCTAAGAAATATCTAAAAAAAGGCGCGGATTCAAATTCGAAGTGCAATTTTGATTAACCGGAAGGTGGGTCAGAATGCGTGAGCATGTTGCCCCATCAACCGCCAAGTCGAAGTTGCCCAATGAACTACACGCATCTGACCCAGAACGA
>JBFMBX010000048.1:0-1230 GCA_040754815.1 Chloroflexota bacterium
AGGTAGTCCTTGCCCAAATCTCTACAATAAGGGAGATCTTCCATGCAGGACAAGGATACCACAAAATCCACAATATTTCAACTGCTCAAACCGGTTCGCCAAGCTTTTTCCCAAATCCCGAAGGTTATGCAAGCTGACAAGTACCACAAGAAGCTTTCCACATTGCAACTGATTATGATCCTGGCCATTGCCCAATTAAAACGACTAAGGGGTCTCCGGGACGTGAGCAACAGCCTGAACAATGAAGAACTGAGTAATGCGATTAACCTGCGTTCGATCAGCTATTCGCAGCTTTCGCGCCGCTTAAGAGAGTTACCGCCTGACCTTGCGCAGGCGTGCCTCAAAGCTGCAAAGTTGCAGGCAGCCATCGAAATGGGCTTCGCTGCCGCTCAGCGGAAACTGGGGCGCCTTAGCCTGATCGACTCTTCTACCATCAGCCTGTGTGTAACCAAATATCGCTGGGCAGAGTTCCGTAAAACTAAGGCCGGCGTGAAGCTTCACCTGCGCCTTCGGTTTTATGAAAGCGGCGTCTTGCCGGATGAAGTTATAGTTACCCCAGCAAAACCCGCTGATAAAACCCAGATGGATAACATGATTGTAGAAGAGCCGGATGCCGTAAACGTGTTCGACCGGGCTTATGTAGACTACCGAAAGTTTGACAGCTACTGCGAAAACGGTATCCTGTTTGTTACCCGTTCAAAAGGCAATGCGATCATTGAAATCCACCAAGAACTCCCGGTTGACGCTAATGGTCCGATCGAAAAAGACTGCATCGTTTACTTGGGCAATAAGTACACCTACAGGATGAAACACCCCCTTCGGATGATTGCTACCAAGGATACCGCAGGCACTCCAGTAGTAATTTTCACGAACGATTTTGCGCTATCTGCAGAACAAATAGGCGACATTTATCGTTACCGGTGGCAAATAGAACTCTTCTTTAAATGGATCAAGCAGCATTTGTTCGTTAAACACTTCTATGGTTTAAGCCAGCAGGCGGTGGAAAATCAGCTCTGCATAGCCCTCACTACCTATTGTTTATTGCTGCTCTTAAAGTTGAAAACCGACTTCAATGGTTCATTATTGGCAATCAAAAGACTCCTGGATACCTGCCTTTACGAGCCGTTCGATTCTTTCGTCAGAAAGCTTTTCCGCCCTCCTGGATGCTGTTCCAAGGGCCGCCGAAAGATCGACTATCAAGCAATTTACCGGCAAACTGTACAACAAGTA
>JBFMBX010000049.1:0-1209 GCA_040754815.1 Chloroflexota bacterium
CTGCACGAATGGCGTAACGATGGCCACACTGTCTCCTCCCGAGACTCAGCGAAGTTGAAATGTTTGTGATGATGCAATCTCCCCGCGGAAAGACGGAAAGACCCCATGAACCTTTACTGTAGCTTTGCATTGGATTTTGAACAGATCTGTGTAGGATAGGTGGGAGGCTTTGAAGCGGTGCCGCCAGGTGCCGTGGAGCCAACCTTGAAATACCACCCTGATGTGTTTGAGGTTCTAACCCTGGACCGTGAATCCGGTTCGGAGACAGTGCATGGTGGGCAGTTTGACTGGGGCGGTCTCCTCCCAAAGCGTAACGGAGGAGTTCGAAGGTACGCTAGGCACGGTCGGAAATCGTGCTGATAGTGCAATGGCATAAGCGTGCTTAACTGCGAGACTGACAAGTCGAGCAGATGCGAAAGCAGGACATAGTGATCCGGTGGTTCTGTATGGAAGGGCCATCGCTCAACGGATAAAAGGTACTCTGGGGATAACAGGCTGATACCGCCCAAGAGTTCATATCGACGGCGGTGTTTGGCACCTCGATGTCGGCTCATCTCATCCTGGGGCTGTAGTCGGTCCCAAGGGTATGGCTGTTCGCCATTTAAAGAGGTACGTGAGCTGGGTTTAAAACGTCGTGAGACAGTTTGGTCCCTATCTTCCGTGGGCGCTGCAGATTTGAGGAAGCCTGCTCCTAGTACGAGAGGACCGGAGTGGACGCACCTCTGGTGTACCGGTTGTCACGCCAGTGGCATTGCCGGGTAGCTAAGTGCGGAAGAGATAACCGCTGAAAGCATCTAAGCGGGAAACTCGTTCCAAGATGAGATCTGCCGGGGCCTCGAGCCCCCTAAAGAGTCGTTCTAGACCAGGACGTTGATAGGCTGGGTGTGGAAGCGCAGCAATGCGTTAAGCTAACCAGTACTAATTGCTCGTGCGGCTTGACCCTATAACTTTGATCATTCGATCAGGGCGTTCTGCCAACTGACGCAATCAAAATACACACTGATTCACTCTATGAATTCGTTGTCACGACCACCGTCGCGACAACAAAAAGTTATGCCTGATGACCATAGCGAGGTGGTCCCACTCCTTCCCATCCCGAACAGGACAGTGAAACGCCTCCGCGCCGATGATAGTGCGGATTCCCGTGTGAAAGTAGGTCATCGTCAGGCTCTTACAGCAAAAAACGCCCAACCAACGGTTGGGCGTTTT
>JBFMBX010000050.1:0-1146 GCA_040754815.1 Chloroflexota bacterium
ACATACGAAAAACCAATGTAGAAAAGTTATCCGAGTTTGTTTCGACAATACAATCATCCACAGCCCAGTTGACCGAGTTGTTCCAGTCGATCGGAAATCAACTCAAGGCAATCATGGAAAACACTGCGGTTATCTTCGAAACACTGGACTTGAGTTCAGGAACGATCAAGAGAATAAACGACAAAAGCAAACATATCAGTGATGTCGCCGAGGAAATGAGCCAAGGGCTTGAACAAGTGGACTTAATATCTGGCAGGATCGACCGGGCGCTTCAGAGCTTTGAAATAATAAACAAGAAGCTCCACCTAGTTCCGGACCCTGACCATGATCAGCTGGATGATATTTTGCAGAGAGGCACGTTGCGCGTAGCGGTTGAGCCCAATTTCGTCGGCTTGTCTTTTCGAGAACGACTTGGCGAGCCGCTCAAGGGTCTGGATATCGACTATGCAAAAGCATTCGCCAAGTTTCTTGGAGTGTCGTGCGACTTCATCGAAACGCCCTGGGACATGTGTACCGAGTTGTTGAGCGCGGGCAAGAGGTTTGGTGAACCACCTGCCGATATCGTCATCAGTGCCCTACCCCCATCGGCACAGTATTCCAATGTCGCCTATTCGGAAGCCTATACATATCTGCACTGGATTCTGGCACGACGCAAAGGCGATAACCGGATTAAATCCATCGAGGACCTTGATGGCAAGGTGGTTGGAATTATTAACGACCCCGCAGCATTCCAGGTTCTTGAGGACAACGGGGTAAGATGGAGCAGCAACGAGAAAAAGGCGAACGGAAAACTCATGCTGGGCAACCTGATTGCCTACTCTGACCAGTCTCGTATTCATAACTGCCTTGCCGATGGTATCGTCGACGCCTTTGGCGTGGATTTGCCTATCTATTACTGGGCATGTGAAAACAAGTCCAGTCCATGGTACGGAAAGCTTGAAATTCTGCCCAAGCATGTCGAACTGCAACCATTTTATTACGCCATGGGCGTCGCCGCCTCACCTTCCAGCTATCGCCTCCTGGCCAAGGCGAATCAATTCATTCGGTGGTTCAACGCACAACCCGAACGCACTCAGATCGAAAAACAATGGCAAGGCACTCCCATTCTTGGCAACGCCAGCTATCGCAATGAACCGGGTCATTTAA
>JBFMBX010000051.1:0-1128 GCA_040754815.1 Chloroflexota bacterium
GGTGGTGGTCACGGCTGGCAATGGGCAAGACCGCGAGGGCGCCAAAGCCTTGCTGAAAACGATCGGTCTCGAAAAAGAAGTTGTCCAACGCTTGGAGCTTATCTGGGCAGACGGCAGTTATCGCGGTGAGTTGATTACCTGGTTAGAAGACCTCTTTGGTTGGAAGTTGGAGGTCGTTGAAAAAGCCAAAGGTCAAGCGGGCTTTCAAATCCTGCCCAAACGGTGGATTGTGGAACGCACTTTCGCCTGGCTGGTACGTCAGCGGCGCTTGGCACGCGACTATGAACGTTTGCCCGAATCCAGTGAGGCGTTTATCTATGCTGCGATGATCCGTTTGATGCTCCGCCGATTAGCCAATGCATGACTTTTCAGACACTTTCTCAGGAGGAATCTTATGCCTTATTGCCTTTCTCCTGATGTAAAGGTTATAAGTGAAAACGCATTGGGTGATTTTAGCCACCAGACAGTTTTGAAACAAAGGGGGTTGATCGGCGAGCAAAATCGAGTAAATTTGTTTTTGCAACAAAACGATTTACTTGGAGATGCTTATGCCGACCAACCGCCTGTATCATACTTGGATGCGAGAAATTTGTGAACTGCGACCCAACGAACGGATCACCCGTTTGCGCAACTTTGTCTGGCTGATCATCGGAATCTACCAAAGCCGTTCGGTGCATTTGAGCAAGGTGGCAGGGAAGATTCCTGGACTTGCCAACCTGGTGAGCATCACGCGCCGCTTGAGCCGTTTTCTGGACAATCCTGCCGTGCGCGTGCGGGAATGGTACGAGCCGATTGCCCGCCGCTGGCTCCAGGCGCAGTGGCAGTGTTTGAAAGAAGTGCGCTTGATTGTGGATGGTACCAAAGTTGGTTTTGGGCATCAACTGCTCATGGTCAGCCTGGCGTATCGAAGGCGGGCGATTCCAATTGCCTGGACATGGGTGCGGCAGGTGCGTGGTCATAGCAGCGCGCTCAAGCAGTTGGCTTTGTTGAATTACGTTCGCTCCCTTTTGCCTGTCGGCATACCCGTTTTTCTGGTAGGCGATTGCGAATTTGGCTCGGTAGAAGTCCTAAAATGGCTGGATCAATGGCATTGGTTCTATGTTCTGCGCCAGAAATCTGACAGCAGCG
>JBFMBX010000052.1:0-1114 GCA_040754815.1 Chloroflexota bacterium
ACCTTGCCGACGATTCCTAATTCCGCCACCACGCGGCGGAAGGCGGCTGTGGAATATGTCCCCGGCGCCCATGCACTGGAAGTCCGCTTGGCGACTTGATCGAGGTAGTTTCCTTTGAAAATCATCGGCGCATTGGTCAGTGCGGTGATGATGTCTGCCACGTGCGGGTAAATCAAATCGTAGGAATTTAGAACTTCGTCTGCCAGATCGTATTCGCACTCGGAGATTATTTGGGGGATGGGCACTTCCTTGAAATGGGGAAACTTTCCGCTTCGCTCTGCCTGACGGGCAATTTGATTGCAGATGACCACCAGTTGGCGGGGTCTCATTTGGGTGTGGCGCAAAATGTAGGGGAAACTGCGCTCCCATCCGCCGCGCAGGTTTTGCACCTTTTCGCCAAAGAACGGATTCCAAAGTTTTGCCAGAATGTCGTTGAAATTATCCCAGGCGGGTTCGTGAAGCGAAAGGCGGTGCCCCCGTTCCTCCATGTAGCGGTAGAAGCGCCACATGATCAGGCGAATCAAATCCTTCGGCTTCCAGCGCAGATAGACCGGGTTGCGGATGAATTTGGTGGTGTTGGTGATGATGCTTTCCTTGATGTGGGGAAAAATTTCCGCCGAAACAAACGCCTTGACGTGAACGCCCCGATGGGCATAAGAGATGTTGAATTCATTGGCGCGCTGGATGAGGGCGGCGGTGACGATCATCATTGCCATGTCTTCGCGGTTATACCGCTCGAACGTGTCAATCGCCACGATGACCGGCTCCCTGCGCGTGATTTCCAGCACTTTGGCTTTGGCGTTTTCGAAGACGGGTGAAGAGGTGGTGGCAGAAAGGTCGCTGGCGACCCGTCCGCTTTCATCCACATATTTGTTCAACAAACCGGTCAGAAGGTCATAAACAAAATGGGATGCGGTTCCCTTGCGAACCATCAGGCTGGCGGCTTTGATGGCAGGATCCTTTTCGCGAAATTCGTCAAAGATCAGCGACCAGATCAGATAATCCCAAATTTTTCCCACTTCAATAACCGTCAGGTCTGCAGAGAGATATGGCTTTTCTGCCATCCCCTGCAGGATGCCGCTGTAGATATTCGGTTCATCCACGTCAATGCTGT
>JBFMBX010000053.1:0-1081 GCA_040754815.1 Chloroflexota bacterium
CGGCGTGTACATCACCTTGGCGATACGCGGCAGGAGCACGGTATCGAAGTACTCGCCCATTTCCACAAGGATGAACTTGCGCCGCCCGCCGTCCTCGCGGTTCAGGTTGATGACCGCATGGCCGGTAGTGCCGGAACCGGCGAAGAAATCAGTGATCCAAGTTGATAATTGAGACGTAGTTGTGATCTGGAGAATGCGCCTGATCAACCTTGTAGGTTTCAAGGTATTTAGGACGTCTTCTGTTCTCTTAAAGGTAACAACAGCCAACAACTCCTTTTTGGCTTCTTGTGTATTGCCAACGTCCTCGTGTTTCCAAAGTGTTTGAGGTACAACCCCGGGCTTCACTTCTGAAAGAAATCGCTTCAAGCGGGGCATGTTGTTTCCATCTTCACCCCACCAAATACGATTATCTTGGTCCAACTCTTTGAATTTATCTTTAGATACGCGCCAATATGTACCGATTGCTGGTCGAAAAGTCTTGCCACCCGGGCTAGCCACCTCGTATTGCCCTTCGCTATAATAATTTCTTGCTGTTAGATCGCTAGAAGTCCAAGGCCCTCTTGGGTCATTATCGGGATTATTATATCTTGCTTCAGCCTCTCCACTACGCGGCAACAAGTAAGGCTGCCAGTGGGCTTTATTTCGAGCGTAGACCAGGATGTAGTCGTGGTCTTCTGAGAAGTACTTCGCAGTATTTTTGGGTGCGAAGACTTTTTGCCAGATCACAGTCGCAACGAAGTTATAAGGACCGAACACCAAGTCAAAAGCTGTCTTTAGGTTGGCGTATTCATTGTCATCAATACTGACAAAAATATAACCTTCTTTTTCGCTTAGAAACTGCCGAACGATTTGCAGTCTTTCTCTGATGAGAGATAGCCAACTGGAATGCTGATAGCGGTCCTTGTAGATGAATTCGTCGCTGCCAGTATTGTACGGCGGATCAATATAGACGCATTTCACCTGGTCCCGGTAGCGCTCCAGGAGCAGGCGCAGGGCCTGGTAGTTTTCGCCGTACACCAGCAGCCCGTCGGTGGCTTCGTCCAGATCATCAAAGGGCAGGGCTTCCAGTAGGCGGCGCAGG
>JBFMBX010000054.1:0-1048 GCA_040754815.1 Chloroflexota bacterium
TGCTGCCGGGGGCTTTTCGGTTGCGCGGCCTTCGGCGCCGATGGGCCATGTGCTTCCTTGCTTGCATGCCGTCTCCATTCCTTGAGGGCTTTCGTGGGACAGATGTGAGGGGTCTTTTCTCCTGAACTACGCGGGCTAATCATCGGTGGGATAAACGCTCAATTCAACCTTGGCTCCAAGGGCACAGACTTTATCTAATTCTTCAAGGATCAATGTAAGAGTCAAATTGGGATTAAAGGCCGCGATTCTGAGGGTGGGTTGACAGTTGCGCAACAATGCCTCATGGCCAGCAAGTAAAGACATAAAACCTTCCAACTGTTCCCCCAATGAGGCAACAGGAGGATTGATTGCCCGAACGACCAGACCCCAGCCCTGTTCTCTCCTGTCTTCAAATTCACAAAAACCGCGCAGGCTATTTTCAACCTCTTGCCACAACTCACCGGGGCTTAATAATGCGAGCTCTATATCGAATGTAGCTTGTGCCATTGTGTGTTTCCTTGCTCTAGCAGGGTCTAGTAAGCATCTCCCGAATAAAGCCACCATGGCACAAGCCAATCCAGCAAACTCGGGTCAGCCGAACCCCGCTGCTTATTATCTCGGCCAGGTCGACCATCTTTCTTCCACTGCTCGCACAGATCTTTGGCCTCTTCCTTCTCCAAATCCGGATCACCAGGCCTCTTGTACTTTCGGTGGTACCAATTCCAGAACTCCTTTGGCAGCCCGAAGGTCTTGTCAAATTTCGAGAGGCCGAGCGGGTCGATGTAATTCATCGGATTCCCGCCGACATAGTTGTAAGGGTGGTTGAATTCTGGCTGTGCTCTGTAGAGCAGCGAGGCCAACTCCGGGCGGGCCAATCCGTGTTGCGCAAAACTCTTTGTGGCCATGTCGCGATACAGCACAGTGCCGATGCGATCACTCTGCACGTACCGTCCCGTTCCCGGATCGTAGTACCGGTTCCAGTTGTAGTACAGGTCGCTTTCGGCATCCCAGTATTGTCCGGGGTAGCGGAGGTTCATGCCTATCCGGGCGTAGGGGGCGGCGGCGCTCC
>JBFMBX010000055.1:0-1043 GCA_040754815.1 Chloroflexota bacterium
AGTCCGGATCTATGGCTGCAATCGATGACCAGTAAAGCCACCACAACATATTTAGCTTGGCAAACAGGAGGCGACCATCTATGAATAAATCGAACTTTTGCTGAGTTGAAGGATCAGATCACGCATCCTCCCGACAACACAGACCATTCCGTGGCAAAGCAAAAGTTCAGAATCACCAACTGGTCCACCTACAACAAAGCTCTCATCAACCGTGGCTCCCTCACTTTCTGGCTGGATGATGAGGCGATTCAGGCCTGGTATGAGTCGGCAACGCCTTCATCACGAGGAAGGCCCCAGCGCTATTCTGATCTCGCCATCACCACCGTTCTGGTGATTAAACGCGTATTCCGGCTGACCCTGCGGGCTGCGCAGGGTTTTATTGATTCCATTTTTGCCCTGATGAACGTTCCGTTGCGCTGCCCGGATTACACCAGTGTCAGTAAGCGGGCAAAGTCGGTTAATGTCAGTTTCAAAACGTCCACCCGGGGTGAAATCGCACACCTGGTGATTGATTCCACCGGGCTGAAGGTCTTTGGTGAAGGCGAATGGAAAGTCAGAAAGCACGGCAAAGAGCGCCGTCGTATCTGGCGAAAGTTGCATCTTGCTGTTGACAGCAACACACATGAAGTTGTCTGTGCAGACCTGTCGCTGAATAACGTCACGGACTCAGAAGCCTTCCCGGGCCTTATCCGGCAGACTCACAGAAAAATCAGGGCAGCCGCGGCAGACGGGGCTTACGATACCCGGCTCTGTCACGATGAACTGCGCCGCAAAAAAATCAGCGCGCTTATTCCTCCCCGAAAAGGAGCAGGTTACTGGCCCGGTGAGTACGCAGACCGCAACCGTGCCGTTGCTAATCAGCGGCTGAGCGGAAGCAATGCACGGTGGAAATGGACAACGGAATATAACCGTCGCTCGATAGCGGAAACGGCAATGTACAGAATGAAGCAGTTGTTGGGAGATTCACTGACGCTGCGTGACTACGATGGTCAGGTAGCGGAAGCTATGGCCATGGTGCGTGCGTTGAACAGGATGACAAAGGC
>JBFMBX010000056.1:0-1019 GCA_040754815.1 Chloroflexota bacterium
GCATTCGCGTTCGGTATTCTGGCTTCTATCCTGATTGACTTTGTCGTACAGCAAAATATCTGGCGCGTGGTAACCCTGACACAAATGAATGCAGCAGAGGTAGCAAACCGGGCAATACCGGGCAGTGGCTACCTGTTGGCTGTGTTGGTTATCTTTGGCGGACTGGTGTTCAACATTGGCAACATCGCGGGCGCCGGTTTAGGGCTGAATGCCTTGTTTGGCTTGAGCCCTAAACTGGGTGGGCTTATCAGCGCAGCTATTGCGATTTATATTTTTGCTTCACGCCGTGCTGGTGTAGCGCTTGACCGCATGCTTATTGCGCTGGGGGTTGTCATGATAGTGCTGACACTCTACGTGGCACTGGTTTCACACCCACCATTGGGCATGGCACTACGTGAAACCGTGTTCCCCAGCAATATTAACTTTGCGGCAATCACCACTATTGTTGGCGGTACTGTCGGGGGTTACATCAGTTATGCGGGTGCTCACCGCCTGCTCGATAAGGGCATCAGCGGCAAAGAACACATCAAAGAAGTTTCTTCGGCGGCCAACCGCGGGATTATTGTGGTCGGCATCATGCGTTATGTGCTGTTTCTGGCTATTTTTGGCGTGGTTGCCAGTGGTGTCACCATTGATCTCTCCAGCCACAATGCAAACCCGGCTTCTCAGGCATTCCTGGCCGCAGCCGGTAATGTGGGCCTGCGTATTTTCGGTATTGTATTGTGGGCCGCAGCACTTTCCAGCGTGGTAGGCGCCGCATGGACATCCGTTTCTTTTATTTCCGTTTTCCGCCCGGGGATTACTGAGCGCCAGCGCAATATCGCCACTCTGATATTTATTGCATTCACTCTGGTTGTGTATCTGTGCCTGGGTACAGCCCCCGCAGCTCTGCTGGTGTTTGCTGGCGGGTTCAATGGCCTGGTGCTTCCCCTGGGGTTAACTTTATTCCTTTGGGTTGGCTGGCGCCGGGCAGACCTGATGGACGGTTACCGTTACCCACGCTGGTTGCTCTGGCTGGG
>JBFMBX010000057.1:0-1006 GCA_040754815.1 Chloroflexota bacterium
GTTTTTTGCCGATGATCGGCAGATGGGTTTCGCCAGCAGAAGTGGTTTTGGTTTTGATGTTCATGTCGTTTCCTCCTCAGTGGACAAAGTTTAATCAAGAGTGAACAAATCTTAATCAAGGCCTGCCCGTGGTTTCCTGAGCATCAGGGCATCGGGCAGGCCTTTGTTAAGGTCTGTTTCGCTGTTTCCTCAGTTAGCCACCTTGAGCATGATTACCTTGCGATTCACTGATTTCATGAGTGAGCCATGCTGCGGGTAGGCGACGGTTTTAACCCCCTTGTCCCAGCAGGCGCGGCAGACCCCACAGTTCCCTCTTTGGGTGTAGGCCATGCAGGCGAAGGTGCCCTTGGGCGGTTCTTGGTCTTTCCCGTAGATGACACTCCCGTGTTCATTGGTGTATTCCCCACGGATTGAGTCCGACGAATACCGGACCCTCACATTAGGCAGTGATTCCATCGCCTCCAGCACCTCCCTGAACTTGGGAAATTTGTGCATGCGGGTGGGTAGCCAATGTTTCACCCACGGTGTACGTGTCATGACATCCAGGATTTTCTTGGCCAGCCTGATGTCGTACACGTCACCAGAGTCAAACCACCTGAAATATCTGTCCCTGTCCAGTTCTGCCACCATGTCGTCCACCCATTCCGGGCGTTTCCAGTCCTCCTGGTTCTCCAACCTGGGTGCTCTCACGTGTTCGAGCACGTAGTATCCTCCACCTGGTGCCGCATAGCAGCCCTGGCAGGCATCCACCAATTCCCCATCGGCACCGATAGACCCTGGGCAGGTGGTACGTGCTTCCAGAGACCACGACCGGGCATTTAGTTTGGATGTTTGCGATATGCGAATTGCCATGGCGGCTCCTCTTCAGTGAACAAATTTTAATCAAGAGTGAACAAATCTTAATCAAGGCCTGCCTGTGGCAAGCCTTTGTTAAGGCCAGTTTCACGTTCTGCTAGTTGTTAAAGAGCTTTGTTGTTTCCTCAGCGTGGTTCCCATTGTAGGGAAA